>NZ_JBEWTB010000002.1:527500-1727500 GCF_040549045.1 Endozoicomonas sp. NE40 | reverse complement strand
TTCATTTTTCACCCGATGCGTTCCATGTCTACTTCCAAAACCCTTGCGGAAAAACTTGCTGCCCATCCAGAGCTTGAAAAAAGAGTATCTGAATTGATCAGTCTGGTAGAAGCCAAGTCCGGTCATCTTGACCGGGCTGATGAAGCAGAGGAAGCTGTCATTGAAAACCTTAAAGAACTGGGGAATGAGCTTCTGACGGACTGGGGAGCCCATAAAGAGAAGCAAAAGTTTGAAGAGGCCCACGATCTTCACTCTGAATCAAATACTAAAAAAAAGACCTCCACTGGATGACCACTTACGGCAAAGTTCGTCTCTGTGAGCGATGCTTGACCGTTGCAGGGCATCGTATACGCCCTTTTTCCGAGAATGCCCATATCCACTGTCGTGACTACTCTTTACCGTTACAACGGCGATTGGTGGATTTTGCATCAGACAGTTCTTTTGCAACAGCTTCACAGAAAATGGAAGAGCATTATGGCGTTATCGTACCTGAGTCATCAGTACGAGCCATTACCCTGGGTCACGCCCGCTGCATGAGTGAGCAATCTAAAGCTTCCCTGAAAAATTGTCAGGAATGTGTAGGAGAAGGCAAGCAGCTGATTGGTGAAATGGACGGCAGCATGATTCCAGTGGTTCTTTTTGATGAAGAAGCTGAAGGCGACAAGCGCAAGGCCAGAAAAGTTGACTGGCAAGAGGCCAAGCTTTGCTTGGTTTATGAACAAGGAAGTTGCGATAAGCGACATCGTGTAGTTATGGGAGAGCCCGGTGAAGCAGGCGATCAGTGGTTGAGTTGCGCTATTGAGCAAGGTTTGAATCGGCAGTCATCTATTCATTGTGTAAGTGATGGGGCTAAGTGGATTGCCAGCCAGGCAGACCGCGTATTCGCATCTCAGGGAAGTTTTCTGGTGGATTACTATCACCTTTGTGAGTACATCGCAGATGCTGCTAAAGAGTGCATTGGAAAAGATGAAAAAGCCCGTAAAAAATGGACTGATGAACAAAAAACAAGAATGAAAGCAGGTGAGTCAGAGAGAGTTCTGGCAGAGCTTGAGCCTTATCGTAACGGTAAGGTTGGAAAGGAAGCCAACAAATCGGAAGAGTGTCATCGCTATATCAGGAATCGTCCCGGACAATTTGATTATCAGGCGGCAGAAGCTGCCAATTTGCCTATCGGTTCAGGTGAAATAGAGAGCTCCAATCGTTCTGTTGTTCAAACCCGGTTGAAACTTCCCGGAGCATGGTGGAAACCAGAGCATGCTCACGATATGTTGAACCTTAGAACTTTAAGGGCTAATGGTGACTGGAATAAGTACTGGAAAGCCACTGGATAGAACACTTTTAATTGCACCCTACTTTAAAGACTTGCTTGCCCAGGAGCTTCGTAAGGAGTATGGAACTTACCTGAATACAACCCCAATCATTGAATACCCGATCCATGAAGTGAAAAGAATTGCAGATGTAGTGTTCGAGTTTCCTAATGGTTGGCTCGAAGCTCATGAAGTCCAGTTTTCATCTATTACCCCAGCAGAATTAGAGGAAAGAACCAATGACTACAAGAAGGCAGGTATTGACGTTGTTTGGTGGCTTGGCAAAAGTGCAGACACACAGCCAAACAGGGAGTGGGTTCGTGAAGTCTTCGGGCGAGTTTTCACAATTGATTGGCGTGAAGTCCACAGAAATATTACCGCGAACCAAGATTAAAAAGTATTCAGGCAGTGGAGAGGGGGACGGCTTTTTTATTGGTAAATGGGATTCGTATAACAAATTTCGGGCGGTATGGGAGCATCACGAACACCTACTTGAGTTTGGTGCTACAGCTGACCATGGCCCTTGGCCAAACGATACTGTATATCGACAGATTTTAAGAACTTTGATTACCTGGTCTTATGGTATATCAGGTAATGATCGGTGGCTGACCGCAGATGACATAAGAAGGTCTTTTTGTAGTAATGACAAACACGGTTTGATCCCCTCATGTGCAGGCAAGCTTAATACCCTTGTGAAAAAAGGTATTGCTATTAAATCAGGTCGGGGTAAAGGGGCTCGGTATAGAATTTCACCTGATTATCAAGAAAACATTAAGAGCTCGTCATATTTAATCAATCTTGCCCCTGCTAACGAAGCTGTACAGCTGGCTCGTCAGCGTGTGCTATCGAAAAGAAATCAGTAATTATTCGTTATAGTTATAGTCAATAGGATCAGTAGATCAAGCTGCTATTTCGGTGGCTGGCTTAACTATATTTGCCTCGGTTAAAGCCTTTGAGAAATAAGGCGGTACAGCATTTCCGCACCGGGCCACCTGACTGGTTTTTGTTAATCGTCTGCCTGTCGCGTCATGGTCAATGATGTAGTCCAGCGGAAAACCGTTGGCGGTATACAGCTCCCGGGGAGTAAGCATTCTCATGCCGATGTCGACGATCTGGTACAGTTCGCCTTTCACCGTCACCAGCCCGAAGCGTTCTTTAGTGGTAATGGTGTGGATGGGTTCTGCTACGGATACCGCGTTATCACCCGAGCCGTAATATTTCACCAGGAAGGCGTGTACCTTGTCTGAGTGATTGTTTCTCTTTTGCAGTTGTGCAGTCACCAGTGCGTTATGGTCTTTGCTGGTAACGGTATGAAGTGGCTCGGTCAGACTTGAACCGGTGACGCCTGTGTAATGCTTGGCGATAAAAGCTGTCACCAGAGAGAAGGCACCACCCTTTGGAGAGGCGGTAATGGTTCGTAATGGTTGCTCAATGGAGTGGGCAAGATCACGACCATTGTAATGAGCGATCGGTACAATGAACGGTTTCGGGTTATCAATAACAAACTTCTGAATGCCTTTGGCAATCCGGCGCAGAGTGTTCTCTGCCAGTGGTCTTTTTCTTTCAAAGATGCTCGGGCATGGAATTGACCAATCAATACATTCTGCAGCGGTTCGATAGGGTTGCTCTGTACCCGGGCCGTGAGTTGCTGGTGGCCAGACAATGGGCTGACCGTCACAACGGGCAATCAGGAACAGGCGCTTTCGTATGGTGGGTGCGCCATAGTCGCAGGCTCTCAGCTCTTTCCATTCCACGTTGTAGCCATAGGATTGCAGCTGGCTGACAAAGTGCCTGAAGGTGTCACCCTTGCGGATCGGGCAGGGCTGGTTGTTTTCCAGCAGTGGCCCCCAGTCCTGAAACTCTTCAACGTTTTCCAGAATAATCACTCTGGGCTTAACCCGCTTTGCCCATCGAACGGCGACCCAGGCTAAGCCCCGAATCTGTTTGCTTTTGGGTTTTCCGCCCCGGGCCTTGCTGTGGTGGGTGCAGTCCGGGGAGAACCAGGCAAGTGCGACCGGTTTACCATTGCAGGCTTTAACCGGGTCGACCTTCCAGACAGATTCACAGTAATGTTTTGTGTGAGGGTGGTTAATGGTATGCATTGCGATGGCTTCCGGATCGTGGTTGATGGCAATATCAACCGGCCAGCCCAGTGCCATTTCAATACCAGTGCTGGCACCGCCACCACCTGCGAAGTTATCAACAATCAGCTCTCCCGAGAAATTAAGACCCATCTGGGGATTGATTCGGTATTTGTTGTTTTCCTTTTCCATGGCACAAAGAATCCCCTCGGCTTTATTAGCCGATTTTTTTCTTATTGACATTTTTGTACTGAAATTAGGTAGCAGAACCTAATCAGCTGCTAGCTGCTTAATAGAGCTTTTGCAGTTTCGGCTGCTTTTGCTTCGGTCATTGTTCCAAGCTGATACGGCCCAGATTTGCATTGCTCGCAATACCAACCATTTCTTTTGAAAGCAGCCTTTGTTGGGATATGACTAATACAGCGATGGAACATTGCATCAGCTTGGCATTCTGGGCAACGAGGTATTTTCATATCTGAGAGCATTTGTTTCTCCTGTTTTCTTCTCTTGCTTTGAGATAACGAGTGTAATAACAGAGGGAGAGCAACCAGCCTTCGGCTGGCTGCTGGTGGCTTACTACCCGTTAATGCTGGTGTCTAAGTCAACATCAGGCAGAATGGACTGAGGTTTAAAATTAACTTTGTAGTGGTAGGTGCTTACATCCACTGATTCAAGCTGTTCTGCAAAGTAAGTAACGTTGTCGGAAAGCCCCAGGAAATGCTTTTTGAATGCGTTGTCACCTGTCTTGCAGGTAACATCCAATTTATTTCCGGCAGTATCGGCCTTTATTGAGCACCGCCCCTCAATGGTGAGCATATAGGTGTCAGTTATGCCGTTGTAGAACACGATCCTCCGGTTCAGTTCGAACATATCAGCCTTTTTTGAAAGGTTGCTTGATGCAATCTGTGCGTCACGGCTGCATCCAGCAATCAAAACAACGGCTATTGTTGATAGTGTGATTAGTGCCTTTTTCATCTTTTTAGTTCCCTGGTTGGTTTTCATTTTTCCGAGTGTAGGTTTTTAACCTTTGATTTCCCTGACGACTTTACCGCCTTCTGAGTCATACGGCTTTGACAGAGACAGTACTCCTTTTTAACTGTTGTTTTCCTTGCTGGTGGACAACGGCATAACCTGCCCATCCCCAAATATCTCAACCGCCCGGTTACCACACTCCGGATCGGCATCGGGCATCCACTTGCCGTATGTTCTGGCAATCTGGGTCCAGTCCGCATGACCCATCTGTTTCGCTACCCACATGGGGTGCTCTCCAGACGACAACATCATCGAGGCATAGGTGTGCCGTGTCTGGTATGGGTTCCGGTAAGCGACACCTGCTTTTTTCAGTGCCGGAGTCCATAGTGTTTTTCTGATAGGCTGGTCGCCTGCCCATGGCTTATTGGTGCGCGGGTTAAGGAATACGTGTTCTCCTGCCAGAAACGTCCAGCTTTTCTGTTGTGCCAGGGCTTCCAGTGCTGGCTCCAGAAGTTTCACATCACGACGGCCTGCATAGGTCTTGGTGCTTTCATCTTTTTTTGCCGCCTGGGTTTGCGCACGACGTACCCGAACAAAGCCTTTGACCCAGTCAATATCGCCCCAGCGTAAAGCCACCAGTTCTGATGTTCTCAGGCCTGTCCAGAAGGCAAACTGAATCAGGTTTTTTCCCTGACCTTTCATGGCGTTCAAAATGGCGTCCTGTTCTTCCCGGTTAAATGGGTCCACATGATCCTCCTTTGGTTCTTCTTTCTTGGAGTAAGACCAGCCCTGCAATGGATTCTGATCAATGATTTCATCGTCTACAGCGTCGTCCAGTGCTGAGCGCAGAGGGCTCAACAGGTTGGCAATCCTTTTATTGCCGCACGTTAATGTTCTTGCCCAGGCTTTTATGTGCTTGCGCCTGAGTTCTGTTAATACCTGGTGACCAAATGCCGGAATCAAAATGTTGTTAATGGTCTTGGTGTAATCGTTATAAGTGCTGGCACTGATTTCATTTTTCTTGGCCACCAGCCAGTTACTTAAATAGTGCTTGATGGTGACCACGTCCCCGGGAATACGGGCAAACTCTTTAGCCCTTGGGGAGTCAGGGAACGTCACTGCATAATCAAAGGTTCCCTTTTCAATGGCGTCCAAAATAGCCGCCCTGTGTCGTTCTGCCCGTTTCAGGTTAGCGGGGGTGGGCTTGAGCTTGACTCGCTCACGACAACGCTGTCCTTTATAGGGGAAACTGATTTCGATGGTGCTTTGGCTGACGGCTCGGACGCCAGACCCATCTCTACCCACAAGTCATAACCTCTTTGACTGATAACAATTCGGTTGCTGCCGGGAATGCAGTGATATTCCTTTCCCTCTTTCCAGTCTCCTTTCTGAATCCTTTTGTACACCCAGCTGTCTGACCAGCCGGTGAGCTCACAGAACTTTTTAATACGAACGTTGTCGACCATGGAATCTCCCCCAAGATTCTCAGCTCCATGCTGGTCTGAATGTGCAGCCTCTTAATCACTCTGCAGCTTCCTGCGCTTTCAGCAGGTCAATGCAGTCCAGTGGTGAACAACCTGGTATCACGCAGAGCAGTACAACCATGCCGCTGTTCAGGCAGATATGCTGACGGCCATACCCGTCAACGCCCCATGTATAGTCATTCAATAAACAGCCACTCATGCGCCTTTGTCCTGTGTTGCTTTCAGGGCATCACCTGCAATCTGAAACGCCAGCTCCCTTGCGCCTGAAATCAGGAACCGGTTTAAGCGGCTGACGCTGGTGGCTTCCTCATCACCGTTTTTAATGTTCAGCAGTGACGTTAACAGCTTGACCAGGTCTTCACGGTTTTCCTGATCCGTGAACAGGTAAGTCACTACATCGTCCATGGTGTAGACGACGTTGTTAACCACAACACCAGAGCCGTGTACCAGCTCAATGGTCATGCGGGTCGCTTCTTCCATACGCTGCTCGAAACGAATTTTCTGTTCCCGGGCCGGGCGAAACTGAATGATGTTGCTGTCCATGATGTTGTCCTTGTCGCTGGTGGATGAATGCCCGCCATCCGTAGCAGGCACTACAGCTGTTACTCTGGAAGCTCAGCTTCCAGTAGTTGCATCTTGTCCAGGGCTTCACCTATTTCTTTCATGACTCCGGCAAAGGCGTCTTCAATGATTTTTTCCGGCTCAATCAGCTGGTACCAGATCGTCAGGCAGCCTTCGTTGATGCGGTAACGAAGGCGAGCCTTGATTTCATAGGCTTCACCGTTGTGGAAAGGTGCCAGACCAATGGTGAACTCTTCCGGCACTTCCACAGTGTCTTTCTTTTCGTTCTGGTCACTGAACTGGAACTGCACTTCACCGGAACTCAGGCGAATGCCGGATGAGAAGACTGATTTACGGGTGACGTTGAACTTCAGGGCAATATCCAGAAGCTCTGCGCCAGACGGTGAGACAATGTCTTTAGCACGGTCTTCAAGAAACTCTGCAAAGTGCAGCTGATTCTTTTTGTCGCCATCGTGCCGTGTCCAGGCTTTCCAGTCCCGGGACAGGGGACAGGCATAATCTGCTGTGTGATGGTTCCAGCTTGGAAGATGCTGGCCGTGGCTTTCTCCCTGGGCGTGAAAATCCAGAATGGCACGGAAGGAGCGAGTGTCTTTATCAGCAAAGATGGTGCTGTACTCATCACCGAACCGGGCAACGTATTCGATAAAGGAAGCCGCTGTCTTCAGGTTGACCTTCTGACGGATCAGCAGAGGATGCTCAAGGGTCTCTTCCAGAGACTCTGCCTTAAAGCCCTCTGGCACCACCACAAACGGTGCGCTGTTGTCGTTTACTGTTCTGGTTTGCAGGCTGCTGCCCAGTCCAACCAGTTGCTCTACGGTGTTGTTGAGATCGCCCATTGTTTTCTTATTTCCTGTGTTGGGTTGCTGTTGTGGTGGCGCTTACTGCGCCAGGGTTTTCAGTGGCCGGTTATCTGATTCAATGGCTTTGAGTTGCAGCTCAGGCTGATTCGGATCATTGCGCAGCAGGTCGCCATCGGCTGTGGAGTACATAATGGCTTTGGCCATATCCAGCCTTGGTTTTTTGTTATTCACAGCAGGAGTGATGATGACGGTGTCTTCATCCCGGGCGTTGTGCAGTTGCACTTTCAGCTTGAGGGTCAGCTCTCCCATCCGGTGAGTGTCACGCACCGCTTTGACCAATTCGCTCAGCTCATCGGTCAGTTCAGCTTCCAGCATGCCTTTATTGAGGTAGGCAATGATCTGGCTGAATGGGGTTTTATCCATCGTTTTATTCTCTTGTTTATGGTTGTTGTTTTACTTCGTTTTTTACTGCTGAACTGCAAACAGCTTCTGCCAGATAATGCTCACGTACCGAGCCTGATGAATGGCATCATCCAGAGCGTTATGGTGTTCGCCTTCTCTGGGTAGTTCGTTCTTTGGATCAATACCCATCTGTCGCCCGAGCATGACCATGGTGCGAACACAGGTGTCTTTGCTGAATGACCAGGGTTGCCTGATCCACGTTTTGCGGAAGGCATGGGATAAGATGGCATTGTCGTAAGCAGGCCCATTACCCCAGACGTAGACGTCACTCTCACCGGCACTCACTTTGATAAAATTGCTGAACTGTTCCAGTACAGTTTTAAGGCTGCAGCGGTTCTCGTCACTGAACACAGCCCGGGCCGCGTCGCTCTGCTGCATCCACCATTCAACGGTTGAGGCGTCAATATCACCGTCGTAATACTGGGAACTGGAGAGTATGACGGGCGCATAAAAGCTTTCGTCCATGGCACCGGTAGCCGGGTCAAAAAAGACGGCACCAATGCTGACAAGTGCCGCGCTAGTGGTTTTGCCTGCGGCTTCGATATCGACCATCAGGTGTTTTGCAGTGTTCATATAGTTTCCTGTTGTTGTTTTGATGATTCCCAAAGCCGCCTAAGCTCGGCTCTCTTTTCCAGCTCGTCCTGTTCGTCCAGCCATTTCAACAGCTCGGTTTCCGCCCGGACGACTAAACGGCTTGCAGTGCCGGCAGCACACGGGGATTTTCTCCTGACCCGTACGGCCACAATGCAGGCATTTTTGCAGGCTCCCATTCATAACGATCCCCGTTCCCTGAGTGGTTAGCAGTCTGACCAGGCGGCGAATAACGCCTTTGTTTTGCCTTTTGCTCTGGTCCCGTTCTGCCAGTTGGGTTCTTAACTTCTGTATGGCCACCAGCTGGCTTAAATCCTTTATTTTTATGGCTTGTTGCATGGCTTCATCCCTGAAGGTGCTTACGTTGATTATCAATGTGTACCTTTTAGGTAAATATGTCAATACCAAAAAGGTACATTTTTTTTGAAGAAGAGGTAAAAAGTCAGGACTGAGTATTTTCAGGACACAAAAAAGCCCGGATAACCGGGCTTGGAGTAGAACGAGTAGTGGATCGACTAGAACCAGTCCCCCCATCCATCAGGGCGTTCGTTCAGATTACTGAAGTTTTCAAGGTTGGCAGTATTAATGGTTTTCTTGTGTGTATCGATTTCAATAGAGCGTATACCGGGTGCTGATTCATGATCTCTAAGCAGCACGCCGTAGTGCTCTTTTTCAACGACAAACAGGTCTAAGTGACTGGGCGCAGATGGCAGAGCAATGAAAAGGGCATCTGGATTTATGGCCTCCAGATCATTTTCATAAATGGTGATAGCGTCTTCTTTGTATGGGATATATAGAATGATCCGCTTCCATTCCGGGTGACTTGTATCAAAAGAGTTTCTGTAGATATTGGCTGAAAGAGTCAGCCTCTGTTCAGCCAGAATCCCTTCAACTTCAGAGGTAATCTGCTTTTCCAGCTTATGCTGCTCGTCTTCTGCTTCTGCCAGAAGTGCTGCGGCTTTGTGCTCTAGTTCAGAGATTTTTCGCCAACGCTGGAAAGACGTTACTACTGTCGGCCTGGTTTCTTTTTTCTCTTGGCTTATGGGTGTGTCGTTATCAGATGATACCGTTGCAGACTGCTTGCTGAAGAAAACTTCTTTATTGTTCTGGTCGTCAAGAGACTCACGATACGTATCCAGCCAGCCGTGTGGCTTGTCAAAGCTTTCCTCTATTTCGCGCGCAACTTTTCCCCCGATGGCTTTGGTCGGGTTCTTCCCAATCAGGCGGCTGACATAGGTTGCAGACTGGTCAATCGCATCAGCAAAGCGACTCATGGTCTTGAACCGGTTAGCCAGTAGCCGGGCGTTGTGTCTGCGTATCTCTTTTATATCCATAAAGGTATTAGATAAAAGTTGTCCAGCAGGGTACACGCCCATTTGTTTAAATAAAACTTGTAATATATGTACCTAAATAGTACATTTTTGTTCATGAAACTTTTAGAACACTACCTGACACTGGATTCAGGCCAAAAAAAAGCACTGGCCAGAGAGATTGGATCAGAAGTTTCCTACCTTCGGCATTTGGCATACGGCAGGAAGCAGCCAAGTCATAGTCTGGCTAAAAAAATAGAGACTGCAACCAACAAGCAGGTGACTCGTAGCGATTTACGGCCGGATATTTATCCGCCAGAAGAGTTTCAGGAATAACCGCGTTATTCACTGGCAAGGAGCCACCAGCATGAAAAGACCCACCAGCAAGATTCTTATGATTACCAGTCGTCAGCAGGCGCGGCTGCAAGGTGTTCAGTATTTAACCGTTAAGCATTCTGAAGACAACTGCTCCCAATGCGGATTACAGATATCCAGCCAACGCCAGATCGAACACCCGGGGTGCAGTTTTTGTCAGGTGTGTACTGATCAGCTGCAAGATTCTAATCAGTTTCATAAAAGCAAACGACCGAACCAACAATAAGCATCCAGCTGAGGGGGAATCAGTATGGACGTATCGTATATGCCGGTGATTGCCGGTATCACCATCACCACAGACGATAAGGGGCGTTTCAGTCTGAATGCCCTGCATAAGGCCAGCGGGGAAGGCAGCGGTAAGCAACCATCGAACTGGTTACGTCTCTATAGTACACAGGCGCTGGTGGAAGAACTGGTTAACTCATCAGATATGATGAGTTTGCCCGTAGTCCGGAAAGAGGGAAGCAACGGCGGCACTTTTGCCCATGAACTGCTCGCCATTTCTTATGCAGGGTGGATCAGCCCCTCTTTTCAGTTACAGGTCAACCAAACTTTTCTGGATTATAAAACCGGAAAACTGCAACCCATACCAGCAGACGACAACGATCTACTAGCCCGTGCAGTGCTGGTGGCCCGACAGCAACTGGATGATAAAAACCGAACGATTCAAGAACAGCAGAACCAGATTGAACAGGATCGCCCCAAGGTAGAGTTTCATGACTCGGTGACTGCCAGTGATCAGGAGGTGTCTGTTCAGGAAGCGGCAAAATTGCTTGGTACGGGCTCTCAGCGGCTTTTTCATTTCCTTCGGGAGTACGGCTACCTGATGATGGGCTCCAGGCAGCCCACTGACCGCAACTTGCCTTATCAACGTTATATCGACCAGGGCTTTTTTACTGTTCGGCTGAAGTCGTTTAATCACCCGGATGAAGGAAGAACCGAATACAGCAAAACCATGGTGACGGGTAAAGGGCTTGTTCGACTTGGTCAGCACCTTCGGGAAATTGAGATCCGGCAACAGCTGGAGCTGAAACAGGAACGCAGTCAGGGGGTGACGTATGAACCAGCTTGAATACGAAGCCCTTGAAGACGAGTACCTGACCCATGAGGCTCGTACCCTGTATGTTTTGTGCCTTCGTCGCTATATGGACTTTTCCACAGGTTTTGTCGGTACAGCCCGTCGGCGCATCAGTTATCAACAGTTTAAAGAGTATCTGTCGGTAAGCCGCCCTCGTCGTTCAACCATCAAACCGTTTATTCCTTCGTCACAGCAGTTAAGAGGCTATATCGAAGAGCTGGTTCGGGTTGGGCTGGTGGTTCGCATGCCCAAGATGAGTAAAACCGACCCGATGGTGTTTCGTCTGCCACTGGCGACCACTGACTTACAGCAACCGGATTTTTTCCATTCAAATGAAGAGCAACACCTGAGCAACAAAGGACAGCAACAGGCACAACAACAAAAACAGCAACATGAAGAAGAACAAAGGCAAAGCCAGAAAACACAAGGTTTGCAGGCACAAGAACAACAGGAAGAACTGCAGCCAGAGCAACAGGAAGAGCAACACCAGAGCAACAAAGAAGAGCAACATACATCCGTTTCTTCCGTTAATAACACATCACACACACATAACGCGCGCGAGGCTGAATCGCTGGCATCGTTTGATCAGCGTTTTGCTAATCCTGTGGATGCTTACCCTGACCACCAGCCTGAGCCTGGCCAACCCACTGGCCGTAAATTCGCCATGTATTCCAGTTGGCAGCCGGATCACACCTTCACGGACCAGGCGAAAACCCTCGGGTTAGACCTGACGACACTGGACAGCGAGCAGGGCGAACGTATTGAGCAGGCGCTTGTGGAGTTTCGTACGTATCGGATTGAATCTGATCCCAACGAGGCTAACACCCAACGACTTTGGCAACAGAAGTTCATACAGACCAGCCTGAAACGGGAATTAGAAAAACAGAGAGGGAATGCTCATGGAAACCGCAATCAGCAAGGTAAGCGCCGCCATACAGGGTCAGCAATTACCCGTCCATTCACCGCTGGAGACTTCGACCTCGACGCTGACTTCTGAGGAGATGACCCGCGAACAGCGGAACGCTGTCAATTACTTTTACGCCCGGGTTAAAAGCGTTTACGGCTCCAAGTACAAGGTCACTTTTCCGGTACCTGAAGGTGAAGAACACTCGCCAGAAGAAAAGCTATCCAAGCGTGAATGGGGTGGCCAGGTGATGAACCTGAGCAGAGAGCAGATTGATAACGGTATCAGCAAGCTAAAGCAAAAGCTGGTGGATCGTCAAAAGGACTACGACTGGCCAAACATTCCATTCATTGCCGCATTGTGTCAGCCAAGGCCTGAAGACTACGGAATGCCTGACACTGAAAAAGCCTGGCATGAAGCGGAACAGCATTGCCACCACGTTGATAAACACCAGTGGAGTCATGAGGCGGTCAGGCTGGCAGGCAAGCGCACCGGCTGGTTTGAAATCATGGGAGCTGAGACTGAACAGCGTCGTGAAAACCTGAAAGCCATGTTTGAGCGTCATTACGATTACCTGATGCACCGGGTTATGAAAGGCAAGTCGTTACAGGGCGCTCAGGCATTGCTGGAAAGCGACAGCAACAAAAAGCCTGTTAATCCGGCTGAACGGTCAGCGCACTACAACGATCGTAAGCAACAGGAAGCAATGAAAGCACAAGGAATTAATCCTGCTGGTGGCTATGCAGAATTTAAAAAGCGTATGAGGTTGGGGTCATGAGTGAGTCAAACGGCAATGGTCTGGGGTGGGCGTTACTGGGTGGCCTTATCTTCTGGGCGTTGATCTTTGTTCTGATGATGGCAATGGCGGAGGGGTGATATGGCGATTAATGCAGATCCACAGGCGTACAAAAAAGCCATGACCAGGAAGTTCAGGAAACCGCCTGTTGATCGGGAAGGCCCACAGCAAAAGCTCTTCTTCGACTGGCTTAGGTTTACACACCCTGATGTATATAAACACACCTTCCATATTCCCAATGGTGGTCAGCGTAGCGGCAAGGCTGGCGCAAAGATGAAGCGGGAAGGTGTGAAGCGTGGCGTACCAGACATTATGGTCGCACTTTCCAAAGGGCAGTGGCCTGCATTATTTATCGAGTTCAAGGCCGCCAAACCCCATGACTCTAATGTCAGTGCAGAACAAAAAGAATGGCTGGACCGGTTGAATAAAGCAGGATACCTGGCAGTGGTTTGCAGGGGCGTAGCAGAAGCCAAAAAGGCAATCACAGATTACCTGATGGCGGATGAGGTGCCGTATTGATTCAGCGTGGCAAGGACGGCATCCAGAAACGGCGGTTAGAAAAGTGCAGCTATCAGGATTGTCATGAAGGCATGGTCAGGGCAATGTTCGGCTCTTTAAGTGAATGCGCCCAGTGTGACGGTTTAGGGCTGGTGGACGCAGAGACCGGCGAAGCTCTGCCCAAACGGGAAATTATCAGACAGCTGTTACTCAGGCTGAAAGAAGAACAAAGAAGACACCGGGAGTACTCAGAGGGTGTTCGCAAGCAGTTAGAACGGCTGCGTGACTACGAACGGCGTAGTTAAAGGATTCGGGGGAAGGGATGAGATTTTATTCAGCACGGCAGGCGATTCACGAGGCATATTCCATCCACCTCAGGAGCAAGGGCTTTGAGGTTAAGTTGACCGATGCGCTACGGGAACCTGACTTTAGTGGTTACTTGCGCAAGGCTCACCGGAAGCATCACGACGATGAAGCCCGGGATGAGCAGAAGCGTGCAGAGCTGCTGTCATCTTTTCATCCTGTAGGGCATTACCAAGAAGATCGTTCGGTTAAGCTGGATGCCAACCGCCTGATCAGCGACAGTGCCGAAGCCGGTAAAATCATAGCCGCTGTTGAAAGGCTTCCCGATCATCTTAAAAGCTGGTGCTACTGGTGTTACTCCCCACTGGGCCAGCTGGACAGCAGCTCTAATCAATCCCTTCTGAACCTTGCAGAGAACCGGCAAAAGGTTGTTGCCTTACGCAATGAACAGGAACGGCTGGCAGACCTGGCTGATACTCTCGAAGCCCGTATCAAGCGCTGTAAGAACACCAAGCGCCTGAATGAACTGTTGGAACTGGATGAAGATAAGTTGCTGGTGGACGCTGCACGTCTTGAGCAACAAGCTGGCCGGATTGAAAACGCTTTGCGCTTGGGTGATCGTTTTTCGGTTGAACTCTGGCGGTGGCTGGATCTGCTGGTGGAGGAAGCCGTCAATGATAAGGTTCGTTTAAAAACCCGTCGTCATATCAAGGATGTGGTGATCGCTTCTTTTTACAATTATCGGCACAAAGTTTACAGCGTACGAAAAGACTTTTTGGGTCCGAAAGCAATATGTGAAAGATTTGAAATACCTTACTCCCATTTTGAACGAGATTATCGGCGATGGATTTTCTGGAGTACTGAAATTTGTGACTATTTGGAGAGAATATCTTTACGACCAGTCAGTCGTTTGGTTGACAAAGTAGAATAATAGCACCATTATACGGGTTGACAAATCTAAAAATCAGCACCTTTAGGGGAAGTTATGGATCTACACCCGAATCAGTATCACCAGAGTCTTACTCAGGAGCGGCTAGAAAAAATTGCAGAGCGTTTGCTGCAGGCTGTGAATACAACTTTAGAGTCTCACACAGATAAGTTTGATGATGGGTACACTAGAGGAAGTTGTTTCTTCGGAAGAGCAAAGAATTCATTACTTGATATGGCTCAAAATACAGATTGGATGGATCTTGCAAAAGACGGTAATGATATAACACCTACTATTGGTGAAGTGCCGTTTCGTTTTGCTCGGGAACATGATGTAGATAGCCCTAAAAAGAGACATATATCTAGACAGTCGCATTATGAGGCTGGTCAGTTTGAATTGGCATTTCCTGACCAGATTTCAGAGCTTGCTACCTGTCGTTTTTATATTCAGGCACCATTATCTCATAAAGGAGATATGGACGAAGCTGAAGAGTTATCGGATTCAAAGATAATTTTTGCAGGGTTTAATCTGTATGAAGAAAGGCTTTTTTCGTGGGAATATAGGAAGAAAGTCCGTACCTTGCATGTGATTGATAGTAGTCTTCCCGAAGCGGTAGAGGCACCAGAGCCAAGAGTCTTCATACCAAAAGACGATTCTGGCGAAAAAACAGAGATGAGCGAGCAGTCTTAAGCCAGATTGCTCAGCTTAATGAGGAATAGAAGGTGAACGTGCCATTTTTTGGAAATAGTGTAAGGCTTGCTCGATTATATTCGAATAAGACATTGAATGAAGTTGCAGATGCTCTAGGGGTTACACGGCAGTATATCTCTCGGCTTGAAACTGATAAGGCTATACCATCTGAGGAGTTTTCTGAACGGCTTGCTGGAGTGTTAGGAGTCAAAAAAGGCTTTTTTCTCCATTACGAGCCTGGGCAGGTTGGCGAGCACCAGTTTCACTTTCGCAAACTGAGAAGTACAAAAGTAGGAACGAAGAACACAACTATTGCGATGGCTGAAATTTATCGGCGCTTAGTTGGCTATCTGGAAGGAAAACTGGACTTTCCTGAACTTAATATCCCGTCAATCACTGCGAGTGATCCCGAAGATATAGAAAATGCCGCCGAGCAAGTCAGATCAGAATGGGGACTGGGCTTGGGTCCTATAGCAAATATGACCAGATGTCTGGAAAATGCCGGAGTACCCGTTACTTTTTTTAAGGGAATATCCAGAGAAGTTGATGCATTGTCTGTTAGTTCTAAGAGGCCTGTCATTGTTCGTAACGATTACAAAGAAAGCCCCGGTCGACTGAGATTTGATCTTGCTCATGAATGTGGGCATCTGGTCATGCATGAAGGGCGTCTGACGGGGTGCAGGGCTACAGAAGGAGAGGCAAATAGATTTGCTAGTGCTTTTTTGGTTCCAAGATCAACTTTCTTGGCCGCTTGCCCGGTAATGGATCGCATTAGCTGGGAGAAAATCAAAGAGTTGAAAGCTTATTTCAAAGTCAGCAAGGCGTGTCTGCTTTACCGAGCCCGGCAACTGGATCGTATAACGGAGCAGCAATATAAAAACGCCATAATTAGATTGAAAAAGCATGAGGGTAAGCAGGAGTTTGATGATTTCCTTTTGGGTGAGTCAGAAAAGCCAGAACTCGTAAATAATGCTTTAAAAGCCCTGTGGGAACATTATGGAATTGGCATTAGCCAAGTAGAAAAAGAATTAAACTTATTGCCCGGAATGTTGATTAATGTTCTTGGTTGTTATGAACCGCCTGCTAGCCATGGTAATAATGTAGTATCAATCAATAAATTTGCAGTTGGCATGTGATTTAGTACATAATTATCAATATCGAAAACCTCACCCAGAAATGGCGTGGGGTTTTTTTATGCCTATTTGGCGGGATAGAGCAGATGGTCAGCTTGTCGGTCTCATAAGCCGAAGGTCGCTGGTTCGAGTCCAGCTCCCGCCCCCATTGCCTGCTGTGTGTGAATGCCCCGGTTCCATTCCCCCTGGGACTGGGGTCTTTTCCACCAGCACCAAAGCAAATAATAACAATGCCTGCATTCTCCCAACGATCAAAAGCCCGGCTGGATACCTGTCACCCAGACCTGCAACGCCTGATGAACAAGGTGGTGGAGCGTTATGACATCTCCATCATCTGCGGTCACCGTGGCAGGGAAGAACAGGAAGAAGCTTTCCGGACTGGCAAAAGTAAAGCCCGGTTCGGTCAGAGCAAGCACAACAGCCTTCCGAGCAGAGCGGTTGATGTCGTGCCGTGGCCGTTTAATTCCAGTGATTGGGACGACTGCGATTACTTCTCACACATGGCCGGTTACATCATGGCAGTGGCTGATGAACTGGGTATCAAGGTTCGGTGGGGTGGTGACTGGAATGGTAACCGCCGTACCAGTGATGAGACCTTTGTCGATATGCCGCACTTTGAGTTGGTGGATTGAATGATGCTTACAGCAATTACTGGACTGATTAGCACAGGAATCAATGCCTGGTCTGAACGTTCCAAGCAAAAGGCAAACCTGAAAAGCATGGAGATTAGTGCTCAGGCCCGGTTGAAGGTTGCCAAGCTTGAGTCACAGATTAAACGAGCTGAAGCCGGTGACACTGCCGCTATCAATCTGGATCAGTTGAGTTTTGAGCATCGGGGTTGGAAGGATGAGTATCTGCTGATATTCACAACCGCACCTGTATTAATCCTGTTCCTTGCCCCCCTGATTGAGCTGGCTCTACTCAAAGATATTTATCTGGCCGGTGATCTCACCACAGCGGTGATGGCTGGGTTCACTGCACTGCAACAGACACCGGACTGGTATCTGGTGGCTTTGTTGTTGGTATACGTTGATACATTCGGGTTCCGCAGATTGTTAAGAGGGGTTGTGGAAAGTCAGTTAGGGAAGTTGGTAGGGAATAAGAAGTGACTGAAACAATCAGTAAGGATGAGGCGCAACGCATTGCCAAGCAGGCAGCCCATGAGGCTGTGAGTGAGCTGCTGCTCAGGTTGGGCATTGATGTCAATGACGCTGATGAGATTCGTTCTATGCAGGCAGACCTGATTTACATCAGGCAACAGCGCAAAGCTGCCGAGCAGGTAGGTGCAAATGTCAGGCGTGTCGCCCTTGGTGCGTTTGTTACTGGCCTTATCTCCCTGGTTATTACTGGTATTACTCAGTACTTCAGGCAGACTGGTTAATAGAACGCCAGTGACCCATGATCCTCAAGCTGGAATGCGTCACTGATCAGGTAGCCATCTGGATTCATGCAAACTGGCCAGACGATACCATCCGCAGAGGTAAGGCTGTGATCTGCATTCACATTCCACCCTTTGAGATTGGAACTATACAAGCCAGGACCGGGGCTCATACCGTGCCGCTCACTACTGAGGGTGAGGATAGTGATATGGCAGTGGTCAAACGTTGGCTTGCTTCTCAACATAACAGGTCAAAGCCCTGACCTCAGCGGGTCCTTTCCAGCCCTCCCCCGCTGGAGGGTATGGGGAAGCGCGGAAATTGGGGATTTATGAGGTTTTACTGAGTCAGGTTGTTGTTTAAATGTCACGAAAAAAACAACCACAGCCCGAAGCACATTGGCTGAATAAAACCAACATGGCCGCAAGCCTGGGTGTTAGCGTTCAAGCCTTTGAAAAATGGGGCGTTCCGCCGCTTGGCAAGTTTGGTCGTTCGGTCTATTTCGATGTTCGTTCAGTGCTGGAAAATCGCCTCGCTCATGAGGTGTCAAAACAACAACCAACCAGCATCGAAGACCTTGACGAAAACTCGATTGAGTTTGAACGTTACCGACTCACCAAAGCGCAGGCAGACGGACAGGAATTAAAGAACGAACTAGCTCGGGGCGAAGTGGCTCCTGTTGAATTACAAAGCTTTGTTCTTGGTCGGTGCCTGGCTGAAGCAGCGGGCATTCTTGATACCCTGCTTCTCAACATGAAGCGCAAGCATCCGGAACTGACACCGGTCCAGTTAGAAAACTTCAAACGCGAGATCGTTAAATCACAAAACGCCATATCCCGTGGCAATGAGTTGATCCCCCAGTATCTTGATGAATATCTCTCCGAAACAGCTGCGGAATCTGTGTAAGGCTGCAAAGCTGGGCTTTATGGCCATGCACCGGCCAGTGCCAATGACCTGCACTGAATGGGCAAACGAAAACTTTTACCTGTCTGCTGAGTCAGCCTACATCGAAGGCCGTTGGGAAACTGCGCCGTTTCAGGTAGCGATTCTGAACAGCATGGGTAATGACGAGATCCGGGTGGTTAACCTAGTGAAGTCTGCCCGGGTTGGTTATTCACAAATGCTAAAAGCTGCCACGGGTTACCTGATCGAACACAAAAAGCGCAACGGTATGATCCTGCAACCCACTGACGGGGCAGCTCAGGGATTCATGAAAGCGCATATTGAAACGGCTATTCGTGACGTTCCGGTACTGAAAGCCCTTGCGCCCTGGTATGGGAAAAAGGATCGCAACAACACACTGGACGCTAAGAAGTTCAGCAACCAGCGTCAGCTCTGGTGTCTTGGTGGAACGGCTGCAAAAAACTATCGTGAAAAGTCTCTGGACTTTATTGAATACGATGAGCTGGCCGCTTTCCCTGAAGATGTTGAAAAAGAAGGCGCCCCCACGTACCTCGGTGACAAGCGTCTGGAAGGTTCAGCTTTTCCTAAATCTATCAGGGGCAGTACGCCGAAGATAAAAGACCAGTGCCAGATAGAACGGGCAGCCAAAGAAGCTGAGACCGAGTTCCGCTTTTACCTGTCTTGCCCCCATTGTGGTAAAAAACAGTCATTGAAGTGGGGCGGCAAAGATGCCTCCTTTGGCACCAAGTGGGACGCAGGCAAGCCGGACGACGCCTGGTACCTGTGTGAACACAACGCCTGCGTTATTCGTCAACATGAGTTATCGCCCCTGCATGAACAGGGTGAATGGCGTTGTGATAAAACAGGGCTGGTCACAAAAGACGGTATGGAATACTTCAGGGCCGGGCAACTGGTGGAGACACCGGATTCTGTCACCTGGTATGTCTGGACAGCGTACAGCCCATTCACCACCTGGGGGCGAATCGTCCGGGACTTCATCAACGCTAAAGACGACCCGGGCAAACTAAAAACCTTTGTGAACACGACACTTGGCGAAACCTGGGACGACGAAACCGGCGAAAAGCTGGAATGGGAAAACCTCTACGCGCGGCGTGAACATTATCTCCCTGCTATTCCGGATCGTGCTGTTTATATTGCTGGTTCTGTGGATACTCAGGATGACCGCCTTGAAGGGAAGATCAAAGCCTACGGCCCGGGGGAAGAAAGCTGGCTGATTGATTATGTACGGTTGATTGGTGATCCATCCGGTGAAGTACTCTGGCAGAAACTTACAGACTGGTTCGACCGTACCTTTGATCATGCCTCTGGTGTAAAGATGCCTGTCGGGCTGATCTGCATTGACTCCGGTGGTCACTATACCGACGAGGTATACGCATGGTGTCGTCATGACCCAATGCGACGAATCCCCATCAAGGGCGCATCCATCTACGGCAAGCCAGTGGCTACATTCCCCCGTAAGCGAAACCGCAAGGGTGTCTACCTGACCGAAGTGGGTACCGACAACGCCAAAGATATTATTTACTCCCGTCTGGCGGTTCAGGCGAAAGATTTAGATAACCCGATCCGTGGTTACATGCACTTGCCTATCGCAGAATGGGCAGACGAAGCCTATTTCAAAGGGCTGACCGCTGAGCGTAAAACCATGGACTTCTCCAAAGGTCGCCGGATTTATCGCTGGGTCTGCCGGTCCGGTGTTCGCAACGAACCTACTGACCTTGAAGTGTACAACCTTGCCGCCGTTCGAATCGCTCAACAGCACTTTGGCCTGGACCTGGAGAAGGCCAGACCGGAAGGCAAGAAAGCCTCATCCGCTAAAAAACGCAAATCCGTTCACAAATCCAGCTGGCTCTGACTGGTAGGAACCTCATGTCTAAAGAACAGGAAATGATCGACCGCTACCTGCAGGCCGAAATGGACTTGCTGGAAGGTAAGGACGTGTCGTTTAACGGGCGTCGTATGACCATGGAAAACCTGTCTGAAATCCGGCAGGGGCGCCACGAGTGGGAACGCCGCCTGCAGGCAAAGAAAGGTGTTAAGCGTCACAGTTACGGGAAAATCAACTGGTGAATATTCTCGACCGTATCATTGCGCCGTTTGCGCCAGAGAAGGCACTGAACCGTCTGCGTGCCAGGGCTCAATTGAACATACTGGCACAGCACGAAGCGGCGCAACCCTCCCGCACCCGTAAAACCAAACGCTCCAGTGGTTCCGGTGATGCCGTTGCCCTGCATGGAAAAAGCCTGAGAGAGCAAGCCCGGTGGCTGGATGAGAATTACGACCTGGCGGCGGGCATACTGGACGAAAAGGTAAAGGGGATTATTGGCGCCAAAGGCATACTGATCGAACCAGCACCGAAGAACAATAAAGGTGAGATCCTGACCGACTTTGCCGCTGAGTTGTCACGGCTCCATGAAGACTGGTCCCGTTCTGCCACTACCTGTGGAATGGCACGTACAGACGCTGAACGGGTTGTCTGCCTGAGCTGGTTACGGGATGGCGATATGTTGGGCCAGATGGTACAGGGTCGGGTTAATGTCTTTCAGTTCAGAACCTCTGTCCCTCTGGCTATCGAATTATTGGAAGCCGATTACCTGCCCGCAGAAACCACCATCGACAGTAAGAACAATATTGTCGGCGGTGTTGAGCGTAATGCCTGGGGGCAACCGACAGCCTTTCATATCTATAAAGACCATCCCGGCAACGTTCTGGGCAACTGGAACCTGAACACCAAGCGTGTACCCGCTGATCGAATCCTGCACCTGAAACTGACCCGTCGCTCCCGTCAGGCCCGGGGGATTTCCCTGCTCGCTCCCGTTATCCAGAGGCTGGGTGATTTACGAGACTACGAGCACGCCGAACAGGTCGCTGCCAAGGTGGCTGCTGCGCTCACTGCTTATATCAAGAAGGGTGAGCCGGCCATGTATAACCAGAATCAGGGCGACGATGAACGTTCATTTGATCTGGGTCCGTTGATGGTGTTCGACAACCTGCAGGCGGGTGAAGAGGTCGGAACCGTTGAGAGCAATCGACCCAGCGCACTATTAACGCCTTATCGTGATGCCATGTTGAAAGCCGCCTGTGCCGGTACAGCCAGCAGTTACAGCACTGTCTCCCGTACTTACATGGGCAGTTATTCCAGCCAACGGCAGGAACTGGTGGACGTCACCAGCACCAACGCTGTGTTTCAGGATCAGTTCATTAACAACTGGACAATACCAAGCTGGGAAGCATTGGTTCGTGTGTCCATTGCTGCGGGTCTGGTGAAGCCCCCGAAAGAGCTCGATGCCCGAACACTGTTTGATGCTGAATACCTTGGCCCTGTGATGCCGTGGATTGATCCGGTGAAAGAGTCCAACTCATGGAAGCAGAACGTCCGCAACGGTCACGCCACCGACGCTGAAGCCGTTCGTGCCAGAGGGCGAAACCCTGCCGTAGTCAGGGCTAAGCGACTGAAAGAAGTAGAACGTAACCGGGAAGACGGACTTGTGACGGATACCGACCCTTACTACGACAAACCAGAAAAGGCGACAGACGATGCCCAAAAATAAATTGACTATTCGCATGGTGGCTGACTCGGTCGCTGAACTCATCATTTACGAAGAGATTGGTGGTTGGTGGGGTATCACAGCTCACAATATATCAGACCAGCTCAAATACCTGCGTGCAGAAAAAGGCACCGTTAATACCATCAAGCTCAGGCTCAATACACCAGGCGGTGATGTTTTTGAGGGTGTGGCGATCTACAACCTCCTGAAACAAGACAGCGCTCAGGTTCATGTGTATGTCGATGGTATGGCTGCTTCTATGGGCAGTGTTATTGCTATGGCAGGTGACAAAATAGTGATCGGAGAATCAGCAGCATTCATGATTCACAACCCGACTGCCGGGGCTATTGGAGAATCAGAAGACCTTCGTCATATGGCGAACCTGTTGGATCAGGTAAAAGCCTCTCTGATGACAACCTACCAAAAGCGTACCGGACTGAGTGAAGAAGAACTTACCGCACTGATGGATGCCGAAACCTGGTACTTCGGACAGGAAGCCGTGGAGGCCGGTTTTGCGGATGAAGTATTTGAAGCACCTGCCATGGCTGCCAGCCTGCGTAACGAATCCATGAGTAAGTTCCAGTCTGTGCCTGAAAGGGCGCAAGCCTTTTTTCAGTCAGTAAACCCTCAACCCCACAATGAGGGGGCCGCCCCTCAGTCTAACCCGAAAGGAGAAAGCACCATGCCTAAACCGCATGAAACCGAGGCAGCGGGCGGCAACCCTGCACCTGCAGCCAACCAACCAACCCAAGAGACAGCCCCCAGTGTTCAGGAGCGCAACGACAGCATTAAAGCTGTGTTCGCCCCGTTTGCTGATCAGCAAAATGACCTGCTGATTGAATGCCTGTCTGACACATCCATCACCAAAGAGCAGGCTCAGGATAAGTTGCTGGCCAGGCTGGGTGAAGGCACAACCCCAAGCGCCCCGTCTGCCAGTGTGACAGCGCACGTCAGCAACGGTCGTATCGTTTACGATGGCCTGCTGAATGCTCTGGAAGCCCGGGTTTTTAACGATGTAAAAGCCGAGAAAGACAACAGCTTCAAGTCATTCAGCCTGCTGGAAATGGCACGGGCTGCACTGACTGAACGTGGTGTCAGTATGGCAGGCTACGGTGATCGCATGAGCATGGTGGGCGCTGCGTTCACTCACAGTTCAAGCGACTTTGGCAGTGTACTGGCTGACGTGGCACACAAAGCCATGCTGCGGGGCTGGGAAGAGATGCCGGAAACCTTCGGCCAGTGGACCCGTCAGGGTAATCTCACTGACTTTAAAGCCAGTAACCGTGTCAGCCTGAACACCTTCCCAAGCCTGAAGAAGGTAGCGGAAGGAGCCGAGTTCAAGCACGGTAAAATCAGTGACCGTGGTGAACAGATCATGCTGGCCACTTACGGCAAGCTGTTTGCCATCACCCGTCAGGCCATTATCAATGATGACCTGTCAGTGTTTACCCGTCTGCCACAGGCAATGGGTCGTGCGGCTCATCGTACAGTGGGTGATCTGGTATACGCCATTATCACCGGCAACCCTGAGCTGAGCGACGGCAAGGCACTGTTCCATGCCGACCACAGCAACGTCCTAACCGGAGGGTTGAACACTTCCAATCTGGATAAAGCACGCACTGCCATGCGTACCCATAAAGACGGCGACGCTCACCTGAACATCGCTCCCGGTTACCTGCTGACTCCGGTGGCCCTGGAAGGCACTGCTGGCACTCTGTTACGCTCTGAAGCAGACCCCAGCAAAACCAACAGCAAAGCCGCCAACCCTGTCTACAACATGGTTGACCCGGTGTCTGAAGCGCGTCTGGATTCAGCGTCTGCAGAAGACAGTTATCTGGTAGCCGGTGATATGTACGACACCATTGAAGTGGCTTACCTTGACGGCAACCCTGCGCCACGTCTGGAGCAACAGGCAGGCTGGAGCGTTGACGGTACCGAGTTCAAGGTGGCGATCGATGCCGGCGTGGCTCCCATGGACTTCCGTTCTTTCGTGAAGATCGGCAAGTAAGGCTAACGCCCGGCTCAAATGGGTCGGGCATCTTTCTAACGTTCTGAGCGATTAAGAGGAAAACTCATGGCTAATAACTATGTACAGGACGGCGGCACTATGGAGTTTACAGCAGCCGCTGATATTAAATCCGGTGATCCGGTGGTGATCGGCGCCATTGTGGTTGTGGCACTGGCTAACGCAATGACTGGAGAGCTGTGTGTGGGGCGTGCGGATGGTGTCTTTGATCTGCCTAAAGGTGCGGGCGCTATCGGTCAGGGTGAAAAGGTTTACCTGACGTCGGGTGGCAATATTACCAAGACTGCCAGTGGTAACACTGCGGCTGGTATCTGCTGGATTGCGGCTGAAGATGCTGACGCATCGGTAGCTGTAAAGCTGAACCGCTGATGTCCCGTTTTGATCGTCTGGTTGCCCGGGTCGACGCCCGGGTGACTATCAGGTTAGGCGAACCTTTTACGGTGACGCCTGCAGGCAGTAAAGCGATTGAAGCGAATGGCGTTCTGGATCGTGACCTTGCCCGCTTTGGTGAGTACGGCGAGGTAACCGGGAAGGTCAGTATGGTCAGCTTTCCTGCTGAGGTGCTAAAGCTGAATCAGGGTGACCGGATTGAAAACGAATCCGGTGAAGCCTGGCTGATTGAAAAGGAAGAGGAAAACGACGGGCTGATGGTCAAGTACTCTTTGAGGCGTGTGTGATGGCTCAATCCATCGACCAGCAAATGAACCAGCTCAATCGCAAGATTGATCGTATGGTCAATCAGGAAACCAAAAGAGCCAGTTCAGCGGCTCTGAATAAAACCGCCGCAAAAATAAAAACAAAGGTTGTTCGTGAAGTGGCACAGGCCACCCGTCTGCCCGCTAAACATATTCGCAAGCGGGTCTACATCAAGCGCAGTAAGGCACGTACCCAGTTCGCACGGGTAACGGCTTACCGTCGGGACATTACTCTGAACAGTTTAAAACCCCGTCAGTTAAAAAAAGGCTTTTCCGCTGTAGGCAGAAAATACCCAAGCGCCTTCAGGGCCAGTGGGAAAAGCGGCAGAGAGCAGATATTCCAGCGTAAGACTCAAGCCCGTTACCCCATTGAAGTCGTTAAGGTACCCATCAGTCACCATGTAGACCGCATAACGCCAAAAGTTGCGCTGCAGATAATGAAAAGCGAATACCCACGATTGCTGAAGCATGAAATGGAATACCGCACCAAAAAACTGTCAGGCACTTTATAACCCACTTTATAAGCAGCTATGAGCAAACGTGAATCCATAAGACTGGCGGTTAAGGCAGCACTGGCACCGCTGAACATTGTTGTTTACACAGAACGCCAGATTGAAAACCCGCCCGCAGAGTTCGCTGTGATTCACATGGACGAGTGGAGCGAAGACCAGCAGGATTTTGATGGCGGTTCCGTGGTTACGTCCAGCCTGATCATTGAATACTTTGCCAACAGCGACAGTCGTGTGGATGAGATGGAAGAACAGGCCGCTGAATTATTGCGAGGTAGCAGTCTTGGCGGTGAAGTCACTGTCTTTCTGTATGAGAGCGGTCAACTGGGCGACTTCGAAAGTGGTCACCCCAGCACACTGGTTCAGACCTGGTTGGTGAAGTACCCACGCCCCTGAAAATCTAAACAATAAACCCAGAGAGGAAAAACCATGGCTACTAAGGTAAACGGTGAGTTTTACGCCAAGAACGGCGACACAGCCGTTAAAGTGGGCGGTGTGGTGTCGATTTCAGAATTGGCGCTCACCCGTAACACGGTAGACGACAACGATCTGGACAACACCACCGACGGCTATTCACACGTCAAGGGAGGTCTGCGTGATGCCGGTGAAATTAGTGTCATCCTGCGTTTTAAAAAAGGTGATGCCGGTCAGAACTTATTAAAAGCGGACTTTGACCAGGACGAAGACAAAGGTTACGAAATCCGTTATCCCGACGCGGATAAAACCCAGTTTGAAATCACCGGGCTGGTGACGGGTATCAGTACCGCAATGCCAGCAGCGGACGGTGTTCATATCGACCGCACCTACACCATTAAGCTTAACGGCGCACCCGTTGAAGGTACATGGAGTTAATATGCCTGTTGCGATCTTTGATAAGCCGGTGCTGAAAACCGAAGATGTGGAGTTCCGGGGGGCTACCTGCACCATGGCAGAACTGTCCGACAGGGACTTTAACGAACACCTGATGTTCCGTGAAAAGTCCGATGATGAGCTTTCCAGAATCGACCAGATGAGAGAACACCGACAGTGGAATATCCGTCTGATCGCCCTGTGCCTCAAGTCGTCTGTTGCCGCTGAAGTGGATGAGATTGAACAAGCGGTTGACGAGTTACCGCAAGAGGCCATCGCCAAACTGCTGGAAAAAGCCATCACCTTGAACGGACTGGATGAACTGCCCGAGGGAAACTCCCCGACCGCCGATTCAGAATGAGGCTGGCGGCACTGATGCAAGTGCTGGAATTGCCGGAAATGCCTCTTTCGACGTATCTGGATTGGTGGGCTTTTTATCACTATGAACCCTGGGGCTATTACATCAATCAATACAATATGGGTACGGTTGGCGCGCTGGTTGCCAATGGCCCATCGGTCAGAACGGACAAACGCGCCTGGCGCCCTTCTGATTTCTATTACCACGACGTCACACCAACGGTTCCCGAGCAAACAATGGATGATCAAATCTCCATGCTTCGTGCCATGAAAGGTCAACGCCTATGAGTACAGCGACGCTACAAAAAGTCCGCATCGACCTGATATCGGACAACCAGGCGTATGAGCGGGCAATGGCTCGATCCATGGCGACGAACAAGCGGTTTGCGACCAATGCCAAAAGCAATGTCGTGAGTACTAATCGTTCTGTCAGCTCATCATTCCGCAATGCCGCTACGTCGGTTGCTGTGCTTGATGGTCCACTGGGTGGTGTTGCGGGGCGTATGTCGTCTTTCGCTTCCCTTGCTGGTTCCGGAAGTCTGGCTCTTGGTGTCTTTGGTGTTGGAGTAGCAGCGGTCACGGCTGGATTATACAAAGGCGTGCAGGCATTTAGTGATCTGGAGCAGCGGCAGTTAAAAACACAGGCTCTTATAAAAGCCACCGGAAGCAGTGCCGGTTATACCGCCGATCAGCTGGACGGTATGGCACGGGCCACCGCATTGAACACGCTGGCCAGTACACAACAGATTCGGGAAGCACAGGATGTTCTGCTGACCTTCAGGTCAGTATCCGGTCCGATCTTTAAAGACACCATCGAACTGTCACAGGATCTGGCAGCAGTGATGGGGACTGATGCCAAGCAGGCTGCTTTGCAGCTGGCCAAGGCACTGGAAGAACCCACCATCGGGTTATCTGCCCTGCGTCGTTCAGGTGTGTCATTCAGTGAGTCAGAAAAAGAACTCATTAAGGATCTGGCCGAAACCAACCGGCTGTCTGAAGCACAGGCGTTGATTCTGGAAAAGGTGCGTAAACAGGTGGGTGGTGCCGGTTCTGCGGAAGCCGGAGGATTAGCCGGTTCTGTGGACACTCTGTCCCAGCGTTGGCAGGAGTTCCTTGAATCACTGGGTAAAACCTCTGGTGCAGCTGAAACATCCCAGTGGTGGATAGACCAGCTTGCAGGCAGCATGGACGGTCTGCGTCGCATGATTGACCCGACAGAAGGTGAGCGGGTTCTTGAACTCATGCGCAAGCGCCGTGAGGAAGAACAGTTTCTTCAGGAGCTGGTGTTTGACCCAAGCGGCAATCGTCAACGGGGAGCAGAAGCCCGAATCTCACTCATTGACAAAGAGCTGGAACAGATCAGGCAGGTGCGAGCCAAACGCTTTGAAGAACAACGACAGGCACAGGAAGCCGCCCAACAAGCCGAAACAGACCGCATTCGTGAAAACAACGAACAGCAGGCAAAGGAGGCAGAAGAGAAGCGCAAAGCCGATCTGGACGCCAGTCACCAGCAGTCAGCCAGAATATTAACCAACCTTGAAACCCAGCTGGCTAATGAAGAAGGGCGACTGAAACTGTCCTATGAACGCCGTAAGGAACAAATTGACCAACTGGTGTTGTCTGAACAGCAGGTTCGGCAGATGGGTTATGACAACCTGAATCAGTTACAGCTTGCCTACCTGGCTGCCAACGAACAGAACTACGATGCCGCCCTGCAGAAGCGCAGGGACAAAGATCAGGCAGAACAGGAGCGTCTACAGGCAGCCGCAGAAGCCAAGCGCCAGAAAGAACTTGAAGACCAGCAACGGCAGCAGGAAGAGGCCGACATCTGGCTGGAAACCCTGCAGCAGCAAAACATAACCAAGCTGGAACTGTTGGCAGAACAGAAACAGCAGGAGCTTGATCAGGCTGAAGAGTATCGGCAAAAAGGGCTGTTCAACAAAGATCAGCACCGGCGTGCAGAACAGGAGATCGACAAGAAATACAATAAGCTGGGCGCTGACTACCAGCGCAAGCAAACACAAATGGAACTGGCTGCCAAGGGTAAGGTTTACGGTGAACTGGCAGAGTTGGGCAAAGCGTTTGCCGGTGAGCAGTCAGCACTTTACAAGGGGCTGTTTGCTGCATCCAAGACGTACAATATTGCAGAAACCCTGATGAACAGTGCCGGTGCAATTTCTAAAGCATGGAATAGCGCGCCGTTTCCCGCCAACCTTGGTCCCGTCGCAATAACTGCTGCCAAGACCGGCGCGCTGACTGCGTTGGTTCAGGGCGTAGAGCTGGCAGGTATGGCACATGACGGCATCGACAGCATTCCAGAAGATGGCACCTGGCTGCTGAAACGAAAAGAACGTGTAGTTGATTCTCGCACTAACGAGGACCTGAAACAGTATCTCAGTAGTCAGAATAAAGCCGCCAACCAACCCATCCAGCAAATTACCTTCTCCCCCCAAATTATGGTTGAATCCGGCGCTGGACAGGACGCAGACGCCCAGTTTGCCGAAAAAGTCGCTGAACAGGCATACAACAAAGTTTATGAAGACGTGACAACCGGCGGCCCTATTCGCACGGCAATGGGAGTATAAATGAGTACACTCACCTGGCCACAAAACCTGATTCCCAACAGCCAGCAATTTTTCCCAGTCTTCACCACCCGAAAATTCCCATCCCCGTTCACTGGCACCAACCAAACTCTGGAATTTCCAGCCTGCAGCTGGAACTGCCAACTGACGTTTAAAAATCTGGACCGGGAAGAGCTGCGCCAGCTGGAAACCTTCCTGATCCAGTTACGGGGCGCTGCGGGACGGTTCCGCATTGGCGACCAGACGAACGCTGAACCGCGAGGACTGGCGGAGGGAACCCCTGTGGTGGATAGCGCAAACCAGACCGGCGGATTGCTGAAAATCAAAGGCTGCACTCCAAACCAGAACTTTCTTCTGGCAGGCGATTACATCACGGTGAATAACGAACTCAAGCGACTGGTGGCGGATGCCAACGCTGACATTGAGGGAAAAGCCTCTTTGCGATTTGAGCCGAACTTGCGTCAGTCTCCCGCCAACGGAACAGCGGTCATCGTTCGCAACACCTACGCCATTATGCGACTGGGTGACGATAAACAGGGCAAGTCCAAACGGGTTCCCCTGCACGCATCAATGACGCTGAATCTGGTGGAGGACATCTACCAATGATTGACCCGGCACTGAATGCAGCACTTAACCGTCCTACGGTTCGACCATTGATGCTGGTTGAAATTGTCTGGAAAGAAGGCGTTACCCGGGTTCATTCCGGATTAGGTGACTATCAGTACAACGGTCAGACCTTCAGAGGCCTGGGCGATCTCGGGAAAGTCTCAGTCATCAAACAACAGAACGGCGAAAGCCCTTCCCGGTTGAACCTGACCCTGTCGTCTTTTGATGATTCGGTACGGGGGGAAGCCCTGTCAGCCCGCTATGTCGGTCAGCCGGTGAAACTCTGGTTAGCGGCACTGGATGACGATCACCAGATCGAAGCCAGCCAGATGTTGTGGCACGGCGCTATCTCTGACGGTGGTGTGGTGGTCGGGAAAAACAACAAAATCACCCTGACCGTTTCCAACCGGCTGGAAGACTGGGACAAGGCCCGGGCCGACCGCTACACGGATGAATCCCATCAGGCTCGTCACCCCGGCGACCGCTTCTTTATATATGTTCCCGTGATGGCGGAATACCCCATTCACTGGGGCAGTGATAAAAACTCCATTCCTCTCAAAGACTCCATCTGATCTCACCTGATCCCAAACAATGAAAAAACAAAACTGGGTTATCGAGCTGGCTCGCTTTATAGAGTCCCGTCGAAACGTGCCTTTTGCCTGGCATGAAAACGACTGCTGCACCTTTGTTGCGGATGCCATTCTGTTGATCACCGGCATCGATGCCGCAGCGCCCTATCGTGGTCATTACACCACAGCAACCGGTGCTTACCGTGCGCTCAGGAAATACGGCGACGGCACAATAGCCGGTGCCTGGTCTGCCTGTTTTGAAGAAATCCCCGTTTCTGATTTAGGTCGTGGAGACGTGGCACTGGTTAACGTGAACGGTTTACCGGCTTCAGCCCTGTTAATGGGGAACAAACTCTGGGCGGTTTCTAAAACGGGTTTAATCACACTTCCGGTGACCGAAGCAATCAAAGCCTGGAGGGTTGAATAATGCCTCCAGTTGTCGCTGCTGTTGCCGTGGTGGGTGCTGGTGCCGCCGCTGCCGCCGGTGTCATTACCGTTGGCACTGCACTGGCTGTGGGTGCTGTTGCCATTGCTGCCACTTCACTACTGAATAAACCACCGATGCCAACGGTGGGAGCCGCCAGCACCTCACCGGCAGAACGGAAGCAGGTCATCCGTTCCGCTGCGTCGCCCATGGTGGGTATTGTCGGAACCTCACAGATCAGTGGTGTCCTGACGTTTGCTGAAGAGGTCAAAGACAAGGACGAGCTGAACATGGTCGTGGCGCTGGCTGGCCACACCAAACCGGCAGGACAGAAGGTAGTTCAGTCAGTCAATAAGGTGATGATGGACGATGAGGAAATTCCTCTGGGTTTATCTCACGGTGACAAAGTGTATGTCAGGGTGTATGACGGGTCACAAAATTCTATCAATGATATCGGTTCGGAACTGCGCAACCTGCCCAGCTGGCGCAATGATATGGTCGGTAAGGGCGTCTGTTTTGCCCATATTCGTTGCCGGTACGATCAGGAACTATTCCCCAGTGGCCTGCCGAATTTTGTGTTCGAACTGGACGGAACAGGCAGTGTGTCGCTGTCGTCCGATGCCGTGTTGAATTATCTGAGAAACAACTTTAATGCCGCTGATGATGAAATAGATTTTGCGTCTTTTAATGTCGCCCGCTCCATCTGCGCTGAAACCATCAGCAATGGCAACGGAGGCACTGAGCCCCGCTATATGTGCGATGGTTCGTTCAACTACAGCGAGTCACACAAACAGATTATCGACAAAATGCGCGTCACCTGTGCCGGCCAGCTCACGTACATCAATGGCAAATTCGGGTTACGGGTTGGCGCTTACAATGGCCCTGCTGATTTTGTCCTGACAGAGAAAGACATTATTGGTGATGTATCCGTTAAGCCTCAGCCCGACCGGCGCTCACTGATCAACACCTGCAAAGGCAAGCACGTCTGGCCGGATGCCAAGTTTCAGGAAGTGGACTTTCCGAAGATCCAGTCTGAACCCATGCTGGCTGAAGACGGTGAAGAACTGGAGAAAGACCTGAACCTTGAGTTTTGCCACAGCCCATACCAGTGCCAGCGACTGGCCGCCAACGATATTACCCGGGCGCGCCTGCCCGTCATCACCGTACCCTGTAACATGCGCGCCTTTGAATGTTTCCTGGGTCGCAATATCAAACTGCATATACCCACTATCGGTTATGAATATAAAGAGTGTGTGGTGGAAGGCTGGGCGCTGAACCCGGAGAATGGGGTAACACTCACACTGCGGGAAGATGGCCCGACCGTCTGGACCGATATTGTCGGGCGAGTGCCGATCCTGCCCCCTGATGTGAACTTACCCAGCCCGAAAGAGTGTCGGCCTGTATCCAACATTGTACTGGCAGAACTGGAGGTCGACGGTGTCTGGGAATCCCGCATCACCTGGGATCATCCACACTCCGCATCGGTGTATAAATACCGTGTGGTGCTGGAAAAGTCGGTTAACGCCAGCTGGGTGGAAAAATTCAACGGTGATGTGGCGAGCCGCTTTTTTGTGATCAGCAACCCGGTGTCGGGGGATTACCGGATCTCCATCACTGCCGTGAATCGGTTTGATGTGTCGTCCAGTGCCGTCGTTAAATCCCTGTCGATGAACGTGCCTGAAATCATGTTGGTAGGCATTGCTGCCACTGTTGATAACAGCATTTACCCGGCGACGGCGTTAGTGATTGGTGACGTGGAAGGCATTGACAGTTTTCCAGCCAACTCCATTATTTACGAAACCGAAACCAAAAGCGGTGCCAGCCAGTGGCTACCCGCCGGCAAAGGTACCGCTCCCAGCAGCCGCTTAACCGGTCTTGACGAAGGTCAGCACGATATAAGAATGCGTGCCGTGCCGCCATTCGGTGAGCCATCCCAATGGCATCAGACGCAAATTACCGTATTTTCTGTTGAACAGCCCAGCCAGCTCACCTTTACTCCTGACAGCACCCTGAACCATTGGGGGCAGCTCAGCTGGTCCGGTGCTGGCCAGAGCTGGGAAGTTGAAGTCCGGCAGAGTACGCAACTGTTACGGACACAGGAAAATGCTCTCTGGCACTCCACCACGACCGACCACAAAATCTGGCTGAACTGGCAACCCCCCGGGGATTACGTGATCACTGTTCGCAGTCGGGCCGGGCAACTGGCGTCGGAGTGGAGTGAAATTAATGTCGAAGTAGCTGACCTGTTACCGCCGACCGACCTGTCGTTTACTGGCGATGACAGCGGCTCAACCGGCGGGCTGGTCAGCTGGCAGTCTGCTGATGAGCGTATGGAAATGTGCGAGCTGGAACTGTTGAACGACCAGGGCGAAGTACTGCATACCGCCGTCACTGGTTCACCACAGGCCATTATTCCGGTTCTGGCGCCGGGCGAATACAGTGCGCTGGTGCGTTGTCGCTGGCGGGAGCATTTAAGCACCTGGGCATCACTGGTTATTACCGTGACCGATTCGGTGTCAGCCCCCTCTGATTTGAAATTTAGCACGACGGGCGAAACCGCCTGGCAGGGTGAACTGATCTGGAATCCTTATGGTCTGCCCAGTGAGCTGGAGATCATTAACACCAACACCACTGAAACCGTCCTGAGCCTGACACTATTATCGGGCTATCATCATCTGTCGTTATTGCCGGTGGGGAGTTATCAGGCACGGGTCAGGACTATTGGTACCTGGTCGCAATCCCCATGGATCAGCACAACCATTGTCGTTGGTCAGCCGGACACCCCTGATAACCTGCAATACCGTGAAACGCCTGACAATGTGACCACGGCGGGTCAGCTGTATTGGGAAGGCTCCACCAGTGCGGGTGTATCCGGTTATGACGTGGTGATCACCGACAGTAACAGTGCCACGGTATTAGCGACCAGAGTACAGAGCACCTGGCTGGATATTGGCAATATCGCCAACGGTCAGTTTACGGCTCAGGTTCGGGCAGTGTCGTTACTGGCTGCTGAGTTCAGCGACTGGATCAGCACCAGCTTTACCGTTTCCCCACTGGCGTCACCCATCAATCTGAGCGCCGTGGAGAAACTGGTGGAAACCGGCACCGGCTTCACCTCTCAGATCACACTGAAGTGGCAGGCAAACGACACCCGTACACAATCCTATGATGTTGAGTTCCGGCTCGTGTCGGTGACAGCCTGGGGTGGTTTGTACTCCGGGCCATCCAACACCGCCAGCCGTAACGGACTGACCGCAGGGGATTATCGTTTCCGGGTGCGCGCCATCAATGGCGGCATGGAATCGGGCTGGGTGGAAACCTCGCTGACTGTAAGAGGCATTGAAACCGCACCAGACGACATTACCGGCTTGCAGCTTTCAGGGCTGACCGGCGAACTGGCGCAACTAACCTGGGACCCAATAACCAGTGTGGACGTAATCAATGGCGGATCTGTTCAGGTAAAACATTCTCCGAAGATTGGTAGCGCTGTTAACTGGGCAACAGCTAACTCTATATGGGAAAGATTGCCGGGTAACACCTCAATGGTAACTGTTCCGCTACTAACAGGTACCTACCTTGTAAAAGCCGTGAATCCCGCTGATTTCTGGTCAGTAAATGCTGCCTTGGTTGAGTCCAATATGGCGAGCCTGAAGGGGTATAATCGGGTGGTGGAGCGGGACGAGTCGGACGGCTGGCCGGGAGAAAAGAACAAGGCGGTCATTGATGTGGGTGGCTCGTTGACGTTGTCGGAAACTCAAGAAAATTCAGATCCTCCTTATTACATCATGGAATCCCCCCTCGACCTGGGCGCCCTCTTCACCGTCCGCCTGCACCTGGAATGCGACGGCACAGTCTACGAACGGGACACCATCGACGACCGAACCGACCCCATCGACAACTGGGAAATGTTCGATGGCGCTCAGGCGGGTGGAACCGGCCTTCAGTACCAGGTATCCACCACGAATGACGACCCCGCCGACGCCGCAGCCACATGGACAGACTGGACCCAGTTTTTTGTAGGTGACTTCCGGGCAAGGGCGTTTAAACTGCGGATCGTGCTGGCGAACCCAACCCCTTCAGCCGCTGGCACATTAAACGGTTTGCGTCTGGTGGCGGACGTACCTGACCGCACTGAAACCCACACGGGTGTATCGGCTCCCGGTAACGGTTTACCCGTCAGTTATAAAACGCCATTCCTCGCGCCCGCTATGGTCGCCATTACAGCCCACGGCATGACAACCGGTGACTATTACCGGATCACCAACAGCACCGCAGCTGGTTTCACCATTCGCTTCTATAACAGTTCTGGCTCAGGCATTGCCCGGGACTTTGACTTTGTAGCAGTATCCTACGGAGAGGGTTAACCATGGCCGTCACTGACGACTTTTATATTGAGAACCAACCCGGCGCGCCTACCCGGTCGGAGATGAACACCATTTTTGCGGCGCTGGCTACTTGCAATGCTGGCAGTAATGAACCACCGAACCCACAGGCCGGTATGCTGTGGCTCGACACATCGGCATCACCCTGGATGCTGAATCGCAGGAACGCCCAGAACACCGGCTGGATTGAGTTCTACGACACCAGTAACCAGCCTGACAAGGCGGCTGTCGGTTTGCCCCTGGTCGATAACTTCTCATCGACATCCAGCCTGACCGATGGCAGCCCTTCCAAGTTCAGCACCGCTAAGGCTGCTAAGGACCTGGAAGATAAGAAGCTGGATAAAAGTGCTGTTGCCGCTGATTCAGCCCAGTTGGGCGGTATTGATGCTGGCAGTTACGCGCTACAAACTGGCGACTACTCAGGGCTACGTGCCAGGGGAACCACACAAGCTGATGTAGGCTTGCCAAACGTCGCCAACTATACGGCGTCCAGCTCCATCACCCTGAACAACAACAAAAGCTATGCCCTGAGTTCTGCCGTTTACACACTCAACCAGAACAAACTGGGCAAGACGGAACAGGCGGCAGATTCGCAAAAGCTGGGCGGCAAACTACCAGCAGCGTTCGCCCAGTCGGTTCACGATCACGGCGCTTCAGACCTTCCCACCGGCACCACATCAGCAAAAGGCATACTGCAGATACTCGACAGCGTGACCAGTACCAGTAAGGGCTATGCTGCATCGCCCAACTCAGTACGGACGGCTTATAACCGGGGTGATGAAGCTTACACACTGGCAACTACGGCCAACAATACCGCTAATGCGGCTATGCCAAAGTCGGGTAGTGATTTGTCTGGTTCGCTCAACTACACACCCGATACCGGTGTTATTATCAAACTCGATGGTAAACCGGTGCTGGAGCGACATACTAAAAACGGCGGCATTAGCTTTGGTGCTGACGATGCAGTGATTATCGGCTCTGGTGAGTCCCGGGCGCAGACGGCTGCCAATGTGAGTCATAGCAGTGAAGTACTGCATTTGTCGTCTGATAATGAAGTGGTTGTTCGAACTAACCTGCAGGGTGGCTGGGGAGACAGGAAAGAGTTTTATTATGAGAAGGACGGGGGGTTTAAGCCGGCTAATGCTGCGAAGACACGGCAGAATCTGGATGTACCAACAAAAGGCGCAGGAAGAATCGTTGGTGAAATTGTTGAATTCGGTTTTGATGAAGTACCGGCGGGCTTCTTCATCATGAATAATACTCGAGTCATCGGCGGAATGCTTGAACCTGCTTATCAGGAATTGCGAGATAAGTGTCTTGGTAAGTTTATTCATCAGGATGGTGATGATTTTATTGTTCAGGATATGCCGCATTTCAGGCGGGGTAAGGGTTCGTCGGGTCGCGTTGTGGGAGTCTATGAAGATGACGCTATCAGAGAAATAACAGGTGGCTGGCCTTCGTATGATCCTATAGACAAAACACCAGCAAACGGTGCGTTTAGAAATACATACGGTTCGTATGTACAGTCAGGCTCTGGACCGAACCAAGGCTGGGAACAATGGGTTAACTTTATGGCATCTCGTGTTGTTCCAACAGCACCCGAAAACCGGCCTAAATCTCACACAGTCTTAGTCGGCCTCTATCACGGCGTAGGAGTGTAAATCATGGAATGGTACCGTTACAGCGAAAAAACAGGCGAGTATCTCCACCCTGTATCACTAAACAAAGACCCTCTAAATCCTGGTAAATATTACCCGTTGGAAAATGCGGTGCCAGATGAGCCGTTGCCTGAGAAAGAGGGTTTTAAATCTGTCTGGTCAAACGGTTTATGGGTGTATAAAGAGGATCATCGTGGCAAAACCGCCTATAACAAAACCGATAAATCAAAGCTGGAAATAAAAGAACTTGGCTCAATCCCTGACACTCATACTGATCAGCAGCCCGAAGAATTTGATGAGTGGAACGACACAAAAAGTGGCTGGATACGCAACAAGAAGAAGGAGCGGGAACACCTGTATGCAGTTGAACGTGCCTGGGCGATGCAAGAGCTGGTTATTAGTCGCGACTGCCTACTGATAGACTTTCCGATCTCCAAAGAAGGGCAGGCGGCAATATTGGATTACCGGGCAAAGCTGCGCAATCCTCAACGAGAAGAGCACCCAAAATATCCAGATAAAAGCTGGAGGCCGCAGTGGCCTGAGGGTGTTAAGCGGCCTGCTACATAAAAAGTCAGAACGGTTTATGGATGATGAGTCCCATTGAAGTCGTTATAAATCCTTCCAGTTTTAGCTTCAGGTGTGGTGATGCAGCATACGGAGGCAGGTCTATATGGCGGTCTACTGGGTGAGCCCCCGGATTGAAGTTCAATTCAGAAACACGATAACCAAGAGATGTCAGCCTGTCTTTTAATAATTCTATATCTTGCCTACGATATATTGAGCAAACTTCAGTTTCAAAGGTGTCGTCATTTGAACTCAAGTTAAATTCTGTTGTATGAACAGAGACGCCACCTGCAGATAAACATTTCATCGATCTTTCGATAAAGTCTAGCCCATGCTGTAGAGAACCCAGATGCTCCAGAGCACACGCTGACCAGACAAAATCAAATCCGGTCAAATTGTCGGGTATATCATTCATATTGACGGGCTGAAACCTAACGTTTTTTTGAAAGACCTTTTCATCACATATTTCAGCAAACCGTAACTCATCCATGTTGCTTGAGTGCTGGCTCGTATCGATCCAGCCTTTAGCTGCAGATTCTGCTTTTGGAAGATCAGTAGCTAAAACTGAGCAGCCATGTTCTGCCATAATCGCGGCTAATGGCTCTTTACCACAGCCGAAGCCCAGGCCTTTTGTCCCTGTAGTTAGTTTTCCATTTTGTTTTAACGCTTCAAGAATATAAACATATTCCCATTTTTTCCTTGATAGGGTTGGTGGAGTTTTCATAACCTTGCACCACTGCGCATAAACAGGGTCTACACATTGACTCACTGTACACAATTGGCTTTTTAGGTCTGATAAATAGGGTTCTTCTCTCTCATCGGTATAAAGGAAGGTTTCACCAGAAGGGCGCTTTGTTAGGTCTTTAGCCGTCTTGTAGCGCCAATAGCCGTTATAAAACGGTCGCAGTGTTTTTTTGATAACAGGCTTCGACCTTGCCCAGTTTGCTACCTTCGAAACAACCATATTTGACGCTCATTGTTTTTGTATTTTTACGGTTGATTATTCCATACAGGGCTGCCGCCCAGCCAGCGAAGTTTTGTTGAGTCTTCATTGGCCTCCTTGCCCGGCCGATTCCTCAAGTCTTTCGGTAATCTTCCAGCAGTCTCTTGAGGCGCTTTCGAGTCGCTTCAACCCGCCGCCTTTCATACTGCTGAATATCTTCAGGCAACTGCGTGATCAGTTGTTCCAGTTCTGCGTCAATCGTCGGCTTCCGTCCTAACAGCTCATCAGTCGTAATACCCAGCCGATCAGCCAGGTTAACCAGCTCAGTCAGGTTCTTGGGTTCCTGCTCCCCGCTCAACCACCGTGACACTGTTGACTTATCCACACCTACCTCCTCAGCTAAATCCTGATCATCCCAATTCCGCTGTCTGATTATAACTCTCAGTGATAGTGGAAACTTTTTGTACATACATGGCTCCACCCCCAACTGTTCTTTTTAGGAATATGGTCTTGTCAATGGACAATTAGCCGTTTTCTTATGATCTGAGTCAGTTTTTTTGACAAAGTTGCGACCCTCGCAACTACGATTTTGAAATTGACTTACATCAATATTTATCCGTTCCTTTGTTGACACACTGTAACTACGCGCAGGCCTCGCGACACTGGCGAATCAAAAACAAATACAGGTGTCGTATGTTCCAGAAACGAAAAAACCGCAGCCTTTTTACAGGTGCGGTTTCGAAGTCCATATCGTATTCAATGGAGCCTCAGCTCTGGGAACAGAGCTGGTTAGAAAGTGGTGCCGGGAACGTTGATAAGAGTACTCAGCACTCCCCACTGCTTCCCGCCATAAGGCACGGCTTAACCCACCGTTTTCGGTTTTCTATCCGTGGACGCCCGGCATAAAAGCCGTTTGTCCTGCTGGGATGGCTCCCACCTGAGTAGTGTTATCAGCACTTGCAGGTGATGGGAGCCAGTCTGGCGCATAGACCAGACAATCGTCAAGGGTAGCTGAGAACCAATTAATAAAAACCAATATTTTTCTGTTAAGGCGGCGGGATCGGCTTGTCTGTAAAAAGTAAATCAGGCTTTCCCAAAAAACCTTTAGAACCAGATGGGCAGGGAAGTCTGGAAAATAAGACCTGTTTGGGCAGTTGCATGATTTGGAAAGTGTGTTAGGTGGCAAGGTTCAATCATGCTTCAAGAAGATGGGCTTGCATTATTGGAAAAGTGTGGAGAATGAAAATTATTGATTTCAGGTCTTCTTTCAGCGCGAGCTGGTGGCAGAGTGAGTGGAAATCTGTTGAGTAGCCAGATTTGAAAAATATGAGACATTGGCAAGCAGAGAAAATACAGGTGAATAATGCTCAAAATACTGGTTAAATGTACAGTGCTTGGGTTGAGGGGAAAATAATGACATGTATGGATGAGGCTAACGAGGTACCTGTTAACAAGCCCCTGGTGGGTGCTGCTGACAGAAATGAAAAAGTGTACAGACAGGCGGCTTTCATGACAGAGAAACTTGAAAGAGTGCGGGATATCAGACGACTGACGTCATTGGAAGAACTGTCTTTGCAGGTGTTCATCAGTATCTGTAAGGGAATGAAAAATGGGGAGTAGTGCTGAACGCTACTCCCCATTATCCGGGATGGCATTAAAAGAAAGCTGTCAAAAATGCTGTCTTTCTAATGCTAAAAGTAGGCATTTAAATGCCACTTTCTTACTAACGTACCATTATAAGTTATTGATTTATAATGATGTGTTGGTGGAGGCGGCGGGATTTGAACCCGCGTCCGCCGATTCTCCGCCCTCGGCTCTACATGCTTAGATTCCGTCTTTAGGTTAACGCAGAACGACCCAACGGTCAGGGTGACACTACGCGATCCTGAATAGTTTTAACCAATCCGCCTCAGGCATACTTCATGGCGATCCCGTTTGCATTTGCGATCAGTACCAGCCAACAGGCAAGCCAGAGTGATCGGGAGTGGGCAGGGTTTAAGCTGCCAGCAGAGCTCCGGAGTAGTTGTCTTCGTTTGCAACTAAAAGGTTGTAGCTAATGGTTTAACGAGAGCAGCTACGCGCTCGACATGCACCTAAGGTTTTGTAACCGTCGTCGAATCCTAATCGCCCCCGGAAAAACCTGTCGCCAGTTTATTCTATTTTGTAGGGTATAAGTCAATAGGTAATTTCTAATTGCTATATAAATGCGGCATAAATAGTGCTTTAGTAGTACAGAATTTCAGCGGTGTGTTGCTTTTGTATACTTAATTGAATTTGGTACAGGAGTTCATTTATGTCACAGGCAGGCGGCGTCGGAAACACAGGAACTTCAAATTTTCAGCCACAGACGACTAATGATAAGGCTGGTAAAACGGGCAGAAAGGCTACTGATAGGTTTCAGCATCGTAATGTTTCTGCTTTAGCGGGTAAGCCTGTTGTCAGGGCAGGGTTCAACCGAAGAGCGTTTAAGGTTTCACCGTTGAATAAAAGAAGGGTGGGGGCTTTGCCTCAGAGGCAAGCCTCTCCCGGACTGCCTCGTCCCGGGGCGCGTCAGACTCAGGCTCAGAAAAAAACAATGGATGAGCCTGCCGCTTTGAAACAGATGCGTCGACAAAACGATGCCCGTCAAAAAAAGCTGGAACAGGATTTAGCGAATCTTCCTTCGCCACCATCGGGTGAACCAAAAGGCAATAGTCGTTCATCAGGCATGATGAAAGCAGATACGAAAGCAACCATATTGCCTTCATCTGCCCGTGGTTTGTCGGACTATATCGGTAATATCACTAAGACAAAGGATCTGCTGGAAACCTGGAATGCCTTGACGACCAAAGCTATTAAAGGCGAAATTTCGAGCCTGGAACTGTCTCTGCTCAAAGATCGCTGTGTGAGTATGTTGGTGAAAGTTTCAAAAGATCCTGAGCAGGCTGATCTGATTACTGAAGCGCATCTGAAAAAGATGGTTCCTGACAGTTCCCGTCGAAAAGCGATTTCATCCAAAGTTACCATGAACAAGTCAGGGTTTGTTGAATTGCAGAACAGGTTGAATAATTTGCGCAAGCGGTGATGTAGGGGACTTTAAAAAAAACCACTCAGGCTTTACGGCGGTGAGTGGTTTTTTTGTGGGCAGGAGGTTTAGCCGCGATGCATGACTCGCTGTTTTTCGATGTTCCACTCACGCTCTTTGCTGGCAGCGCGTTTGTCGAACTCTTTCTTGCCTCGTGCCAGGGCAATCTGGCATTTGATCAGATGTTGTTTCCAGTACAGTTTTACGGCTACACAGGTGTAACCTTTTTGCTGGGTTTCAGCGAACAGTTTTGCCAGCTCGCGTTTGTTCAGCAGTAGTTTCCGGTCGCGTAGTGGGTCGGCAATCACATGTGTGGACGCTGTGTTCAACGGTGTGATCTGGGCACCAATTAACCAGGCTTCGCCGTCTTTCAGCAATACATAACTGTCGACCAGCTGTACTTTACCCTGCCGGAGACTTTTGACTTCCCAGCCTGCGAGAGAGAGACCCGCCTCAAACGATTCATCCAGATGATAATCGTGGCGAGCTTTTTTGTTGACGACGATAGAGGAGTCGCTCTTACCGCCCTTTTTCGATTTCTTAGCCATGGGCGGATTATAACGTTACTTACTGATAAAACCAGTTGCGTGAGTCAATGTTGTTGTTTTGTGTTCGTGTAGAGTTGAATTTCGTGTTTTTCTTAGAAATGTCTGCAAAAAATACACTTTTTTACAAACTATGCAGATAAAAGTGTTGTGCGTTACGTGTAAACCGATAGAATGCGACACTCGCCTCGTGTTCATACTGTGTGCAGTTTGAAAAATGCACAATTTGAAAAGTTTCCCACTCTCTGCCAACAGGCTGCTTGTCAAAAGAACAGATAGTGACTTCCTTTCAGGCCCGGTTCGGGGCGATACCATTCAAAAAAAGACGATAAATGCTGTACGTTTTTGAGGAATCTCATGTCAGGACAAAATCCGACTGCGTCGAAAAACACATGGAATAGTCGCTGGACCTTCATTCTGGCAGCCGCTGGCTCTGCTATTGGTCTGGGTAATATCTGGAAATTCCCCTACATCGCTGGTCAGTATGGTGGTGGCGCATTCGTCCTGATGTATATGCTATTTATTGTCATGATCGGTGTTCCGCTGCTGATGGCAGAAGCCGCTATTGGTCGTAGCACGCGACTGAGTCCGCTGAACGCTATGCGCAAACTGACCAGTGACCTGGGCATTAGTCGTGCCTGGAACGGTATTGCCTGGATGGGTATGCTGACCGGCTTTGTTATCCTGACGTTCTACAGCGTAATTGCTGGCTGGTCCCTGTCTTATGCCTTTGAACTGCTGACTGGTCATTTTGCCGGCATGTCACCTGCTGAAGTCGGTTCCGAGTTTGACGGCCTGGTGATGTCTGCTTCCCGCCAGACTTTCTGGCACACGGTCTTTATGGGCATCACTATCTTTGTGACCGCTCGTGGTATTCACAAAGGTCTGGAGAAAGGCCTGCAGGTGATGATGCCAACCCTGTTCCTGCTGTTGATTGTGATGCTGGGCTACAGCATGCTTGCCACTGGCGAGTTCATGCGTGGCTTCCACTTTATGTTTGATTTCAATCTCAGCAACCTGACCGGTGAAGCGGTGGTGGCTGCGATGGGTCAGGCGTTCTTCACCCTGAGTCTGGGTATGTGTGCTCTGATGGCTTACGGTGCGTACATGCCAGCGAATAACTCCATCCCCCGTACCGCTTTGAATGTAGCGTTTCTGGATACGCTGATGGCGATCATTTCCGGTCTGATCGTATTCCCGATTGTTTACGCTCACGGCATGGAGCCTTCTGCGGGTCCGGGTCTGCTGTTTGTATCCCTGACTTCAGCCTTCGCCAGCATGTCCGGCGGTTCTCTGGTCGGCTTTATTTTCTTTGCCCTGGTAGGTATTGCGGCGCTGAGTTCTGCTATTTCCCTGATTGAACCAAGCCTGGCCTGGGTGACTGAGCGTTTCTCCATGAGTCGTGCAACCGCTACGATCCTGATTGGTGGTCTGGTGTGGTTCGTAGGTCTGGCTAACGTTCTGTCCTTCAACCACTGGGCGGAAGTGAAGATTTTGGGGCGTGGCTTCTTTGATCTGTTTGCGGATGCGACTGACCTGATTCTGCTGCCTCTGGGTGGTGCGCTGACAGCGATCTTTGCGGGCTGGGTTATGAAGCGCTCTGTACTGGCGAACGAACTGTCTATGGATACTGGAATGTTCAACGTCTGGCTGGCATTGATTCGAATCGTTGTGCCTGCCAGTGTACTGCTGGTGCTGATCTCTGCACTGACATAGCTCTACACTGACATAGCAGGGCAGCAGGGGTTAGTCTGCCAGGACTAGCACTAATGTTACTGTTCTCGAAAGGCCGGATTGGGTTATTCTATCCGGCCTTTGTTTATTTAATCAGCTGATGGCATGAGGAAAGCTATGTCTAAGGTGTCTCGTTCTGCACTGATTATGCACTCTGCGGAACAGATGTATGACCTGGTCGCGGATGTGGAGTCTTATTCCGAGTTTTTGCCCTGGTGTCAGAATGCTAAAATTCTCTCCTCTGAAGGGAATGTGATTGATGCATCACTGAGTCTTGCTAAGGGTGGTTTTGGTTACGAGTTTGCTACACGGAACCGAATGAACCGGAATGAGTCTATAGAAATGCAGTTGTTGAGAGGCCCTTTCTCTCACCTTCAGGGCGTCTGGACATTTAAGGCTCTGGGGGATGATGGTTGTAAGGTGTCTCTGGACCTGGAGTTTGAACTGTCTAACCCTGTTCTGCAGGCAACCGTTGGTGGTGTGTTCGGGCAGGCTATGAACAAAATGGTAGAAGCGTTCTGCCTGCGTGCTGATCAGTTGTATGGAGCGGATAAAGGTTCTGCATAATGACCGGTGAAAACTCTAAGGCCCGAATCCGGGTAGAAGTGGCGTATGCCAAACCTTACGAACAGAAAATCCTGCACATTCAGGTCGAAGAAGGAACCAGTCTGCTGGAAGCGGTGAGACAATCCGGGATTCAGTCATTCTTTCCGGAGGTAGATCTTGATGCCCCGAAACTGGGGCTTTTTGGCAAGGCTGTTCCGAAGCCGGCCGAACAGGCTGTTCGTGAAGGAGACCGGATAGAAATCTATCGTGCTTTGATTGCTGACCCGAAAGAGGTGCGAAAGCGCCGTGCGGCTGAGGCAAAACAGAAGAAAGAGGCTTCCGCCTGATTCTTCTGTAGGGTAGCTTTTAGGCAGCGACTGCGCTGGAGCAGGAAATCCTGCTGAAATAGCTTATTGAGGTGTAGGGCGAAGGTCGCCTGTAACAGACACCAGCTGATCTTCTTTAAAGAAGATGGTCACGGTCTGCTGAGTACGCTTTTCACCTCCGGGCTGCATGCTGTAGACATAATCCCAGCGATCCCGGTTAAAGGCATCTTCCAGCAGGGGAGAGCCCATAACGAACTGGACCTGATTGCGGGTCATGCCGGGACGCAGCTGATCCACCATTTCCTGGGTGATCACTGTGCCTTGCTGAATGTCGATTTTGTAGGCACCTGGAAAGCTAATCAGCCTGGAGCCGCTGTCTGTGGAGCTGGCGCATCCTGCCAGAAGAGCGGCAGATAGGAGTGCTGCGGTCAGAGCCGGAGTTTTTTGCATCGGTATCAGACTTCCACTATCTTCTTGCACAAAATGAAATACTTACACGAAAATGTGATAATAGCAGGGTTCACCTGTTAAAGGTTAGGGAAACGTGTTGGAAAATCAAGAATTGCGCAAAGCGGGTCTGAAAGTAACGCTTCCGCGAGTTAAAATCCTGCAGATCCTGGAAGGCTCCAAGGGTCTTCATATGAGTGCCGAAGATGTCTACAAGGCTTTGCTGGAGGCAGAAGAGGATGTAGGCCTTGCTACGGTCTATCGGGTATTAACCCAGTTTGAAGGTGCTGGCCTGGTGGTGCGGCATAACTTCGACAGCGGACACTCCGTGTTTGAGCTGGCCCGCGGAGAGCACCATGACCACATGGTGTGTATGGAAAGCGGAGAGATCATCGAATTTATTGATGAAGAAATTGAACGCCGGCAGAAAGAGATTGCCGACCAGCATGGCTATGAGATTGTGGATCACAATCTTGTGCTTTATGTAAAACCTAAGGAAAAGTCCTGATTAAGCCACAGCTCAACAGGCGCTGACCGCGGAGCAGGGCAGAGTCATACAGCGTTTCCAGTAATGTGTGAGTATTGAAAGAAACCGGCTTTTTGCTGGTTTTTTTTGCGCACATAAAGAGCATTTAATATGAATGAATGCTGACTGGCAGTGTGATTTTATACTTTTTTCTTTATTGGACAGGCGGTTTTTTGTACGTTTTACCCATTTTGAAAATCCTGAACGGGTTGTCAAAAAAACTGTTCTTGCTTCTGCTTATAGAGATGTAAAGTAGTATGAAAAAAATAACAGCCCTTATGGCTTTTCCTTTGCTGGCAGCCTGTGCCTACAACTCAGCCCCTGTGGTTGGTCCTCATGACAAAACAGAAGCTGAGTATCAGCAGGATTTTGCTGAGTGTCAGCAGTATGCTGCTCAGGTCGATAAAGGAGAGGCTGCCAGAACGGGGGCCGTGAATGCGGGTGTGCTGGGTGCTGTATCCGGAGCCGTGTCTGGAGCCGCGATTGGTTTGATCGACGGCGGAGTAGCGGAAGGTGCTGCCATAGGTGGTATTGCAGGTGGTACTGCCGGTGCTGCGGGTGGTGCGGCAGGCGGTGCAGCAAAAGCGACTCAGGATCAGGCTTATGTGCTTCGCCGCTGTCTGGCGGGTAAAGGTTATGATGTGCTGGATTTGCGCCCATGATTTCAGGCTGGTGCGTCGCTTTATAAACGGTTACGCCTCTTTATAAAGCTGGCAAGCCAAGTTATAAAGCTGGCAAGCCAAGCATCTCTTCGGCATGAACCAGTGTGGAGCGAGTGATTTCCACCCCGCCCAGCATTCGGGCTATCTCGTTGATACGGTGGTCACCGTTAAGGTTGGCGATACGAGTGCTGGAAGCGGATTTGCTGTGCTTCTTACTGACAAACAGATGTTGATGCCCCTGTGACGCTACCTGTGGCTGGTGGGTAACGCACAACACCTGGCTTTTTTCGCCCAGTTCTCTCAGCATGGAACCGACAATCTCGGCGGTTCCACCACCAATGCCGACATCAACTTCATCGAACACCATGCTGGGAATGCGGGAGGTCTGCGCAGTAATCACTTGTATTGCGAGACTGATACGGGACAATTCGCCGCCGGATGCCACTTTTGCCAGAGGGCGGGGAGGCTGTCCGGGGTTAGTGGTGACCAGAAATTCAATGTCTTCCTGTCCCAGTGATGAAAGGGTTTTGGTGTCGTGCGGTGTTAATGAGACATTGAACTGGCCCCGGGACATTCCCAGCAGGCTCATGCGGGCAATCACCTGCTTTTCCAGTTTGCGGGAGGCTTTCTGACGACGTTCAGACAGTTTTTCTGCCTTGGTCTGATACTTGTGTTTGAGTTCGTCCAGTTTGCTTTGCAGGGCGTCTGCGTGTTCATCGCTGAACTGTATTTTTTCCAGTTCAGTGGCAAGTGATAGTTGTTTGTCCAACAGTTCATCGGGTTGAACACGGTGTTTTCGCGCCAGATCGTATATGGCACTGAGTCGCTCATCCACTTCCTGCATACGTTGAGGGTCGGCGTCAAAGTGGTCAATAAAGTGGTTCAGCTCGCCTACGGCTTCTTCTACCTGAATATGGGCCGATGAAAGCATCTCCATGGTGCTGTTAATGGCTAAATGGTCAACAGAAAGATCGCCGAGCAGATGCATGCAGTGAGTGAGTTGCTGAAGCAGGTTGCCTGCATCGCTGTCGGAGCAGATATGGTTGATTTGATGGCAGGCTGACAACGTGGCTTCGGCATGGGTGAGTTGTTGCAGCTCTTTTTCCAGCCCGGTGAGTTCCCCTTCCTGCAACGATAGTTGTTCAAACTCTTCCAGTTGATAGGTCAGCAGCTGCACGCGCTCATGCTGTTCCTGCTGGCTGCTGAGCAATTCGTCCAGTTCCGTTTGCAAACGATTGTGCTGGTGGGCGATAAAGGCAACGTCTGTCGCCAGTTTGCGGGTATTGGCATAATCGTCCAGCAAAAGGCGGTGGCTGTTCTTTTTTAGCAGGGATTGCGATTCGTGCTGACCATGAATGTCGACCAGTAACTCACCAATGCCGCGCAGGTCTGAGAGAGGAGACGGGGTGCCGTTAATATAAGCTCTGGAACGACCTTCCTTTGTTATGACCCGGCGTAAAATGCATTCGTTGTCGCTGAGCAGTTCCTTGTTTTCCAGCCATTTAATGGCATCCGGGCAGTGATTCAGGTCAAAGCATGCGTGAATTTCAGCCCGGTCAGCGCCCGTACGTACGCATTCCGGATCGGCACGGTCGCCAGTAGCCAGCCCCAGGGCGTCGAGCATAATGGATTTGCCCGCACCGGTTTCGCCGGTAATAACGGTCATGCCGGATTCAATATCCAGGTCAAGTTGGTCAACGATGGCGAAGTTGCTGATAGACAGTTGGGTCAGCATAACGGCTTCCGGAGGCTGCTTTAGTATAACTGTTTATATATACAGTAACCTGAAGTCGTTGCGGCGTAAAGGCTTGGAGAAAAAGTTTTTCAGGATTAAAGGTTGCTAACAGTCTGGTTGGCCTGCCTGACAATAAATGAATTTTTTCTATTTTATTAACTCCTTACTGGTACAAAGCTTATTACGTAAGGAAAAAATCATGGATCCAATGTCATCTTCAGCAGGTAGTCCTTTGCAGGGAGCGGGTTTTCAGAGAGAAAAGACCGATGTAGAGAGTAAAGGGAATGAGGCGTTGAAATATCTGCCTCCCTCTGATGCCCAGGATAAACCAGAACAAAAAGAGCTGGCTTTTCGATCTACTGGCTTATCTGAAGAAAGTACGTCGAGTGGACCTTACAAAGCGCTTGCACAGTACGATGCCGAAAAGATTATTGGTGTGTGGACGCAGTTTTTCAAGTCAAGCCAGATAGAAAGGATAAAGATGCAAAAACTGGTGAATGAAGCTGTTTCTGAAGGAAAGCTAACCATGGAAGAGCTTATGCAAAAAATTTCAGAAGTCCCGATTGCTTCAGGGATCCAGGCGAGTAAGCTGCAACTGATACGAGAAAAGACGAGTAAAGAGCATCTGGATCTGTTAAAAGCGCAGCCTGCTCCTCCTGAGAAAAGTTCCGGAGATAGTAGTGGTGAAGTTGCTCAGGATTTACCTGATGTCGGAAAAATTCAACTCAATGTTCCGCTGACAGGCTACTTAAAAGAGATTGATGAATTAAAGGGATGGGTAGAAAAACTAAAAGCTATGGGGCGGCAACATCCGGGATACAGGCCACTGCTTAATAAGGTTAATGAGAAGATAGGGCAGTTAACTGACCTTGGTCGAAACATAAGACTTGATGTCGGTCCTTATAAAACCATTATTACTGAAGTAAGCACTATTCTTGAATCGGCTCATAATACAGATGTTTTTTTTGACTTGAGAAAAAATCTGGAGTCAGGTGTTTCTATTGGCGATCTAAGTAGAGAGTTTTCTTATGATAGTTGGATTGCTGATAACGTCAGTGTTTTTTCTAAAAAAGTAAAAAAAGCTATGCTGGAAAGTGGTCTTTCATTGCAATCGATCAGCATCAGGAATCATGTGGATCCTCATCACAGGAATAAGGGAAGACCTATGTTGATTCTTAATTACCGTGAAGGTTTTCAAACCAGTTATCTATATTACCCTTTTACAGAAGTGTCGCCTGATGGTAGTGCCGTAATGTTATCGCGGTCTCACACCGAGGATGATCATCTTTTTGATATGGGGGCAATAAGCGAGAGAAAATTCTTTAACCGGCACTCCGCTTATAGAGTTTTTACAGAAACTGCGATTCATCCGGATAACTTTAGGCAATCAGCATTGACGCTTTCTTTATACGATAACAACAATCAGCTTGTTAGTAGGGTCAGTACGCAGACTGGTGAGTTAAACGTTTTAGATTTCTATGAAGAAACAGGTAATCATAAAACCAAACATGTCGCCTGGCACAGCTTTCTCAGGCAAATGGTTAGTGATTTCGTGAGCTATGGACAAGGTTCTTATTATTACGGGCCTGCCAGTGTGGCAGGTGATGTACCTTCTCATATAACTTTCCGAAGTGCTGGCCTTTCAAGAGGGGCCCCTTCCGCCTTTCGGGGAGGTTTTTTTGATGCACGCGGTGCAACAAGTGATCCATTTACACCTTACGCTGAACTTTACGAAAAAGCTGAAGAAGAAAACAGCGATTCTGAGTAACCGTTAGAAAGGCAAGCCTCCCAGAACTCAGTCTGAGTTTGGAGAGGCTTTGCTTTATCGCCAGGCTTTCAGTCTGTAATCATCTTGCAAAAAACTTTCCACCTCCTCTTGAAACCCCAAAAGCCAGCCCCATATAACCCATCAGTAAAAGATTTGACTCCCAACCGGAGATTCGGAATGACAGTTGAAAACGGTAAGCCTGAAGAACAGGTAGCTGAAGAAGCAGTAGCGGCTGAACATGAAACAGTAGAAGAGTTCGTGCTCAACGAAGAAGGTGGTGTACCTCTTGGTGATGAAGCAGAACAGACTGCGGACAGCGAGCTGCAACAGCAGGTTGAAACCCTGACCGAACAACTGGCACAGGCCAAAGACCAGACCCTGCGCGCCCACGCAGAGATGCAGAATATCAAGCGCCGCTCTCAGCAGGATGTTGAAAAAGCCCACAAATTTGCCCTGGAGAAGTTTGTCGACTCCCTGATTCCGGTGGTAGACAGTCTGGAGAAAGGTATTGAAAGTGCCGAACAGGCGGAAGGTAATCATGAAGGTCTGATTGAAGGCATGAACCTGACCCTGAAGCAGTTCCTGTCTTCCCTGGAAAAATCAGGCGTAAAACAGGTCGATCCGGCTGGTCAGCCATTTGACCCGAATTTCCATCAGGCCATGTCTATGGTGCCTAATCCTGATATGGAACCCAATACTGTCATGGATGTTTTCCAGAAAGGCTACACCCTGAATGACCGCCTGGTTCGTCCGGCGATGGTGGTTGTTTCCAAATAAAAAAAGCAGCTATTTAAAGTAGCTGGTTTAAAAAATTGAAAAAAGTCTGTATCGGACACTTGAAAAAAAATCGGGCGATCCCATATAGCAAAACGAAGGCCATCGACCTCCGGATCATCAAAACGCTTTACCGGTCTCTGATCAGGTAAAGCACACAGGATGACAACGGCAGATGGCAAACCGGATTTAAACAGTTTTCAAAGATTTAACGCTCTGAATTCAGAGCACTGGAGATAACCATCATGGGTAAAATCATCGGTATTGACCTGGGTACAACAAACTCCTGTGTATCCATTCTGGACGGCGAAAAAGCCAAGGTTCTGGAAAACGCTGAAGGCGGCCGTACCACTCCTTCCATCATCGCTTTTGCGGATGAAGGCGAGATTCTGGTAGGTCAGCCAGCCAAGCGTCAGGCCGTTACCAACCCTGATAACACCCTGTTTGCCATCAAGCGTCTGATCGGTCGTCGTTACAAAGATAACGTCGTTCAGAAAGACATCGAGATGGTACCTTACAAAATCGTTGAAGCCGACAACGGCGACGCGTGGGTAGAAGTTAAGGGCGACAAAAAAGCACCGCCCCAGATTTCTGCTGAGATTCTGAAGAAGATGAAGAAAACTGCTGAAGACTACCTGGGTGAGTCCGTGACTGAAGCGGTAATCACTGTACCAGCGTACTTCAACGACTCTCAGCGTCAGGCCACTAAAGACGCTGGTCGCATCGCCGGTCTGGAAGTTAAGCGTATCATCAACGAGCCTACAGCTGCAGCGCTGGCTTACGGCATGGACAAGAGGAAAGGCGACCAGACCATCGCGGTTTACGACCTGGGTGGCGGTACTTTCGACGTATCCATCATTGAAATTGCCGACGTAGACGGCGAGCATCAGTTCGAAGTACTGGCTACCAACGGTGACACGTTCCTGGGTGGTGAAGACTTCGACCTGCGTCTGATCGACTATCTGGCAGAAGAATTCAAGAAAGACCAGGGTATCGACCTGAAAGGCGACCCTCTGGCGATGCAGCGCCTGAAAGAGGCAGCTGAAAAAGCGAAGATCGAACTGTCTTCCGCACAGCAGACCGACGTTAACCTGCCATACATCACGGCTGACGCAACCGGTCCTAAGCACCTGAACGTTAAGGTAACCCGTTCCAAGCTGGAATCTCTGGTAGAAGACCTGGTTCAGCGTTCTCTGGAGCCATGCCGCATCGCGATGAAGGATTCCGATCTGGATCTGTCCGACATCGACGAAGTGATTCTGGTAGGCGGTCAGACCCGTATGCCAATGGTTCAGGAAAAAGTGGCTGAGTTCTTCGGCAAAGAGCCTCGTAAGGACGTAAACCCTGACGAAGCGGTGGCTATGGGTGCTTCCATCCAGGGCGCAGTTTTGGCCGGTGATGTAAAAGACGTTCTGCTGCTGGACGTTACTCCGCTGACTCTGGGTATCGAAACCATGGGTGGCGTAATGACACCTCTGATCGACAAGAACACCACCATCCCGACCAAGAAGTCTCAGGTGTTCTCTACCGCTGACGACAACCAGACTGCAGTAACCATCCACGTATGTCAGGGTGAGCGCAAGCAGGCGTCTGCGAACAAGTCTCTGGGTCGTTTCGACCTGTCCGACATTCCACCGGCTCCACGTGGTATGCCACAGATTGAAGTAAGCTTCGATCTGGACGCTAACGGTATCCTGAACGTATCCGCCAAGGATAAAGCGACAGGTAAAGAACAGTCCATCGTGATCAAGGCGTCTTCCGGTCTGTCCGATGATGAAATCGATCAAATGGTACAGGACGCTGAAGCCAACGCTGCAGAAGACAAGAAGTTCGAGGAACTGGCTGCTGCACGCAATACTGGCGATGGCCTGGTACACGCCACCCGCAAGACTCTGGAAGAAGCGGGCGACAAAGCGACAGAAGAAGAGAAGACTGCAATCAACGCTGCCCTGACTGAGCTGGAAGAAGCTCTGAAAGGCGACGACAAAGACGCTATCGAAGAGAAGAGCAAGGCTCTGTCTGAAGCGTCTTCCGGTCTGGTTCAGAAGATGTACGCTGAAGCTCAGCAGCAACAGCCGGGTGCTGAAGGCGCTGCTCAGCAGGAAGGTGCTTCTGCTACTGCGGACGACGCTGTTGATGCCGAGTTCGAAGAAGTGAAAGAAGACAAGAAGTAAGCACGGCATTCCGCGCTGCGGTATGAAGTGAGTTAAACGACAGCGCGGGATTATTCCCGCGTTGTTGCATTTAACAAAAAGATTAAATGATCGGGAGTGCTCCCGGTGTGAAAACGGTTAAGAATATTTAAGAGCCTGCGGGTACAAGTGCCGCAGCTCTCAGGGTTTTACTGATGGCAAAACGTGATTATTACGAAGTTCTCGGCGTAGCAAAGGGTGCTTCGGACAAGGAAATCAAGAAGGCCTACCGCCGGATGGCCATGAAGTATCACCCTGACCGTAATCCTGATGACAAAGATGCTGAAGAGCACTTCAAGGAAGTCAACGAAGCGTTTGAAATTCTGTCTGACGATCAGAAGCGGGCTGCTTATGATCAGTATGGTCACGCTGGTGTTGACCCCAATATGGGTGGTGGACACGGCGGCTTTGGCGGCGGTGCCGGTGGCTTTGGTGATATCTTTGGCGATGTGTTTGGTGACATCTTCGGTGCGGGTGGCGGTGGCCATTCCCGCAGCAGTGTTCAGCGTGGTGCAGACCTGCGTTATCAGCTGGATCTGAGCCTTGAAGAAGCGGTTAAAGGTACGACCAAGAAGATTCGTATCCCAACCCTGAACGAGTGTGGCAGTTGTCATGGTACGGGTGCCAAAAAAGGCACATCGGCAACCTCCTGTACCACTTGTGGCGGTGTGGGGCAGGTTCGTATGCAGCAGGGCTTCTTTGCTGTTCAACAAACCTGTCCGGACTGTCGTGGTTCCGGCAAGATGATTAAAGACCCTTGTCGTGAATGTCACGGTGAAGGTCGTGTGCAGGAATACAAGACGCTGTCCGTTAAAGTACCTGCCGGTGTTGATACGGGCGATCGTATTCGTCTGTCCGGTGAGGGTGAAGCCGGTGTTAACGGTGGCCCTTCCGGTGACCTGTATGTACAGGTAAGCGTTGCCGACCACCCGATTTTTCAACGTGATGGTAAGAACCTGTACTGTGAAGTGCCGATTACCTTTGTTGATGCTGCGCTGGGTGGCGAACTGGAAGTGCCGACCCTTGACGGCCGCGTTAAGCTGAAGATTCCAAAGGAAACTCAGACCGGTAAGCTGTTCCGTCTGCGTGACAAAGGTGTTACGCCGGTTCGTGGTGGCAGTCGTGGCGACCTGATGTGTCGTGTAGTTGTTGAGACGCCTGTGAAGCTGACTGAACGCCAGAAAGAGTTGATGCAGGAGTTGAAAGACACCTTTGCAGCGGAAGGGGAGGCGCGTCAGTCTCCGAAGAAAACCTCTTTCTTTGAAGGTGTGAAGAAGTTCTTTGACGATATGGCGTCCTGAGCGAGTTTCCCCGGGGGGCGAGGTGCGCTTAGTTGTTAGCGTCTCGATCCCTGAACTTTCGGATCAAGCCGATAATTCTACTGTCAAAAGAGCTCTGCTCAAGGTAATTAAGCAGTCCGGCGATGTCCGTCTGATCAACGCTTTCCGGGTAGCGACTTAAAATATGCTCAACAATATCGCCTTGGTTGTGGCGGGCGGCGATGGTTAGCAAGGTCTGATTAGCGGGGCGGAAAGTGTGGGTCAGTAGCTCTGGTCGCTGGCTGATGGCCTCGGTCAGAGCCTCCGTCTCACCCATCGCGCAAAGCAGGCGCACTCGCTCAGCCTCCGGCATGCCGGCTTGCCAGTCAAGGGGGGGAGAGAATACCTGTCTCGGTTCGCATCTGGATAACAGTTGTTCGGCAATTGCTCTGGGAGAAACCGAATCCACTAAATCCCATGGATCATCGAGGGTTTCCTTAAGCCAGAGTTTCTGCTGGTAGAGTAAAATGGGCAAAACCATAAAAAACTGAATGCGTCCATTGCCGTCGCCATACTGGTGTTGTCTTTGTAGTTCGCAGCAAGCCTCTGTGGCGGCTTCAACAATATCAAGAGCATCTGTTTTTGTAGCGATTGTCTTGTAATAGCGGTCGAGTACCTCCTGACCATCCTTCTGTTTGCTTTTGCTACAGTAGACGATCTTGAAAGTCGTGGCGTGGTCATCAGCCTTTACCATATTAAGTTCAAAATAAGAGGTTGATCGCTGTCTTTTTTGCCTTGCCTGCCCGGTGTATATAATTTGGCCCCTTGTGATAAAGTTTTCTTTCAGCAAGATTCGCATCCGGTCATGAAACTGGTCTTCTGGCAGACCGGATTTGTTAAAGATCATGCACTCTCGCATCATTTCAATAAAAACGGGGTGGTCTTCAGCCTTTTTAACCACCAGTCCGTACTGGGCGTTCTTGCTGCACAAAGAGCTACCGACAATGGCAGCTGCATGATTGATATCAATCATTGACAGTCTTTTATCTGGCGAGCTGACCAGGCGGTTGAGTAGAAACATAAACGCGCGGTAGCTTCTCTCCAAAAAGCCCTCCTCATTGTTCAGCAAGAATCGCTGATTGGGGCTCTCGCATAATCGTCCCTCAATCATTAGCTTGTGGAGTGAGGTGTCGCTTTTTGATAATCCGGCGCAGGTAAGCTGCCTGCGCTCCCACTGTTTAAATGTCTGCTCAAGGCTGACACTCCGGTGTACCCCTTTCACAAAGTCGGTAAAGGCACGCTGGGCAAATTTATTAGAAGAGTTGCAGGCACTTTGGCGGTATTGAAGAAAATGCTGAATGGCTTCCTGTCGGGTTTTCTCGTCCGCTTCAGTAAAGCTTTGGCTCAGGGCAGTGGAGCATAGGTGAGTAAAGTGCAGGCCAGCCTTAGAGGGCATCAAATAATAGAAATTGCCTTTATAGTCGTAGTGGCTGTCAATAATCCCGGGCGAGGCTCTAAGGTAGGTGGAGAGCAGGGTGTCAGCGATTTTCTCAGCCGGGAAGGGGTCATCGAAAACGTCACTGGACTCTAACTCACCGTCAGGCTCAAGAGGGTCACGAAAAAGGGTGTCGGCAGTGAACAGGGGAGGGCTGTTTGTATGAGTTCTGGTAGAGTTGCTCTGACTCGTCATCACCGGGGATTGAGTGCCGACGTGAAGCACCTCACGCAGTGTCAGTGGGGTGGCGATGTATGGCAGCGTTGGCTCGACTGTCAGCAAGGTGTTGTCAGTGCTGGTGGTCTCCCCATAGAAACTGCCGTATAGCGCAGCGACAACTCGCTCGAAGCAACGAGCCACAAAGCCGGAGACAGGCTCAATTTCATTGCTGCGCCCCACATTTGCTGCTTCTCCCTGCTCTGTACTGCTTGTAATCATTTCCATCTGCTTGTTTTTGACTCCAACACAGCGATTGGACAGTAAGCAGTGCTTTGGGTTCCATTCAGGGAGGCAGACAGGAACGTTGTTCAGGAATAATGTTGCCGTTTGGTCATCTGGCGTTAGACTGTCCGCTTAAATGACCAAAGTCTGGAGTCATGGAGAAGCTCATGTCAAAAACAAGAATTGCCGTCGTTGGTGCAGCGGGTCGAATGGGTCGAATGTTTGTCGAGGCGATTGCCTCTGATGAGCGGGTAGAGCTGGGGGCAGCTATAGAAAGACCCGGTAGCAGTCTGCTTGGTGTTGATGCGGGTGAGCTGGTTGGTGTGGGCTCCCTGGGCGTAAAGTTGTCGCCACAGCTGTCGGATGTTGTCGATCAGTTTGATACCGTGATTGATTTTACCACGCCCGCTTTTACCCTGAACAATGTTGAGCTGTGCCGTGAGCATGGAAAAAGCATTGTAATTGGCACAACGGGCTTGAATGATGAACAGAAAGCCCGGTTGCAGGAGGTCGGCAGAGATATTTCCATCGTCTTTGCTTCTAATATGAGTGTTGGTGTGAACCTGGTGTTCAAACTGCTGGAAACCGCCGCGCGCATCATGGATGAAGATGCAGATATTGAAATTATTGAAGCTCATCACCGCAATAAGGTGGATGCACCTTCCGGGACAGCCCTGACAATGGGTGAAATTGTGGCGGATGCCGTGGGCCGCGATCTTAAGCAGTGTGCCATCTATGGTCGTCAAGGTGTTACCGGTGTGCGCGAGCATGAAACCATTGGTTTCTCCACCATTCGTGCAGGAGATGTGATTGGTGACCATACGGTGCTGTTTGCCTCAGAGGGCGAGCGGGTTGAAATTACCCACAAAGCCAGTAACCGTGTGATCTATGCCCGCGGTGCATTAAGAGCGGTGCGCTGGCTGGCTGATAGACCGGCGGGCCTTTACAGCATGCAGGACGTTTTAGGGCTAAAATAACGTCTGCTGAACGAAAATGGTTCGATAAAAGCTCGATAAAAGCTCGATAAAAGTAAGTGGACAGTTCAATTTTTTTGTGTTTAAATGCGAAAAATTTGCATTTGATTTGTTGCGTGTGTGGCGACAGTTTGGCATTAGCTTTCCGGCTGGTTTTGAATAGTACGGACATAAGCTGATAAGAAAGCGAGACGGTATTTTAACCTCTCGCTTTTTTTGGGCGTGTTCATAAGTTCGCTGGTTGTGATTTGAGTAGGTGGTTGTTCTTATGCTGCCTGTTTTTAGTGCTTAGCTTGTTGTGAATACCTAGAAGGTGTCACACGATTACCGCGCAATCCCATTTGTTATCCACCTGAGTTGTAACAGCGCTGATTGCTGTTGCTGCAGTAGGATATAACAGGTCGAAGTTTGGGAGGACCCATTGACTAAGTCTGCCGTTCTGGCCCTCGAAGACGGAAGTCTTTTCTGGGGCATTGCCATCGGAGCTGATGGCGAAACCAGTGGTGAGGTTGTTTTCAATACAGCCATGACAGGCTATCAGGAAATTCTCACTGATCCTTCCTATTCCCGTCAAATCGTCACCCTGACTTATCCCCATATTGGTAATACCGGCATCACCCCTCTTGATAATGAATCTTCCAGTGTTCATGCTGCCGGACTTGTAATTCGTGATCTCCCTCTTATTGCCAGCAACTGGCGTAATCAGATTTCCCTTGATGACTACCTCCGTCGTGAAAATGTTGTCGCTATCGCGGAAATCGACACCCGTCGCCTGACCCGGATTCTGCGTGAGAAAGGCGCTCAGAATGGCTGCATCATGACCGGCGAAAGCCGTGACAGTATTGATGTTGAAGCGGCTCTGGCGAAAGCCCGTGCTTTCCCGGGCCTGAAGGGGATGGATCTGGCGAAGGAAGTCACGACCGAGCAGCCTTATGAATGGACTGAAGGTGTCTGGGAGCTGGAAACTGACAGTCATCAGACTGTTGCCAGACAGCCATTCCACGTAGTGGCTTATGATTTCGGTGTGAAGCAGAACATTCTGCGTATGCTGGCGCAGCGCGGTTGCCGCCTGACGGTGGTTCCGGCTAAAACACCCGCCAGCGAAGTACTGGCGATGAACCCGGACGGAGTCTTCCTGTCTAATGGTCCTGGCGATCCCGAGCCGTGTACTTATGCGATTGAGGCGATCACAGAGATTCTGGAAACCCGTATTCCGGTATTTGGTATCTGTCTGGGTCACCAGTTGCTGGCTCTGGCCAGTGGCGCACAGACTGAAAAAATGAAATTTGGTCACCACGGTGCTAACCACCCGGTTCAGGATCTGGACAAAGGCACGGTCATGATCACCAGTCAGAACCACGGTTTCGCAGTGTCTGAAGAAGGCATGCCGGAAAATGTTCGTGCGACGCATAAGTCTCTGTTTGATGGCAGTCTGCAGGGCATTGAGCTGACAGACCGTCCGGCGTTCAGCTTCCAGGGTCACCCTGAAGCCAGCCCGGGACCGCACGATGTAGCCTGTCTGTTTGACCGCTTTATTGATGAGCTGTCCAGACATACAGCCTGATCGCGACTGAACAAGTAGCGACTGACAAAGTATTCCTAGCCAGTTCCGGTGCTGAATGACCAGCGCCGGAACTTGACCACAAGTTACGAGAGCGACGATGCCGAAACGTACTGATATTGAAAGCATCCTTATTCTGGGAGCCGGCCCCATCATCATTGGTCAGGCTTGCGAATTTGACTATTCCGGTGCCCAGGCCTGTAAAGCGCTGAAAGAAGAAGGCTACCGTGTCATTCTGGTGAACTCCAACCCGGCGACCATTATGACCGACCCGGTGATGGCTGATGCGACCTACATCGAGCCAATTCGCTGGGAAACGGTTGAGAAAATTATTGCCAAGGAGCGTCCGGATGCCATTCTGCCGACCATGGGTGGTCAGACTGCTCTGAACTGTGCGCTGGACCTGTTCCACAAGGGCATTCTGGACAAGTATGACGTTCAGATGATCGGTGCCAGCCGTGATGCCATCGACAAGGCTGAAGACCGTGAGATGTTCGACAAGGCGATGAAGAGCATCGGCCTGGAGACACCTCGTGCCGGTATTGCTCACACTATGGATGAAGCCTGGGGCGTACAGGAAGAAGTGGGCTTCCCGTGTATCATCCGTCCGTCCTTCACCATGGGTGGCAGCGGTGGTGGTATCGCCTACAACCGTGATGAGTTTGAAGAAATCTGTAAGCGTGGTCTGGACCTGTCTCCGACCAACGAGCTGCTGATCGACGAATCCCTGATCGGCTGGAAAGAATACGAAATGGAAGTGGTGCGTGATCGCAACGATAACTGCATCATCGTCTGCTCCATTGAAAACTTCGACCCAATGGGTGTTCACACGGGTGACTCCATTACGGTTGCGCCAGCGCAGACGCTGACTGATAAGGAATATCAGATCATGCGTAACGCTTCCATTGCGGTACTGCGTGAGATCGGTGTTGAGACAGGTGGTTCTAACGTACAGTTTGGTATCTGTCCAGATACTGGCCGTATGGTCGTGATCGAAATGAACCCGCGTGTATCCCGATCTTCCGCTCTGGCTTCCAAGGCGACCGGTTTCCCGATTGCGAAAGTAGCGGCCAAGCTGGCGGTGGGTTACACCCTGGACGAACTGCAGAACGAAATCACCGGCGGTGTGGTTCCGGCTTCCTTCGAGCCAGCCATCGACTATGTCGTGACCAAGATTCCTCGTTTTGCTTTCGAGAAATTCCCACAGGCTGACGACCGTCTGACCACTCAGATGAAGTCGGTGGGTGAGGTAATGGCCATAGGTCGTACATTCCAGGAATCCATGCAGAAAGCCCTGCGTGGCCTGGAAACCGGCGCTAACGGTTTTGATCCGATCATTGATGTGACCGCTGAAGGTGCGCTGGATCGCATCAAGTCAGAACTGGTGACTCCGAAAGCTGATCGTCCTTACTACGTGGCTGACGCTTTCCGTGCAGGTATGAGCGTTGAGTCCGTGTTCGAACAGTGCATGATCGACCCGTGGTTCCTGGTTCAGATCGAAGATCTGGTGCGTGAAGAAGATAAGCTGCAGGGTACTTCCCTGAAGGATATCTCAGCAGACCAGATGTTCCGCCTGAAGCGCAAGGGTTTCAGCGATGCCCGCCTGGCAGAACTGCTGAACGTTGCTGAAGGTGAAGTACGCAGTCATCGTCGTGTGCTGGATATAAAGCCTGTCTACAAGCGTGTTGACACCTGTGCGGCAGAGTTTGCTTCCACGACAGCGTACATGTACTCCACGTACGAAGAAGAGTGTGAAGCCGAACCGTCTTCCCGTGAGAAGATCATGGTGATCGGTGGTGGCCCTAACCGTATCGGTCAGGGTATCGAGTTTGACTACTGCTGTGTACACGCAGCGATGGCGGCTCGCGAAGATGGTTACGAGACCATTATGGTCAACTGTAACCCGGAAACCGTTTCTACCGACTACGATACATCCGACCGTCTGTACTTTGAGCCAATCACTCTGGAAGACGTGCTGGCGATTATCGATGTTGAAAAGCCAAAAGGCGTTATCGTTCAGTACGGTGGTCAGACACCTCTGAAGCTGGCGCGCGCGCTGGAGCGTGAAGGTGTGCCAATCATCGGCACCAGCCCTGAAGCCATTGACCGTGCGGAAGACCGTGAGCGTTTTCAGGAAATGATCCAGAAGCTGAAGCTGGTTCAGCCTCAGAACGCTACCGTTCGCAGTGTTGAAGAAGCGGTAACGAAAGCAGAAGAAATCGGCTATCCGCTGGTTGTGCGTCCATCCTACGTTCTGGGTGGTCGGGCCATGGAAATTGTTGCCGGTGAAGACGAGCTGCGTCGTTATATGTCTTCTGCGGTGAAAGTCTCCAACGACAGCCCGGTACTGCTGGACTTCTTCCTGAACCGTGCGGTAGAAGTGGACGTGGACGCTGTGTGCGATGGTAAGCACGTAGTGATCGGCGCGATCATGCAGCACATCGAGCAGGCGGGTATTCACTCCGGTGACTCCGGCTGTTCCCTGCCTCCGTACTCCCTGAGCCCGCGTGTGCAGAATGCGATCCGTGAACAGGTTCGTGATATGGCGATCGAGCTGGGCGTTATCGGTCTGATGAACGTACAGCTGGCGATTCAGGACGACCTGATTTATGTGATTGAAGTTAACCCTCGTGCGTCCCGTACAGTGCCGTTTGTGTCCAAGTGTATTGGTCACTCACTGGCGAAAGTTGCAGCACGCGTTATGATGGGTAAGACTCTGGAAGAGCTGAACTTCACCAGGGAGATTATTCCTCCGTACTTCTGTGTGAAAGAGGCGATTTTCCCATTCAACAAGTTCCCTGGTGTTGACCCGATTCTCGGCCCTGAGATGAAGTCTACCGGTGAAGTGATGGGTGTTGGTCAGTCCTTCCCGGAAGCCTATTATAAGGCGCAGCTGGCTGAGAATATGTCTCTGCCAAAAGGTGGCAAGGTGATCATCAGTGTCCGTGACCTGGATAAACCAGCGGTTCCGGCACTGGCGCGCCTGTTGATGGATACTGGCTTTGAGTTGGTCGCTACCAGCGGTACTGCCCGTGTGATTGAGGAAGCCGGTTTGCCGGTGACTTACACCCGCAAGGTGATGGAAGGTCGTCCTAACCTGGTGGACAGCATCGTTAATGGTGATATAGCCTTTGTGGTAAATACTACAGAGGGTCGTCAGGCGATAGCGGATTCGTATAAAATCCGTCGCTCTTCTCTGACCAACAAGGTTCTGTACACCACCACTATGGCAGGCGCAGAAGCTATTGCCCGGGCCATCGCTTTTGGTTCGGAAAAGACAGTCAGACGACTTCAGGATCTGCACGAAGGTAAGACTGGATGAATCGATACCCAATGACGGTAGAGGGTGAAAAAGCCCTCCGCGAAGAACTGGCACAACTGAAAGGTGTTGAGCGGCCTCGTGTTTCTCAGGCAATTGCGGAAGCAAGAGAGCTGGGTGACCTGAAAGAGAACGCTGAATACCACGCTGCCCGTGAGCAGCAGGGTCTGATGGAAGCCCGCATCAATGATATTGAAGCGAAGCTCTCGAATGCGGTGATCATTGATGTCAGCACGCTGACGCAGAATGGCAAGGTTGTATTTGGTGTCACAGTCGCTCTGGTGAATCTGGATGATGACAGTGAAGTGGAATACAAAATTGTTGGTGATGATGAAGCGGATATCAAAGCCAGCCGAATCTCCATCAACTCGCCCATCGCCCGCGCCCTGGTGGGTAAGGAAGAGGGGGATGTTGTGGTGGTGAGTACGCCGTCAGGTTCTATCGAGTATGAGATTGATGAGGTGAAGTACATCTGATGATGTATTGATCGGTTGATCTTGAAGAAAGCCGCGCTCTGAAAAGAAGCGCGGCTTTTTTGTGCCTGTTTTTTTACCTGCGCCTGGCTAAATCAATCACGCCGGACTATTTCTGATAAGCCGACTAACCTGTCCTGACCAGTATCCGCAAAAACAAGGCAAACACTGTGAACCCAGAATTCGGGCAGTCAGTCATTCAGCCAGCGCCTTTCTCTGAAGCGCGTTACGCTGAAACCTTCAATCTTCTTGTCAGGGTGTCTCGTGAATATGAGCCAATGAAAAGGGCTTTGGTTCGTGTCATTAATGAGCGCTGCCCTGAATCGTTCTCCCTTCTTGATATAGGGGCTGGTCGCGGGATTTTTATCAGCGATGTTTTGTCTGAAACTGGTTTGCGACCAGACCGGTATGGTGCTTATGAGCCTAATGCTGAGCATTTTCAGGCGCTTCAGACAAAAGTAGAAGGCTTGTCAGGTCGGCAGCTTTTACGGCTTGAGCCTTTCACTTTGAAGACAGAGCTGAAGCCCGAGTGGAATATAATTCTCATGTCGCATTCGCTCTATTGGATGCAGCCTTTGGGTGAGCATGTCAAGGCTGCATTGGCTGGCCTCAAGCCCGGTGGGGTGCTGGTAATTTTTCTTCAGCCGCCAGCGGGTTTTTATCTGCTTCAGAATGACTTTATAGAACTGATGGCGCCCCGGGAGAACGGTTTAAATACGCATGTCAGTACTCTGGAGTTGATGTCTGATTTGCGTGAGCTGAATATTAATGCGGTTGAAGAGCTGTTGCCGGGCTATCTGGATTTCTCAGAGCTTTGGGGAGAAGATCAGGCGTTGCTTGATATGGGGTGTTTTATTTTTGGGGGCGAGCTTAGAGGGCTGTCTGATTCTGTTCAGAAGAGAGTGTTGCAGCATATTCGAGCCAATACACTTCAGCTTGGACAGCTTAAACTCTTTAACCAGCCAACCGGTATGGTTCTGGTGTCTCATCAATAAAAGTTCGTGCGAAGCGCCTGCTTCGCACGAACTCAGTATCAGGCTGCAGAGCCTGCGACAGCATTGCTCTTGTTTTTCACCAGGAAGGCGATCATGGCAGCAATGGCTGCGGTAATTCCGATCGGGTAGGAAATGGCCGCAGACAGTGACAGCCCTTCAGGAGCCATCAGGATGTAGGTGGTGCAGACTGCGGTCATAAACATGGCTGGCAGGGATACAAACCAGTGGCCTTTGTCGCGGCTCACCATATAGGCGGCAGATGCCCACAGTACGATGGTCGCCAGTGTTTGGTTGGAGAACGCGAAGTAACGCCAGATAATGTTGAAATCTACAAAGGTCAGGGCGAAGCCAACAGCAAATACCGGAATAGCCAGCTTCAGACGATTTGCCTTGCTGGACTGTTCAATGCCAATGGCATCAGCAATGATCAGGCGTACACTGCGGAATGCGGTGTCACCGGAAGTTACCGGACAGGCAATAACCCCCAGCACTGCGAGCAGGCCACCAACGGTACCCATCAGGCCAACGGATACTTCCTTCACAACCAGACCCGCACCGCCCTGAGACAGTACTGCGTTCAAGCCTTCCAGGCCGTTCGGGAAGAAGGACATGGCAGCAGCGGCCCAGATCAGGGCAACCACACCTTCGGCAATCATCGCGCCAAAGAAAATTGGACGACCCTGGGTTTCATTCTGGGTGCAGCGAGCCATCAAGGGGGATTGTGTTGCATGGAAGCCACTGATAGCGCCACAGGCAATGGTCGTGAACAGCATTGGGAAAATCGGCAGGCCGCCGGGGTGGTTCAGGTCAGCACCGATTTCGGGAACCGGCAGTCCGCTGATAATGGTCATGCCGCCCACGCCGAATGCCATGATTAGCAGGGCTGCGCCAAACAATGGGTAGATTTTGGCGATGATTTTGTCGACAGGCAGAACAGTGGCGACAAAGTAATAGCAGAGAATGATGCCCAGCCAGAAGCTGGTGTTGGCGAGAATGCCTTCACCGCCGAGGTTTGCCAGCAGTCCTGCTGGCCCCATCATAAAGACGACGCCGACCAGTATTAGCAGAATGACAGAAAAGCCGCGCATAAACTTGCGGGCAGGCTCGCCAAGGTAATGACCGACCACTTCAGGAACTGATTTGCCCTGGTGGCGGATGGACAGCATGCCGGAGAAGTAATCGTGAACGGCACCGGCAAAGATGCAGCCAAATACAATCCACAGGAAAGCGGCTGGGCCATACAGGGCGCCCATGATGGCACCAAAGATCGGTCCCAGGCCTGCAATGTTCAGGAATTGGATAAGAAAAATTTTGTACCAGGGGAGGGGGACGAAGTCGACGCCGTCTTCCAGTTCAACGGCAGGAGTCTTGCGATCAGGCTCGATACCAAACCAGCGCTCAACAAGTTTGCCGTAGATGAAGTAACCTCCAATCAGTACGGCGAGCGATATCAAAAAGCTTGTCATGAGACATCCTCCGATGTCGTTTTTTTAGTGTTGCTTTTCTGGTGAAGGCAGAAAAAGCCTGCCTGCCCCTGAAGCGTAAAAAAGTGGGTAGTTGCGCGAATCATAAACAGCTCTGGAGAGTAAAAAGTTGATCGAAAGCAATTTTGCTGAAGAAATCTTTACATTGCAGGGAAAACCCTGATGAGGCTCATACTTAATAGTTTTGATGTTATTTTTTTATCCGGGGGAGTTGACGGAAGGCATTATTTTTCAGGCGCTCTGGCGCTAGCATGACTGGTTTTAGTTTTGTTTGAAAAAGTGTTGAGTCAGCAGATTTATATTGAGGACGCTATTGTTGCTGACTAAATGCTTACAGACTTGGCAGTATATTGCTTTGTTTTTACAGGCAATGTGATCATCGCGGCTGTTCTTTTAGTGATTCTTTTGGCGTTTTTGAGTTTTAAACCTATTCTGAATCCGGCAGTAAGCAACCAGCGGATTTTTGTTTATGCCTCCTTTAATCGAAAAAGTACGATCGCAGCTTTTTTTTTTGCAACGGCTTTCGGAACGTTCGTCGCAACGACTGTGGTGCGTATCGATAATACTGCTTCTTCTGTCATCACGGGCTTATGCAGATTTCAGGGCGTATTGGGTAGGCAACAACGAAACATTTATTGCCCCGTCTCCGGAGTGTGGGACCAGGTTTGACATTACAACGTTCTTGCCAGCAGACTCCACTACGGACAGGCTTAAGCTGCTGCCAAAAATACACCTGCCAGCAGAAAAGCAGTGGCAACTCTTAAATCAATATGCCTGGAAGGCCTTTGTTAATAACATACAGCCAAAGTCAGATAAGTCGGAAAGCATCGCTTTTGTTTCTCCAAGGGTCAGTGCCCAGTTTTCAAAAAACGAATTTTTCTGGGATCAGGCTTTTATCAGTCTTGGTTTTGGCCTTTATGGTCACAGGGCATTCAATACGCTTGGCGGTTTAAACTGTTTCTACAAACAGCAGCGCACTGACGGCTTTATTCCCAGGGAAATTGCGCCCAATGGCAGTGAAGTACGTTTTTTTCCGGGAGTATCGATTCGTTTTAAGGTTGATCAACCTTATGCGTTATATAAAAACGGTCAATCAATTACTGGTCTGGACCTGGATGAGAAGCATAAAGTTTTTATTCAGGATCCATCGCAGTGGGATACTTATAAAAGATACAGGGACTCGTTGCTTGAAGCGCAGTCAAAAATCATAGAGGCTTACGGCAGGGAGAACAATAGCAACCCCCCGCTGGCGGCTCATGCAGAATGGCGACATTTTCTTGTAAGCCAAAACCAGAGCAGGCTGAGCGCAGTGTATGATGTGCTGGCAGCGCATACCACGTGGCTGGAAAATAATCGAAAAATTAAAACTGGCAAGCTTGCCGGGTTGTTCAGGCAGGGGGCGATGGGGTCAGGTATGGATAACTTGCCATCTACATTCACGCGGCGGAATGGGGCGGGGGTTGTCCAGATGAATATCTGGGACGTGTTCCCTAAGTGGCTGTTTGATACTCACGCAACAGCGGAAACTCGGAAGCAAAGTCTCGCTTTATTTGATATTTCAGCCCAGATGAAGCTGCATTACGATGCGATGGCCGATATATCTGAAATGCTGGATAAAAAAGAAGAGCAGGAGTCTTACCGGGAAAAAGCTGACACGTTAAAAGCCAGAATCAATGAGTGTCTGTGGGATAAAAGAGCCGGCTTCTATTTTAACGCCTTTGGAAGCTGTCAGGGCAAATCCAGGGAATATGCTCTGTCTGCTTACTGGGGACTGTATGCAGAAATTGCCAGTCCTGAGCAGGCCGGAAGAATGCTGAAATACCTGAAAGATAAAAACTATTTTGATACCCCCATGCCTTTCCCGGCACTGGCGAAGTCAGACCCGAAATTTTTTGAGCAGGGTGATTACTGGCGGGGAGGGGTCTGGCCACCACTTGTTTATATGACGCTGAAGGGGCTTATGAGGTATGCGAAAACTGTTCCTGAAGCCTGGTCTGTAGCGGTCAGTGCCAGTGAAAAATACCTGACACTTCTTGCTGAAACCATGTTTCAGCCCTCAGAAGATGGAGAGTTGCAAGTGTGTAATAAAAAACCTGATGGCACCCTTGATGCCTGTGCTGTACCCGGAGTAGAAAAAAGGATTTATGAGTACAACAGTCCGACAACCGGTGGTCCCGGATTAAGAAGGGATACCAGCGGTAAAGATGCAGAGGCCAGAGATAATTTTGTTGGTTGGGGAGGTCTTGGGCCTGTTGGCGTTATGCAGGAAGTGGCTGTAGGGCTGGATGTGCGCAAAAGTGAGCTTGTGTGGCACTTGCATCGTACCGATGAGCATGGCATTAAAAATCTGTTTATTGGCTCGCAGTCGTTAAATGTTACGGTGGCGGAGCGAGTTAAGGGACAACTGAGTCGGGATCATATTGTTATTGAAGGTGTGTTGCCAGCTGACTCTCTTATTCGTCAGCTTCGGGTTATTCCCAAAGGGGATCCCGAAAATACGATAGTCATTCCTCTGACTGCACAATAGATCGGGCCGGCATTGCTATTGAGCGTAAGCGTATTAAGAAACGGTCAATAGCAAACCGGCATATCGTTGATCACCCGGGTGATTCAGTTCGGCACAAAGAGTTTAAAAACTTTTCACATTGGAAAGGTTTGGCTTGGCGTCCTTGTTTTCCTTGTAGATCAGGGCGATGTTGCCAATAGTTTGCACCAGCTCACACTGAGTTTGTTCGACCAGTGCGTTAATCATTGCTTTTTTAACGTCGCGGTCACCCACTGCGAACTTTACCTTGATCAGCTCGTGATCGTTCAGGGCTCGCAGTGTCTCTTCTACAACGCCATCGGTCATACCTTTGCCGGCGACCATTACAACAGGCTTGAGCTTGTGGCCCAGGGAACGGAAATGTTTTTTTCTATCAGTGGATAGACTCATGATTGCACAATCCTGAGGCTGAACAATACAATGGCCGGATTGCAATACAGCCATAGCAATCAGGCTTTCTTTTGAAGGGGATTTTCCAGCACTATAGTCAGCTCTAATAGGGGGCTACCTGAAAATTGCAGGTGTGCCTCGTACAGAGACCTATATTGCCAGAGTGAAAAGTTCATTATTCTACATTCTCGCTCGTGGCTTAGCGAGTTCGTTATTTGTACTGGTGTGTGGTTTGACCGTTAAATCCTGCGCCGGTTCCTCATTATCCCTGTTTTAAGGTAAATCCTAAGGTAAATCATGACCCGATCCAAAAGTACCAGCTCCTCACGCTCCAAGAGCAGTAAGCGTTGGTTGCAGGAACATTTTGATGATCAATATGTAAAACGCTCCCAGGAGGACGGTTGGCGCTCTCGTGCCAGTTATAAGCTGCTGGAAATTCATGAGAAAGATAAGCTGTTTCGTCCCGGCATGAGGGTTGTCGATCTGGGGGCTGCGCCCGGCGGCTGGACCCAGGTGGCTGCTGAAATTATTGGCGACTCCGGACGTATTGTTGCTTCAGATATTCTGCCAATGGACCCGATTGCCGGTGCCACCTTTGTTCAGGGCGACTTTACAGAAGACCGCGTACTGGAAGAGATCCTTGAGGCGATCGGTTCTGACGAGGTAGACCTTGTAATTTCCGATATGGCCCCCAATATGAGTGGAGCACAGTCTATAGATCAGCCTAAAGCGATGTATCTGGTGGAATTGGCGCTTGATCTGGCCAGACAGGTGTTACGTAAGAACGGTGTATTCCTTGCTAAGGTGTTTCAGGGTGAAGGCTTTGAGGAGTATCTGAAGGATTTGCGTTCTTCTTTTACCAAAGTGATTACCCGTAAACCTGATGCGTCAAGGGCTCGTTCCCGGGAGGTTTATCTGCTGGCAAAAGGCTTTAAAGGTTGAAAGTTAAGCGTTTTGTAAGGACGTGTAATTACTTTTTTCTATTGCCTATATAGATTGTTGATGACTGTCGCCTGAACGTCCAATCGTGTATTGTTACAGGTGCAGATTAACTAAATAAAGAGAGCAGAGCCGGTACACATGCCCAAACCGACCGACTATCCCAGGCTTCAGTACGTTCACGAGAGGGTAGCCCTTTGAATGATATGGCGAAAAATTTAATTCTCTGGGTCATCATCGCTCTGGTGCTGTTGACCGTGTTCAAAAACTTCGATGGTATGCAGACAACCACGCAGAAGGTCAATTATTCTGACTTTATCAGCATGGTTGAAAACCGGCAGGTCAGTAAGGTAGTGATCGACGGTTATACCATTAACGGCGTTCTTAACAGCAGTGAGCGCTTTGAAACCAACCTGCCTCCGGCAGTGCCTGATAATCAGCTGATGGACGAGCTGCTGCGTGGCAACGTGCAGATTGAATCCAAGCCTATTGAAAAGCAGAGTATCTGGACTCAGTTGCTGGTCGCCAGCTTCCCGATTCTGGTGATTCTGGCAGTCTTTATGTTCTTTATGCGCCAGATGCAGGGCGGTGGAGGCGGCAAAGGCGGCCCCATGAGCTTCGGCAAGAGCAAGGCGCGCCTGTTGTCGGAAGACCAGATCAAAACCACCTTTGCGGATGTGGCGGGTGTAGAAGAGGCTAAGGAAGACGTGCAGGAGCTGGTGGACTTCCTGAAAGACCCTGGCAAGTTCCAGCGTCTGGGCGGCCGCATTCCTCGTGGTGTCCTGATGGTAGGTCCTCCGGGTACGGGTAAAACGCTGCTGGCAAAAGCTATTGCCGGTGAAGCAAAGGTTCCGTTCTTTACCATCTCCGGTTCTGACTTTGTAGAAATGTTTGTGGGTGTGGGTGCGTCCCGTGTTCGCGATATGTTCGAGCAGGCCAAAAAGCAGGCACCGTGCATTATCTTTATTGATGAGATTGATGCGGTAGGCCGCCACCGTGGTGCTGGTATGGGCGGTGGTCACGATGAGCGTGAGCAAACCCTGAACCAGTTGCTGGTTGAAATGGATGGTTTTGAAGCAAACGACGGTATTATTGTAATTGCTGCCACTAACCGTCCTGATGTGCTTGACCCTGCACTGCTTCGTCCTGGTCGTTTTGACCGTCAGGTGGTTGTGGGTCTGCCGGATATTCGTGGTCGTGAACAGATTCTGAAAGTACACATGCGTAAAGTGCCTGTAGCTGACGATGTTGATGCGGCGGTGATTGCCCGTGGTACGCCTGGCTTCTCCGGTGCGGATCTGTCCAATCTGGTGAATGAAGCGGCGTTGTTCTCTGCCCGTGCTGATAAACGCATGGTAGGTCAGCATGAGTTTGATCTGGCAAAAGACAAAATCATGATGGGTGCCGAGCGCAAGTCCATGGTGATGAGCGACAAGGAAAAGAGCAACACGGCTTACCATGAAGCAGGTCATGCTATTGTCGGTCGTCTGGTGCCAGACCATGATCCTGTTTACAAGGTGTCCATCATTCCTCGTGGTCGCGCGCTGGGTGTAACCATGTTCCTGCCAGAGGAAGACCGTTACAGTCAGAGCAAACAGGCGCTTATGAGTCAGATTTGCTCGCTGTTTGGTGGTCGTATCGCTGAAGAAATGACCCTGGGTGCTGACGGTGTGACGACAGGTGCTTCAAACGACATTCAGCGAGCCACTCAGATTGCCCGCAGTATGGTGACCAAGTGGGGCTTGTCTGAAAAGCTTGGGCCGCTGATGTACGACGAAGACGAAGGTGAAGTCTTCCTCGGCAAGAGCTACGGCAGTGGCGGTGGTGGTTCTAACGTTTCAGGCGAAACGGCCAGGCTGATTGATCAGGAAGTTCGTAGCGTTATTGATGAGTGCTACACCCGTGCAGCGACGATTCTGGAAGAAAATCGCGACAAACTGGACATGATGGCAGACGCCCTGATGCAGTACGAAACCATCGACAGCGATCAGATCGACGACATCATGGAAGGCAAGACGCCTCGCCCACCAAAAGATTCCAGTGATAAAGGCGCTGGCGGTGAAGGCGGTGAAAAGGTTGAAGCGCCTGAAGATCAACCTGAGGCAAAAGTCCCGGAAGCTGATGATAACGCTGACGAGGATAAGAAGGATGACACCATTGGTGGTCCGGCAAACCATCAGGCTTAATTAATTCGGTCTATGATAACGGGCAGGTTTTCCTGCCCGTTTTTTTTCGTTAACCGTTTTGGTTCTTCTAAGGTGACTTTTTCGTGGTAGCTATGACTAAGCTGAATTGCGCTGGCCGAATCCTTGATTTCAACCGTACCCGGATCATGGGTATTCTTAATGTTACCCCGGACTCTTTTTATTCAGGTAGTCGCTACCAGGATATGGATACTATCCTGCGTGTCGCTGACGCCATGGTGAACGACGGCGTTGATATATTTGATGTTGGTGGTGAGTCTACCCGGCCCGGCGCTGACGGAGAAGGAGTTGCCTGTGAGATGGAGCTGGAACGAGTACTTCCGGTTGTGGAAGCTCTGAATGCCCGGTTTGATAAGGTGGTTTCAGTGGACACCAGCTCTGCATTGGTGATGACTGAAACCGCTAAAGTCGGTGCTGGCATTATAAATGATGTACGTGCGTTGCATCGGGAAGGTGCTTTACAGGCAGCGGCGCAAACCGGTCTTCCGGTGGTGTTGATGCACTCGCTGGTTGATCAGCCTGAACCGGGGTTTGTTCCCTGTTATGAGAATGTAGCCAGTGAGGTCTGTCAGTATTTGTTGAACCGGGTGTCTGATTGTGAGGCAGCCGGTATTCAGAGGGATCGAATTATTCTTGATCCGGGTTTTGGTGGTGGCATGTTTGGCAAAACCCCGAAGCAGAATCTCAGCTTGCTGAAGCATATGGACGGACTCGCGGAGTCAGGTTTTCCTGTTCTGGCTGGTCTTTCCCGTAAGTCATTTATGCAGGTGCAGCTTGATAAACCGGCTGCTGATCTGTTGTCCGGCAGTCTGGCGGTGGCGCTGATGGCTGTTCAGGCTGGAGCGCGCATCATCCGGGTACATGATGTTGCCGAAACCAGGGATGTTGTGACTATGCTCGAAGCGGTTCAGCAGGCAGAGTAAAGTTTTCAGAGATCGCTGGCTGCTTTCGGGCCGGTGATTCAACCTCGTTACGTAAGGTATTACAAATGGGTCGCAAGTTTTTTGGAACGGATGGAATTCGTGGTCGTGTTGGCGAGTTTCCCATTAATCCTGAATTTGTCCTGAAGCTGGGCTGGGCTGCCGGTAAGGTGCTGGCAGCGGAAGGTGAAGGTCAGGTTCTGATTGGTAAGGATACCCGGATTTCCGGTTATATGTTTGAATCAGCCCTGGAGGCAGGCTTGTCTGCGGCAGGCATCGATGTGTGTCTGACGGGGCCTATGCCGACACCAGCCATTGCGTATCTCACCAGAACCTTTAATGGTCAGGCAGGTATCGTCATCAGTGCCTCGCATAATCCATTTTACGACAATGGTATTAAGTTTTTCTCGGGAAATGGTACCAAGCTGTCCGATGAGGTAGAGGAGAAGATTGAAGCCCTGCTGGAAGGTGACATAGACGTTGTGCCTTCTGAAAGGCTTGGCAAGGTGACGCGACTGGACGATGCGGCTGGTCGTTATATCGAGTACTGCAAGGCAAGTACGTCTCATCAGCTCGACCTGAGAGGTTTGAAGCTTGTGATTGACGCCGGACACGGTGCAACCTATCAGGTGGGGCCTTCTGTTTTCCGGGAGCTGGGTGCTGAAGTGCATGCCATTGGTGTTTCACCGGACGGTGTTAATATCAATAAAAACGCAGGCTCCACCAAGCCGGAAGGTCTGTCTCAGGTGGTGCAGGAGCTGGGTGTTGATATGGGTATCGCTTTTGATGGCGATGGTGACCGTGTGATCATGGTAGACGACAAAGGTGATATTGTTGACGGTGATGAGCTGCTCTACATTATTGCCCGTGACCGCCAGGCGCATGGTGAGCTGAAGGGTGGAGTGGTTGGCACTCTGATGACCAATCTCGGCATGGAGAAGGCTCTGCAGAAAGCAGGTATTGAATTTGATCGTGCCAAAGTGGGTGATCGTTACGTTAACGAAATGATGATGGAAAAAGGCTGGGAGATTGGTGGTGAATCTTCTGGTCATGTTATCTGTCACAACGTTTCTACAACGGGTGATGGCATTGTGTCAGCCCTGCAGGTTTTGAAAGCAGTGGTTCGTTCCGGTAAAACGCTTTCAGAATTGCGCTCTGAAATGAGCAAGTACCCACAAACTATGATTAATGTCCGGGTCAAGGTGAAGGCGGATACAGATCAGGTTCCTGCTATCGTTGAAGCCGTTAAACAGTCAGAGGCTGAGCTGGCAGACAAAGGACGGGTGTTGCTGCGTCCCTCCGGTACTGAGCCTGTGATTCGGGTCATGGTTGAAGGTGAAGATGCCGCTCAGGTGCGCCATCAGGCCGAGAAGTTGGCAAAAGTCGTTGAGTCGGCAATGGTCTGAACCCGCTTCGGGGTATCGGGTTCTGGTTGTCCTGCAGGGTGCCGGAAGATGTCTGTAAAAACACAGGATTGATGTTGTTTTGTGATGCGACAGGTTTTCTTCTGGTGCTTGCTGTGTGAATGTTTTCAGTGTTTGAAAAGCCTCTGAAGGCGTTGATATCATTGGTTCCGGAGCTATGTCACGAGTCAAGGAAAAGCGTTTTCCTGCGTGATATTGTAGCGTTTTCAGGTTGTATAAATTTATCGCGTAGGTTAGTATGCCGACCTCGCGAACGTTGAGGTAATGCAGTATGCGTCAGCCACTCGTAGCCGGTAACTGGAAGATGAATGGCTCTTCCGACAGTAACCGTAAATTGCTTGAGGAACTGGTTTCCGGTCTGGAAACTAAAGCCGAAGTTCTGGTATGTCCTCCGGCTGTCTACGCTCAGCAGGTTCGTGATCAACTGGCTGGTTCCATCGTTAAGACTGGTCTGCAGAATGTATCTGAGCAGTCTTCCGGTGCGTTTACTGGTGAAACTTCGCCTCTGATGGTTAAGGATCTCGGTATTGAGTATGTGATCATTGGTCACTCCGAGCGTCGCACCCTGTTTGGTGAGACTGACGAAATCGTAGCTGCGAAGTTCAACGCTCTGGTTGATCAGGGTATCGTTCCTATCCTGTGTGTAGGCGAGACTCTGGAAGAGCGCGAAGCAGGCGACACTATGAGTGTGGTTGCTTCACAAATTGAGGTTGTGCTGCGGGCTGCAGGTCCGGAGCGTCTGGCAAACTTTGTGATCGCTTATGAGCCTGTATGGGCTATTGGCACTGGTTTGACTGCAACTCCTGAACAGGCGCAGGAAGTACACGCTGAGATTCGTAAGCTGTTGGCTGAACATGATGCTGATATGGCTGCGAAGACTCGAATCCTGTACGGTGGTAGTATGAAAGCTGCCAATGCTGCCGAGCTGATCGCGCTTCCTGATGTGGATGGTGGTCTTGTAGGTGGTGCGTCACTGGTTGCTGAAGAATTCAAGGCGATCTGTCACGCTGCGGGATAGCGATGGAAACCATAATTCTTATTTTTCATGTTCTTGCCGCTGCTGGTGTGATCGGTCTGATCCTTATCCAGCAGGGCAAGGGTGCTGAGGCCGGTGCCAGTTTTGGTGCCGGCGCGTCACAGACTGTTTTTGGCAGTAGTGGTAGTGCAAGCTTTCTGAGCCGCACAACTGCGATTCTGGCAACAGTGTTTTTTGTGACCAGCTTCTCTCTGGCCATGGTAGCCAGACAGAAGGCGAACACTATCAGCGATGCTGGTGTTCCGGCAGCTGTTGTTCAGCAGCAACAGGCTCCTCAGACTTCTGATGCGCCGGTTGCGATTGAAAACACTGCAGGGGGTGTTGAAAGCGATGCTCCTGTGTTAGACTCTACCCCCGTCGAGACTGACGAGAAGGGTCAGAATCACGAGAATGACCTGCCTCCTGTGCAGTAAGATATTCCGCCTCTGAGGTGGTGTTTTTAACAGGAAGTAGAATGCCCAAGTGGTGGAATTGGTAGACACGCCATCTTGAGGGGGTGGTGATCGTATGATCGTGCGGGTTCAAGTCCCGCCTTGGGCACCAAGTTTGAACTCTGCTGGATAAGCAGAATGAAGTAAAGAAGAAGGTTTCTGTATTGGGTTGTTAGCTTCCTAATCAAACAGTATACTGAAAGAGATTTTGGTGCGGGGTGGAGCAGCCTGGTAGCTCGTCGGGCTCATAACCCGAAGGTCGTCAGTTCGAATCTGGCCCCCGCTACCAACTTATTAAAACCCCCTTTGTGGGGTTTTTTGTTAGGTACGTAGCTGAGAGGCTGTTTGAAAATAGACCGCGGTGCCTGCAGCTATTAACAATTACCCGGTATACCTGGTAATTGTTAATGCTGTGATTGTTATGGCAGCTGCGGAACTATTTTCAAACAGCCTTAATTGCGTCCAGCCGGAAAACTGGAGGCTAGGGCATCTTTCCCGGACAGGTTTCCGGAAAAGAGTGCTTAATTGATACAGGGCTTTATAGCCCTTTTTTTGTTTTTGCAAACAGGTGTTTCCATCGTGGCAGGTAAGCAGTCGCAATTGGAGGCGTTGATCGGGCCGGTGGTTGAATCGCTCGATTACCAGCTCTGGGGTATAGAGTTTAAATCCCAGGGACGTAACTCCGTTTTAAGAATTTTTATTGATACCCTCCCCGGCAGGGAAGGTGGTATCAGTCTGGATGACTGCACTAAGGTCAGTCGCCAGGTTAGTGGGGTTCTCGATGTAGAAGACCCGATTGCAGAGGAATATACCCTGGAAGTATCTTCACCGGGGGTTGACCGCCCGCTGTTTACGCTGGAGCAGTATCAGCTTTGGGCAGGCGCCGAGGTGAATATCCGTCTGCGCGTTCCTTTTGAAGGGCGTCGCAAATACCGGGGCATTGTAAAGGGTGTTGAGGATCAGGATGTGGTGGTGATCGTTGATGATCATGAACTACTGTTCCCCATCGAGAGCATTGATAAGGCTCAGGTGATACCAAGGTTCGACTGAGTAGTTTCGTCCTTTCGTTGCCTGCTTCTGTAGCTGGTTTTTACAGAAGACAGGGTCGAAAGACTGAAGCTGCGTTTGGTTCAGATCGGAACAAAGATAATGACCTGACAGTATTCTGGTCAGTCATCCGTTCCGGTGTGCGGCCAGGGAAGTGTTGGCATAAGCATGGACTGGTACAGCATAGGCGAGGCAGAGCATGAGTAAAGAAATTCTGTTGGTCGTAGAGTCCGTTTCCAATGAGAAAGGAGTCTCCCCCGAAGTGATCTTCGAGGCGATGGAGATCGCATTGGCAACCGCGACTAAAAAGCGTTACGAAACTGAAGTCGATATCCGTGTCGCGATTGATCGTAAAACCGGGGAATACGACACATTCCGCCGCTGGACAATCGTAGCTGACGAAGACTTCGAGTTTCCGGGAATGCACTTTACCCTGGACGAGGGTAAGGAAAAGGATGAATCCCTGGAGATTGGTGGTGTCTGGGAAGAGCAGGTTGAATCCGTAGGATTTGGCCGGATTGCAGCCCAGACCGCTAAACAGGTGATTGTACAAAAGGTACGTGAGGCTGAGCGTGCTCAGATGGTGGATGCTTACCGCGATCGTCTGGGTGAGCTGATCAACGGTACCGTTAAGAAAACTACCCGTGACAGTATCATTATTGATCTGGGTAATAACGCCGAAGCGGTTCTGCGCAAGGACCAGGTTCTGCCGCGTGAGAACTTCCGTGTAGGTGCTCACGTACGCGCCCTGCTGCACGAAATTTCTACTGAAGGTCGTGGCCCTCAGTTGATGATGTCCCGCAGTGCGCCGCAAATGCTGATCGAACTGTTCCGCATTGAAGTGCCTGAAATCGCTGAAGAAGTGATTGAAATCAAGGGCGCTGCACGTGACCCGGGCTCCCGTGCCAAGATCGCCGTTAAGACGAACGACGGTCGCATTGATCCGGTGGGTGCCTGTGTGGGTATGCGTGGTGCGCGTGTGCAGGCGGTTTCCGGTGAGCTGGGCAATGAGCGCATTGATATCGTGCTCTTTGATGACAACCCGGTGCAATATGTTATCAACGCGATGCAACCTGCTGAGGTGGCATCCATTATCGTTGACGAAGAATCCAGAACCATGGATATCGCTGTCAGCGAAGACAATCTGGCCCAGGCGATTGGTCGCGGTGGTCAGAATGTTCGTCTGGCCAGTGAACTGACTGGCTGGAACCTGAATGTAATGACTGAAGCCGACGCTGCTGCCAAACAGGAACAGGAAGCGGGTCGGATCAAACAGAATTTTATTGACCTGCTCGACATTGATGAAGAGTTAGCAGAACTCCTGGTGACAGAAGGCTTTACCACCATGGAAGAGCTGGCTTACGTACCTCTGGAAGAGATGACTGCCATCGAGGGTCTCGATGAAGACATCGTGGAAGAAGTGCGTAAACGTGCCAAGGATAAACTGCTGACTCAGGCCATAGCCCGGGAAGAGAAACTCGACGGCGTTCAGCCGGCTGAAGATCTGCTTAACATGGATGGCATGGAAGAGGATCTGGCTTTTGAACTGGCCAGCCGGGGTGTTGTGACAATGGAAGACCTGGCGGAACAATCCATCGACGACCTGCTTGATATTGAAGGCATGGACGAGAAACGGGCCGGTGACCTGATTATGACGGCACGTGCACCCTGGTTTGAGGAAGCTGGCAACTGAGCGGGCCACTGAGAGGAGAAGTGTTAATGGCAGATGTAACCGTAGAACAACTCGCAAAGGTGGTCGGCGCGCCTGTTGACAGGCTGTTGAAACAGATGAAGGATGCCGGGCTGAAGCACACCCAGTCTTCCCAGTCTGTTTCCGATGCTGAAAAACAGCAGCTGCTGGCGCACCTGAAGGCGACTCACGGTGATCACACGGGCGGTGCAGAACCGACCAAGATTACTCTGAAGCGCAAAACTGTCAGCCAGATGAAAGTGGCTGGCGGTTCCGCAGGCAAAAACAAAGTGGTTAACGTAGAAGTTCGTAAGAAGCGTACTTACGTTAAGCGCGAAGAAGAAGAGAAAAAAGACGAAGGTCGTGGCCAGCGTCGTGAAGGCGACAGTCGTGGTCCACGTCGTGAAGGCGACAGTCGTGGTCCGCGTCGTGAAGGCGACAGCCGTGGTCCACGTCGTGAAGGCGACAGTCGTGGTCCACGTCGTGAAGGCGATAGCCGTGGTCCACGTCGTGAAGGCGACAGTCGTGGTCCACGTCGTGAAGGCGACAGTCGTGGTCCACGTCGTGAAGGCGACAGCCGTGGCCCACGTCGTGAAGGCGACAACCGTGGTCCACGTCGTGAAGGCGACAACCGTGGTCCACGTCGTGAAGGCGACAACCGTGGCCCACGTGGTCCATCTGCGCCTCGCTTCGATCCGGCTGCTGCGCCACCACCGCCACCGAGCGATGACAACAAGCGCAGCCGCAGCCGTAAAGGCAAAGATCGTCGCGATAATGAGCGTGATGATCGTCGTGATGGTGATCGTCGCGGTCGTGGTGGTCGCGGTGGTCGTGATGATCGTCGTGGCGGTCGTCGTCAGCATCGCACTGTGGCTCCTGAGTCCATGGCAGCGCACGGCTTTACCAAGCCAACGGCTCCAGTCGTACGTGAAGTGTCTATTCCTGAGACAATCACTGTTGCAGAACTGGCTCAGAAAATGGCAGTCAAGGCGGCTGACGTTATCAAGGCCATGTTCAAGATGGGCTCCATGGTGACCATCAACCAGGTGATTGACCAGGACACTGCTTCCATCGTTGTGGAAGAAATGGGTCACTCCTACAAGCTGACCAAGGCGGACGACATCGAGGATACCCTGGTTGAAGATCAGGTCGATGGTCAGTCCGGCTTTGAAGAGAAACCACGTGCTCCGGTTGTGACCGTAATGGGTCACGTTGACCACGGTAAAACCTCTCTGCTGGACTACATCCGCAAGAGCCGTGTACAGGCTGGCGAAGCTGGTGGTATTACCCAGCACATCGGTGCGTACCACGTAGACACTCCGCGCGGCATGGTGTCCTTCCTGGATACTCCGGGACACGCGGCATTTACCCAGATGCGTGCTCGTGGTGCCAAGGCTACTGACATTGTTATCCTGGTGGTAGCAGCAGACGACGGCGTAATGCCTCAGACCGAGGAAGCGGTTCAGCACGCGAAAGCAGCTGGCGTTCCTCTGGTAGTTGCTGTGAACAAGATGGATAAGGAAGGCGCTGATCCGGATCGCGTGAAGAACGAACTGTCCGCTATGGAAGTGATTCCTGAAGAGTGGGGCGGTGATACTCAGTTCATGCACGTTTCTGCACTGACTGGCCAGGGCATCGATGAACTGCTGGAAGCGGTTGTTCTGCAGGCTGAGGTTCTGGAACTGACTGCTCCGGACGAAGGTCCTGCGAAGGGCGTTGTGGTTGAATCCCGTCTGGATAAAGGTCGTGGTCCGGTTGCAACGGTTCTTGTACAGGGCGGTGAGCTGAATCAGGGTGACAACATCCTGGTAGGTCAGCAGTACGGTCGTGTACGTGCGATGCTGGATGAGAACGGCAAGCCAATCAAGGTAGCTGGTCCTTCTATTCCTGTTGAGATTCTGGGTCTGGACGGTACACCTGAAGCCGGTGATGAAATGCTGGTGGTTAAGGATGAGCGTAAGGCGCGTGAAATCGCCCTGTTCCGTCAAGGCAAGTTCCGTGAAGTTCGTCTGGCTCGTCAGCAGGCTTCCAAGCTGGAGAACATCTTCAACAGCATGGGCTCTGAAGAGAAGAAGACTCTGAACATCGTGCTGAAAGCAGACGTTCGTGGTTCTCTGGAGGCTCTGACCTCTTCTCTGGAAGAGCAGGGTAACGAAGAAGTTCAGGTTAAGGTTATTTCCGGCGGTGTTGGTGGTATTACCGAAACCGACGCTAACCTGGCGCTGGCTTCTAACGCCGTTATTGTCGGCTTCAACGTTCGTGCTGACGCTTCTGCCCGTAAGGTGATTGAAGCCGAAGAACTGGACCTGCGTTACTACAGCGTTATCTACGACATCATCGAAGATGTTAAGAAAGCGCTGGGCGGCATGCTGGGCTCCGACACCCGCGAGCAGATCGTTGGTACCGCTGAAGTACGTGACGTCTTCCGCTCTCCGAAGTTCGGTGCTGTGGCTGGCTGTATGGTTATTGAAGGTACTGTGTACCGCAACGACCGCATCCGTGTACTGCGCGATAACGTGGTTATCTTCGAAGGCGAGCTGGAATCCCTGCGTCGCTTCAAGGACGACGTTCAGGATGTTCGCGAAGGCATGGAGTGTGGTATCGCGGTTAAGTCCTACAACGACGTTAAACCTGGCGACAAGATCGAGGTTTACAAGACCATCGAAGTTCAGCGCACTCTGTAATAACAGTGTGACAGCTGGCTGGTCTGGCGTAATAAAAAAGCCCGTGGTTTCGACCGCGGGCTTTGTCATATCAGGATATAAATTCTGAGAGTTTAATGAGCGTAGGTTGGGTCGAGTGAAACGATACCCAATAATTCTTCCCGCAAGTCAAGTGCTTAATTGATAGCTATGAACTTGCTGATAATTTCGTTGGGTATTACCCTCGGGGCATAAACGCTGCGCTCGACCCAACCTATGGATAAGATGTATGGCAAAAGAATACAGTCGAACCCAGCGGGTCGCTGACCAGATTCAACGTGAACTGGCGCAGCTGATTCAGCAGGAAATGAAAGACCCGCGACTGGGTATGGTAACGGTCAGCGGTGTGGACGTGACTCGCGACCTGGCATTTGCTGATGTGTTCGTCTCTTTTCTGGGCGTGGATGACCAGAAACAGATTGACGAGTCTCTGGAAGTGCTGAAGCGTGCTTCCGGTTTTCTGCGCAGCCAGTTGGCACGCGCCATCAAGCTGCGTTTTACTCCGCAACTGCGTTTCCGCTACGACGCCAGTATGCGACGTGGTGCCTTCCTGAGCGACCTGATTGAAAAGGCTCGTTCTCAGGACAGTGATTATGAAGGTCCCTTGAGTGATAAAGCGGGCCGTGAAGAGTCTGAGTCCAAGGAGTAAGATTGTAATGTCCAGACGCAGACGTAGCCGTGGCCGTCCGGTCGACGGCATTGTTGTCGTAAATAAGGAAAAAGGCGCCAGCTCTAACGACGTATTGCAACGTGTTAAGCGTCTTTATGGAGCGGCCAAGGCGGGTCATACCGGCAGTCTTGACCCTCTGGCAACCGGTGTGTTGCCCATCTGTCTGGGTGAGGCCACCAAGTTTTCCCAGTTTCTGCTGGACTCTGACAAGTCTTACCGTACCGTTGTAAAGCTGGGTGCCCGCACTGAAACCGGTGATCTGGAAGGTGAGATTGTCGAAGAGCGTCCGGTTAATGTCACGCAATCAGACGTTGAAGCCATTCTGGAACAGTTTCGTGGCGACATTGACCAGGTACCGAGCATGTATTCTGCCCTGAAGCACAATGGTGAGCCTCTGTACAAGCTGGCTCGTCAGGGTATTGTGGTGGATCGTCCAAGTCGTCGAATCACCATTCACCGTCTGGATATGCTGGCGTTTAACGGCGACAGCATTACGCTGGAAGTAGATTGCAGTAAGGGTACTTATATCCGGACTCTGGCAGAAGATATTGGTGAGGCTCTGGGCTGTCTGGCGCATGTTATTGAACTGCACCGGGTGGCGGCAGGTCCTTACCGTGAAGACCGGATGCACACGCTGCAAGCATTGGAAGAAGTACGTGATGGTGGTGGTCATGCGGCTCTGGATGAGCTGCTGTTGCCGCTGGATACTTCTGTCAGTGACTGGCCTCAGGTTCGTCTGGGACAGACCAGTAGTTTCTATATCACTCAGGGGCAGCCGGTTCAGGTACCTCAGGCACCGATAAGCGGCGGTGTTCGTCTTTACGGGCAGGAGATATCCGAGTCTGGTGAAGAGAGTTTCCGCTTTCTGGGTGTGGGGCATATTGACGACGATGGGCGTGTAGCGCCGAAGCGTTTGATCAATACCAAGTCCTGATATTCATGTAGGCTGGGTCGAGCTGCGCTTGACCCAGCTTGCGAGTTATTTAATTGCAACAATCAGGTTGCGATTAATCGACTGATCCACCCGATGGAGGTAGTTGATGTAAGGTTCTTCTCCCAGAACCTTAAAGCCAGCTTCTGTTAAGGCTTCTTCAGCCTCTTTCCATTTCAGGGTGAATTCGTTAAATGAAATCACCAGCGCCCCTTTCTGCTTCATAACAACTTTCCATGCCGGTGCTGCTTCTTTTAACAATTCAACCGGGCTGCGATCCAGCTTTGGGTCTTTCGCGTTTTTGCTGCCATGCTGAACACCATAAGGGAGATCAGAGACCAGAATATCGCAGGAGTTCTTTTTCGCCAGAAACTGCGTATGACGGGTGTCAGCAGGAAATACTTTCAGAATCTGGGTTTTGCCGTTGCTGAAGTCTTCCTTGGTGGCAGCGGTTTCCAGAGTGAAGCCGTCAGATAGGCGTTTGCCACTGTGTGTGCGTCGTTCTTTGGCTTTTGTGTGCTTGTAACGACCTTTCTTCAGGTAGTTGATCAGGTAAGCCTGAATTTCCTGAGTCCATTTGTCGTTGATTTCTATGCCAACCACATTGAAGCCACGAACCATGCCTTCAAAGAGGGTTGTCCCTTTGCCGCACATCGGGTCGATCAGGGTGATCTGCTCACTGCCGGTTTTGCAGGCGCTCAGGGCCAGGTTCACCATCATGCGGGTGAACTGCTCATTGGTTTTGCCAGTGTATTTGAGAATCTGATTCAGGCTTTCCGGAAAGGTCTGGAACGGTTCTACGGCCAGTGGCCTGAGCAGTCCCTGTTCAAGGATTTCAAAAATGGCGTAATAAATAGAAGAAGCAGACAAGGCTTTCAGGGCTTTGCTGTTCAGGGGGGCTTCAGTGCTGAAGCAGATGCAGGCTGGGAGGTTAAGGTCCCGTTCACCAATGTCGCTGATTTCTATGTCTCTTGCTTCGGTAATCGCACGAATTTCGTTGCAGGCGATTGTGAGAGCAGTGTCAAAGTAGATGCGATTGTGACCGGGATTGGCAAGGATGGCGTAATGGCGCATAAAAAATACAGTCTGTTTGAACTGGCAGGAAGCTAACAATATTTACTATTGCCTGCAACTGGTTTAGTGAGTTTTCCGAAGCTTGTTTTTTTCCTGCTGCCACTTAAGGCGTTGCTGCAGGTGCTGCTCAATAACCCGGGCGGCCTGTTTCCACTGTCTGGAGCGAATTGCGCTTAGTTCAGGCCAGAGCGCATGGTTGAGTGTAACGTACCAGTCATTGTCTTTAAGGGCCTGTACCAGCCTTTTCATTTCCTCCTGGTCTCTAATGTGATTGACGCCTTTATTGAAGGTAATGAGATTGTTGTTCTCGTCGGTGGTGGTCATTCGTTCGGGCAGGTAGATGTCAGCCGGGTAGTTTAATGCCTCGTTGGAAGCCAGAGAGTGAGCGTCATGATTATGATGTACAGCAGGATTGTCATCGGGTCGGCCCAGTGCTTTATTCATCAGTTCAACAAGCCCTATAGCTCTGGGGTTCACATTACCCATGTCCGGGTGCTCCCTGGGAATTCTTATTAAATAACCTGAAATACCCTCAACCTCTATCCATTTTTTCTCCAGAACCTGCCAGTATTTTTCCAGAACATGCAATGTGGGTAACTGAGGGTTTAATAATATGAGCATGTTGATGGCAGCCCTGTTCAGTGCCGGTGTTTCTGTATCACCTACAGGAGGATGTGGAAGAAATACGATTTCCATAAAAAAATTATCTATTCCTGTCTTTAGTGCTTCAAGGCTTGTTTCCAGAGTCCTGGTGGGGTTAGCAATCTTCTTAAGCCGCTTTATCCGCTTTTGTGTATGCAGGTTGGTTATCAGGGGTAAGGGCAATTTATCGTGATGGGCCAGATCAAGCCTTTCAAATTTAAAACTGATAAACAGCGGATCAAGATCAGCTGTCACAATGCGGCCATTGCTGTCCGTGATAACCTCAACTCTGACCAGCTCTTCCTGCTTTTTACGATAAACATCCCAGTTTTCTTCGGCATAGGAGCGCGTCAGCACAAAGGTGATTTGTTTTCCATCCGTTTGAGTTTCTGTCATTTCAATTTCAAGGGGTGTGCCATCCTCTTCCTGTCGGGTAGTCTCAACGGTCAGATGCGGGTTGTTGAGTAAATCGTTCACTTCGTTGTCAGTTAATGTGTAGGCGGCTAATCCTATTAGCCCCGCTGTTAAATCTTTTAGCAGACTGGTTCTGAGTTCTTCCTGGAAAAACAGACTTTTCATATTGTCCTTCGATAAAGAAGGAGTGGTTGGGATCAGCGAATGGATAACCTTTAAATCAGATGTCTTGCGCTTTTGTTTGAAATCTTTGGTTGACTTGTTTTTGCTTTCAATATGCTTTTTTGCCCCGATAGCGACATGTCTGTTTCCGAACGCCATAAAATATTCACCTGAGGCTTTTGCCAGATATTTCAGATAATTGTTGGGAACTCCGGTCTCAGCCTTGTTGGTTGGCATGTGTACGTAATAATCATCGAATGCTCTGGCGCTCCTGATGAGCAATATTATTTTTTTCACAGCGGCCTGAAAGTTCTTAACGGGTTGCCTGGTATTGTCAGCTGTCCCTGTGGTCGTTACCCCACTATTGAATTTGTGAATGCGATCCTGAATTCCGGGGAGCTGAAGTGGTTGCTTTTGGGTTTTAGCAGGCTTTGCTGAATGAATCAGGGTATTGATTTTACATTGAATGTCATATGACCGGCGATCAATGGCGATCTGGTGAGCAAGATAGTAAAGGTAATTAACCGGGTAAAAAATGGGAAATCCCTCGACTTCTGTATTGATGGTTGTAATGGTGATGCGAAAGCACGGAGACTTTTCATCAGGATGGCACGTGTTACATGGCTGTCTGATCAGGCGGTACCTGAAAGGGGAGTTGTCTTCTTTGTCCGAAAGGCTGGTTTGTATGTCGCCTGACAGGGAAGGGTTGTCTGGGTATGCGCCCCCGTTAAATGGAAGAGGGGGTTGAGGGCTGGATGAAGAACAGGCCGGGTTCGGAGTTGTTAAAAACGCAAGGTTATTTATTAATGATCTTTGCCAGTCCGGTGCTTCCTGAGCAAGGCCGGGTGTGACGCCGTAGTAAGCGTCGTCAGCAAAGATCAGGACAATGGCATTGTGTGTGCTGGCGTAATGGGCGGTTGAATTCAGGCTGATCTCTGTAAAGGACAGGTCGGTGTCGATCAGCAGGTGAGGTTGATCTGTGAGGGTGGAACTCAGGTTGATCAGGATAATTGGACGATTAAGAACATAGACGATAAAAGGCATCAGCATCAACTCTCCCCATTCGCCATTTCGCCGCAATCGTCCATTCAGGTAAAAGTTGGCAAGGTCGTGCATGCTTGAGTGTATAGGGGTGCGCCTGAGAGCATTGTCAAGCAGTTCAAAAACCAGAGGGGTCGGGGCTTGAAAAAACTGAGCAAGAAAGTGGTGTAGGGTTTCCCTGAGCGCTTGTGGACTCTGGCCGGTCTGGCCTGCAATGGCATCGTAAAGACAGTTGCCATCGTGTCTGCTCTTAATCAGCGTAAGGCCCATTTGCTCAAGCTTATGTCGGGTTTGCATTGGCAGGATAGCCAGTGATTTCGCGGGAGTGAGCAGAACGAGGCTCAGTGTGCAGAGAAGTATAAAATGTATGCAGTCCTTTGTTGCTGATTTATTAAGATTGAATCTCATAAAGGTAGTAGCAATTAATAATGGTTTTTCCTTTGGGGAGAAAAATAGATCAAATTACGTTGTATCACAGAAATTTATACTGGCGATGGTCGCTGGCATGGAATGACCGGCTCTGCGGCCTCTGGAGCGTTTTGGCCTGAGAGGGCTGATTTGGATAATTGCCTGTCATAGTGTTAGAATGCAGCGCTTAATTTTGCCGATGCTGATTCTTAAACCTTTGCAGGTTCTTTGAATAAGCGCTGGCGGCAAGGTCGGCTGTAAATATGCACGGTCGTACCCGATTTATGTTTATGCATATTCTATGGAGACTTTATCATGGCTTTGACTGCTGAAAAGAAAGCTGAAATCATCAATGAATTCGGTCGCTCTGAAGGTGACAGTGGCTGCCCTGAAGTTCAGGTAGCTCTGCTGACTGCAAACATCGAAGGTCTGCAGTCTCACTTCAAGGCTAACCACAAGGACCATCACTCCCGTCGCGGCCTGATCCGCATGGTAAACCAGCGTCGCAGCATGCTGGACTACCTGAAGCGTAAGGACGTTGAGCGCTACCGCAGCCTGATCGAGCGTCTGGGTCTGCGTCGCTAATCGCCTTCGGGATTGGCTCTGGTGGTTTCTGTTGAAATCACCAGCAGAACAGGAAGACCTTGCTGTAGCGCACGCTTCGCAGGGCTTCCGCAGTCAGAGCACCGCTAGCTTCCATTGTGTGGCTGGCGGTGTTTTGCATTGAGCAGACACTGGATTTTAGTGTGTCTGTATGAAAAAAGGAGCCAGTAACGGCTCTCTATCCAGCCCTGACCTTATTTTGCTGTCAAATCGGGGTGCAATTCCAAGTCTCTCTGGTGCTTTTTTAGACAGAAGTTCAGACCAGAAGGTTTTGAATTGCATCCGTGTCTCGTGACAGCCACAGATGGTCGGGGTTTTACTAAAGGAAAATATTGTGACTCCGGTAACCAAGACTTTTACATTCGGTGACCAGACCATCACTCTGGAAACAGGCCGTGTTGCCCGTCAGGCATCTGGTGCGGTTCTTGCGACCATGGGTGAGACGGCGGTTCTGGCCACAGTGGTTGGCTCTAAAGAAGCGAAGCCAGGACAGGACTTTTTCCCTCTGTCTGTTCACTATCAGGAAAAGACCTATGCTGCGGGTAAAATCCCTGGCGGTTTCCTGAAGCGCGAAAGCCGCCCCAGTGAAAAAGAAACCCTGACTTCCCGCCTGATCGACCGCCCTATCCGCCCTCTGTTCCCTAAAGGCTTCATGAATGAAGTTCAGGTGGTTCTGACCGTTGTGTCTGTCGACAAGAAAAACGATCCGGACATTCTGGCAATGGTGGCCTGTTCTGCGGCACTGGCCATTTCCGGTATTCCTTTCCAGGGGCCTATTGGTGGTGCGCGTGTAGGCTTTAACGAAGAGAAAGGCTACCTGCTGAACCCAAGCTATGCTGAGCTGGAAACTTCCGAGCTGGACATGGTGGTAGCTGGTACCAGAGACGCTGTGCTGATGGTTGAGTCTGAAGCTCAGGAGCTGACAGAAGATGAAATGCTGGGTGCGGTACTGTTCGCTCATCAGGAGTATCAGTCTGTTGTTAATGCGGTTGAAGCGTTTGCGGCTGAAGTCGGCAAGCCTGTCTGGGATTGGGCTGCGCCTGCTGAAAACGTAGAACTGAAAGAGAAGATGTCTGCGTTTGAAGGCAAGATGCGTGAAGCTTACCAGATCACCATCAAGCAGGATCGTTATGCGGCGGTTGGTGTTCTGAAGCAGGAAGTGCTGGAAGCCCTGGCGGGTGAAGAAGAAGGTCAGTTCGACGAAGCTGATGTTGAGAAGGCATTCTCCAGTCTGGAAAAATCCGTAGTACGCGGCAATATTATCAATGGTATGCCTCGTATCGACGGTCGTGATACCAAAACGGTTCGTCCGATCAACGTAGAAATCGGCGTTCTGCCAAAGACTCATGGTTCTGCGCTGTTTACCCGTGGTGAAACCCAGGCTCTGGTGACCACGACTCTGGGTACTGCCCGTGACGCACAGATTATTGACAGTCTGGAAGGCGAAACGAAAGACCCGTTCATGCTGCACTACAACTTCCCTGCGTACTCTGTTGGTGAATGTGGCCGTATGGGCGCGCCGGGTCGTCGTGAAATCGGTCACGGTCGTCTGGCCCGTCGTGGTGTTCAGGCCATGCTGCCGACTCAGGATGAGTTCCCGTACACCGTTCGTGTTGTGTCTGAAATCACTGAATCCAACGGTTCCAGCTCTATGGCTTCCGTATGTGGTTCTTCCCTGGCCCTGATGGACGCCGGTGTGCCTCTGAAGGCGCCAGTGGCCGGTATTGCCATGGGTCTGGTGAAAGAAGGTGAACAGTTTGCCGTCCTGACCGACATTCTGGGTGACGAAGACCACCTGGGTGACATGGACTTTAAAGTAGCGGGTACTTCTGAGGGTATCACTGCTCTGCAGATGGATATCAAGATTGCCGGTATTACTGAAGAGATCATGGAAATCGCCCTGGATCAGGCGATGGACGCGCGTCTGCACATTCTGGACGAAATGAACAAGGTGATCAGCGAGAGCCGTTCTGAACTGAACGAAAACGCACCGATGACCATGTCCCTGAAAATTGATACGGACAAGATTCGTGACGTTATCGGTAAAGGTGGTGCGACCATCCGTTCTATCTGTGAAGACACTGGCGCTTCTGTTGATATCGACGACAGTGGTATGGTGAAAATCTTTGCTGACGATAAGGAAAAAGCTCAGGCTGCTTACGACCGTGTTTACGGTATTACTGCTGACGCCGAGGTTGGTCAGATCTATACGGGTGAAGTGACCCGTATTGTAGACTTCGGTGCTTTTGTCAGCGTACTGCCTGGTCGTGATGGTCTGGTACATATTTCTCAGATCGCTGATGAGCGTGTTGAGAAAGTATCTGACTATCTGCAGATGGGTCAGCAAGTTGAAGTGGTTGTGCTGGACATTGACTCCCGTGGCCGCATCAAGCTGAGCATCAAGGAAGTTGCCCGGGCCAAGGAGCAGGCGTCTTAATCGGTTTTCTTCCGGGTAAAAAAAACAGGCGCATCAGGCGCCTGTTTTTTTATGTGGATTCTTTTAATAGATAGCTATGGCTTTTCTTTTGCAGATAGGGTCCAAGCCATAGGTATGCTAGGTCATGTCTCAGTTTATCGTTCGATACGCGGCTCCGGTTTTTTAGTCAGATCAACAGTAAAAGTTTCAATGCCAATGTTTTTCAGTTCGTTGGTCACAGCCTCCAGCGTGGAGTAATGCTTGGGCATTCGACGGTCGCGCTGGGAGCGAACGGTGTAAGGGGTATGAGTCTGTTCTGAATCCAGCAGGTGCAGGCAAAAGCCCTTATGGGATGGGTAAAGTTCTACCTTTGCTCCGCCTCTGATCTCGCCCAGGCTGAATCTGAGCTTGGCTTCTTTCAGTTCAATTAATTTCATACCAACAACACTCCCTAAGTAACCCGTGTCGAAACTAAACGACGCTGACATGGGTTTAATATGCCAGTATTGACGCATCAAAAAGCCGACTTCGATCAATAAAATGAGTAGTAATGATAGTTTTTTGTGAAAAATGTACGAGTTTTTTCACTATCGGTGTGGGATAGGTGAATGCAAGCTTGATGTTTGCACTGGTTTGTTTAGGTAGTTGCAGTGTTTGTGTGTGAAAACTAAACGGTTTTAAGCAGGAGGGAGCAGGGAGGAAGCCCCGCACCTGAATGGTGCGGGACAGGATCACATATAAACGACGCTATTAGTCGATGATGTGAACGGAAGAGGTGTTGGTGGTGCCGGAAGGAACCAGAGCACCGGATACCATAACAACGGTATCGCCAGCTTTTGCCAGACCCATTTCAACCGCCATGTCCTTACCCAGCTTGTAGAACTGGTCAGAACTGTCGATCTCTTCAACAATCGTGGTGGTTACGCCTTTAGTCAGGCATAACTGTTGAGCGGTCTTCTGGGAGCAGGTAACCGCAAGAATTGGGGCGTCAGGGAAGAACTTGCGAACGGAGCGGGCAGATTTGCCTTTCTTGGTCGCAACGATAATCAGCCTGGCTTCCAGAGTTTCGGAAGTTTTCACCGCGCCACGGCAAACCGCCTGAGTGATGCTGCGACGCTCTTCGATTTCCAGGTCGTAACCTTCAACCTTGGATTCGATGGTGCCATCGGTGCTTTCACAGATGGTGGACATCACGCTGACGGATTCCGCCGGGTATTTACCCTTGGCGCTTTCACCGGACAGCATGACGGCGTCAGTACCGTCCAGGATAGCGTTGGCTACGTCACCGGCTTCTGCGCGGGTTGGACGAGGATTCTTGATCATGGAATCCAGCATCTGGGTAGCGGTAATAACCGGCTTACGCGCTTTGTTACACTTGGCGATCATCATCTTCTGGGCAAAGATCACCTGATCAACAGGAATTTCTACACCCAGGTCGCCACGGGCTACCATGATACCATCGGAAACGGACAGGATGTCGTCGAAGTTGTCTACGCCTTCCTGGTTTTCGATCTTGGAGATGATGTGGATGTTTTCGCCGCCGTTAGAGTCCAGCAGTTCGCGGATTTCCTGAACGTCGGACGCCTTACGGATAAAGGAGGCGGCTACAAAGTCTACGCCCTGCTCACAACCAAATACCAGGTCAGCCTTGTCTTTTTCAGACAGGGCTGGCAGCTGAACGCTGACGCCTGGCAGGTTAACGCCTTTATTCTCACCCAGTTCGCCGCTGTTCTTTACGTCGCACAGGATTTCGTTGCCTTTTACTTCTTTAACGGTCATTTCGATCAGACCGTCGTCCAGCAGTACGGTGTTGCCTGGCTTCAGGTCTTCGCACAGGCCTTTGTAGGTTACGGCTACTTTGGTGTTGTCGCCGATCACAGTGGCGTCAGTTGTCAGGGTAAATTCCTGACCGGCAGTCAGCATGACGTCGTTGCCGCCCTGCAGTTTAACAGTGCGGATTTCAGGACCTTTGGTGTCCAGCAGGATGGCAACTTTCTTGCCTGTTTCCGTGCTCACCTGTCGGATGGTGCTGATGCGGTCACCGTGCTCGTCAAAGTTGCCGTGAGAGAAGTTAAGTCTCATCACATTCATGCCACAGTTAACCAGCTTGGTCAGCATTTCCCTGGATTCAGACTTTGGTCCGATAGTGCAAACTATCTTGGTCTTTCTCACTGCATTTATCTCCGTTTGAGGGAAACTGGGTTGCTACATTGTCTTGTGTCACTTTGAGTAGTGCATGCAAGTAGCTTAAACCCGAAAAAAAAGGACCCGAGAACGGTTTTGGAAGTTTCACGCACTTGTCGAAATCAAAGCCTTCAGGCGACCTGCGCATAAACCTTCGGAAACGTACTCAGGTTAATTCTTTGGAGCGCGAATATTACAGCAAATACGATGAAATTCCTTTGAATTTTAACCTATACGCCATTGATGTGGATCAATATTTGCGGCGCTATTTAACCAAGTAGTTATTAATAGTAAGTTATTGTAAAAAAAGATGATATTGAATGATTTTTGTTAGAAATAGTCGTTATTAAAATTGCGTTTTATAAACTGCTTTTCGGGTAATTTACTTAGTGAATTAACTTTATATAAGTCTAATGTCGTTTAAATGACAGGAGTTATCTGTCGAAATGATAGAAATTTCGGTTCTTCTCTTTTTTAAGTGGGCGATTTGGTGCTGATGTGAATGATCAGGAGAAACTGAATATCGAAAGATGAATTAGAAAGCTTTTCCCTGATGGTTCAGGGAAAAGCTTGTAAGAGTTGATCAGGCAGATTGTGCGCTATTAAATTCGGCAACAATGCCTTCAGAGGGTGGTGTGGTCAGCAAGCTGGTGATATAGATACCGGCAAAACCAAACAGCATGCCGGGGACAATTTCATATAGATCAAACAGTCCGCCCGTCAATTGTTTCCAGACAACGACGGTGACACCGCCAATGATGATTCCTGCCAGAGCGCCATACCGATTCATCCGTTGCCAGAACAGGCTCATAATCAGTACGGGGCCGAAAGCGGCACCAAAGCCAGCCCATGCATAAGACACCAGGTCGAGTACCGAGCTATCCGGAACCATCGCCAGTGACAGCGCTACAAGAGCGATGATAACAACGGCAAGCCGACCTACCAGCAGCACTTCACTGGAGCTGGCATTCGGTCGGATAATGGCTTTGTAGAAGTCTTCCGCCAGAGCTGAGGATGACACAAGCAGCTGCGAGTCGGCAGTACTCATAATGGCGGCCAGTATGGCGGCCAGCAGAATGCCTGCGATCAACGGATGGAACAGAGCGTTGACCAGTACCATAAAGATGGTTTCACCATCGCCCAGAGTCGTATTGTTGTTGGTTATGAACAGCAGGCCAGTCAGACCAACCATAATGGCGCCCAGCATGGAGATACCGGACCAGCCAACGGCAATTCGGCGTGCTGTGGGAATGTCGTCAGTTGAACGAATGCCTGCGAACCGGGCAAGTATGTGTGGCTGGCCAAAATATCCCAGTCCCCAGGCAGCCAGTGAAATAATCGGAATCAGTCCAAGGGGTGACCCGTCGGCTGCTGTGAAAGGGTTAAGTAGTTCAGGGTTAAGGGTTTTAAGCTGGCTGGTGATCGATGCGCCTTCCGCCGTCTGGATGGCAATAATGGGAACCAGCAGCAAAGCCGCTGCCATCAGGAGGCCCTGTACCAGATCTGTCCATGAAACGGCAATAAAGCCGCCAAACAGGGTGTACGAAATAATGCAGGCAGTGCCGATGATAACTGCCCAGTGGTAGTTCAGGTCGAATACCGTTTCAAACAGCTTGCCTCCTGCGACCAGTCCGGAGCTGGTGTAGAACAGAAAGAACAACAGGATAAAGAACGCTGAAACGACCTGTAATGCACGAGAGTTGTCGTGAAAACGATTCTTGAAGAATTCGGGTAATGTCAGAGCATTGTCGGCTATTTGTGAATAAGAGCGCAGACGTTTGGCAACGAACAGCCAGTTTAGCCAGGTACCAAGGAGCAGCCCTCCCGCCAGCCAGAAAGCTTCTACACCAGAGGCGAAAGCGTATCCGGGAAGTCCCAGTAGTAACCAGCCGCTCATATCGGAGGCACCTGCGCTGAGTGCGGCAGGCCATGGGCCGAGTGTTCTGCCTCCCAGAAAATAGTCGGAGGAGTCTTTTGTGCGTTTCCAGGCCCAGGCACCAATAAACAGCATGATGCCCAGATAGACGAAAAATGTCGTAATGATCAGTGGAGTGTTACTTATCATGGCAAACCTCTGTCTGTAATCCGTTACAGAGACTTTTTGTTATTTGTAATTCCTGCGGGCTTATAATGCCAGAGCGTAGCAGTTAAATGAATGGGAGCTGCCTGTTAAGCAAGTATAAAAAAAGCTGCAACACCTTTAGGTCTTGCAGCTTTTTTGTGACGCTTGATCTTCCCGGGCTTATTCGTCCAGGAAGCTGCGCAGGTGGTCGGAGCGGGTAGGATGGCGCAGTTTGCGCAATGCCTTGGCCTCGATCTGACGGATACGCTCACGGGTAACGTCAAACTGTTTGCCCACTTCTTCCAGAGTGTGGTCAGTGTTCATGTCGATACCAAAGCGCATACGCAGGACTTTCGCCTCACGGGCAGTCAGTCCGGAAAGAACCTGGCGAGTAGACTCTTTCAGGCCAGAGCCGGTAGCCCGGTCAATTGGGGACTGAATGGTTGCGTCTTCGATAAAGTCACCCAGATGGGAGTCTTCATCGTCACCGATCGGTGTTTCCATTGAGATAGGCTCTTTGGAAATCTTCAGCACCTTACGGATCTTGTCTTCCGGCATTTCCATGCGCACTGCCAGTTCTTCCGGCGTTGGTTCGCGACCCATTTCCTGCAGCATCTGACGGGAGATGCGGTTCAGTTTGTTAATGGTCTCGATCATGTGTACCGGAATACGGATAGTGCGGGCCTGGTCGGCGATAGAGCGGGTGATCGCCTGACGAATCCACCAGGTGGCGTAAGTCGAGAACTTGTAACCACGACGGTATTCAAACTTGTCCACCGCTTTCATCAGGCCAATGTTGCCTTCCTGAATCAGGTCCAGGAACTGCAGACCTCGGTTGGTGTATTTCTTGGCAATAGAAATAACCAGACGCAGGTTGGCCTCAACCATTTCCTTCTTGGCACGACGGGCGCGGGCTTCACCCAGAGACATCTTGCGGTTGATGTCTTTGATCTGGTTCAGGGTGATGCCGTAATCCTTCTCAATCGCAGACAGCTTTTTCTGGGCGCGGATGATTTCATCACGATACGCCTTGATGTTCTCAGAGTAAGCGGCACTGCCAGCGGTAATCTGGTCAACCCATTCCAGGTTGGTTTCGTTACCCGGGAAAGTCTTCAGGAAGATTTTGCGCGGCATTTTGGAACGGCGTACACACAGCTGCATGATGGCGCGTTCGTTGCTGCGAATGTTTTCCAGGGTGTTGCGGATGCGGAACACCAGCATGTCAAACACACGCGGAACCAGCTTGAGAGGCATGAACGGTTCAGCCATGTCAGCCAGAGCCTGTTTGGCGGCCTGCGTGCCGCGCTCATGCTCAGCCAGAACGCTGATCAGCTGTTCATGCTTTTCCTGCAGTGCTTCAAAGCGTTCGCGGGCTTCTTCTGGGTCCAGGCCGCCTGGTTCTTCGTCCTCGTCGTCCTCGTCGTCTTCTTTGTCGTCGAAGTCGTCCTGCATCTCCTGAACGCTTGGAATAGGCGCTTCTACAGCAGGCGTCTCTTCAGAATCAGGATCAATATAACCGCTGATCAGGTCGGTCAGGCGACCTTCCTCTTCAATAATACGGTCGTATTCATCGAGGACAATTTGTACAGAGCCCGGGAACTGGGACAGAGCCGACATGACTTCACGCAGGCCTTCCTCGATCCGCTTAGCGATCTGGATCTCGCCTTCACGGGTCAGAAGCTCTACGGTACCCATTTCACGCATGTACATACGTACTGGGTCGGTGGTACGACCGGCTTCCTGCTCCACAGCAGCAAGTGCTGCTGCAGCTTCTTCTACCGCCGCTTCGTCGGTTTCGGCTTCTGCCATCAACAGGGTATCGGCGTCCGGCGCTGTTTCGTAGACCGTAATACCCATGTCGTTAATCATGCGGATGATGTCTTCGACCTGATCCGGATCAGAAATGTCTTCCGGCAGATGGTCGTTTACCTCTGCATAAGTCAGGTAGCCCTGTTCCTTACCGCGAGAGATAAGCTCTTTCAGTCGGGATTGTTGTTGCGAATTAGCTGACATATCAACCCTTTAACAGCGAAATAACAGCGAAAAAATGAAGTGCCGGACGAAAAAACGTAAGCAGGCAATTATAGCTCAAAAATCGAGACAAGTTCTACCTGAAGCTTGTAGATGCTCCATAAACGAGTGCTCAATTTTCGCTGGGCGAGGTACCGGAGTGCTTTCCATTGCTAAGCAAGCCATGTGCAAACATGGCACGGTTTCCCCATCCCTGGTGTTGTTAGACCGGATTTATCAGATAATGGTCTATAACTCTATAACGTTGTATCCACTGCACACAGTGAACTTCAAGTATACCCAATAATGGTGTGTGTGCAGTTATTTTTTTGATACTTTCGTTTTATCCTGAGTTGCACCAGTGGTACTGATACCAAGACGTGCTTTATGTTTTTTCAGGAACTCTTCGTATTCGCTGCGTTGTTGTTCGTCCAATTGGTTTGGTTTTCTATTCGCCAGCGTGCTTGAAATCTTGTTTGAAGCCTGCTGGTGTTCCAGGTCCGCCACTTTGTCTGAAATGCGTTTGATGGCTTCCCAGAATTCTCCGTCATCAGGTTCGTGCCCGAGTTCCAGAGTGGCAACCTGCTGTAGTCGTTTACCCTTGTCTGTTCCATACCATTGGGCAATTAATGCGCTGGTGGCCAGATTGGGTTGTTGTTTCAGTGTTTTTAACAGCTCTACCAGTAATACAGTGTCGGCGTCGTTATCCTGTGCCAGTGTATCAATGCATTTTACATCGGAGGCGAGCTGTGGATTACACAGTAAATGTCGTATGGCGTATAGTGAACGACCGACTTTTATCTGTGTCTTCTCTAAAACAGGATCAAAGTTTTTTGTCCTTTTGTCAAAAAAACCTTTTGATTTCTGGTAACTGTATGCGCCCTTTTCTGAAGAGTGCGTAGAGTGTGAATAGTTAAAAGGTTCTTCTGCAAAGCTGCCTGAATGATTTTCCGGATGGTAGTCCGCAAAGTCATTCCCCGACTGGTAATAATGCTCATGATGATCCTGATAGTGGTCATGAGCCGTTTGATCAGCGGGTGCAGCGGTTGGCGCTGTTTTCTGTTCAGCTTCTGTGCTTAAGTGGGCTTCCAGTCTTGATGAGTCCAGCCCGGTCAGCTCTGACAGTTTTTGCAGCAATAGTTGCTTGAAAATGCCATCAGGCAGCTTGCTCAGATAAGGCTGTGCCAGCTTGGTTAATCGAGCCCTGCCATCCATGGTGTGCAGATCCAGACCGTCTTCCAGTTCTTTGAACAGGAAAGTGTCCAGACTGAGTGCCTGATCCTGAATGCGCTGGAGAAACTGCTCTGAACCTTCCTGTCGTACCATGCTGTCGGGATCTTCTCCCTGGGGCAGGAACAGAAATCGAGCCTGTCGTCCGTCCTGCATATTGGGCAGGGTAGACTCCAGGGCGCGCCATGCCGCTCGCCGGCCTGCGTCATCGCCATCAAAACAGAACACGACTTCAGGTACTGTTTTGAACAGGCGCTGCATGTGTTCCAGTGTGGTGGCGGTTCCCAGTGTTGCCACCGCATTGTTGATGCCCAGCTGTGCCAGTGTCACCACATCCATGTAACCTTCCACAACCAGAATGCGTTCCAGTGAACGGTTGCTCTTTTTGGCTTCATAGAGGCCATAAAGTTCCCGCCCTTTGTGGAAAATAGGAGATTCCGGGGAATTCAGGTATTTTGGCTTGGCGTCGCCCAGTACTCGCCCGCCAAAGGCAATGATGCGACCCCGGCTGTCACGAATAGGGAACATAACCCGGTCACGAAAGCGATCGTAGCGGTTTTTGCTCTCTTCGTTTTCAACCAGCATGCCGGTTTTGATCAGCTGCTCTTCTTTCTCGTCGCTGGTGGCCAGCAGGTTTTGCAGGTTGTCCCAGCCTCTGGGGGCGAAGCCGATGCCGAACTGTTTGCAGGTCTGGCCGTCGAGCCCACGCTGCTTCAGGTAGTTGATGACTCTGGGCGCATCAGGGGCTGCTTTCAGTTGTTCCTGATAGTAATCTGAGGCGCGGGTCATCAGTTCGTAGAGTTCGGAGTAATCCGGACGCCGGCTCTGGTGGCTGCTTTGCTCTCTGGGTACTTCCATGCCCTGTGTGCCGGCAAGGTTGTCAACGGCGGCAGGAAAGTCCAGATGGTCAAAATCCATCACGAAGCCAATGGCGTTACCACTGGCGCCGCAGCCAAAGCAGTAGTAGAACTGTTTGTCAGGACTGACGGAGAAAGAAGGTGTTTTTTCTTTGTGGAACGGGCAGCAGGCCGAATAATTGCGGCCGGTTTTCTTCAGTTTGACCCGGCTGTCAACCACGTCGACGATATCGACTCTGGCCAGCAGGTCGTCAATAAATGTCTGTGGAATGCGTCCAGCCATGTAAACCGAGAGAGTAGTAGTTTAAAAAATGGGCGTTACAATTTCCGACATGTGGGGAAATTGTTGCAACAGTGATGCTCTGTGGAAGAGATCACCAGTGAACTCGTTGTAGAACTCGTTATGGAAGTAGTATCGCAGGGTTGCGGGAATCAGCCCAGCAGTTTTTTAACCGACTGACTGATCTGAGCCATATCGGCACGACCCTGAACCTGGGGTTTTACCAGACCCATTACCTTGCCCATATCTTTCATGCCTTCTGCGCCACTCTGGGCAATGGCATCGCGGACAATCTGGTCGATGTCTTCAGTGGAGAGTGGTTCAGGCAGGAAGTCCTGAATGACGGTCAGTTCAAACTGTTCCTGTTCAGCGAGGTCCGTGCGCCCTGCAGACTCGAACTGGGTAATGGCATCGCGGCGTTGCTTGGCCATTTTGTCCAGGGCTGCAAGGGCACGGGTGTCGTCCAGCGACTTTTCGTCTACTTCAATACGTTTCAATTCTGCCAGAGCCATGCGGATAGTTCCCAGGCGAGCCTTTTCGCGGTTGCGCATGGCTTCCTTCATTGCTGAAGTCAGTTGGTCCTTTACTGTGCATTCGCTCATGGTGTTCTCCTGTGTCGATATCCACAAACAGGCATAAGCCTGTCAGGTGCTCAGGTTTCACCTTCAGATGTTGTCACTGACGTGACCCTGAAGGTTAATGCTGAATCATCTTGTAACTGAAGCGGTATTCAGATCGTTACGATCTTAATACAGACGCTCGCGACGACGCTGTTCGCGCTGCAGTTTTTTCAGATGACGCTTAACGGCAGCAGCGGCTTTGCGCTTGCGAACAGAAGTCGGCTTCTCGTAGTGTTCACGACGACGTACTTCAGCCAGGACTCCAGCTTTTTCGCAAGAGCGCTTGAAGCGGCGCAGGGCTACGTCAAACGGTTCATTTTCTTTAACTTTAACAGCAGGCATGCAGAGCTCACCTTCCTAAATATTCGTTGATTCAATAGAAGTTTGCAGCCCGGCATGATACAGCAGCAATAGTGCTTCTGAATACAGTTTTCTGACAACTGTATGAAGCGAAATCCGGTCCGCAAAAATTCAGCGTCTGGTAATCATACCAGTCACTGGATTAGCCGCGTATTTTAAAAGGGTGCGAATTTTATAGCCAATTGCCGGAAAATGCAAAAAACCGGCAATCTGGCGTATTGTCTGTTGCCTCGTGGTAGATGCTGAAAAACAGCCATGTGGAGCACATGAACAGCACTTTTGATCGGTGGAAATGCGATTTGGGGTTTGTCGGGTTTTCGAAAATGTCTGCTGGTATGGGTATAAATCCTGCGGAGATCCTTATTTTTGGGAGGCATTCAATCAAATGTTTGGATGAAAAGGCAACAAAGGCTACTCTTGAACACAAAGTCTTGAACACAAAGCAGGCGTAGAGCAGGCACTGTGGTGAGTTGCCTGAGGGTCAGGTATATGAGTCTGGGTGCTCTGCTCGGTCGCTCAAATGATTGTGATAAAACAACTCTTCACCGGTCGTATTCATAGCAGTTCCCTGAAGGCATTGACTCTCATGCGCAGCATAGCACTGTCGACGAGGTTTTGGTCATGTGCCTTTGTCATACCTTAAGATCGCAGGAGGAGTTGTGCTATGCCTTTCAATTATGTCAGTTTCTGCAGTGGGTGTTCTTTTCTGCATATCTCAACGAACAATGTCCTGTTGCTGGATCGCCAGATCGATGGCACATATTTACAATTAAGATTGATTATGGATGATCGCGAAGTGGCATCTCTCACGCTGGCCGACAAATTTGATGACAACTTGCTTAAAAGAGTAATTATTCGGAATGATTCACAATATCATTATACGATTGAACGTTTATCAGTAGATCCTGATCTTCGGATTGATACTTGTTTAGACGGTTTGATGCTCTCGATAGCACTTCAGGAAGTCAGGATAAATGGTGGGCAAACCTTGTATCTAATGTCTGGAATAGATGAATTATTGTGGCGATATATTAAATATGGCTTCTATCCTGCGCCCGAAAGAGTCAATTTCCAAAATAAGCAGGCAGGCAGAAAAGGCAGGTGGTTCTGGCAAGGAGATCTTGTCATTCCATTTGATGAAAGATATGCAATGTCAAAAAAACATTTTTTATACAAAAGTTTTATTGAAATATCTCTTGGTTATTTGAATGAAGACATAAGCAAAAACTATAAATTCAGAGGGTATCGTGAGAAAAGAGCCCGAGGCTTGCGTTAGGGTTAGATGGTTTCGCTTCATGGCCTATCCAGACCAGATTGGTGATAAACTCGGCACAATTTTATTGAATTCAAGTTTTCAGGAGCTGGTTATGGTCGTTCTCGGAATCGAGACCTCCTGCGATGAAACAGGTATTGCTTTGTATGACAGTCATAATGGGCTTCTGGCCGATGCATTGTACAGCCAGATTGATATGCACACCGAATACGGCGGTGTTGTTCCTGAACTGGCTTCCCGCGACCATATTCAGCGTGTACTGCCTTTAATAAAGGAAGTGCTGGATCAGGTGGGTTTGCAGCGTGAAGATATTGAGGCAGTAGCTTATACCAGAGGTCCCGGCCTGATAGGCGCCCTGATGGTGGGTGCCTGTATTGGTCGTTCCCTGGCGTGGGCGTGGGGGGTTCCCTGTGTTGGGGTGCACCACATGGAAGGTCATCTTCTGGCCCCCATGCTGGAAGACAATCCACCGGAATTTCCGTTTCTGGCCCTGCTGGTGTCCGGCGGCCATACCCAGCTGGTGCATGTGGGTGGCATTGGTCAGTACCGTTTGCTGGGCGAGTCGGTAGACGATGCGGCTGGAGAGGCTTTCGATAAAGTGGCTGCCATGCTGGATCTGGGATACCCCGGTGGCCCCAAAGTATCAAAGCTGGCTGAACAGGGTACGAAGGGACGTTTCCGCTTCCCGCGCCCCATGTGTGACCGTCCCGGACTGGATTTCAGTTTCAGTGGTTTAAAAACCTTTACGTTGAACACCGTGGCAAAATGCCGCGAAGAACGTGGCGATTTTACGGATCAGGACCGGGCTGATGTGGCCAGGGCGTTTGAGGAAGCCGTAGTAGATACTCTGGCTTTTAAATGTCGACGGGCGTTGCGTGAAACCGGTTTGAAACAGCTGGTGATTGCGGGTGGTGTCAGTGCTAACAGACGTCTTCGTGAAGGTCTGGAATCCATGGTGGCAAAAGAAAAAGCAACCCTGCGCTATGCCCGTCCGGAATTCTGTACGGATAACGGTGCCATGATCGCTTATGCCGGCTGTCAGCGACTGCTGGCAGGTCAGCTTGAACCGCTTGAAGTGGCTCCCCAGCCACGCTGGCCGATGGAAGAGCTTGAAGCGGTCTAATACAGTATAATTCTGCTTTTCTGTTTGAAAGGTTCAGGCAATGGATAAAGTTCGTATCGAACGACTGGAAACCGAGGCGATTATTGGTGTTTATGAATTTGAGCATGAAGCTCCGCAGCCACTGGTCATAGACCTCGAACTGGAAACGGATTTTACCAACGCCTTTCGCAGTGATGACCTGAACGACGCCCTTGATTATGAAGCCATCAGTAACAGGGTGCGTGAATTTACCGAAGCTTCCCGCTTTGCCCTGCTGGAAGCTTTGGCGGGTGGCATTATTCAGCTGGTGCTGGATAACTTCCCGGTAGAAAAAGTGGGTGTTTTCATTCGCAAACCTCATGCACTGAAAGGCGCTCTGGCAGCAGTCTCCTGTGAACGTACCCGGGAACAGATGAATGTTCAGAAACTGATGGACCAGTTATGACCCGATATTTTGTTGGTATTGGTTCTAACGAAAATGCCGTGCATAACTGCACGGCAATGATCAGGGCAATTCGCTCTGCTTTCCGACAGGTCTGCGTCAGCAGTATTGTGCAAACACCCGATTATGGTGTAACTGCTCCTGGTGTAGCTGCTCCTGATGTAGCTGCTCCGCATTACCTGAATGCTGTCGTTAGCTTTGAAGCCTCATTGTCGATTCCGGAGTTATACGGCTGGTGTAAAAATCTGGAAAGCCAGCTGGGCAGAACCCGGAATCAGAACGGGGTCTGTCAGGCAGACCTGGATATTCTTCAGCCGGGCAATGTCAGTGAGGAGTTTTTTCAGCCACTGGTTTTGCAGTTGCAGGCTTTTCTGAAGGGCGAAGACTCCGGTGTGGGCCTTGAGAAGGTATCTTTACAGCTGGATGAGCAGATGATCGTTGGCGATGCTCCCTGTTATCTCTTTCAGGCTGAGCCTGTCTGAACCTTCTGACCTCCAGGAGGTTGTCGGACTTAAGACTGTCCTACTGCGGTTGCAATAAATTGGTCTGAAAATCCTTGCAATCCTCGCTACGGACGCTTAAGTCCGACAGGCTCGTAAAGTGAAAAGCTTGATGCTTGAATAGATAATGTCTGCTTATCGTATTGTTGAAGTGGTGTTGGTTATGCTTAAAACATTGCGGCAAAGAAGGGAGATATTCAGTGATAGAAATACGATTCTTTTGACCAAACCCCTTCTTTTTCAGAATACGACCTTAATAGACGAAGCCATTCTTTCAACTCCGGACAGCAGTGGTGAACGCCGCTTTTACGGTTTTACTTTTCGGCCGGACGAGTCAGACATTCCTGATACTTTTAGCAAAGGATTTTTTCCGAAATATATCCAGTGGGTTGATGGGGGAATGAGGGATATGTCTCTCCCCAAAGACTGTGCATTTCAGGGTTCTGGTACTATTGAATCTTATGTTTGTCATTATGCAGCCATTCAGTGCGGGCTTTATAGCAATATATATCTGATAGATATCAGGGCATTTGGAGGAATTGTTCGAGCTCCAAATTTACGTTCTTCTCTCAGACGTGGAATGGTCAATCCCCGCTACGACGGTTACCAGTCGGGCGATGGTGCTTTTCGTCAATTCCCCATTACTAAAGAAGTTTACAGGCTGGAAACTCTTAACCCTGTTCCTGGTGAGAAGGTTGTGGGGGTAGTAACGGTGGCAAGTCCTCTTTTTTCTCCTGGCGGGCGTACACCCGCAGAGAGGCTTAAACTTCACGTCAATCCGGATTATGAGGGAAAAATGGACGGAGCCAGAGCCGTTGCAGAGCGCTTCAACGGAGGCGGATGGGTCGTCGTTTAGAAGCTGACGCATCCATTAAAGCTTTAACTTGTCGTCTAATTCCCAATCCGGTATCAAGCTTGATATAAGGCCGCCGATAGTGGCAGCCAAAACCATCAGTGGGCGTCCACCCGGTAGCCTGTATGATTTTTTATGGTTAACTATTTCAATGCCTGCCTCAGTGCCTTCAGTCGAAGCTGGCGGAGTTTTTCTCCAACGGCTTTGCCTTTTATCCCCTGTGCAACAATCTCTCTGGCATTAATGGCATTGCATTGCCTTAACAGGGCAAAGAGTTTGTCCTGGCTTGATGCCGGGAAGCCCAGCCCTTTAGCCTGAGCAATAAAGCCCGCTGCTGCTATGAACTCTTCAAACCGTTCAGGGCGGCGCAGGGCATCTGTTGCTTCGAACAGGTTCATGACCTTTTCTGCGGTTGGCCTGCTAAGAATGTCCGGCACTTCGTGAGCCTGCTGGTACACCAGCAGGGCGAGTTCACAGTAAGAGGACGGGAAACGCATACGCTGAAAAAATGGCTTAAGGCTGGCTGCTTCGGTTTGCTCATTGGCGGCAAACAGGCAGGCAAAACGCACTGGCTCAGACGCATTCTGTTCAGCAGCCCGCTGCAAAGCGGCAAGGCAGTGGGATGATCCCAGTAAAAAGGGTTGCCACTCTTTCAGTACTGCGCTCAGGGCATTGCAGCTCATCAGGGTCAGAAAATAGATTTCAGGGCGCTGCTCCATCAGGGCTCTGGCGGTTTCCTGCCATACCCGCTCCGGCACCAGGTAGCTGGCTTCACCAATACTCACCATGTGTGCCATCAGCGACATCGTATCTTCCGCGATAGTAAATCCCAGGTCGGCAAAACGGGCGGCAAAACGTGCTACCCGAAGAATTCTTAAAGGATCTTCCTGAAAGGCGGGAGAGACATGCCTCAGCAGTCGTTGTTGTAAGTCCCGTTGACCCTGATAAGGGTCGATAATGTTACCTTCTGCTGACTCTGCCATGGCATTGACGGTGAGGTCCCTGCGGATCAGATCCTGCTCCAGAGTCACGTCCGGGTCAGTATGAAATGTAAAACCGGCATAGCCATGCCCGGACTTTCGTTCTGTTCTGGCTAAGGCATATTCTTCTTTGGTCTTTGGGTGCAGAAAAACCGGAAAATCCTGTCCGACCGGCTGAAAGCCCTGCTGCAGCATTTCTTCAGGTGTACTGTTTACCACCACCCAGTCACGGTCTTTTACAGGCAGTCCGAGCAGTTTGTCCCTGACAGCACCGCCCACCAGATAAATGTTCATAGAGTTCAAAAGTCCTGGTTTCAGGTGTGTGATTTGAGCAACACACCTCAATACGTAATGGATTAATGGTAACGGATGAAGTGTTGAGGCAATAGATATTCTCTTGATTTGAATGCTGCAGAGAGTGGCTCTTATGGGTTTTTTATTAATAATTATTTTTATTCACTTTGTTTCTTAACTGATTCAGCTGCTATTTTGTAGGGTTATTACTTCAGTCATGCGAACCAGTTATAAGAATGAAGAGTCAAACGTTAGGTAGTGCTTTGCTGATTGCTGGCACATCCATTGGTGCCGGTATGCTGGCGCTGCCTATTATCTCTGCTCTTACAGGGCTGTGGGAGGCGCTGGTCCTGATGTTCATTACCTGGTTGCTGGCTGCCTATGGAGGGTTGCTGATTGCAGAAGCCTGCAGAGCCTGCCCGGGGACTGAAAACCTACATGGCATGGTTGGCCTGTTGTTAGGGCGAAAAGGTCAGGCTGTTGCTGTTATTGCCATGCTGTTTCTCTATTACGCACTTTGCGCAGCCTATATTGCCGGCGGGGCTTCACAGCTTAACAGCATATTGATGAGTGCAGGCATGAAGATGCCCTACTGGGGGGCGGTTGTTCTGGTGACATTTGTTGTTGCTATTGTTGTACTGGTAGGAACAGCCTTGGTGGATGTCTGTAACCGGGTGATGTTTGTTTCCATGTTACTGCTGATGATGGTGATACTGGTCTCTTTATTTCCCCATGCCCGGTTTGAAAATCTGACTATTGAGAGTGGCTCTTTTCCTGTGCTGCTGGCTGCTCTGCCTGTGCTGTATACCTCATTTGGTTATCATGTCGTGGTACCCACGGTGGTTGGCTATGTGCAGGGATGCCCGGCAAAGTTCAGCAAGGCGCTGCTGATTGGCAGTGTTTTGCCTTTTGTCCTCTATGCCTTCTGGAGTGTTTCGACGGTTGGTGCTTTGTCATCCACCACGGTAACTAGTGTGGCAGCGATGCCGGATTCCGTCAGCAATCTTATGTCTGCAGTGGGTCAGGTGTCTTCTGTTAGCCACTTCAGTCTGATGATCAGCGTGTTTGCGGCATTTGCCCTGGCAACGTCGTTTCTGGGGGTGGCCCTGGGACTGTTTGATTACCTGTCAGAACTTTCCCATAACAGTCACAGCGGTTTAACCGGAAGGATTCGGGCCATTTTGCTGACACTGCTGGTTCCCATGCTGGTGGCTATTTATTATCCCGATGGTTTTATTCTTGCCCTGGGCTATGCAGCGATAGCATTGATAGTGCTGGCTGTCTTTTTGCCTGTTCTGATGGTTTGGAAAGTTCGCCGCCTGCACATGGAAGAGCCTTATCAGGCCCCCGGAGGGAACATTGGCCTTGGTATTGCCACCATGGTCGGTGTACTGGTGGTGGCTGCACAGATTGGTGTTTCTCTGGGGTTTTTACCTCTGCTGGGCTGACGACAGTTGATTTGTACGCTGACGGTTCCGGGCTGGTCTGTTACATTGACAGCATCCGCTAATTGTCAGGTACTTATGAACTGGTCTGTTTACATCATTATTGCCAGCGATCATTCGCTTTACACGGGAATTACAACCGATATCTGTAGACGCTGGAAGCAACACAGCAGCGGCGCAGGTGGTGCGCGCTATTTTCGAGGACGCCAGCCTGCGTTACTGGCGTACTTTGAACCCGGTCATAATCGCTCTACGGCTTCTAAACGGGAAGCAGAAATTAAAAAGTGGTCAAAGACAAAAAAACAGGCGTTGTTACGTTCCGGTAGCAATCAGGTCTCATTATGGGACAGTATGTTGCCAACGGGATTTCCGGGAGCGGAATAACGGATGGCAGAAATGGGCTTATGCTGAACGGATGTCGGCTGCCCGCTATTATACGGCTATAAATCGTTATTCTACTGTCGTATGCTTAAATGAGCATTAACGGCTGTTTGCCAGATGATCATTGCAACAGCACAATAATAACAATTATGCAGTGCAGGCTATGTACCTGAGCAGGCTCCGCAGAGTCTGAGCCTTTAACAATAATGATAATAATGAGAGGTGCTTCATGGAGGCCAGTTTCTGGGAAGGTAAACGAGCTCCCGGTATTGAAGACGCAATTGATCTGGGAAAATATCGCAACCTGGCAGACCTGATTAATACATCGGTCAGGCGGTTTGCTGACCGGCCTGCCTATACCTGCATGAATCAGACCCTGAGTTATGCAGAAATCAATGAACTCAGTAATGGTTTTGCGGCTTACCTGCAAAAGCACACGTCTTTGGAGCCTGGTGACCGAATTGCGATTCAGTTGCCTAATGTTCTTCAGTATCCAATCGTCGTTTATGGTGCCATCAAAGCGGGGCTGGTTGTTGTTAATACCAACCCTCTTTATACCGCCAGAGAAATGCTTCATCAGTTTAATGATTCGGGTGTAAAACTCCTGGTTTGTCTGAATACAGTCGGACATATTGTTGAAGAAATTCTGCCGGAAACCGGCCTTGAGCAGGTCATTGTCACCGAACTGGGAGATTCCCTTCCCTGGATGAAGCGGTTACTGGTGAACTTTGCTGTCAGGCATGTCAAAAAGATGGTACCCAAATACAGCCTTCCTGAAGCCGTGGCATTTAACGATGTCATGATGAAAGGCATGATGGCGGACTATTGCCCGGTTTCAGAGAGTCAGCAGGATGATCTGGCTCTGCTGCAGTACACCGGCGGTACCACAGGGGTCGCGAAAGGGGTCATGCTGACGCAGAAGAACATTATTGCGAATGTATTGCAGGCATCGGCTCTGCGCCACCAGGTGGATCAGGAAGGCAGGCTGATCTCAGACCTGCGAGGTGATATTGTGGTTGCGCCTCTGCCTCTCTACCATGTCTATGCATTCACTGTGCATCTGTTTTCATTTTTTGAGCTGGGGGCTCACAGTATTCTTATCCCTAATCCCAGGGATCTGGATAGCCTGATCTCTGCTCTGCAACCCTGGCAAATCAATACATTTATTGGATTGAATACGTTGTTTGCCGGGCTGTTGAATCACCCCGAATTTCACCGTCTGGATTTTTCCGGGCTGGCAGTCACCAATTCTGGGGGAACAGCACTGCAGGAATCGGTTGCCAGACAGTGGCATGAAGTGACGGGCTGCCGGATTTCCGAAGGTTATGGTCTGACGGAGGCAGCCCCCATTGTGGCTGCCAATCCGGCAGGTGAGCTGACGCAGCTGGGAACGGTTGGCCCTGCGTTATCGTCAACCTCTATCAAGATTGTCACTGGTGATGGCGAAGAAGCGAACACAGGAGAAGCTGGCGAGCTGTGTGTAAAAGGCCCGCAGATCATGAAAGGCTACTGGAACCGGCCTGAAGCCACGGCGGAAGTTCTGGATACTGAAGGCTGGCTGCATACCGGTGATATTGCGGTGATTCAGGAGGATGGGTATATCCGTATCGTGGATCGCATTAAGGATCTGGTGATTGTGTCAGGCTTTAACGTCTATCCCAATGAGATTGAGAACGTTGTCTCCCTGCACGAAAAGGTCGATCAGTGTGCTGTCATTGGTGTACCTGATGAAAAAGCAGGTGAGGCGGTTAAACTCTTTGTGGTTACGTCGGATAAGTCCCTGACAGAGCAGGATATTCGAGACTGGTGCAGCCAGCAGCTCACTAGTTATAAAGTACCTAAATACATAGAGTTTCGTCAGGAACTGCCCATGTCTGCGGTGGGTAAGGTGCTGCGCAAACAGCTTCGGACAGAAGAGGTGTCCTCGGGCTGATTCAATGAAAATCAGGCTGAAATTATTGATTTCGGCTTGATTTTATCCAAATTCCCGGCAATGCAGAGCAGGCTATAAATTTATCATCTGGCGGGAACTGTTTGCCTTTTAAACATTCTCAATGAATCGGGTCATTAGAGGTTATTCCAGTTCGCCCCAGACGATTGATCCACTTATTTATTCAACAGGAACTGAAAAACGGTTTTAGAAACTAACTCTCCTGCAACAGGGTGTTGATCGGTTATTAAAACGGATCGTTTAAAATGCCACTGGAACAAAGCTCATTCTCTTCTAGACTCTTTTCAGATAAACCGCAGGGATAATTGCATGCACTATGCAATATAACTTCCAGTTGCTTATTACTTTTGGCTGCGCCAGCAAGGTTTATACCAATCGGTTTAGCGGCTTTCAGGTGCAAACAGCTGTGGCGTTTTTTCACTATGAAAATGCAGCTTTCCCAAGCGCTGTAGGCACTACCATGTTTCGAGGGGAGCTGCATTTTTCGCTCATGGCTGTTTTGGGAAGAATACATTGTTGTCCCCAAAATCAGCTCTGGTCAGAACAGGCTAATGGGAGGTAATTTGTGAAAAAAACAGTTTGGGCGACAGGCCTGTTTGCGGCACTGATAACAACGGGGGCCTGGTCCTTGCCGCTAGAGCAAAAGCGTGTTCGACCGGATGTGGACAGCTACATAGAGGATGCGGACAGCTTCGGAGATATTGTCATGGAGGCTGCTGAAAACATTCAGGCAACCGAAGCAAGTCAGGGTCTGGCTGGGCTTAAACCAGATATGGAACTGGTTGAGCGTGGAATATTTGAATGCACATACCACGACAATGAGACGACTTCGACCAATAAAGTCCTTATTCGTGGTACTGACAGTTGTGGTTTTCTGGATGCTAATGAGGATTATGAACCAAAAAGAAAACGTGTAGCCAGCTATGTGAACTCCCATTTAGAAGTATTTCAGCCTGAGAAAACCAGTTGCTTTGCAGTTCAGTCAAGAGCAGAAGACAAGGGGCGCAAAAATAAGCTGTCGGAATATATAGAACAAATGGATCAGTTGCCTTTAAGTCAGGAGGAAATATTTCAGCTTCAGGATGAATATCTGCAAAGTGCTATTAATGCTGAAAAATTCATTAAGACAGAACTACATGGTGAGATACACTATCAAAAGACCCTGCATAACGAACAGCTCTGTAACATGCTTCTAGTGACTGAAGATGAAGCTGGTCAGTCAAATGTAGGTGTCCGAAGCTGTACCCGATCCTGTCTCAATGGTATCGGTATGCTTGTCAAGTGGGCAGGAGGCTGGATTTGGTATGGTGCTAAGCAAGTGGCTCCTCCGGTATATGTTGGCTATCTGACTAACTGGGTTACGACAAAACCGTTCTGGGACACAACCACTGATAAGATTATGTTTGGTGAATTTGCCCCCAATGTGACGCACCATTCAGGCGGTTTGTACGGTGCTTTGAATAAAAGAATTACCACCACGCCCATTGGTACGCCCAACACTGTGAGTGATTATGGTATGGCATTTGGTGCGGCGTTTCTTTTTGTGATCAGATCAAAAGTAATCGCAGCGCTTGGCGCAATGTACGGTTACGCATTGGGTAGGGCAATGGCTCCACAGGCTGTAAAAACGAACTAAAATTAAAGCCGTCTTATAATTGAATGGGTGAATTGAGAATGAGTTGGGAATACAGAATATTTTGTGTTCCCAATTCAGGTTATAGTTCTGATAAGTAAAAAATAAAAAACTTCATTCACTGGATTGATGTTGAAGCAATAATAGCTTTTCATTTATCGATATCCTCATAAATACAATCAAACTTGTTTGCATCTATGAGGGGCTGTGATAAATTTCGCCACTAGAAATTTTTTGTCCCTGGTTATTGGTCACTTCACAATGAATATTTTTGAAGAATCCCTGAGTGTTCTGAAATCCAAAGTACAGCTGCGTAAACTGTTTCAGGATATGCACGTAGAAGACATTCAGCGTGTAATTAGCCGTATTGAGAGCATTTACGAAGAAAAGCTGGACGCTCAAAAGGAAGTAGAGCAGGAGCAACAGCGCAAGCGTGAAGCGATTGAGGCTGTTTTGAAAGAAATGCAGGATAAAGGTCTGGATATCGGTGATCTGGCTGTTGTGGGCAAAGGTACTGAGTCTAACCGTAAAGGTAAAACCCGTCAGCGTTACCAGTTTGAATACCAGACTGAAGACGGTACTGCTGTAACCTGGGAAGGTGCAACCACTGGCCGCATTCCTGCTGAGTTTTCTGCTTATCTGGAGCGTACAGGCAAAGAACGTAAAGACTGCATCGTTACTGAGCTGTAAGTTACTGAGCTTTAATAGCATCCCGGTTTTTAACGCTGAATGTGTGCTTGAAAAGTCTCGCACATCATACAGGATAGAAAATGGGTGTCAGTCTTTAGAAAGGAAGGCCCTGAGCCTTCCTTTCTTTATTGTACTGCCTGAAAAGTACTGTCTGAAAAATGAATAATTATAAATAATAAAACAGCATTACTGGTTTTAACGGTTGAGATACAATCGGGCTAATAGCCCTGGTTTTGTTGTAACCCCTGTTAAAACGGACTTTATTTCACCATCCCTGACTATGAAAAACGATGGTGTGACGCTGATCGCCCAGTTTCTGCTGATAATTCCATCATCATCGTTAATGACTGGCATCTTTAAATCCTTAGCCTTCAGATAGGCAGCAATGCGCTCGTCTGTACCTGATGATAAGGCAATGGTCATGACATGAAAGTTCTCGCTGTCTGACAGGTCGCTGACCGCAGGACTTGTCCACTGGCATACCCTGCACCAGCTGGCCCAGAAGTAGACCAGCACCGGTGCTGATTTTGACAGCTCATGCAGATCGACGGCTTTGTGGTTAAGGGTTTGGGCTCTGATCTGTGGTGCCAGTCCTGTCGGCATATCTTTCTGCAGATACAGGTTGTAACCGGTAATAACAACCCCGGCAAAAAAAACGGTCAGAAAGAGTTCAATGATCCATTTACGTAATTTTGGGCTCATAGTTTTTTGCTGAACATAGTGCTTTGCTGAACATAGTGTTTTGCCGGGTTAGATGCCTTTGTCTGAGCAATTATATCAATTGCCTGGTCTGTCAGTTCAGTCGAGACTTGATTTTTTCAGACAGCTGCTCAGCATTGGTAAAACCACCTAATACTTCGTCAGCAAAGACCATGGCAGGTGTACCCCTGATACCCAGTTCAGAGGCCAATCTGATGTTGTTGTCGACCTTTGCCCTGATGTTGGTATCGACTTTCTTTTTCAGGGCTTCAGCATCCAGCCCTTCGGCTTTTAAGGCGGCGGCAATGGAGGCACTGTCATGTCCGCCCGGTTTGGACATCAGGCGCTGATGCAGTTTCTGGTAAATATCCGGGTGGTTCGCATGGGCAGCCAGCACCAGTTCTGCGGCTTCTCTGGATGTCTCCCCTAAAACCGGGAGTTCTTTGTAGATGACTTTCAGGTCAGGGTATTGTTTGACCATCTGTTCCAGAACCGGGTCCTGACGTTTGCAGAAGCCGCAGTTGTAATCTGCAAAGTACACCATAGCTAACTTACCCTTTGGATTGCCAATAAACGGGTCACCGGGGGTGTTAAACAGCTCATCTTTTTTTGCCTCAAGGCTGGCTTTCCGGGCATCTTCCTGTGCCTGCAACTCACGGTTACGAAGCTCGTTAATGGCTTCGACCAGAATGTCCGGATTTTCGACCAGTGTCGAACGAATCAACTCCCGAACCTGTTGTTGCTGGTCAGCGTCCAGGGGGGCTGCCTGCAGGGAGGAGGGGGCTGTTGCGGTGGCTGCTGCCACCAGCGTTATTGTAGAAAACAGTTTTTTCATTAAATTATCCACTATATATCATTCTTCAGCCTGACTGCTTGTCAGAGCATCCAGTACGGTGTTGTGATCAAGTAAAACGGGTAAGGCAATGCCTTGTGGTGTTTCTGGTCCGTAGATTTTGTTAAACGGCACACCAAATCGGTTGTTCTGCTGCAGGTAGCGGTTTACCTTGTCAGAAGGTGTCGTCCAGTCACCACGCATCAGGACGATTTGTTCATCCTTCAGGGCTGATAAAACCGGGTTGCGATCCAGAACCCGCATCTTGTTTGCTTTGCAGGTGACGCACCAGTCCGCAGTGATATCGACAAATACGGTTTTGCCATCACGGATGTGTTGCTGGATGGCAGCACTATCCAGTGTTTGCCAGTCCAGGCTTTCTGAAGGAGAAAAGAGTGCCGTTGATAAAGGCGTTGTCACTCTGTCTGTCCAATGCCAGACAAATGCGATCAGCATGGCTGCAAGCAGACTGGTGCCTGCTCTTAATCGTTGCTTTGCCCTGAAAAAAGGTTCCAGAAGCAGGATAAGTAAAAGTGATGATCGCAAAAAACATCACCGCAAACTGCCAGACAGAACCCAGATGAGCGTTTAACAGATGAACCAGCCACAGGGTTGTTGCTATCAGAAGGACGGCCATTATCCGGCGAAGCTTGATCATCCAGGGGCCAGGTCTGGGCAGCCATGACAGCATTGCAGGAAAAATGGCTACCAGAATATACGGCACTGCCAGACCAATGCCCATGGCAGAAAAAATAGCAAACAGGTGAATCGAGTCTGTTGTCAATGCAAAGGCTACCGCTGTCCCAAGGAAAGGGGCTGAGCAGGGGGTTGCCAGCAGAGTGGCAAACATGCCCTGCACAAAATGCCCTTTCAGATTATTGCTGCCAGTGGTAGCGAGTCTGGTATTCAGGGAAGAGGAAAGCTGGATTTCAAAGGCACCCAGCAGGTTGGCTGCAAACAGTCCGGTAACAACCGCCATAAAGCCAATAAACCATGGATTCTGGAACTGGATACCCCAGCCCAGGTTATTACCCGTCCATTTCAGCGCCAGTAGAAACAGGGCCAGTAACCAGAAAGACACCAGAATGCCAGATGCCGTACTCAGAAACTGCCAGCGGACCACTTTCCTGTTTTGTCCGGTTGCCTGAACAACGGACGACAGTTTCAGCCCAAGCACAGGCAGAACACAGGGCATAAGGTTGAGAATGAAGCCGCCCAGCAAGGCAAACAGAACCATCACCATAAAGGGTGCCTGTTGTGAGGGAAGCTCTGTAACGGGCTGGTTGCTGATGATGATAGCGGTTTCAGTTGCCTGCTCGCCATTAATCAGTGTGACATTGACAGACTGCTGGTGAAGATCAATATCGCCAAGCCAGCTGCTGGCTGTCATGAAGGCTTGTAATTGTGTTCCTTCTATTCGAAGTTCTGGTTCGGAAAAGCTGATGTCCTGCAGGCCATCAAGAATAATATCCGGTTTCTGCCACCCATCCGGTGAAGAGGCAGTGACGACCACGGTGCTGTCCGGTGTTCTCCAGTTAACAGATTCTATGACCTGACTTTTTGCCGCCGGGTTTTCCATAGAATGCGTTTCAGGTACTTTCGACAGGGCCTTATCAATTAAAAAAGCGGCTTCGGAGTCCGGTTCAAGCTGACCAGGGATAAAAGACGTCTGCACAGGAAAGTCACTGAGTACACAAATGGTGGTACAGGACGATAGCCTGAGAATACCATCCAGCGTGACAGGCTTGTTCGGGTCATTGACGGTAATCAGTAACGGGAAAACGACACTGTCCTGATATCCAAGTGTCTGTATTCCAAGCAGGTCAAAACGTTCCGGAACGGGCCAGAGCCATTGTGTGTCGACAACGTTGTGGTTTGTCTGCCAGTGAAAGGCAGGAGGAATACCGGCTTCACCCGGTGAGCGCCAGTAGGTTTTCCAGGGCGAATCCAGCTCTACCTGTAATCCTGCAATGACCTGGTTTTCAGCCTTATTAAGTTCCCCTGAGAGCAGCAGTCGAATTTTGGCACTGGGCTGCTCCGAACTGAAAATCCAGTCGGTTGTATTCGCCTTCAGGTTGGCAGAGGTTAACATCAGGCAAACAGACAGCAGCCGGAATATCGTTAAAAATGTATTTCGGTAAAGCATAAAACGGATCGCTGGTTTTATATTGACCTTATCAGAAAGCCGTTATGCTTCGTATCAGTTTTGTGTAAAAGGTCAGATAGCTGGATCAACAGATTAAAGGTGACGTCTGTTTTTATATTCCCGGTTGCAGAGGGTTGTTTTTCTTTCGTATTACAATGTTGCTAGCAGTAGCCGCTTTCGCTGATGCAGTCGTCTACTGCCAGTCATCTTTAGCCCCCACTGTCAACCTTGGCGTGGGATATCACCTTGGCAGTAAGCAGGTCATAGCCAACCTCGCCACCTTCTTTCAACTCTCCCCCTACATCTTCGTGCCAATGTTGGATAAAGATTTTATTGTAAGTGGCCGCCAGGTTCTCTACCGGTTTACCTCCGTCAGTTATATTAATACAGTATTCGACTATTCGAGCCTGTTGTAACTGAATTTGCAGGTAGGTCTGGTTACCTTTCCCCTCACGATCGGGCTTGGTCACAAGAATACTGACCAGGTCGCCCTTATAACCAGGAACGAACATTCGTGACAGGAGGTATTCTGAAGCACGATCCATTTCTCTGGAGAAAGTGACTTCATCCATTGATATCATGCCATGGTCACGGTTCCTGCCGTTTCCAATATCCATGGTTACCAGACGGGTAGCTCCCCAGCTAAGGGTAAATATGGGGAACTGATGGGGGTCTACGCCCTGGGTGATCTTGTCACCCCCGGTGATAGAGGCAGTTCCCACTTTGGGTTGAAGTTGACCCCATGTTATAAACATATTGGCCATAACGATTGTCCTCAAATTTCAGTTTACCGGACTTCCAGTCAGGGGAGTTTACGATGTGATGACTGGAAACTAGTGCAGCCAGGCCTTGATATCCATACAGTCATCCCCGCGCAGGCGGGAACGACGAAGCTATTTTTGCAGGGGATTTAGCGCTTGGCTGCACTAGTCTGGTTGGACTTGTACTGCAATTACGATTTTTTTATTCGACCATTATAAATCATCAGTCTAATCTTTTTTTCCAGCTTCAGCGTTATTCTGTCGGCATAAAATTGTTTAATAAGGAGGGGCTTATGGCTAGGCTGGGTTTCCGCAGTCATGGATTTAAACGACAAAAGACTTTTTATTGTCTGGTTGTTACCAACTCTGGACTGGCCTGAACTTTTCGCATTCCGGCTTGCACAGGGTTTGTGGTTTTTACGTTTGTCACAGTTGTCGGTTAGTGGTTTTTGTCTATCTGTGCATAAGTAAGTTATTCAGTATTTGTTAACAGAAACACTGACCAACACTCTGAATTACCTGTGGATAAGTGTTCAATAGATTATAAATACTGGGTTAAAAGCGGTTGGTTAAAAAATAGCCAGATAAAAATAAAGTTAAAAATTTAACTGGGTTGAATAGTCGTAGTTGTACGATGTGAGCCACTATTTTTGAACAATAGTTGTCGTATAAGAAGAGAGCAACAAAGTCCTTTAAAGCGATCTTCTGACATTCACCCCATGTATCGAATGCCAGAAGACCTCTCAGGACTGACGAAGCTAAGTATTATTGAATTCAGCTGACAGTTTGATGTCACAGATCAACTTTTTGTGACATTTTTCCGAAAGTTTGATGGTATTGAATGTTATTTTTTGCGATCAACCGCAAAGCCTGCCCAGGCCTGTTGTGTGGGCATTATTTCCAGATTGTTGATATTGACATGAGCAGGGCGGTTTGCAATCCAGAACACCGTGTCAGCTATATCGTTTGCAGTCAAAGGTTGCATGCCTTCATAAACCGAGTCGGCTTTGGCCTGGTCTCCTTTAAAGCGAACAACAGAAAATTCAGTTTCAGCCAGCCCCGGCTCAATATTGGTCACACGTACGCCACTACCCAGCAGGTCACAGCGCAGACTGAGTGAAAACTGTTTAACAAACGCCTTGGTGCCACCATAAACATTACCGCCAGGATAAGGCCAGGTGCCTGCTACTGAACCGATATTAACAATACTGCCACTGTTGTTTTTCTTCAGAGCCGGGAGCAGGGCATGGGTCATCATAACCAGCCCCTTGATATTCGTGTCGATCATGGTCATCCACTGTTCCGTGTCGCACTGGTCAGCCGGCTCGGTACCCAGCGCCAGGCCAGCGTTGTTAATGAGCGTGTGAATATCGCTGAAGGCTTCTGGCAGTTCTTTAACCGCTGCCCGGATGGCTTCCTGGTCTCTGACATCCAGGGTAATGGCGTGTACTTTGCAGTGTTGCTGTAATTCTTCGGTTAACGTGTCCAGTCTTTCCTGACGGCGACCGGTAATGACCAGATTCCAGCCATCTCTGGCAAAACGCCTTGCGCAGGCTTCACCAAAGCCTGAAGTCGCACCGGTAATAAAGACTGTATTTGGCATACGTGTTTTGCTCCTTTTTTCCGCTTATGGCTGTCTGGAAGCCCGATTATAAAGCTACCTGACTTTTGCCTGTTGTATGATAAACGATTAGCCCCAGATTTAATCAACCTTAACCTGGATATAGAGAGTATCGTCTTTGATGAACTGTTTGTCGTCCATACAGCAGAAGGAACACAATGGCAAAAAAGTAGGAATGCCAATAGGGGGGTTCATACTACTTTCAGGTTTTTGAAAAGAGGTGCTCTGCGGATTTGAAAAAAAGGCGTCAGTCTCATTACCGACATTCGCCTGGTCAATGAGTGTCATAGTGATTTTTTTCTGGAAAGGCCACGACAGAAACTCGTCGTACTCACCCTTCATAAGAACAAAAAAGAGAGACAAATGGGTTCGTTCACCAAGGCCGTCACCATTCAGGTAAAGCTTTGCACGAAACTGGTATCCGAAAGGGGAAGTGTACATGGGAGGGCTGTAGATCGAGGTTTGTTTGCCCGTTATAGCATCCTGCTTTTTCTGTGTATAACCCTCAATTTTCCATAACAGCCTGCCATTATGGTGCTTGTGGACAGATGCTTTGGCATGGGCCAGTAATTTGAGAGCGGTAATCCTTTTCTCAGCTTCAGAAAAGGCAAAACAGTTTGAACTCAGAAGTAAGTTGGCAAACAAAGCAAAGCAGCAGCCCGTCAGCATTTTGAACAGCCTGATCTTCATACCGAACACCATGTAACAAGTTAATGGGGGCAACGTTCGTTTCTCAGCGGCAGAAACTGAACTTTAACCAAGAATAAAGTAGCAAAGATCCGGAGGCATGGTATTTGAGGCGAGCAGGTTATACAGCAGAAGGCGGAAAGCAGAAAGGGAAGCATGTGCTTCCCTTTCTGGCAGGTATTAAAGAGCTAAATTAGCTCACACTGTCAGCCGGACGGCTGGAGAGACCTTCTTCAACCGGTGCGCCTGCGCCGCTGGGAATGCGGATATCTTCAACCATATCCTGAACTTCTCTGGGCGGAGCTTCGGTCAGGTGACAAACAACCATGGCAATGCTGAAGTTAATCAACATACCCAGAGTACCAATGCCCTCCGGAGAAATACCAAACAGCCAGTGATCCGCCGTATTGGCAGCCGGATTAATGAACTTGAAGTACACGATATAGGAGAAGGTAAACACCAGGCCAGCGATCATACCGCTGACAGCACCTTCCTTATTCATGCGCTTGTAGAAGATACCCAACAGGATCGCCGGGAAGAACGACGAGGCTGCCAGTCCAAACGCGAAGGCGACCACTTGGGCAACAAAGCCCGGAGGATAGATGCCAAACAGACCCGCCACCACAACAGCCACTGCAGCAGCCAGACGGGCGGCGAGCAGTTCCTGCTTGTCGGTAATGTCGGGCATCAGGTTCTTCTTCAACAGGTCGTGGGAGATCGAAGTGGATATAACCAGCAGCAGGCCTGCGGCTGTGGATAAGGCCGCTGCCAATCCACCGGCGGCAATCAGGGCAATCACCCAGGCGGGGAGTTGAGCGATTTCCGGATTGGCCAGAACCATGATGTCGCGGTCAACGTACAGTTCATTGGCGTTATCCGTCACAGTGTTGTGAACCAGACGCTGACCATGCTCACCGCGTTCGTCAGTAAAGCCCGGCTTGCCAGCCATGGCAGCACCGGCGGTGTACTGAATCTTGCCATCTTCGTTCTTGTCCACCCAGGCGATCAGGCCGGAGTTTTCCCAGTTTGAGAACCACTCTGGCAGTGTTTTATAGGAGCTCTCGCTGACGGTGTTCAACAGGTTGATACGCGCAAAGGCTGCAACGGCAGGAGCGGTGGTGTAAAGAATCGCAATAAACAGCAGGGCGTAGCCAGCGGATTTACGGGCATCGCGAACCGTTGGGGTTGTGAAGAAACGGACAATAACATGAGGCAGGCCAGCGGTACCGACCATCAGGGCCATCGTGATAAAGAAGACGTCAATGGTCGATTTACTGCCGCTGGTATACTGGTCAAAACCCAGTTCGGCAGAAAGGCCGTTAAGCTTTTCAAGCACCGACATGCCTGTGCCTGAGACTTCACTGCCAAAGCCCAGTTGTGGAATGGGATTTCCGGTAATCATTATGGAGATGAAAATAGCTGGCACCATAAAGGCGAAGATCATGACGCAATACTGAGCCACCTGCGTATAAGTAATGCCTTTCATGCCGCCCAGAACCGCATAGAAGAAGACAATCCCCATCCCGATAATAACACCCAGGGTAATGTCCACTTCCAGATAACGGGAGAAGACAATACCTACACCGCGCATCTGACCGGCAACATAAGTGAAGGAAATAAAGATAACGCAGATCACGGCCACCATGCGGGCGGTCTGACAGTAGTAGCGTTCACCAATAAAGTCCGGCACCGTGAATTTGCCAAACTTGCGCAGGTAAGGGGCAAGGCACATCGCCAGCAGTACATAACCACCGGTCCAGCCCATCAGGTAAACCGCACCGTCACGGCCGATAAAAGAGATGATACCGGCCATGGAAATAAACGATGCCGCCGACATCCAGTCGGCTCCGGTTGCCATACCATTTGCAACAGGATGGACGCCTTTTCCGGCCACGTAATATTCTTTGGTGGACCCGGCTCTGGACCAGATGGCAATGCCTATATAAAGGGCGAAGGTTGCCCCGATGAAGAGGTAGGTCAGCATGGCTGTACTCATGATTCTTTGTCCTCTTCATAGACATTGTATTTGTGGTCAAGCACATTCATGCGCCAGATGTAGAAAAAGATAATGGCAACGAATGAGAAAATGGACCCCTGCTGGGCGAACCAGAATCCGAGCGGGAAGCCGGAGATAGTTATTTTGTCGAGCTGGTCGACAAAGAGGATGCCGCAACCGAATGAGACGACAAACCAGATCACCAGAAGGCTGAGTAACAGCCGTATGTTTTCTTTCCAGTAGGCATGAGCCACTTGTTTATCTTGCATAGGGCGCTCTCTTGTTTTTCTTCTTATTATTATTGTGGAAACGGCCTTAACACTAACAGGATGCGGGCATTCCGGCTTTAAGACTTTAGGCTAACTTGTATTGCTCATGGCTGTTTGGGCTCATCTCGTCTTGCTTTCCTGTCATATTGAGAGCGCCTGTTTTCAGCCAGACTAGGCAACACTCAGGATTTTGTGCATTATCTGCCTTGAGTGTTGGCATTCAGGGTAATCAGAAAAGGATTTTCCACGGCTTATAAGTGAGAGATAACAACATGCTCAAAGCTTGCGACGCGTTTATTCCCGATATTCTTGAATCAGGCCCCGCCCGGTTGTGGCGCCATATTTCTCCCCACTACTGTATTGATGAGTCGACCTGGCTGGCGGAGTTGCTGGAAGAGGTCAGGCCAACCCCGCAGGAACTGAGGGTTGTCTCGCTGAGAGCCACGGAACTGGTTGAGAAAGTCCGTGAGCGCAATGATGCTATCCACATGATTGATGCCCTGCTGTTGCAGTACAGCCTTGATACCAGAGAAGGTATTTTGCTGATGTGTCTGGCAGAGGCATTAATGCGAATACCTGATGCTGAAACGGCTGATGCGCTGATAAAGGACAAGTTAAGCGTTGCTGACTGGAACAGCCACCTTAGCCAGAGTGAATCGCTGCTGGTGAATGCTTCCACCTGGGGCTTGATGCTGACCGGTAAGGTGGTCACCCTTGATCGCAACGAAGACGGTTCTTCGTCCGGTGTGATCAATCGGCTGGTGAATAAAATGGGTGAACCCGTAATTCGACAGGCCGTTCACCAGGCCATGAAGATTATGGGCAAACACTTTGTTCTGGGACGAACCATTACAGAAGCCCTGAAAAACGGTCGCAAAGCTATGGAGCAGGGCTATACCTATTCGTTCGATATGCTCGGTGAAGCGGCGCTCACCGCAGATGATGCAGCGCGTTATCATGGAGAATACCTGGCTGCGATCAGGGCTGTGGGAAAGCTTTCTCAAAAGGCAATATCTCAAAAAGCAATGTCTCCACGCCCCTCCATTTCCATCAAACTGTCTGCATTGCACCCCCGCTACGAAGTGTCTCAGAAAAACAGGGTCATGACCGAGCTGTTTAGCAGTGTGCTGGCTTTGATTCAGGTGGCCCGGCAGCTGGATGTTGGCATCACGATTGACGCAGAAGAACAGGACCGACTGGAACTTTCCCTTGAGCTGTTTGAAAAACTGTATACACACCCGGACTGTGTCGGCTGGGGAGGCTTTGGGCTGGTGGTTCAGGCTTATGGCAAGCGGGCATTGCCGGCACTTGTCTGGCTGGCGGGTCTGGCCAGAGAGCAGGGGGATAAAATTCCGGTCAGGCTGGTAAAAGGGGCTTACTGGGACAGCGAAATCAAGTTGTGCCAGCAACAGGGTCTGGATGGTTATCCGGTTTATACCCGTAAAGAAGCGACTGATGTTGCTTACCTGGCCTGCGCCCGCTTTCTATTACAGGATTTCGTACAGCCTCTGTTATTCCCGCAGTTTGCGAGTCATAACGCTCATACCGTTGCTGCCATTCTCTGTATGGCGGGAAGCCGGAAGATTTATGAATTTCAACGGCTTCACGGAATGGGAGACGCTCTTTACAACACGGTTATGCAACAGGAGTCGTCAGATGTGCGAATCTACGCGCCTGTTGGCAGTCATAAAGACCTTCTGCCCTATCTGGTCAGGCGTCTGCTGGAAAACGGGGCGAACTCATCTTTTGTTCATCGTCTGGTGGATGCGAAAACCCCGGTGGCAGACCTTGTTCAGCATCCAGCTGAACGGTTGCAGCAGCATTCTGTACTGGCCAATGATCGTATTCCCCTGCCAGAAGCCATTTTTGGCAGCGAGCGGGTAAACTCCAGCGGCATTAATATTGATATTGAGCATGAGTGGGCATCCTTCAGTGGCGGTGTGCAGAGGTATATGACCCGGCAGTGGAAAAAAGGTCCCATCATTGGCGGTCAGCCACATGAAGCCACAGCGGTCGCAAAAGTAGTGAGTCCATACCGACGGCAGGAAACCGTTGGCGCCGTTCATTGGGCCGGTAATGCCGAAGTTGAAATGGCTCTGGATAAAGCAACCCATGCCTTTAACCGCTGGAACCGGACGGATGTTAATGAGCGTACTGCCTGTCTGGAACAGCTCGCAGATCTGCTGGAAATACACCGGGACGAACTGGTGGCGCTTTGTCATCGGGAAGCCGGTAAAACCATTCATGATGCGATTGATGAAATTCGTGAGGCCGTTGACTTCTGTCGTTATTATGCGGTGCAGGCTCGGGAAAAATTCGGTGCGCCCATGGTAATGACCGGACCAACCGGAGAGTCGAATGAGTTGTACCTTTCGGGTCGCGGTGTTTTTGTCTGCATCAGCCCCTGGAACTTTCCTCTGGCTATTTTTCTGGGGCAGGTCACGGCGGCGCTGGCAGCGGGTAATACGGTGATTGCCAAGCCTGCTGAACAGACCGGGTTGGTTGCCGCCAGGGCGACTGAGTTAATGTTGGAAGCCGGGGTGCCGGGCGATGTTATTCATCTGCTGCCGGGCGACGGGGCAACGGTGGGTAGCCATTTAGTCGCTGATCCACGAGTTGCCGGGGTTGCCTTTACAGGGTCTACTGAAACAGCCCGACTGATCAATCAGACCCTGGCAAACCGGCAGGGAGCCATAGTGCCATTGATTGCGGAAACCGGCGGCATGAATACCATGCTGGTGGATTCAACGGCACTGCCTGAACAGGTGGTGCAGGATGTGATTCATTCCGCCTTTGGCAGTGCCGGGCAGCGCTGTTCTGCCTTACGGGTTTTGTATATTCAGGACGATGTTGCAGAACGGGTTATTCAACTCCTGAAAGGCGCTATGAAGGAGTTGCTGGTGGGTGATCCTGCACACCATGAAACCGATATTGGCCCTGTTATTGATGCTGATGCCCTGGCGGGCCTTGAACGTCATGTTGCGAAAATGAAGAAGGAAGCCAGGCTGATTGCTGAAACGCCGTTGTCAGACGACTGTGCTGATGGTTACTTTGTTGCGCCTGTCGCTTTTGAAATTAATAGTATTTCACAGCTGGAACGGGAGCAGTTTGGCCCGATACTGCATGTGATTCGCTACAAGGCTTCAGAACTGGACCGCATTCTGGATGATATTAACGACACTGGTTATGGATTGACCCTGGGCGTACATACCCGCAATGAGGCTTCTGCCTGTTATATTGAGGAACGCCTGAAGGTGGGGAATGCTTACATTAACCGCAACCAGATAGGTGCTGTGGTCGGGGTTCAGCCTTTTGGTGGGCAGGGGCTGTCAGGTACAGGACCTAAAGCGGGTGGGCCACATTATCTTTACCGGTTTGCAACTGAGCGAACCCGTACTGTTAATACGACGGCTGTCGGCGGTAATGCAACATTACTGTCGCTGGGTGACAGCCATTAAAAAAGTATAAAAACAGACAGCTTCCCGGCTGTCTGTTTTTATAGTTCGTTTTAACTGGTGCCGACGAGAGGACTTGAACCCCCAACCTTCGCATTACGAATGCGCTGCACTACCAGTTGTGCTACGCCGGCTTTAATCGCAAACTTCAACTTATATCACACGCAGTGATTAATCCAGCGTTACCCGGTTAACTTCTTCCAGACTGGTGATTCCCTGGAGCGCCTTGAGCAAGCCGGACTGCCGGAGATCGTTAAAACCTTCTTTTCTGGCCACTTTTGCAATCTCCAGCGAGTTGCCTTCTTCCATAATGACCTGTTGCATGGATGGCGTAATTTTTACCACTTCATAAATACCCACCCGACCTTTATAGCCTTTGCTGCATTGTTCGCAGCCCTGGGGGCCATAAATAACAGCCTCGTCGGCCTGCTCTTCGGTAAAGCCTTCTTCCAGCAGTGTCTCTTTGGGAATGTCGACTTCCTCTTTGCAGTTGGTGCAGAGACGTCTTGCCAGGCGCTGTGCGATGATAAGACTGACCGAGGTTGCAATGTTGAACGACGGCACTCCCATATTCTGCAAACGGGTCAGAGTTTCCGGCGCACTGTTGGTGTGCAGCGTTGACATCACCATGTGACCCGTCTGGGCTGCCTTGATAGCGATGTTGGCGGTTTCCAGGTCCCGGATCTCACCCACCATGATAATATCAGGGTCCTGTCGCAGGAATGCCCTTAACGCCTGAGAGAAATCCATGCCCTGCTTGGGGTTTACGTTTACCTGGTTAATGCCTTCCAGGTTAATTTCCACAGGATCTTCTGACGTGGATATATTACGTTCCGGGGTATTCAGAATATTCAGGCCGGTATAAAGCGATACGGTTTTTCCTGATCCGGTAGGGCCTGTGACCAGGATCATGCCCTGCGGTTGCTCCAGGGCTTCAAGGTACATGGCTTTCTGTTCTTCTTCGTAACCCAGAGCATCAATTCCCATCTTGGCACTGGACGGGTCCAGAATACGCAGTACGATCTTCTCCCCCCAGAGGGTTGGCAGGGTGTTGACCCGGAAATCAATGGCTTTGCTTTTCGACAGCTTCATTTTTATCCGGCCATCCTGAGGTTTGCGGCGCTCTGAAATGTCCATGGCCGACATGATTTTTAGTCGGGAGGCAATTCTTGGAGACAGGGTGGCTGGCGGCTTGGCGACTTCGTGCAGAACACCGTCCGTTCGAAAACGCACCCGGTAACTTTTTTCGTAAGGCTCGAAGTGCAGGTCGGAAGCGCCTCCCTTAATGGCGCTGAGCAGCATTTTGTTAACAAATTTTACGACTGGCGCATCGTCTTCTGCAGAACCACCGTAATCCTCGGCTGCGTCTTCGACAGCGCTGACCTCCAGGTCATCAAGGTTCTCAAACTCATCATCATCAAAATCACTGAGCGAGTTATCACCACCTTCTATAACCCGGTCAATAAAAGCTTCCATCTTGTTTTCTTCAACCAGAACAGGCTCAGCAGCAAGTCCTGTGTTAAAGCGAATTTCGTCAATGGCCTGATGATCAGCAGGATTAACAACGGCAACAAACAGGCGGGTTCCGCGTTTGATTAAAGGCATCACCTTGTGCTTGCGGACAAGTTTCTCATTGACGAGGTCTTTTGGGACATTTTCAGGATCGAAAGCAGTCAGGTCCAGAACCGGAATGCCAAACTCTTCAGCGGTTACAAGAGCCAGCTGTGGATAGGTAATCTGTTTATCTTCAATCAGTTGCCGGGACAAGGTTTTGCCGGACTGTTCAGCTTTTGCCTGAGCAGACCGAACCGCATCTTCATTAACCAGCTGATTGACCACAAGACGTGCGGCCAGGCCGTTCAGGGGAGTGTCTGCCATTGTGGTTCCATTGTTATTCTGTTTTAAGAGCTGATATCGCAAAACTGTTAATTACTATATCAGCAGAGTTCTGGTGGGGTTAAGTAGTTTATTGGGCTTTAAGGTGGGGTAGTCAAAGAGAGCAGGGCTACCGGAAGATAGCCCGTAACGTTGATTATTGGTCAACAGTCAGAAAAATAAGTTTGGTGACATCGCCTTTTCCGGCGTCATTATCGTTAACAAGAACAATGGTTTCTTTTCCATCTATTTCAGGGCCTTTAGTAATGCCTTCAATGTTCATGTTTTCGAACACATCCTTTTCAGTGGCTTGCAAGGTACTGAACAGCAGGGCTTTTTTTACTACTCGTTTTGTACCCATCATTTCAGGAGTCAGCCTGGCCTGCTTTGTCACATGATATTGCTTTTCCAGATTCAGGTTGACCTTGTAAATCTCCACAATTGAGACAGGCTTTTCAGGTTCAAACCTTTTCCGGGCAGCCTGATCCTGTGGAGCAAAGGTAATCCGGGTTCTTTCAACAACCAGTATTTCCGAATCATTCAAAGCGAGAACATCCGAAACACCTGTTTTTATGGTGGCTGTTGCATCCTGAGTGTATTTATCTGGCATTCGGGCAATGCCATATAGAAGCTCTTTTTTTACAATCGGATAGAACTGGGAACCATCACGGAATTCATCCAGTGTCAGATGAATGATCCGGCAGGGGGGAGGTATGGGGGGGCGATCTTTGTCTGCGGGGAATGCGGCTTTCCAGGGGGCTATATCCTGACGCAGAGGCATTTCCGTGATGGCGATGACTTCGTTGGTGCCGGGTATAAAATCGATACTTTCTATTCCCCGGTTTCTCTGCAAGCCTTGATTCTCACTCGTTGCCCAGTCATAAGCGTTCATCACAGTTTCAGGGAGCAGATAACTCAGGGTTGATCTCAGCAAAGGCGTGTTGTAGTAAGAAGGAAGATAATAACGCTGCGTCAGTATTCCGAAGTCCCGGTCAACCCTCAGTAGTGAAGCTGCTACGTCGACGTCTGGAACCCGGAATGCGTTGTAGATGTCCCAGAGCCGTTGCATTCTGAAGGTTTTGGCCGGGTATGTAGCGCCCTGCTCAGAAGAGATCAGAAGGTCTGTGCTGTTGTTAAATAAAGCAAGCCCCTCGGTATCAATATGCCCGTCCTGAATCCAGTTTTTACGACTGTTCCATTGATACTCATCAGGCTCAACCGTTAAATGAGTTTCGTCTATAAAGCTTGAGTTCAGCGCAGATACCTGCTCCTGAGTCGATACATTAAGAGCATTGAGAACCGCCTGACCAGAGAGCGTATAGAAACGAGGCTTACCGATTTTTTCATACAGGTTAGGAATAACTCCGGTGTCATCAGACACGATGATGAACTGGTCTGACTTCTTATCATAACGAAGGGAAGATATGCCGAGAACGGGCTGATCTTTCGTATAATCCAGTAAGACGGTTCCCCTGTATGTGTACTTGTTTCCCGGAGGTTTTTTCTGAGAGGCGGCGGCACTGACCATCTGAGTTTGTAACAGAAGGAGTAGAGGCAAAAGCCAGATTATTTTTCTCATAGCTTATCGGTATGCACTTTTTACTATGAAAATGCAGTTCTTCAAACTCTGCACCCATTTTCATGCTTCGGAGTGAACTGCACTTTCCGCTCATGGCTGTTTGTGATGGTGATAAGCGTAGTCGAAATTATGCAGGTTAATGATTATTTCCTGATAATATTTGCCGTGCTGTTCTCTGGATAAGCCAGACCAGCCCGCCAACCGACAGAACAGTCAAAAATATCAAAAAAATAGCACTGGAAGGATTGTCGTCAGGGGATTGCAGCAGGTTTATAAGCCCCTTGGCCTGAATGCCCAGCCAGATAGAAAACAGCGTTCTTGGCAGCATTCCAAAGAACCCGGCGACCAGAAAGGTATTGAACCGGACTTTTATCGCAGGCATTAACAGGTTCATAACGGAAAAGGGCAGCACGGGGGATAGTCTCACCATGATCATCAGGGGCCATTCCTGAAGACGCAGCCCATCAAGAAACTGTCGAACTTTTGCCTGCTGGTGAAGGCTTCTGAGAAGGCGTCCGCCGTCCAGAAACTGGCCGGCTTTATAACCCAGCGCCGAGGCCAGAAGGTAGGCTGCCAGCATAAATGCCGTGGCGTCCCAGCCAAGGAAATAACCACTGATCAGGGCAATAAAGGTGCTGGGTGTCATGGCCAGTGCCATGGTTATTGCACTCAGCAGGTACAGTGGCAGCCATTGCATAGTATCTAGCCCAAGCAGCCATGACTCGTTGTGAAGTAGCAGGGCGGCAGCCAGTGAGCTGAACACCAGAGGCATGCAGCTCAACAGGCCGAGGCCCAGAAGGCTTTTCCTATTGTCTGTCAGAAAGGCGCGGATTTTCATAGGTCAGTATTTCTGCTTTGCCTCGCAGAAAGTGTCTATGGCTGCCGCGTTTTTTTCCGGGAACAGATCAAGCAGTTGTTGATAGCGGGTTATCAACAGAGCAGCCAGAATAATCAGGCAACCGGCGATGTTACGGCCGGTCAGTGATTCTCCAAGCCATAAAACACTCAGCAGTGATGTCCATACCGGTTCCAGAATCATGATGACTGCTGCATAAGTGGGGTTGGAGTATTTAAAGCCCCAGGTCTGTAAAAAGTATCTCAGGCTGGTAGCCAGCAGAACCGAAGCGGTAAGCCACCACCAGATATCCGGACTGATGCTGGCTGGCAAGGTTTCAAACAGGCTGAAACCCAGCAGTCCGACCATTCCGACCGTCAGCAGTTGAATGCTGGTCATTGGCAAAGCCGGTATCCCTTTGCCAAAGTGGCTGAGCAGGTTGATATGCAGGGCAAAAAACAGGGCTGAAGTCAGAAACAGAAGTTGCGCAGGCTCGAACTGCCAGCTGGTGTCCAGTGCCAGCAGTGCCAGTCCGGCACAAGCCAGTGGCAGAGCAATTAAAACCTCTCGCTGGATCGAGGTTCCGAAAAACAGTCGGCCGACAAAAGGCACCATAATCACCAATGTGCTGGTGATAAAGGCACCTTCGCTTAACTGTTCTGACAGACTGATCGCCGTCACCCAGATAGCCAGGCCAATGGCCTGAACCAGTCCGGTCTGGGTTGCCATAAGAAGCTGCTTACCAGAAAGCTGCTTTAGCTGCTTTGTGCAAAATAACAAAACCACCAGGCCAGCACAGGTAAAGCGCAGTCCAAGAAACAGAAGTGCAGGCATCCCTCCGGTTGCCATTTTGGTAAATATCCAGCCGGCAGCGGCCAGAATAGTTGTCAGAAAGACAACAATATCGGCTTTATTGGTTTGAGTCATTCGGGTGACGCTTGTTAGAAGTCGTTGGAGCCCGACATCATATAGTACTAACGTTCATCTTTATATTTGAAAAAGTACCGGGGCTTCAGGGCTGTCTGAGCTGGTAGTGGACAGTCAGATGAACAGTAACAGGGCTGTCTTTGTGAGTCCGTGACGCAGGAAAAGCATTTCGAATGGCTCTGAGAGTACTGTTGTGAAACACTTTTCTGCCACGGGTAATCTCAGCTTTAATCAGCGAGCCATCCGGATTCACTTCCAGCATGACTTCAACGCTTCCGGACAGGTTTCGACGTCGAGCCTGGTAGGGGTAGGTTTTGTTCTGGTTAATAGCGTGTTGTAACGTTGCCAGCCACTGTTCAAAGTCGCTGGCCTGACTGGGTGCTTGTGACGGGTAAGCGTCTGGTTTTGAGGTTTCAGGTGACATGGCGGTGAGAGGGACGGCTTCTGCAGGCATTCTCTGCCGTTCTGCTTCAACCGGTTCTGCTATTTTCCGGGTTCGGGAAACAGGGGCAGGACGTTGAATGGTCTGGGTCTTTTGTGGTGCTGGCTTTTTGGATTGTGAGGGGGGAGGAGCGGTCTCTGCTGGTTCCGGTAATTCGGAAACGGATGGCTTTGTCTGAATCGAAACTTCTTTATAAACGGGAAGCGGGTTCAGTTTCAGACGGATGGTTCGGTTATAAGGAGTCAGGTCGGGCTCAGCGGGTTTTGCCCACCAGGCATTATTCAGCAGAATGGCTGCGTGTACCGTAGAAGAAACAAGCAAAAATGAGGCGATGGGTTTAATAATGCCATCCTCATGGCAATGTAAAACGACAGAATTGTAGCGTCACAGAGAGTGGGTGTCTGGAAATAAATTTAACTTTTATGTGAAGCTTGATCTGAAAAGCGATGAGAGCCGTAACGATAAGCAGTTCCTTTAGTGGGCTTAATGGATTGTTGCAATGGAAATGCTCAATGATATGTCTGAAAACGCTAAGATCGTGACTGCCGGAGCAGTGTTTAATCTTTTCTGGCTTGTCACCGTTATTGGTCAGACACAATACATCTGGCTCTCTTGTGGCATGCTGTTGATCAGCTGGTGGTATATTCGCGGCGGATTTCCGTTTGCTGTATCTCTTGCTCTTCCCGGAATAGTGATGGATGTTTCACTGGCCCATATCGGAGTGTATGCCTTTGATGAAGCTTTTCCGGTCTGGCTGGTGGTTTTGTGGCTGGGCTTCTCTACTTTTCTGTGGTGTATTCGAAAGAGTATTCTAGCCAGAGCGCCCGTTATTATCGTTGCTCTGGGATGCGTGGGAGGCACTGTCAGTTACCTTGCAGGAGAGCGGCTGGGCGCAGTGACACTGGCGCTGGGGCTGATGAAGTCGGCAGGAATAGTCGCCATTTGCTGGGTGCTTTTTTCCGTGCTGGCGCTCTGGATGGTAAAAATTTTCGATAAATTCTCATACAAGGATGTTAACCAATGAAACTGATACTTTCGATCTGTCTTATGCTGTTCAGTTTCCAGTCTCAGGCCAGTACTTTAAGCTGGCATGAGTGGCAAACGGTTGGTCAGGGCAAACTAACCTGGGGCTTCTGGACAATCTATGATTCTGAGCTGCGAACACCAACAGGGCATTACGCAGCTGATCAGAAACAGTTAGCCCTGCTGATCACTTACCGGCGGGACATTGACAGGGAAGCCCTTCTGAAGGCGACCAGTGATCAATGGCAGCACCTTGGAATTTCAGATGACCGCCGGGTTTTATGGTTGGCAGAGCTTGAGAGAATATGGCCTGATGTGAGCAAAGGTGATCAGTTGACTTTTGTACTTTCAGGTAGTGGTGGTTTGTTTTTTCTGGCAGGTAAACAGCTTGGTTCCCCCATTGAGGCTGATTTTTCAAGAGCCTTCATTAATATCTGGCTGTCTCCGAAAACGGCATACCCCAAACTCAGGCTGCAGTTACTTGGCAGGAATTAGGTATACTGTGTTCATTGCTTTGCTTACCCCGGAGTATTTCCATGAGTGTTGTGTCTCTGAAACGTTCAGGGGCTTTGACGGCCTGCCTGATACTGGCAGGTTGTGCTTCGTCAACAGCCGTAAATAATAAAACCGAACAGCGCCTGCCGTTGACCAGTAAGGCGGGTTCTGCTTTTTATTATCAGTGTGATAAAGGTTTTGGCTTTCCGGCTCATGGAACGGAAAATACGATCACCGTTGATTTAAAAGATGGCTCTCACACATTAAGGCAAAATCAGGTGGCGTCAGGTTTTCATTACAGTCTTGGTAAAATAAGCCTGCAGGGAAAAGGAGACGAGGCATATTTTAACGATGGTTCCCAACGCTACAAATGCCAGATTGACCGCCGCAAAAGCCTTTGGGAAGACGCCCGTTACCGGGGGGCTGATTTCATTGCCATGGGGAACGAACCGGGCTGGAAACTGGAGCTGAGCCGGAAAGGTGACATGCTGTACGTTGGTGACTACGGCACAGTGTCGTTCAGGATTGCGACTCCGAAATCGAGCCATGCCAATAAAAGTCCCCTCGTATTTGCCGCCAGAGATGCAGAGCACAGCCTCTGGCTGTCGATAGAAGACAAGCCTTGTGTTGATACCATGAAAGGTGATCGCTTTGACGTGAGTGTCAGCCTGGTTGTGGACGGAAGACCTCTGACAGGGTGTGGAATGATCCTGAACCCGCTCTATCCGTAAACACTCAATCGTTTTAAAGCCCGGCTACTTTATAATTCGGCAGGGCTTCCTGGTCACCAGGACTGGCTTTCGCAACCCCTGCCAGAATTATCTGCCGGGTTTCTGCTGTAGCCTTCAGAATGGCTCTGGCTGGTATTGGCTGAGGGTAATATCAACGTTGTATAAAGTGTCCTTTGTGGGCCTCCCATCCCGTGGGAAAATTCGACATGTGGCTGCTGAGGAAAGTAGACTACCGGGCCTCCAATGTATCCATTCCAACGACTTGTCCACCATCTTAAATCTGAACCATCAAATTGATGTAAAGCAGCGGGCAAAAAGCCGCTATTGCCCACCTCAAATGCATTGTTAACAAAGCTGTATGTATGATTGCCGGCGTTATCTAAATAGAGCAACCGGTAATAGGAGGGGGAAGGCTCCTGATCCTCATAAAATTGATAGGGAGTTTCGGTTGGCAGGTCAAAGGAAAAAAAGAAGGTTGGCGCAAAGGTTCTGGTATAATATTCGCCCCTGATTGCCCCAATGTGGAAGGTGCCATAATAGTAGGCGTCTTGAGTGAACTGTTCACTTGCAACCTCTGTTGGCAGCTCGGTTATCCTGTTTAGCAATACTCTATGGCCATTCTCGTCAGCCAGATAAAACGAATATCCATCCAGTGAATGTGGCAGAAGGCCTGTCATATTTATAATGAGATAACCTCTGGTGGTGGGATTATCAGCAAAAATGGAAGCGGTTGAAAAACATAAGACCAATGCAAATACAAACCCGTTGACCATTATGCCGCCTCTGTTCAATTAATAAACGGATATTATAGAGGCTCACTCCTTCCAGGAGCGTGACAGTCATATAGTTTATGATTCAGTAATGGTTTGTTGATACGGATCAATAAACTATCAATGTCGTTTTGTTTATATCGTATCAGCAGCTTACCCGGCTGCGCCCGTCGCATTCCTGTTATGACTGTCACCCAGCATGACCGGAAGTACAGACAAACAGGCATAAACAGCCTTGAGCGAATGAAACATTTTTTCATCACCGAAGGTGACAAAAAAATGTTCACAATAATAAACGCTTTCATTTTTTGCGACACCTGAAGCCAGTAAGGCATACCGCCTGAATCGCTTCATTAACCATCACTTTTTCTCGTACTTTTTCGTGCCAGATGACAACAGGCATGAAAGAGTTTTGCAGTTTCGGAGTAATTATGAAACGAGAACAGTGGGCTTCGCGCACCGGGTTTATTCTTGCTGCAGTCGGCTCAGCAATCGGACTGGGAAACATCTGGCGTTTCCCCTACATGGCTTATGAAAACGGGGGAGGTGCGTTTCTTATCCCTTACTTTGTCGCCATGTTGACGGCAGGTATTCCCTTTATGATTATGGAGTTTGGCCTTGGACACAAAATGCGCGGTTCAGCGCCTAAAGTGTTTGCCAGGCTGTCGGCACCGACGGAGGTCCTTGGCTGGTTTCAGGTGTTTATCGCGGCAGTGATTGCCTGTTACTACGTGGTGATTATTGGCTGGGGCATGTCTTATTTCGGCCTGTCGGTTTCCCAGGGCTGGGGAGCTGATGCCAATGCCTTTTTCTTTGGTGAATATCTGCGTCTGGGCGACCATAGCCCAACGTCTCTGGGTTCATTGCAATGGCATATTGTGGTTCCCCTGCTGCTGGCATGGTGCGTGACTTTCTTTGCAGTATTTACCGGTGTTCGCGGTGGTATCGAACGCTTGGGTAAGGTTATGATCCCGGTTCTGTTCATTATGGTGGTGCTGTTCACCTTACGCGTACTGACTCTGCCGGGTGCAGTGGATGGTCTGAACTGGATGTTCCAGCCGGATTTCAGCAAACTGTCTGATCCCAAAGTCTGGAGCGCGGCCTATGGTCAGATCTTCTTCACCCTGAGCGTTGGTTTTGCCATTATGCTGGCGTACTCCAGCTATCTGCCTGAAAAATCCGACATCAACAACAATGCCTTTATGACCGTATTTATTAACTGCGGCTTCTCTCTGCTCGCGGGTGTCATGATCTTCTCGGTTCTGGGTTATATGGCGGCTCAACAGGGCGTAGGTATTACTGAAGTGGTGAGTGCCGGTGTTGGTCTGGCGTTTGTCACCATTCCTACGGCGATCAACATGCTGCCAATGCCCTGGCTGCTTGGTCCTGTATTCTTTGCTGCCCTGGTGGTGGCTGGCCTGAGTTCACACATTTCTATCGTCGAGGCGGTCACCTCTTCGGTTATGGATAAACTGGGCTGGAGTCGTAAGAAAGCCGCATCGGTTATGTGTGGTACGGGAGCTTTGATTTCTCTGGCCTTTGCGACCAATGGTGGTTTGCTGCTGCTGGATCTGGTTGATTACTTTATGAATAACGTTGCCCTGCTGGGTAGCTGTCTGGTCGAACTGGTTCTGGTTTGCTGGGTGTTCCGGAAGCTGCCAGAGCTGCAGGGCCATATAAACGGTATTTCCGAGTTTACGGTGGGTAGCTGGTGGACTTTCTGCCTGCGCTTTATGAGTGTTGGTATTCTGCTGGTGATTGTGGCGACCAATCTGGTCACTGCCGTAACGGAAAACTACGGTGGTTATGCAACGTCTGACATCCTGTTACTGGGTTGGGGCTTGATGGCGGTGATGCTGGTTCTTTCCACACTGCTGACACAAAGCCGTCCATTATCTTCTAATTTTGCGGCGGAGGCCTGATCATGACAGTTGGCGCAATTTTAATGATGGTGTTTGGGTTTGGTGTAACCGTTGGTGGTGCCAGCCTGTGTATTCGCAAGGCGATGAATAATCAGTAGTTTTCAGAGGGAAAACAAGCGACCATCATTCGGTTTACGTCGAATGCTGGTCGCTTGTTGTTTAAAACTCTATAGATGTCGTACTAACGTTACAGAGGCAATGATGACCATGAGTACGGCAAAGGTTTTTTGAAGCTTAGGCCCGGTAATGTGCTGGCCGATTTGCGAACCTGCCAGCATGCCAATGCTCCCGGCAATGGCTAAACGCATAAGCATATTAAGGTCGGGTAAGGGATTTGAGAGCGTAAAACTGACAAAACCGGATGTACTGACAGCAGTAATAATGACTAACGAAGTTGCAACCGCTTGTTTCATGCTGATTTCTGTCAGGTATAAAAGGGTGGGGATGATCAGAAAACCGCCGCCTATGCCGAATAGCCCGGACAGAAGGCCTGTGACCATTGCCCCAAGGCTGAGCGGGATAAAGCATCTGGCGCTGATTTTATTCCCCGTATTATTGACGAGGCCAGAGCTGGCACAGCTTTCTGAATCGGATATATCCTTAGCGGTACGATCTGAAGTGGCACGAACTGAATAGGTATGATCGGATTGTTTTTCTGCCTGATGCCAGAGCCTTGAGGCAACAATCAAAACCAGTATACAAAATCCCGTTAATAAATAAGCTTCTTCAATAAAATGATTCAGCCAGTTGCCAAGAGGGGCGGTGATCATGCCTAAGGTTAAGAAAATAACAGCAGGCAACCATTGAATTTGTCCGGAAGGCAGCTTATTGATAGCGCCTATAGCTGCGCTGATAGCGACGGCACCCAGTGAAAGACCGATGGCCTGATGCAGGGGAACATGCACGAGTAAAAGCAGTGGTACAGCAAATACTGAACCACCGGCGCCAGTCAGGCCAAGGACCAGTCCAATGAATAATCCAATCAACAGAGTCATGATTCTGGTACAGGTGTAACACGTTATAGTCGGTAAGGTTATGAGATATAACGGTTTTCATTGTAGCGCTTTTCATGCTTGTCAATGGTCAAAATAGTTACCTGCAGGTCATTGGCTATTGACCTCTGTCGTTAAAAAATCAATAAAAGCACGTTCTGCAATCGACAGGTAACCGTTCTTGCGCCAGCTGATGGCGATATCCAGTTTGATCGGTTTGGCAAATGGGATGGGAATCACATCATCCTCGTAGTCGGCGACCATTTTCAGCAGGGCAGTGATGGCAAACTCGTGCCTTACCGTGCTGAGGATCATTGGGAGCAGGTTGGTTTCAAAGGCATACCTGGGGGAAAAGTCATATTTCCTGCACACGGCATCAATGTATTCACGATGAAAATAGCCAGACTTGAACATGGCCAGCTCTTCCTGAAAGAAGTCGTCAAAAGTAAGAACGGATTTCCCGCTGAACCGGTGATGTTTACCCACTACCGCCGTAATTTCAGAATTGAACAGGTGTTTGGACACGAGTTCGTCTTCAACCTGATCACTGCTGACAATGCCCAGGTCAAGTTCTCCCTCAAGCAGCTTTTTCCGGATAGAGTGGCTGCCCGCTTCAACCAGGGTGAGTTTTATGTTGGGGTAGCGGCTTTTAAACGCCATTAATATCTCAGGAAAATAGTAGGACCCCAGCATATTGGGTACGCCCAGTTTTACTTCGCCTTTTTCCAGCCCTTTCAGCTCAGCCATCGCCAGCCTGGCGTCGTCAATCTGTTGCAGAATCCGCTGGGCATGAATCAGTAATACGCTGCCTTCGCTGGTGAGCGTGACGCGCCGTTCATTGTGATGAAGTTCATTCCGGTGAAACAGTTGCATATCAAACTGGTGTTCCAGTTTTTTAATGGCAATGCTGAGAGCCGGTTGGGCAATATGAAGTTTCTGTGATGCTCTGGTGAAATTGCCTGTCTCGGCCAGCGTGACGAAGTAGTGGAGATGACGGGGGTTCATTATTAATCCACCATTGATAATTATTAAAATTGATAATTATTAAAAAAGTATATCGATCTGATATTTATTATATATTTTTATTATTCCCATGGGCTTGTTAGTGTTCAAGGTATTCAAGGAAAAAAAACACTGTTCAGGCTCATGATTGATATAAATACCAGGGAATATCGCCGGGCTCGCTTTGCCCTGGGATTAGGTGGCTTCCTGATCTTCTGTAACCTCTATCTTTTCCAACCATTGCTGCCGGTTATGGCCGAAGAGTTTTCGGTCAGTGCTATCCGGGTGAACTGGCTGGTAGCGGGTGGTTCACTGGCATTATCGATCACGCTGATTCCCTGGGCGATCTGCTCTGAAATTGTTGGGCGATATAGAGTCATGATGGTCAGCCTGTTCCTTCTGCCAGTGGTAGGGTTGTTTGTTCTGGCTGCCGATTCGTTGTTTGCCCTCACCCTCGCCCGGGCTGCCATGGGTGCTGCCCTGGCTGGCTTTGCGGCGGTGGCTGTGGCGTATATGGCTGAGGAGTTCTCGCCGAAGGCTTTGTTAATAGCCGTTGGTGCCTATGTCAGCGCTAACTCTTTTGGGGGGATTACCAGCCGGGTGCTTGGCGGTGTGATCTCTCAGCACTGGGGCTGGCAAACAGCTGTTGTTGTTGTGGCACTGTTCAGTCTGGCAGGGGCTGTTGCTGTTTATCTGCTGCTGCCCGGGGCAAAGCACTTTTCACCACAGCCTGAAGTCAGTCTGCGCGCCCATATACGTCAGGTGATTGCTCATATCGGAACCCCTGAATTGTGGACAGCCATGCTGATTGGTGGCGTTAATTTTGCCCTGTTCGTCAATCTGTTCTCAGTGATGGGGTTACGTCTGGTTGCTCCCCCTTATTTCATGCCAGTCAGCGTTGCTTCCATGATTTTCCTCTGTTACCTCAGTGGTAGTGTCACGGCGCGTTTGAGTGGTCACTGGAAATCAAGATTTTCCGTTTCGTCAGGTATTCTTCTGGGAACTGCTGCCAGCTTTCTGGGAACCCTGGTGGCACTTCATGAAAGTGTGCTGGCAATGATTGTTGGTCTGCTGTTGATTAGCAGTGGGTCGTTTTTCTCGCACTCCATGACCTATGGCTGGGTCAGCCAGAAGGCCACCAAAGCGAAGGCAACAGCCAATGCTTTATATCTCGTACATTATTATGGCGGTGGCGGTTTGGGGGGATTTTACCTGATAGCCTGCTGGGAGATGCAAGGCTGGGCGGGGGTTGTGCTGGGGGGCGGGGTACTCTATATGGTCATTTCTGTTATGGCACTCAGGCTGATGAGGTTTGAGCGGGGAGGGACAAAAGCAGCACGCAATCCTCAAGTCTTTTAAGCCGGATTAAATATTTCTGAAACCTGTCGATACAAGCCCTAGTACACGAATTCACTGTGTTTGACCTGTAGGTTGGGACGAGCGGGCTGTTTATGCCATTAACCCCAACACGGGATAAGAATAAAGGCTTAAGAGAGGAAGGTTGAAGCATGTTGGAATCCGTTGACCCCTTATTGATTTCCTATCTACCACAGGATATCAAGTCTACATTGTTTCCTTATGCCAGTATCAGCCTGGCAGCATTGGCTCTGAACCTGCTTATTGGTTATGCTCTGGCTAACCTCATAGGGATCCATTTCAGGAAATACTCAAAGGCCTTTGGTAATCGAAAGGATTTTTCCAGACTGTTTCCGACTCTGATGTTGTCGATTATTCTGATTATTACCGTTGTTAAGGCTTCTCTGGCACTTGCTCTTGGTCTTGTTGGTGCCTTATCTATTGTACGATTCAGAACCCCCATTAAAGAGCCCGAGGAATTGGTGTATCTCTTTCTGAATATTGGTATAGCGATCGCACTCGGTGCGGGGCAAACGTTTGCCGCTATTGCTGCCTGCTTTATTATCCTTGTGCTATTAATATTTTCCAGAAAGAAGACTGCACAGTCTTTCCATGAAAACGCTCTGTTTCTTTCGGTCAGTTACGCGATGGAAGCTGGCACATCAAAAGAGGCTATTCTTTCCGGCCTGAAGAATGTGCTCATTAATTATGTAACAAGAATGGAACTCAGTCGGCTTGATTTTTCTGAATCAAAAGTTGACGCACTGTTCTTTATCAATGTGGACAGCGCGGGAGAACTGGATTCGATCATGAACGAGCTGAACAACAAGTTTGATCATGTTGAAATATCGATACTTGAACAAAACGATATCTCAGGTCTTTAGCCATGAAGCTACGCCTTGATCGTCGAGCCAGTTTTATTTCCAAAAGAGAGAAGTGGTTTTTTTGGGGAGCGCTGTCTCTGAGTTTGATACTTTTGCTGCCTTCTCTGGATCTGGTAAGGGTGCTGTTGATTCATGGAGGGTACCGTGTATCACACACAAACTCTCAGGATAAAGCCGTTCAGTTTGTCAGTGATGTCACTAAAGCGCCTCAAAAGTTTATTTCAGCAGATCGTGACCACCCGGTTTTGCGGCTGGATATTAAATACAAAGAAATGCGAAAGTTGTCTGAGGATCGAAAGCTGGCAATGGCTTCGGGACGAATTCCTGAAGACAGAAAAACGGCGAAAGGTACTTTGTATTATGGTCGCACGGCTTATAAAGCTGATTTCCGGTTGCAGGGTGACATGCTTGACCATGTCAACGGGTCTGACCGGTGGTCGATACGTGTCAGCTTAAAAAAGGGAAAGGCGATATTCTCGACCTCCCGTTTTGCTTTAATCAGTTCCAGTGTTCGCCAGCACCAGGGGCCTGAGCTGTTCAGGCAGACCATGGAACTGGCGGGTTTTGATATTATCTCGCCGAAGACGATACCCGTGAAGGTCATTGTTAACGGGGATGACTGGGGCGTTATGTTGCTGGAGCAGGCTTTTGGTCAGGACTTGCTGGCAGGAAGCAATAGAACGGAAGGGCTGGTCGTTCGTCTGGATCTGCTGTCTGAAACCACCGATGCCAGTGGTCGGGTGCATCGTGAACTCAAGCCCCGGGTGATTCAAAAAAGTAAAGTGCTGAAAAAAGAGGCGTTGGCGAATCAGCGCAGAGTAGCCATGAGCCTGATCAGCGACTTTCTTAATGGCAAGCGACCAGCAAGTGATGTATTTGATGTTGAAAAACTGGGGCAATATCTGGCCACGGTGGATGTCTGGGGAGCATGGCATGCTCTGACCTGGAATAACTGGAGATGGTATTATAATCCACACAGTGCAAGGCTTGAACCGATTCAGAGTGACGTGGATGTTTCTGTATCACGGCGTATGCGGTTAATGAAGAAGCCCAGTGACGATTCCCTGATCAGTCGGGTAATGCTTTCTGATGAGGCGGTCAATAAAAGTTATCAGACAGCATTAACTCATTTACGAGAGCAGATCGATTCCGGGTCTCTGATCAGCGAGCTTCAGGAAAAGCAGGAAGAGTTCACACGTCAGCTTTATTTAAGCTCCCCGTTACTGGGTGATTATGACCTTGCTTTGATGAAAGAGCAGGCCGATTGCCTGAATACAGATTACAAGAACGAACCTTGTTCACAGTTTCGGGGTTTAGGCCCGGATTTGCATTTGCCAATGCAGTCGATGGACGTCGTTCTGCCCTGGGAGTTCAGGACATCCTATGATTCTGTGAATAGTGAACCGGTTTTATCGATATTCAACCCTGATGCCCGTCCGTTAAAAGTGCGTGAGGTGAAGTATGTATACCCTGATGGTCGTGAATTAGCGATTGAGCCCGACATTATCGGCTTGCCCAGGCAGGTAGCTACTGGTGAGCGTCTGAGGATTTCCCTGCCTGAAGAAGCCAGACTATTGAATGTGCTTGCTTCTTATCCAAAGGAAAAGAAAGAAACTCATTCATTTATTCTTAATAAGGGGGCTTTGTCGTTTATACCTCGCCCTTCCGAATCCCCGGCACTGAAAAAATACCCATTTATCAAGAGCCTGCCTGATGGCTGGGAAATCCGGGCTGGAAAATGGCAGATTGATGACTATCTGGTGACTCCGGCAGACTGGAAAGTCACGATTCAACCAGGTACTGAACTTTCGTTTTCGGAAGGCTCAGGGTTAATGGTATTTGGTGAACTCACTGTCAACGGGACTGAAAATAGCCCTGTCAAATTCAGTAAACAACCTCAAAGTGATGCCTGGTCCGGCTTAACGGTTTTTGGTAGCGGCTCGGTGAAAAGCAGCAAGGTCAGCCATTTACAGGTGACAGAAGCCCGGAATCCAAAACTAGGGTTCTGGCGACCAAGGGGTGCTGTTTATTTTATTAATCAGAATGTTGTGATCGACAATCTGACCATTCAGGACAATCTTTCCGAAGATGCCCTGAATATCATTAACAGTCAGGTTGATATCAATCGGCTGACGATCCGAAATGCCCTCTCTGATGGCTTTGATTGTGATTTTTGTGAAGGGAAGGTCAACGACAGTCAGTTCATCAATGTCGGTCTGGTGTCGGGCGGTGATGGTCTTGATACCAGTGGCTCGGTTGTGACGATTAGCAACAGTTATTTTGAGGGCATCAGCGATAAAGCGATCTCTGCCGGAGAGGCGAGCCAGTTGACGGTTGAGGACAGCACGATAAAAAACAGCAATGTTGCAATCGCTGTAAAAGACCGGTCTGAAGTGATAGCCAGTAATGTAACCCTTGAGCGCATAAAAGAGTATTCGCTTATGAGTTATACCAAAAAGCCTATTTTTGGTCCGGCTTCATTAATCGCGAACGATATTTCCTGCGTCCGGTTTAACTGCGTCGATAAGGCACTGGTTGAAAAAGGCAGTGTCATGACGATTGATGGTGATGCTTTGGGCTCTGAAGATGTGAATATAAAAGCATTGTACAAAGGCATCATGAAATCGGAAAAGCCAAAGTAATGGATGAATTCAGGTTTGAAGTTAAAATTCCAATACCAATGACGCAGGCCCAGAGGTTTCAGGTATGGCTCAAGACCCATCCTCTGTTGTTTTCAACTCACTATGCTCCGAGGGTTGTTAATAGCCTGTATCTGGACAGCTGTGATCTGGCTATGTATGAAACAAATCTGAATGGGATTAGTCAGCGGAAAAAAAATCGCATACGCTGGTATGGAGATATTGATAACGGCAGCAGGGCAAAGCTGGAATTCAAGCTGAAAAAATCAGGTAAAGGGCGCAAGATAATCTTTGATGCGCCTCTTGATTTACAGCAGGAAAACAGCAGCTGGCGTACGGTGTTAAGAGATTGTTACAACCAGTTGCCCGAGGAAGCACGGATAATTCTGGGTAATGGTGTGATGCCTGTTCTGATCTGCTCTTACAGCAGGGAATATTATCTTTCAGCCTGCCAGAAAATCAGAGCGACCATAGACAGTAATATTGTCGTTTATGACCAGCGTTACAGCGATCGGCCCAATCTGATCCAGTCTCAGCCTTTAGGGCAATATTATTTGCTGGAGCTAAAGGCGGCCGGAGATTTTGAAAATGAATTGTCTGATTTGATGGGAACCTGACCCCATGATCGCTTCGCGACATTCCAAGTATGTTACAGGCATACGTAAACTGATCTGGAAATAATCCTGAAGCCCACCTCAACAGCCTGTTTTGCAGTTAGATACAAACCCTATATAGAGGTTTGGTAATGCATCGGTATAATCCAGCCAGATAACTTACTTCCTGAATGTGTATTCATGCGTCGTACCATATTTGATACTCCGGTGATCAACACCACACTGCGCCTGCTGTCCAATGCCATCCTTAAACTGAGAGGCTGGAAGAAAGAAGGCCAGTTGCCCGATGTTGGCAAGTGTGTTGTGATCGCCGCCCCCCACACCAGTAACTGGGACTTCGTGTTCATGATGCTGATGGCCTTTTCTTTCCGGCTGAAAGTATTCTGGATGGGGAAAAATTCGTTGTTCAAAGGGCCTCTTGGTCCCATCATGCGCTTTCTGGGAGGTATTCCGGTCGAGCGCAGCAAACATACAGGGCTGGTACAACAAACCATCGACCAGTTTAACCAGAATGATGATCTGTTTATTGCCCTGTCTCCTGAAGGAACCCGTGGCAAGGTGACGAAGTGGAAAAGTGGCTTCTATCATGTTGCCAACGGTGCCAATGTGCCGGTTGCCATGGCATTTCTTGACTACAAAAGAAAAGTAGCAGGTTTTGGTCCACTGTTTAAGCCTACCGGTGACTATGAGAAAGACCTGGCTGAAATTCAGGCATTTTATCGTGGCATTTCAGGTAAAAATCCGTCCCAGTTCTGATCGCGTGAATCTTCTCCTGTTTTCCCGACAGGTGAAGACCCGACCTTCCGGATATTTCGCACCCACAAGCCTCTATACACATAAACCCCTGCACACTCACGGCGGAAAACAGTACAAATATTCCGAAAAAGCATGTAGAATGCTCGCCCTTTCGAGGGATAGGAATTGACATGAGTCAATGAAATCCCCGCTGTGTTTGCCCCGTTTGCACTTGGCTATTTGTGCCAGCTATGTCCGGAGGCAGGCACCAGACGAGACGTCCGGGTACTCCGTAGCCTTTGGTGGCCAGTGTTTTATAAGCCGCGCCGATCAGCACGAACTCCTTTCTCAGGATCTTCAACGAAGTCATGGACACTCACATGACCCGCTTTAGCTAAAGCGGACTACCAGCGTTTATTAGCAGGATTCAAGCGTAAGACCGGAAGTCTGTCCGTTTGTAAGGGCCTGTCCGGCAGTTAGTCCGATCCCCTGTTGCGCATGCTGGTTCTTATATAAGCCTTAATTACGGAGCACTCGATGTCCGATACTGAAACCGTTCCTTCCTTTGCGGAAATGCCTCTTGCCCCTGCAGTGATCAAAGCTGTACAGGATGTCGGTTACGAAACCCCTTCTCCTATCCAGGCGCAAAGTATTCCTCATCTGCTGGAAGGTAAGGATTTGCTGGGCCTGGCACAGACCGGTACCGGTAAAACCGCTGCGTTTGCTCTGCCGCTGCTGTCTCGTGTAGACACTAAAAAACGTCACCCGCAGATTCTGGTGCTGGCGCCTACCCGTGAACTGGCGATCCAGGTTGCCGAAGCCTTCCAGCGCTATGCCCGTCACATGCCCGGTTTTCACGTACTGCCGGTTTACGGTGGTCAGGATATGCGTGGTCAGCTGCGCGGCCTGCAGCGCGGCGCTCAGGTTATCGTAGGTACTCCGGGACGTGTCATGGATCACCTGCGTCGCGGTTCTATGAAACTGGACGACCTGAAAGCGGTGGTACTGGATGAAGCCGACGAAATGCTGCGCATGGGCTTTGTTGACGATATCGAATGGATCATGGAACAGACACCAGACGAGCGTCAGGTGGCCCTGTTCTCTGCGACCATGCCGCGTCAGATCCGTAAAATTGCTGATACTCACCTGACCGACCCGGTGACTGTTGAGATCAAGTCCAAGACCGCTACCGTAGACACCATCACCCAGAAAGTGTGCATGGTGAGTGGCTATCACAAGCTGGACGCCCTGACCCGTATCCTGGAAGTCGAGCCATTCGACGCCATGATCATCTTCGTACGCACCAAGACCGCCACTGTTGAACTGGCTGAAAAGCTGGAAGCCCGTGGTTTCTCTGCCGCTGCCCTGAACGGCGATATGTCTCAGGCGCTGCGTGAGAAAGTGATCGACCGTCTGAAGAAAAGCTCTCTGGATATTCTGATTGCGACTGACGTAGCGGCTCGTGGTCTGGACGTTGAGCGTATGTCTCATGTTGTGAACTACGATATTCCTTACGATACCGAAGCTTACGTACACCGTATTGGCCGTACTGGTCGTGCGGGCCGTCAGGGTACTGCGATTCTGTTTGCAACTCATCGTGAGCGCCGTATGCTGCGTGCGATTGAGAGCGCAACTCGCCAGCGTATTGATGATATGCGTCTGCCTTCCATGCGTGACGTACGTGACATGCGTATCCGTCAGTTCAAGGAAGACGTTACCAAGTCTCTGGAACTGGGCGACGAGAAACTGGCCGACTTCCGTAACATCGTCAATGAGCTGATGACTGAAGGCGATATGAGCCCGGAAGATCTGGCAGCGGCTCTGTGCTTTATGGCGCAGAAAGAACGTCCGTTCCCGGACGGCAAAGAGCCTGAGCGTCAACAGCGTCAGCGCCGTGAGCGAGATGACCGTCGTGGAGAGCGCGGTGATCGTGGCGACCGCCCACGTCGTGATCGTCGTGAAGACAACGAAGGCATGGTTCGTTACCGCGTTGAAGTGGGTCGTGAGCAGGGTATCAACCCGGGCGATCTGGTCGGTGCAATTGCTAACGAAAGCAAGATTCCCGGTAAGAACATTGGTCATATCCGTCTGTTCGAACGCTGCTCCTCTATCTATCTGCCAGAAGGCATGGACGACTCGACACTGGCTTCCCTGAAGCAGGTGAAGGTACGCAACAAGCCATTGGAAATGAGCGTGTGGGTAGACGACGGCAGTGTCCGTGAAGAACGTCCTCGCCGTCGCCGCCGCGATGGTGAATTCCGTCGTGACCGTGACCGTCGCAGCAATGCTTCCCGCGGCTCTTCACATAGCAATGCCCCTCGCAAGCCACGTCATCGTGAAGATCATTCATAAGCTTGACGTTTAATGCATAAAAAGCGGACGCCTGAGTGATTGGGCGTCCGCTTTTTTATAGCACTTTCCAACTGAGTAGCAAAAGCGCAGAATAGTCTGACACTAATCCCTAACCCTCTAATAACAACGAGACAATACCTATGATTAGTTTGTACGGCTCTGGTCAGGCACGTTCATTCCGTGCGCTTTGGGCGCTTGAGGAAGCCGGGCTCGATTTTGAATATCACCATGTCAAAATTGGTCAGCCTGATGAAGGTGGCAGCCGTCACCCTTCCTATCTGGCTTTGAACTCCCAGGGAAAAATTCCAACGCTGGTTCACGATGATCTGGTATTAACCGAAAGCGCCGCTATCGTTAACTATATCGCCGCCCTGGCACCTGAAAAGCAGCTTATGCCGTTGGTCGACAATGCGATGCGGGCAAAATACGACGAATTTTGTTTTTTTGTCTTGTCAGACCTTGAGCAGCCATTATGGACGACAGGTAAACACCGTTTTGTATTGCCGAAAGATTACCGGGTAGAAGCGGTTCTCGAAACGGCACAGTGGGAGTTCAAACGTTCCCTGAAGGCGTTGGATCAGTATATGGACGGTCAGGAATATGTCGTTGGTAACCACTTTACCTGCGCTGATATTCTGCTGGCGCAAACCATTAACTGGGCTTTGCGGTTTGAGTTTGAGGTGCCTGAGCCGTATCAGGAATACCGGGAGCGGCTTTACCAGAGACCGGCCTGCCAGAGAGCGGCAGAAGCGGCGACAGCAAAATAAAGAGGGAGCGGTGCTCCCTTTATCAGGCTTTTACCAGTGAGGTTTCTTCGTTTTCTTCACCACGACTCAGTCGTTCCTCCTCATCCTCCTGAGTTTCATAATCCTCATCCTCAAGAACCGGTATCACTTCGTTAAGGCTGAACAATACTGTGGCTGGAGCAGAGTAGTTGGGAACACTGTCATAACTGAACACTGCGTAATATTTGGCGATGTTAGGGTTGCCAAAGTCGTCCAGTGTGTACTCGTCCCTGCCGCCATACAGTTTTACTCCATCCAGCGGAGAGCGGGGTGGATGGAAACGGTTTCTGACCACATAGCAGCCAACAAAGTCCGGATCATCCGGTTTTTTCCAGGTGAGCCGGACGCGGCCTGAGTCGCTGTCTAACGAGGCCGTCAACGCGGTTGGTGGTGGAAGTGGCTTTTTGCGCCGCTCAATATATTTGATGACCAGCTTTGCCTGCCAGTTTTCGCCTTTTCCATGCCAGTCAATAATGGCATTGCGCTCCTGGCTGGGAGTGGTTGGTCGTACAATCAGGTAGACCGGCATGTTACGGCTGTGCAGCTGTTCCAGAATCTGACGACAGTAGCTGTCAAACATAAAGCAGTGGGCAGCGTTTGCTTTCAGGTCAGTATTGCTGACTTCGTACCCTATGTACTCGATCTGCTGTCGGTTCAGAACATCGTCATAAGCCAGCTCTTCCAGCTCAGCCATCTCAATGGTGAAGCGGATATCTTTACGGGTTTTGAGCCGGTTTTTTGCTTTCAGCTCTACATAGGCTTCAGTGACAACGGTTTTTTCCGGGTCAGGCAATTGATCGAGGTTGAAACTGAGGTGTCCGTAAACTTTATCACCACGGCTGTCAAAGCCCGACTTCAGCTTTCCTTCTACGACTTCCTTGCGGGCAATCGTGTGCAGATTTTCAGGCTCAAGGTTAAGCTGCTGACTGGTTCGGGTATAGATAATTTCAAGGTTGGGGCGATAGTGGATACCTGCGCCAAAGCGACCGTAACCTATATCAAACTGCATCATCTGGGAATCATGTCCCCTTGGCAGTGTATCCGGGCCTTCAATCCGCAGAAGAATCCGGCCGGACGCAATCTGCTGTTGCAGGATGCGACGTTCAGTGCCGGTGAAATTCCATTCAGTCCATATTCCCTGTGTCAGCTGATCGGAGGGAATCGCATCCCCCAGAGTCTGAATGACCGTTGCACCGGCAATTTGTTCATAGCTGGTGAGATCGCTGATTTCGCTGGCATCAAGAATAGATACTGACCACTCGCCGTATTTTTCGATCTTTGCGTTGACCCGGTTCATTGGATAAAGCGAGAAACGGGCGGTTTTAATATGGGTATCGGCAGGCAGATTTTCCAGATTGTAAGCAATAACACCCAGGCAGTGGCCTTTATTATGGTTCACGCCAACGAACAGGGAGTTATAGCCAAAATGTTTGCTGTTCAGTGAAGGGGTTTTTTCACCAACATAACCGACATCAGACCGGGCCGGGAACAGAGTGTGTGAAAATTCATCACCAGCCAACAGGGTTTTCAGCTTCAGGGCAGGCGTAAAAGGTGACTTGATGCCACTGGCCCGGTCAACAGCCCTGACGGTGTAAAAATAACGCTGGCCGCTGTTCAGTTGAATATCCCGGTGGAAATGAGCGCGGGTAATGGCAACACGATTAGCATTGGTGCAGGGATGCTTGGGGGAAGGGGTTCGGTAAATTTCAAAAAAACAGTCGGACTGGCTCTCATGTTCCCATTTCAGACAGACCTCGTTCATACCAACCTGTTCTGCGAGAAAACCAGAGACTCTTGCCGGAGCCTTTGGCGAGTAATTGATGGCAGACTCCAGGGCGTACAGAACCGCAGGTATGTTTTCATCCACGCTCTGTTTCATATTGATCAGGTAATCAGGAATGTTCCGGGTGCCTACTTCTACGACGGTGGCAAGTATGCCCCTGTTGTAATAATACTCACGTCCGCTGCCGTGTATCAGGTTGAGCGGTGGTTTGCCCCTGTGAATACCATACTGACGGCCGGTCACCTTGCTGATTTCACTGGCCATATTGGCACAAAGCTGATTCAGGTCGGTGCCTTCTATCTCTTCTTCGTGGTTGAACTTGTGTGCCGGAAAAAAGACATTGCCCTGAGAATGGTAATCCAGGGAGATGGTAATGTTGGGGTGTTTGTCGACAAACTCTTTTATTGCCCGGGTTTCCGGTTCTGAGAACGGTTCCGGACCGCCGTAGATGTTGGAGCTTGTGTCCTGACTTTTACGGAAACGAACGGAAAAGTTACGGTTCAGGTCTACACCAAAGGTGCCATCGCCATTGTCCCTGCGGTTTTTCCGCCAGAAAGAGAAGTGGCGGCGTGAATATTCAAACCCGTCAGGGTTCAGGCAGGGAACCATGTAAAGTGTGTTGCGGGTCAGTGCGTTAAACAGCTTTGGGTTGGTTTTGTAGTGATCGATGACATACTGGACAAACTGTGTCGCCAGTTCAATGCCTATCCACTCTCTGGCGTGGATAGTGCCCGTGTAGAGCAAAGCCGGCTTTTCATTGGCGTAGGCGACATCATTAGAAATGGTCACAAGCATGATTGGGCGACCTTCCCAGGTTTCTCCAATGCTTTGCAGGCGGATAAGGTCGGGGTGTTCCCCCATGGCTTTATTGAGAAACTCGATGGTTTCACGGTACGAAATATATTGTTGTTTCATAGGGCCACAGGCTTGTTATTCTTGGGATCAGGGGCATTTGGGTAAATGCCCCTGTTTTATTATCCTGAACCAAAACGACAAATGACGTTAATAATTCTGAAGATGATTTTCCCAAGACTTCAGGATGTGGGCAAGCTTTCGTGCTTTGACATTTTTCACTGCCGTCAGTTGATCCGGTTCGTTTTTCAGTGCATGGATAACACCCTCTCTCCCCAGGCTGGTGACTATTTTCAGCGCCAGTCCTTCGCTGACACCCCGGGCAGAACTCAGCACTTCAATCAGCTTTCGCTCGGAAAGGTCAAACGGTGATCTGGTTCCGGCAGTCATCACAGTTGTTTTCAGCGCTGGCTTTGGTGCTGGTGCTGTTTCTGTTGCGGCTGGTACTGGTGCAGCTTCATGCACTTCAATGCTGATGATCGTTGGAACAGGTACGTCTTCAATGCCTGTATCAGCCTGCTGCTCTTCGAACAGGGCTTCAGTGGCAGCCGTGATGGGCTGGCAGGAAGAAACCGTGCGCGAAGAGACCGCGTGGGAAGAGGCGTAGTTATCCTGCCGGTTCCACTGCTCGCTGGGCCACTCTTCTTTATAGCGGTCATGGGTGTCGATAATTGGGTAGTTATCGTCGTCCATTTCGTAATAAGTTTCACCGGTATCTGTCATCGCCTGCTGGTCAGCCTTACGACCAAAGTTGATGTAACGCATGGTACGCAGAACAGAAGATGAGATTTTGCCCAGTTCTTCCCAGTTGTACAGGGGAATATTGGGTTGGGGCATTGTCCCGGATGACAGCTTCCACATCAGGTACTGACCGATCCAGTCACGAATATAAGGGAAGGCGGCAAAGGCGGTCGCGCATTCCAGTATGCGGTATTCGTCATCGAAACTGACGGCAATATCGCAGGCCCAGTATTCAGCATTGGCTGCCTTGGAGGCGCGAACTGCCAGCTCAAGCGCTTCCGCTGGCACATTCATGTAGTCCATGCTGCCGCCCTGGGAGGTGTTGGTCAGCCATTCGCCTTCAGGTGGTCGACGCCAGAAGGCACACACCGGTTTGTGACCAATCAGCATCACCCGGATGTCCGCCTTCATGGGGATAAAGTCCTGCAGGTAGACCGGGTAATAGCGTTTCTCAGCCAGCAGCTCCAGGGCTTCGGCTTCACTGTCTACCTTGTGAACGTAGTAGCCACCGTAGTTCGACGGGCCGTAGGAACGTTTGATGATTTTCGGGAAACTGGTCTGGCTCAGGAACGTTCTGGCTTCATCCTGCTCATAGAATACGCGCGTATCCGGAGCGGCGAGGTCATATTTCTCACAGAAGTGCGTGACGTTTTCCTTGGACTTGTTGGCAAACTGGGTGTCCAGATCCGGCAGGAACCGCACGTCTGGTAAAGCCCGGGCCACTTCCCTGAAGGTTTCGTAGGCTGTCGCAGGAATATTCCCGATAAGCACATCAATTTTCTTGCGCTTTACTTCGTTAATAAAGCGCTGTTGATCATTGCCCCAGTGGTAAACGACTGTTTCAATTTTATCCGGCCAGCCTTTAAAGTTGGACCGGTCGAAGAAGCGCAGTACATGATCCAGGTACAGTAATCCGATAGTGGGCAGTTTTCCTTTAACCGATGACATGTTCCTGCTCCTCAGCCTCAATACCTGTATTGTCATGCTGCAACTTGGGGTCCAGCAATTTGTTAACGGTCACTTTTCTTTCGATCAGATCGGTGATTTTTTCAATCTTGAGATCATTGAAGTCCAGACCGAACTCTTCCTGATCCGGAGTAGCGAAGGCAGGGATACCGTTAACTTCCAGCACAACGTATTCTTCATGTTCCTGGTCGTAAATCAGATCGACTCCGGCAATTTCCAGACCAGTGACGTTCGCTGCTTTTAAAGCCAGTTTGACTACTTCATCGTTGGGTTCGCGCCTGATGATGCTGCCGCCACTGGTGATATTGGTTTTCCAGTCGTCTTTTGGCGCTTTACGACCATAGCAGCCTACAAAATCACCATCGACAATATCGATGCGGTAATCGGTATGGTCGTTTTTTATAAAGCGCTCTACAAAGAAATGCTGCACATCAATCTGGTTGATAAACGGCTGGAGCATGTCCAGTGAACTCTCGTTTTCCAGCCTTACTATTCCAGTACCGCCCCAGCCATCGGTGGGTTTGTAGACGGCGCGACCACCCCAGTCCGCCATGGTAGCACGCAGGGCTTCCAGATTATTGTGCCGACACAGGCAGTAATCCGGCGTATTGATGCCATGACGACGCAGCAGATGGGACGTTTTAAATTTGTCCTCTGTCAGGGCAAATGCCTTGTAGTTATTGATGATGGGTATGCAGCGATCCAACATTTCATAAAGATACATCTGGTACTGGGTTTGCTGACCTGCGTTATAGGTATAAAACAGGTCCAGGTCTTCCATCAATACACCATTACAAATAATGGAACCCTGGTGAGCCATTGCCTGAGCCAGATTTAGTCCGGAAATAACGCCGATATCCCGCTCCCTTAAACGGTCTATCAATTTTCGTTGGATGACGTCCCCCCCGCCATTCTGGTAAAGCCAGAGTCCAACGGTATGCTTAGACATAATTGTGTCCTGCGGTGCTGAGTAATTTGTGATTCAGTTTTCTCAGATCAGGTAATAGCTGGTTGCCAGTCGCATAAAATGCAGGGCGAAACCGCTAACAAAAGTTGTCATCAAATCGCTGCTTTTTAGTTGATGAGTCGTACAGATGTTAATCGGGCTATAAGGCAATCAGGCTATCACTTCCTCCCATAAGAACAGCTGTAGAGCGTCCACAGCCCTTGCGTGATAGGCTGTATGCGTCGTTTGGCTGTACCTGATGGTTCAGGAATATAGCGCTTTTCAGGGCGAAAGTTAACCTTTTAAGTAATATTTTTCAATTTAACAAATTAACAGATATTTACATTTGAGGGCTGTCTCTCTGGTCAGGTTTAAGAGTACTATTTCTGCTTATGGCTGTTTGTGTGCAAACGGATTTAAGAAAATCATACGGTTGTAATAAAAGTGGACTTCAAAGAATTAGCTTCAATTGTTGCGTTGAATTCCTATACCAAAAATAAACCCGGAGTTGATGAGAACGGTCGGGTGTTTTCTCAATGGATGGAAGCTTTGGGGTATCGTACGGAACGCTACCAGCGGACAGATATTGGTGATCATCTGCACTTTGTGGCACCAGAGCGTGACGGACGAAAGGTGCTGTTGCTGGGGCATCTTGATACGGTTTTTCCAGCAGGCAGCTTCGAGCAGTTTAAAGAAGATGAACACTGGATTTACGGTCCCGGTGTCTGCGATATGAAAGGCGGTAACTGGGTAGCTTTGAATGCATTACGTCAGCTGCATCAACGGTATGGCGGCTTGCATAATATTGATATGTTGCTGGTCAGTGACGAAGAGACAGGCAGCGACGACAGCAAGCACCTGACTGCCGGGCTGGTAAAAGAATACGATGCCTGCCTTGTTTTTGAAGCGGCTGGCGCAAACAGCGAAGTAGTTATTGCCCGGAAAGGCGTTGCTACTATTTATCTTGACTTTACCGGGAAGGCAGCGCATGCCGGAAACCATTACACGGAAGGCAGTGATGCCAACTTAGCCGCTGCCCGCATGTTGATTGATTTAACGAATCTGACAAACCTTGAGCTGGGAACCACGGTTAATGTGGGAAAAATGTCCGGAGGCATAGGTGCCAATACGGTTTCCCCTCATGCCAGGCTGGTGATTGAGTTTCGCTTTACCCGGGGAAGTGAGAGAGATCGGGTACTGGCAGCGATTGATCAGTTGTTGGATGAGCCTGCGGTTGACGGTGTATCGATCAGTATGTCCGGCGGATTGCAGAGAGATGTGATGGAAAGTTCACCCCGGCAACAGCAGTTGCTTGAAGAAATCGGGCAGATATTGGGTTATTCGCTACCGGTTGAAAAGCGTGGGGGAGTCAGTGATGCCAATGTTGCTTCTTCAGCCGGAGTTCCGACGCTGGATGGCTTTGGACCATTTGGCGATGGCGACCATACGATTCATGAGCGTGCCAGCAAGGCGAGCTTTGAACAGCGTATACAAGAAGTGACGTCTATTTTGTCAGGGATTGTAATGAGCGACACTTAACTGTGTTTTTACCCGCCCCGGGCGGCGGGTAAAAAGTCTTATCCTGATGCGTTGTGGTCAGGATTTTTTCATGTAGCAGCTAAGCAGAACAACGCGGGTACCGTTAACGCGACCTTCAATATGCTCAGGGTTGGAGGTCAGGGAAATATTGCGAACAGCGGTACCACGCTTGGCTGTAAAGCCAGCGCCTTTAACCACCAGGTCTTTAATCAGGGTAACGGTGTCACCTGCCTCAAGACGGGTACCATTGCAGTCCAGAGTTGGAGGCGTATCGTCGTCTTCTTCAGGCATGCCAGCTTTTGCCCATTCCAGGGTTTCTTCGTCCATATACATCTGATCCAGCAGGTCCTGAGCCCAGGTTTCAGACGACAGCTGGTTCAGCATGCGCCATGCCATGACCTGAACAGCCGGGTAAGGACTCCAGATGCTGTCGTGCAGGCAGCGCCAGTGGTTGGCGTCCAGGGTTTCGGGCTGATTGATCTGGTTACGGCAGATTTCACAGATCATAACCGAGCGATCCGCTGAAGATTCACTTACAGGTGGTACTTCAAAAATATCCAGATGCTGACTGGCTGCGCACAGCTCACATTTGGAGTCGCAACGTTGCAGCAGGGTGCTTTCAATGCTCATGGTACAGAACCTTGGGAATGTCACAAAAAAGTGGCAGGATTAGAAGTGGGCGGATTATAAATACCCTGACATTTGTTTAGCAACAGACAGGTTGGGGCTGCTGATGAACATTGAACTGATGCAGTATAACTATAAAGGGAAGGCATAATGTTGTACGTAGCAACCAGGGACACAAAGGGTCGGGGTGTTTATTCATCGAAGAAAATTCAGCGGAACCAGGTGATTGAACGCTGTGAAGTGCTGGTGATACCAGAGGAAGAAACTTCCCTGCTCGATAATACTGTTTTGTTTAACTATTACTTTTGCTGGGGGGAAGACCAGAAGGATGGCGCGATAGCCCTGGGTCTTGGCTCTATTTATAATCATTCCTATACGCCTAATGCCTTGTATCGTATTGATCTGGACGATCAGGTTCTGGAGTTTGTGGCACTTCGGAATATTCCTGCCAATGAAGAAATTACCATTAATTACAACGGTGCGCCTGAAGACAAGTCGCCGCTGTGGAATGCTGATGAAATTAAATGGATAGAATGACTGGAAAAAGCTGGAAGTCGTTCCGATATCCAGTGGATGCCCCGGATATCGGAGTTTTCTCTAAAGAGAAATTAAGAACGGCTGGCGCGATGCTTTTTCAGCTGATCTTCAGTCAGAGTGTCTTGCAGTTCTTGCTGGAACGCACGCATGTTTGTTTTGCGGGCTTCATTAAATTCAGCGGAGCCAGCGCCAAATTCATCGCGGGCATCGCGGTTGCTGGCAAACAGTACGGATTTGATTTCCAGCATCTTTTCAGACTGTTCTGTGGACAGGCTCAGGTTTTCAGTCATCTCTGCAGTTTCACGCTCCAGACGCTCACGAGCCTGAAAGCCGATACGGTCAACAGCAGCGGCGTTCATTGCAAAAGAAACAGCCAGAGTAGCAGCAACACCAGTAACTAATTTTTTCATACTGTCCTCAGTTTATAATCATAAGTTCAGAAGCAAGTTGGACAAAACTTTAACATTACCAATAATTTTTTTTCAAGTTGAAAAGATAAATAACACTGATTTTAAAATTGCTTTAGATCAAAGGAGTTTTCATTAAAATATTTTTTTTGCTGATCCTTTAATTTCTTTGGGTTGGCTAAAGGTTTGTTGGGTTTTGTTACACGGGAAGGCTGTTTTTTGCGAAATAAAATGGATTGGTTATTTTGCAGGAAAGGAATAATCATTTTCTACCATGGTTTGATTTCTGTTGAATCAAGCCATGGTAGCTTGACCTTATTACTATAAAAGCAATCAGGTCAAAATAACTCAAATTAAGAGTTGTTCAGAGCACGCATCTGATTGTACTGGTCTTTGGTCAGAGAGTCTTTCAGCTCGTCACGGAAAGCATTGCGGTTTGCATTGCGCGCTTCGGCGAATTCAGAAGTGCCTGCGCCGAGTTCGTTACGAGCATCGCGGTTGCTGGCAAACAGGTTCAGTTTCAGGTCCAGGATTTTAGCAGACTGCTCAGCGTTCAGGCCCAGGCTTTCAGTCAGTTCTGCAGTTTCACCTTCCAGGCGCTCACGAGCCTGAAAACCGATACGGTCAACAGCAGCAGCGTTCATTGCAAAAGAAACAGCCAGAGTTGCAGCAACACCAGAAACTAATTTTTTCATACTGTCCTCAGTTTATAATCAGAAGTTAGGAAGCAAGTCGGACAAGACTTTAACATTGCCAATAATTTTTTTTCAAGCTGAAAAGATAAACAACACTGGTTTCAAAACTGTTTCAGATCAAAGAATTTTTTAATCAGTTTTTTATTAAAATAATTCTTTATCAATTCAGGTGTTTTTTAAAGTTAAATAAAGATTTTGTTGGGTTTTATTACATAGAGAGCGTGTTTTGTAGAATAATCGTTAGCTAAGTTGTTTAACGTTTCTATGAGTCGGATCGAGCTTTATACATACAAATAGAATGATTAAGGTAATGCGGCAAGCGCTTAACTCCTGCTCTTTAATAGTCTTATTAATTTATTGCAAATGATCACAACTATGTTTTTCTGACGCGCTTCTTTGTTCTTTATATGGCTTTTGTCGTTTTTCAAAAAGATGAATGATGGCAGGCTCATTTTAAGGGAGGCACACCTGAACCATCCTGGATGCACTGTGCTGGTTTTCAGCTTTATAGATGGTAGCTCAAAACGGTAGAATTGTAGCGGAACCCTGACTCCCCTCTTTTGTCCCTGACACTCAGAATCAATGCCAAGGTACTGTTTTTAAAGATGAAAAAAATACTTGCATCGTAAAACGTAATCCTTATACTAAGCGACGTCTGGTTGAGGCGGTCAGCAACTGTTTTTAACAGAGGCTTCTTCGAAAGGTGCTTGTCAGCAACGAGTTTACTCAGAGAGTAAGCGCCTGAAAGACAAATAGTGGTGGGCATAGCTCAGTTGGTAGAGCTCTGGATTGTGATTCCAGCGGTCGTGGGTTCGAGCCCCATTGTCCACCCCAAATTTAAAAACCCGTTACCGTTCTGGTAACGGGTTTTTTCGTTCATAAATTTCTCAGTGTTCAGTCCTTCTTCATTATCTTTCTGTATTTCATCTGGTCTTCGTACATCTCCAGAAAAACACAGTATTTTCTTTCGTAATAGTCCGCCAGCTCCGGGTCGGGATTAATGATCTTTTCGTAACGGCTGACCGACTGGATGGCATGAGTCCAGTCAGAGAACAGTTTCGCAGCCAGCCCTGCCGTCATTGCTCCGGATAACAGCATCGCATCGGGCTGCTCTGGAATGGCAGCGGGCAACCCGGTTGCATTGCAGTGCTCTGCCAGAAATAGCGGATTTTTCGCCAGCCCACCTGCCGGAGTCAGAAGGTCAAACTCATAACCTGCTGAGATCAGGGTTTCGATGTTGTGTCGGGCGCCCAGTGCCAGAGCCTGAATGGTACAAAGATAGTGTAATGCCAGATTGTCTTCACTGTTATCCAGCTTTAACCCACTGAGCATTCCTGTCAGGGTCATGTTCATCCTGGGGGTTCGGTTGCCGGCAAAGTAGGGCAGCATGTGAATGTTTTGGTTCAGGCTGGCGATGGGTTGTTCTCCCGCCATCTTTTCAAGCTGGACATTCAGGTAGTCTGTGATGCTGAGTCCCTTTTGTCTTGCCCGGTTGCTGGCGAGTTCGTGTGCGGGGTGGTTGGCAAGAATGTAATCCAGCAGAATACCTGCGGCACTTTGTCCGACAGTATTGTGGTAAAGGTCAGGTAATACCGATGGGACAGGTCCCCATGCCCCGTAAATAGTTTCAGGCTGTCTACTGGTTGCGATATAAATGGTGGAAGTTCCTACAATCATGCTCAGTCGTTTAAGAGCAGTGTCAGGAGGGTTGGCGGGTTCGTTTTCACTCCGGGACAGAATCGTGGCCAGTGTGCCGCCGTATCCGTCGATGATGGCACTGGCAACAGGAGTACCAACAGGAATTTTTAAAGATTTTGCGACGGTTTTACCCAACCCTTCGCCAACCGCAGCTCCAATGGGCAGGTGAATGCCATGAAAGCGTTCTTTAACGTCGATAAAGTCCACTGCTTCCAGTAAGGGTTCGTCAAAACGTCGGGAGAGTGAGCCGTTGGTAAAGGTTAATTCGTCGGTCAGTTTCCAGACCAGATAGTCACTCAGGTCAATGATGCAGTAGCATTGCTTCCAGAGTTCAGGATGAGCCTGTTTCAGCCAGAGCGCCCGGGCAATATTGGTTTCGGGAATCATTCTCTGGTTGCCGCCGGTGCGGCGCATGATGGCTGAAAACTGCTCTGACTGTGGCAGCGCCCTGTGGTCCATCCAACCATAAACATCGCACTCCGGGTTGTCTGGCATGGCAATGGGTTTCATGTCGGCCGTAAGAAACAGCATGGAAGCTGTGGTATCGAGTCCTATGCCCCGTATACAGCCTGGTTCGTAGCTGGAAAGAGAAATCAGGTTCTTTATGGTGTCGACCAGACTGCTCCAGATATCATCCGATGAAAAGCCCATTCTGCCAGCAGGTCTCCAGCAGCGAATAGCGTGTTTCTGCTGTGCCAGAATTTTTCCTTCAGTGTTTGCCAGGGCGCAACGCAAACTGCCACTTCCCACATCAATACTGAGCAGTATGTCATCCATCGGGGCTACCTGTTACCAGATTAGGTTGATTTTCAGCATAGACAAAAAAATGCCCCTGAATGATCTACTCTGTATCTGTTTTGTATAAGTCCTTGAATAACAGCTTTTAATACAACAATGGCGGTAACAAAATGACGGAGTCACCGGGAGGTTTGCACTATGCATTTGTTCATGGCGTTCTGGGAGCTTCCCGGCTTGAGATATTGACCCGCCTCAGCTGGCCTTCAAGCCAGAATTTCCTTGTGACCCAGGGCGTCAGAGAAGGTATGAGTTGTCTTGAGGCAGGCTGTGGCGCAGGGGCTATTACCCGTCATTTACAGGGTTTGCTGGGGAAGGGTGGTTTTGTGACAGGCTTTGATATGGATGAAGAGTCAATAGAGCTGGCACGAAAAAAGTTCTCTGACTCCCGGGACGTGAATTTTCGTGTGCTTGATCTTGAGATCAATGACCTGGTTTTTGACCAGCAGTTCGACCTGATTTATTGCCGCCATGTTCTGGAACACCTTTCTGACCCGGAAGCGTCGATTCGCAAATTAACCCGGTATCTGAAACCGGGAGGGTTGTTTGTTGCACAGACCATTGATTGCGAAGGTCAGTATTGCTGGCCTGACAATGCGGCTTATCAAAAAAGTGCCGGACTGTTGGCGCGAATTATAGATATTCGTGGTGGCCATTCGGATTGTGGCCGGTGGCTGCCTTCCATGTTGCGGAAACTGAAGCTTCTGCGTATTCATGTTGAAGTGGAAAACCTGGTTTACCTGGAAGGTGAAGGCAAGCTGTTTGTTCCTCTGACCTTGGAGGCTCTGGGAAAAGGGCTGCTGGAAGAAGGGTTGCTGGAAAAAGAAGCGTTCCGGCAGCTGTTGAGTGAGTTAAGGCAGTTCTGTAACGAGTCGGACAGTATTGTGTCCTTGCCAAGATTTGTTCATTGCGCTGGAAGAAAACCCTGTTAATGTTGACGCTGTTAAGGTTTTTACACAGGGAAATAGGAAATACGCATGAACCTGTTGATGAGTGAAATGATTGGTCATCGGGGGGTGGCGAGTCTGGCGCCTGAGAATACGCTGGCAGGCATTCGCACAGCGGCAGAGCTGGGACTGGAATGGGTCGAACTGGATGTGACGTTGCTGGGTGACGGGGCGGCAGTGATGTTCCATGATCCCCGTCTTAACCGTACGACTAATGGTCGTGGTCATCTGAAGAAGCAGACCCTGATATCGCTTAAATCACTGGATGCAGGCAGCTGGCACTCTGAGCAGTGGCGTGGGGAGAAGGTTCCCGAACTGGATGAAGCCCTGAGCCTGATTAAAGCTCTGGGGCTGGGGTTGAATCTGGAGTTAAAGCCTAACCGTTGTGACTTGCACCGGCTGGTTGACCAGGTGATCACTGCTTTGGAGCAGGCAGACTTTCCAGTGGAGAAGTTGCTGGTTTCCAGTTTTAATCATAAGGCACTGGTATTGTTCAGGGGGCGCTGTGAACACCAAATTGGCTGCCTGTTTGAAACCTTGCCCCGAAACTGGTGCCATAAGGCACAGATGGTGGGAGCTGTGAGCATTCATGTGAATGCTGAAAAGCTGACAGAAGCTGGCGCTAAAGCCGTGAAAGCGGGTGGGTACCAGCTTTACTGTTATACCGTAAACGACACACAGCTCCTTAGCAGGCTAAAGAGCTGGCAGGTGGACGGTGTTTTTTCAGACTGTCCGCAGGATTTGAAATGACGTTTATAACTCGTCTACTTCGCGCAAGTATTTGAACAGCTTGCGAGCTGCGGCAGGCGGTTTGTTTTGGTCAGCTTCTTTCTTCGCATTGCGAACCAGCTGACGAATGTGCTGGTGGTCTGCTTCCGGATACTGTTCAAGATACTCAGTCAGAACCTTGTTATCACCACTGATCAGACGATCGCGCCAGCGTTCCAGCTGGTGGAAGCGACGGTTGAACTCTTCACTGGTGGCATCAAGGCGACTGAGCAGCTCCCTGATGGGTTCAAGGTCTTCGTCCTGCATCAGTTTGCCGATAAAGCCCAGGTGGCGCTTTCGGGCATTGTTGCTTTTGATGCGCTTGCTCTCATCAAGGGCGGCTCGCAGGCGCTCGCCCAGAGGCAGTTTATCCAGCAGTGATGGTTTCATTTCCATCAACCGCTCACCCATATCCTTCAGCTCCTGCATATCACGCTTGAGCTCGGCACGGCTGACGTAAATGATCTCCTCAATAGGGTCGCCAAATTCGTCAAATTTCTGTTCAGACATTACACATTCACTTTAACTGTCATTGTCGCTATTAATGTAGCGATCACTTTAGCGATGAAAACACACTTGCCGTCATCGGTCAGACGTCTGATGATGACAGAAGCAATCGTTTTTCGCTGATAGCTGTTCGACGGGGAATAACGCATTTTACTCTATTCGCCGATAAGGCGACGTGTTTTTTTCACAAAGTCAGCTTTAACAGGTAGGATTTAGGAGGACATTTTTACAAAACCGGAATGCAGGTGTTTCATGGGCGCAACAACCAAAGCAGATTTGGACCCAAAAGCAGAAGAAGGTCGTTTGAAAACGCTGGTGAGCGATATTCTGGATGAAGCCCGCCGTCAGGGAGCGGACGCCTGCGAGGTTGGTGTAAGCCTGGATGCAGGGTTGTCGGTCGGTGTCAGAATGGGCGACGTGGAAACCGTTGAGTTCAATCGTGACCAGGGGTTTGGGATAACGGTCTATCGTGGCAAAAAGAAAGGCTCTGCCAGCACGTCTGACAGTTCGCCCGACGCTGTTCGGGAAACCGTGAAAGCGGCTTATGATATTGCCGGGTATGCTTCTGAAGATCCGGATGCAGGGCTGGCGGAGGCCGACCTGATGGCTAAGGACCTGCCTGACCTTGATCTTTATCATCCCTGGGGAATTGAAGCCAGCGATGCCATTGAGCTGGCCCTTAAGTGTGAGGATGCGGGTCGTCAGTTTGATGGAAAAATTGCCAATTCTGACGGTGCCAATGTCTCAACACACCAAGGGTGTCGTGTTTATGGGAACAGTCACGGCTTTATTGGCAGTTATGTTTCTACCCGTCACAGCCTGAGTTGCGTGCTGATTGGTCAGCAGGGCGACGATATGCAGCGGGACTACTGGTACACCGTTGCCCGTGATGCAGTAGATATGGATTCAGCTGTCAGCGTTGGTAAAAAAGCGGCACAGCGAACCGTTGACCGGCTGGGCAGTCAGAAAGTCCCGACGGGGCAGGTACCGGTAGTGTTTGCCGCTGAGGTGGCGTCAGGTCTGGTTTCTCACTTTCTCTCAGCGATCAGTGGTGGCAGTCTCTACCGACAGGCATCGTTTTTGCTGGATCATCTGAATAAGCCGGTTTTCCCTGACTGGGTTCGCATTCATGAACAACCTCATTTGCAGAAGGCGCTGGGGTCCGCCAGCTTTGACAATGACGGTCTTGCAACCCGGGCCAAGGATTTTATTACCGATGGTGTATTGGCGAACTATCTGCTGGGAACCTATTCTGCACGCAAGCTTGGAATGACCAGTACTGCCAATGCAGGCGGAGTGAACAATCTGTTTCTCGACAGTAATGCCGGTGACCAGAACGAGCTGTTACAGCAAATGGGAACGGGCCTGCTGGTAACGGAATTGATGGGGCAGGGGGTTAACACGGTAACAGGAGACTATTCTCGTGGAGCAGCCGGTTTCTGGGTAGAAAATGGCATTATTCAATACCCGGTTTCTGAGATCACCATAGCGGGCAACCTGAAAGATATGTTTATGAACATTGTGGCTGCGGGCAATGATTATGATACCCGTAGTAATGTTCAGGTCGGCTCTGTACTGGTTGAAGGCATGATGGTGGCCGGAGAGTAATCAGGCATAAAAAAGCGTCGCCAGCCCAAGAAATGAGAAAAAGCCCAGCACGTCGGAAATGGTGGTCAGAATAATGGTTCCCGCCAGAGACGGATCTATATTCATAGACTTCAGAATTACCGGCAGGCTGGCACCCACGATTACCGCAGCGCTCAAATTGATCACCATGGCACAGCCAATCACCAGGGAAATAATAGGGTCGTTAAACCAGAGGTAAGCGATCAGGGCAACCAGGCTGGCCCAGAGCAGACCGTTCATAAAGCCTACTGCCAGCTCGCGACTCAGCAGCCAGCGCAGGTTGGTGCTGCTGATCTGTCCAAGCGCCATCCCGCGAATCACCAGGGTAAGAGCCTGACCTCCGGCGTTACCACCCATTCCGGCGACAATCGGCATGAGTACTGCCAGTGCGACCACTTTGTCGATGGTGGTCTGGAACATGCCAATGACCGAGGCAGCGATAAAGGCCGTAATTAAGTTAATGCCCAGCCAGACAGCGCGACGCCTTGCTGTTTTAAAGACGGGAGCAAAGGTGTCCTCGTCATCATCCAGACCCGCCATGCTCATCATGGAGTGTTCAGCCTCTTCCCGAATAACGTCAACCACATCATCAATGGTAATACGACCCAGCAGCTTGCCTTTGTCGCTGATGACCGGGGCGGAAACAAGGTCCTGTCGTTCGAATATCTGGGCGACTTGTGTGTCTTCGGTATCTGCGGGTATGGGAGTAACGTCGGTTTGCATGACTTCGTAGACGGTGGCAGAAGGGTCTGTCGTCAGCAATATACCGAGAGGCAAAGAGCCTATGTATTCATCCCGGCGGTTTACCACCAGCAGGCTGTCGGTCATTTCAGGGATTTTCTCGTGTCGGCGCAGATAGCGCAGCACCACATCGACCGTATTGCTGGGGCGAATAGTGATCATGTCGGTGTTCATCAGCCCGCCAGCGGTATCTTCCGGGTAGGACAGAACCACTTCAATCCGCTGTCGGTCCTGGCTGTCCATGGAGTCGAGCACCCTGCGGGTGATGGTGCCGGGCAGTTGTTGCAGCAGGTCTGCAATGTCGTCTACATCCTGACCGTCAGTGATGGCCTTAAGCTCGGCAATGTTCATCCGGTCCAGAAAGAACTGCCGGACTTCGTCGCTGAGTTCCTGCAGTACATCACCTTCCTGCTCCTGGTCGATTAAGCGCCAGAGCAGGCTGCGGAGTTTGGGAGGGGAGGATTCCAGCAGGTGTGCTGCATCAGCCGCCGGAAGGCTGTTGAGCATGCGCCTGAGTTCCGGTGAGACGCCGTGTTCCAGTGCCTCGTTGAGCTCTTTAAGCTCCTTGTCTCCGATACTCAGTTGCAGTTGCTGGACCATATTGCACGCCTTTACTCACCTTCTTCAAAATAATCGTTGATCAGATTGCACAGTGCGTCAGCTGCTTCCTGCTCGTCTTCACCGTCAAACGTCAGGTCAAGGATGGTTCCCTGACCTGCAGCCAGCATCATGATCGCCATAATGCTTTTTCCATCCACTTCACGACCGTTCAGACCGACTTTAACCTGACTGATAAAGTTGGAAGTGGTCGAGACAAACTTGGATGCTGCACGAGCGTGCAATCCAAGTTTGTTGATGATGGTCGCTTGCGTCTGGATCATTATTTGGATAGCTCCCTGTGTCGAACCTGAACCCGGTCAAACCGTTCGCTGAACCAGGCTCCCAGCTGTTCACTAATATAGACTGAGCGGTGTTGTCCGCCGGTGCAGCCTATGGCAATAGTCATGTAGCTGCGCTGGCCGGATTCAAACCTTGGTAACCATTTTTCCACGAATTGCTTCAGGTCTTCAAACATCTCCGTCACCATGGGTTCTGCGGCAAGGAAGTCCTGAACCGGCTTGTCCCGTCCGGTGTATTGCCGGATGGATTCATCCCAGTATGGGTTAGGCAGGCAGCGAACATCAAATACATAGTCAGCATCCACCGGCATACCGTGTTTAAAACCAAAGGACTGAATCATCAGGGTCATGCTTTTGGTGCCATCACCAATGACCTTGTGGCGAACCTGTTCATGAATTTCATGCACGGACAGTGGCGATGTGTCGATGCGAATATCAGCCTGTGCCGCCACGGGTCCCAGCAGGCTGGTTTCCAGGTCTATGGCTTCGATCAGTGATACCTTGTCATTCGTCAGAGGATGCTTGCGGCGGGTTGAGCTGTAACGCTTCATCAGGCAACTGCTGTCAGCGTCCAGAAACAGCACCTGGCAGTCGATTCCCTGGTGTCTGAGTTTTTTCAACAGTCTTGGAAAATGCTCCAGGGCTCCGGGAACATTACGAACATCGATGCTGACTGCCATTCTGGGTGGCTCGTTGGCTCCTTCGCTAAGCTGTTCCGGTAGCTGGCTGAGCATGGTGGCTGGCAGGTTGTCGACACAATAGTACCCCTGATCCTCAAGGGCATGGAGTGCTGCACTTTTTCCTGAACCTGAACGGCCGCTGATGATAACGAGTTTCATGGGGTTCCCTTTTTGCGGAGCTTTTTATTAACGGATAACAGGTTTTAATGGTTGAATAATAGAGGAACTCAACGAGATTAAAACCTGTTTCTTTATTTCAAGGATAGGTAATACCGGCAGCCTTTTCATGCAGAGTGAGATCAGATAGTATAGATTCGGAAAATACGTAGGAAGTACAATAATGACAAAGTCAGCCGCCGTTTTTCTCTTCACTCTTCTGTCCGCTTCTGCCCAGGCACTTGAAATAGAATCCAGCCGGACGTTTGCGGGTACTCAGCTCATAACGCTCAATGCTTCCGAAGAACATAAGCTGTATGGGGATGTTGAAGCTCAGTGCAATCTCTACGATAAACGAAACCGGATCATTGACACCGCAAATGTCATTTTTGACCAGTCAGCTGTTGTTCTGAGGCTGAACAGTTTTCGCTGGGCTGTTCGTGTAGATTGCACCTTTCCCGGTTAAACCGCCTGGTTGAACCAAACAGACCGTCAGACCGGTGCTGTCAGTATCTGATACAGGTTTTCCGAAGAGTTAGCTGACCGGATCTGACTGAGCAGGTAATCATCGGTGAAGCGCTGGGCCAGGGCTTTCAGGATATCCAGATGTTCCTGAGTGCTTTCTTCAGGGACGATCAAAGCGAAAATCAGGTCAACAGGCTCCCGGTCCACCGCGTCAAAATCGACGGGCTCTGACAGGCGAATGAACAGGCCGGTTGGCTCCGGGCAGGCTTTGGAGCGGCAGTGAGGCAGTGCAATGCCGTTGCCCAGTCCGGTGGTACCCAGTCGTTCTCTGTTGATGAGGTTGTTGAACAGGTCCTTGGCATTGATAGCGGGAACATGTTCGCTGATCTGTTCCGCAATAGTTTCCAGGATTTTCTTTTTGCTGACCCCTTGCACACCATGGAGGGTGCGTTCGGGGGTTAGAATGTTTTTAATAATCATACAACGATTGGAAGACTCACAGGGTGCGAGTGCAAAAAAAGAAGCCGCTGACTGAATGGACGTCGACTGAAAGCCAGGGGCCTTCAGTCGGTTGTGGATTCAGCCTCGGGCTCCCTGCATGCGATCGAGCGTCTTTTCCTTGTGTTTTACCAGCTGTCGGTCGATTTTATCTGACAAATCGTCAATAGCCGCGTACATGTCATCGGATTCAGCGGTCGCATTGATGTCAGCTCCACGTATGTGCAGGATCGCTTCTGCCTTATGCAGTAGTTTCTCTACGCTCAAGGTGACCTGTACATTAGTGATGTGATCGAAGTGAGCTGCCAGGCGGTCGAGTTTTTTAGTGACATAGTCTTTCAGAGCTTGAGTCACCTCTACATGATGTCCACTGATGTTGACTTGCATGTAACGCTCTCCTGCTGATCCCGTTTGGAGACAGTGGCCAGTTCCCGGGATTTTCGAACTGGTCTGTTTAGATTCTATCACCGTTAACAACATTGGTGCTGTCCTGAAGCAAAAAAATACAGGATTTTTACCTTAAGACTCTGTCCGAATAATTCCTGCTATAAGTTTTATAGTTCAGGCACTTATCGTTACGCACTCTATGTGACTTACACCAGGCGTTTGCGTTCATTGGAAGGGGGTATATGCATCGACTCCCGATATTTGGCGATGGTTCGTCGGGCTACTTTTATACCCTGTTCTCCCAGTAAACCGGCAATTTTGTTGTCACTGAGCGGCTTTTTCGGATTTTCATCCTGAACCAGCTTTTTGATCAGCGCGCGAATAGCAGTGGATGAACACTCTCCGCCGCTGTCTGTGCTGACATGGCTGGAAAAGAAATACTTCAGCTCATAGACGCCTCTGGGCGTATGCATGTACTTCTGGGTCGTGACCCGGGAAATAGTTGATTCATGCATATCCACCGCTTCAGCGATGTCCGCAAGCACCAGCGGTTTCATTCCTTCGTCGCCCTGTTCCAGAAAGCCCTGCTGGAAGTTAACGATCTTGGTAGCCACTTTCAGTAATGTTTCATTACGGCTTTGCAGGTTTTTCAGAAACCAGCGGGCTTCCTGCAGCTGGTTTTTCATAAACTGGTTGTCGCGGCTGCTGTTGGCTCGCTGGACCATTGACGCATAACTGTTGTTAATACGAAGGCGAGGCAGTGACTCAGAATTCAGCTCGACCACCCAGCGCTCTTTAATTTTTCGAACAGAGATATCCGGTGTGATGTATTCCGGTTCAGTTTGATCCACTTCAGAGCCGGGCTTGGGATTCAGGCTCTGTATCAGGCCCAGTGCATCCTTGAGCTGATGCTCTTTCATCCGGGTGCGGCGCATGATCTGGCTGTAATCCCGGCTGCCCAGGGCTTCCAGGTGATGGTCAATCAGCTTTTGGGCTTCGTGAATAAAGGGGGTTTGTGAGGACAGCTGAGCCAGTTGTACGGACAGGCACTCTTTCAGGTTTTCACTGCCACAGCCAACCGGGTCAAACTGCTGAATACGCCGCTGCATGACTTTCAGCTCATCAAAATCGAGTTCTGCAAGCGCCGGGTCCAGGGCAAGGCTCTGGTAGATATCGTCCAGTGACGTTGTCAGATAACCATCAGGGTTCGTGGCTTCGATGATCGCTTCGCCCAGCAATCTGTCAGTATCTGTCGTGGGGGTCAGGTTCAGTTGCCATTGCAGGTATTCCTGCAGAGACTCGGTGGTCCGGGAGCGGTTCAGCGGATCAAACTCATCGTCACTGCCTGACGGCATGCTGGAGTAGATTTCCTCCCAGCCGGAATCGACGGGCAGATCGTTTGGGATGCTTTCTGACCATTCGGGTTCCTGAGACTCTGAGGATGCCGGTGGCTCCTGGGCATTGAGGTCAACCAGTTGCTCACCTTCAGCAGCGTTACTGGCTTCCTGGTCGCGGCTCTCCTGATCCTGAATGGCCTCTTCGCTTTCCAGCATCGGGTTGGATTCCAGCACCTCCTGGATTTCCTGTTGCAGGTCCAGTGTCGAAAGCTGTAACAGGCGAATGGCTTGTTGCAGTTGCGGTGTCATCGTCAACTGCTGACCCATTTTAAGCTGTAGAGAGGGCTTCATAGGGCAACCGTGTACCTTTTACTGTGAAAATGCAGTGTTCCAGGTGACGAAAACTGCATTACATTATCGTTTGCACATTGTCGTTTTGAGATGCATTCCGTGTCACCGGATTATAAGCACAGAATATTAATAGTGAAAAGTAAAACTGGCATGAAGCCGGCGTGGGAAGAGGGAGACTCTTCCCGGAATGTGGCTGGCTACAAACTGAACTGATGGCCCAGGTAAACGTCACGAACCTTCTGGTTGCTCAAAACGGTCTGGCTGTCACCTTCAGCAATGATGCCACCTTCGCTGACGATATAAGCCTTTTCACAGATATCCAGTGTTTCACGAACATTGTGATCGGTGATCAGTACACCAATGCCACGGCCTTGCAGTTGTCTGACAATCGCCTTGATATCTCCGACCGAGATCGGGTCAACACCGGCAAATGGCTCATCAAGCAGGACAAAATCAGGGTCGGTAGCCAGCGCCCTGGCTATTTCCACCCGCCGACGTTCACCGCCCGACAGGCTCATGCCGGCGCTGTCGCGGATGTGGCCTATGTTGAACTCATCCAGCAGTGATTCCATCTTGTCGAACTGCTGCTGTTTATTGAGGTCTTTGCGTGTTTGCAAAATGGCAAGGATATTGTCTGTTACCGACAGCTTGCGGAATATTGAGGCTTCCTGTGGCAGGTAACCAACACCAGCCCTTGCCCGCCCATGCATGGGCTGGTGAGTCAGGTCTTTGTTGTTAATGCTGACTTTGCCACCATCAGCTTTTACCAGGCCGACAATCATGTAGAAGCAGGTGGTTTTACCTGCCCCGTTAGGTCCCAGCAGGCCCACAATCTGGCCGCTGTTGACGGCCAGAGAGACGTCTTTAACGACCTTTCTGCCTTTGTAGCTTTTACTGAGGTGTTCTGCCTTTAGCGTAACCATCAGGTTATTTCTTTTCCTGTTGCTCGGGTCTGGGCTGAATGACCATCTGTACTCGTCCTTCGCCCTGACTGTTGTCCAGACCTTTGGCGTTGACTTTTTGCTGCTTCAGGTCGTAATCGATGCGTTCACCCTTGAACGAGTCACCTTTCTTTACGAGCTGGGCCTGACGGATCAGATGGATTTTTTCATCCAGCACTTTGTAGTCAATAGTATGTCCCCATGCCTGCAACGTTCCCTGGGCATCGGGCTGTTCTTCTTCGTAGTAGGCACGTTTGTTAATGCCCTCGGCAACAATCTTCCGCACTTCCTGGTTTTCGGTGTATACCGTTACGACATCGCCGGTGATTCGGGTGCTGCCCTGGGTCATTACGACATCGCCCCGGTAGACTGAAACACCTTTTTTGTTATCAATATCTGCCGAGTCGGACTCGATTTCGATGGGCATTTCCCGATCCGATGGCAGCGCCATGGCCAGGGTGGGCAGTAGCAGGAAGATACCTAAAATTGAACGTATAGTTTTTTTTGCATTACGTTCAGGCTTTTTATTCCGCTTAAGCTTTTTGTTCGGCTCAAGCTTTTTATTCTGCTCAAGGCTGTTTAGGTTCATGGAATCCTCGTACCCTTGATTTGAGTTTAACCAGACTGTCCTTGTAGAACGCTTCCATACCGATGGCTCTGGTACGACCAGTGTCGTTAGTAATCAGGACCGGACGGTCTGTTACAGCAAGACTTTGCTCAGAGTATATGGTGATAAAATCGGTGTCCATACGTACCTGACTGCCATTGCTGGTGTCGGTCTGGATCATGACTACGTCGTCCCAGAGTTCAATATCCTGGTCTCCGGGCAGCAGTTTGCCGTTCAGGGCATCGGCTATCATGGGTTTCTGTGGGTCGCTGTAGCTGCGCAGATGGGGCGTTTTGAGCAGGGTGGTGTCATTATGCGGATAGTGAGTAATGGCGTTGGAAGTCAGCTCGTATTCCAGCGTTCCCGTTTCATTGAACTGGGTAATGGTGGCGTCTACTAGATAGTAGTCTGCGTTTTCCTGTATTTCAGGCTGACGGTTCTGTCCTGTAACATGCAAACCACCGTCGTACGACCAGTAGCCTATGCCAACCATGGTCATCAGCACACAGGCAACTAACAGATAGCTTTTGTAAGAGCTGGTTATAGGCATCAGGTGTTTGGTTCCTGTTGATAAAGAAGCCAGCCACTCATGGGCTGGCCCCGAATTACAATAAGTTAACGATTATTAAAGGTATTCTGCCAGCATCGGCTCCAGCTTACCCTGGGCATCAAGGATAAAGTCACAGAATTCCCTTGCAGCGCCCAGACCTCCATGGTTATCGGTCACTGCCTGTGCATGTTGACGGACAAATGGGTGCGCATTGATCACTACGCAGCCAAAACCGACACGGCGGATAACGGGCAGGTCTGGCAGGTCATCGCCCAGATACGCAATTTCATCCATGCTATAGTGCTCGGTTTCCAGCAGTTCATTCAGGGCATTGATTTTATCCTCACGACCCTGATACAGAAAATCGACCCCCAGGTCACTCGCACGCTTTTCTACAAACGTCGAACGTCGTCCGGTAATGATGGCTGTTTTGATACCTGCCTGTTGCAGCATTTTCAGGCCGTGGCCGTCCAGTGTATGAAAGCATTTCAGAGCTTCACCCTGTTCGCCAAAAAACAGCTTGCCGTCGGTCAGTACGCCATCAACATCAAAGACTGCCAGACGTACTTTGGCAGCAGAAGGCTTCAGGGAAGAATCGATCATACAACACCTGCTTTCAGTAAATCGTGCATGTTTATGGCGCCAACGGGCTGATCGTTGGCATCGACACAGATCAGGGCGTTGATTTTGCGGTCGTCCATGATCTTCAGGGCTTCGGCAGCGAGGATATCGGGTGAGATGGTTTTGCAGTGACTGGTCATAACATCATCAATGTCCGTCAGGCGCAGGTTCACACCTTTATCCAGGGCGCGGCGCAGGTCGCCGTCGGTGAAGATGCCTACTACTTTACGGTCTTCGTTCACAATGGAGGTCATGCCAAGCCCTTTGTGGGTCATTTCCAGCAGAGCTTCACTGATCTTGGTCCCCTGAGTCACTTCCGGAATGCGTCTGCCGCTGTGCATAACGTCTTTGACCTTCAGCAGCAGACGTTTGCCCAGGGAGCCGCCCGGGTGCGAGAAAGCAAAGTCTTCAGCGGTGAAACCCCGGGCTTCCAGCAGGGCTATCGCCAGTGCGTCGCCCATCACCAGTGCGGTAGTGGTACTGGAGGTTGGAGCCAGGTCCAGCGGGCAGGCTTCTTTGTCGACACCGGCATTCACGTGTGCGTCAGCGGCACGGGCCAGAGAGGAATCCGGGTTACCGGTCATGCTGACCAGTGGTGTTCCCATCCGTTTCAACAGAGGCAGAAGAGTAACCACCTCACTGGTTTCGCCGGAGTTGGACAGGGCCAGAACCACATCTTCAGACGTTATCATGCCCATGTCACCATGACTGGCTTCACCAGGGTGTACGAAGAAAGAAGGAGTGCCGGTGCTGGCCAGGGTGGCGGCGATTTTGCGAGCAATGTGACCAGACTTGCCCATACCCACCACAATGATGCGCCCGCTGCAGGCCAGCATAACCTGACAGGCCCGGGCAAAATCGCTGTCTACCCGGTCCAGAAGTTTCTGAACGGCCTCCAGTTCCATGGATATGGTGCGTCTTCCGATGGCAATGAACTGCTCGTCATTGTTGGTCATAGTGAATAACTGTCTTAAAAGTGGCTGCGGAACGCCCTATTGTAAAACGGTTACGCGTTAAGGGATAGACCGATGCTATTTACCCCGGAGTTACCCCAGAGCTGCCACAAAGTCACGTAGGTTGGGTCGAGCGGAACGCGACATCCAACACGGTGAACGGCATTGAGCTTCCATGTTGGGAGTCGCTGCGCTCGTCCCAATCTACAAGTCAAACGTAATGAAACGATGTACTAGTTTGGTCAATAGCTGCATTAGAGCCGATTTGGAAACAGTAGTTCCATTAATGATGAATAAGTAACCAGCTGGTATAGGCGACGTAACAGCTTAAAAGAAATAATCCCGTTACCCGTCCCAGGTGTTTGGGCTGTTTGCCAAACAGGCAGCTGATGGCAAGAAACAGGGTCACTGTCATCATAACTGGAAAGTCCTGCCAGATAACCTGGGGGCTGATGGTGCCGGACGCAAGCAGCCCGGGCATGGGCAGAACGGCAAGAAGGTTGAAGATATTAGAGCCAACCACATTACCCAGGGCGATGTCATGGTGGCCTTTAATGGCGCTGGCAACAGAGGCTGCCAGTTCTGGCAGGCTGGTGCCGATAGCGACAATCGTGAGGCCGATAATCAGTTCGCTGATCCCAAACAGACGAGCCAGCTCGGTGGCTCCCCAGACCAGAATCTGCGAACTGCCCAGCAGAAACAGCAGTCCTGAAATCAGGTAAAACCAGGCTTTGCCTGCTGGCAACTCCGGAACTTCCTCTTCTTCGCCTTCGATAAGAGGTTCGCCGGGATGCTGCTTTTGCCAGCGAAACATCAGGTACAGTGTCAGAAACAGAGTTCCCAGTAATGCCAGACTGTCCAGTTGGGTCAGGAAACCATTAATGATGCAGAGTCCCGCCAGCACTGAGACGACGACCAGCATTGGAATTTCCCGATGTGCCAGGGATTTTTTGACCGGCAAGGGGGCAATCAGGGCGGTTGCGCCCAGTACCAGGCCAATATTGGCAATATTGGAGCCAATGGCATTACCGATGGCAAGGCTGGCATGGTCCTGGGTGGCTGCCATCACGGAGACCAGAATTTCCGGGGCAGATGTGCCAATCGAAACCACGGTCAAACCAATAAGCATCGGGGATATGTTGAAGTTTCTGGCAGTTGCGGCCGCACCATTCACAAACTGGTCTGCACTCCAGGTGAGAATAATAAAGCCGGCAAGAATGGCGATAATGGCAACAAACATGTTGGAGTTACCCGGTTTTTCTTTGAGGAGTTGAATCAGATTTTATTTGTTAATGGTAAGTCATCCGGCCGTCTGGAAGCGATGCCCTGAGGCGGTTTATTTACAGTTTTTTCAAGACGGCTTTTGATTGCCGGTGCGAAAACCTTGCAGGCAAAAGACGGTTGATGTTCAAAATGTAAGTAAAAGCCGTCATAATAAGAAGGCTGCATAAGTAATATGTGACAGGGATTGTTACACGCCTATGCTCAGGTGCTCTTTTTCTAGCGAGTTTTTACAGCAAGCTTTTACATCGAGTGTTTATAGAGGGTGTTTCAACCACATTTTAAAGCAAGGAAAGATCGGCTGATGGCTGTGGCTACTGATAACTTTATTGAAATTCGCGGGCTCACGTTCTTTCGCGGTGGCCGGTGTATTTTTAACAACATTGATATCACCATCCCAAGGGGAAAGGTCGTTGGGATCATGGGACCGTCCGGAACCGGCAAGACGACACTGCTCCGGCTGATTGGTCGTCAGCTGCGCCCTGACTCCGGACGAATTATTGTCGACGGGCAGGACGTTAACCGACTGTCCCGTGATGAACTGTTCCAGCTGCGTCGTAAAATGGGCATGCTGTTCCAGAGTGGTGCTCTGTTTACCGATCTTTCTGTGTTTGAAAATGTGGCATTTCCTCTTCGCATTCATACCGAACTGACGGACTCCATGATTCGGGACATTGTATTCATGAAGTTACAGGCGGTGGGTTTGCGGGGTGCCTGGTCGCTGATGCCGGCAGAATTGTCCGGTGGTATGAATCGCCGGGTGGCTCTTGCCCGGGCTATCGCCCTTGATCCGGAAATGGTCATGTACGACGAACCCTTTGTCGGGCAGGACCCAATTGCCATGGGGGTTCTGGTTGAGTTGATCCGTAAACTCAATCAGGCGCTGAAAATTACCAGTGTGGTGGTCTCCCATGACCTGCATGAAACAGCCAGTATAGCTGACTACCTTTATGTGCTGGCTGATGGGGACGTGATTGGTCAGGGAGCACCGGATGAAATGATGCTTTCCAAAGACCCCCGTGTCAGTCAGTTTATGAATGGCTATGCCGATGGCCCGGTTCCCTTCCATTATCCTGCCATGGATTACAAAGAAGCTCTGCTCAGGGAGTGCAAATGAGTCCAGGTTTGTTCGACCGGCTGCAACAGCTGGGTCGGTTTGGTTTGGATCATGTCCAGTCTGTAGGGCGATCCGGTGTTTTTTTGCTGCTGGCTATATTTTCCCGCTCCGGGTTTGGTCACCGCTTTTCATTACTGATTCAGCAGCTCTACAGCGTTGGCTTTATGTCCCTGATTATTATCACGGTGTCCGGGCTGTTTATTGGCATGGTACTGGCTTTGCAGGGCTACAACATACTGATTCGCTATGGTTCTGAAGACGCTGTCGGTCAGATGGTTGCACTGAGCCTGCTCAGGGAGCTGGGACCCGTGGTGACGGCATTGCTGTTTGCCGGACGGGCAGGCTCTGCCCTTACTGCTGAAATTGGTTTGATGAAAACCACTGAGCAGTTGTCCAGTCTTGAGATGATTGGCGTTGACCCACTGAAACGCATCATTGCCCCCAGATTCTGGGCTGGTGTGATTTCCATGCCCCTGCTGGCCACTATTTTTAACCTGGTGGGCATTCTGGGAGCCGCCATGGTCGGGGTCGACTGGCTGGGTATTTATGAAGGTTCCTTCTGGTCCAGTATGCAGCAGTCTGTAAGCTTTACAGCGGATATTGGTAACGGACTGGTGAAAAGCCTGGTGTTTGGGCTGGTGGTGACCTGGATTGCTGTGTTCCAGGGGTATGATGCCATTCCCACATCAGAGGGCGTGAGTCGTGCAACAACAAGAACTGTCGTGTATTCGTCGCTGGCTGTTTTAGGGCTTGATTTTATTTTGACCGCCGTAATGTTTGGAGAACTGTAATGAGGATGAAAACAGTAGAAATCAGTGTCGGCGGTTTTATGATTGCCGGTGTGCTGGCTCTGATCGTGCTGGCATTAAAAGTCAGTGGTTTGTCATTAGGCGCGGATCACCAAACTTATCAGGTTCATGCCATGTTTGATAACACCGGCGCCCTGAAACCCAGGGCTAAAGTAGCTCTGGCTGGTGTGATTATCGGCAAGGTCACACAGGTCAGTCTGGATAAACACACTTATATGGCACGGGTTGATATGGAAATCGATGCCGATATCGACAATATTCCCATCGACAGTACTGCATCCATTGTGACAGCAGGCTTTCTGGGAGAAAAATATATCGGTATCAGTGTTGGTGGGGATGAAGATTACCTCAAGGATGGAGGGCGTTTTGAGGATACCCAGTCAGCCGTTATTCTGGAAGAACTGATCGGCAAGTTCCTGCTCGGGGCAGTGAATAAGGACGATAAATAAAACAGGCGGTCATTATGAGCAAAACAATGGTTGTTTCAATACGGCAGTTTTTCTTCGGAGTCGTCACCTTGCTGTTGGCATCAACAGCTTTGGCAGCGCCGCAGATACAGCCTCCCGAAATTGAAGTGGAGAAGATTACCCGGAATTTACTGAACCTGTTTGACAAAAATAAAGAAGAATACAAAAAAGACCGGGATGGTTTTGTTAAAGAAGTGGATCGCCTGTTATCACCGGTGGTGGCTTTTGACCAGATTGCCCGTTATGTCATGGGAAAATACACCCGACGCAGCCCCGAACAGGTCGATAAGTTTGAAGCCACCTTCAAGGACAGCCTGCTGAGATTTTACAGCAATGCCTTACTGTCACTGGATGACACCAGTCTGACCATTGAATCTGTGGAGAAAACCCCTGAAAGCCAGCTGAAAAAGTACATTGCCGGAGATATCAGCCGTATCCCGGTGAAGATGAGTGTCAGAACCAGTACCCGGAGTGTTGATATTTTCTACTCCATGGTACACACCGACGGTCGCTGGAAACTGCGTAATATTACGGTGGACGGTATCAATATTGCCAAACAGTTCCAGACCCAGTTTGCCGACGCTGTGGATCGCTATGGCAAGGTTGAGACGGTAGTGGATAACTGGGCTGAGATTATGCGGGGCAAAGACATAAAAGCGGGTAAATAACCTATGCCACTGGAACGCCTTGAACCGGGTCTCTATGCCCTTAAGGGTATAGTGACTTTTGATAACGCTGCTGTGGTGGAAGAATACGGTCGCCAGCTGCTGCAGAGCGAACTGCAGGCCGGTCAGTCTTCAGTCAGGATAAGCTTTAAGGAACTCCACAAGGGCGACAGTGCTACCCTTTCTGTTTGCCTGTCCTGGCTGCGGCTGGCTGAAAACTACAACACGGCTTTCTGCTTTTCTGACATTCCTGTGGAACTACAGGCCCTTGCCAAGGTCTGTGGTATCGATAAGCTGCTCGAAGCGTCTTCCTGCCCGTCTGGCTGAGCTGTTTGACCGACCGGTGCTTGTGGCTGGTCGGGAGGTCATATATCATTGCCCGATTTGCCCCGAGCCTGTATTTGTTCAAATGACAGGCTTGTTAACTGTTTTATGATCCATGGAATCCTGTCGACATGCTCTCGTGGACATACGTCTAACGCTTTGATGATTCTGTCGGTTTCCATGGCTGTTGCTACGAGGTGAGTGCATGCTAGCCACCCAGGTAAAGGCGCTGCTGGAAGAGAAAATTCAAGGTTCTGAGGTTCTGGTTGAAGGGGAGGGCTGTGACTTTCGCCTGACCATCATCAGTGATGAATTTCAGGGTGCCATGCCAGTGAAACGCCAGCAAATGGTGTATCAGCACCTGAACGGGATGATTGCCAGCGGTGAGATTCATGCGGTGACCATGGTGACTCTGACGCAGTCTGAATGGCAGCAGCGCAACAGTTAATTGAAGGGCTCTGGTGGAACCTGATGGATAAATTGATCATTACAGGCGGAAATCGTCTGGACGGCGAAATTCGGATTTCCGGCGCCAAGAACTCCGCTTTGCCTATTCTGGCTGCGACTCTGCTGGCTGACGACCCGGTAACGGTTTGCAACCTGCCTCACCTGCACGATATTACGACCATGTTTGAGCTGTTTGGCTGCATGGGCGTAGACCTGATGGTGGACGAACGCATGAACGTAGAAGTTCATGCCAGCACCATCAAACAGCTGCGAGCCCCTTACGAACTGGTTAAAACCATGCGGGCCTCCATTCTGGTACTGGGACCGCTGCTGGCTCGTTTTGGCCGTGCTGAAGTTTCCCTGCCGGGTGGCTGTGCGATTGGTAGCCGTCCGGTAGACCTGCACATCCGCGGCCTGCAGGCGATGGGAGCGGATATCGTTGTGGAAGACGGTTACATCAAGGCGAGCATCAAGGATCGTCTGAAAGGCGCCCGTATCTTTATGGATACCGTCACAGTAACCGGTACTGAGAACATTCTGATGGCGGCCTGTCTGGCAGACGGCGAAACCATTATTGAAAACGCTGCCCGCGAACCGGAAGTGGTGGATCTGGCTGACTGCCTGATGACCATGGGCGCCAAAATTGAAGGTGCGGGTACCGACACGATCCGTGTTCAGGGTGTTGAACGCCTGAACGGCTGCACCTACTCTGTACTGCCTGACCGCATTGAAACCGGTACTTACCTGATTGCTGCAGCAGCCACCGGTGGCCGCGTTCGCCTGAAAGATACTCAACCAGACATTCTGGATGCCATTCTGCTGAAACTGCGTGAAGCCGGTGCCTGCGTTGAGTGGGGTGAAGACTGGATTGAGCTGGATATGAAAGGTAAGCGACCACAGGCCGTTGACCTGAAAACCGCACCTTATCCGGCAATGCCTACGGATATTCAGGCGCAGTTCACAGCGCTGAACATCATTGCAGAAGGCACCGGACACATCACTGAAACCGTGTTCGAAAACCGCTTTATGCACGTTCAGGAAATGAAACGCATGGGCGCTGACGTGGTGGTCGAAGGCAATACCGTGATTATCAAAGGGGTGGAAAACCTTAAAGCGGCCCCGGTCATGGCGACCGACCTGCGTGCTTCTGCCAGCCTGGTCATTGCCGGTCTGGTAGCGGAAGGTGATACCCGGGTTGAGCGTATTTACCACATCGACCGTGGTTACGAATGTATTGAAGAGAAGCTGCAACAGCTGGGTGCCAGTATTCGCCGCGTTGCGGGGTAAGTCTCCGACTGCTTTCAATAATGCCTTAAAGCCAGCCTCGCGCTGGCTTTTTTGTTAATAAATACTTAAAAAGTTGTGTAAACTACGGAATCTTCAGGGCGGAATAACAAATAAGGAAACCTGATCAAGATGTCCAGTCAGATTACCATTGCTCTCTCCAAAGGGCGTATCCTCAAAGACACTTTGCCTTTGCTTAAGGCGGCCGGTATCGAACTGGCAGAAGATCCGGGTCAGAGCCGTAAGCTGATTATTCCCACTACCCATCCTGACGTGAACCTGCTGATTGTGCGTGCCAGTGATGTACCAACCTATGTAGAATATGGTGCGGCTGATATAGGGGTTGCGGGAAAGGATGTGCTGCTTGAGCATGGTTCGACAGAACTCTATGAACCACTGGACCTGAATATCGCCCGCTGCAAGCTGATGACAGCAGGAAAAGTCGGTGTTCCCGAACCTGAGGGACGTATCAGAGTGGCGACCAAGTTCGTCAATCTTGCCAGACAATACTATGCTTCCATTGGCCGGCAGGCAGATATCATCAAACTTTACGGTTCAATGGAGCTGGCACCGCTGGTGGGGCTGGCTGATATCATTATCGATGTGGTGGATACCGGCAATACGCTGCGTGCCAACGGCCTTGAACCCAGAGACCTGATACGAACCATTTCTTCACGGCTGGTGGTGAACAAAGCCTCCATGAAGGTTAAACACGACGCTGTCAGCCAGTTAATTGATCAAATGTCCCGCGCTGTTCAGGAGACATGCTGACCATGACAACAAAAATACTGAAACCTGCCCGTCTGGATTATCACGATGACAACTTCAGACAACAGCTTGCGCATCTTCTGGCATGGGAAAGCGTGTCGGATGATAAGGTTCACGGCATCGTTAAGGACATCATAACCGCTGTTCGCAAACGGGGCGACGGAGCGCTACTGGACTACAGTCGTCGTTTTGATCGAGTGTCTGCCAGTTCAATGAAAGAGCTGACCGTCAGTGAGCAGCAGCTGCAGAATGCGTTAGATGCCATTCCTGGCGAACAGCGCGAAGCACTGGAAACTGCTGCCGCCAGAATTCGCAGTTACCATAAACGACAGGTGCTGGAATCCTGGACCTACAAAGAGCGCCACGGCACAAAGCTTGGACAGAAGGTTCAGCCAATGGATCGTGTCGGGCTGTATGTGCCGGGAGGTCAGGCAACATACCCCTCATCAGTGTTGATGAACGCTATTCCTGCACATGTGGCGGGTGTAGAAGAAATTATTATGGTGGTGCCGACGCCAGACGGTGTGATCAATGATATGGTTCTGGCCGCCGCTGCTCTGGCTGGCGTGCATAAAGTCTTTACCATTGGCGGGGCTCAGGCGATTGCTGCTCTGGCTTATGGCACAGAAACAGTGCCTCGGGTAGACAAGATTGTAGGCCCGGGAAATATCTATGTGGCGACCGCAAAGCGGGAAGTCTTTGGACAGGTGGGCATTGATATGATTGCGGGACCTTCAGAGATTATGGTGGTCTGCGACGGTTTAACCGACCCTGACTGGATTGCCATGGACCTGTTCTCCCAGGCTGAACATGATGAAGACGCTCAGGCCATTCTGGTTTCCGATGACCTTGAATTTTTACATGAAGTGGATGACTGCATGAACCATCTGGTGCAGGACCTGGAGCGCAGGGAGATTATTAAAGCTTCGATCAATAAGCGTGGAGCCCTGATTCATGTACCCAATATGAAAGTGGCCTGTGATGTCGTTAATCATATTGCGCCGGAGCATCTGGAGTTGTCTGTGGCAAACCCGGAAGTCCTGTTGCCGGATATCCGGCATGCCGGTGCGATTTTTATGGGTCGTCATACCGCTGAAGCGCTGGGTGATTACTGCGCAGGTCCTAATCATGTATTACCGACCTCGGGAACAGCTCGGTTTTCTTCACCCCTAGGCGTTTATGATTTTCAGAAACGTTCATCCCTGATTCATTTTTCGGACAAGGGAGCCTCTGAAATGGGTAAAGTGGCTTCGGTGCTGGCCAGGGGAGAATCCTTAACAGCTCACGCCCGGTCGGCGGAATTCAGGATCAGGAAGTAGCTTTTTTTGATAGCAGCCGTCTGAGGTATCAGAAGGCTGCCTTTTCAGTCAGTTAACCATCCTCGGGCGTGTACTGACTCTTGCTTTTAGCTCTACGGGTTTGTTGTCACGCAGAATTTGCAATGTCACTTCTGTTCCCGGTGGCACCTGAGCCACCATGTTCATGACTTTGTTGCCATCGGTGGTGCTGACATTGTTGATACCGGTCAGAATATCGCCCCGGCGCAAACCGGCCTGATCCGCAGGGCCGCCCTGATAGACACCGGAAATCAGGATACCGGAATTGGTTTTTATATCATAAGCCTGAGCCAGCTGAGCACTGAGAGGCTGGGATTCAATGCCCAGCCAGCCACGAATCACCCGCCCGTACTTGATAATGGATTCCATAACGAACTCTGCCATTCTGGAAGGAATGGCAAAGCCTACCCCCTCGTTGCCACCTCCCCGGGTAAACAACAGAGTATTGATACCAATCAGCTCACCATAGGCGTTGACCAGAGCTCCGCCGGAATTACCAACGTTAATGGCTGCGTCGGTCTGGATAAAATCCTCGTAGGTATTGAGTCGCAGATCATCCCGTCCGGTGGCACTGATGATGCCCATGGTCACGGTCTGCCCAAGGCCAAACGGGTTACCGATAGCCAGCACAACATCACCGACTTCTGCTTTACTGGAGTCGGCCAGATGAATGCTGGGCAGGTCTTTCAGGTCGATTTTCAGTACCGCCAGGTCAGTATCAGGGTCCCGACCAACCACCGAGGCGATTTCTTCACGGCCGTCCTGCATGGAAACATAAATTCGCTCTGCTCCCTGTATCACATGGTTATTGGTGAGCAGGTAGCCATCAGGACTGACAATAACGCCTGAGCCCCGGTTAGCGTCCGTATCAGGGCTGTTGCGATACGGCATAGGGGTTACTGATGTGCCGGAACGATCCAGAGAGGCGGTGGCAATGTTCACCACTGCCGGAGCAGCCTTTTTGACCGCATGGCGATAAGAAACCTGACCGGTTCCCAGCAGGTTGGTACTGCGGTTGGACAACGTGCTGAAGAATGCAGTAAAGCTGTCTTCCTTAAAACCAGCCACCTCAGGTTTGATGACAATCACCAGAAGTCCAATAACAAGGCCAACAAAAACAGGAAGGCCAATTTGCAGAAGAATTTTTTTCATGGTGATCGCTGTCACTGCCAGTCAAACAGTATAATGGTTGAATACTTAAATATACCGTTATCCATGCGTGGAACGATAGAGTCACAGGAGACGAATCATGGGCATTTCCCTCAAAAGGCTGATGGAAAAACTGGATGATGAACTTCAGCCAGGGTTGTTCAGGGATTATTGCCCCAATGGTTTGCAGGTCGAGGGCAAACAGGATATTAACCGGATTGTAACCGGAGTCACCGCCTGTCAGGCATTGATCGACAAGGCTATTGAGTTGCAGGCGGATGCCATTTTTGTGCATCACGGCTATTTCTGGAAAGGGGAAGACGCCACGATTACCGGTATGAAGCGTCGCCGGATTGAAGCGCTGCTCAGGCACAATATCAGCCTGATTACCTATCACCTGCCACTGGATGGTCACCCGACCATGGGTAACAATGCCCGGCTGGCAAATCTTATGCAATGGTCAACAAAAGGTGGTATGGAATCAACACCACGGCCTGTGGGTAGCTGGGGCAACGTGGCGGGCGTTCAAACTGTTCAAGAGCTATCAGAACAACTGGAGCAGCAACTGGGGCGGAAACCTCTGGTGATTGAAGGCGGTTCTCATGACATAACAACCGTCGCCTGGTGTACGGGTGGGGCGCAGAAGATGATTGAAGAGGCTCACGCCCTGGGTGTTGATGCTTATGTGAGTGGCGAAATCTCGGAGTCCACTGTTCATTTTGCCCGGGAGAATGGCATTCATTACTTCAGTGCTGGCCATCATGCCACTGAGCGTTATGGGGTTCAGGCGGTGGGTGCATGGTTGGAGCAGGAATTCGATATTGAACACCTGTTTGTCGATATCCCGTCTCCGGTTTAGCTTCAGGTTTACTTTCCGGTTTGGGTGCGGTTCTTTTCCTACGACGCCGCAACCCCGACATACCGGTCACTTTGACACTCAGGGGCAAAGAAAAAAGAGCTGTTTGTGGTGATATAAAGTCGTCAAACAAATAGCACCAGAAAAGCTGCCCTTCGTGAGCATTGCCCCGGCATTGCTTGTAAGCATCAGGCCATAAAACTGGTTAAAGACACCGCTCAGGATTTTGTCGAGTTTATTTTCAATACTGGTGGTTACCCTGACCTGCTGAAGACACAGGCGATAAGCGTTTTTCGACAGGTGGGAACCATCTTGTTGTCTTCAAAACATCAGTAATATTGTATGCTTGGTTGCCTGCTCGGTTGAGTTGATGCAGAGTACTTTTCATGAAATTTCCGACACGGTCAAGAGTCAAGACGGAAAAATTAAAATCATGTTTAAAGTTGTACACCTGTAAGAATCTGGGTGATAACATCCAAAACTTGATTATCAGTTGCCATGGCTTGTTTGAGTCTAAGTGTGATGGTTCTATGGAACCCTCAAGTCACTTTTATACACCAAACTGGACAACACTCTTTTTCTACGGCCCTCACGGTACACCACTATTAGGCGCGCCTCACCTTTACATGCAAGGAAGTGCTCCTCCTTTGGAAGCAGCTTTACCACAAGAAAAAGTGGTTAATTATCTTTTGTTGCACAAAAGTGGCTCGTCCTGGGGCGACATTCCGGATCTTAAGGAAGTGATGGTGAAATACCGAACCGGCGAGTATCGAACTTTGTCACAACATCCTTTTCGTTTTTATGATGTTGTTACTCTGGAGCCATGCGAAGGCTACTACTTACGTCTTAAAACAGTCCTAAATATCTTATTTAAGACGGGTCATTGCTATCCCAGAATTCATTGTGATTTTTGTCGCTCCCGTTACGGAGATACAAGCCTGGAGCACTTGACCTGGCCTAGTTATAGAAATCGTCCTGGTCCTGGTCCTGAAGATCAATACACTCCAGCCAGACAAACTCCAGGCCTGCTGGATGATTGGGTCATCCTCTAGCGTGGCAGAGCATCGGTCAGTGTCACCCGTTCTTTGGGATACCCTCCTTCCAGGCGGTCAGTGTGGCCGGACTTTAAGAGAGCGGCGATATCTGATCAATGAACGCCTTCATATAACAGGCACACGTTGGAGCTTGCAGGGGGCAGAAGTCATTCTGAAGTTGCGCCCACTGAATTCCGGTGAGGACTTGGAGGAGTATTAATCGTTTCATCGTTCACGTTCCAAAAACGAAATTACGATGCGTTGATGGCCAACAAGACTTCGTCGTAGCAAAGGAACCGCACCCTTCCGGTTTAATGGTGTCTGGCTGCGACCGATACAACTGAGAACAGTTGAAAAGATTGCAGCTATGCCCATTTCCGGACCTAAACCGCCTGCAGCAGGAGTCACAGGGTTGACTCCTTCCACTGAACCTCCAGAGGCAGAAGGTTTACCTGCACCTGCCAGACATATTCCAAATAGCAGTGACCGGACGCCGGGTAAATCGCTTCATGAGCGTAAGACAGCGGTTGCTGTAAAGGTTCCGCCGCACATGGGAGGGGCTGACAAGGCTGAAGTCAGAAGGCTCACCCGGGATCTTGAACAATCCAGAGACCGGCAGGCGCAGTTAGAAGGACAAAAGTTTCTTTGCAACCACCTCGATAGCCTCTCGCAGCAGCTCAACCAGACTAGTGGAGCAGGAACTGTTAATTATCGACTCGTATTCATACCCAGGGGAAAGACGCCTGTCAGCGTGATTCCTCCTGAGCAGGGGGGGGCTGATGTTCAGGCAAGGGTTCAGGCGTTGCGACAGCAGGCGAAACCGCTTGTCCAGCAGGCCAGGGCGTATTTCTCAGAAGGCAGGGTGGAGGAGCTGAACCGGCAGCTGGCTGAGACAAAGCGCGAAGTTGGACAACTGTTCAATAAGTTGGAACAGCTTCAGGTTGAGCCGGTTATGGCAGCAATATTACCAGCCCCCACCGTGTTAAGGGATCTGAGTTCCGTACTGGGAGAACCCCCGCAAAACATTGACCCCGCGACGGATGACTCGGAATTTGTGCTGATACCTCAGCCTGTTGCCCGGCCTGTAGTACCGGGGCGGCCTGCACCTTCTACCCCACCGGCTCCGTTTCCGGACGCTGTTTCAGCTCCAGCTCCAGCTCCTGCGCCTGCTCCAGCTCCGGTTTCTCACAAAATAAAAACACAACAGTGGTTAGAATTTTACCGGTCCGGGGGGAGAATTGACGGACAACGGTTCACGTTGGAGCAGATAAGACGGTTTACAGACAGACAACTGGAAGACGAGCACGACTATATTCAGCTGTTGTTTCCCAACATGCATGACAGTCCGCATAACCCAAATGCCCCCGCACAAAACCCACAAATGATTCAGGAGATCCGGAATGACCCGGTAATGCAAGGCGAATTGCAAAAGTCTCTGGATCAGATGTTGGAATTCTGGGGATTAAAACGCATCGGAGATGATATACACGTTATTCCTGGGCAGGTAAGCAGGCATGCAGTGTGGGTGGGTGACTTTGACCATAACCACAAACGGATAACCCGAGTGTTAAGTTGCCTGACAGAGTGTGGCTATGTTAAGTGTGCTGCCAATCTGGAAAAAGCGTTGCAAGCTGAAAGGCAGCGAAACCGGCAAGCGCCCATAACGTACTGGGCGGGTGTGGTTGGATATCCTTCGAACAGACCCCTGTACTTTTCCAGAGCCTCAGGCTGAATATAATCATCAGGGAGACCTGATGACTGCGAATATTCTTATGCAATAAATATATAAATATTAAATTTATTATTACATTATCGCTGATAGACTTTGCATTAATAAAAATTCTAATGTCAGGTCTTGCCGATTATGTCTGGTGAACAATCACGCCATCAGCTGAATCATCTCAAACAGCTGGAGGCAGAAAGCATTCATATTATTCGTGAAGTGACTGCCGGGTTTGATAACCCGGTGATGCTCTATTCCATTGGCAAGGACTCGGCAGTCATGCTGCACCTTGCCATGAAGGCGTTCTATCCGGGTAAACCTCCCTTTCCTTTAATGCACGTTGATACTCTGTGGAAATTCAAAGAGATGATTGAATTTCGAGATCAGCATGTAAAACAGCTTGGGCTGGAGCTGATTGTTCATACCAATCCGGAAGGTATTAAACAGGGCATTGGCCCGTTCAGCCATGGCAGTGCTAAGCACACTGATGTCATGAAAACCCAGGCATTGAAACAGGCACTGGATCAGTACGGCTTTGATGCCGCTTTTGGCGGAGCCCGCCGTGATGAAGAGAAGTCCAGGGCAAAAGAGCGTGTTTATTCCTTCCGTGATGCAAACCACCGCTGGGACCCGAAAAATCAGCGGCCAGAGCTTTGGAACATCTACAACAGTCAGATAGAGAAAGGTGAAAGCATACGGGTTTTTCCATTGTCTAACTGGACTGAGCTGGATATCTGGCAGTATATCCATCAGGAAAATATCCCGATTGTTCCCCTTTACCTGTCAAAAGAGCGCCCGGTGGTTGAACGGGATGGCAACCTGATTATGGTGGACGATGAACGACTTCCGTTGCATGAAGGTGAAGAGCCACAAATGAAAAAAGTGCGTTTCCGTACTTTAGGCTGCTATCCACTGACCGGTGCAGTGGAATCCGGTGCGGACACGCTGACAGAAGTGATTCAGGAAATGTTGCTGACCAACACCTCGGAACGACAGGGCAGGGTGATTGACCACGACAGCGCAGGCTCCATGGAAAAGAAAAAACAAGAGGGGTATTTCTAAATGTCACACCAGTCTGATTTGATCGCCAGTGATATTGAGGAATATCTGCGTCGGCATGAGCAGAAAGAGATACTGCGGTTCCTCACCTGTGGCAGTGTAGACGACGGAAAAAGCACACTGATTGGCCGGTTGTTGCACGACGCCAGCATGATTTATGAAGACCAGCTGGCTTCGGTGCAGAACGACAGCAAGCGGGTTGGCACTCAGGGAGAAAAGATTGACCTGGCGTTGCTGGTGGATGGCCTGCAGGCAGAGCGTGAGCAGGGAATTACGATTGATGTCGCCTATCGTTACTTCTCAACAGAAAAGCGTAAGTACATCATTGCTGATACGCCCGGGCATGAACAATATACCCGGAATATGGCAACCGGCGCGTCAACCTGCGATCTGGCCATTATTCTGGTGGATGCCCGGCAGGGCGTGCTGACCCAGACCCGTCGGCATACCTATATTGCCAACCTTCTTGGTATTCGCCATCTGGTTGTGGCTGTCAACAAAATGGATCTGGTGGATTACAGTGAGGAACGCTTTACCGATATTCGTAACGAATATCTGGGGTTTGCTGAATCCCTGAATCTGGGCGATGTGCGTTTTGTACCCATCTCGGCACTGGAAGGTGACAATGTGGTTGAACGCGGTATCCGGATGCCCTGGTACAGCGACCAGACACTGATGGAGATACTGGAAACCGTAGAGGTGGCAGACGACCGTAATCTTGATGATTTCCGGCTGCCTGTTCAGTACGTTAACCGTCCCAACCTTAATTTTCGTGGTTATGCCGGTACCATAGCATCGGGCGTTATCAAGGCCGGAGACCGTATAAAGGTTCTGCCCTCGGGTCAGGAAAGCAACGTATCCGGAATTGTGACCTATGACGGTGATCTTTCCGAAGCCTTCGCCGGTCAGGCTGTAACACTGACTCTGGAAGATGAGATTGATATCAGCCGTGGCGATATGATGGTTCACAGTGGTAACAGTGATAGAAACCCTTCTAAGGTTTTAAGTCACTTTAATGCCAGTGTTGTCTGGATGGGGGAGCAGCCCATGCAGCCCGGGCGGCAGTACTGGATCAAGTTTGCCAGCAGCCAGGTAGCAGGCAGTTTTGCGGGTATTCACCACCGGGTTGATGTCAACACGCTGCAGCAACAGAGTGCTGATGAGTTACAGCTCAATGAAATCGCTTCCTGTTCGTTAAACCTGACACAACCGGTGGCTGTGGACGTTTATGCCGCTAATCGTCAGACAGGCGCGTTTATCGTGATCGATCGTCTGACCAATGCGACGGTGGCTGCAGGGATGGTGGAGTCAGCAGGCTCAGCGCAAAGGCAAACGGAGCCGGTTTCGAGACAGGAGCGAACTCATCGTTTAAATCAAACGCCAGCACTGATTCAGGTGAGTAATGCTGACCAGTTACCGTTGCTGGAAAGGCAACTGTTTGATCGGGGCTTTCTGCCAGCTGTTGTAGATCAGCAGCCAGACTGGAAAATCAGGGCTGAAGCTTTGCTGGAGGCAGGACTGGTGGTTCTGGTGAACTCTGCGGATGACTGGACTCCTGTCGCTCAACCCGTTGTGAAAGTCAGTGCGGAAACCCCGCTGGAACAACTTTACAGTAGGTTGGGACGAACGTAACGAATAAGGTTCAGAATGACTGATGGAATTGAAAAGAGGGCGTGACTTTTTTCAGAAGAAGGGACTGAACCAGATTCAGCTCACCACGCCATAAGGGTTGATTTCTGGTGGCATTAAGTTTTTCCGCGAAACCAGAGTGAGTATCGGGTAAATTGTCTGAGTGACATATTGAGTGGTGTTTATGCGCGTCATCGGGGGCAGGATGAAAGCCAAGCTGTAGATAAAACCCTAAAACCCCTATGCGCGGTTCAATCAGATACAGGTGTTGACCTTTATTAATCTGGACTTCAAAGGTTATAAGAAGCATCAATAAAGCTCCCAGATGTTTGCTCCGGTAGAGGGGTTCTATCGATATCATGGCCACCCCGAAGGCACCCTTCGGATATTTCAGAATATTTTTTGCCCAGATGAACTTGTTAAAGAAATCATGGTAGGTACATTCAATGGTGGTCGTCCCCACTATCTTTGAGTTGTTGCTTTCTTCCGAGAGTTCCAGGGTAAGCGCATTTTTACAATGGGACCTGAAACGGTGGCATGTGAAAATTTTTCCAGATGGTATATGTGTGAACCGGGCACCATCAGGCGTCCTGAAATGATTAAAAGGCATTCTGGTCACCCCATCGTCGTTCCCGTGGAGGCGATAACCTACCACGAACAGAGGATCCCCGCCTGCGCGGGGATGACGGCGGTATAGATGTCAAGGCTTGGCAGCAGTAGACTGATAACCACTACTTCAACAGTACAAACAGCATCAGTACCGGACAAATAAATTTCACATACCAGGGCCAGATTTTCCAGAACAGGCTTTGTTCCATGTCCGGGCTACCCTTTTTCAGCTCATTCAGCAACCGATCCCGCCGTAGGACCCAGGTCAGCATAAGTCCAAACAGCAGAGCTAAAAGGGGCTGTCCGTAAACCGTTGTCAGTGTAACCACCAGACCAAAAAGCGCCTCAAAGTTCAGGATGATAATGGCTGACACAACGGATACTGCTCCACCAATCACGATGGACATTCTTGAACGGCAGCTCTTCAGCTGTTCACAGACGGTGTTAACCGGGGGCTTCCAGCATGGAAATAGCGGACGTCAGGGCAGCAATGCTCATCAAAGTGAAGAATGCCATGGCAACAATAGAGCCGGCAGCTCCCATGCTGTTGAACAGGGCGGGGAGAACGGTAAACACCAGTGTATCGGATTCCAGCAATGTGCCATCGGCCGCATAAATAGTAACGCCATTTGCCTGTGCAACCGTCATAGCGGGTATAACCAGCAAACCGGCCAGCAGGGCGACACTGGTATCCAGAGCTGTAACCATGGCGGCGGTTTTCGGAAGGCTCTCTTTTTCAGACAGGTAACTACCATAAACCATGATGGCGCAGACACCCAGTGACAGGGAGAAGAAAGCCTGCCCCATGGCATTAACCAGCAGAGAGGGTTCAAGGATATGGCTGAAATCGGGTTTCAGGTACATGGTCAGGCCCTGTTCGGCTCCCTCCAGGGTCATGATATAGGCGACCAGGCCAATCAACAGAATGAACATCATTGGCATCAGTTTCTTTGACCAGCGTTCAATGCCGTTGCTGACACCTGCCCGTACCACATGAATCGTCAAAGCCATAAAGGCCACCATGGCAATCAGGTTGAGCGAGGTAGAGAAGCTGGTCAGCCAGCTGGCCAGTCCGGTCATTCCTGTCAGTTTTGCCAGAGGTTCCAGCATGAAGGCGAGAAGCCAGCCGGAAATAATGGCGTAGAAACTGATAATCAGGGATAAGGTGATAATACCGGCAACACCCACAATCGCACCGGTCTTTTTCCAGAAAGGTTTATCAGACAGCGATCCCATGGCTGCTACAGGGTTTTTCTGTGCCATACGACCGATCGTCATCTCAGCCACAAGCATCGGGTAGGCCAGTACGACCACCATCAGCAGGTAAACCAGTATAAAGGCTGCTCCGCCATGGTCCGCTACCTGGGTTGGAAATCCCCAGATATTGCCAACTCCTACGGCAGAGCCAGCCGCAGCCATTACAAATCCCAGCCGTGAGGAGAAGACAGAACGGGGCGGTAAACCATCATTCGACGAGGCAATATCATTTTGAACGGGTGCTGAGGGCATATTTTCTCTCTTTATTCAGGTTTTCTGAAATATAGACCTGTAAGAGAGTGGGAGGATGAAGAGGGGAAAAATTGACAGAATAGGTATAAATGCCTGTTTAGCGTATGAAACTCCTCGGTCAATATTGCAGCGTTCTTCTACACTGGGTGACTGGTACTCCTTTTCACTGGTATTGCGATCAGGGAGCCTGCCCGAGAATAGACTACCCTACTGCGGGCACTATCCTCGGTCAGGCTCCCGAGAGCGTTTCGTTCGGGTAGCCGATATCAGTGCAAAGGGGTTCTGTTTACCCTGATTATTGTTGTCTGGAGTTGAAATGAAAGCCGATTTTATCGCAGGGCTGCGTGAACAGCTGGAGGGCCTTAAGCAGGAAGGCCTGTATAAGCACGAACGTGTTATTACTACTCAGCAGCAGGCTGATATCAAGGTAAGCACCGGTGAAGAAGTGATAAACTTCTGTGCCAACAACTACCTCGGGCTGGCAAACGCCCCTGAACTGATCAAAGCTGGCCAGGACGCTCTGGATCAGTACGGTTATGGTATGGCGTCAGTGCGTTTTATCTGCGGCACTCAGCCTGTTCACCTGGAGCTGGAAAAGCGTATTTCTGAATTTCTGGGCATGGAAGAGACCATTCTGTACTCTTCCTGCTTTGATGCAAATGGTGGGCTGTTTGAAACACTGCTGGGGCCAGAAGACGCTGTTATCAGCGACTCCCTGAACCATGCTTCTATCATCGATGGCATTCGTCTGTGTAAAGCTAAGCGCTTCCGCTATGCCAACAACGATATGGCTGATCTGGAAGAACAGCTCAAGGCAGCGGCTGAAGCGGGTGCCCGTTACAAATTGATTGTCACTGACGGCGTATTCTCCATGGACGGTGTGATTGCCAACCTCAAAGGTGTGTGCGACCTGGCTGACAAGTACGGCGCAATGGTCATGATAGACGATTGCCATGCAACAGGTTTTGTTGGTGAAAACGGCCGTGGCACCCATGAACACTGTGGTGTGATGGATCGTGTCGATATTATCACCGGTACTCTGGGCAAAGCTCTGGGTGGTGCCTCCGGTGGTTATACATCTTCCCGTCATCCTGAAATCATTGAATGGCTGCGCAACCGCTCCCGTCCCTATCTGTTCTCAAACACCCTGAGCCCAACCATCGCCAGCGCTTCCATCAAGGTGCTGGATATGCTGGAAGGTGGTGCAGAGTTGCGTGAACGTCTGCGTTTCAACACAAAGTATTTCCGTACAGAAATGGAAAAGCTGGGCTTTAATCTTGCCGGTAATGGCCATGCGATTATTCCGGTTATGCTGGGTGATGCGACGCTGGCGGCTAAATTTGCAGATCGTATGCTGGAAGAAGGTATTTATGTTGTTGGCTTCTCCTTCCCGGTTGTGCCTAAAGGTGCTGCCCGCATTCGTACCCAGATGTCTGCAGCCCACAGTCAGGAACACATGGACAAGGTGATTGCGGCCTTTGCCAAAGTAGGCCGTGAGCTTGGCGTCATTGCCTGAGGAAACCGATAATTATGAAAACACTGGCCAAGCTGAAAGACGAAAAAGGCATCTGGCAGGCAGAGAAGCCAAAGCCGGAACCCGGTTACAACGATGTACTGATCAAAATACGCAAGACGGCCATCTGTGGCACAGACATGCACATCTACCACTGGGATGAATGGTCCCAGAACACTATCCCCATGGGTATGCATGTCGGTCATGAGTTTGTCGGCGAAATCGTGGAAATGGGTGAAGGTGTTCGAGGCTTTGAAATTGGCCAGCGAGTGTCCGGTGAAGGTCACATCACCTGTGGTCACTGCCGCAACTGCCGTGCAGGCCGTCGCCATCTGTGCAATTTCACGGTGGGGGTTGGAGTCAACCGTGACGGTGCTTTTGCTGAATACCTTTGTATTCCTGCTGCCAATGCTTTTCCGATTCCTGATGATATCAGCGATGACCTGGCTTCTATTTTTGACCCGTTTGGTAATGCGGTTCACACCGCACTGTCTTTTGACCTGGTAGGTGAAGATATACTGATTACCGGTGCGGGGCCAATTGGCATTATGGCGGTGGCTATTTGTAAGCATGTCGGCGCTCGCAATGTTGTGATCACTGATGTGAACGACTACCGTCTGGATCTGGCACGCCAAATGGGTGCCACCCGTGCAGTCAATGTTGCTCAGGAAGACCTGAAATCAGTGATGCAGGATCTGGGCATGGTAGAAGGCTTTGACGTAGGTCTGGAGATGTCAGGCAATGGTCGTGCGTTCCAGCAAATGCTTGAATGCATGAACTATGGTGGCAAGGTTTCTCTGCTGGGTATTCCTCCCAGTGATACCAAGATTGACTGGAACCAGGTGATCTTTAAGGGGCTGATCATCAAGGGTATCTACGGTCGTGAAATGTACGAGACCTGGTACAAAATGACCAGCATGCTGCAGTCCGGTCTTGATATCTCTCCAGTCATCACCCATCGTCTGAGCGTGAATGATTTTGAGAAAGGTTTTGAAATCATGGGTTCCGGACAGTCCGGCAAAGTGATTCTTGACTGGAACTGATGTTCCGTTTATCCCCCCTTTGTAAGAGTGTTACAAAGGGGGGATAGTTATTCAGCGAATAAACTGCAGAAACTCTTCCCGGCTGGACAGATTGTCCCGCATCAGGCCCAGCATCACAGAAGACGTCATGGATGAATTCTGTTTCTCCACTCCGCGCATCATCATGCACATGTGCTGAGCTTCTATCACAACGCCAACGCCTTTGGCTCCGGTCGCTTCTATAATCGCGTCGGCAATCTGCTTGGTCATATTTTCCTGAATCTGCAGACGGCGGGCGAACATATCGACAATGCGGGCAAATTTGGACAGACCCAGAACCTTGCCATTGGGAATGTAGCCAATATGGCACTTACCAATGAAAGGCAGCATGTGGTGTTCGCACAGGGAATACAGTTCGATATCCTTGATAACCACCATCTCACTGATGTCGGACTCGAAAACGGCGCCGTTTACAATCTCTTCCAGGCTCTGCTGATAACCTCTGGTCAGATACTGCATAGCCTTTGCAGCACGGGTGGGGGTATCTGCAAGACCGTCCCTGTGGATATCTTCGCCCAGGGATTCAATGATCGCACGGTAATGTGCGCTAAGGGTTTCATGTTCGCTAAGGGCTTTATGTTTGCTCAGGTTGTCAGTCATCTCGTGAGAGTCGCTCAGTGAGTACGCAAAGAGCTGAATTTTAACACAAACTATAAAAGCATGAGTTCTTTTGACTCACGGGTTCTGGTGGTCTGGAGTTGACCAGTGTTCGTGCCAGAGCTGAAGTGGTTGAAGGCGGCTCCTGAGATCGTGGTCTGTTTTCAGGCTTTCAAGTTTATTTCGATGAACTCTCTGCTGTTTTTCCCTGCCCAGTCTCCAGTTTATAAGCCAGGAGACCGTTTGAAAATAGCCGAGCCACGGGTTGATGTCTTTGCGATACATCTGAAAGCTTTTTTTCATGGCCTGGCGTTCCTTCTTATGCATCGCTGTCAGGTCGCCGGTTGCCAGAAGCACCATGAAGCTGCTTTTCATTGTCTCAATTCGTGGCACGATCTTTTCCCAAAAAGAATCACTTTCATTGTCGGGAACACGGGCCAGTACTTCATAAGCCCATAAATAGTAATGAATTAATGGCGAACGGGCCCGATGTACAGTTAAAAGTGCATTTAGTCTGAAGATGTAGTCGTCTTCTGATTTTAAAAAGGGCAGGTTGTAAATGTAATCATCAAAATAAGTGGCGAGTCTTGACATCGGCGATAAAAGTTCCAACACTTTTTCATCGTAGTCAATCCGGCTTATTTTGATCGCTAATATGTTTGTCAGCAAACGATCAGCGTCGCTGGAATCCACATTGTCTGTATCCAGTGCAGCGGAATGTTTAAGCATAAAAGCCCTGATCAGGCGTAAATATTTTTTAATGCTGACCGGTTTTTCGCTGGTGTATATCAGCTGGCGCAACATCCTGTCATAGGCTTCCAGTCTTTTCTCAATGGACGGTTCTTGTCTCAGTTTATCCAGGGGGTTCAGAAGGATCGCCTCAAAACTGTCGGGATGGTTCTTTCCTGAAAACAGAACTTCTTCAACTTCAGTGCCTTCGGTACTGAAGGAAAAGTGAATGTTGTGGATTTCAGGGGCAATCAAGAGCCATTTGACAGTCTTCGCAGGCCATCCGGCCTGGGGTGTCTTTAGAAGGCTAAACGATTTATGGGTAAAAATTCTGATTAAAATATCAGCGGCAGGACGAACGCTTAGTAATGCGCTTTCCATCACTGCAGGCAGAATATCCACCAGAACATTACCCGCTTCGATAAAGATCTGTTCGCCTTCTTTTCTGGTAGAAGCTTGTTGGATAGTAAGATTATGCAAAGAAATTCGACGGTTTTTGATTTTGAGCCATTGTTCTTTATTGTACTGGTAGTGGTTATTCAGCCTCATTAATACCAGTGCGTCCAGATAACCAGAGTAGGGGAAACCGGCTTCACGCGCTTTCACGAAATGGGCATGAGCCTGAGCCAGCGACGCTTTTGTACTGACGGTAAATACAACCGAGTGCTCTGACTGTATTTCCGGCTTCAGAAGGTTCAGCCCGGCCAGACAGTTAAGCCAGCCTGACATCAATAAAGACTCAGGATCGAACTTGCCTTCGTACAGGCTCAAAAAGACGACTAATTGCTGATAACCTGTTTCCCCTGCATGCTCTATGGCATTAATCAGGTAAACGTCTTGCCCTTTTGCAAAACCCTTCAGTCTATCGATATTGAGTGCAGCAGGCATATGGTCGTTGGGTGCAGTGGTTGGAAGCTCGGTTTTACGGCTCTGGTCGGGTCGCTTGTTCCACATTTTGTGTTCCATTTTTATCTGAAACAACTCCAGCTCGTTTCCGGGTGTTACAAATGATCGCAAGAGCTGCATAATTTGGATTGTATTTCCACCGGCTTGCTGCGTCAGGTACAGATGAGCCAGTACGGTCAGGTATTGCAGCGTCATTTCATTGCTACGGTGTAACTCTGGTAACAGTTGCCTTGCTTTTTCTATTAGCGGCAGTTTGCTGCCAAATACTCCGGCAATTACACGGTCTTTATCAGAAAAATCCATTGTCTTGAAATAGGTAAGAGGTGGCACAGATGCAGAAACTCCGGTGAGATAGAGGGCCAGCTCAGTTACATCTGTCATCAGTTCGCCTTCTGCTGGCGTACGATCCCTTAGCGTCTTTGCCTCTTTCTTCAACACTTCGGCTTCAGGGGCGTTTGCTTCGGATTCTGACATCACATATTGAAACACCTTTATCTCCGGCGAAAAATTCAGATTCTCGGATTTCAGCACCTCCTTTCGACCTGTAGCAAGGGAAAGCATTATTCTCATGCTGCCTTCCGCTTTTAGCGACCAGAAATAAGCCTGTTCAAGGGGAGTGTCTGCCAGGTGCGGCGAATCGGCAAACCCTTTGCCAATGCGGTTGATAATGTGGTCAAGTGCGCCATCAGTGCCTTTATCCGGTAGTTGCTCGAGAAACTCCCTGAGCAGGAGAGAGGCTGCGGTGTCCTTATCCATATCAGTAGATTCGCTGTTGCCTGCATCAGAGTCGGGCTCGGTATCAATAGATATCTTCAGTTGAAAACGATCCGGAAGCTGCACCAGCCACTTCAAAGCCAGTCCGGCCAGGGTCGAATTACCTACTCTGGTCTGCATTAACAGCTCGACCCCCTGTGATACTCCTGCCATGACTGACAGAAAACCAGCCAGGGATATTCCTTTGTGATCGCCTGTCATACGATAAGCAAAAAGAAACCTCAGTAGTGGCGCATAAGGAAAGTTGTAACGATTGGCATTCTCCAGGATTTGCATGATTTCTTTGATATTGGAATGAGCGAGCGGGCTTATGGTCAGTTTGATGATCTTGTAGTCATCGGACATTCTGGCATCCAGCAAGCACAAAGCTGCCATGAAATAGTAATAACCGGTCAGGAAAACATCTGTTTTTTTTCTCGACTCTTGCACCCGCTTCGAGTAGAACTCTGCCAGATCTTCATACTGTTTGTACGACAGAGGGTTATTCTGTAGGGATTTAATAGCCTGCATAAGGCTGATATCCAGATGATTGATCAGATTTAAAAACTGTTGGTCTTCATTTGTTGGTGGTGTCAGAGGTTTGCTGTCTGTTTTTCGTTTGGTTTTTGGGACTGTTTTTTCTGTGACTTTTGTCCTGTCCGAAATTTCTATGTTATCGAGTTTTTTGATTACTTTTTCCAGATCTATCGATTTCTCTTTCAGTTCTCTCGTTACTTTGTAGCACTCTTCCTTCAGCTCTGTCAGCTGTTCCACCGTTTCTGATGATGTGGCCGGAACCTGAGAACGGGCTCTTGAGAGCAGAAAAGATCGTGCCAGAGTCCAGTCCCGGATCAGGCCGGGCCTGGCTTTTTCGACAGGGTTGGCGCTGATCTCGTTGAAAAGTGCCATGAATCTACCCTTAACTTCATCCTCGTCGTCGTTTTGTGATAATGCGTGATAGCGTTCCCACAATCCTGTGAGCTCAAACAGAATGGCATTACCCTGATGGCCTTTAAGCAGAACTCCGGTAGAAGCCACGCCTTTTAACGCTGTCAGGTCACTCATTGCCAGAACCCCTGGCGCATTCAGCAAAAGGCGGGAATAAGTGTTCATTTTCTTTAAGGTGCTACCCAATCCCAGAACTCTAATACTGTAGCGCCATAGCTCTGTATGGAGTTGTTTTGGCGCAGGTTGCGGATTTTTTTCCCCAACTAAAAGTTTGAGTGAACGGATGGATTGAAACAGCTCCGGGGACGCTGGCCTGATTTCCTTCAGGGCTCTGACTCTCTGGTCGTCAGGCTCTCTTAATGCTTTGAGAATGGCGTATATCTCCCTGCCCCTGCCGGAAAGGTCTGATGCTTTATCAAGCCCCTGTTCAATCAGCATAAGGTTTATCACGTCGTTGTTCTTAACCAGCTGTTCCAGAAATCCGTCATTCAGTAGCCCCTCAATGGTTATGTGGGTAGAGCTTGACTCTCTTGCAGCCCAGCTGCGTAACAGTCGGTTAGCCGATTCTAGCTGCGGCCAGCCTGCCGGGTGGTGATGGTCGAGTTGCAACCCGAGTAGCAACTGATAGGCGAGAGGAATGCCGGCAAGTGCCGCAGGTAACAGAAGATCGAAGACATTTTCATAAAGCTTCAGTGTGCTTTTCGGGTCTTTTTCAGAGCGTTTCTGGTTTAAGGCCAGCAATGCCTGAATCAGTTTCGCATAGGGAAAATGGTCTTCCAGAGCTGCTTTTTTTAATGCTTCGCGTTGCTTTTCATTCAGCTGCGTTGGCAGGTTAATCGTGACCTCAGGGCGGATACCGGTTATATCAACACTGACTCCTGAACAGGCCAGTATTTGAACGGTTGTTGTAAGCCCTGTTTGCAGGCGCATTGTTGATACGTCTGGCTCTGCCGAAAGAGAGGGTTTCTCAGTAGGTTCGCATGATGGTGGCTGTGTCGCCAGAATCAGTGCATCCAGAAACTGTTGCTCCATACTTTCCAGCCAGAGGGACAGTTCTTCAGACTGCTGTTCGGCGGTTTCTGCATCTGTGGTTGCCGGAGTTGATTGCTGTGCAGTGTTTTTTTTCTTTCTTTTTTTCTTTTTCACGCTTTTGTCGGGTTCAGTGGAGGGAAGGGCTTCAGCGGTTTCTGCCCGGATAGTTTGAGATTGAATAGTCTGGGACTGGACAGGAGCCGGTAAACTTTCTTCGCTTGTGGTCTGGACTTCTGCGTCTTTTGTTGAGAATTCGACCCTGACAGACTTTGTGATATCGGTGGTAGAAAGACCGGCAGAGTCCTGCTCACTAATGTCTGGTTCGGCTCCGGAATCAGAGTCTTCCGGTTTGTTATCCGCCTTGTTCATTTCGTCAACAGCCATTGCGACCGGGGAATTTTCGCTTTCCTCAGGCAAAGCCACCTCATCATCAGACAATGGTTTAGTATATGGATGCAGAAATTCCGGTAAGTTACTAAAAGCCAAAGCCTCTCTGGACAGAGTGTTACGAATAATGGTTTTGACCTGTTCGTCAGTGTCATAGGCCAGCAGTATTTTCAATGCTTTATGGGTACTTTTTTCCCTGCGTTCTTTATCACTCCCTGTATAGCTTTGGAGAAGTTGTAAGTCCTGCAGTAATCTTTCCACCGTTGCAGGAAGGGTAGGCATAAGAAGCTTGGAGCCTGGTTGGAAAGGTTCTACACGGTTGAAATCGAAGTGACCTTTAGTGGCAGAAGAGATGTCCATGGAAAAGATGCGCCACTCTTCTTTCATGCTGAAGTCTTTGTCCTGAGGAAGGTAGATAGTGATTTTTTCGGTTGTTACTGCTTCTTGATGATCGTTTATCGTTTTAAGGCCGAGGTTGGTAGATATAACCAGAGTGCCGGGCAAATCACTCCTGAGCTCTTGCTCCAGAAGTGCTGAGAACTCTTCAGGTGATTCTGAGCCTTCAATGGCCAGGTCAATATCATTTGTGAGGGGAACCTTGTTAAAGTCGCCTGGTATTATTCTTGATAAAATATGTTTTTGTACGGCAGCTCCCCCATAAACAAGGGCTTTTTGGTTTTTCAATATCCTGTTAGCTGTTTCATGAGTTTTTTTAACAACAGGTGCGAGCACGAGCAGTGCAGGAATGACATAGGCAAAAAGTCTTTCTTCTACTAACAGGGCACCCGTTGAGTAATTGGTTAAATAACGGCTTAATGTTTCTATTTGCGCGCTGATGTCTGATGCCTGTAACTCAGGAAAAAGTATTGGAACATATCTTTGTGCAGAATCTTTCCAGAAGAGAATAACAGCCCCAACCGTATTTTTGCTGATAAAGAATGCTGCTCCGTTTGCCCCTTCCGTTTCATCGAATGGATAGCAGACCAGCCCCAGTTCGCTGTAAAACTTGAACAGATTTTGCCAGTGTTCCCCTTTCATAAAGTCTGAAGGGGCTGTGAGTGCCTGTTGCAGGACGTCACTGGCTGAAGCTGTGGAATGGCACCCAAGGCTTTTGCGGCAAAGCAAAACGTGTTGTCGCCATTCTGGAAAGAGTTGCCAGAATGCATTCTTTTGCCGGTTTGATTCCGGCCATATTGTTTCTTCCTGATCCCGTTGAGTGCTGACCATAAAGCCAGGAAACCACGGAAAATCTCTGCTTCCAGAAGTGAAATAAGACAGGCTCACTGCCTTGTCGTCATTCAGAAAAATAATATTCTGGGCTTCTATCCAGTTCAGAGGCTGTGGATTCAGTACTTTCTGTGGGTCACTCGCATAACACTGATACCTTTCTAAGCCAATCGGAACGATAACCTGTAAAGAGGAGTCAAGCGCGGCAGCTGCCTGCATCATATGCAAGGGGTTTTGTGGATTAAAAGTTTCTGTCGACTGGATGCCCGGTACGCTTTGAACAAAGTCTGACATTGGCTCAAAGGTTACGGGTTCCAGGTTATATTCCCTGTAGAGGTACACCAGATAATCCCAGAGTGTTGGCGACAGGGGGTTAGCCTGTAGTTTTGGCCAACCGGTTGCTGGTGGTGGTCTCTTGTCCTCGTCGTCTTTTCCCTGTTTTTTTCGACGGTAGCTCTGTCTCTTTATGTTGTCACCGGCCTTTTTGCTCTGAACCGTGGCTACAGGCAATTGTCCAGGCAGATTGCCCTGATTATTGGTGCGAGTACCTGATGCTGTGTGGATAGGGACAGGAAATATTGATGACAAGAGATGAGGGTTTGCCGGCTGAAAATTCGGGTTGTGGGGCGATGGTTTTATATCGATTGCCAGACTGTCAGAAGGGGGCGGAGCCTGATCGGAAAAGTAGGCATTAACAGGGTGATCCGGAAGCTCTCTTTCCAGATAACTTTTTATAGTGCTATGGAGTTCAGGCCGCTGTTTGGCGAACTCGTAAAGTGACTGGGGATCACGCAGTATTTGTTCCCGCACCCTGTCGCCCAGGCTTTTTGATAGTGGTACAGGACTGAACCCCTGCAGGGCTCCATACCATTGATAGAGATTAAATGGCGTGTTGGGTAATGTATTCAGAATCAGGGTGGCAAGGTTGAGGTACTGGCTTTCCACCAGGGTACCAATGCCTGGCTTGTCCCAGCCAAAATAACGGTCCTGAACATTATAGGGCTCATCGCTGAACTGCATGATCAGCACCGGGTCTCCTGCTCCCCAGAGATGGTATTTACGATGCCTGTCATTGCGGGCAATGAACAGGGAAGATTTTGACCAGGTGGGCCAGGCATCTTTTCCCGGGGAGGCAGCCTCCAGTGACCAAAGGTTAAAGTAATGTCCGGTTATCAAGGGTGGGCCGGGCTTTACCTGAGGCTCGGGGATGCCTGTTTGATAAAGCCACTCGCGATCCGACAGGCGATAAAGCCAGCGGTTATCAGAACAGGCGCGCGCTTTTTCCTCACCAGACAGCGAAAGGCATTGAATGGCCTGAATGACCAGTTTCAGCCAGGCGCTGTCCAGACAGGTTTGTCCGTGTGGGCTGATGGCTTCTTTTTTTGCCAGTTCAGGCAGCAACCAGGGCTGTTTATGGTTCAATGGGAGGTCAATAAAGATGCTCTGGCATTTCGTACCCGAATTATCTGAAAACGGGGTATTCTGGCAGAGAATCGTTTGCAGGCGATTGTGCTGCCGGTCTTGCCAGGGACGCAAATAAAGAGTACTGGTATTTGTGTCATTAAGCAGCTTCCACAATGACAGCCAGGTAGACAGTGACTCCCCATCGACCGCTTCTGGCTCAGAGGCTGATGATATGGGGGAGGCTGTAATCTGCCATACGGGTTGATGATCAATGCAGCTGGTCTGTACAGAGAATCGGCCACTTAGCAGAGGGTGATCCATAATCACCGGATGCGGATTGCAGTCAGGAGCGTTTCCAAAAGCCGGGGATAACGAAGGAAATCCACGGCTGAAAGAAGGGTAGGGAACGGTTGAGGGAGGAAGCAGCCTTGATATCAGGAACCAGTGCAGATTGCTCCACCATTGACACCTGAGAAAACGGTATAGTTTTTCAGGTGTGCCAATACCGTGCAATACATGGTAATGGTTGCCCAGTTTTACGTGGAAATTGTTTGTTTTAAATCCGGCGTAGATATTTAAAAAGCGAATCTCTGATTCATTTTGCTCTGATCCATTTTGAGAGACAGAGGCATGGCTTATTGATACCCCTGCTCCCCAAATGAGAAACAGGGTGATAAGAAAAAAAAGCAATACCCCTTTGCAACGAACTGGCATAAAGTCGTCAAATACCATGTTATTAAGTCAGGTTTAAACAGACCAAAGCGTAAAGGGCTTAAATGATCGATTTCAGGTGCTTATTGGGCAGAGTGACCTGACTGCTGTTTTTTATAGTCTGAGCAAAAGTAGCAGTGAGACCGGGATGTATCCAGTCTGTTTTCTGACCAATTGCATAGGATGTTATTGTTTGCCATTCTTACAGGTCAAAACTTACGGACTGAAAGATCGTTTGCAAAGGATCACTTACAAAAGATAGTTTGCCAGCTGTGGACTTTATCGATAAGGTGAGATTTTAAATGAGTAGCCGTAAGTTAAGGGATAGTATTTGTTATCCCGTTTAATGAAAAAACGCTCACAATAAAAACAACAAAAAAGGAACGTATAGAATGGCCAGCCGCTTCTACAAGGTGTCAATGGCCGTGACCTGCCTGCTGGGTGTACTGGCCGGGAACGCCACCTCTGCAAATGCCGCTTCAACCCTTGAAGCTGTGAAAGAAAAAGGTTTTCTTACCTGCGGTGTGAATACCGGGCTGCCCGGTTTTTCCAGTCCTGACGAAAAAGGCCACTGGACCGGCATGGATGTGGATGTTTGCCGCGCCGTTGCCACTGCAGCTCTGGGGGATGCCAAAAAGGTCAAGTTTATTCCCCTGACAGCAAAAGAACGTTTTACTGCGTTGCAGTCCGGTGAAATCGACCTGCTTTCCCGTAATACCACCTGGACGTTAACCCGTGATGCCACCCTGGGACTGAACTTTGCGGGTGTGGCGTATTACGACGGTCAGGGCTTTATGGTGAAAAAATCTCTGGGTGTCAGCAGCGCTAAAGAGTTAAGCGGTGCTGCGGTGTGTATTCAGTCCGGTACGACTACCGAGCTGAACCTTGCGGATTATTTCCGTCTGAACGGCATGAAGTATGACCCTGTCGTCTTTGATACGTCCGACGGTACGGCCAAAGGTTTTGACGCGGGTCGTTGTGACGTGCTGACATCAGACCAGTCCCAGCTTTACGCTCTGAGGCTGAGACTGTCCAAACCCGATGAAGCCATTGTATTGCCTGAAATTATTTCCAAGGAACCCCTTGGCCCTCTTGTCCGTCAGGGTGATGACCAGTGGTTCAATATTGTGAAGTGGTCGTTGTCAGCCATGATCAATGCGGAAGAGCTTGGGCTGAACAGTGCGAATATCGACAGTAAGAAAATGTCCAAAGACCCCGCCATCCAGCGTTTCCTGGGAATGGATGGTCCCAAGGGAAAAGGTATGGATCTGTCCGATGACTGGGCGTGGCAGATTGTCAGGCAGGTAGGCAACTATGGAGAAGTGTTTGATCGTAATGTGGGCATGGCGTCACCCCTGAAAATCAAGCGGGGGCTGAACTCGCTCTGGAGTGATGGCGGAATTATGTATGCGCCACCGCACCGTTAATCGGAGCGGCTTTTTTCATGCTAAAAGTGTTGTTCAAACGTTTGTTCTCAAAACTATGGCGTGACCCGGTCTGGCGAGACGTTCTGTTTCAGACCGGGTTGATTCTGGCCATTGTTCTGGTTGGGTATCAGATCATCCAGAACACACTGCATAATCTGGAAACCCTTGGTATCAGTACGGGTTTCGGATTTCTCTCCGAGTCTGCCGGGTTTGGCATTATTCAGTCCCTTATCGAATACGATGAGTCTTTTTCATTTGGGCGAACCTTTGTTGTTGGTTTGTTAAATACCTTATTGGTGTCGTCTCTTGGTGTGGTACTGGCTACGCTTCTGGGGTTTCTGATTGGCATTGCCAGTCTGTCTTCAAACTGGTTGCTTACCCGTCTTGCGGTTGCTTATGTGGAATGCTTTCGAAATATTCCGCTGCTGCTGCAGATATTCTTCTGGTACTTTGCGGTGCTGGGCGTGTTGCCATCCCCCAGAGAGAGTCTGGCGTGGGGCGACTGGCTGTTTCTGAATGTTCGTGGGGTATACATCCCAAAGCCTGAACTGACCGGGGAAACCCCGGTGTTTTACGGATCATTCCTGTTTGCCTTTCTCGTTACTGTTTCACTGGCCTGGGCTGGACGACAATATAAACGACAGACAGGGCGAACCCTGCCCTGGATTAAATCGCTGTTTCTTGTCGGTATTGTGGCTATACCGTTGATAACGGGCTGGGTATCGGGTGTCCGGGTGGGATGGGAATTACCAGTACAGGGACGTTTTAACCTGTCGGGTGGACTCTCCCTGATACCTGAGCTGGTTGCCCTGCTTCTGGCTTTATCCATTTATACCGCTGCGTTTATTGCTGAAGTGGTTCGGGCGGGCATTCAGTCGGTGAGTAAAGGTCAGAGAGAAGCAGCCGCTGCCCTGGGCTTAAGGCAGGGGCGGATTCTGAAGCTGGTCGTGATTCCCCAGGCGATGCGGGTCATTATTCCGCCGATGACGAACCAGTACCTCAACCTGATAAAAAACTCTTCGCTGGCCACTGCTATTGGTTATCCCGATCTGGTCAACGTGTTTGCCGGTACCACATTAAACCAGACCGGACAGGCGGTTGAGGTGATTGCAATGACCATGGCTGTGTATCTGTTGATCAGCCTGATGGTGTCGCTGTTTATGAACGCTTATAACCGCTATATGGCAATGGTGGAACGTTAGGATGATTGAACCCCGTAAGCCACCCGTGATGAATGATGGCGTGCCGGGCTGGTTGAAAAGCCGGTTGTTTTCAACGCCTCTGAACACTCTGATGACACTGGTTATTATCTACGGCTTTTATCTGGTAATTCCTGCTTTCTGGAACTGGGCGGTTGTCGAGGCGACCTGGCAGGCATCAGGCAGTGAAGAATGTTCACCAACCGGAGCCTGCTGGGCGTTTGTTAATGCCCGGCTGAACCAGTTTACCTATGGGTTTTATCCTGTTGAGCAGCAATGGCGTGTAGATCTTTTTTTTCTGCAGCTGGTGGTCGTGATCGGCTGGATAACCCTGCCGGGATTAAAAGGTAAACGCTGGAGCCTTGCCTATGGGTTGCTGGTCATGCCTTTTGCCTCGTGGGGGATTCTTTATGGTGGCTTTGCCGGACTGAAGACCGTGGAAACCCACTTATGGGGTGGTCTGATGCTGACCCTGCTGTTAGCCCTGTGCGGCATGGTCGCTTCTTTTCCCTTTGGGGTTTTACTGGCGCTGGGCAGGCGCTCAAAGCTACCGATGGTGCGGGCGCTGTCGACGGCTTATATCGAAATATGGCGTGGTGTGCCGCTGATTACCGTGTTGTTTATGGCATCTGTAATGCTGCCATTATTTGTGCCGGAGAATGTGGTTTTTGACAAACTGTTAAGAGCGTTGATTGGTATTGTTATGTTCCAGTCGGCGTATATGGCTGAAGTCGTTCGGGGTGGTTTGCAGGCTATTCCCAGGGGGCAGTATGAAGCGTTTGCCAGTCTTGGCCTGAGCTTTTGGCAGGGGATGGTCAAGGTTATTCTGCCACAGGCCATCCGACTGGTGATTCCGGGTATTGTTAATACGTTTATCGCCCTGTTTAAAGACACCAGTCTGGTATTGGTCATCGGCTTATTTGACTTGCTGGCCATTGTTCAGTCAGGGTTAAGTGATCCGGTCTGGCTGGGTAATGCCGTTGAAGGGTATCTGTTCGCAGGTCTGGTCTTCTGGTTATTTTGTTTTGGCATGTCCCGGTACAGCAAGCGCCTGGAAAAACAGCTCTAAAGAAAAGCAGAAAGAAGAATGAATACTATAAAAACAAACGATGCAAAAACAGACAGTAAGTCGTCGTATATTGTCGAGCTGAATGGCGTTAACAAATGGTATGGAAGTTTTCACGTACTCAGGGATATTAATCTCAAAGTACAGCGGGGTGAAAAAATTGTTATCTGTGGCCCTTCGGGTTCCGGTAAGTCTACGTTAATTCGCTGTATTAACTGTCTTGAAGAGCATCAGGAAGGCGAGATTATTGTTGATAACACGGTTCTGACCCGGGACCTGAAAAACATCGAAAAAGTACGCCGGGAAGTGGGCATGGTTTTCCAGCAGTTCAATCTGTTTCCCCACCTGACGGTACTGGAGAACTGCACACTGGCTCCCATCTGGGTGCGTAAGCAGCCCCGTAAAAAGGCTGAAAAACTGGCGATGGAATACCTTGAAAGAGTACGGATTCCTGATCAGGCGAATAAATATCCGGGGCAACTGTCGGGTGGGCAGCAGCAGCGAGTCGCCATTGCCCGAAGCCTGTGTATGAATCCGGAAGTGATGCTATTTGATGAGCCGACTTCTGCCCTTGATCCGGAGATGATCAAGGAAGTGCTGGATGTGATGACCGAACTGGCTTATGAAGGCATGACCATGCTCTGTGTCACCCATGAAATGGGGTTTGCCAAAACCGTGGCGGACAGGATGATTTTTATGGATGACGGCCAGATTATTGAAGAGGCTGAGCCGGAGGCTTTTTTTGAAAATCCTGCTTCCGAGCGAACCCGGCAGTTTCTGGCGCAGATCCTGTAAAGGACATCTACACTGATTGCTGCATAGTGATAAAAAAACGGTGTCAATGTGTCTATTGAATCAGCGATATTTCAGGTAATCAGTTCATACTATTCGCCTGATGAATACCCTTGTCTGAACCACCAGTTAAAAGAGTTTGCCATAGAGAAACCCTTTGTCGGAAAAAGGCTTTTATATGCGGCTCCATTAACCAGAAATACGCTTGTTGCATTGCTACCCGTTATCGCCGGAGGTGCCAGAGTGACACTCTCCTGGCCGGATATTATTGAACCAGATCAGGAGGTGCTCGCTTTTATGGCTGGACTGGGGGTCGCCTGCTATCAGCAAGTCCCTGAAGGCCAGACTTTTGATCTGATTTTTGATTGCTGTGGCAAATATACGAACTATTCAGCCACTCTGGGTCATATTGAACTCACCCGAAGTGGTCTGGAAAAATACAGGATTCAGAGCAGTAAAGTGTGCCTGGATGTTGATTCCACCCTGATTAAAAACTTTGAAACCACTCTTGGAACCGGTGAGAGTCTGGTCAGGGCAATGAAGCAGGCTGGTTTTACTGAACTGGCGGGTCAGCGAGTGTTGCTGTTTGGGTTTGGCAAGGTGGGGCAGGGGATTTGTCGGGCATTGCTGGATGAGCAGGCTGACGTTCATATTGTTGAATTACAGGCGGATCTGCCCTTTCCGGAACACAGCCGCTTTGTTGATGGAAAGAATGTAGCGTCAGTGGTTGAAGAAGTTCAGAAAGCGAACTTTGTTGTCACGGCGACAGGCATTAAAAGTGTTATTGAAAACAATTATCCCGTCAGTGAGTTTATTAACAGCCCTGCCAGGCTGATTAATATGGGCGGTGAAGATGAATTTGGTGATGCTTTTCCGGGAGAGACGGTTTTAAATGAGAAGCATACCTTTAATTTTATTCTTGATGATCCAACCCTGATGGAGTTTATTGATCCGATTTTTGCGTTATACAACGAATGTGGAAAGCTACTGACAGAACAGTCGTATCCAGTTGGTGTACATCAGCCCCCGGATCAGATCATTATGCCTCTGGCAGAGAGATTTTGTCAGGCACAGGGAATAGATCTGAATCAGTGGGTGTAAACCGGGTTATAGCCCCTGTTTATACCCACTGATTCAACGATCAGAATTTGTAACGTGCAGTGACATGGAATGGCGTATGCGTTGGACTCGTATTTGCCTGGAGCTGATTTGGTACCAGGAATAACAATCGGGGTTCCCGGAACCGGCTTGTCATCAGTCAGGTTGCCGCCACCCTTAACGTCCTTATTTTTAACCAGGTTGTATTCAGCACCAAAGTCCAGGTCAACCCGGCCGTTCATGACGGTTGTACCTGCGCCAAAGGTGATGGTGTGGGCATTGCCAGCTGTTGAGAAGGTTGGGGCTGCGTATTCCTCTGGAACAACCGGTGTCGTGTAGATGTAACCACCACGCAGGGACCAGCCATCAATGCCTGTGTATTCAGCAGCAATACGGTAGTTGTACTGATCATTCCAGTTAGTGTTGATGCGAGGTACAGCTACATCTTCTTCTTTGCTGGAGAATGCAATTTCTTCGTTATTGCTGTATTCGGAGTAGGTAATTTCACCGTACAGGGTCCAGTTGTCATTCAGGAGATAATGACCACCGGTAGAAATCTGCATGGGTAGTGCGGTTTCGGCGGTTGCATCGATACGGTCATAGCCACTTCGGTCATTGACCACAGAATTGCCGGTTCTGTAACTGGCTTTCCCGTCAACCTCTGCCTTGACTTCAGAGCGGAAGTTAATACCCCAGCCCCAGCGTTCACTGTCAGGACGGTACATGGCACCAAGGCGAACACCAAAGTTGTTCCAGCCACTCATATCGTTATAGCCAACCTCTGCGCCAACGTTGGCTCCGAGGACATCAGCTTCAGACAGGATATTAATGTCTGCTGTGGCATAGGTCAGACGGTAAGTACCACCGACAGACCAGTTGTTGTTGATTTGATAGGCCAGGCCCAGGCCCGCTTCAACGATTTGAATTTTGGTGGAGTAATCACCGGTAACACTGGTGTCAAGAGCTGGAATGTTTGAAACGTTGCCAACGGTTACATCTTTATAACTCGCTGAGGCTCCACCGGTAGCATAAACACCATAACCCATCGTGAAGCGATCATTCAGCTGGAACAAACCGGTAAAACCACCGGCTGGTGAAAAACCACGCTCACCTTTCATGAAGTTTTCGCCATCAGCCGGACCACTGGCCTGCGTCCAGGTTGGGGAGGCGTGCAGCGCAAAGTCGTTAGATTCTGCAAAGGCCAGACCGGCGGGGTTGAAGAAGATTGCGCTGGAGTTGTTTACAGATGAAACAGCTGCGCCCGCCAGTGCGCTGTATTTTGCGTCCCAGAGTGTGGCTTTCTCAAAGCCACCCGCCACAGCATTACCGGCACCAACAGCCAGTGCCAGAGAAGAGATCAAAAAGGCTTTACGACGCAGGACGTGACTCATTACAACTCCGGGACAACAACATCCGTTTACTGTGATTAAATGTCACGAAAATGTCGTGAAAATCACAAATATGTATAATTTGGGCTAGCCTATATATAGCTAAATGAAATGTATGTATCTGTTTTGTTAACAAAATATTATAAACTGTGAAAAATGCAGATTTTGCAGGTAAACAAGGGCGAATGCTGCTTGATATCAGCAGTTCGAATCCTTAATGTGCATTTCAAACGATTCTTAAATTTTGCGGTAGGAGTGTATGGAAAGACTGATTGAGCGTTTGCTGTATTCGGCGCGTTGGCTTCTCGCCCCGATCTATATGGGAATGAGTCTGGTGCTGGTGGTTCTGCTGATAGAGTTTTATCAGAGTGTGGGCTACCTGCTGTTCAATGTGATCGATATGAAAGACACCGAGGTCACTCTTAAGGTACTTACTCTCATTGATGTGGTGCTGGTAGCGGGTCTGATCATTATGGTGATGTATTCCGGCTATGAAAACTTTGTTTCCAAGCTGGATATCGATGATGACACTGAACGCCTCAGCTGGCTGGGCAAGATGGACACCGGTTCATTGAAAGCCAAGGTGGCTGCATCTATCGTGGCGATCTCTTCCATTCACCTTCTGAAAGTGTTTATGGATGCGGAAAACGTAGCCAGCGACAAGTTGCTCTGGTATGTGGTGATTCACCTGACCTTTGTTGCCTCTGCGTTCTTTATGGGCATGCTGGATTACTACACCGTTAAGAAAAAACGCATTTCTGACCCGGTCAGCAGTACTGATCTTTAATACTCCTTCTTCAGCAGGGTCAGAAATCTCTGACCCTGCTACCTTCCCTTTAATTACACCTCATCCCGAATAAATACCCACTCACTATCAGACGACATGGATTCGTTGTAGGCATAGCCTTCATAATCAAAGCCTTTCAACTGTTCAGCTTTCGTGATTTTCTGGTCAATGGCATAACGGCACATCAGGCCGCGCGCTTTTTTGGCATAAAAGCTGATAATTTTGTATTGTCCGTTTTTCCAGTCTTTGAAGACCGGGGTGATCACCGGTACATCCAGTTGTTTTGGCCTGACTGATTTGAAGTATTCATTGGAAGCCAGGTTAACCAGCACTTTATGTTTTTGTGCCGTGACTTCTTCGTTCAGCTTTTCAGTGATCTGGTCGCCCCAGAATGCATAAAGATCCTTTCCATCATCATTGGCAAACTTAGTTCCCATTTCCAGGCGGTAAGCCTGCATCAGATCCAATGGACGCAGGATGCCGTACAGGCCGGACAGAATACGCAAATGCTTCTGGGCAAACTGGAGCTGCTTCTCCGTCAGGGTTTCTGCATCCAGCCCCGTGTATACATCGCCTTTGAAAGCCAGTACGGCCTGTTTGGCATTGCCCGGAGTGAAGGGTTGCTGCCAGGCTTCAAAACGTGCCACATTCAGTTGCGCCAGCTTGTCACTGATTTTCATCAGGCTGCCAAGGTCTGCCGGAGTGAGGGTGCGCAGCTGTCTGATCAGCGCTTCAGACTGTTCCAGAAAATCCGGCTGGCTGGATGCACTGGTAACAGGTGGGGTATCGTAATCCAGCGTTTTGGCTGGGGAAACAACCATCAGCATAATGACTCCGGCCTCTTATTTATCTTGTACGATGGAACTCAATACTAGACGCTTGCTAAAAGCTTTTCTAGCAGGCCATAAAGCTGGTAACGTTCACAGCCAAAGTTTTTGTTCATGGTTGTTTGAAACACGATGTTATTAGAATCGGGTGTGTTTCTGGGTAATAAAATTCTGGATGTGGTGTTTATTGCCTGGTTCAGTGCTCAGTTTTACAAGGTCATCAGTTCGGTGTTGATGGAAGGGCAGATTAATATCCGGCGTCTGTGGGACACCGGGGGCATGCCCAGTTCTCATTCGGCGACAGTCACCTCACTGGCTACCTGTGTGGGGTTGATTGAAGGCTGGGGCAGCAGCGAGTTTGCCATGGCAACCATCTTTGCCAGTGTGGTGATGTACGACGCTGCCGGAATCCGCAGGGCTGCCGGTAAGCAGGCCGGGGTACTCAATAAAATTATTGAACGGCTGACGCATAAGATCGAAGAAAAAGTTCACGATGAACGGTTGAAAGAGCTGTTGGGGCATACTCCCTTTGAAGTGGTGATCGGCGCATCTCTGGGCATACTTGTGGGCTTAGTCATGGAAGGCTACCTGCTTTCCTGAGCAGGTTGCCTGACCCATTCACTGTGGTTTTTTAGCAGGTTCCTGTCGGGTATAAAAATCGGTGGTCAGCACCTGTGAATCCCAGCTTTCTGTTCCATTGAACTGGATTAGTGCCTGGGTTCTCAGTTGCTCGTTACCGTTTTTGTCTTTCATGATCAGGCCGGTGACTGCCAGAGTAGCAGGCGACCCGCAACTCCCCATAGAAAAACTGATGGCCATGGCATTTTTGTTGGATGACCCGGTAATTGCCACCGGCACGCCGATGCAGCTTCTGGTTTTACCCTCGGCTGTTGTGAAATAACCGCTTAACAGCCCCTCATGTTCCTTGATATCCAGTGTGGAACCTCTCTGGTTTACCCAGTATCCGTGAAACAGTTCCTGCTGTTTTACTGAGTCGCTGGCTTCTTTTGTCTGTTCAGGAGATGGCTCTGGCAGCTGTACTGGTGCCGGTTCCTGAGTCGCAGGTGTAGCGTTGACGATTGATAAAGGTGCTGCTGCAGCCGTAGTCAACAAGCCGCACATAAGCAACCTCGTGATAGTTATTTTGTTCATGGAATAATCGTCTGATTGAGGAAGTTGGCAAGATCTAAAAATAGTCAATGATTCTGTTTTTTAAAGCTCACTGATACGTCAATTGACTTTTAGATGTAAACTTTAATTTTATTTTCAGGTTGACATAGGAAAGACTGCTCATAGACTTTGGAAACAAAACAGATAAATCGCTCAGATGGTTTTCAAGAACGATGGTTTCAAAAGTATCGGTTGAGCAGGCTGACTCTCTTATTCCCGGGCATGATATTCCCGGGCAAGATATTGTCAGGCATGACTGGGGCAGGGAGGAAGTTGAAGCGCTTTTTCATATCCCCTTTCTTGACCTGATGTACAGGGCGCAACAGATTCACAGGGTGTTTTTTGACCCAAACCGTATTCAGTTGAGTACGCTGCTGTCCATCAAGACGGGGGCCTGCCCGGAAGACTGCAAATATTGCCCCCAGAGTGGTCGCTACCATACCGGGCTGAAGAAAGAAAAACTGATGCAGATTGACGATGTGCTGGAGCGTGCAAAGCAGGCAAAAGCCAATGGCGCTACCCGGTTTTGTATGGGGGCTGCCTGGCGCAGCCCTTCAGACAACGATCTGTCTCGTGTCATAAAAATGATTCGTGCTGTCAAAGCTCTGGGTATGGAAACCTGTGTCACGCTTGGCATGCTTACCCCGGAGCAGTCCAGAGAGCTGGCAGCGGCGGGGCTGGATTATTACAACCATAACCTCGACACTTCTCCTGAATATTACGGTGATATCATCACCACCCGGACTTTCAGTGACCGTCTCGATACGCTGGCTAATGTACAGGAAGCGGGCATCAATGTTTGCTGTGGTGGCATTCTGGGAATGGGAGAAACTGTCCGGGACCGGGCCAGTATGCTCAGGGTGCTGGCGAATTTGCCCGAACACCCTGGCAGTGTCCCCATTAACCTTCTTGTACGGGTAAAAGGCACACCTCTGGGAGAGGCAGAAGAACTGGACCCGGTTGAGTTTATCCGCACCATTGCGGTTGCCCGTATCCTGATGCCGCGCGCCCATATCCGACTGAGTGCTGGTCGCAGGCAGATGGATGAGCTGCAGCACACCCTGTGCTTTATGGCGGGGGCAAACAGCCTTTTCCTTGGTGAGAAGCTGCTGGTCACACCTTTGCCGGATAGCGACCAGGATATGGCCCTGTTTGAAAAGCTGGGCATGAAAAGAGAAGAGGTTGAAGCTGAACCGCTTTATTACGACGCTGCGGCAGGGTAATGCCCCATGATGAACTTTGATCTTGAAGAGCGTCTTGAGCAGCGCAGTGAACAGCGCCTTTTCCGTCAGCGGGTCATACTGGACAGTCCTCAGAAGCCGGAAGCGATGGTTGATGGCCGTCCCTGCCTTATGTTTTGCAGCAACGACTATCTGGGGCTGGCAAACCATCCTGAGATAAGGTCTGCCTTCCAGCAGGCGGCAAACGTTTATGGTATTGGGAGTGGCGCCTCCGCACTGATTAATGGTCACAGCCGCCCGCACCGGCAGCTTGAGGAGGAACTGGCTGAGTTTACGGGTCGAGCCAGAGTGTTACTGTTTTCTACTGGCTATATGGCCAACCTTGGTGTGATCAGTGCCTTGCTGAGTCCCGGGGATGCTCTGTTTCAGGATCGGCTGAATCATGCCTCCCTGCTGGATGCAGGGCGTTTGTCGGGTGCCAGGTTTCAACGCTACCTGCATCTCGATATGGGTAACCTTGAACGCAGGCTGAAAAAAAGCAAAGCCCGGCGTAAGCTCATTGCCACTGATGGTGTGTTCAGTATGGATGGTGACAGAACACCACTGGCAGAGCTGGTTAAATTATCCAGACAATATCAGGCGGGACTGATGGTGGATGACGCCCATGCTTTTGGCTGCATTGGCAAAGGTGGGCGGGGCAGTTTAAAGGAAGGCGGTTTTACCACGGATGACGTACCTGTCATGATGGCGACCCTGGGTAAAGCGTTTGGCACTGCAGGTGCCTTTGTAGCAGGCTCTGAAACCCTGATTGAAAATCTTATTCAGTTTGCCCGCAGTTATATCTATACCACGGCGATGCCGCCAGCGATTGCCGAAGCGTCGCGAGCCAGCCTGAAGGTGGTTGAACGGGATGAGTGGCGTCGCCAGCAACTAACGTCAAATGTCATCTATTTTCGCAGAAGCTGTGAAAGTCTGGGGATTCCTTTAATGGCCTCCGACTCTGCCATTCAGCCGATTCAGGTTGGCAGTGTTGAAGAGTCTTTGAGGGTGAGTGAGCAATTACTTGATCTTGGTGTACTGGTAACCCCGATTCGACCGCCTACCGTTCCTGCAGGAAGCTCCCGGTTACGGGTTACGCTCAGTGCAATCCATACCCGGGAACATATTGACAGACTGGTTGAGGCACTGCAGAGCATTGTCTGGCATAAACCAGGACAGGCTGCATGACCTGCCCGGCCTTTTTTAAAGAGCAGCTCAGGGCTGCTTCTAATTAGACGACACCGTATGACAGCATGGCATCGGCCACTTTTTTGAACCCGGCAATATTCGCTCCCTGAACGTAATCAATCTGGCCGTTATCATCCCGTCCATAGGTAAGGCATTGCTGGTGGATATTGCGCATAATCAGGTGCAGGCGCTGCTCCAGCTCTTCGGTTGACCAGGACATTCGCATGCTGTTCTGACTCATTTCCATGCCAGATACAGCAACGCCCCCTGCATTTGCCGCTTTTGCAGGCGCAAACAGAACAGCTTTCTCTTGCAGAAAATGAACGGCTTCCAGAGTGGTGGGCATATTTGCGCCTTCGGCTACTGCTATACAGCCATTGGTTAGCAGGGTTTTGGCATCGTGCAGGTCCAGCTCGTTCTGTGTGGCGCAGGCAAACGCCAGTTGGCAGGGGAACTGCCAGACTTTGGTGTCGCTGTGGAATTCACAGCCAAACTGTTCGGCAAATTCGCTGATGCGACCCCTGCGCACTTCTTTCAGGTCGATAAGCCAGATTAACTGGTCTCTGGTGATTCCGTCAGGAGCATGGAAACTGCCTGAAGAGTCGGACATAGCCACCACTTTACCGCCCAGTTCAATGATTTTCTCAGCCGTATACAGGGCAACATTACCAGAGCCGGACACCACGCAGGTCTTGCCTTCCAGTGAATGCCCATGCTCTCTTAACATTTCCTCAGTAAAGAACACGGTGCCAAACCCTGTGGCTTCCTTGCGAACCAGGCTGCCACCGTATTCCAGCCCTTTACCGGTTAATACACCCCGGAATTCGTTCTCCATACGCTTGTACTGACCAAACATGTAGCTGATTTCACGGGCTCCTACCCCAATGTCTCCGGCGGGAATATCGGTGTGCGCGCCAATGTGCTTGTGCAGTTCGGTCATAAAGGACTGACAGAAACGCATCACTTCCCGGTCACTTTTTCCTTTAGGGTTAAAGTCCGAGCCGCCTTTTGCAGCGCCCAGGGGCAGGGTGGTCAGGCTGTTTTTAAAGGTCTGTTCGAAACCCAGAAATTTGAGCGTATCGAGTGTCAGGTTTGAGGCGAAGCGCAGGCCGCCTTTGTAAGGGCCAATGGCATTATTAAACTGAACCCGATAGCCACGGTTCACACGTATATGTCCTTCATCGTCTTCCCAGCAGACCCGAAAGCTGATGACTCTGTCAGGCTCCGTCATGCGTTCAAGGATGCGGGCCTTGATATATTGCGGATGGCGATTAATGTAAGGGATAACACTCTGGGCGACCTCCTGTACAGCCTGGTGAAACTCAGGCTCGTGGGGGTTACGCTTGTGCAGCCCCAACATGAATTCATCGAGGTTCAGTTGACTGGAGAACATTTGGAACTCTCCTTTATTGTGAATTTTTTCTTTCTCTATGCAGAAAGTCTACTACCAAAACAGGATTTCAATATGTGTCTGGGTCAATAGATTCAAAATTATTGGCGATCGCGATTGTTTTCTGGTTATGTCTATACTGATAAGCCGTCCAAAAATCTGAATTATAAAGAGAACCGGTCATGCACATCGATCCAACTGCGACCCCCGTAAAGGATGTCTACAAACTACTGATCAGTACCGTTACACCAAGACCGATCGCCTGGGTATCCAGTGTTGATGATCAGGGCATTGTCAATCTGGCACCTTTCTCTTTCTTTAATGTGGTGAGTGTTAACCCGCCTGTACTGGGTTTTTCACCTTTGCTGGACGGTACTGGCAAAAGCAAAGACACCCTGAACAATATCCGCAATACCGGGGAATTTGTGGTGAATGTTGTCAGTCATCACATTGCCGATGCCATGAACCAGACTTCCGCTCCTTACGAGCATCACATCGACGAGCTGCAACAGGCAGGGCTGACGGCTATGCCGTCATCTCTGGTTAAGCCGCCTTCTGTTCAGGAAGCGATGGTTCATTATGAGTGTCGTTTGCATGACCTGATTTCATTTGGCAACGACCCGTTGGCGGGTAATCTGATACTGGGGCAGATCTGCCATATTCATGTGAATGATGAACTGAAAGACGGGGATCGTATTAATGTCAGTAAGCTCGATACGGTGGGTCGTATGGAGGGCAGTTATTATTCCACCACACGAGACCGGTTTGCCATAGATCGCCCTATCCTCGATTAACCCTTTGCGATTAATCGAGAGTTTTCTTGAACCGCATGGCAGCAATCACAATACCCGACAGGGTAAAGATGACGAGAGCTGTCACATCCATCCACATGTGGCTGATACTGGCACCACGCAGAATAATGCCCCGCATCAGTCGCATATAATGAGTGGCTGGCAGTAGCTCGGCCAGCCACTGAGCTGCTTTCGGCATACCCTCAAAGGGGAACATAAAGCCTGACAGCAGTATCGAAGGCAGCAAGATAAACACGGTCATCTGTGAGGCCTGCAACTGTGTGGTTGCGAGAGTCGAGAGAATTAACCCCATCGTCAGGCTGGCTGCGATAAACAACAGGGTTGCCCAGAGCATCTGAGCCACGCTGCCATCAATCGGTACTGAAAAGATAAGGTATCCGAGCGACAGGATAATCCATACCTGCAGCAATCCGATAAAAACATACGGCACTATTTTACCAATCATCAGTTCCACAGGTTTTACCGGTGTTGTGATCAGCAACTCAAGATTACCACGCTCCCGTTCCCGAACCAGGGCCGCTGAGGTGAACATGATCATTGTCATGGTCAGAATAACGCCAACCAGACCGGGAACAATGTTCACCACAGCCCGCTGCTCAGGGTTGTAGTACAGGGTAATTTCAAAGAGAGGATTTATAGATTCGGAATAAAAGCCGGGTATTGCGCCTGCCGACATATCCCTCAGCTGTTTTATGGCGCTGCTGATCATCGGGTCGGAGCCATCAACCAGCCACTGGGCAGCGATTTCCCTGAGAGCCATACGATGCTCAAAGTCTCCGGGAATAATCAGGATGGCGCGCACATCGCCCTGTCGCATAAGCTCTTCAGCCTGCAGGACGCTGTGTTCATAGCGAATGACATCGGCTACCTGTGATGCCTGAACGGCAGCGATCATTGCGCGGCTGCCTGTGTTATCGGCAAAATCGACAACGGCCACGGGCAAATGGCGCACATCGGTATTAATCGCATAGCCAAAGAGCAGTAACTGAATCAGGGGAATCATGACCACCATGCCAAACGTGGGCTTATCCCTTGCCAGCTGCCGAAGTTCTTTCATGAAAATAGCAAGAATGCGCTGCAGGCTGCTCATAAAAACTCCTCTGTGCCATTTATCCAGTTGATAACTTTTTCTGGCATGAGAAGACCAAGTATAGATATTCCGGATGAACTGACTTAACAGGAACAAATACTGAAACCATTAATGAGTCCTGCTGGCAGAGCAAAATATGAAACTATTTTTTATTTTTATAATCTAACGCTTTTTTGAGAGGCAGAAGTTAAATTAAGAGTGAGCAGAACCCTGATGCAGCCCATATCAACTATAGAATCTGAAAGGACAATAGCATATACCTGGTCTTCCAGGGATAGTGATACTGGTTCTGGAGCCACTGATGATAAAGCTCGTAAACTCAATCAGGAAAATATCCGAATCCGTGCTGTATTGTCTGCTCCCTTACCCGGAACCTCCGCTCTGGTTATCTCAGGCCGCAACGTCAATGTTTGTGAGTGGAAAGCAAAACTTTTGGTACTGCAGGAGCGGGCATGCAAATATTCAGAAAAGCGGCATGAGGTTAAACAGTGGTTGTTGCCCGATCAATCCAACGACTCATTGCTTAAAGAAAGCCAGCACGAAGCAGAACGACTTTATGGTAGCCGGGCATCTTCCTATTGTCCGGAGCCATCCTCTATCAGTCGGATGAAAAATTTTCTGAAGATAAAAATTTATGTAAATAAACTCCAGGGGGATATTAACCTCTTCTGTAAGGAAATAGGTAAACGTAAAACGGCTTTGTATATCCAGATTAAGGCATCTGAAAGTAATGAAGAAAAATCAAAGTATGCTGAGGAGATGAACAGGCTCGCTTCACTTCATGACAGGGCAAAAGAAATTGTTGAGCCTGCGCAAAGCCGTACACAAATGAATCTCTATAGTCAAAAGGTAAAGAATTTTCAGCAGTGGTGTCCTGTTCGTCCAGCCCCTCAGGTTGAAGTGCCGGAAGGGTTAACAGCAACAATGGATGGTTACAGCATGATTCTTGATTACTACCGATACAGAGACTCATCTCTCTATCAGTTTGGCAGTAAAACTCCGAGAGCGCAGTGTTATAACGCTATCAATCGTAGAAACGTGGCTATCATGACAGCGACACACAGTCTTTCAGATCCATCATTATTATTCTCAAATTTTGCCGTCAGCGGAAAACATACTGCTGGTGTTAAGGCTCAGGAGAACACTTCTCTTTTAAAAGCTACTGCGTGCAGAAGCAAAATAAGCAGTGATTATGAACGCAATTATGACGCAGAGTTTAAGCTGGCCACCTGCCTTGTATCTGCAATTCCAGACAGAGCCGAATACACTGGAACTATCAGTCTCTGGTCCAGAAAGGAACTGTGTGTGTCTTGCAATCATGTTATCAATGAACAGCTACGTAGCATGCTGCCCAAAGCAACAATCAATATTGTCATTGGATAAAAAGAGAGCCTATGGTAGTTATCCAGCCTCCGGTAAAGGATCATTATTGTCATTCTTTAGCGCAACAATTTTCAGGTTTGAGGATAAGCAATAAAATATGGATACTTCTCAAGCTCTTCAACGGTGGTGACAAGATGCCCCCCGGGATTAGCGGCGAGTTCTTCCTCAGAGTAATCTAGCGGAAATTTAACACCATACACACTATAACCTTTTGCAAGGTATTTCTTTGCCTTTTCCTGACAGCTTTTGCTGAAATTATCGAGAAAAAAACCAAACCCGCCATCATTGAAAAAATCATCCGGACAATATAAGTCATTAGCGCTCTGTGTCTTGAAAAATGACGGATTAGCCTCCCTTACCCGCTCAATGGAATTCAGGTGTTTGGTTGACACGACCATTTCCAATACCCGGATGTTATTTGTCATTTCAGTGAGTTTATTCATATCCAATGGATCTTCCAGTCCCATATTTCTGGAAAAATCAGCCAATAGTTCGGCTTGCCTTTCTTCAGGATAAAGTCCGATCACGTCTTTTATCTGACAAAGACTGGCTGAAAGCTGTCCGGTAGTCAGCAGTGTATGGTATTTAAAGGCTGAGCGATTGATCTTTTTAAGGGCATCTTCACCCAGCATATAGTGCTTATTCTCAGATGGCGTTTTTGTATCAACATATTGGTAGGGATCGGAGTCCAGAATCAGATACCATAAATCGTTGTTGACGATAGCAGCGAGAGTTTCACGATCCAATTGGGCCAGTTGTGCAAGGGTGGTTAATGCTAGTGAGTGAGAGAACTTGCCGTGAAGAAAGTTCATTGACCAGTTACTATCGAGGAAACCATTTTTACTGGCAACAGAGTCAGCAATGGTTGGATGAATATAACCGATGAAAACCGGAGAAGAGCCGGTTTTCAGGTCGCTTCCGCTTTCCTCACATACTTCGTTCATGGCGATGCGTAAACTATCCCGGGTATCTTCCCGGGAGAAAAAGCAGCCTTTCCCGTTATAGCCTGCCAGGTAAGGGTGTATAGGTTTTTTTGAAAGATAGTCGTCGAACAGGCAGGCTATATGGTCTTCCGAATAGCCAGGGTGGCGTTTTTTATCGGCTATAAAGTTCCTGACTGAATAACGATTGGGTACTGGATCTTCCGGAATTGAGACGTTTTTTCTTTCAAATTGTAAGGCCAGCTTTTCTCCCAGTTTACTCAGAACGGGCAAATGGGAAGTGATGTCCATCATCTTCTCGCAACAGCTGAATACTTTTTTCTGCATTTCCGGATCAGGTATTTCCTTGTTCACTGTCTCCTTAAACCACTCAAGAAATTCATTTTTCAGAGAGGCGATGTCATTGCAGAAATGCTTGTTAAGATAAAGTTCCGGAAATAAAAGGCTGCTTTCATTCAACTCCAAAAGGCTGACGCCTGTATGGCCCGGGGTCTCAACCAGTACGGTAGGTAAGAGTTCAGTTTTTTTCTGGTCTGAATAATTTGCCTGTCCCAGCAGGTCGAGTAACTCTTCAGAGTAAACTGAACGGGTTTCCGGATGTTCCAACCCTAATCCGGTGACAGCCCAGTTTAACGGTGAAGTGGCTGAGCCATCTTCCTGGGTAGCCTGAGAAATATAAGAGGGTGATTGTTGAGTAAACAGGTATGTTCCAATCTGTGTGCTAAAACACTCGCGATCAGTTACTCTATTTTCTTCAAATAATCTTCGGGTGAGGGTTAACTTCTCTTCATCGCTCATTAGTTCTACAAATTTCAAAATCGTAGAATTATTTAAAAAAATCCTGAGCTTTTTGTAATCGTTGTTTTTTTCAGAAGCATCAGCCAGTTCAATGAGTCTATTGTAGACTTTTCTTTGTTTTGATTCGTCTGGGTTTAAGGTTTTCTTTAAACTTCTATTTTGGAGGGGGATGTCCTTTTTTTCTGTTTCTGAATGCCTGCTCAATTGCATTGAAGGGTTTTCGGATCGCACATTTTTAGCCATTTCAGAATCTGATACAACGCTTTTATTTCCTTGTAGAGGTGCTGTTGTATCTGGGAATGGCTTGGTACTGGTCAAGTTCATTCTAAAATCCTTTTTAATACTATTTTGACTGGTACAGTTGGTGTTTTGATCAGCGAATCAATAATAAGTTCATTTTTTGTGGCTATTCATTGTGGCTATTCATTGCAGCTATTCATTGCAGCTATTCAGCTTCCGGCAAAGGGTTACTGTTGTAATTTCTGGTGCAGTTGTTATCTCGTACACTGCACAAAGACATCTTCCAGGCTGGGTCGTACCTGCCGAATAGTGCGGTCAGCCATCAGTTCAGGGTACTGCTGATGCAGCCATTGCTCAGGTGTTGAAAACTGTTCTTTAACCAGAACTCTCAAATGGGTACCCTGCTGAGCTGTGGATAACACCCCGGGCAGAGATTCCAGAGTGCTTTTTACCTGTCGCAGATTATCACCATCGACTTCCAGCACATGGGCGCCCAGGTTTTCCAGCAGCGCTTTGGGAGAGTCATCTGCCCGTTTGCAGCCGGATTCGAGAATAGCCAGCCCATGGCAACGTTCCGCTTCATCCATGTAATGGGTTGAAACGAGTATGGTGGTGTCCTGTTCGCAGAGGTCGAACAGGGTTTCCCAGAAGTCCCTGCGGTTTTCCGGATCAACGGCAGATGTGGGTTCATCCAGCAGTAACAGCTCCGGCTGATGCAGGGTTGCGGCCGACAGAGCCAGACGCTGCCGCTGACCGCCACTCAGGCTGCCAGCCAGCCGTTTACGACGCTGGTTTAAACCGAACTCAGACAGTTGTTGTTCAATGCGGAGTTTGCTGGTTCTGGCGGGCAGGTTATAAATCTGTGCAATAAACTTCAGGTTTTCTTCCACGGACAGGTCATCGTACAGGGAAAATTTCTGAGTCATATAGCCCAGCCGCATCCGCAGTGCTTCCGAGTCTTTTGGAATGTCCATACCCAGCACTGTTACCTGCCCGGCGCTGGGCGTCAGCAGCCCGGTCAGCAGGCGCATAGTGGTGGATTTGCCACAGCCATTGGGTCCCAGAAAACCATAAATAGTTTTTTCCGGAATCATCAGGTCAAGATTATTGACGGCAACAAAGTCCCCGAAACGTCGGGTAAGCCCTTCTGCCTTTATTGCCAGCCCGGGCATCAGGGCAACTCCACCTGAACCGGAATGCCTGTTGGCAATTCCGCGGCTGATGGTGGCAGCTGAACCTCTGCCAGATACACCAGCTGGGATCGCTCCTTTTCATTCAGGGCGTAATGGGGAGTAAATGCCGGATCGAGAGCAACCTTGCGCAGGGTTCCGGTATAAATACGATCGACGCCGTCTATATGAATAGCCAGTTTGTCGCCGACACTGACCTGAGTGCGAACCGGTTCAGGAATATAAATGCGGGCGTAGGGGACGTTGTCTGCCAGCAGAACCGCCAGCGGGGTTCCTGCTGCAACCCTTTCGCCTTGGTGTCTGGGCAGGCTGTCGAGCCAGCTGTCCCGGGTGGCATAAAGGGAGAGTTCATCCAGCTTTTGCCGTTCCAGCTGTAAAGCCGCCCTGGCTCTGACCAGTGATGCTTCAGCCTGTTCAAGGGTTTCAATCCTTGTTCCCTGCAATAACAGTTGCAACTTGTCTTTTACATTTTGAAGGTTGGCAGACAGGGAGTTTTGTTTGGCAAGCGCAGTATCAAGGTCGGACTGCGTTAACGTGTTTTTTTCGACCAGTACCGAGATACGCTCGTAGTTTTTCCGGGCTTCAGTATACAGTGCCTTCTGGCTGGCCACCTGGGCGCGGGCTGCCGCTATTTCTTCCGGTCGTGCGCCACTGTTCAGTTCATCGAGGTAAGCTTCGGCTCTCTCCACTTCAGCCTGTGCAGAAGCAACCAGAGACTGTTGTTTCTGGTCATCCAGCCTCAGGATCAGGTCACCTTCTGTCACCCTGGAGCCTTCTGGTGTGAGAACCTCTACGATAATTTCAGACGAAGTGGCAGACAGAACAATACGGTCGCGCTCAAGCGTACCCAGAATCTGCGTGGAAGAGTCGTTTGTGCAGCCTGAGAGAATCAGGCTGAAAGTAAAGAGAAAAGGCAGACGCGATAAAACAGCGTGAAGTCTGGAAGTGGTCATTGCATCACCCGGTTATTTTTCTCCGGTGACTTTCTCCAGTGAGCAATGATAGCACTTCCATGATAAAAGGCAGGGCCAACTTAACTATTAAGTGGCTCTGCTTCAGGTTTTGCGCTAACTTCAGGTTTTGCGATAAATAGCGCTTTGATGTCCTCCAGTACTGAGTACATGCTGGGCAACAGCAGCAGGGTAATAAACGTTGCAAACAGAATGCCAAAGCCCAGTGAGATCGCCATAGGAATCATAAAGCGAGCCTGGTTAGAGGTTTCCAGAATCATCGGCGCAAGGCCACCAAAGGTGGTCAGTGTTGTCAGAATGATAGGGCGGAAACGTCGTCCACAGGCGGCAATCAGAGCGTCGTGTACGCCCAGTCCATCTTCTTCCCGGCGGCGGTTAGCCTCGGTAACCAGAATAAGACTGTCGTTAATAACGACACCGCTGAGTGCCAGAACCCCGAGTAGACTGACGACACTCATTGTGTATCCCAGTGCGATATGACCCAGAACCGAGCCAATCAGACCAAAAGGAATAATGGTCATGATAATGAGTGGCTGGGTATAGCTTTTGAACGGAATCGCCAACAGACAGTACAGTGCCAGCATGACCATAATGCCGTTGGTGAACAGGCTGTCCATGCTCTCTTTCTGTTCCATCTGGTCACCACGGAAACCAACATCCAGCCCCGGATAGCTTTCTCTCAGAACCGGAAAGATTTCTTCAGCCAGAGTCTGGCTTAATGTCATCGCTTCCGATGAAGGAGTGATATCCGCGCTGACCGTTACCCGACGACGACCTTCCCGGCGCTGAATCAGGGAGGCAGAATAGTCCCTCTCAAGGGAAGCTACCTGCGACAGGGGAACATAGCTGTTACCCACCCGAACCGGCAGTTGCTCAAGGTCAAACTCGCTGGATCGCTGGTGATCGGGCAGCATGACCATGACATCGACTTCCTCACTGCCCCGTTGCTGTCGTATAGCCCGCACACCATTGAAGGCAGCACGAACCTGACGCGCCAGTTCCCGCTCATTCAGGCCAAGGGTTTGTCCGGCAGGAAGGAGTACCAGGTTCAGTTTACTGCTGCCGGAAGCAAAGGAGTTTTCAATATCAACCACCCCGGCATAGCTGCTCAGCAGGCCTGTCAGCTCATTGCTGGCCTCTTCCAGCAGGTCGTTATCGTGGTGGCGCAGTTCTACCGTAACACCTGCCACGTCGCCACCCGGCCCACCACCGGCGGAAGAGAAGCGAACACCTTCGACGCCAGGGATATCGCCGGTGACAGCCCGCCAGGTGCGGGAAACATCCCGGGTACTCATCTCCCGAATTTCAGAAGGCTGCAGGAACATCCGGACCACAACGTGGAATTCGCCTTCACTGTTGCGCTGCATACTGGAGATACCTTTTACAAGGTCGCGTCCGCCATTTTCATCCATTACCTGTTGGGCAGACTGTTCCAGACGTTGACGAACGTCGTTGGCTTCTTCCAGTGAGGTACCCAGTGGCAGGGTCACCCGGGCAACGGAAAACTCAGCCTCAACCCTGGGCATCGTGGTAAAGCCAAGGTGTCCGCCTTTTACGTAGCTGATGGAGGTCACCAGCATGGCGACGCCGATGGCAACAATCAGGTAGCGGAACTCCAGAAGCACTCTCATGGCCGGTTTATAGAGTCGTTCAATAAACCATTCCAGTCCTTTGCTGAACTTCGACTGTATGGCATTAGCGTAGCGGAACAGTGCGGCAGGATTATCTTCCTTCAGATGCGCCAGATGAGCAGGCAGAATAAACAGGGCATCAATCCAGGAAATAACAAACACGGTGGCTACAACCAGCGGTATGACCTGAAACATCATGCCCAGTGTTCCGGGCAGGAACCAGATGGGGATAAAGGCGACAATGTTAGTCAGGATACTGAACGTCAGTGGAACAGCAATGTCCTTAACGCCAATGATGGCCGCCCGGGTAAATGGCATCCCCTGACTCATGCGTTCATAGACATTCTCCCCCGCAATAATGGCGTCATCGACCACAATTCCCAGCGCGATAATAAAGGCAAACATGGAAATCATATTGATCGACACGTCCATCACTGGCAGAAAGATCAGTGAGCCCAGAAAGGCGGTTGGAATGCCCATAGTGACCCAGAACGCAAGGCGCAGTTCCAGAAACAGCGCCAGAACAATCAGTACCAGCACCAGACCGGAGAAAGCATTTTTCAGCAACAGCCCCATACGCGCCCGATATAAAATGGCGTCGTCGTTAACAATCTCCAGTTGAACACCCGGTATCAAAGCGGCTTCGAGCTGGGGCAGCATGTCATGCACCGCATCGGAAATGCCAATGGGGGTTTGTTCGCCTATTCGGTAAATCTTGATACTGGTGGATGGTTTGCCGTTGTAATAGAACTGGAATTTGCGGTCTGCAAAGCCGTCTTCCACGGTGGCTATTTCATCCAGGTAGATATACCCGCCCTGAGGTGTTGTCACTACCGGAACCGACTCAAAGTCCTTTGCCCACTCCTGACGGTTGTCGACTTCAAGCAGGATATCGCCCCCCTCGGTATCCAGCTTGCCACCAGACTGTTTCAGCGCATGGTTGGCAATGGTGCTGGAAATGTTGTTGAGCGTCAGGTTGTAGCGTTCAAGGTTGGCCTGGTCGACAAGAACCTTCACTTCGTAACGGGATGCCCAGTGCATTTCAACCTGGGTCAGGTAAGCCGAGCGCAACAGGATATCCCGCACCTGACTGGTGGCTTCTCTCAGGGCAATGGCGTCTACGTCACCATAGAGGATAAGTTCCATGGATTCATGACGGGTAGCAGACCGGACAACCCGGGGCTTTTCGGCACCGGCTGGCAGGTTTGTCCGGTTCACGGCGCTTTCAATTTCCCGCAGCACCTGATCAACGTTGACATTGTTCATCAGTTCGGCGGTGATATTGGCAAACCCTCCCGGCGCCCGGGAGTTGACCTGCTTAATCCCTTCAATGCCCCGAATGGCGTTTTCTATGGGCAGGACGATGCCCATTTCCATTTCATCCGGAGTGGCACCGTTGTAAGAAACAGTGACCCGTACCGAGTTCATTTCAAAGTTGGGGTAGACCTCTTTTCGAATCTGAAAAGAGGTGACCAGGCCACCAATGATAAAAAACAGCATAAGCAGGTTGGCGGTTACACTGTTTTTAGTCATCCAGGCAATTGGCCCTTTGCTGGTGAGAGTCTCCAGCAATTTCCCCCCGGGCGATTGACTCATAGAGACTCCTTGTCAGCGGCTTCAGACGGCTCCTGCTGGGCTACCATATCCCTGCGGCGCCTGCGAGGCTCTGTACGCAGGGCAATACCTTCAACGGCTCCCGGTATTGCTGATGTGACCAGTTTTTCACCGGCAACAAGGCCGCCATCCACCAGAACATGGTCACGACCCCGGTAGGACAGGGTAACTTCTCTGGACTCCAGTTTGTTCTCCGTATTCATCAGCCAGACGCGGTTGCCATTCTGCAACAAACGACGAGGCAGGCTGACGACATTGTCTACCTGCTTGCCAAGGATATCGGCCTGCAGGAACTCGTTAACCAGCACCTGCGGCTTGCCCCGGTTTTCAGGGAGCAGTGCCAGCGGGTCCTTGATTTCAACCAGTACTGTTGCGGTACGAACACGGCTGTTCAGTTCCGGCAACAGGCTGATAACACAGCCTTCCCGGTAAACGTGTTCCTGCCAGTCGGCGACATTCCGGATACGTACGACAGAGCCTGTGCAATGTCCGTCTTCGGTTTCATGCTGGTTATTAGAGGGGAATTTCAGCCAGGGCAGGTATTGTGTTGGCAGGCTGACTTCTACCCAGAAGGCGTCAGTCGCCACCAGTTCAAACAGGCTCATATTGTCGCGCGCCATACTGCCTATGGAGATATGCCTTGCCGTGATCTGGGCATCGAACGGTGCTTCAATCCGGGTGCGCTCATAATCAATACGGGCTTTGGACAAGGCGGCCTGCGCCCGTTTCAGGTTGGCTTCAGCATCAGCCAGCTGTGGCTGACGCAAAACCAGTCCTACTTCATCGTCTGGCAGTTCTTTTCCGGACAGATCGTATTCCAGCTGTGCTACACGATGACGACCTCGCTCTTCTTCCAGAGTGGCTCTGGCTTTTGCCAGACCAGCCTGTGACTGCTCGATTTGCAGCAGATGATCCCTGGGATCAATTTGCAGTAATACTTCGCCTTTGTGGACAAAGCCGCCGGGAATAAAGGTATCAGGCAGGCTGACCACAGTACCACGTTGCTGGGAGCGCAAATCAACTTCCCGTTTGGCTACTACCTGACCATTGCCGGTTATCCACGGCTGCTGGCTTCCGGATTCGATGGTTTGCACCTGCACCAGCCGGGCAACGGGCTGGCCTTGTCTTGAACGTATTCTGGGCTTGCTTTCCAGATAATAACTGGCTGCGGCAACACCCATTATCAGGACAATGCAGGGGGCAATAATTTTGGCCCATTTTTTACTGTTGGCTATCGATAAACCCATGTCAGACAGCCTCCTGCAGTTGTTCTTCTTTCGTTATGGGCATTTGAATCATTAGTTCTCCATTGTCGTCAATATTAAGCAGGCTTCCGCCCAGTGACTGGTACAGGTTAATACGGCGTTCCATGAGCTGGCGTTCTGCGGCAAGGCTTCTCAGTTGCAGGTTGAAAAGGCGTTCCTGGGCGTTTAATACATCCAGATAGCGCTGTATGCCAGTGGCATAGCGGGCGCTTTCTACATCAAGGATTTTCTGGGCTGACCGGGTCTGTTCCTGCAGGCTGGCTAACTGTTCCTGCTGACTCTGTTCTTCCAGCAGGTTGGTTTCCACCTCCCGAAGCGCGTTCAGAACGGTTTGTGTATAGTCGTAAAACGCCCGTGTCGATATTGCTTCGGCCCGTCGCTGCTGGCTTTTCAGCTGACCGCCGCGAAAAATGGGTACGTTCAGGCTGAGCGCAAAGTCTGTCGCCCAGAAATCAAACAGGTCTTCCAGCTGGTCACCGCTGGTGTCGGTACCGGCTGAAATCATAAACGAAGGAATACGGGCGGCCCTGGCTTCTGCGACCTGATGACGTCTTGCCTGATACTGATACCAGCGATCCCTGATATCCGGGCGTGTTTCTACCAGATTGGCAGGAATGCCTGTAGAGGGGAGGGCTGGCAGTGTTGGAAACGCAGATACCTGCCATCTCGGTTTGCTGGCTGGCGGTTTGCCCAGTAAAACGTTGAGCTGGCGAGTCAGAATTTCCTGTCGTTTAACGGCCTGCAAATGACTGGCACGGGTGGATTCTGCGATTTGTTCCTGTCGCCAGATAGCACTGACTGAACCCTGTCCGCTGGTATAGCGCAGGTTCGTGACTTCAGTGATGTGTTCGATATTGGTTAACTGCCGGGACAAAATATCGACGCGGGCAGATTGTTCAGACAGCTGATACCAGGTTCTGGCGATATTCCCTGCCAGAGAGATGGCTGCTGACTGCAATGCTTCGGAGCTGGCAAGGTAATCATACATGGCAGCATCGGAACGGTGGCGCATGCGTCCCCACAAGTCAATTTCCCAACGGGTACTGATGCCTACATCAAATGATTCATTCTTGTTGATATTGCCATTTTGCTGCTGGTTGCGTCGGTAGCTCTGGCCGGCATTGCCTGTTACGTTCGGGTATAGCCCGGCTTGTGTCACATTAGCCTGGGCGGCAGCCTGTTCCTGTCTGGCCAGGGCGGACTGAATAGTGAAGTTGCTGGTCAGCGCTTCTTCAATAAGCAGGTTCAGTTGTGGGTCTTCGAACTCATGCCACCATTGTTCAGAAAAACTGTGTTGTCCGGTCTGGGAGAAACTGTCCGGCAAGCTTGCTGAGTCTGTCGTATGTTCTGCAGGCATGAGTGAGCAGCCCGACAGGCCGAGCGTCAGCAGTGTGACCAGAGCAATGGTGTGATGTCGATATCTGTGCATTAGTGAGCTTTACTGCAGAAGAAGTATTAGTGCTGGTCGGGTGTTATATCGGAATAGGGTTTTTGATGGGTATGACACTGATCATGTTTCGACAGTTTCTCTTAATTTGTATAAGAATGTTACAAATTCGATCGTATTTCAGCAGGTGTGAAGGAGAGGATGGAGCCTGCAGGACAGGCTCCCTGGAGGATTACAGGTATTCTTCAGCGTATGCTGCTAATGGCGAACGAGGTACTCCTTTCAGCTGTAGGGCTCCACCATGAGGAAAGTTTTTCAGGCGTTCAGTCATGTACGTCAGGCCGGAACTGGTTGGGGCAAGATAGGGTGTGTCAATCTGTGCCAGGTTGCCCAGACAGATGACCTTACTGCCCGCTCCGGCACGGGTGATGATCGTTTTGATCTGGTGTGGCGTCAGGTTCTGGCATTCGTCGATAATAATCAGACTCTGCTGGAAGCTTCGACCGCGAATGTAGTTAAGGGATTTAAAGTGCAGAGGCACCTGTTTGAGAATGTAATCCACACTGCCGTTGGTCGACTCATCATCGTAGTGCAGGGCTTCAAGGTTATCGGTAATGGCACCCAGCCAGGGTTCCATTTTTTCCGCTTCGGTGCCGGGCAGATAGCCAATATCTTCGTCCAGCCCCCGGGTTGAGCGAGTCGCTATAATTCGACGAAACTGTTTGGTGGCAACCGTCATTTCGATAGCCGCTGCCAGAGCCAGAATGGTTTTACCGGAACCGGCTGCGCCTGTCAGGTTCACCAGATGGATATCCGGGTCAAGCAACAGGTTCAGTGACATCGCCTGATAAATATCGAGCGGTTGTAACCCCCATGCCTCCTGATTCATAAGGGTTTCGTGGCTCATGTGCAGCAGCTGGATCTCATCGTCCGTCAGGCTGTGTACCCTGGCGACAAAACCGGTGTCGTCCAGGAAAAACTGATTAAGGTAAAGGTCTTCGCTGAATGTCTCTCTGGGAATGCGGTGATAAGTGGCTCCTTCCACCTGTTGTGTGTTGACTTCGTTAACACGATCCCAGAAATTTCCTTCAAAGTGGAGATAACCATTGGTCAGCATGCCGATATCGGACAGCAGCTGATCGCTGTGGTAATCCTCTGAGTGAATGCCGCAGCCTCTGGACTTGAGGCGCATGTTGATGTCTTTGGTCACCAGTATCACTTCAGTGTCGGGGTGGTTGCGCTGATACTGGCAGATGTCGTTGATGATTTTGTTGTCGTTGTTAGTGGTAGGCAGAGTTCTGACGTTGTCTGCTTCCTGATGTGACAGAATGGACAGGGTTCCCTGAGGTTCTGCTTTTTCTCCACGGCTTATGGCTACACCCGCTTCAATCTCGCCGGGAGAAGCGCTGCCCAGAATCTGATCAATAATGCGGATAGCCTGACGGCAATCGGCAGCGATGGTTTGTTTACCGTTTTTGAGTTTGTCCAGTTCCTCCAGAACTGTCATTGGAATGAGAACGCGGTGTTCTTCGAAGTTCAGTATTGAGTTTGGATCGTGTATCAGGACATTGCTATCGAGTATGTAGGTGGTTGTTTGGGTTGAGATGATCGGCTTGGCTTCCAAGGCTTTTCCCATAAGCGACTTCCTCGTCGGTTTGTGGATCTCTCATATTTAATAGTTATCGAAAAAATGAAGGTCAGCAAGTTTAAATTTCAGTTTGAAATAAAAAATTCAAATGTAACTTCAAACGGCTTTTATTCCACTTGTTTTGGTTCTAAAATTTAAGAAATAAGCTTCTTTTTCTGCTATCTGAACACCTTTCGAATGCCCACTATTTAACCCGTTTTTTGTGACTGATTAATGACTGATTCTGTATTTTTGACAAAAAAATGACCGGATAAACCGGCCATTATGTGAACTATTTCAATAATTCTTCAGGTGGGTATTCCATAGTCAGTTTGGCACCCAGCATCTCTTCCAGGTCAGGGATCAGGAAGGAGTCATCTTCGCAGGCAAAGCTGATGCTGATGCCTGATGCCCCGGCACGACCTGTACGGCCAATGCGGTGTACATAATCTTCCGGGTCTTCGGGCAGGTAGTAATTCACCACATGGCTGATGCCTTTAATGTGAATCCCGCGTCCCGCGACATCGGTAGCGACCAGCACATTGATTTTCCCGTTCTTGAAGTTGTCCAGGGTTTTAATGCGTTTCTTTTGAGGCACTTCGCCGGACAGCTGGTCGGTTTTGAAACCATCTTTCTGCAAACGCTCAGTCAGGCGTCGGGTCTGGTCCCGGCGGTTGGTAAAGACAATGACACGATCCAGTTTGTCCTGCCTGATCAGGTTGGTCAGCAGGGCGTACTTCTGTTCGTTGGTAACGAGGTAGAGTTTCTGGTCAACCGTATCGGTGGCAACGCTTTCCGGTTCGATTTCAACCTTGACCGGCTTCCAGGTCCATTGCTCACCAAGGCGCAGGACTTCATCGGTGAAGGTTGCGGAAAACAGCAGGGTCTGACGATCACCCGGGCGTGGTGTCATGCGCACGATTCGACGCACCTGGGGGATAAAGCCCATGTCCAGCATGCGGTCAGCTTCGTCGATGATCATGGTTTCGGTGAGGTCCAGGTACAGATCCTTGCGCTCACAGTAGTCCAGCAGTCGACCCGGTGTTGCCACCAGAATGTCGATGTAATTGGCATTGATCTTCTGGCGCTGCTTGTCGTAATCCATACCGCCTACCACAGTAACTACATGCAGTGGCAGGTGTTTGGTCAGGGCTTCAGCGTCTTTGCCAATCTGCAGGGCCAGTTCCCGTGTCGGGGCAATAACAACAGCCCGGGGTTCACCAATATAACGGGTGTCAGGTGGTGAAATATCAATCAGTTGTTTGATGGTACTGATCAGGAACGCAGCTGTTTTACCCGTACCCGTCTGTGCCTTACCAATGGCATCGCGCCCTGCCAGGGTACTGCCCAGAACCTCTGCCTGAATCGGTGTGCAGTATTTGAAACCCAGCTCATGGATGCCCTGCATCAGGCCGTCTGGCAGGTCGAAATCGTGGAAACGGGTTTTGCCTTCTTCCGGTTCGACCGCAAACTGGTTGATGTCCCAGGCTGGCACTGGCTTTTTATGTGCCTGTCTGGAGTGGCTTTTTCGGGGGTTATTGGTGTGTTTCTGATGGTGCTTTTTTTTGCGGGAACCTGTTGGCTCGGAGTTGTGACTCTGAGCTTTTTTTTCATTTTTCCGGGCAGACGCAGAGGTTTGCTTTTGCCCGGATTCTGAAGCCGCCTTTTTTTTGCGGAAAATGCTTAGTAAACCACTCAATGCTTTGATCTCATTCCTTATCAATTTCCTGAACCTGATTGAATTACAGGTACAGGCTGAGCAGCTGCCGCCAGAGCTCCTGCCAGATGGTGTTGGCGGGTAACAGGTCAGGTAAAAAATCCACCTGCCTCAGGGGAACATGGTGCAGCATGATGTCGCAGAGTGTTGATTGGGGTTCTGCGGCTGATTCCATCGATTTTAAGTTAAACAGGGCAGAAGAACCACTTTTGAGCCAATTGATATTGTTTTCGAACCTGTTTTACAGTTCTTCGTGGTGCTCTTCTTTTTCTTCTTTGTCTTTGCGCTTGCGCATATAAGTGCGTCCTGGCTTTTCTTTTTTGCCTACTTTACGCAGTTTGCGGCGCCATTTGCCTCTCTGGAGAATTTGCATCAAAGGCTGATCTGGCATGGGACGAACGGTAAAGTCTTTAAAATGGGCTGCAAAGAAACTGGCTTCTTCGAAGGATTTCTGGGCTTTTGCCGCAGCAGTTTCAGGCGTTGGGGTATCATGGCGATCCGAGCCTGAAATGATTTGTACAAGCGCCTGAACCGGATTGAAATCCATACTGTCTATCCTCAGCCACCCAGGGCGGACTTATAACCGTAATTACTGAATTTTATGGTTAACTAGTGAATTTTGGTATTAGACATAGGTATCACTGATTGGTTCCAATGGCAGTTTTTTGTCTCGAATTAATAAGAAAAATACCCAAAATAGTGATTAATGTGCCAATCGTGATGGATACGTCTATTTCCTCGTTGAGGATGAACAGAGCCAGTATAATGGCGCTAACCGGAATGAGATTAATGAAGGCTCCGGCCCTGATAACCCCTAATGCCTGTATGCCCTGGTAGTAGAGCAGGAAAGCACAGACGGTGCCGAACACTCCCATATACATAATGGCTATCCAGGCACTGGTACCCAATGAGCGAACCGTTTGAAAGTCGGCGGTATGCAGGGCAAAAGGCAGCAGCATAGTGAGCCCGATGGCTGAGGCATAAGTGACTGAAACCAGCGGTGACAGGGAGTTGAGAACGTATCTGCCAATGACGGAGTAGCTTGCCCAGCAAATGGCACAGACCAGTATGGCAAGGTCACCGGAGCTGAAATCAGTCAGGTTGTTCCAGCTGCCGTGTGAAGCGACAAGAATGGCACCAGAGACCGACAGGCCAATACCGACCAGCTTGCGACGGGTGAGCCGGTCGCCCAGGAACAGAACTGACATCAGGGTGATGAAGACCGGATTGCTGGCAACAATGACAGAACTGCGACTGGAAGAGACGGTTTCCAGACCAATCAACAGGCACAGGTTGTAGCCAAGAACGCCGGTCAGGCCAAGGGCTGCCAGTCCTGCAAACTGGGAGGGTGTGGGTATCGGTATCTGCTTCTCTTTCCAGAGCAGGATCAGCAGGAGCATCAGAGTAGCAATGGCAAAACGCAGGAATGCCGCTATGGCGGGTTCAACTTCGCCGACAATGGTTTTTCCTGCAACAAACACACCACCAAAGAAAAAACTCATGGCGGTCAGCTTTATATAGGGGATGAGCGGCTTTAAAGAAGAGAAATTATTCACATCCTGTCCGTACTGCTTATTGGAATTCGATGCAGTATAGACACGAAAAACTCCGGAAGGTTTCGCAGGGCAGCTTTTTCATCAAAGGCTGCCCTGTTTATGACTGAGCCAGGCAGGGCTCAGTCAGTCATTGCAGCTCAGCAACTACAGCTCAGCGACAATGTCTTTGCTGAAACTCTTTTCGCAGTACCTGCATTTCAGGCGAACGTCACCTTTGTGCTCACGCAGGGAAAAGTGAGTATCGACAGGTTCGTTGTGGGTGATGCAGTTAGAGTTCGGGCAGGAGAAAGCGCCTTGAAGGCTTTCTGGCAGCGCCATTTTGAACTTGTCGACGACCTCATAGTTGTCGATCACATTGATCGTCGCGGTGGGGGCAAACAACGCCAGCTGGTTTGCCTCCTGCTCAGTGAGCATTCGGCTGGTGACCTTGATGATATCTTTGTGACTCTGGTCCTTGCTGGGCAGATTAAAACCCACGGTAATGCTGGCGTTGGAGTCCAGCAGTTGCAGGCGATCCAGGATTTTAATGCCCTGTCCGGCAGGAATGTGGTCGATCACGGTACCCTGACGAATGGCTTCAACCTGAAGTTTCTTTCTCATTGTCTTATCCTCAATTCGTTTCAATGCCGTTTACACGACTTCATTCAATACCAGCGCCAGCAATGCCTGGCGGGCATAGACACCGTTTTCAGCCTGCTGGAAATAGTAGGCGTAAGGCGTCTTGTCGACTTCAACAGCAATTTCATCCACCCGTGGCAGTGGGTGCAGGATTTTCAGGTTGTCTTTCGCTTCTTTGAGCGAGTCCACGTCCAGAATGTATCTGGAAGCGATGTGCTTGTACTCGGTTTCGTCAAAGCGTTCTTTCTGGACACGGGTCATATAGATGATGTCCACCTGCGGGGCAGTCTCTTCGATAGAGTCCGAGAAGCGGTATTTGATCCCTTTTTCGTCCAGCTCTTCCAGAATGTAATCCGGCATTGCCAGTGCTTTCGGCGCGATAAAGGTAAACTCCGCCCCAAAATGGCACAGTGCCTGGGCGAGGGAATGCACGGTGCGACCGTATTTCAGGTCTCCAACAAACGCGACTTTCAGACCATCCAGTTTGTCCTGACATTCACGAATGCTGAACAGGTCGAGCAGGGTCTGGGTTGGGTGCTGGTTGGAGCCGTCTCCACCATTGATGACGGGGACGCTGGAAAACTCTGATGCCAGTCGGGCTGCGCCTTCCTGGGGGTGGCGCATCACGAAGGCGTCGGTGTAGGAGCTGATGATGTTGACGGAGTCTGCCAGGGTCTCGCCTTTTTTGGCAGAGGTATTGCCTGCATCGGAAAAGCCAATCAGGGTGCCGCCCAGCCGTTGTACTGCGGTTTCAAAGGACAGGCGGGTGCGGGTGGATGCCTCAAAGAAGCAACTGGCGATAACCTTACCTTTCAACAGGTCGGGGCGTGGTGAGTTTTTCAGTTCTGCTGCTGTTTCCAGAACCAGTTCAAGGTCATTCCGGTTAAAGTCAGCAATGGAAATGATATCTCTTTTGTAGAGTCGGTTTTCCATCAATAAACACCTGTCTGCGTGGGTTTTTAAATCAAAAAAAAGCCCCTTATAAAAGGGGCTTTTTAAAAAACGGGAAATCGACGACGGCTGGCATAGAGAGTCGGAGCCAGTGCTTCACGTTTTACTGTGACTAATATAAACACGAGTTTGCTTAGCCTCGGAAGTTTCCGTTCGTCCTGTAAACCTGCTTTTGGCAGGCTTAATAAAGCATTCTAACAAGTTATTGCAGTGAAAAAGCTGCAGTAAGTCAATATTGCTGCGGAATCGCTGATAAACAGCCTTGCAAATTAAGCGACATTTTACGTATGACGTCTGGCCGGTCAAGCCATCAATCAGGGTTTTGCTGTTTCCGCAGGTGGTTTTCTGGACCAGTAACCGGCCTGCCAGGCACCCAGTAAATTCTGGGTTATGCTGAATATGGCTCCCGGCAGGGCCGCCAGAGTCGAAAAGTGCTTGAAAGCCAGGGCGGCTGCCAACCCGGTGTTCTGTGTGCCAACTTCTATGGCAACAGTGCGGGCCGTAGGTATATCCATTCCACACAGCCTGGCAGAAAAGTACCCTGACACCAGCCCCAGAATGTTATGCAGCAGTACCGCGAAAATGGCTACGGCAGAAACCGTGGCAAGCGCGTCAGCGTTCAGGGCGATCACCAGGGTAATCGCACAGCAAATGCCTGTCACCGCAACCGCAGGCAAGCAGGGCTTAATGCGGCTGATCTGCCGTGGACAAAGGAAATTTAGAAGCACGCCCCCAGCCACTGGCAGGATAACGATTTTCAGGATGCTGAGCAGCATACCGGCCTGATCAACCTGAATAACGGTACTTAGATACAGGGAACACAGAAAGGGCATAACAACAACGGCCATCAACGTCGAGAGCGTTGTCATACCAATCGACAACGCGACCCGTCCTCCTGCCAGATAAGCAAGCACATTGGAAGCCGTGCCGCCGGGGGCAGTGCCTACCAGCATCATACCTATCAGCAGTTCTGTTGGAAGCGAAAGCGCCTGACTGATGGTCCAGGCCAGCAAAGGCATCAGGATAAATTGCAGACAAACGCCCACAGCCAGCGGGCGCACATCGGTTAATGCCTCACGCAGGTCAGTTATCGTCAGGGTCAGTCCCATGGCGAACATGATAATGGCTAGCAGGGGAGACATAGCGAACTTGTAAGGGGCAATGGCAGAACTGAAACAGTAGCCAGTGGCCAGACCGCACAGCGCCCACAAAGGGAGTAATCTGGAAAACAGGGTTATGATCCTTTTTGTTTCCGGGAATTTTGTTGCGACAATATAGCAGGTTTTTGGAGCTAGCCGGTGCGATACCACCAGTCATTATGGGAGTGCCAGTAGAGACTTTTCTGATCGGGATGTTCAATTCGGTTCCAGTACAGAATGTGTAACTGGCGGGTATGCCATTTGGGGATCAGATAGTAATGGCTTCGCAGAATCCGATCCAGAGATCTTCCCACCGGAATCAGTTCGTTGTAGCTCTGGCAGTTTACGAGCTTGCCGAGCAGGTAATCGATCGCCGGGTCTTGAATACCGGCAATATTGCCGCTGCCTGGTTGATGAGCCGCTTTGCTGCTGTAGGTATGCAGCTGTTCGGAGCCGGGAAACAGGGAGTGCCAGAAGTGCCAGTTAGCCACTTCAAAGTCAAACTGCTTTATGCGTTTACGGAACTGGCTTTTGTCGACGGTTTGAACATCCAGATCAATGCCAATGTTGCCCAGCATTTTTCGAAAGGGAACCAGCAGGCGTTCCTGTGAGTGATCATCGCTGAGAACGCTAATGGTCAGTCGCTCTCCGGTTTTATGGTGTTTCATCGCGCCTTTTTGCAGAACCCAACCAGCCTCTTTCAGCAGGTTGATTGCCTTGCGCTGGTTGTCGCGGTTGTTGCCATCCCCTTTTGTTACCGGAGGTAGTTCCGGGTAGCCGTAGACAGAATCCTTCAAATGCGCTTTTACAGGTTGCAACAGGCTGAGTTCGTCTTTATCCGGTGGTTCTTTCGCCTGCAGGGCGGTGTAGCTGAAAAAACTGACCGTACGCTGGTAATTTGAATGTAACAGCTTCTGGTTAATCCACTCGAAGTCGAACAGTAGCGTTAACGCTTTGCGCACCCGTAGATCCCTGAACTTGTCTAAACGGGTATTGAAGACCAGTCCAGCCATGCCCGGTGGGTATTCCAGCAGCAGTGTTTTGTGTCGGATGCGGTCTTTCTTTTTATCGGGGAGCTTCTTGTCTGACTTTTGGCTGTCTGACCGTTTGCTGCCATCCGGCCACTGACTGGCGTCCTGTTCATAGCGAAGGTCGTAAAGCCCTGCTTTAAAAGCCTCTGCGGCAGCGTGCTGATCCCGGTAGACATCAACACGAATTGCATCAAAATTGTAACGGCCTTTATTGACCGGAAGATCAGCTCCCCAGTAGTCCTTAACCCTTTCGTAAACAATGCTCTGGCCTTTGATAAATTTACCGGGGCGTAGAGGGCCACTGTGTACGGGTGGTTCTGTTAATTTGTCATCCAGTGAACGCTTTTCCCAGTAAGTTTTTGACAGAACGGGCATGTAAGCTGACAGCGCTATGGCTTTGGGACCGGGTGTGGCAAAAGTAAAACGAACTTTCTTCGGGCTAAGGACTTCGGCAGAGGTGTTTTTGTATAAGTTCCTAAAGAACGGAGAGGCTTCTGTTTTCAGGCGATCCAGAGTAAAGGCAACATCACTGGCTGTAATGCTCTGGCCATCAGAGAGCCGGGCTTTGGGATGAATATGAAAGATGACCCAGCTGTAATCGTCAGGGTATTCCAGTTGTTCAGCCACATAACCGTATAGAGAGTAGTTCTCATCCGCTGAACGAACCATCAGCCGGGCATGGGTATCGTGGATATAAGGGGGGGCAACTCCCCGGTTGTTGAAGGGATTCAGTGAATCGAAATTCAGGGTTGTCGCCAGCTTTAGTGTACCGCCCTTGGGGGCTTCAGGGTTTACGTAAGCAAAATGGGTAAAGTCGGCCGGGTACTTGCTGTGGCCAATCAGGGTGAACTGATGGCTGATGGTAGTCCGGGCAATGGCTGAATGTGTAGCGCAGAATATTGCCAGAAATATGGCAGGTAGAAAAAGCCGCATATTGCTCTCATTCTGTCGTTATAGCAGCCAATGATAGCCAAAACACCTGCTCAGGCTTCTTCGGTATGATGTTGCCAAAAATCGGGCGCAGACAGTGGTAGGCCGCAGGACTGCCAGCTTCCTGCCATTTGCGCTGGGGGGACGACAATTAAGGCAACCATGACTCGCCATTACAAAACAAGGCTTCAGGCAGCAATCGTTTCACATTGGAAGTGAGTTGTGTGTGACGTGATGTGGCGCTGGGGAGGTAATGTCCTGAAGCGTTGTTCCACATGACAAGTTCTCCGTGAAGGAAGTCTAATACACCGGCATACAACACATCACTACCCAGTGAAATGGATGAGTGTCCAGCGACAGTCTGTTCTTCACCAAATTGGTCGTTCGTTACATCAGGCCCTACCATGACTTGTTGAGGATAGTCAGCCAGAATGGCATACAAATAATAGCCATCAAAAAGTACAGGAACATTTACACTGGTATGTTCCGGGAAAAAGGAAGCAGGCATCAGATAGTAACGCCTGCCAGTTTTCTCTAACAAAAAGACACTGTTAACATTGCCTGGCGGGTGTGGTTGGCCTTGTAGTTTTAATGGGACTATTTTGCTCAAGTCATAAAATATTTTTTCTACGGCAGGGTAGTACATAGTCACTTCCATCTCGCAATTCTTTCCGGATTCACGCTCCGCTTTCAAATGTATGTTATTCCGGTTTTTTGAAGTGACAGCCGCCGGGAATTTCAATGGTCAGGTCACTTTTAGCGTGGCAGCAGCAAGGCAGAATCCGGCCTTCCGGTACAAAGGCTATGGGGTCGCTGGTGTATTCCACCTCGCCTTCAACCAGCTGCACCTGACAGCTGCCACAGAAGCCTTCCCGGCACTGATATTCGACATCGACCTTTTGAGACTCCAGGGCTTCCAGCAGGTTCAGCTCGCTTCTGGGAATAAAGCTGAACCCTTCCATAATCTTGATGATATTGGCCAATGGAAGCCTCCTGTCGTTAGTCAGTCCGTTAAGGAGATGGAGTTAAAGTGAGCAGAAGCTACAGCGAAAAGTTACTGAAGTCTTCTGATCCCACTTCACTGTCTATCTGTCCCACCAGGTAAGAGCTGACTTCAACTTCCTGCGGCGCTACCTGTACATTGTCGCTGTTCAGCCAGCTGTTCATCCATGGCAGAGGGTTCTGGATCGGAGCAAAGGCCGGTTCCATGCCGATGGCGGACATGCGCTGGTTGGTAATGTATTCCACGTACTGGCTGAGAATATCTTTATTCAGGCCGATCATTGAACCGTCCTGGAACAGGTATTCAGCCCACTCTTTTTCCTGCCTTGCGGCTTCTATGAATATCTCTCTGGCTTCGCTTTTCAGTGACGCTGCGATTTGAGCCATTTCCGGATCATCCTTACCTTCCGCCATGATCTGCAGCATGTGCTGGGTACCGGTCAGGTGCAGGGCTTCATCGCGGGCGATCAGTTTGATGATCTTGGCGTTGCCTTCCATGGTGGAACGCTCAGCAAAGGCAAAGCTGCAGGCAAAGCTGACATAGAAACGGATGGCTTCCAGCACGTTGATCGAAACCACCGTCAGGTAGAGCCGCCGTTTCAGGTCGGTGACCGACACATGTATCGTTGTGCCATTCACCCGGTGCTCGCCTTCACCCAGCACGTTGTACTGGTTGATACCCTCAATCAGGTCGTCGTAATAACGGGTAATATCGGTGGCTCTCTGGACAATGGCGCTGTTGGTGACAATATCATCGAATACGGCTGAAGGATCCGGAAGAATATTGCGGATAATGTGAGTGTACGAGCGCGAGTGAATAGTTTCGCTGAAAGCCCAGGTCTCAAGCCAGGTTTCCAGCTCTGGCAGGGAGACAATCGGCAGCAGGGCAACATTGGGTGACCGCCCCTGGATGGAGTCCAGCAGGGTCTGATACTTCAGGTTGCTTAGAAAAATGTGCTTTTCATGTTCTGGCAGGGCAGCGAAATCGCTGCGGTCTGTTGACAGATCCACTTCTTCAGGTCGCCAGAAAAACGACAACTGTTTTTCAATCAGCTTTTCGAAGATGGGGTGTTTCTGCACGTCATAGCGGGAGACGTTGACATTGCGACCAAAAAACATGGGTTCTTCAGTGGCATTAAACAATTCCTGGTTGAAAGTGGTGTAGCTCATAGTATTGGTCTATCCGGGTCGCCGCAGCGACCACGACTGGGTTGAGTTGAATTGTCGTTAAATTTTGCAGGCTCCACCGGCACAACCGTCATCGGCCTCTTCGTGGGAATCCGCTGCGCCATCACGGGTGTTGTGGTAGTAGAGCGTTTTAACACCCAGCTTGTAGGCGGTTAACAGGTCTTTCAACAACAGTTTGACGGGTACCTTGCCCCCTTCGAAACGAGCCGGGTCGTAGTTGGTGTTGGCAGAAATTGTCTGGTCAACAAACTTTTGCATAATGGCAACCAGCTGAAGGTAGCCGTCATTGCTCTTGATGTCCCACAGTAGTTCGTAGCGTCCACGGAGTTCTTCATAATCCGGAACGACCTGCTTGAGAATACCGTCTTTGCTGGCTTTTACACTGACATAGCCTCGTGGAGGCTCTATGCCATTGGTGGCATTGCTGATCTGTGATGACGTTTCTGAGGGCATCAGGGCGGTCAGGGTTGAATTGCGCAGCCCGTATTCACGAATCTCAGTCCGCAGGGCTTCCCAGTCCAGATGCAGAGGTTCCGGGCAGACTGCGTTAAGGTCCTGCTTGTAGGTGTCCACAGGCAGGATGCCTTTGGCGTAAGTGGTTTCATGGAATTTGGTGCAGGTTCCCTGTTCTCTGGCTAACTGGTTGGAGGCTTTCAGCAGATAGTACTGGATCGCTTCAAAGGTTTTATGGGTCAGGCCATTGGCAGAACCGTCGGAGTAGCGCACATTATTTTTCGCCAGATAGTTGGCAAAATTGATCACCCCCACACCCAGCGGACGACGCCCCATGGTGGCGTTATAGGCGGCAGGCAGCGGGTAGTCCTGATAGTCCAGCAGGCTGTCCAGCGCGCGTACCAGCAGATCTGCCAGTTCTTCCAGTTCATCCAGCTGTTCCACCTTACCAAGGTTGAAGGCAGCCAGGGTACACAGGGCTATTTCACCCTCTTCATCCATTACATGCTGCAATGGTTTGGTGGGCAGGGCAATTTCCAGGCAGAGGTTGCTCTGGCGTACAGGGGCTACAGCAGGATCAAACGGGCTGTGGGTGTTGCAGTGGTCAACGTTCTGCAGATAGATGCGGCCGGTACTGGCACGCTCAGAGGCAAACAGAGAGAACAGCTCAACGGCCTTCAGGGTCTTTTTGCGAATGCTGTCGTCTTTTTCATACTGTTCATACAGTACTTCAAACTGTTCCTGGTCCTGGAAAAAGGCGTCGTAAAGACCGGGTACATCGCTGGGGGAGAACAGGGTGATATTGCCACCCTGGATCAGGCGCTGGTACATCAGGCGGTTAAACTGAACACCGTAGTCCAGATGCCGTACCCGGTTTTCTTCGACCCCACGGTTGTTTTTCAGTACCAGCAGGTTTTCAACCTCGTAGTGCCATAGAGGGTAAAACAGCGTAGCGGCTCCGCCCCTGACACCGCCCTGAGAGCAGGATTTTACGGCCGTCTGGAAGTGCTTGTAGAAAGGGATGCAGCCGGTATGGAAGGCTTCGCCGTCCCGGATCGGGCTGCCAATGGCACGAATCCGGCCAGCGTTAATGCCAATGCCAGCCCGCTGGCTGACGTATTTAACAATGGCGCTGGAGGTGGCGTTGATGGAATCCAGTGAATCACCACACTCAATCAGGACGCAGGAGCTGAACTGCCGTGTGGGGGTTCTGACCCCAGCCATGATGGGGGTGGGCAGAGATAGCTTGAAGGTAGACACCGCATCATAAAAGCGACGAATGTAGTCAATTCGGGTAGCTTTAGGGTAGCTGGAAAACAGACAGGCACCGATCAGCATATAGAGCATCTGCGGGCTTTCGTAGTAGGTTCCGGTGACACGGTTCTGAACCAGATATTTGCCTTCCAGCTGTTTAACAGCCGCATAACTGAAATTCATGTCGCGCTGGTGGTCAATGAAACTGTTCATCTGGCTGAATTCAGCTTCACTGTAGTCTGTTAAGAGGTGAATGTCGTATTTTTTGGCTTCACAGAGTTTCTGGACATGGTCGTACAGTGCCGGAGGCTCAAACTGACCGTAGGCTTTTTTACGGAGATGAAAAATGGCCAGCCTGGCGGCCAGGTACTGATAATCAGGTGCCTGTTCAGAGATCAGGTCAGCAGCAGATTTGATCAGGGTTTCATGGATGTCGGTGGTCTGGATGGCATCATAGAACTGTATATGAGACTTTAGTTCAACTTCTGAGACAGAAACATTGTTTAATCCCTCAGCAGCCCAGGCTATCACCTTGTGAATCTTGTCCAGATCCAGCTGCTCCTTGTCGCCGTTTCGCTTGGTGACCAGGATGTTTTTGTTCATTCAACCCTTACCTGTAAATCAATATATTGTGTTTTCGTTGTCGACACGAAACCCGTCGACTGCGCCCGTCTCAGGAGGCAGAAACCAGAAAGCTAATGGGAGATGCTGATGGCTTGCTTATAACCTGGATCGATAAAAAACCAGAATCAACTGCAACATGTATCTTAGAAAGCAAGCCCTGACTACTGGTCATCCAAGTGTCTTTAAAGCATTCTTCCCTGATCGTTAGCATTCTTGCAGCACCATAATCTGTGCTTTTGAGTACTCGCAGTCAGCGGTACTGCCATAACATCTTGTGGGGTGCTGAACACGATGCATACAACATGTTGTGTGCGACCTGTCTATATACACAAGATAATGCGGTATTGAGATAAGTTCAAGTTGACGCTGTCGTGGAAATGCAGTGAAAAACCTGCGAATTTATTTTCATGTTAGTGTTTGCAAACTGGCAGTTTGTCTTTCTTATCGCCCTCAAACAGTATCCAACAGGTCATGATTGAGACCCAAATTTTTTTATAATAAAAAGAAATACAATTTGGCTTTTAGATAAGAAAAATACTATTGATTTTTCCTGATTCCGGCAGCTGTGCGATTTTCACTAACCACAACATATAGTGTTTGAGATTTTAACGGATCTGCGCAAATTTTTCTGTGAAATAATGCCTTTGCCCTGAACTGTTTTTATCCATCTGGTGTCGGTGTTTGTCAACGAATGTGTCGTGATATTGTAACAAACCGCGCTGTGAAGGCATTACAGGCAGGATTCTGGCGCAGGGCTGTAGTAGTATCACGCACACTAAGTTATACGCTGGAAGTTTGGTTGTGGAAAATACAGAGACAGGTCGAATACTGATCGTTGAGGACGATGAGCGGCTGGCAGCCCTGACCAGGGATTATCTTGAGAACAATGGCCTGCAGGTCACCGTGGAAGGCGACGGCGGCAAGGCCGTTGAACGCATTCTGCAGGAACGCCCTGATCTGGTCGTGCTGGATCTGATGCTGCCCGGAGAGGATGGCATATCGATCTGTCGCCGGGTTCGGGGACAGTATCACGGCCAGATTCTGATGCTGACGGCACGGGCTGAAGACCTTGATGAGGTTCTGGGTCTGGAAATGGGGGCTGACGACTATGTGGCCAAACCGGTTCGCCCCAGAGTTTTGCTGGCTCGTATCCGGGCTTTGCTGCGCCGGGCTGTTGCGCCGGCTGAAGAAGAGCAGGAACAGGATGCCAGTCGCCTGACGTTTGGTCCGCTGGTTGTCGATAATGCGATGCGCGAAGCCTGGCTGAATCAGGAAAGCATTGAGTTGACCAGCGCCGAGTTCGACCTTCTGTGGCTGCTCTGCTCCAATGCGGGTCGTGTCCTGAGCCGGGAAGAGATATTTGCCCAGCTGCGTGGCATCGAATACGACGGTCAGGACCGGTCTATCGATGTACGGGTATCCAGAATTCGTCCCAAAATTGGCGATGACCCGATGCATCCCCGCCTTATCAAAACAGTACGCAGTAAAGGCTATCTGTTTGTAAAAAGTGATTGAGTCATGAGCCTGGCCGGGAATAGCATCCGCCAGGCTCATGGCACTGACAGGTTAGATTTGTGAGTAGTATTTTTCTCCGAATATATGGCGGGCTTCTTTTCACGCTGGTGCTGGTGGCTGTTTTGTCTGGCATCTCGGTGACGCTGATCAATGGTCACCGTCTGGGTGAGTACCGTGAAGATATGGTCCGGGGCACATTCCGGCTGATGTCAGAAAGCCTTCAGGAACTGCCCGAACAGGAGCGTCAGGCGTGGCTGGATGAGTGGGCTTACCGGGTAGCCATTCCTTTTTCAATCGTACCGGTTGATCAGTCCGGACTCAGTGAAAAAGCCTTGCAGCACATGGATCGATCCGGTGTGTCTATTCAGATGTTGGATGACAGTCGGGCTCTGGTGTCTACCCGCCTTGACCAGAACCGGTTACTGCAGGGCAGTGTGTTGAATATTTCGGAGCAGATTATCAATGGCACACTGAGTTTGCTCCGGGAAAAGCTTCTGCGCTACCCGCCCGAAGAACGGGAACAGCGTTTGCAGGCGTTGTCGGTCAGCTCGTTCAGCTATCCGGTGCATCTGCTTAATGAAGCCCAGACCCGGCTGTTGCCTGTTCAGCAGAAGGAGTTGCGTCAGGGCAGTATGCTGATGCTGCTGGACGATGAGGGGCAGAGCATTTCCATGTACACCAGCCTGCCGGATACAGGCCGCCTGTTGCGGCTGGGGCCTCTGAGGTTACTGAATCCTTACCCCTTTAAGTTGATGATTTCCATCGGTTTGTTTGTGCTGACCTCGATCAGTCTGGCGATTTATATCCTGGTTCGCGGCATGGAGAAACGCCTGCGTCGTCTGGAGCGCGCTGCTACCCGTTTCAGCCGGGGCGATTTTGATGTACGGGTCACTATTGGTGGAACCGACTCTATCGGGCGCCTTGCTTCTGCCTTCAATGCGATGGCGGGCTACATTCAGCGACTACTGAGCCTGAAGAAGGAGATGATTCGTGGTGTTTCCCATGAGCTGCGAACGCCGGTGGCCCGTCTGCGTTTTGGTCTGGATCTGATTGCAGACGCTGAAACCAGTGAGGAGCGTGAGAAGCAGCTGGAAGGAATGGATAAGGATATCGAAGAGCTGGATAATCTGGTTGATGAATTTCTGACCTATGCCAATCTGGAACAGGCCGCTCCGGAGATTCGTTATAAACGACACGATGTTGATAAAGTGGTGGCGCAGGTGGTCAGTGAATACGGGCGCTTGCAGGATCGTGTGGAGATTGAACATATTCCCTGCAATGTGCTGGACCCAAGACGCTTTGCGGACGTTGACCGACGCTATATCCACCGTGCTATCCAGAACCTGATTGGCAATGCCTGCCGCTATGCCAGTGGCAAAGTTCAGGTACGTTTTTCATCCACTCAGGAAACCTGCAGAGTGGATGTAGACGACGACGGACCTGGTATTGCCGAGGAAGAGTGGGATCGGGTTTTCTCTGCTTTCAGTCGTCTGGACGACAGTCGTACCCGTAATACCGGCGGTTATGGTCTGGGACTTTCCATTGTCCGCAGGATTATGTACTGGCATAACGGTCGGGCGATGGTCAGTCACAGCCCGATGGGGGGAGCCCGGTTCAGTCTGGTATGGCCTCGCAAGCAGCGACGATAAATCCATTTGAAGCATTCCAATTCATCGACCACACTCATTCATGCCTGTGAATGAGAGTGGTTGATACTATTTACTTACCACATCGCCTTATCTCATCACGGGATCATTACCCGATCACTATTGGAACGAATCCAATAAAACGTATGACATATCACCTTCAGGGAGGTGGCAATGGCGACTTCGCATTGTGTTGGTTTTCCCAGAATTGGCAGATATCGTGAGCTGAAAAAAGCGACAGAGGCTTACTGGAGAGGCGATCTTGACCAGTCAGCCCTGATGGCTGAAGGCAGTCGTTTACGGTCAATGCACTGGCGAATGCAACAGGATGCCGGTATGGACTGGGTCGCTACTGGCGATTTTGCCTGGTATGACCAGATGTTGAACCATTCCATGATGCTGGGAGCGATTCCTCAACGCTTTGAAGATGGCATTGAAGATAACCAGCTGGATACCCAGTTTCGGATGGCAAGAGGACGTGCGCCCAGTGGTCAGGCGACAGCGGCCTGTGAAATGACCAAGTGGTTCGATACCAATTACCACTACATTGTGCCTGAACTGCACAAAGGTCAGACATTTCAGCTAACCAGCCGGGCGGTAATAGAAGAAACAGCTGAAGCTCAGGAGCAGGGATTTAATGCTAAACCGGTTCTGATTGGACCATTAACCTGGTTATGGCTTGGAAAAATTAAAGGAGAACACTTCAACCGGCTGGAGTTGCTTGATGATCTGGTGGTTGTTTATGGACAGGTGTTGTCGGAACTGGCAAAAACCAGTGTTCAATGGGTGCAGATAGATGAACCCATTCTGGTTCTGGATCTGCCACAACCGTGGTTGCAGGCATTTGAAAGCGTTTATAACAGGCTCCAGACACACGATATCAAGATTATGCTGGCGACCTATTTTGGTGGTTTGCAGGAGGCAACGACTACTGTCGTTAATTTGCCGGTTGAAGGTTTGCATATAGATCTGGTTCGCGCGCCTGAACAGTTAATGTCTGAGCTGGACCGGTTGCCTGCCTATAAAACACTGTCTGTCGGAGTGATTGATGGCAGAAATATCTGGCGTTCTGACCTTTCAGGTATTCTTGAACAGTTAAAGCCGGCTCGTGAGAAGCTGGGTGAACGACTGTGGGTATCTTCCAGCTGTTCATTGCTGCATGTTCCCGTTGACCTCAGTTCAGAAGAGCGGTTGGACGATGAAATTAAATCCTGGCTTGCTTTTGCGGTAGAGAAGTGTGATGAAATTGCAGTGCTTGGCAGGGCATTGTCAGGAGATAACAGCGACAAAATCAGAACGCTGTTTGCCTTGTCGGATGCGGTCGCCTGCAGTCGTAAAACATCCCGGAGAGTGCATCGAAAAGAGGTTGCGCAAAAGGTTAATGCCATTTCTCCCAGGCTGATGCAGCGACACTCCCCCTATGCGGTAAGACAAAAGTTGCAACGGGAGAAACTGAAGTTGCCGCTGTTTCCTACCACCACCATCGGGTCTTTTCCCCAGACGACAGAAATACGCCGACAGCGCGGCCTCTATCGGAAAAAACAGCTGGGCAGGCAGGCCTATCTTGAGTCCATGCAACAGGAAATTCAGGCCACCATAAAACGACAGGAAACGCTGGGGCTGGACGTTCTGGTTCATGGTGAGGCAGAGCGCAATGATATGGTGGAGTATTTTGGCGAACAGCTGGAAGGTTTTGTCTTCACTGAGTATGGCTGGGTGCAGAGTTACGGTAGCCGGTGTGTAAAGCCGCCCATTATATATGGTGATATCTGCCGGCCTGAGCCTATGACGGTTAGCTGGAGTGTGTTTGCCCAGCAGCAGACCAGAAAAATTATGAAAGGTATGCTCACAGGGCCGGTGACGATTCTTTGCTGGTCATTTCCAAGGGATGATGTTCCGAAAAGAACCTCCTGTGAGCAGCTGGCTCTGGCTCTGCGTAAAGAAGTGACGGATCTGGAACAGGCCGGGATTCAAGTCATTCAGATTGATGAACCGGCGATCAGGGAAGGTCTGCCTCTGAGAAAAGAGGACTGGCCAGAGTATCTGGACTGGGCGGTAAACTGTTTCCGGCTGGCAGCCAGTGGTGTAAAGGATGATACCCAGATTCACACCCATATGTGTTACAGCGAGTTCAATGACATCATCGAATACATTGCTGCCATGGATGCTGATGTGATTACCATTGAAACCTCCCGGTCCGACATGGAACTGCTGGATGCTTTTGAGGAATTTGAGTATCCCAATGAAATTGGCCCCGGGGTTTATGACATTCATTCGCCTAATGTGCCGGAACGGGAATGGATTAAACAGTTGATTCAGAAGGCGGCTGAAAAGATTCCGCCTGAGCGGTTGTGGATAAACCCGGACTGCGGCCTGAAAACCCGTGACTGGCCAGAAGTGGAAGAGGCCCTGACCAATATGGTGCAGGTTGCCAGAGAACTGAGAGCTGAATATTGAACAGGTTGCTTCCGCCAGCTTTGCTGGCGGAAGGCTTCAGGGATGGGGAATTTTTCTGGCTTTGACCTGTAGTTCAACCTCCGGGGAGGGTTCTTTAAAGGCGAATCCGGCTTCCTCGTTATCAGGAGCCAGAATGCTTATATTTCTGACCGAGCGGTATATCATGGTGTCGATAAGCACGGTTTGCGCCTCTTCTCCCGGCATGACGGCATATTTCACTATGTAGGTGTGATTCATCACATCATCGAGAAAATAGAGTTTTCTGGTTGTATAGCCCGGTAACTCAATAGTCTGCTGTTGCAGAGGCCTGCCATCAATCAGGAGATTGGTCTCCAGATGATAATAAACGTTGTCAGTACCGGTTCTGGAAAGGCTTCCACAGGCCGATAAAAACAATAACAGCGGCAATATCAAAAGCTTGGGAGCTGGTTTCATGGTTAGTTATTCTGATTCTGAAAGTTGAGCACCAGTTTAGCAAACAGGGTAAAACCGTGTTTCTGACAAAAAAACACAAGCCTGAGAAAAAAACAGTTGTTCTCTGAAATCAATAGGGTGTTAAATCAATTTATACCTGCCTGAAAATCTTACCCCACTCTGGCAGGTATTACGTGTCACAGGGACGAACCAGAAAAATAACAATGATTAAAGTCGATCAGCTCAACAGGAACGTGAGAGGGTTGAAACCTTCAGCCACACTGCGGATTAACGAAGACAGCAATCGCCTGATCCGACAGGGGCGGGACATCATTAAACTGGGGCTTGGGCAATCCCCGTTCCCGGTTCCGGAAGTGGTGACCAGTGCGTTAAGGTTGCACGCTCATGAAAAAGACTACCTGCCTGTCAAAGGTCTTTACTCATTACGCGAAGCGGTTGCCAGTTATTACCAGCGAAGGGATGGTATTCCAAGGCAGGCTGAAGATGTTCTGGTGGGTCCGGGTTCCAAAGAGTTAATTTTTAATTTGCAGATGGCTTGTGAAGGGGACCTCTTGATTCCTGCGCCCTCATGGGTTTCCTATGCTCCCCAGGCTCAGCTGTTAGGACGTAAGGTTTTTCACTTGCCGACCAGCCCACAAAATCACTGGCGGCTTCAGGCGGATGAGCTGGATGCGTTCTGTCAGCAGGAACCTGAACGAACCCGTATTCTGATTCTGAATTACCCCAGTAACCCAACCGGTTGCAGTTATGATGCAGACAGCCTGAAAGCGTTATCGGAAGTTGCCCGAAAATACGGCATTATCGTGGTGGCTGATGAGATTTATGCGGAAACCACCTTTGCTGGCAATCATCAGTCGATGTCAGTGTACTATCCCGAAGGAACGGTTATCAGCAGTGGCCTCAGTAAATGGTGTGGTGCCGGAGGCTGGCGACTGGGGGTGATGTTGCTGCCAGATGAGCTAAGACCTTTGCAGGATGCCATGGCTGTCATTGCCAGTGAAACCTTTACTTCTATCAGCGCGCCGACCCAGTATGCAGCCTGTACGGCTTTTTCTGAGTCGGCTGCTCTGGATGCTTATCTCTTGGCAACCCGGGATGTGTTAAAACGAATTTCGTCGTATATGGTGAAAAGGCTGAGGGCTGTCGGGCTGGAAATGGAGGAGCCGGTAGGAGGCTTTTATCTGTTGACCAGCTTTGAAGCCCTGAGGTCAAAGCTGGAAAAAAAGGGCATTTTTTCATCGGAACGGCTCTGCGAGAAGCTGCTGGAAGAGACCGGTGTCGCCTTATTACCGGGTTCAGATTTTGGTTTAGACGACAATCAGTTGTACACTCGCATGGCATTTGTTGATTTTGATGGTGACAGGGCGCTGGGTGCAATAGACGACAACAGCCTTTCTGAAGAGGCGTTTATTGAAGTGAACTGTCCCAAGCTGGTACAGGCCTGCCATCGAATCGAAAACTGGTTGAAATAATAGACAAAAAATAACCATTACTGATAGATGGTTCAGACAAATGCAGCCGGTGTTTTGCACCGGCTGCATTGTTTTTTGCTGTTTGGTAAATCAAATATGAAGAAATTTTTCAGGACGATTGCTGTAGGGGCAGCAATAACGCTGGCCGGATGCCAGTCGGTTTCTACTACTTCGTCCGGCACCATTGGTGTGCAGAGACAGCAGCGAATGGTGACCATGCTTTCTGAAAGTGAAGTCAACCAGATGGCTGCTGACGCATACCGTCAGGAGCTGGCAAAGGGAAAAGAGGACGGTACGCTTAACCAGAATCAGAAACAGCTGAAACAATTGCGGAAAATTGCTGACCAGTTGGTGAAGCACGTTGGAGTGTTCCGGATGGATGCCCTGCACTGGGACTGGGAAGTTAACCTGCTCACCAGTAAACAGCTGAATGCTTACTGTATGCCGGGAGGTAAGATTATGTTTTACACCGGTATTCTGGATGAGTTAGAGCTGACGGATGACGAGATCGCCGCGATTATGGGGCATGAGATGGCTCATGCCTTGCGTGAACACGGTCGGGAGGCCATGTCCCGCGCCTATGTACAGCAACTGGGGTTCAGTGCCGCTGCAGCCTTGCTGGGGGCCGATCAGAACACGATGCAAATGGCTGATGTTGTAGTGAATTACGCCATGACCCTGCCAAACAGCAGAACCAATGAGGTGGAGGCAGACCTGATTGGACTGGAACTGATGGCAAGGGCTGGTTATGACCCTCATGCAGCCGTCACGCTCTGGGAAAAAATGTCAGCGGCGGCTGAGGGCAGTCCACCCGAGTTCATGAGTACTCACCCAGCGCATAACACGCGAATTTCCGGCTTACGTGCCAATATTCCCAAGGTGAAACACCTGGGAGGGCGGGATTAACCTGTTTGACGCTTACTTTAATGTTGTATAACCCAGTGTACCGCTGGGTTATACCTTTGCTATGATGCTCCAGACTTATTCTTACTAATAAACAGGCTGTTCTAATGGCATTTGAACTCGAAGACTTCCAGGAACAAATCAAAACCCACAACATTCTGCTTTATATGAAGGGTTCCCCAAAACTGCCTCAGTGTGGCTTTTCGTCTAAAGCCGTTCAGGTACTGATGGCCTGTGGCGAACAGTTTGCTTTTGTTGACGTTCTGGCAAACCCTGAAATTCGTGCCAACCTGCCAAAATACGCTAACTGGCCAACCTTCCCTCAGCTGTGGGTAGGTGGTGAACTGGTTGGTGGCTGTGACATTCTGATTGATATGTACAACAGTGGTGACCTGCAGAAACTGATCTCTGAGGCGGCAGGCAAAAGCGAGTAAGCTTTGGCGCTAACAATTAGCGCCAGCCAACAGCACCGGGGTTGGACTGTTTTGCAGATGCAGTCCAACCTGTTGAACGGGGCGGTGCGGTTATTCGTCAGCACTTTGGGACAGCAGATAGTTTTCCATGCCCAGTATTTTGATCTGGTGCAGGTGTACCTCCAGATTATCCATGTGTTCCTCTTCAGCGGTCAGTATTTTTTCCAGCAGTTGCCTTGAACCAAAATCTCCGGCTTTCTCGCAGTACTTAATTCCTTCCTTTAAAACCGGTATGGCTTTCTTTTCCTGTTTCAGGTCCGATTCAAGAATGCCCTGAACCGAATTGGAGAGAATGGGTTTGTCCAGATGTTTAAAGTCAGGCATCCCTTCCAGAAATAATATTCGCTCCATCAGCCAGTCGGCATGCCACATTTCGTCAATGGATTCTTTATAGACTTCTTTGCCCAGCTTTTTAACTCCCCAGTTCTTCAGCATACTGGAATGCAGGTAATACTGGTTAATGGCTGTCAGCTCATTCATCAACGCCTTGTTCAGGTGTTCGATAACCGTTTGATCGCCAGTCATGATAGGTATCCGGTACAGGAAAAGATAAAAAAACGGTTGCCCGTCCACCTATCAAGTATGATGTGACATAGCCATCTGTCAAAGCTATCTTTCAATACTATCTTATTGAAAGATAACGATAATATTTATCATTTGTGTTTAGCTGGTTAAATTAAAGCTGTATTTAATTCATAGCGACTTTAACGTTTGCCAGCCACGAGTCTTACCTGATCGTGATCTCCATGTTCCCATACAGGATAATAAAGTGCCGGGCCTGTTGTGATCAGATCAATTCTGAAACCGGCATCAGAAAATGCACAGGCCAGCTGACCGGGATTAAAAAAATTGAAAAAGCTTCTGGGCATGATTGAGCGGGCTAAATCTCTTAACTCCCAGGCTTCATGATCAGGTTCGAAATGGCTGATCGCCTGGTCAATGAGGTTGAGAAAATCATCAACAGGATCAAGGCGGTCAGGATGCTTCTGCCGCTGGGATTCTTTTATTCCTTTCAGATTAACTGGCTTAAATGCTTGTGACTCTTCACAGGCACAGGTTAATACAACCTTTCCGCCGGGAATTAATAAACGGCGAAGCTGATGTATTGAAGCAAGGGTTTCTTCGTGGTTAAGGAAGTGGAAGACTTCCGAGCAGAGTATTCCGGAAAAATAGTTGTCGGGCAGAGGGATGTCGTCAGGCAGTTTAGCCTGATGAAAACTGAGTTGATTGGCTTTGTCATGATGCTCCTGCTGTAACAGTTGCAGACTGCCCTCATCAATCTCGGTTGCATAAACTCTGGCACCACTGTTAACAGCGATAAGGCTGTTGTGGCAGTTGCCACAACCAATATCCAGCAATGGGTTGGTAGTGTTCCAGCTACTCAGCCAGTGATCAATCAGTGGATTGGTAACGGAGAATGCCACGCCTGCCGGGTGTGCCATTTTGTGATAGAGCTTGTCTGGCTGTGACATGGCTTCACCTTAGAATATGAATTTCAGGCACAATTTCGATCACAAGACAATTTCGACCACAAGAAAGTATAGGTGCAATTTTCTGGCTGTCGGAAGATTAGTCCTTATGTGCGATCTGAGCCAGATCAATGGTTGGTGGGATTTGTAGTTATTTTTGTCGCACGAGTAGGCAAAAATACCTGCGATGTGTATGATTGGCAACGGCTTCAGAACACTGAGGCTCTGTATCAGCCAACGCGGACAGGTTGGCTCTGCGTGTTGTTGAACACAGTTAACTAACCGGAGATGAATAAATGGGCGTACTGGTAGGCAAGAAGGCTCCTGATTTTACCGTTCCTGCGGTTCTGGGTGATGGCACTATAGTTGATGAATTTTCCCTCTCGGAAGCCATTCGTGGAAAATACGGTATTCTGTTCTTCTACCCGCTGGACTTTACTTTTGTTTGTCCATCGGAGCTGATTGCCCTGGATCACCGTATGGATGCGTTCAAAGAACGCAATGTTGAAGTGATTGGTGTTTCCATCGATTCTCACTTTACTCACAACGCCTGGCGCAATACGCCAGTTAATGAAGGCGGTATTGGTCCGGTGAAATACACCCTGGCTGCCGATATGACTCACCAGATCTGTAAAGACTATGATGTTGAGTCCGAAGGTGGTGTTGCTTTCCGTGGTGCCTTCCTGATTGACGACAAAGGTGTTGTACGTTCCCAGGTCGTTAACGACCTGCCACTGGGTCGTAATATGGACGAATTGATCCGTCTGGTTGATGCACTTCAGTTCCATGAAGAGCATGGTGAAGTTTGCCCTGCTGGTTGGAGCAAGGGTGACAAAGGCATGAATGCCTCTCCTGACGGTGTAGCTAAATATCTGGCTGAAAGTGCAGAAGAGCTGTAAATTCCTCTGAATACAGCCCAATAAGCTTTTTCCAAGAACGTAAAGGCGTTGCCATTGATAGGTAGCGCCTTACTTTTTTCAAATGGCTGTCTTTTCAAATGGCTGTCTTTTAAATAACAGCCGTTCAGTTTTTACGGCTTCGTTTGTAGAAACTCTGGGCAATGGCATTTAAGTGAACTTTCGTTTCAATATGTTCAAAAGAAAGAGATTGCTCAAGGGTTCCAAATAACGGGATGCCGCCACCCAGCACCACTGGAATTCGCGCAATAATCAGTTCATCAATCAGGTCCTGCTGCAGGAACTGCTGAATTGTCGTACCACCGTCTATATATAAGTGCTGATAACCACGCTGGTTAAGGTTTGATGTCACCTCTTCCGGACTGCCCTGAATAAGGAAGGCTTTATCCTGAAGATGTTCGGGAATGCTTTTCAGGGTATTGCTCAAGACAAACACCGGCTTTGGATAAGGCCATTCACAATCAAAGCCTGAGACGATCTCAAAGGTCTTTCTGCCCATTACCAGCGCATCAATTCTGGAAATAAATTCGGCAAACCCCATATCGTCGTGATCCGGGTTCGGGGTGCTGTGGAGCCAGTCCAGCCCGTGATTCCTGTCAGCAATATAACCGTCGAGGCTGGTGGCAATGTAAACAATGTTACTCATAAGCTTTTACAATCAATCTGTTTGTGAATTAGTGATATGTAAATTTATTCTACAATGTAGAATAAACGGGTTGGTATACGTGGAAGTTCAGAAGTATGAAAAAACGGGGCAGGCCGTCAGGGGCAGGTAGCAGCCTTTCTGCAGATAAAATCATCCAATGCGCCAGGGAGCTGTTAACTGCAGAAGGAAAAATACCCAGCATACGTCGATTGTCAGCAGAGTTGAGGGTCGATGCGATGGCGATCTATCACTACTTTTCCAGTAAAGCCGTTTTGCTGGAAGCTGTCACCGTGGCTCTGGTGAGTGACATTTATCGGCCTGAAGGCAATGAAGACTGGCAAAGCGAAGTGTTGCGATTGTGCAGGAGCTATCTGTTGTTGTTAAACCGTCATCCGGGATTGCTGGAGACCATGTTGTCCATGAAAAAGTACGGGCCTGCAGAAGTCTTCAGGCAACGGTTTGAACTGGCTTTATCTCCGTTGTCCCTCCGGCAAAAGACTGCAGATGATCTTTTGAATCTTATTGCAGACTATCTACATGGTTTTGCCCTGGCAGTTGATTGTCAGGATGAGCCGGATAAGCTTCCGGTCAACGATATTGAAGGTCCGCTCAGATTGGTCATGCGTGTACTGGAAAATGAAATAACTCCATGAGTCTGTACGGAAGCTCTCCAGGCTAAGGCAGTACAGGGTTTTGATATATCTCTTTGTTATCTCGGAAACTTTTTTTGAGCCTTTTTTATACATTGTTTTAGATTAAGGGTTGACTCAGCCGGAAATCTCATTAATATTCGCTGCCGTCAGGTGATGACGACAACGCATCACCAAGCGCGATTCCCCGATAGCTCAGTTGGTAGAGCAGTAGACTGTTAATCTATTGGTCGCTGGTTCGAGTCCAGCTCGGGGAGCCACTTTTTCCTAACTGAATTTTCAACAGGTTGAAGTGTGGCAGGGTTTGTCAGGTTGCGTATCTGATAAACGGCATGGGTCGTTAGCTCAGTTGGTAGAGCAGTTGGCTTTTAACCAATTGGTCGTAGGTTCGAATCCTACACGACCCACCATTCCTTCTCTCGCGTTTATGTGTTAAGTTGTCTGGCTTTATTCCCCGATAGCTCAGTTGGTAGAGCAGTAGACTGTTAATCTATTGGTCGCTGGTTCGAGTCCAGCTCGGGGAGCCATTTTTGAATGATCAGCTTGCGTAGCTGGTTGTTTGTGGGTCGTTAGCTCAGTTGGTAGAGCAGTTGGCTTTTAACCAATTGGTCGTAGGTTCGAATCCTACACGACCCACCATTTTCGTTCCCCGATAGCTCAGTTGGTAGAGCAGTAGACTGTTAATCTATTGGTCGCTGGTTCGAGTCCAGCTCGGGGAGCCATTTTTCTGCAACTTTTCCTGTTTCAGGACAGGTTGTTGAGTTGTTTTATTGAGATTGTTTGTTGGATTGCGTATCCATCAAACGACGTGGGTCGTTAGCTCAGTTGGTAGAGCAGTTGGCTTTTAACCAATTGGTCGTAGGTTCGAATCCTACACGACCCACCATTTTTTATTTCTCAATTTGAAGTTAACAGTTTGCGTGACTGATAACTTGTGGGTCGTTAGCTCAGTTGGTAGAGCAGTTGGCTTTTAACCAATTGGTCGTAGGTTCGAATCCTACACGACCCACCATCTTTCAAGCCGTTCTGATTCGTCAGGACGGCTTTTTTTGTTGTGGTGATTTTTTCTTGTTGTGGACTTTTCTTGTTGAGAGCCCAGGCGTCAGTGCAGCTTCAGATGGGGACGTGTTGTTTTCCCCAGGGCATCCTTCAGCATTAATGCGCCGGTTCTGGCCTTTCCGAACAGGGTTGTCTGGTGCATGCGATAAAGGCTGATGTAAAACAACTTGGCCAGAGCACCTTCCACCATCATATCACCCGTTACAGCCCCCATAAGATTGCCAACAGCACTGAAGCGACTCAGTGAAATCAAAGAGCCGTAGTCCTTGTAGGTGAAGTTCATGGGCTCGTTTCCTGCCACAACCTTTTTCAAACTCTTTGCCAGAAGCGATGCCTGCTGGTGTGCAGCCTGTGCGCGGGGAGGGATAGTGATGCTGTTGCCGTTTTTCAGGGTCAGGGTGCAGCTGGAACAGTCGCCAAATGCATAGATATGGTCATCTTGTGTCGTTTGTAAGGTAGGGCGAACGACCAGTTGATTAATGTGATTGGTTTCAAGCGTCAGTTTTCCAAGAAAACCAGGTGCTTTTATGCCAGCGGCCCAGATACTGAGGTCGGAGTTGAGGGTTGTTTTGCTACGGGTCACCAGCGAGTCCGGATGGATTTCGCTCACCAGCTGCCCGGTCATAATGGTAACCCCCATGTTTTCCAGCTGTTTATGCACACTGCTGCTGATTCGTTCAGGCAGGACCGGCAGGATGCGGGAAGCGCCTTCGATCAGGGTGATTTTTACATTTTTCGGGGATATCGCGTCTAATCCGTAATGGACCAGCTCTATCGCAGCATTGTGGAGTTCTGCCGACAGTTCAACGCCTGTCGCACCTGCACCGATGATGGCAATATTCAGTTCAGACTGATGGTTGCCTGAAGCCTGGGCATGCAGATAATGATTGAGCAGTGTCGTGTGAATGCGTTCGGCCTGCTCGCGATTGTCCAGAAACAGGCAGTTTTCCGGTGCGCCAGGTGTATCAAAGTCGTTGGCGGTACTGCCTACTGCAAGTACCAGTGTGTCATACTCCAGTGTGCGACGAGCCACCACTTCGTTGCCGTAATCGTCGCAGATAGGAGCCAGCTCAATGGTTTTACTGTCCCTGTCCAGGTTGGTCATTCGCCCGAGCAGGAAGTGAAAGTGGTTCCATTTAGCCTGAGCTAAATAGCAGAGTTCGTCTTCAAAGGCATTGAGAGAACCCGCCGCCACTTCGTGCAGTAACGGTTTCCAGAAATGAGTGCGCTGAGCATCAACCAGCGTTATGGAGGCTTTATTCCTTTTGCCAAGAGACTTTCCAAGCAGGGTTGCCAGTTCCAGTCCACCGGCACCGCCGCCGACAATTACAATCCGGTGTAAAGGGTCATTGTTATTTACATTATTCACTTGGTTATCACACGGTTAATGGCTGTCTTATACGGCTTTAGCCCAGAATAAAAACACCTATGGCTCTGCTGAGCAGACCCAATGCAACAATAATAGCTGCCAGCCATAGCATGAGTTTAAAGGGCTTGAAGCGACTGCGTTCTGTGGCATTTATGCCCTGCTTCAGGAAGGCATCTACTTTTGCCTGGTCTTCCGGCTTCAGTCGGGTCTGGGTTCTGTCCATCATTAAAATTCCCTAACTGTTCGGTAAGGTAGTACATATTTCTTACGCTCACAATCTAACCATACCTTGTGTCGGGACAGGCTGTAAAACCTCAGTTTCTATTTATAGTGACAGGTTATAGCGGCGCTATTGGAATGGTGTTGCCGGGCTGATTTAATAAAAGCAGGAACATAACCGGTAAACGTTGTGCTGAAACTGTTGTGGCTTGGGCTTAAGGTTAAATGGCAGGAGTGCAGGGAGTTTGTCTGTGTACTATGGCGTTTTCGATCCTGTCAGGCGTTTTTATTGGGCTACTGCCTGCTTGCTACCCTCTATCTTTTCTCCAGTCCTTACAGTGTCAGCCGGCGTTATTTGAAGTGGATTAATGCTGACGATGTCTACAGCTACGGTGAAACGCCCCTGACGTCGCTGGCAGAGATAGCAGATCGTACTGGCATTCATGCAGGCGATCATGTATTTGAGCTGGGGTCCGGCAGTGGCTTTACTGCACTCTGGCTCAGCCTGGTAAAAGGCTGCAGGGTTACCGCTATTGAGTGGATACCTGGTTTTGTGTATCGATTGAACTGGGTTGTCAGGGTCTTAAAGCTTTCGGGTATTGAGGTACGCTGTGAGGACTACCTGAAGGCATCTCTTGAAAACGCAACGGTCATCTATCTGTTTGCTTCCAATCTGGAGGATTTGATCGTTAATGAACTGGCGGAACGGTTAGCAGCCCTGCCATCGGGTACCCGCATTGTCACCGTCAGTTACCCTCTGCAGCCTTATATTGAGCGGCCGGTCTTTGCACTGGCTGACCGGTTTGAAACTCGTTTTCCGTGGGGTAAGGCAGATGTTTATGTTCAGGAAGTTGTCTGATCGACTAGAACATTTTGTGAACGGAAGTTAGTTTGCCGGCAATGCGATCGCTATACATCGCGACCATTTCCGGGACCGCCTTTTGCGGATAGTTCTGAATGCTGTTGGCGATAAACAGCCAGGTCGCCTGTGCCTGGCGAATAGGTTTACCCGCATAGGGGTGTTTCTGATACTGATCGTTCAGCCGGTTCATGCGTTCACCAAAGTGTCTGGCCAGCGTCTGGAGCTGCTGCCGACTGGATCGGGCAATATCCGATGACTGGTCATAAACAGCCAGTGCTAAATACTCTTTGGAGAGTCTCTGCATCAACAATGCCTGTTCGAGTATATTCAGCTCGGGCTTTTGTCTGGGAGTCTGGGTCATCAGCTTCTGTCTCAGCAGTAGTAACTGACGATCCAGTTTCGCCAGAGCCATCAGCAGGCTGTCTGCTTCCGGTGGGCGTGACTGTTTGGGCAGGTTGCCCATCCAGGTCGTATGGCGACTGATGACAGGCCAGAGTGCTTTGGTGGTGACCAGCAGGCCGCTGGTTTCTCCATCTTTACCCTGAGTGGGAAGATTGGGAATGGTTGTGTCGAGCAGGGTCAGGTTGTCCTGTATTTTTTCACGGGCGTCGCTGTTGAGAAAATCCAGCTGCAACAGGTAGATATTGACAATAAGCTGATTGAGGAGAAGCTCCTGATGCAGGATGTGTTCTGCGGTCAGAGGTGTTGCTGCTCTTGTTTCAGCAGAAGCTGAGACTGGTACGCTTAACAGAAGGAAGGCCAGGAGTATCGAATAGAGTGGCTGCAAAACAGGTCGCTCCGGCATGGGTGTATTTATTCGGCTGATGCCTGTTGTATCGGATCACTCTGGGCTAACTTAATCATCATTGCATGAATAGTGCGGCGATTCAGCATGAAGGAAGGATTGGCAACAGAGAAAAGCCATTTTCTCTGCCACCGATTACCGCTTTTTATTGACCTTTCAGTTGTTCTTTCAGTTTTTCCGGTACACCTTTAATAACCAGCTGGTCACTGGTTTCATCGTAATGCACCTGTGTGCCGAGAAGTTCTGCATCAAATGCCAGGGTTAATCCCTTGCTTCGTCCTGTATATCGAACCAGTTTGGTAAGGGTGCGTTTTTCCGGAGCCATCGGCGTTGTCATGTCGTAGTCGCGGGTATTAACAAATCGGGCAAATTCATCAGACCCGGCTTCACTCAGGTAGCCCGTTAACTCTTCCAGTGTCAGGGCATCGCCTTCATCTACTTTCGTCTGGCAGAAATCGTATACCTGACGGCTTACTTCTTTATGGTTTTCCAGCGACGGTGCTTCGCTGGCAAAGTCTTTAACGGCTTTCACCAGAGTGTCTGCCTCTTCCTTGCTGCCGCTGGTTTCGCTGCACCCAAGGGCTTCCTGAAAAACATCACTGAGGCGTCGGCCGCCACGAGGCCGTAAAAAGGACAGATAGCGACCACTGTTGGTGTTGCCCTGCCATTCGGTCACATTGATGCGACAGGCCAGTGACATTTTGCCGGTGTCGAGGTAGGCACAGTCCTGTATAGAAAGGTCTTCAGTGACCGTGACACTGATATTGCTGTTCAGCATGCACAGGATCAGGTAACGGGTCAGTCCCTGTTGATAGTCAGCAAACAGGACATAGCCACCGCCAAGAGCGCCTGCTTCACCCAGCTTGTCGCTGATCTGGCTGAGGGTATGAACGGTCAGCTCTTCAAAGGTCAGCTCGTCATTCAGATACTGGTTCAGCTCTGAAGGAAACGGGCTTTCAGGCTCTTCTGCAAACTGGCCATATCGTTTGTCCTGTTTCTTGTTATAGGTTTGCAGCAGGTCGTCCAGCATGGCTTCCAGAGCCGGTGTGGGTGGCAATAGGTGGCCCGTCGTTGTGGTCAGGGCATTGCTTTCCGGGTTTTGTTCCAGCTGATGTACAAGGATCTGTTTTATAGCCATGGGGTATTTGGGAATCGACGGTCAGTAATCGGTTAATGTTACAGTCAGTTTAAACGGGAGCATAGCTGTTTATGTAACTGCTTATGTAGCTGCTTGTGCAGCAATGGCCACAGCCAGGTTGCCCAGAGAGCCAGAAAGGCGAATACACTGAATCGTGCAGAGTAATAGAGTAACGGTTTGCCCTGGAGTTCGCTCAGGTCAGGCAGGTGATACCAGAATGCAATGATGCTGATGACACCGGGAACAGCCCGGGTGAAAAACAGTTGAAAGGATGGAGTCGCATGGGCGGTAAACAATAAGCCGATGGCACAACCGGTCAGCAACCCGTTAAATTTCAGGAACTGGCTGTAAGGGAGTGGATTGCTGTTGCCGGAGTTGATGTGGAAAATTTCCCGGAAAATGAGGATGAATATAAGTGGTAGAAGCGTAACAAATATCGTCAGCACTATTTTTTTCCAGTCAGGAAGCGGCTTGATAAAATCGATAACTCGTTGTTCAAAAGTAATGAACAGAAAAAGCAGGGTTAAACCGAGTAATAGTCCGAAGGCTACCTGTAGGGGGTAATGGACACCAAGATAAAGCCTGGATACACCGACAGACAGAATCAATAGCCCTGCTGCAAGCCATGCCCACTTATTTCTGAGACTGTATGCAATCAACCCCCAGAACAGGATTGCATTCTGGGTATGACCTGACGGCATTCCATAAGACTGTTCCACCATTCCGTTAAATAACTCGGGATGGCTCCAGTATGGGCGGGGGGATGCAAAAAAATGACGACAGACACCAAATATAATGCAGCTGATCAGTGTCCCCAATGCCAGCCTGCCACCGATGCGGGTATAGCCGCTCCAGTATACGACGGCAGCAATGAGTAAATGATGATACGAGTAACCGTAGCTGGATAAGGCTCTTAATGGACCATCCATGAAAGCGAGATGTTGCTGGAGGCTGGAAATAACAGTGTAGGCATCCATGGTATTTTTCAAGATTGTCGTTCAGTGGTTATCTGGCATTAAAATACGCTGAAGGCTGTTTTTGATCATCGTATCGAGCTGGTGCTGATTGGGTCTGATCCGAGCAAATAATTGTAAACCCAGAAACAGGCAGGTGAGTTGCCTTGCCATTTCTGCCGTATCTTTTGAGAGATAGTCTTTTGAGAGTTTATAGTTTTTATCAGCGAGTTGACTGAGCTGTTTTTCAAAGGCGGACTGAATGTCTGTAATGCCCTTATTGACCAGATCCCGGGCTTCCTGTGGTAACTGGTGGAGTTCGACGCTCGAACATGCCAGAAAACAACAGTTACGATAGTGCTCTTCCTGGTGATTTCGATAACTGGTGGTTAAAAAACGACGGATTCCGTCTAATGGGGAATCGCCGGTTAAATATCGGTTGATGCGAATCTGCATATCATGTTCCAGATAGTACTTCAGCACACTAATATATAAGCCTTCTTTATTTTTAAAATGATGGTACAGGCTTCCCGGGTGCAGTTCGGTCACTTCCTCAAGTTGTCGCAGGGAAGTCGCAGTAAAACCCCTTGACCAGAATAAGGCCAGGGCATTCTTCAGTACGGTATCTTTCTCAAAAGCTGAATGTCTTCCCATTACACTATTAGTTTAAAAACGAGTGGTTTAAACAGGGTTACTCCAATGTAGCAGTTATTTTTTACTGTGAACATTTATTGCTTTAACGCTCTGGTTTTTCTTTCCACAGTGTCCATTTCCGGTAACGATGGACAGCGATGAAACGCTCCTTCAAATGAGCTGGAAGGTGTTCAAAATTACCTTTTCTTGTTGCCAGAAAATCAGTTTTACCATTATTTATCAGGGCATTTATCTCATCTGCGGTATCAACCAGTACAGACTTTCCATGGGAATAAAAGCGTGAGGAAAAAGGGCGCTTATTAAAATAGAGCAGCTCTCCCGGATCGCTGACTTTTTCAGCGTGCATGGCTTGAATCATGGTTTTCTGGGAATTTTTGCCTCCGTCGTTTATGAGTACATAGATGGTGACTGCCATCATCACGGGTGTGATGCATGCACCTGCGACAACGCGACGATGCAGGGAGGGAGTCAGGTGTTTATGCCAGATGGTTGCCAGTGCCATGGCTAAAGGTGGCATCAGGGGCAGGGCATAAGTCCAGATCATGTTGCGGGCAAAGGTGAAAAACAACAGCAGGGAAAATAACCAGCACAACAGGAACCATACCCATTCAGAGAGCGCCAGTGGTTGCCTGTGCCGCCATTTACTAAACACTTTATTAAGCAATGCCCGACAGGCATAACCAGCAAGAATCAGAGACCAGGGGAAACCCCCTGCTATGAAAAGAGGCCAGATCATGCCTATAGGGCGAATATGGGCTGAACCATATTGGTCACCTTCCCAGCCACTGCTCAGGTAGCGGCTGAAGTGTTCACCGATAATCATGTATTCCAGCATGCCCGGCGTCTTCAGTTCTGCCGCAATAAACCATGGCAGGGCGATAATCGCCGCCATCAGGCTGCCACTGATCCAGGGCAGGCGTTTCCAGAGCTGCAAAAAGTGCCTCCGCAGCAGACACCAGAAAAAAACGGGCAGCCCTGCCAGAACCAGCCCTGCCAGACCTTTTGCCAGCAGTGCCATGGCTGAACCGACAAAGAACAGATAGCGCCAGCGAATGGCTTGTGAAGCGTTGCTGCTGTGAAAGCCTATCCAGAAACCGGTCAGAACCAGGGTAATACTGAACACCATAACCGGATCAGCCAGCAGCGCGCCGGACAGGACAAGGAACATGGCACTGGTTGTCAGAATCAGAATGGCCAGTTTTCCGGCCTGCTGATTAAGTTGAAAGGATGTCAGCTTCCAGGTGAGCCAGAGGGTACCAATGCTGGCGAGCAGGGAAGGCAGACGGGCGGCAAACTCGTTGATGCCAAAGAGTTTGAAGCTGATGGCTGACATCCAGATAAACAGGGGAGGCTTGCCCCAGAATGGTACATCGTAATCGAAGTAGGGGGTGATCCAGTCATTGGTCTCAACCATCAGACGTACCATTTCGCCGTAGCGGGCTTCGCTGGTATCCATCAGAGGATAGGTTCCCAGCGACAGCAGACGCATAATAAGGGCAACGGCAATAATGACCGTACCGTAGAGCCAGAGTTTTTTCGGGTGGTGACTGTCCGGATTCATTATTCTTGTTATTACTCCCTATGCCTGAGTACGATTCAGGTTAGCCCACTTAGATTGTAAAAGAGTCTTATTTTTCCTGCTAATTCACAGTCTGAACAATTCTGACTTATTCGTCGCGAGTTTTTTTACAAAAATGCAATTTTCATCACCAGTGGTGGCGAAAACCGCATTTTATCGTTCAGGGCTGTTTGCTCTACTGGCATAGTTTTTTTCAAAGGTATCCTTTCCCATGGCAATAATCTGGGCATTGATCATCCGGTTGAAGGCATCCAGGCAGTTCTGATGCTGGTCAGGCTTTTTACTGGTCTCCCTTAGCAGAGCAACCGTTGCTTCTATGGTGGAAAGGGCGCCTTTTCCCGGCGTTTTTCTGATGGTGTAAGCCGATGTGTGCGCTTCTGACAGGGTGAGTGCGGGCAGCTTTTGCAGAACAGGGTTCAGGTAATAGATTTTTTTTGCCTTACGCCAGGTGCCATCAAGAATCACACACAGTTCAGGCTTTGCATGGGTGGCTGTATAGGTTTTAACGGTGACAGCGTTCTCTGAAGGAAACAGCAGACAGGCGTGCCGGTTTGCCAGTTGCTTTTCCAGTGCTTTGGATTCTGTAAAGTTTTCACCCACCAGAATATTGCAATTGCTGATGCCGAGGCTGGCAATTCTGGCGCTGTTGATGGGGTGGCGGGTTTCGGAAGGGTGCTGCACGATAAGCAGGTCGATACAGGCTTTTTCCGGCTCCAGCCCTTTGCAGTAACAGGCAGACAAGGGACGAAGGCAGCGGGGGCACTCAATTCGGGCCATGCAGGATATTCCTGAAGGTCAGGTTGATACGGGGCTCAATCGGGCGAGCCGTTTTCGGGAGGCAATGTTGCCAGTGTGACTGGGAATGTCCAGACATAACCAGCAGGGAACCATTATTTAAGTTGATTGTGATGCCTGCTACGGTTTTGTCGTATTTGTGCCGTAGTTTAAACCGGCGGGTAGCGCCAAGGCTCAGGGAAGCGATGACGGGTTGTTCCCCCAGCTCTGGCTCATCGTCGCTGTGCCAGCCGTTACTGTCATTGCCGTTCCGGTACAGGTTGAGCAGAACGCTGTTGAACCGGTGTTGGCACAGTTGTTCGACCCTTGCTTTGAGTTGCAGTAGTTGAGGTGTCCAGGGCAGAGGGGCGAGGCGCAACCCTGAATAGCTGTAGTGGCAGTGTGTGTCACCATACCATGCCTGTAACCTGGGAATGGCAACGTGTCGGCCAAACAGCCGGATTTTATCCTGCCGCCACGGGGTGCTGGCGATAAGGTCGTCATAATATTTTCCTGATTCAGCAGGTGTTAATGCCCCGGGCCACAACTGAAGTTGTGTGTCTTTATCTATATCAATACTGTTCGGTCCGGAAAAATCCCTTTGCAAACCGTAGAGCAGGGCGTTCTGGTTTAGCAGCACTTTGTCTTCACCGGCACCATAGCAATGGAGGGCTACCCATTGTGAGTTTGAGGACACTATAGACCACCACGCTCAAAGGAGGAGAGTGGATTGGTTTTGGGCTACTTCAAATTTTCAGGAAACTGTCATTCGGGAATGCGTCCACGAATAAGGTTGGCAAGGTTGTAATAGGTCGTACCCATTTGGATGAGATGGGAAATATCTGCCGGGCTGGGACCGGCATTATCCCTTTTGGCTTTTTGTAAATGCCCCAAAACGGAGTAGAGCCCTCCAAATTGGGCGCGCAGTTTGGGGTCTTTTGCCTCCAGTTGCCTGGCGATTCTCATGCATTTTGTCTTATTCGTACCGGGCGTGGTAAGGGTTGGCGTCGGAGTGGTCGGGTTAGTGAGAGAATGAATCAGTTCTATTGTGCGTTTTTCACTGGTATCCAGCAGTTCACGGGCTAACGTCTGGGCGGGTTTTTCAATGGTTTGGTGCTGTGCCAGATACTCCGGATCGATAGCCTGTAAGTGTTTTATCCAGCACAGAGACTGCTCTTTTCTATACCACTCAACTGAAGTTGCGTCGGGTTGGAGGTCATTCAGCATTTTCTCCGCATCCTCGTAATGCCTGGCAGCAGCCAGTGCATTGGCTTTGTTCAGGCTTTTTTTTATGAACTCTCTCGTTTGGGTAAGCTTTTTTTTGGGGGGGCGTTTTTTTTCAACAGTGGTAAACCCATCCAAAGATACGTCGTCAGGGAATTCATCTGCAGAGAGGTATTCATCACTGTCTGAGTTGTCTTCAGTTTGTTGAGTCAGGGCTGTATAAAATTCGTCATCAGAATCTGATGACGAGTTATCGTCCAGACGAAGGAGAAGGGGGGCTTTAGCTATTTTTCCGGCTACGGCTTGATTTTGGTTAACAACTTCTTCAAGAATATCTACCTGTCCCTGAAAAAAGCGGATATGCAGATCTACAGCAGCCAGCTCTTCAAAATCAATCAGTTTGGCTTCTTCATCATTGGCTCTTTTCGAAAACAATTTTGTGGCCTGTTCGCCCACCGTATGATCAAGAATTTTTTCTGTTCCCTGGGTAAAGCGGTTTAAAGCTCTTATTGCCTCACGGTAAGTTTGCAGCGCACTTTCATAATGTTCCCGGCCTATGTAGAAGTCAGCTAAATATCGATAACCGTGCAGTATCTTGAATCCTTCCGTAAATAAAGCAATACACTTTTTTTCATCAACGGGTTCGTTTTTGCTGATGATTCTGGCAGCACAAAAACAGGGGAGCTCGCCTGTTGAACGAGTTAATAAATCCAGCGATTCAGCGTGATCTTTTAATCTTTTGCACCGAGCGTAGTGGTATAAAGCCCTCAGTATCTCAGCATCACCCCACCGCTTCATAAAGGAGTTGATGGCATCTTCAATTTTTATACAAACGGTCTGTGTCTGATCGTCAGGTGCGGCGAAAAAATCACATAGCAATTTGGAAAATTGGATAATTGCTGTGGGGTGTGGCTCATTATTAAAGGATTCCGTACCATACCTGACCTCATGGAATATTTTTTTTATTTTATTTTTTTTGGAGCGTTGTATCATCGGAGCCCAAAGCCAGATTGGCAAAATGCTCACTCTGAACAGCCGGGTATGTGACAGCTATACGCATGAATTCTTCAGAATCGAACCACTTTAACAGGCTCATATTGGCCTGAGTACCGCTGTGCGCTGCCATCAAATACTTGGCTGCAGGTGCAATACCGGACCTGTAGGCTTTTTGAAACAGCGTTGCTACTTCTTCACTAAAACTGTGGTTAGCGGAGAATCGACACATTCCCAGCCAATAACAGGCAAGACCGTGATATGGATGCCCTGGCGGAGAGTTCTTCATGAAGAGTTCGGCACATTCCAGTGCTTTCCGGGGGTTCCCTAAGTAGTCATAAGATACGGTCAGAAGATAGAGCCTCTCCGGAGACTCTTCTGCCCGGAGAGCCTGAGACATGGCATCCCTGAAATATATTTGTATATCCTCCATGCTAAGGGATCTGGTCTCCCTGGCTGCGGTAATAATGCGGTATTGCCGTATGCTCCTCTTTGCAGGAGCCGTGGAGGTTGATTGATTTGGAGGAATCTGTGGGCTTGCTTTCCGGGAAGACGGCTGTTTTTTCTTTTTTGGACGAGAAGGAGGCATGCCTCCTGAGTTGGATGGGCGGTCAGCAGGTGGAATGCTCACAGTGTTAACCTTCATGCATTGTTTTATCAGGTTTTATTTCGACCGAAGCAGTTTTTTTTTGAGTTTGACGGCGCTGGTGCGCCGCCTCTGAACGGGATTTTTCCTGCCTGGTTTTGCGGCCTGCTTTGCGGTGGCTCTACATAATAACAACGGGCCAACTTGCTATAACCAAGTCCGGCTTCTTTGCTTACCACCATTTGGGTAAGGGTACACTTTCTCAGGGTTTCTACATGGGAGATGACGCCTACCATTTTGCCACTGGCATTGAGGGTATCGAGAGCACTTCAGCCGGGTGTGGTTGTCTCTCTAACTCTTCATGTTGTTTTTCCAGCCTTCACAGAAATGGTCTCAAAAGCAGGCATGGTTTCTGTCTGGAGTGGAGTGTTTCAGGAAGGATAACAGAGCAGGCAGAGGTTGCCTGCTCTTGATTAAGTATCAGGCGACGTAACGTTTGTAGATGAACTGGTCAATGGAATAACGACCGGGGCCGGTAAAAATAAGGCCGATATAAGCCAGCATATAAATGTAAGCCAGTTCATGACCAAAGTAATAAGCGGCAATGGCCATGGAAAAAGCCAGGGCGGAAGCACTCAGGCGAGAGAACAGACCCACTGTCAGGGCGATACTGCCCAGCAGCTCAGCCATTATGGCAAGCGCCATGGTAGCTTCGGGGCCAACACCAAAGGGGTCGACAAACTTTGGGGCTCTTTCTGCGTAATTAACCAGTTTCGGCCAGCCATGTGTCCACATGCCTATGCTCAGGCCTGCACGCATGATCAGTAACCCAAGGCTGGATAGTTTTTGACGTAATTCCGGGCTGGCTGTTCCATAAAAGGAAGAGATAATGTGTTGCATATCAGACTACTGTTTTATTGTGGTTATTGCCGTTTTATTATCGCTGCCGATGCCGGAAAGGTGTTGATGCAGGTCAAGAGAGCGGGCGATAAAAAGAGACTGTAGACGTATGATTGTCTGGGCTATGAAAGTGTGATTTTTGTCACCTCAGGCGATAAAAATCACACTTTCACAGTTATACCCATCGCAATAATTAGCAATTCTATTGCGCTGACTTTCTGATACCCTAAAGGGCATAAAGGCTATGGCTTCTCACACCGCCATTATGCCCTTTAGGGTATTGCCTAACCGCTCAGAAAATCATGCTCATAACGAAGCTAATTATTTTGATTGGTATTACTTATGCTTTAGCTGGAAAATCAGTTTTTCCGCCGTGCAGTCAAAGTCAAACATGGCTCGAATATAAGGCGTGCCGCCTTCTTCTAATACTTCTGATTTAATCTGGCAGTTGCCGGAGCCAACGGATCGGGCATCTTTCTCCATCCGGGCGAACTGTTCTCTGGCAGACATCTGGTCATTGTCGCAGAAGTCCAGAGTCAGAAGGGTGTCGTCTTCCCGGATCAGAGTGCCAACCTCAACGCAGTTGCAGGCAACGCTTTCGTAATCGCCGGTATCTTTCATGAACGTACCTCATAAAAAAACCGGGCAGTTGGCCCGGTTTTAGTTTTGTCATGGCAGAGAATCAGACAGAGTCGATTAGCTGTCAGCAATGTGTCTGTCCAGTCTCATGGGGCAAGGCCATCTTATACCAAACCACCATAAGCGGGAACCATTAAACCAGCAGGTTCATCACGAACATTGCCATGAAGCCGTTTGCGATACAGATCCCGAACAGGATTGGGTACAGGCTGCCACGGGTACCGATAACACCAAGGATTCGGCCAGCGTACTGAATGGTAGAACCCATCAGGTAAATAGCAGGAGCCAGGATCGCAATGTGTTCACCGGTCAGAATGCCTTCAGAGAAAAGACCCATCACGATACCAACCGCACCACCCATGGACATGATGGCACCCATCAGAACCGCAGCACCTTCACCCGGCAGGCCCACCAGAACCATCAGCGGCTGAAACAGTGCGCCCAGAGCTGTCAGGGCGCCGGTTACGTTCAGGGCTTTAATGATGATAAAAGCCATCATGACGTTTGGAATGGTGCTCATTGCACCAATGTTCCAGCCCTTGCGAGCACCCTCAACGAAAACGTCAGTGATCATTTTCTTTGGAGCTGAAGAAGAAGCCTGAGTCATGATTATGCCACCTTCGCCTGTGCGTTAACCTTCTTGTCCTGAGCCTTCAGAATCAGGCGCAGAATGTTGGCACCAATGATTTTGAATATAAACATTACACCGACTGTCAGGCCGATGGAGGTTGGGACCGCCATGGAGCCATCAGCGTTGGTCAGGGTAAACAGTACAGCACCGGAACTGAAGAAGTTTACAATCAGTGCGCCACCAGAGAACTGGAAAGCAGTGAAAATTTCAGATTCTTTTTCAGTCAGCTCGCCGTCTTCCATCAGGTTTTTGGTCAGACCAGCACCGGTATCGGTGTTCTGCAGCGAGCCAATCAGGGCGAGACCTGAAGAACCAGGCAGTCCCATAAGAGGGCGCAGCAGTGGAGACAACAGTTTACGAGCGGCCTTCAGGGCGCCAAAGTGTTCCAGGACGTTAATCATGCCCAGGGCAAACATACAGGTAGGAACCAGTGTCAGGGCAAACAGAAAACCGTCACGGGCGCCGTCACCACCAGTACCACGGAACATGCCGCCAGCGATGGAGCCAAATGTACCGTTCAGTGTGGTGAAGTCAAAAACACCGTACCATTCGTTGGATTGCAGTAAACCGGAAAAGAACGCAACTGCAAATGCCAGTGCTATATAATTCCCGATCGTGACCTTTTGATCGTCGGTTGCACTCATGGATACCAGAACCTTGTTTGAAGTGATAGCGGTCAGAATAAGGACTTATGTCACAATGCAACACAGGGATAAAACGAGTAATTCATGGCTTTTGCCTCTATCCGTTTGATCCGGAGCTTTGTATTTCTTTCCATTTATTCTGTTGCCTGCTAAAGCGGGAGGAAAAAGGTAATGAATCGAACTTGGAGGTTCGTGCTGGTGAGATAAAAAGTGCGGGTTAATACGTAAGCAGGCTTTTGTTGCTTCCCTTAACTGGAAAATTCAGTATTTTCTAATCTGGAGTGGATACGAACCCGCAGGACCGCTCTTATCAGTGATTAATGTTGTCCCAATAAGCAAAAAACAAGAGGTTGTACTAGGTTTAGTCGGTGTTGCTCATGTTGTTTGTGATAAAGCAGACGGCACAAGCTAAGGAACCCGGAGGTTTTGGGAGAGTTGTATTGTGAGGTATCCTACGAATCGTTTTACTATCATTGATACATCGCGTTTTCCGTATTGTCGGGTAAGGAGTTTATCCCGGCTATGGCGAGGTGCCATTTCCTGCTTCATTTTTTTTGGGCTGGCGGGATCATGGTTTTCACCGGTTGATGCAAAGCCGCTAACGTCAGAAAAGTCATCAGTGTCAGACAAAATAATAACGAGTATTAATCCTGATTCGGTGTTGGTGCGTTTTCCTGACGATGATCTGTACACCAGGCATAAACCTGAATCGGAAACCGGACTGGTTGTGGATTTCAGAAAGAGTCGTTTCTCAAATAAAATCTCCCTTGAAGGGTTAGATATCAAAAATACCAATGGCAGGGATGGGTTTTCACCAGCAGGGCCGGTGTTGTTTGAGGTGGCTGCTCACCCGGATAAAGGTTCATTACCTGCTCGCGGAGGAGGCGGACGCGCTAATCCTGTCAAAATTTATAACATGGCAACCGGTGAAGAGGTTAAGACATCGGTTACCAGTGTTCAGGCGGCTGATGACGTCAGTATTCTTTATATCTACCCTGAACGTAAGTTTGCGTCAGGCAGGCATGTTGCCTTAATTACAAAGGATTTGAAGAGTGGTGGTGTGCCTGTTAAAACTTCACCTTTTATGGATGTAAATTCAAATCGCTCTGACGTTGTTGCATTCCTGTCTGAGCGGGGAATTCCGGTTGATAATCTTATCGATTTGAAGACGTTTACCGTTGCCTCGAAAGATGCCTACCTACAACCCGTTAATTCAATAGTGAATAAAATACAGTCATCTGTTCCCACTTTCTGTGGTGGTAGTAACGAGTCTGAAATGCTGGCTGAAATAGCGACGATGCATACTGAAAAATCATTACGGTACCACAAAGCTACCGGGAAACTCGCATTTCGTAAGTTTTTCAACAAAAAGAATGGCTGGTTAATTTCTGAGCATAAAACAAGATGCAACTGTGTTCAGTTTTCTGTTTTTTACCCTCGCTTCTATAAAGAGTCAGGACCGGTATTATTGTTTGGTCATCCATTAAATGGTTCTATTGATAACAGCATGAAATACATTTACCCAGCTCTGAAAAAGGGTTATGCCGTTATTGGAATAGACCTTCCGTACCATGGTAACAGAGGCTCATTGAGTATTAATCTAAAAAGCATATTGTACCTGTTCAATCAGGGGGCAGCTGATATGCTTTCGTTGTCTCATGCTTTGGGTACAACCCTGAGTTCACTGGATTTATTTCCGGAAAATGGTAAAGCTGACTTTGACCAGCAAAGAGTCAGCTATCTTGGTATAAGCTTGGGAGCAATAGTGGGGCAGCTGGCTGTGGCGAGAGGTAATGTAAAAAGCGCTTATTTTAAAACGGGAGGGGTCAATATAGGACAGATGTTTACTTTAGGGGCGGACCTTGGTTTTTTCCGTCGCCTGATCGTTCCTGAGGCATTCAATAAGCCAAAAGAAGCCATCTTTCTGGCTATGATGCAGGATGGATTTGTTCTGGATGGAATACATTATATGGACAACATAACTCCCCATTCGCAAGGGCCTAAAAGAATCGGTTTTGAAATAATGCACAACGATGATGTCATTGACTCGCGTAGTGCCTTAGCTCTGAAAAGGCTTTTAAAGAAAAATCCTGCAACGACTGTCGAACTTGAGACTTATCCGTTTCGCAATTTGAAGAGCCATGCCGAAGCGACTGCCAGTATGAAGTTTTATCCAGCCTGGTTAATGAAACAATCAACTCGGTAATGGTATGAACCTGAGTGATGATGCGTTGAGTTCCGGATATGGGCTCAACGCATCATTATGGCGTGGTTGTCAGGTTGACAGCCGTTTTAAACGAAGAACAGGTTCATTACAAACATCGCCATAAAGCTGTTAGCGATACAAATCGCGAACATGATCGGGTACAGGCTGCCACGGGTACCAATTACACCCAGGATACGACCTGCGTACTGGATGGTGGAACCACACAGGTAGATAGCTGGGGCCAGGATGGCAATGTGCTCACCGGTCAGGATGCCTTCAGAGAACAGACCCATCACGATTCCAACTGCACCGCCCATGGACATGATCGCACCCATGATAACCGCAGCGCCTTCACCGGGCAGGCCAACCAGTATCATCAGTGGCTCAAACAGAGCACCCAGTGCGCCCAGGGCGCCAGTGATGTTCAGAGCTTTGATGATGATGAAAGCCATCATTACGTTAGGGATGGTGCTCATAGCACCAATGTTCCAACCCTTGCGAGCGCCTTCAACAAAGACGTCAGTGATCATCTTTTTGCTAGCTTGAGCCATGATTATGCCACCTTCGCCTGTGCGTTAACTTTCTTGCCTTGAGCCTTCAGAATCAGACGCAGGACGTTGGCGCCAATGATTTTGAAGATGAACATGATGCCCACAGTCAGACCGATGGAAGTCGGTACAGCCATGGAGCCATCAGCGTTTGTCAGGGTGAACAGCACCGCACCGGAGCTGAAGAAGTTAACAATGGTCGCACCGGCAGAGAACTGGAAAGCGGTGAAGATTTCAGCTTCTTCCTGGTTCAGTTCGCCATCTTCGATCAGGTTTTTGGTCAGGCCAGCACCGGTATCGGTGTTCTGCAGGGAACCAATCATAGCCAGACCAGCTGAGCCAGGCAGACCCATCAGAGGACGCAGCAGAGGAGACAGCAGTTTACGGGCAGCTTTCAGAGCACCGTAGTGTTCCAGAACGTTGATCATACCCAGGGCAAACATACAGGTAGGCACCAGGGTCAGGGCGAACAGGAAGCCGTCACGGGCGCCGTCACCACCTGCACCACGGAACATACCACTGCCGGCAATAGAACCGAATGTACCGTTCAGGGTGGTGAAGTCAAATACACCGTACCATTCGTTGGACTGCAGTAAGCCGGAAAAAAATGCGACAGCAAAAGCCAGCGCAATATAATTTCCGAGCGTGACTTTCTGGTCGTCAGTAGCGCTCATTATAAAACCTGTTGGATGTTGTGTTGGAGTGTTGGATTCTTTCTATTTCGCGAAACGTTCGTACAAAAAAGAATCGATCAGGGAGGATAGAGAGCCTTGAATGTATCGCCTATCGGGGAATTGCGAAGAATTTATACAGTTAATATCTACATTAATTGCTGCCCCACTTAGATTTATTTCCTGTCCTGCGTATTTGGTTAACATGCGAACAAAAAAGGCCAGTAAAAATCACGAAGCGAATTGCGTAATTGTTTGATTTTGTTGTCGAGTGGGCGAAGTGGATAATGCTTTAAAATTCGGAAATTCTGTTATAGGCTCGGAACTCCCGAAGTCGCTGTTCGGGTATTAACCAGTGCAAAAGTATCAGTTTATGGGTTCTGAAGTGATCGCTTTGATTGAAATGAACCATTTCATCAATCACTCATTTTCAGAATGTATAGGCAGATATTTTTTATTTAAAACTATTCAGGGACAAACACTATGGCAGACAGTCAGGCCAGCCTGCGACGAAATGTCAACGTACTGGGGTCTTTGCTGGGGCAAACCATCAAGGATCAGCATGGTGAAGAATTTTTTAACAAAATTGAAAACATCCGGCAGCTGGCTAAAGCAGCCCGCGCCGGTAATGATGAAGATCGTGAGGTTCTTCTGGACCAGCTGAAAGGTCTGTCGGATGATGAGCTGGTGCCGGTCACCCGTTCTTTCAGCCACTTTCTGAACCTGGCGAACCTGGCCGAACAGTTTCATGGTGTTTCCAGAGAGTGTGAAGAAGCCTTTGATGTTCCTGATCACTTTGATGAGCTGATGGTGCGCCTGAAAGACAAGGGCCTGACCAATGAACAGATTGCCAGCAGCATCAGCAAGCTGGATATGGAGCTGGTGCTGACCGCTCACCCAACCGAAGTTAGCCGTCGTACCCTGATCCAGAAACAGGAATCCATTTTTGAGTGCCTGACTGAACTGGAAAACACCAGCCTGAGCCAGCGCCGCAAGGCACGCCTGGAGAATCGTCTGCAGCAGCTGGTCTCGCAGGCATGGCACACACTGGAATTCCGTACCCAGCGCCCGACTCCTATTGATGAAGCCAAAGCGGGTTATGCCACCATTGAACACTCTCTGTGGGAAGCCATTCCTGCTTTTGTGCGCTCCATGGATGAGCGAATGGAAGAGCATACCGGCATTCGTCTGCCTATTGATGCCGTACCGGTTCGTTTCTCTTCCTGGATGGGTGGTGACCGTGACGGTAACCCGTTTGTTACTTCCAAAGTGACTCAGGAAGTCTTGCTGCTGAGTCGCTGGGTGGCGGCTGACCTGTATCTGCGTGACCTGAAGCCTCTGATTGGCGAGCTGTCCATGACTGAGTGCAGTGAAGAGATGAAGCAGGTGATGGGCGAATGTCGTGAGCCTTACCGTGCGGTTCTGAAGAAACTGCGTGAGCGTCTGCGTCATACCCGCAGCTGGTGTGAGCGTTCACTGGTCGATATGGCTGACGCTTCCGACATCATGACAGACAATCAGGAGTTGATTGAACCTCTGGAGCTGTGCTACCGCTCTCTGAAAGAGGTGGGGCTGGGTGTGATTGCCGACGGTCCTCTGCTGGATATGATCCGCCGCGCCCACAGTTTCGGCCTGACTTTGATCAAACTGGATATCCGTCAGGAAGCAGACCGTCATACAGAAGTTCTGAGCGAACTGACCCGCGCTCTGGGTATGGGTGACTACGCCAGCTGGGATGAGAATGATCGTCAGACTTTCCTCCTGCGTGAACTGCAGAACCCTCGTCCCCTGCTGCCCAATAACTGGCAGCCAAGCCCGGATGTGAAAGAGGTTGTTGAGACTTGTCGTGTGATTGCCCGTGAAGGGGAAAAAGCCCTGCGAGCTTACGTGATTTCCATGGCATACAACCCATCTGATGTTCTGGCAGTAGCGCTGCTGCTGAAAGAGTGCGGTGTTGATTTTCCAATGCCGATTTCGCCTCTGTTTGAGACGCTGACGGCTCTGGACGGTGCGGCAGACTGTATCGAAAAACTGCTGAGCCTGCCCTGGTACCGTGGTTATAGTGCAGATGGTCAGATGGTGATGATCGGTTACTCCGACTCCGCCAAAGATGCTGGCTGGATGGCAGCAGGCTGGGCGCAGTATCGCGCCATGGAAGAAGTCACTGAGGTGTGCAGGAAACACAATGTAGACCTGACCTTCTTCCACGGCCGTGGTGGTACCATTGGTCGCGGGGGCGGCCCGGCTCATTCTGCGATCCTGTCACAGCCACCGGGTTCTGTGAATGGTCATCTGCGTGTTACCGAACAGGGCGAGATGATTCGTTTCAAGTTTGGTTTCCCGGATGTTGCCAGAAAGAGTCTGATGCTTTACGCCAGTGCAACGATGGAAGCCACCCTGCTGCCACCCCCGGCTCCTGAGCAGAGCTGGCGTGATATGATGGACCAGTTGTCCCGAGACTCTCTGGAAGTTTATCGCGGTATGGTGCGGGGCGAACCTGAGTTTGTGCCTTACTTCCGTTCCGTTACCCCTGAACAGGAGCTGGCAGGGTTGCCACTGGGTTCCCGTCCTGCCAAGCGTAAGCCTAATGGTGGCGTAGAAAGCCTGCGTGCTATTCCATGGATTTTTGCCTGGACTCAGATTCGCCTGATGCTGCCTACCTGGCTGGGTTGTGGTGTGGCACTGAAGAATGCACTGGACAAAGAACAGCGCGACACTCTGAAAGAAATGATGGAGCAGTGGCCATTCTTCAAAGCGCGACTGGAAATGCTGGAAATGGTCTTTATGAAGACCGATCCCAAGCTGGCTGAATATTATGAGGATCGTCTGGTACCTACGGGTCTGCAGCATCTTGGTGATAAGCTGCGAACGCTTCTCGACAGCGCAATCAATACTGTGCTTGAGCTGAAAGGTGGCAGTGAGCTGATGTCTGCTCACCCTGTGAACAAACAGGGCATTGCGCTGCGTAACCCTTACATTGATCCATTGAATGTTCTGCAGGCTGAATTGCTCTATCGCCTCCGCCACCTGGAGGAAGATAAGGAATGTAAGAATCTGGAACAGGCGCTGATGATCACTGTGGCAGGCATTGCCGCGGGTATGCGTAATACCGGCTGATTGTTAACAAACTGAAAAAGCCCGGATACTGAATGGTATTCGGGCTTTTTTATAGCCGATGGTATTTAAAAATAAATATTTATAAAGAATCAGGATTAATAACTCTTGGATTCGGGTTTAAATCCGGAGAATTGTTGGCAAATTCTTTCCATTCGCTTAAATCAGCGGTAACAGGTTTGCCTTTACTTTGTGTAAATGGAAAAACAGCGCCTTTGTAGAGTGGTTTTCCAGTGCCTTTGATTATGATGCCATTTGGCCATTTATTCTTGCCTTCCCGCCATTTTCTGAAAGCTTCAAAGTCAAGCTGATAGGCGAAATATTCTTCAACAGGGCTTTTTGTGCTGGCTTTATTGTCTTTGCAAAGTACCAGGACGTCTTTCTTTTTACTCATAGCTGTACATCCTTTTACTGTCCTTGGAGTTATTAGTATAGCCCGAACGAATAAGTATCAATTTATGTTTTTTTTGGTAAATTTCAACCAGTTGGCTGAAAAGCACATTTGGTAATGAGGTCTATACTTCGCCGTTCTGGGTATTAACTAACAACATTACAGAACCAGTATTCATGGACTTTTTTTCATGAAAAATAATGGTGAGGAATTACAATGAAACCAGCCTTTCGATTGGCTCTTTTAATACCAGCGATGAGCCTGTCATTCGTTCATACCGCCTTTGCTGACAATAAAATACCGGGCTATAAAGAAGAACTGGAAGATGGAACAGAAGTTCTTAAATTTCATACCGGAGAAAAAGTATTTGTAATTAAAATATCGGAATCAGGCGAATTTGAACTGGATCGTGAATTGCTAAGTGGCGTTTTTGATGCGAAAACCGGCCAGTATATTCAGCCTCTGTTACCCTCTTCGTCGGATGATCAGATTCAGGAGCCTTTACAGGCTTCTGACCATGGTGTGCCTGAAGCTGTTCTCAGTCCTTCGTTTCATCAGCCAGAGTTTTACGGAACACCAAAACAGACTGATGATTATGTTACCGTCAGGATAAGCCCAAATGGCCGTCTGACCTCTGTGCCTCCAGCGAACACCGGTGAACAGGCAGCAACGGTACCGGGCGAATCCGCAGTGGCTCTCAGATATACAGACAATCAGCAGTCTCCAGTGAGAAAGCCCATTGAATTCACAGAAAAAGAATGGAATTTATTTGCTGAAGGACTGAAGGTAGTGCAGGAAACCAAAAATCTGAGAAGACTGGGTCTGCCCTATAAACGTTACAACCACACGGCCGGGGCTAATAATATAGAAGGACATGATTACACTCACTACAATCAGCCTGAGTCCAGTCTGCAAACAAGATATCCCGATCAGAAAATTGAACACTGCCAGTCTTTCACTAAGGATGAAGTCACGCAGCTTGAAGAGAAGTTGGAGAAAGAGCGCCAGGCCGCAGGTGTTTCAGGTGCTGAGCCAGCCAGATTTGAAATGGACATCAAAGTAATTCATGACCAGGCACTTGCGCAGATAAAAGGTGTTAACCCCCAAAAAATGTCTGATGAAATCAGCGGTATTATCAAAAAATATTCGCAACAGGCTGAACATGGGGAGGTATCTTTTGCAAGCTTGCTGACATTTGCTAATGAAAGAGAAATGGGGATAGCCATCTATCACCCTGAAACCAATATTGATCCTAAGCGGTATTCGGGTATGACATTGCTGGATGCCCGAATGCCTACTGGTCAGGCAGTGACAGATGCGATAGTGAGGTTTCTTACTCAGGTCGCAATCAGGAAAATCAAAGAAGAAAGTGAGGAGTTAACAGGGCTGGCCAGAACGAGTATCAAGGGATTCATGTCCGTGGCCGCAGCATTACTCCCTGACTCTGTCCCTTATGCTGGTTACAAAACGAACCTGGAGAGACTGGCCGAAAGCGACTCGGGTATTGAGCAGATTCTGGAGGGGCTGATGGTCTTTCTGATGTATAAAGAGATGGGCTCCTCTGTTGAGAGCATGCAAATAATTTATGCTGAGAATCAACGTGCTGATCTCTGGTGGATGGTTGAAGTTTTCAATAAGGTTTATAACCTTGAGCCCGCCCACTTCGCTCTGGCTTACAATGCCAAGAGTCTGCTTCGAATCCCTGTCATGGGCAAAACGCCCGAGCTTTTTGGTAAGCGTCAGAAACCAGAAAGCACAGCAACACCTGCTGAAGACACTCAGGTTGAAGAGCAGGATGTTGAAGATTCAGATGAAGATTCCCTTGGTTGATTGAGTAGGTCTGTGTTGTATCAGGCTTCGGTGTACCGTTACGGAAGCCTGATCATCTCCATAGAAAAACCGCCTTGTCCCAGGGACACTGATAAAGCTGCATCAATGTTTTGCCATCAAAACTCATAACAATCTGGTAATTAAGAAAGCCAGTCTGTGGTTTGCCTGACAGAATGGTGGTGGCCGGGCGGTTCATTAATACAGGTGTTCCATTCAGGTCTTTGGTCTGCAAATAAAGGATATTCATGATCGTGACAATTTCTCCGTTGTCCGGATTAAAGGAGAAGTTATCAGTGAACCTGACCCCATAAGTGCGACGATCTGCCTTCATATCGCTGATATTCTTCGTCATACGACATTTGGCAAGATCCAGGTAGCCGCTCGGCATGTGATTATTTCTGATGGCGGACAGCAGCCAGGGATAGCCTTGAATACGGCTGTTGGGAATACTTTGTGCAGTTAAAGGCAGCAGAGTTAAGACTGAAAAAAACACAGATCGCAAGCCTGCTTTGAGTCGGGTTCTGAGCCAGCTTCTGTACATAACCATGCTCCTGATGGTCAATCCTTAAAATAATCTATCGGCATAAACAGCCATGAGCGCAAGAAACAATTTTCCGTTACCCCCTGTGATGAAAAAATTTTCATGGTAAAAAGGTGTTTTATTTATTCATTGTGAATTCCAGTTCGAAACTTGTATCGCACTGCGGGTGTGTATATGCTGTGTGCCTTTTTAGACATCGGTCAAACGAAGCAGGCTTCCGGGTAGTTGCACCCTGAGGCCGGCTTTAGACAGGAGCATTATTCATGCGAGTGATTCTGTTGGGTGCCCCGGGCGCAGGTAAAGGTACACAAGCCCAGTTCATCATGGAAGAATTCGGTATTCCCCAGATTTCTACTGGCGATATGCTGCGTGCCGCGATCAAGAATGGCACCGAACTGGGCAAAAAAGTGAAAGAAGTCATGGATTCCGGTTCTCTGGTTTCTGACGACATCATTATTGCCCTGGTGAAAGAGCGTATTGCTGAAGCGGATTGCGCTGGTGGTTTCCTGTTTGACGGTTTCCCTCGTACCATTCCTCAGGCAGAAGCGCTGCGCGATGCCGGTGTTGAAATTGACCACGTGGTTGAAATTGCCGTTGAAGACGAAGAAATTGTTCAGCGCATGGGTGGTCGTCGCGTACATCCCGGCAGCGGTCGTACATACCACGTCGTTTACAACCCGCCAAAGGTTGAAGGTAAGGATGACGTAACCGGCGAAGACCTGATTCAGCGTAAAGACGATGTAGAAGAAACCGTACGTCACCGTCTGGGTGTATACCACGAACAGACTGCTCCGCTGGTGGACTTCTACAAGAACATTGAAGGTGACACCCGCTACACCTGTGTAGAAGGTGTTGGCAGCGTTGATGACATAAAAGGCAAAGTGCTGGTTGCGCTGAAGCCGGTGGCTGCATAAGTCGAGAAACTCATGAAGTTACTGGCGCTGGATACTGCCACCGAGGCCTGCTCTGTCGCATTGAACCTTGATGGTGAAATAATTGAAAACTTTCAGATGCTGCCTCGTCGTCACAGCCGTGAACTGCTGTCGATGGTTGAGCAGATTCTGGGGGATGCAGGTCTCACATTAAGCCAGATTGATGCCCTGGCTTTTGGTCGGGGACCGGGAGCATTTACTGGTTTACGGGTTGCAACCGCCATGGTGCAGGGACTGGCATTTGCTGTGGATAAGCCGGTGATCGGTATTTCCACACTGGCGGCGCTGGCGCAGGAAGGACTGCGTCGTTTCGGAGCAACATCCGTGCTGTCATCCATTGATGCCCGCATGAATGAGGTTTACTGGGGAGCGTTCAGGGAACAGGATGGCTTAATGCAGCCGGTTCAGGATGAAGTGGTCATTGCTCCGGAAAAAGTGATGGTGCCAGAAGGTGATGACCAGTGGCTGGGCATGGGTACTGGCTGGGCTTTTCGTGAGAAAACAGCCGCGTCGGTACTGGATTGCCATACTGACAGCTACCCGCGTGCCGGAGACATTGCGATATTAGCGGCTGATCATTATGGCAACGGGCACGCTGTTTCAGCGGAACAGGCGATGCCCGTTTACCTGCGAGACAAGGTTGCACTCAAGAAGAGTGAACGATAGGGTTTTATCTGTTCAGGGATACAGGCTGGAAAGCATCCAGTGAAATGCCACACATATCATTATACTGGTCGTCTGACGAGCCTGTTTTCCCTCTTCTCATTCTGATGTAACCATCTTCTCCCCACTGCTCTCCCCAGCTGTTTTTTACTATCCAGTAAGGGATGTTGTTGTCAGTTCCATAACCCACTAACAGGACCTCATGATCCAGAGAGTCTGTCCTGTTCTGTAGGCACTGACTATCGTCATAAACCCCCCCTTTATACAGCATGAAGCTTTTGAGTGATGCCTTTATGGCAACCGATATAGGACCGTCCTGCAACGCTTCCATCAGCGCCTTATCATTTCCTGGTTCTATAGACCGGACTTTCATCCCATCTGGAATTTTAATCTTCTTGCAATCATTCACATGATCAGTGGAACAGGCTTTATCGACTCCAGAGCCTGAACTATATGGATAGCTTTCTTCTGTGCAAAGCGTGAAATTGTTTCGGACCACGAAAGAATAAACAACCAGCGAAGTCCCTCCCTCACAAATAGGCCTTACTCCGTTGCAGGCACCAATAAACTGCTCGCTAAGGGAGGTCAGGGGATTTCCCTGAATCTTGTAATAGCCTTCCAGCGCTCCTATGGAGCCAAAAGTCCAGCAACTGCCACACTGTTTCTGGTTTTTAACAGCAGTTACAGCTCCCTTTTTCCTCCAGTCTAAGGCATCGGGTATTACCTTATTAGAATGTTTATAAGGTGTGCCAATAAGCGTTTTAGAAAGGTTTGCTAATGTATTTTTTTTCTCACTGCTCTTTAGCTGCTTATGGCCAAGGTTGCTGTTTTTAAAGTCATCAAAACTGAGATCAAAAAAAGCATTTATATTTGCTGTTTCATCTTTTCCTGAAGTTTTTCTTTCAGCGTTGTAAATCAAAGCATAATTCACATTTTCAATGAAATTGGCTTTGCGTTTTTGATAATTGGCAGTGTTACGTTCAGGTTTTTCTGATTCATCTTTATATCTCTCCAGAAACAGTGCGTAAAATAAATCCGCGTTTTGATCAGAGTAATATTTCAGATCAAGGATGGAGGAATCTTTAACGGGTGCTGAATACACTTGTGAAATAAACAGTGTAAAAAAGCATAAAACCGAAGCTGACCATATTTTCATAAGGATATCTCACGGTATTAACGGATAAACACAATGCACAATGTTAGTTTTTCTCTCTTATGTTGTATGAACGTTTTTTCATTAGTCTGTTAGATTAAGATTCTTTTTGATTGTTAAGTCGCAGCTTGCCTGACACTGGCAGAAAATACTTGAGATACCTTAATGCTGGGCGACATACTGTATAACTTTGAAACGGATTCAGGAGCACCCTCATGGACTTTCTGCAGATTATTGTTCTTGCTCTGATACAGGGCATTACCGAATTCCTGCCGGTGTCCAGCTCGGGGCATCTTATTCTTCCGGCACAGCTGTTAGGCTGGAGTGATCAGGGGCTGGCGTTTGATGTGGCGGTACATATCGGTACGCTAGCTGCTGTCATTGGCTATTTCCGAAACGATATCCTCAAAATAGCCATAGACTGGCTCGGTTCGCTGGTGGGCAGAGGTTCAACCTTTAACAGCCGATTGGGGTGGTACCTGATTTTTGCCACCATTCCCGCTGTGGCGTTTGGCTTTGCCCTGAAAGCCATCGGGCTTGATGAAGCCATGCGGACGATTGGTGTCATTGCCGGAACCACTTTGATCTTTGGTGCGCTGCTGGGCTGGGCAGACCTTAAAGGCAAGCGTATTCAGCCTCTGGAAAAGCTGACATTCAGGCAGGCGATGATCATAGGTTTTGCCCAGGCCATTGCCCTGATTCCGGGGACTTCCCGTTCCGGTATCACCATGACCGCCGGTTTAATGCTGGGATTGACCAGAGAGGCTGCCGCCCGCTTTTCTTTTCTGCTATCCATTCCGGTCATCCTTGGGGCGGGTTCTCTGCTCACTCTGGATCTGGTTAAGGATGCCGCTCCGGTTGACTGGTCAGTACTGTTGAGTGGTGCAGTGGTTGCGGCGGTCAGTGCCTGGGTCTGTATTCATTACTTTCTTGCATTTATTAACCGTATCGGGCTGATGCCGTTTGTTATTTACCGGTTCTGTCTGGGGGTGGTGCTGCTTTGGGTGATGCTGGGTTAAAAACGACACACTCCGGCATTGTCAAAATGGTAAACTCTCATTTTCTATTTATATGAAAATGCGATTTTCATCGCCTCTTATCACAAGAGGTGAAGAAAATCGCATTTTTTCTCTCATGGCTGTTTAAATGAGAAAGCTGCGGATGTCCTTTTCTCTTTATATTGATTGTTCCGGCCTGGTTGAAGGGCTGGAAAAACATCGTTGTCTGACAAACCTGCATGAAACAATCTCACGTTCTGAAACGGTGACAGATACCAGAAGCTTATCGAAAGGCTCATTAATCCTCGGTTTTGTGGATGATGTACTCTGCCTGCGTCGTGCCGGAGATAAGGAAAAACCAGTATTTGTTGACTTTGTTGGCGGTAAGGCAGGACATCGCCGCAAGTTTGGTGGTGGTAAAGGGCAGGATATCGCCAAAGCGGTGGGTTTGAATAAAGGCGTGACCCCTCATGTGCTTGATGGTACTGGCGGGCTGGGACGTGATGCCTTTGTGTTGGCCAGTCTGGGGTGTACAGTCACCCTGATTGAGCGTTCACCGGTGATTGCAGCCCTGCTGCAGGATGGTATTGACCGGGCAAGGCTGTCCCCGGAGACAGTCGGTATTGCCAGTCGTATGGAACTGATCAATGAAGACAGTCGTCTGGCGATGCAGACCATGGCGACCGATGGTCAACAGTTTGATGTCGTTTATCTTGACCCTATGTTTCCACACCGTGAAAAGTCGGCACTGGTGAAAAAAGAGATGCGCATTTTTCAGGATCTGTTGAGTGGCGATCCTGATGCCGATGAACTGCTGGCACCGGCAGAAGCCCTGGCTGAATACCGGGTGGTGGTCAAGCGCCCAAGGCTGGCTCCTGACCTGGCGGGTAAAGAGCCGACCTACCGCCTGGAAGGCAAGGCATGCCGCTATGATATCCACGCTTTTAAAGCGTTTAGTAGCGATCAATAAATTGGCATAGTTAAGGCGTGTAGTGCAGGCCATTGGCAAACTGCACGCTTTTTCGGCTGAGGGCCTTTCCCTGTCCAGACTTTATTTCCTTACGGATGCTGTCACAGTAATGCCATGAACTGGTTACCGTTTGGACATAAAGCTGTCACGACCTTCAAAGAAAATGATGAGTTCTAATCGAGCTTAACTCTTTGGGGGATCAAATGAATCAATCTGGACTGACTGCACTTCTTGCAGTACTTTTTCTATCCAGCTCTCTGGCTTTCGCTGTACCTCTGGATCGGTTTACTGTTACAGCGAATGCCGCTATATCCGGACATAACATTGAACAGCTGTCGAATGTTTCCCCGGATCAGTGTGCAGCGAGTTGTCTGGACTCATCCCGCTCTCAGTGGTGTGTGTCGTTTGATTATTATAAAGGTAGTAACAAGTGCGACCTGAGCAATAAAAATGCACAGGGTGTGGGAGGGCTTAAAACCAATTATCCCGGTAACCCTTATGATCATTATTCTCTGATCAGCAACCCGATTGATAGTTTTATCCAGACACCGAATGCGGCCATTTATGGTCATAACAATGAGCACCTGACGCAGGTGACTCCGGAACAGTGTGCTGAAGCCTGTACGGGAGCCAACCGGTCCTACTGGTGTCAGTCGTTTGATTACTATAAAGAGGCTAAAGCCTGTGACCTCAGTGATAAAAGGGCCACAGATGTCGGAGACCTGAAAACAGATTACCCCAATAACCCGTATAACCATTACAGCAGAATCAGTGGCGAGGCTCCGGCTAATCCGATTCCTGGTAACAAGCATGTGCTGTTGATTGGTCTTGACGGACTGCGTGGTGACAGCATTCAGTGTAACAGCTGCGCTGAAACCCCAAACATGGATGCCCTGATCGAAGGCGGTGCGTTTCATGATAATGTTCTGGCGGGAGGTCAGCAGGTGACGGTCAGTGGACCTGGTTGGGCCAGCGTTTTTACCGGCTACTGGGATGATGATCATGGTATCACCTCAAACAGCACCAGCCTGAAGCTTGGAAAACCTCATGTGTTCGACCTGATCAGACAAAGTTATCCGACAGCAACCAGTGCCGTGGTAGCAGACTGGGTTAACCTGACGACGAATTTACTGCCGGAAAATGTCGACTATGTTTACGGCAACAATAATAAGGATTCGCAACAGGCAACGGACAAGGTGATTGAATGGTTGAGCTGGGAGCATGCGCCTTCAGCCATTTTTTACTATCTTCATAACATTGATATTCACACCAGCAGCTATGACCCTGACAGTGCCTATTATCAAGCAGCCATAGAGAAGGAAGACCAGCAAATTGGTCAGGTGCTTAACGCCCTCAGCAGTCGTCCGAATTATGCCAGTGAAGAATGGTTAATTGTTGTGACATCGGATCATGGCGGGCTGGGTAGCGGGCATGGAGGTCAGAGCGCAGAGGAACGAAATACCTTTGTTATTTTGAACAACAACTACAGTAACCCTGCTGTACCGGCTTATTGTCTGGGTAACCTGAACAATCAGGGTATGACTCAGGTTGATAGTGCAGCTCCCCATATTATTGATTTTCTGGGATTGGATTATCAGACCGCTGGGAGCAGGCATCCTGCCTGCGGTTACTGATAGCTGTGTCACGATAGAAGTCAGCTCAGGGCTTTTGCTTTTAAAACCCTGAGCCTTTCTATGATTTATTCCTCCCCGGGCTCCGGAATAGGCGCTGGCTGGCTTTTCGTGGTTTGTAGAATGCTGTGGCGCACTTCGCTGGTCAGTACCTTGAAGGCTTCTTCAGCCACCCTTACAACGTCTTCGCCAAAGTTCAGCTTGTTGGTCTGGCAGATGTCCAGTACACCGTTCAGGCGCAGCTGCTCGATAAAGCCTTTGAAAAGGGCTTTATCAAAGAACTCCGGCGCATTCAGGCCGTGAATAATAGACAGGCGCTGAGCCAGGTCGCGACTCTGGTTTTCAAGGGTCTCCTGCTCAATGGAACCACTGCCATTGCTGATCAGCAGACTGATGACCATATAGAAACGCTCAATGGTCTGGGAGATGGCGCGGGACAACACGGTCAGCATCACATATTTGGCAGAACTCTGTTCTGGCTGATAGAAGACCTTGTCGCTGTCAACGGTAATCAGCCCTTCGTCCAGCAGGGTGTTCAGCCACTTGCGCACCACCCGCATAAAGCCCTGTTCACTCCAGTGCAGGAACAACTCTGCTTTCAGATAGGGGTACAGAATCGTGCAGACGCGGTAAATTTCGCGCAGGGTCAATCGATCGTTGTTAACAAACAGACAGCACAGCAACGATGGCACGGCAAACATGTGCAACACGTTGTTGCGATAATACGTCATGGCGACGGCGGTTTTTTCTTCCAGAGCGTACACGTCGCCCAGGGAGTCGCTGATTTTGGTGACAACGTTCAGTTTTTCCGCATAACGCAGCATGGCGTGACCGTCGAGGTCGGTCATTACGGTTTTTGAACTGTATGGACACTGGCTCATGATTCGACAGTAGGTGTCCAGCAACAGAACCAGCTCTTGCTCGCCCAGCGCATGCCTCGGAGAAGACAGCAGAGCCATCGCCACCATATTGATCGGGTTCAGGACGGCTGCGGAGTTGATGCCACTGGCGATATTAAAAGCCAGCTGATTGGTGGCATCTTTCAGCCAGGCCGGTTTTTCGCTGGCAGAAGAGTGGCTTTCCCAGCCCGGTACGTCTTTGTCCAGCATGGTTCCCAGGTCAATCGGTTCACCAAAGTTCAGCCAGGCTTTACCGAACTGGTCTTTAAGTGCGGTCAGCGTTGTGAATACGTCAAAAGGAGATTCTTTTTTCTTGGACTTGCCACGCAGTTCTCCAAGATAGGTTTTCACCTCCAGCAATTTTTCGTAACCGATATACACTGGCACAAAGGTCACGGGTTTGCGGTTGTCGCGAATATAGCTGCGCATACTGATCGACAACATACCGGTTTTCGGGTTCAGGGTGCGGCCGGTGCGGGAACGACCACCTTCCACAAAGTATTCAATCGGGAAACCTTTCGTCGACAGCGTGTGCATGTATTCATGGAACACGTTGCTGTACAACGGGTTGCCCCGGAAGGTCCGGCGCATAAAGAAAGCACCGCTTTTACGCAGAATGGTGCCTACCACCGGCATATTCAGGTTGATGCCTGCGGCAACATGCGGGGGTGTGAGACCTTCATAGTACAAAACATACGACAGCAGCAGGTAATCAATGTGGCTGCGATGACAGGGTACATACACAATACTGTGGGTCTGAGCCAGGTCACGGATCTTTTCGACATTGTTAATGGAAACGCCGTCGTATTGTTTATTCCAGAACCAGGTCAGCAGGATATCCAGAAAGCGCAGCACCGGATAAGAATAGTCTGACGCGATTTCATTGGCATAGGTGCGGGCTTTCTGCTCTGCCTCTACCAGTGTAATGTCGTGGGCCGCAGCTTCTGCTTCAATGGCCTGACGAATCTGTGGTGTATGGATCAGGGTATTGACCAGGTTGCGACGGTGCGACAGGTCGGGGCCTATCACCGACTCGCGCAGCTGGCGAAAATGAACTCTCAGTATCCGGCCAACTTTGCGCAGGGTTCGCGGGTGATCCTGGCCTTCATCAACAATCTCGCGCAGAGACATGGCTGGATTGAAGTGCACCATGGAATGGCGGCCATGCAGCAGGATGGCAATAAACTTGCGAAATCGACCACCCAGGCTGAAATTCCAGTCGAACAGCAGTTTAAGGGCTGAATGTTCTTTGTCCGGGGCTCTTCCCCAGAACACGCTGACAGGAACCAGCTGAACGTCACTGCCTTCCTGTTCTTCTACCTGTTTCAGCAGGTTTTCCAGAGTGTTGGAGTGCTTTGGGCGTTCTCGTTGTAAAATAAGGCCTTCCTGCCGGGTCAGGAAGAAGTGAGCGCGGTCGCCCTCCCGGGCATCGGCATCAATGTAAGCGTAAGGGCGGGGCAGACCGGCTTTCCGGCAGACGCTCTCCAGTATCAGCAGATCAGACAGGGAGCGGTTGCGCAGAACGTAACAAACCGGCTTGTCAGGCTGAAGGCCAAGGGCTTCAGCGCTATCGTTCTGAACCGTAGGTCTTGTCACCAGTGCGAGCAGTTTACGCAAACTGTGAAAAACATAGCGGCTGAGTGTAATGGGTTTATGCATGGAATGGCTATAGCCTGCAAAACAGATGAATTAGGTCGGGTGAAAGGTGGTAAAGTAGCGCACCTTTGCAAACGGCGTGATTTTAGCTTGATTGTGTTTGATGACGCAAAGCGGCAGATCAATTCCTTTGTTGGTAATTATCATGGGAATGCATTTATGGCTGTTTGGTCGGACTTTAGTCTTGATTCGACGTCTGACGGGACTGAGACTTTAGGTTTAAAACGTCCCGGTGCTTTAGATCAAACCGAAAATGACACCTTTTCGGTGTTTCCAGAGGGACAAGTCCTTTACGCTTCTGCAGAAGGCGCATTGATCTGGACAGATTGTCATAGCATACCTTGTTTTTTTTGTTCCCCTTATGAATATTCCATAATCTGGAAAATTCGAAAGTATTGCGAACATGGAACAGCCCCGTTTTTTTATCGCTCCAGTTAACAATATCCGGATGTTCACCGCTATTAACGAGATGCCATAAAAAAGGAAGCAACAGCAATCTGGAGCGGTTGCGGGAAGTGCCTCTTGTTATCCGGTTATTCGGTTCTGGTGAATAGTTATCATCGATCCGGACCTCTTCATTTTCACTGATCTCTTCACTGTCACTGGGTTCTTCACTGCTACTGGTTTCTTTACTGTCACTGGATTCCTCACTGTTACTGGTTTCTCCACTACTACAAGCTGATTCAACAAGGTTACTTTCAAAATTTCTGAATGGCTCCCAGTCAGGAAATATGTCCATGGACTCAATACCGATAAACTCTTCCTCTGTGCAAAGCAGTGACTCAAGTTCAAGACGAGTGGATACCGTAAGATCATCAGATGTGGGAAGCGTGTCAATGGACACTACATCAACAATCTCCTCATCTTTAAACAGCCATTCATAATCAAAATCAAGCAAGGCAACCCAGCTTCTGGGGTAGGCTTCACGACAGGGTGTCGTACCGCATTTGGGGCAGTATTCTGTTGGATTATAAGTGTGGTCAGAGTCCGGGTTATTATCGTCACCACCATCCTGATGACAGGGGTGCCTCTGGCACAGAGATATCAGTGTGCAATGGCCGGTAGGGCAGTTTGAGTCTGATCCGCTGGAATAGCAATAAGCGTGGTTTGACGGGTGCTGACTGGTCATGTCAGAAGGCTGGGTGACAGCGGCCTGGTAAAGCACCAGAGCCATAAACATCAATGCAACCTGCCTGATCATCTGCCGCGTTGCTGAAAGGCTTTCGCCAGAGGAGAGACCAATAGACAGAATCGTGGCAACAGCACTTCGGAACCCCGGCAAAAAATGGAACCTGCACTCATGAAGCGTGTAACCGGATTTCGGGTCTTCACTATGAACCGGGTAATGAGAAAAGAGAGAGGGCAGCTCCTGGTCTGTGAGTTCAGGAGGCAGCATTGTGGTCAGGCATGAAACTTCAATAGGATTGAAGGACTGATAAGGGGCAGCAAGGGGCGCAGGTGGCTCTGCAAAAAGCAAAGGCTGAAAGAGTAGGCTGAAAAGTGGCAGCAGCAGAATTAAACAGCTCCGGGAGCCGGGTATTTTTCCATTCAACACTTTTCAGCTCCTTTCTGCTATTTGTATGACAGAGCTTTCAGGGAGCTGGAAGTGTAGTCAGTTTTTTCTCTATGGAAATAAAATTTTCATCACCGGTGGTGAAGAAAAACGCATTGGCGCGCAGAGAACTTTTGCCACTCATCGGCTCCTATGACAGCACATACGGTGATGATGAGTATATCGAGCAGGTTGTGATCACACATACCCGGGCAACGTGGGTCTGGTACTACGTGCTTCCATGCGAATTTTTTGCTCTGAGAAAATGACGGAGCGAGTTTACAACGAAGTCTCCTTCAGGTTTTCAAATTGATGCAATTGCCCTGTTGTTCTGAACCGCAGGTCTTGTCACCAGTACGAGTAGTTTATGCAAAGTGGCAGATAGTGGAGTCTGAGGCCTTAATCTGCCCGTTAAAATACCTAACCAACCTGTTATTAATAAATCATGATCAAAACAGTAACCTTGGTGCATAAATAAATTAATGTGATCAGGGAGGAGAGAGCATGGTTACAACAGCTCAAATAAAACAGCCAATAGTGACGACAGGGGGTACCTCCTGTCATCAAACCGGGACAATAACCCCGGACAATATAAATTTTCATGGCCGTGCTGTTTCAAAAGCGGATGCCTCTCCATACAAACTGTCCGTTTATCTCGCTAATAATCATAGTTTTATCAAGCTGGAGGATAAGGAGAGAGATGTAGCTATTGCAGCAGGCCTTTATCCTAATGAAAGTGAAGAAATGAAAACGGGCTATGCTGCTTTGCCAGAGATACTTGTTTCTAAACTGCCGGGAGCCATTGGTGATGAATTCGACAGTTATAAGAGTCAAAATGGCTTTGAGAGCAAGCCCAAAGTGACATTCCCTCTTTTGGAAGAAGAAGCCATGGAAATAGAAGAATTTGTAATGGATTACGCAGATGCCTGTAATAAGAACCTCCCCGGTTGTATTTATCAGGCACTCACATTTAACTGTGTCGACTTCGCACAAACTGCATTTTCAAAAACGTCGTACCCGGGACATTTTGTGGAATACTTTCCAACTAAAATGTTGATGCAGGATTTTGGAGAGGCAACCGCTTACGCTTCACTTTCTGCTCCTCATGTACAAGCCTGCTTAAAAAGTAGCACCCTGATGCTAGCTGTCTCAATGGGTTCTTATCTCGTGCCAAAGGCGGCTTCGGCTGCAACATCATTAGGTAGCTGGTTGACATCCTCCCTCTGGCCAAAAGCGACAGCCAACGAACCGATTGACCCAAAAACTCTGCAAAGCCGCTATAAGAGTGTCAAATCCAGCTTTTATGCCTGTGAGAATTTTTGGGCTGAATTTCATAGCAGGAACCAAGCAACGTCTGCGCTTATTAGCGAGAGTACAGACCTGCAGTTCCGTTTTTTGGAAGTAGAAAAAACAGTGGAAAAAGAAGGCTATGGGGGGAAAAGCCAGGCCGGCCTCGATAAAGAACTCAAGATGCTGGAACAGGATTTCAGGACTCTTGATGAAAAGCTTAAGGTACAACTGGGCAAAAGCTTGAATACAGCGTCTTGATAATGAGTTGGCAGAATTAAGCAGCACATTCTGCCATTAACAAACTGTCCATAAACCCTTGCGATAGCTACTCCCCACAGGGCATAAAGGCTATGACTCCTTACGCGTCTTTATGCCCTCTGGGTATTTATGCCCTTTAGGTATTACCCGGCATTCGGCCAGGACAGGGTTCCCTCTTCGCCGGACTCTGTGATCTGCCACCATTCATCCATATCTTCACCATCCGACCAGGGTGCCGCATTGGCACGAACCCGACACCGGGCAAACGCCTGCAGGCTGCGGGCGCACTCCCGGTCATCAGACCAGGGCGTTTGTGGTGATTTGAACCAGATGCTGGTCCAGGCTTTGCCCACGGCGTTCTCGACGATCATCAGGGGAATATGCCCATCCAGGATGAAATCGTGAACCACTTTACCGCTCTGTACGGTTTCAATGGAGGAAAAACAGCTTTCAAGCCAGCTCTGAATATCAGCCAGTTTGAGGTTTTTGGCATAAATTTCGATGTCTTGAATCGTATCAGGCGTTGTCATATCTGTTGTCAGCAGTTAATGCTTATTGGTCAGCAAGCGGGTCAGAATGCCCTGATAAATCCGGCTCAGATCATCAAGGTCAGACGCTTTAACACACTCATTGACTTTGTGAATGGTGGCGTTCACAGGTCCCAGTTCAACCACCTGGGTACCTGTTGGCGCAATAAATCGACCATCGGACGTTCCTCCGGAAGTCGACAGTTCGGTAGCCCTGCCGGTAATCGCACTGATCGCGTCACGGGTGGCGTTAACCAGGGCGCCGGGCTGGGTCAGGAACGGTTGTCCACTGATATGCCATTCAATGTCATAGTTCAGTTTGTGGGCATCCAGAATGGTCAGAACGCGTTGTTGCAGCTGTTCGGCAGAGACTTCCGGGGAAAAGCGGAAGTTGAAGTTTACCTCGCATTTGCCCGGAATAACATTGCTGGCACCTTCACCCGCCTGAATATGCCAGATCTGGAAGCTGGTGGGCGGAAAGTACTCGTTGCCATTATCCCAGACTTCGCCAGTCAGCTCAGACAGTGCCACTGCCACTTCATGTACCGGATTCCTGGCCAGATGCGGGTAGGCCACGTGTCCCTGAATACCCTTGATCACCAGATGACCGTGCATGGAGCCGCGACGGCCGTTTTTGATCACATCGCCCACCAGACTGGTGCTGGAAGGCTCCCCAACGATACACCAGTCGATTTTTTCGTGGCGGGCTTCCAGATGTTCAATCACCTTGACGGTGCCATTTTTCGCCGGCCCTTCTTCATCACTGGTGATCAGAAAAGCGATGGAACCTTCGTGGTCAGGAGACTCCTGAAGAAACGCTTCACAGGCGGTGACCATGGCGGCAAGGCTGCCTTTCATATCGGCAGCGCCACGACCGTGGAGCATGCCTTCGTCGTCAATGATGGGGGAAAAGGGTGGATTGCCCCATTTGTCTTCAGGACCTGTGGGAACCACATCGGTATGACCGGCAAAGGCGAGTACAGGGCCGGTGTCGCCTTTGCGCAGCCAGATATTATCCACCTCGCCAAAGCGTAATCGTTCTACTTTGAACCCTAAAGGTTCCAGCCGGCTGATCATCAGTTCCTGACAGCCTTTATCTTCCGGGGTGACGGAAGCACGGCTGATCAAATCCATGGCGAGTTTCAGGGTTTCAGAAGTCATGCAGGTTCTTCAGTCTTTATGATTTATTAAACGTCGATTGTAGCACTGGTTCCATGTTTTATTGTGGATACTACTTAGCAAGCACTTAATCGGATGTTTTTTGTTTGAATTCGCAGAGGTCTTCAATAATACAGCTGCCGCATTGAGGCTTTCGGGCTTTGCAGACATAACGACCGTGAAGGATCAGCCAGTGGTGGGCGTCCACCAGAAACTCTTTTGGAACCAGCCTCAGCAGTCGCTTTTCAACCTCCAGTACGTTTTTTCCGGGAGCAATGCCGGTACGGTTGGATACCCGGAAAATATGGGTATCCACCGCCATGGCCGGTTGTCCGAATGCGGTGTTGAGGACTACATTGGCGGTTTTTCTGCCAACGCCGGGCAGGGCTTCCAGAGCTTCGCGGTTATCGGGAACTTCACCATTGTGCAATGTCAGCAGCATCTCACAGGTCTTGATAATGTTTTCTGCTTTGGCGTTATACAGGCCAATGGTTTTTACATAGCTTTTCAAACCCTCCAGCCCAAGATCCAGAATCGCCTGCGGTGTATTGGCTACCGGGTAGAGTTTATCGGTCGCCTTGTTTACCCCTACGTCGGTGGCCTGGGCGGACAAGATAACGGCTATCAGCAACTCAAAAGACGAGCTGTAGTTCAGTTCCGTAGTCGGGTTCGGGTTCTGATCCCTTAAACGGTTAAAAATTTCGGTACGTTTTTGTTTATTCATTAATCGATGTTATCCGAAACGTCACTGGCAGGAAGTTGATGATTAATCAGATTCAGTGTTTTTTCCAGTGCGCCACGGTTAGAGGCGACAAAGTGGGCGGCGTTCTGGCTCATTTCCTTATAGTGTGGTTTGTCGGTAATGAGTCTGGCAATGGCTTCAGCCAACTGTTGCGGCGAGTCAACCAGCTGCATGCCGCCAGCCCTGACCAGGGAGTCGCTGATGTCCTGAAAGTTAAACACGTGCCGGCCGGACAATACAGGAAGACCCAGTACGGCGGGCTCCAGCATATTATGGCCTCCGCGTTCAATCAATGAACCGCCCACAAAAGCGATGTCGGATGCGGCAAAGAACGTCATCATTTCGCCCATGGTATCACCCAGTACAACGCTGGTGGACGGTGTCAGGGGCTGGTTTTCGCTGTGTCGGACAACGTTACACCGGCTATTTTTTACCAGCTCATTGACAGCGTCAAAGCGTTCCGGATGCCTTGGTACCAGAACCAGTAGTAAGTTGTCGTGTTGTTCCCGCAGGCTGTTGAAGGCATCAAGAATCTGCTGGTCTTCACCTTCATGGGTGCTGGCTGCGGTGATGACAACAGGAGGTCGGCCTAACCCTTCTTTCCATGTGCTTTTTAAATGCTTGCCCTGTTCTACTATTTCAGGGCTGATGGACAGATCAAACTTTACACTGCCGGTAATGGTCAGTTGTTGTTGTGGCAGTCCTAAACGAATAAAGCGTTCACCGTCGTCTTTGCTCTGGCAGGCGACCATGGGGATCTGTTTCAGCATAGTGCTGACCAGCCCTTTCATACGGGCATAGCCCCGGGCAGACCGTTCAGACAGGCGGGCGTTGACAATAATGACTGGAATGCCCCTTTTGTGGCAGGCTGCAATGGTGTTGGGCCAGAGTTCCGTGTCAATAATCAGTGCCAGCTCTGGCTTTATTTTATTCAGAAACCGGTTTTGCGCATCAGGCAAATCATAAGGGCAGTAAATGTGCCTGACCCGGTTGCCCAACAGGTTGCCATAGAGCGCTTTAACGCGATCCGAGCCGGTAGGAGTCATGGTGGTGACCAGAATACGATGTTCCGGATAACGTTCCAGCAGCTCCCTGACCATGGGCGCACTGGCAATGGTTTCCCCGACCGACACCGAGTGTACCCAGATAACCGGTTTGTCCTGTGGCAGGGTGGGGAAAAACCCAAACCGCTCCCCCCAGCGTTTGCGGTAGGCCGGTGCTTTGCGGGCGCGAACAAGCATCCGCAGCATAACCAGAGGAGTCGCCAGATAGAGCAGTGCAGAGTAGATAAAGCGGTTCATGCCCGTGTTGTTGTGCCTTGTCCAGGTGGTTAAAAACCAGAAATAATAACAGATTGTTAATCCGTTATTACGATCCACCCAGATAATTCAGTAACCACTGCCCAATAACAGAACTGTCGACAGGTTGTTTAATGGATTGCATACCCTCAATGATTCTGGAATGGGGTATCACTTTTTCCCGGCTGTGAATTAATGCCTCCATATAGGCTTTAGTGAATTCAGGGTGTCCCTGAATACTTAGAAAATGGTCACAGTACGTCACCATGTAATAGGGACAGAAGTCACTGGTTGCAATAATAGTGGCGGTTTCGGGTAAATGTTCTATCTGCTCTTTATGACTGACCAGCGCATTCAGCGAATTGAGCGACGGCTGCATCCAGTCATGATGTTCTGTCAACGTATTCACAGATACGCCAATTCCCCAGCCTTTGTCCGATTCGGCGACTCTTCCACCAAGTACTTTCGCCATCAGTTGATGCCCAAAACAGATGCCCACTGTTTTTTGCCTGTCAATGTAGAGTTGTTTTACAAAGGCTTCCAGGGCTGAAATCCATGGGAAAGGGTCGTTAACACTATGGCGGCTGCCAGAGATGACCCAGCCATCGCAGTCATTTGTATTTTCAGGGAGTTGCCCGTCAAGCGCACGATAAGTGGTGATTTGCAGAGTCGGGTCATGTTGCTCAAGCAAGGCTTGAAACATATCGGGGTAATTGCCGTGTTCTGGTTGAAACTGAGTCTGCACATCATCGCATAGCAGCAGGCCAATATTCATCAAATGTCCCCCTGTATGGCGGCTGCAAAAATTGTCTGGTAGTCCGTAGCGGAAAAAGTAATGGGGTTGGTTCCGGCGGAGGGGTCTTCAAAAGCCATTTTTCCAACTCTCTCGCTAAGGGTGTCGTCTATACCAATCTCTGCCAGACGGTGAGGAATATTGCACTGCTGGCGAAGGGTTATAACCCATTCAAAAAAGGCTGAAAAGTCTGGTGCTGGCAGGTCCAGGTAGCGGCTTAAGCGAGCAATATCATCGCTGATAACGGACTCGTTTGCCTTGAGAACATAGGGCATCAGAATAGCATTCAATAAACCATGGTGAGCATCATAAATGGCACCCAGAGGATGAGCGAGAGCGTGCATGGCACCTAATCCTTTCTGGAAAGCCGTTGCTCCCATTGTTGACGCAACCAGCATCTGGGTACGCGCTTCAATATCGTCACCATGGCTGACAGCGACCGGCAGGAAATCTTTAATAAGGCGAATGCCTTCGACCGCAATGCCTTTTGCCATTGGGTGATAAGACGGTGAACAAAACGCTTCAAGGTTGTGGGAGAGGGCATCAATACCGGTTGCGGCGGTAATAGCGGCTGGCAGACCACAGGTTAATTCCGGGTCCAGAATAACCGTCGCCGGTAGCATATTGGGGTGGAAAATTATCTTCTTGACCTGATCCTGCTGGTGGGTGATCACAGAGGCCCGCCCTACTTCGGAGCCTGTCCCCGCTGTTGTTGGTACTGCAATAACCGGTGCCATTGTGGCCGTGTTGGCACGCAGATAATTATCTCCGACATCTTCAAAATCCCATAAAGGACGATCCTGCCCCACCATCAAAGCGACGGCTTTGCCTGCATCCAGTGCCGAACCGCCCCCAAAGGCGATAACCCCGTCATGGTTGTTTTTCTGGTAGGCAGCAACGCCCGCATCAATGTTTTCGCCGGTAGGATTGGCTTTAATGGCAGAGAAAACCGAGCATCCTGCCAACTCTGTTCTGCAATGTTCCGCAGCATTTTTCAGAAACGGCAGGTTTACCAGTCCGGAGTCTGTAATAATCAGAGGATTCGTTATGCCTGCTTCACGACAGGTGTCAGGCAGCTCCCGGATGCGACCCACCCCTGCCCGGACTGCGGTTGGGTAATGCCAGTTGGCGGTATACTGTTCAAAATCCATCATGCAATACTCGCGTCAGCAAGGGTTATAAAGCGTGTTTTATATGGAACGATTTAGGCCTGGTCAGGGCGTCATAACCTAAGGATGACAGTGTGCAGCCACGTCCGGAGTTCTTTATGCCTGTCCATGCCAGTGCCGGGTCCAGATAGTCGCAACGGTTGATAAAGAAAGTCCCTGTTTCTATCAACTCTCCCAGAGCGATCCCCTGATTAATATCAGAGGTAAAAACAGATGCTGTAAGGCCAAACTCACTGTCGTTCATTAACGCAATGGCTTCTTCATCAGACGACACTTTCTGTACGCCAACCACGGGGCCAAAACTTTCTTCCGTCATTATTCTCATAGTATGGTCAACCCCGGTAAGCAGCTGTGGTGCCATATAAGGTGTTCCTGTTTTGTTCATGGGGAACAGATCCGGATCAATATGGGCTATAGCCCCCTGTTGTACGGCTTCATTCACCTGTTCACGAACAAACTCCGCAGCGCTGGTGCGAACCATAGGCCCCAGTGTTGTTTCAGGATCATCCGGACGACCCAACCGGTAAGCCTTGATCAGCGCAACCGCTCTGGCAATAAAAGCATCAAACACACGTTCATGGACGTAAATACGTTCAATACCACAGCAGGATTGACCAGAATTGAAAAAAGCGCCATCAATAACGGTTTCTGTGGCCGCTTCAAGATCAGCATCGGCACGGATATAAGCCGGGTCTTTGCCACCCAGTTCCAGCCCGACACCGATAAACCGTCCTGCTGAAGTTTTTTCGATATGACTTCCGGCTGATACGGAACCGGTGAATGCAATGTGTTGAACGGTGTCCGACTGAATCAGGTATTCCGTATCTTCATGGGACAGATGCAGGTATTGAAATAACCCGTCAGGCAGACCCGCCTCTGCAAAAGCGGCAACCATCCGCTCGGCACAGAGTGGCGTTTGCGCGGAATGTTTGAGCAGTACCCCATTGCCAGCCATCAGTGCGGGCAGAATACTGTTAACAGCGGTCAGCAGCGGGTAATTCCAGGGAGCAATGACTACGACAACGCCAAGAGGTTCTTTTTTTATATAGCGGGTAAAGCCGTTTTTTTCTGGTAGCTCTAAAGGCTGCAAAGCCTGTTCGGCTGCCGTCATCATAAACCGGGCTCGCTCTTCAAAACCATCTACTTCCCCGGCTGCAAACTTAATGGGTCGTCCCATCTGCCAGCAGATTTCATGAGCAATGTCGTTTTTCTGACGGACAAAAGCCCCGATGGCTTTATTACAAATAGACTGTCGTGTAGAAAGCGATGTCTGCTTCCATAAGACCTGTGCTTCTTCTGCTTTGAGCAGAGCCTTATCAATCTGTTTCCTGTTAGCCAGTTCCCGCTCGACATACACTGAGCCGTCAATAGGGGAGATCGTATGTTGAACCTTTGTCATAGTGCATCCACGGTTGGGTTAAATGATTTCGAAGTAGCGATCCATCTCCCAGTCAGTGATGTGTTTTCTGAACTCTCTCTCTTCCCACTCCCGGGAGGCGGCGTAATGCTCTACGAAATCGTTCCCCAGCATGGATCGCGCAGATTCAGACTGTTTAAATCGCTGTGCTGCCTCCCATAACGTAGCAGGCAGGGCAAGCTCCTTTGGGTGTTGTTGCTCATAAGCATTGCCCCGCACCGGGTCACCTGGCTCCCACTCATTAATAATGCCCTGCAAACCGGAAGCCAGAGCGGCAGCCAGTGCCAGATAGGGGTTGGCATCGGCAGAGCCAAGTCGGTATTCAACACGCTGGGACTGGTCAGAACCGGGTATCACCCGCAGTGCGGTTGTACGGTTCTCTATGCCCCAGGTGGCATCGGTAGGCGCCCAGAAACCGGGAATAATTCGGGTATAACTGTTTACGGTAGGAGCCAGCATGGCGAGAAACTCTGGCATCAGACGCTGCTGCCCGGCGATAAAGTGTCTCTGGATCTGGCTGATTCCATGCTCTTGGGCTGAGTCATAAAATGCTGAACGATTGTCGTCTGAATGGCGCAGTGACAGATGTATGTGTCCACTCTGGCCCGGGTAATCCGCTGACCATTTTGCCATAAAGGTTGCCATGAGTTCATTCTTTTGCGCCAGCACCTTGATAAAGGTTTTGAACAGAGCAGCCTTGTCAGCTGCCTGAATGGCAGAATCTACAGCAATGGCTGCTTCAATAACGCCGGGGCCGGTTTCGGTATGAACGCTTTCCAGTGGGAAGTCCATGGTCTGGGACAGAGACAGAATCTGCTGATACAGGTCAGAGTGTACGGAGTTGCGCAGAATGGAGTAACCAAACCAGTCCGGGGTAAAAGGCTGAAGATTACGGAAACCTTTTTCACGGACGGAATCCGGCGTTTCCCTGAACAGGAAAAACTCATATTCCAGCGCAGCCTGAACCTCAAAGCCCAGTGATTCTGCCTTTTGGATAACCCTTCTTAACGTGCCTCTGGGGCAAATGGCTTCAGCCTGGTCGCTGAACTCTCCCATAAACAGCAACATACCGTCTTCGAAGGGAATTTCACGGCAGGACTCCGGCAGGATTCTGACGGGGGCATCGGGGTATCCGGTATGCCAGCCAGTATACTTAACGTTGTCGTACAGCTGGTCTTTGCTGTCCCAGCCCAGAATGACATCGCAAAAGGAAAAACCCTTTTCCAGAGAAGAAAAAAACTTTTCCCTGCTCATGTATTTGCCCAGCATAATGCCGTCATTATCAAACAGGCCCACTTTCACATGGGTCAGTTTGCGTTCTTCGACGATCTGTCTGGCATCGGCTACAGTCTTGACGTTTCTGGGATTCAGCATGGGGTTGCACCGGTTTTTACCGTGAAAAAATGTTTCATTCACTCACGGCTTTTTATGGTTATTATGTGGAAGCACCAAAATTCTGATATCTACAAAATGTTATAGCGGAAAGAATGCCTGAACAATAACCAGAAAATATGATTTCATCTGACAGGCTACTGATGGGGCTTATCAATGACTGAAAAAAAACAGGGTTACCGCTTAACCCGGATTTATACCCGCACCGGCGACAAAGGCACCAGCAGGCTGGGCGATGGACAGGTGTTGTCCAAAAGTGACGCACGGTTTGAAGCGATAGGTACAGTGGATGAACTGAACAGCTGGATGGGGATGTTGTTAAACAGCTTAAGAGCCGGCGGCGATGTAACAGCGGATCAGTTATCGCGGATTGAGCAGATACAGCACAGTCTGTTTGATGTGGGTGGCGAACTGGCGATGCCCGGCTATCAGCTGATTCAGGAAGAGCACACCAAAGACCTGGAAGATCTGATCGATGAACTGAATGCCCCCTTACCGCCGCTGACCAATTTTACCCTGCCCGGAGGCGGAACAACGGCCTGTCATTGTCATATGGTTCGAACCGTTGCCCGGCGTGCAGAACGGTCTGTCGTACGACTTCAGGAGTCTGGTGTGGAGATCAATGCGCCGCTTCTTACCTATCTGAATCGTTTGTCAGATGTTATGTATGTGCTGTCGCGCCACTGTGCCAGAAAGGATGAAGGCGAAGTGTTATGGCAAGCTTCGGCAAAGAAAAAGCTGTAAAATTTCCCAGTGCATCAAAACGATAGTTCCGTTATGATGTGCGCCCTTGTAAGGGTTTTGCGCATACTTGGTTGAGATTTACTTATGCGCACGGAGAGCCGGAAGGCTTTCAGGGAACTGGGTTTTAAACCCGGCTGTACCCGCAACTGTGACGGACGAGAGTCTGGTGATACACCACTGAACATTGTGTTTGGGAAGGTAGCCAGACTTTATGACTCCGAAGCCAGGAAACCTGCCTTTGCAAAACAACCAGTAAACGAGGAACAACACTGATGAATGACGTGTTTACCGTTTATAAACACCGGGCGGGTTACCTGGCGGTTGAGAAAATCTGTGGATTTCCTCTCCAGAGGCATTTGTTAAATACACATCTGCTTCTCTGTCGGATCGTACTGGTCTGACGGCTGCCTGCCGCCCTGAGAACTTCGATTAACCTCAGGGATGTCATGAAACGCATTGCTTTCTTTCTGACTTTATCTCTTCTTTCTGCCACGGGTTTTACCGACCAGGTCTCTTCGCCAAAGTCGCCCCGCTGTGCTCAGGATGACCTGAATCGACAGGTGTGCGCGGCTAAACCCATACAGCGCATTATCTCTCTGGCTCCGGGTGTCACTGAGCTGGTGTATGCCGCTGGTGGTGGCGAAAAAGTGATAGCCGTTGATGATCACAGTAATTATCCCGAAGCTGTAAAAGCTCTGCCTAAAGTGGGGGGATATCCCAACACCAGTGCTGAGGCGATTCTGGCAAAGAAGCCTGATCTGGTGGTGATCTGGTCAGGAGGGAATGATTCACGGTTGTCGACACAGCTGGAAAGAATCGGGCTGAATGTTTTCTATGCTGATCCTGTTGATTTTGCTGGCATTGCATCGGTTATACGACGCATGGGGAAAATCATGGGGACAGAAGCGGTGGCTGAAAAGAGTGCCGATGCCTTCTGGCAGCACTATGAATCGATCAGAAAACAGTTCAGTCAGGCAGAGCCTGTCACTGTGTTTTTTGAAATCTGGGATAACCCGTTGATGACGGTCAATGGTAGGCAGATTATCAGTCAGTCCATTGAGCTGTGTGGTGGTGTGAATGTTTTTGCCGGTGCTCGCCCCAGAGTTCCCAAGGTGAGCATTGAAGCGGTGCTGGCAAAAAATCCCGATGCTATCGTCAGCTCGGAAATTGTGCAGAAAAGCCATGATATTAACCGCCGCTGGAAGCCGTATTCGCAGATCAGCGCGGTCAAAAATGGTTTTCTGTTTACGATTCCCGGCGACCTGATCGCCCGACCAACCCCCAGAGCCCTGAAAGGTGCCGAAGTTCTCTGCCAACAACTCGATAATGTCAGAGCTGCTAAAAAGCGCACTGCACAAGGAAAACACTGAATGTCGTATAAATTACAGGCAGCCGTTGGGGTTGCTGTTGCGGGTTTTGTTAATGCTTCGCTAGCAGCCGACGATGTGTATCGTCTGGATGATGTGGTTGTCACTGCTTCGCGTACCGCTCAGACGGTGGATCAGGCGCTGGCACCGGTGACGGTGATTACCCGGGAGGAGATTGAGAGGAGTCAGGCGAGTTCAGTGACTGAACTCCTGCAACGCACACCGGGTTTGCAGATAGCGACGAATGGTGGGCCGGGTAGTAAAGCAGGCGTAATGTTACGAGGCACCCGAACCGCTCAAACACTGGTTTTGATTGATGGTCACCGGTTTAACTCTCCAAACGGTAATGAAGCCCCGCTGGAATACATTGACCCTGACCAGATTGAACGCATTGAGATTGTGCGAGGTCCCCGTTCCAGCCTCTATGGGGCGGATGCGGTGGGTGGTGTTATTCAAATTTTTACTCGTAAAGGTACAGGCAAGCCCCGTTTTCAGGTTAAAGCCGGGGCAGGTAGTCGTGGTACCAGCGAATTGGGTTTGAATTATGGTGGGGAAGTTGATGGAACCCGCTTTGATATCAGTGGTAAATTTTTTGAAACCGCAGGCTACGACCATACGGATTCTACTTTAGGACGGGATGGTGATGACGATGGATATCGAAATAAATCCATAGCAGCCAGTGTTTCTCGGGTGTTTAACGATGCTTTCGAAGCAGGAGCATCGGTTTCTCATTTTCAGGGCAAGTCAGAGTACGACCATAACTCAGCTTGGGGTAATACGAATACCAAGCCATACAGTGACTTTGAACTGACAAATATCAGCACCTTTGCGAATGCTAATATTCTTGAAGACTGGAGCGCAGCGTTCAATCTTGGCTATAGCTATGAAAATATCAAACGCTTTGAAGAGGGTGGCAATCCTAAGCCAGTTGTGACCAGTTATGGTAAATCCAAGCGATATACTGGCAGCTGGCTGAATGATATTGGCTGGTCAGACAATCAGCTTTTGACGGCGGGTATCGATTATTCCAAAGAGCATATGGATAGCAGTTCCAATTATGCAGTGGACTCCAGATACAATGTCGGTGTCTTTGCCCAAAACCACACGACCTTTGATGGAAGTGATTTACAGCTGGGCTTACGACGGGACAAGAATGAAGTTTATGGTTACAACACAACAGGCAACATTGCCTGGGGTGTTGATCTTTCAAGTAACCATCGCTTGATCACGTCCTATGGAACAGCGTTCAGGGCTCCTACCTTTTTGGATTTGTACTATCCGGGTGCTGAAGCACCCAACCTGAAGCCTGAGTCATCGGAAAATTTTGAGGTAGAGCTTAAAGGCAAGGTCAATCATACAACTAACTGGTCGGTTTCAATTTATCAAAATGAAATTGATGATTTGCTGGTATGGAATAATGATCTTGGTAGCTTCGGACGGATGGATAATGTTGATAAAGCTCGTATTCGAGGTGTCGAATTTGTTTATGTCACAGAATGGCAAGGTTGGTTGATTAATTCAAATCTGACCTTTGTTGATCCTGAAGACCTTAAGGCAAAAAGAACTTTGGATCGACGAGCAAAGCAGCTGTTTAATGTTAACGCTGACAAACAGTTTGGTAAATATAGCCTGGGCTCCACACTCCGGGCTCAGGGGCATTCTTATGAATATAATGACTTCGCTGGAACGGTTAATCGCCTTTCAGGGTTTGCTACTGTGGATTTAAGAGCTGGGATGCAGGTCTCTAAAGAGCTAAAAGCAGAGATTAAATTGACCAACTTAATGGATAAAGATTACTCCACTGCTTTAGGTTACCGTGGAGAGCCCAGGGGCATGTTTGTCACATTTATCTGGTCTCCAGAGATTTAAATCACTTTGATTGCCTGACTGTTCCCTCGTTGTACGAGGGAACACTTTCACACTCTTTAGTTTGGTTTCACAAAGGTTGCTTCTATGTCTCTCAAAAAATCCAAAGACATCCGGGAACTCTGTTACCCGTTTATCTATGAACAGTCCGCCCTGTGCGACTACGAGATCATTACCGATGAGTTGTGCGCCACACTGGGCGGTGTTATTTCAGAGCTGGAAGATGATGAGCGGTTTGCCGATATTTACCGGTTTCTGGATGAACTTCAGCCGAAAATATTTAACCTGAATGGTTCGATTCGTGGGAAACAGGCGATATTTGAAGAACAAATCCAGTGGCTGAGAGAGCACTTTGATCGCTATCAGACAGAAATTGAAGGGCGACTTAAAGGTTTTGTTCTGCCTCGTGGCGGGCGTGCGGTTCAGCTGATCCATGCCTGCCGTTCCCAGTGCAAGAAAACTGTACGGGCGCTGGTGGCTGTCGATGCAGAAGGTATTGATGTGCCTGACGAACTGCATCGTTTTGCCAATATGCTTTGTAATCTGTTCTTCCGTCTGACGGTTGTGATTAATGGTCGGCTGGGCATTGTTGAACCGGCTTATACCAGCAAAAGTTACAACCTCAAGCCGCCAAAGCCTGTAAAAGCCAAGACAAACTGAAATTTTGCACGTATGTTTACTATAAAGGGCTAAAAAAATACGGGAGACGCCGATATTTAAAAGTTCTGAAGACCTTACCTGAATGAATGCTGAGGAGGAGCAAGGATGCTTCTTGTAGTAGTTGTTGCCGCTTTGATTGTTTTGCTGACCGCTGCCTTGTCTGTGATTGAATCTGCCATTATTTATGTTGATGAATTGAGACTGGCGACCATTCTGAGAAACAACCCGAAAAACCGGGACGATATAAAGTACGTTATTCGGCAGAAAGACAGACATTTGTCGTCTATGGTGGTGCTGATTACTTTAATCAGCATTGCCGGCAGTTCTGTTATTGGTGCGATTGCTGCCCGCCAGTTTAACGACCTTGGTTTAGCAATTTTTACTGTACTGCTGACTTACTGCATGCTGGTATTTGCAAAGATTCTTCCCAAACTGTATGCCGTACAGGTTGCCGATCAGATACTGGACTACACGGCACCTTTTGTCCGCGTTGTGGCCTTCCTGTTACGGCCGGTTATTCGCTTTACCCTGGTGTGGACACGGCTGTTTGGCATTGAAGACAAGAGAAAGCCCACCCTTGACGAGTTGAAAGGCATTATTCGGCACTACGGCAAGACTGGCATTATTGCCAGAGATGAACGCAAGATGCTGGAGCAGGCACTGACCTCTAACCGCACGACACTGAACAATTTTCTGGAAGATACGGGGCCAACGGTTTGCCTTAAAGCCGAGGCAACCCTGGGGAATGTTCAGGAGCGGGTTCTGGACCAGCCTTATAAGCGTTACCTGGTGGTAGACAATGGTAAAACGACAGGCGTTGTTCTCTACCGACACTTAACCAGCAGTCTGATACGTGGGCATTACGACAAAAAGGTAGGCGAGCTGGCCAGACAGGTCGCCTGGCTGGAGCCTGATGCCACGCTGCTGGAAGCTATGCAGACCCTGCATGAAACCCGTTCATCCGTTGCGCTGCTGCGTGGAACCGACCCGGAGAAGACCCGAATGGTGACTGCCAAGCAGATCTATCGGGCTATTCTCCAGAGTGCCTGAATGCAGCGTTATTCGACCGAGTCGATTTCGGCATCGGTCAAATAGCGCCACTCACCGGGAGCCAGTGAGTCGTCCAGCTCTATCAGACCGACCTGTTCCCGGTGCAGACCCACCACTTTGTTACCCATCGCAGCAAACATTCGTTTAACCTGGTGGTACTTACCTTCAGTAATGGTGAGCAACACTTCGGTGGGTGAGAGTATTTCCAGCTTTGCCGGTCTGGTGACGGTTTTTTCACTGCGCAGCTCAATGCCTCTGGCAAAGGCTTCAACGGCATCGTCCTGAATGGCATCGGCTAATTCGACGCGATAACGCTTACCGCATACTTTTTTAGGCGACATCAGCTTATGCGACCACTGTCCATCGTCAGTGATCAGCAACAGACCGGTGGTATCCACATCCAGTCGACCGGCAATGTGCAGGGTGCTGACTTTATCAATGTCCAGCAAGTTCAGGACGGAAGGGTAATCGTCGTCTGCTGTAGAGCTGATGAAATCAACCGGCTTGTTCAGCATGATGTAGCGAAGGCCGCGTAAAGACAACAGATTGCCTTCAATTCGAACCTCTGCCCCTTCCGGTACTTTAAAGCTGCCGGTTTTGATCACCTTGCCGTTGCAGGTGACCTCGCCGCCACGCAGCAGGCGTTTGGCTTCTGCGCGGCTGAGTTCAGTGCTTTCACACAAATATTTATCGAGACGCATGGTTCATATCAACAAGATATAGAGTGATTACTTCTGCTTTGCAGCCCAGTCCAGAAAGCTTTGGCGCGTGGCGCTGTCAGCTTCTTTGAACCAGTATTTCAGCATGCGCTCAGCGGTCACGTTCTCTTCCGGAGTATTATTTGCCGCACCGGAATAAATGGTCGTGTCCTGCTGTGCATTGGCAAAGCCGTGGGAAGACTCGGCCACCTGAACGCCAGCCAGCTCCGGGAAGGCGGCTTCATTCTCGGACAGGTTAAATCTGCGAACATCGGCAGCGTAGTTGCGACCAATCTGAATACCTCGGGAAGGCAGTGTGGCAATCTCAAAGGAAACTTCTTCCTCCTTTTCGTTCACCACAGTGATCTTGCTGCCAGGGTTACGGTTGATGGCGTCAGCCTGTCGTCTGTTAATCAGTCGTGGTGCTTCAATCACATACTGATGACCATCCAGCGGGTGAAAACTGATCACAAAAGGTCTGGAAGTGAACTGTTCGACATTATTGCCAGAGCCGAGGGTTTCTTTCAGTTCAAAGACTACCTGATGACGCTTTCTGGTCAGCTTGATGGGCTCACCTCTGTTCAGGTCAAGGTCTTTGGCAGCTTTGCCATCAAGCACCAGCAGTTCTGCTTTGACAGGTAGTTTGAGAGTGCTTTTTATCTCGGCAAGGGCAGGAGAGCTTATCAGTGTCAGGGTAAAAAACGAGAACAACAGAGCTTGCAATGTGCTGGCGGCTCTCATAGTAACGCGCATGGTAACTACCTTCATAAGTGAACATCCGGGGAAGGCACAAAATGCCGCAGAGATGCTGCAAAAGCAAGCGTGAATGTCTCCGCAGAAGGCTTTCAGGGCGTGAATTCTTGATGCTAACTACTTATACTTGCCGCACTTAACAGTAACTAATCAGACTTATGAACCAAACCGTAGAAACAGATAACGTGACCGGGATTAACACAGATGTTGTAGTCATCGGTGGCGGTATCGCCGGACTCTGGCTGTTTAATACCCTGAATAAACAGGGGTACAAGGCACTGCTGCTGGAAGATGAAACCCTGGGGGGCGGGCAGACGATCAAGTCTCAGGGCATTGTTCATGGTGGAACCAAGTACACTCTGTCTGGCAATCTGACCAAGGCAGCGGAGTGTATTGCCGGTATGCCGCAGCGCTGGCGCGATGCCCTGGCAGGCCAGGGGGATGTTGACCTGAGCGATGCCCGGGTGTTGTCTGAATACCACTACCTGTGGTCTCCGGGTGATATTGCATCGCGCATGACATCATTCTTTGCCAGCAAGGCGCTGCGCGGACGTGTGAATCAGGTCAAAGATCGTGAAAACCTGCCAGCGATTTTCCGTAACGACAGTTTTCGCGGCAAGGTTTATGAGCTGAACGAAATTGTTCTGGATATCCAGACGGTAGTAAAAAGCCTGGTCAAAGGGTTGGAGTCCCGCACCCTGAAGGTTGACTGGACTCCCGACAGTGGCGATTCGCGTCTTGTGACGGATAATGGTGAAATTGCCTTTATTGAACATACTCAGGGTAATGTGACCTATCGTATCCATGCCCGCAAATTTGTGCTGACTGCCGGAGAAGGCGCACGCACCCTGATGGGGCGCTGGGGCATCAGCGAACCTGAAATGCAACTGCGTCCGCTACACATGGTGATGGTGAAGCACGCTCATCCCGATCCTCTCTATGCCCACTGCCTGGGTGTCAAAACTGTACCCCGGATGACCGTAACCAGCCACCCGACAGAAGATGGTCAGTGGGTCTGGTATCTGGGCGGAGAGATTGCAGAGGACGGTGTGGAGCGTACGTCGGAAGAACAGATTCGTGTTGCCCGTCGGGAACTGGCGGCCATCCTGCCCTGGGTAAACTTCGACAATGCTCAGTGGTCGACCCTGCGGGTTAACCGTGCCGAACCCAAACAGAGCAAACTGCTGCGTCCGGACGCTGCTTTTTGTCAGTCGGTGGGCAATGGCATTGTGACCTGGCCTACCAAACTGGCGCTGGCTCCGAACCTTGCGGACGAAGTCGGTCATCTTCTTGATGCAGACGGTATTCAACCTTCAGACAATGAGTCATTTGCACTGCCAGACAATCTGAAGCACCCTCAAGTCTGTGAACAGTTCTGGAGCAAGCATTTTGACTGAACCCCTGTTATCAACCCGGCCAGTGGCCGGTACTGACATTGCGGTGTCGCCTGTTGGTTTTGGCACCGTCAAACTGGGACGTGACCAGCAGGTGAAATACCCGCAGGGGTTTAAGATTCCTGACGATCAGGCGGCCAGCGATTTGCTGGCTCTGGCCCGGTCCCTGGGCATTAATTTGCTGGATACTGCGCCAGCCTACGGCACCAGTGAGGAACGACTGGGTAAATTGCTGAAAGGCCAGCGTCAGGACTGGGTAATTTGCAGCAAGGTGGGTGAAGAGTTTGTTGAGGGTGAATCCCGTTTTGACTTTTCACCGGAACACATTCGCTTCAGTATTGAGCGCAGTCTTAAACGATTAAAGACGGATTACATTGATATGGTGCTGGTTCATTCCAGTGGCGATGATGTCAATATTATTCAGCAGTATGGCTGTCTGGAAGTGCTGGCAGACCTGAAGAAAGAAGGTCTGATTCGCGCCACTGGTATGTCCACCAAAACAATAGACGGCGGCATTCTGGCACTGGAGCAATCCGATATGGCCATGGTGACTTATAACCTTAATGAACAGGCTGAAAAACCGGTTCTGGACTACGCCGCAAAACACGACAAAGGCATTCTGATCAAAAAGGCACTAGCCAGTGGGCATGCCTGCCTGGAAGGTGAAGACCCGGTTGAGAAAAGCATGGAGCTGGTGTTTGGTCATCCGGCGGTGGCTTCTGCGATTATCGGAACGATTAATCCAAAACACCTTCGGGAAAATGTTGAAACCTGTGCCAGAGTGTTGAGAAACAGAGTTTAAGGTTTTTAAAGTATTAAAGCCGTGAATCGCTGAATACTCGTTCCGGAGACTATCAGATTAAAATTTCTGATAGTCTCCGGAAATTTCAACTATTATAACTCCTGCTACCGAAAGATCTCCTGAATGACAGATCAAAAAAAACAGACCATTAACTTTCGGGCTTAAAATTAAAATGATTTCACTGTTTTAATTTTTCAACCACTATTCCAACTGATTTAAACAATAATTTTTTCGAGGGCTCAGTTCTGATGTTGCGCTCAGGAAAAATGAAAAAAGCAATTTACTGTCTGATCTGGCTTATCCTGCCCTGCGTGATTTCAAGTTCTCTTTATGCGTTTTTTTACAAAATTTCCTATAAGAATACTTCCGGAGAAACTGTTCTCTTTTACATAAAAACCAATGCTTTTGTGGGAGGGAGGGAAGTTCGCCTCAATACTGGCTGGCTACAACAGCATTCCACTTTTTTGTCGTTTGGCTCATTCACTGTGATGCGGGCTGGAAGATACACGGTAGAACACGTTCAGGAAGCGGATACGCTGGGACAATTTGTATTCAATATTCTTGGCGGTCCGGAGATGAGTACTCTGCTTCACAACCCAGATGAATCGACAGGAGCAGACTGTCCACCCGATAATAATGATGTGTACAGGATCAACCCTGGTGTGGAGTTGGCAAGAACAGTGCTTCCTGCACTGCAAATGATTGAAGGGAAGCTGGCCCGCTCCGGCATTCAGGAAATTTCCGGGGTAAATTATGTGAACGAAGGCAATCAGTCTGATCTGTACGTTCACTTTATCACAAGCCATTCAGAGGCTGACGGCTCAACAATGGACAACGCCAGTTCTCTGGCAGACAGCCTGGTAGAAGAGGGTGTTATCAGTGGCTGGCGACATCAGTCCCAAAGCATAAGGCGGCCTGTAGAAAATATGCTAACTCTTGTGTTATCAGGCCTGTTTGCCCCCGGCAGCCAGGCGCTTTCGGGAAGTAGCTCTTACAGAACGGACAGGCTGCAAATCCTGCTTACTCGATTTTTAGAGGCAAGCTGGGATGGCTGCAACTGTCTGGTCTTTCAGGTTGGTTATTCCCGAGCGGTTTATATAGCTCTGAATGACTCTCTACGTGAAAGTCATAGAAGGTCTTACGATGCCCGCACAGTATCTCTTTTTGCGCGGCAAATAATAAACCAGAGTTTTGAAAACATTTCCGGGGATATTGAACCGAACAAGGCCACATGGGGGCAACAATGGCCACCCCGCGAGTATTCCAGTACGTTGTCCGCAGAGTATTGGAGAACCATTGAGCGCCTGTACAATGATAACCTGACAACTGTACACCGAAATTTCCATCACGACAGGCAAAGCTGGCGCTCAATCCGATACTTTCGGATTACTTCTGTTTTGATGACACCCTCTAGTGGTGAGTTTTACATGGAGTATTTGATCCAGCGATTAGAGGCTGTCATAAGAGACATTCAAGCGATCAGGAGACACATTGATACATCGGGTTTGAATCTTGAATTCAGATTTATCAACATTGAGGACGAAGCGGACAGAACGCGTGTCAACTTTATGTTGGTGAGCTATATCACCGATGAATGTCAGGAAACAGATACTCTTCAACAGGTTCCGGGTCTGGATGGAGCAACCAGCTTTCTGACCTCAGTGATGCGCTGGAGCCCCGTATCCATATCCGTTCAACAGCATGCCAGTGCGCTGGCGGTGACTTCAGCCCCATTGAGTCAATACTTTCCACCTGCTCCGGAATTGGGTCGTATTCCTGATGATACCGCAGTTCCGGGAGATACGCCTTTAGAAGTACGGGGTAACAGTGACCAGGGAATGGATGAAGAGAATGAGGATTGCGCCTGCCCCCTGACCAGAGAGACCAGTTTTATGTCAGAGTAGTGGCACAGGGTGCCGTTTCAACGGTTCAAATGGTTAGTGCTTTTGAAATAAGCGGGAAGATTAATCATCTTCCCGCTATGCACTTATGCTGTTTCTTCTACTGACTGATCCGTACGGATTTTTTCAACGATAGCTGTCGTTGAACAGTTATCCAGAAACGCCAGCACTTTTACATCACCGCCGTATTCGTAAACGATGTCTGCGCCGACCACTTCGTCAATGCTGTAGTCTCCACCTTTTACCAGTACATCAGGCTTGACCATACGCAACAGGTTTTCCGGAGTGTCTTCATTGAAGCTGACGACCCAGTCTACCGCTTCCAGACCTGCCAGCACCGCCATACGACGATCTTCGGTATTAATGGGGCGACCTTCGCCTTTCAGACGCTTAACAGAGTCATCACTGTTGATGGCCAGTACCAGACGATCACCCTGCTTGCGTGCCTGTTCCAGATAACCCACATGCCCGGCATGGATGATATCGAAACAACCATTAGTAAAGACGATTTTTTCACCGTGGGCGCGGGCATCTTCAATGGCGATAATCAACTGGTCAGTCGTAACAACACCACGCTCTGCGCCCAGCTCACGGTTCACTTCACGGCGCAGCTCGGGCATGCTGATGGTGGCCGTACCCAGTTTGCCCACCACAATGCCTGCCGCAATGTTGGCAATGGCCGCAGCCTGGGGCAGTTCAGAACCCGCTGCCAGCGCTGCTGCCAGAGTAGAAATAACAGTGTCGCCTGCACCGGTCACATCGAACACTTCCCGGGCTCGTGCAGGCAGGTGAACTTCCTGACGGTCTTTGCAGATCAGGGTCATGCCGTGTTCACTGCGGGTAATCAGCAGGGCTTCCAGCTCCAGTTCCTGCATCAGCTTCTGGCCTTTGTCGACCAGCTCCTGTTCGTCTTTGCAGTGACCGACAACGGTTTCAAATTCATGCAGGTTTGGCGTGATCACGGTGGCTCCGCGATAGCGCTCAAAGTCGGTACCTTTAGGGTCCACCAGAACCGGAATATTGCGGGCGCGAGCTGTGCGAATCAGCTGCTGGTGGTTTTGCAGTGTGCCTTTGTTGTAGTCAGACAGTACCACTGCACCCATGTTGTCCAGCAGGGCTGCGGTTTTCTCTTCCAGAATATCGCTACTCAGGCTGTGAAACGCTTCTTCATGATCCAGGCGAATCAGCTGCTGGTGCTGGCTGATAACACGCAGTTTGGTGATGGTCGGGGCATCCGACATACGGGCAAAGTCGCAGAAAACCCCTGCTGCTTCAAGTCGGGTTTGCAGAGCGTCAGCCGCTTCGTCGTCACCGGTTGCTGCAATCAGCCATGCAGGCGCGCCCAGTGAGGCAATGTTCAGGGCAACGTTACCGGCGCCACCCGGACGGTCTTCCACCTGACCAATACGAACAACCGGTACCGGGGCTTCCGGAGAGATTCGTGAAGTCGCACCATGCCAGTAGCGGTCCAGCATTACGTCGCCAACCACCAGGACCCGGGCCTGGTCGAAACGGGGCAGAGTCAATTTCATTCAGTGTATTCCACTTTCATTTTTGCCTTCCTGTGGAAGGCGAGGTGCTGGTCGTATTGACCAGCCCTCACATCGAACAGGGTTAAAACAGTATCAGGCTGGCGTCTGTTATTACAGTTCCAGCAGGGCTTCCTGATCTTCCTTAAACTGCAGTTTGTGCAGTTTGGCGTAGTGTCCACCTTTGGCCAGCAATTCGGCATGGTTGCCGGTTTCGATAATCTGGCCCTTATCCATCACCAGAATCCGGTCGGCATTTTCAATGGTGGACAGCCGGTGGGCAATGACCAGCGTGGTTCGTCCTTTCATCACCTCTTCCAGTGCTGCCTGTATATGGCGTTCGGATTCAGTATCCAGCGCCGAGGTCGCTTCATCGAGAATAAGAACCGGGGCGTCTTTTAAAATTGCCCTGGCAATTGCCAGCCGCTGACGCTGACCACCGGAGAGCAGTACACCGTCTTCACCAACCAGAGTGTCAAAGCCTTCTGTCATGTTGGCCACAAACTCGCTGGCATAAGCTGCATCGGCAGCCGCTTTAATGTCGGCTTCACTGGTTTTATCCAGCAAACCATAGGCGATGTTCCGGCTGACCGTGTCGTTAAACAGGGTGACATTCTGGTCGACCAGGGCGATATGACTACGCAGGTTTCTCAGGGTAAAGTCTTCGACATCGGTGCCGTCCAGCAGAATCTGCCCCTGTCCATGATTGTAAAAGCGGGGTACCAGATTAGCCAGAGTGGTTTTGCCCGAACCGGAACGGCCCACCAGGGCTATGGTCTGACCGGGTTCTACGGCAAAGCTGATATTGTCCAGTGCAGGACGGTCTGCATTTGGATACTGGAAGGTGACGTTTTTGAATTCCAGACGACCTTCGACTTTCTCAGAGGTGAAGGAACCATGGTCAGGCTCAGGCGTTTCATCCGCCATTTTAAAGATACTTTCTGCAGCGGCAATACCCCTTTGTATATTGGCATTGACTTCACTGAGCTGACGAATAGGTTTTGGGAGCAGGGGCAGCTGCGGTCACAAAACTGACCAGAGAGGCAGTGGTTGCATCACCCTTCAGCCAGAGTACCAGAAAGAACAGGATCGCAAGGGCGGAATTAACCAGCAGTTGCAGGGTTGGGGTGTGAATAGCTGAAGCCTTGGTCATTTTCAGGCTTTGTCGGGTATTTTTGGTACTGGCTCCACTAAAACGATCGCTTTCGTAGTCTTCACCACCAAAGCCCCGCACGACTCTGTAGCCATTAATGGTTTCAGAGCTGACATGGGTCAGGTCACCCATCGAATCCTGAATTTTGGAACTCAGTTTGCGGAAACGTTTGCTGGCTGTCGTAACAACCAGCGCAATCAATGGGCCAACAGCGAAGAACACCAGCGTCAGCTGCCAGTTAGTCATCAGCAGGTACAGGATCAGGAAAACCACGGTCAGGCCTTCACGAACCACCACCTTGATGGCGTCGGTAGCGGCGGTGGTCACCATGCTGACGTTGTAGGTGATACGGGCTATAAGATGACCGGAGTTGTTGTTGTCGAAATATTCATTAGGCAGTTGCACCATGTGGTTGAACATCAGGCAGCGGAGGTCATGAACGATATTCATACCCACCTTTGCGAGGTAGTAGTTACCCATAAAAGAGCCAATGCCACGCAAAATAGCAATAACGGTCATAACGACTGGTATCAGTACCGCAGAAGCAAACACTTCAACGGGAATAAAGCCACCCAGGTCTTTGCTGATGGTGGCATGGCTGCCTTCCAGGGCTTCTACAAAGTATTCCAACAGCCGGGCAAAGGCAGGCTGGCTTAATGCAAACAGGGCGTAGCCGAGCAGGCTGATAACAAAGAAGCCGGTATAGGGCTTTACATAGGCCAGTAGCCGCAGATAAATCTGCAGGCCACTGGCCTTGGCTGGTTCTGACATGGCCATTAAAATCAATCAGTTAAAGTGTTCGCTATTGTGGATGAAGTCACAGCATTGCTCAATGCAAACCGAGTCAAGACTATGAAAAAGCGGCAAGCCGGGAATATTAGCACAAATGTGCAATGGGGATGGGTATTGGGCATCCTGATAACGGGTCGTGTTTCAAAAAGGTCGTTACCACCTGCTTGAGATAAACTCCCCGATAACCTTATTATGCAGTTCTTCTGAGCGGAAAAAGCAGAAAATGAGTGACACCACTCTTCAGTTTTTCCGTAGGGTTCAACACCTGAGGATTTCTTAACCATTGCAAAAAATGCAACGGTTCATCGCAGCGGAAGAACAGGCAACAGCGCCAGACAACAGGTATCCCATGACTGATCAACCACCTTCACGCAAAACGGATAGCCCGGAACTGCTCCAAGCCATCCGTGGCGTATTAAGTCAGGCACGGCAACATCTTCAACAGACCGTCAATAGCACAATGGTACAGGCCTACTGGCAGGTGGGGCGGTTGATCGTTAAGGAAGAGCAGCAGGGTAAAGAACGCTCGGAATACGGCAAGCAGCAGCTCAAAACCCTGTCACGGCAACTCACCAAAGAGTTCGGAAAAGGATTTGATGTGACTAATTTACGTCGAATGCGTCAGTTTTATCAGACGTTTCCAAAACGAGACGCAGTGCGCCGCGAATTGAGCTGGACACACTATCGCCGCCTGATTCGTATCGACAACCCAAAGGCCAGGGAATGGTATATGCAGGAAGCCATAGATCAGAACTGGAGTGCCAGGGCATTGGAGCGGCAGGTGAGCAAACTCTACTACGAACGCTTGCTGACTACCCGGCATAATAAGCAAAATATCAGACCTGTTCTGAATGAAGCCTCAGAGAAAACATCTGCTCTGGCTGACAGGCCTCAGGATTATTTGCGTGACCCCTATATTCTCGACTTCCTAAATCTGCCTTGTGGCCCAGTTCAGGAAAGTAAGCTGGAGCAGGCTCTGATTAGCAATTTGCAAACTTTTTTACTGGAATTGGGTAGGGGTTTTGCCTTTGTAGAGCGACAGCAGCGGATCAGTACGGAAGATCAGGACTTTTATATTGATCTTGTGTTCTACCACTTCAAACTCAAATGTTTTCTACTGATCGATTTGAAAATTGGCAAACTCAGTCATCAGGATGTGGGGCAGATGGATACGTATGTTCGCATTTATGACCAGCACCGCAAAGGTGATGATGATAATCCAACCGTTGGTTTGATCTTGTGCAGTGAGAAAAGCGAAGCGGTGGCTAAATATTCGGTGTTGACCGGCAGTAAACAGCTGTTTGCCTCCAAATATTTAACATATCTGCCCAGCGAGCAGGAGTTGCAGGAACAGTTGCAGCATGAGCGTTTAGTGTGGCTGGAAAAAGAGAAGGGAGACGAATAATCCGGCTCCGTGTTTTTGCTGTGAATGGAAGCCATTATGCGGTTACGCAATCTTGTAGGAGTTGTTTCCATAGTAACTAAAACTTAATCAAGATTTTTAAAAAATGTAAATTATCACTTATAGAACAATAGTACCCGAAGCATTAGGATGCATTTCTATTCAAACGTTGATGACTAAAGGCTTATGCAGGGTTAGGTGATGGAGCAGCTAGTTGATCCCAAAAAAATTTTTGGAGCCAAACTTCGAAGCCATAGAAAAGAGAATGGTTTTTCTCAAGAAGTTTTGGCTGAGAGGACTGGCCTAAGCAGGGTTTACATCAGTTGTTTGGAACGAGGAAAACAGGACCCGTCTTTAAAAGTTTTAAAAAAACTGGCTCACGGTCTTGGCATAAATGTGTCTGATTTGATTTAGGGTACCACTATGACTGATATTAGGTCTGCGCTTGATAGCGCATTGGCTGACAGCGAAGCTATGGCAAAAAAAACACAGAATTTGGTGCCAACAGCAATTTATGAAAATATAAATAAATGGAATTTTGGAGGTTATGGCTGGACTTCTCCCGTTAATTTGTTTCTTACAGCAGCTTGGTATAAATGGTTGAATCCTGAGCAGGATGTTTGTCGAATCTGGTCTCAACACCATGATAAGACAAGAATAGAGGGAGGGTTTGCTATCAGGTCCAACGATGAAAACTATACAGTGCCTTTGGTAAACAAAGCTAGGATCGCTCAAGGTTTTTGTTCTCCTAATTCTGGTATGCAAGGTTCTAGAGCTATTGAGAAAATGCGCTCTGCTGAGCGAATTAATAGGAACGAAGCTATTGAACAGTCTGTGAAGTTTGATATGGCCTTGTTCCAGAACATTATGAACGATATTAATGACTGTTCCTCAGATGAAGCGCACCAATGTTTCTGTTATCTGCTAAGCATTGGACTGAAAATAAGAAAGGGTAGGGAAACTGAACAAAATAAATTGTTAAGCCTGTCTGGTAAGTCCGGTAAGTCATTTACTGATCTTCTTAAGTTTGCAGATGATATTTCAGACCCCCAGTTTATCAAGCTGTTGGTGGTTTCATTGATGACCCCGTTTGTATTGAATACGCACAAAAGTTTGATATTGGAAGGTGTAGAGGGTCATAAAACAGCAGCTGACTCTCAGTCTAAAGCTCCTGGGGATTTTTGGTTCAACAATCAGGATGGTGTTGCGGAAGTAGGTGTAGAGGTAAAAGATAAAACCAAAACCATTGGCTTTGAAATATTAGGAGCTATTGAGAACAGAAAGAAAAATAATAGCGGAATGAAGTACTATTTTGCAGTGTCAGCAGCAAAAATTGCAGTGAAGGAGTATGTTGCAAAAGACCGTCTTTGGGCTGAATACATTAATAGATTGAGAGATGACTTCGATATTGCTGTTTTGCCTTTAAGTGTTTATGACTTGGTGGCTTTGGCATCATTTAATGGAGCCTCTGTTACAGATGTCATGAGTGACTTAAATAAACATCTTGTAACAGCTATCGATCTTAAAAAAGAAACCCTAAAACAGTGGCTTTCTTTTTATTCTTAAGCAAAGCTAGCAAAAGGTGTCCTGAAAAGGACACCCCGCCAGTCGGCTCTATGTTATGCAGTTAAGATGTCTGCTGTTTTGTGCCTGCCTTTTTCTATCCAGGTTACATAGCTATGAGACTTGCTACTCAGGGAGAATGGGTAACAAGCTTTAAAATAGCCCTCCTTAATAGCCCGGTTTGTCTCATGAGTTCTGACGTCAAAATTATGTTCTCTCAATTGTCTGGATAGAAGCCTGGCGATTTCTTTATCAGGGTTGATTGCTGATAGAGCTTGCTCTTTTGATAAAAAATGAAAGCCAACCATTTTTTCAAAAAAGTCAACAATGAACTGTTCGTGTTCAGTAAGCTGCTGTAGCTTTTTTACTGACAGTCGTAGCCTGAATTTCGGATATGGTTCAGTAAAATGTCCATACAACGGTTGTAAGTTTTCATAGCTGCTGCTCAGGTTTACAGCCTCATGGATGCTGTCCCATAAAATATCCAACTTAAAAATATCACTGGTAGAGATTGTTGCATCAATTTGTTTGAACTCGCACCCAGCTAACTCTGTAAACATCAAATTGAGTTGGTATTCTATCTTGGGTTGGTGGCTACCCTGTTCATTTACGTGAATAACCCAGTCTCCAGCATTAAGGTTTCCTGATATTTTGAACTGAATATTATCTTTGTATCGAATCACGTCTTCAAAGATCATCGACTTATTGTAATGTTTTTTTCCTATCAGGGAGAGCTGATCGCTTACTGTGTTTTGTGTTGTAAGTTTTCTAGTTTTTTTAGACTTCATTGCTTTCCTTGCGCCATGTGAAAGCGAAAAACCTTCAGGCATAAGGTCTACATTGGAATCTTCTCCGAAAAGCTGTTTCTTAACAGCGAGCCCAAGTTGTTTAGCCATTTTTGGAGATACAGAGTTACCAATCTGTTTGGTTGCTTCTGCTTTTGAGTCGATCATTTTGTAGTCATCAGGGAATCCTTGTAATCTCTTCAGTTCGCATACGTGAAGCTTTCGATTTTTCCAGTGGAATGGCCCATCGTATTTTCCTTGATTGGCAACAATTGTTTTTGATAATTGATCTGGTGACAACTTATATAAAAAACCGGAAAATTTAGAGCGCCAAGCAAACCTGGGCGATGGGTGTCCCATTTTTTCAGTGTAAAATGAATAATTCATACCAGGAGGGATGTCTGGAATCAGGTGACCATATTTTCCTGTATAGGGCGGAACTATTTCGTTAGGATCATCTAAGTCATCCAGGGCTTGACCGGCAGTGACATAATCTTTTCTGTCTAGGCTATCAGGGCCGTGTGTTGGCAGAGGAAAAGCAAAGTCAGCTTCAAGGTCCTCCCTGATACCAACCATGATGACCCTCTCTCTATGCTGTGCTACACCATAATCAGCAGCATCAAGCACCATGTACTTCAAACGGTAGCCAACCTGCTCAAAGCTTTTTTTGATGGTGTTCCAGTCGTCAGACTTATTTGCTTGTAAAATTCCCTTGACGTTTTCAAAGAGGAAGCCCTTAGGCTGGAAGTGTTCCAGAAATTTGCAGTAATACCAGAACAACGAGCCTCTTGTATCGTTTATACCATAAACGCCTCCAGCACGACGGCCTGCAGCAGAAAAGCTCTGGCATGGAGGCCCCCCGATAATAAAATCTATGGAGTCCAGGCTAAGCGACTCTGGGGCTGTTTTTGTAATATCGTTGTTAAATATTTGGCATTGGTCACCAACGTAGTGTCCTTTATTCATTTGCAAGGTTCCACAGGATGGTTTGTCAATTTCCAAACAAGCAACAATGTCAAAGCCAGCTTCCTTGAAGCCAATGTCTAGTCCGCCACCGCCAGTGAAAAGAGAAAGAACTTTCATATATGCTTTTTTACTCTGTTTTGTTCGAATGGTTGCCTGAGCTTGCTGCTTCAATTTTGGTGGAGGCTCCAGTCCCGCCTTTTTCTATATAAGCTTTGACAGAACTGAGGAAAAACTCCTTGAGGGTTAGCCCATCTATAGATAGCTGTGCATATAACTGTTTTTTCAAGGAGACATCGATATCAACGACGACTCTGCCGCTATTACTTCTGCTCATAACAATGTGACTTAGGTTACTTATGTTACATCTTTGTCTTGATTGTTGTTTTTTTCAAGCAGAGAAAAAACCTATTCACTATGTGGAAAAGCCTGCCGGGAACCCACAAGCACAGGTGAGCTGGCACAGCTCTGAGCTGTGGTTGCCCTGATGGTACGCCAAAATTCGAATACGTTACTAAGGCTACTAAGGCGATTGATATGAGCATTTTTCATCGGTATGCGTTAATATTCAGCGCTTTTTAATTTTCCCCGGTTATTACAGGTAGATTTCAGGTGATGCGGCGGCTGTTTGGCAAGCGACTTTCTGACAGGGATTTTCAGGCCTTGTGCAAGGGCGCAGAGGTTATCGAGCGCGATGGGGACGGCGATAAAGTCCTGCGTCTGAACGATGGCTCGTTCCTGAAACTGTTTATGGTAAAAAGCCGGTTCAGCTCTGCCCGGTTCCTGCCCTATTCTGTTCGTTTTGCACGAAATGCCGACAGGCTGCATCAACTGAATATTCCGACGGTAGAGATAATTAACTGCTACCGTATACCTTCTGTTGCAAGAACCGCAGTGCATTATCAGCCTCTACCAGGCAAAACCCTGCGGCAGGCGCTGCCTCTGGTCAGCGCACAGCAGAGGCAGCAGTTACTGGCAGACAATGCCCGACTGATCGCCAGAATGCACAGGCTGGGCGTGTATTTTCGCTCTGCACACCTGGGCAATATTGTGCAGCAGCCCGATGGAACTCTCGGGTTGATCGATATTGCCGATATGCGCTTTAGCTTCGGCGCTCTGAAAAAAGAGCTGTGCTTGAGGAATTTCTGTCACATGGCCCGTTACGAGGCCGATGTGGCTTACCTGCTTGAAAATAACACATTCCCTTCGGTGTACGCGGAACAGGCCAATATAGACGCTGAAGAAGTGACCCGTGTTATTCAGTCAGGGACTGTAAACGAGATTTGATGAGAGAAAGAAAGTGATAGAAAAACTTCGTAATATTGCGATTATCGCGCACGTTGACCACGGTAAAACGACGCTGGTAGACAAACTGCTGCAGCAGTCAGGCACTTTGGGTCGCAAGGATCAGGGTGCTGAGCGCATCATGGACTCCAACGACCAGGAAAAAGAGCGCGGCATTACCATTCTGGCGAAAAACACGGCGATCAACTGGCAGGATTTCCACATCAATATTGTGGACACGCCGGGACACGCTGATTTCGGTGGTGAGGTAGAGCGGGTTCTGTCCATGGTGGACTCCGTATTGCTGCTGGTAGACGCCGTGGATGGCCCAATGCCCCAGACGCGTTTTGTAACCCAGAAGGCGTTTGAACAGGGACTGCGCCCGATTGTGGTGATCAACAAGATTGACCGCCCGGGCGCCCGTCCAGACTGGGTAATGGATGAAGTGTTTGACCTGTTTGACCGTCTGGGTGCGACGGAAGAACAACTGGACTTCCCGGTCATTTACGCTTCTGCCCTGAACGGTATTGCCGGTGATGACCCTGAGAACATGGCGGAAGACATGACGCCACTGTTCGAGATGATTACCAGCAATGTACCGGCTCCAAAAGTTGATGTTGAAGCACCTTTCCAGATGCAGGTGTCTGCCCTGGATTACAGCAGCTTCCTGGGTGTTATCGGTGTGGGTCGTATCACCCGTGGTACCTTGAAGCCTTCCACTCCGATCAAGCTGATTGGTGCCGATGGCAATGTACGCAGCGCCAAAATTCTGAAAGTGATGGGCCATCTGGGTCTGGAGCGTGTTGACGTAGAAGAGGCTCGTGCGGGAGATATCGTTTGTGTGACCGGTATCGACAAGCTGAATATCTCTGACACCCTGTGCCACCCGGATAATGTTGAAGCGCTGCCACCACTGACTGTAGATGAGCCAACGGTCAGCATGACCTTCCAGGTGAACGACTCTCCGTTTGCCGGTCAGGATGGCAAGTACGTGACCTCCCGTAATATTAAGGATCGTCTGGAGCAGGAACTGCTGCACAACGTTGCCCTGCGGGTAGAGCCGGGCGACAGTGCCGACAAGTTCAAGGTATCAGGCCGTGGTGAGCTGCACCTGTCTGTTCTGATTGAAACCATGCGTCGTGAAGGCTTCGAGCTGGGTGTTTCCCGTCCTGAAGTGGTGGTACGCGAAGTCGACGGTGTCAAACAGGAACCTTACGAACAGGTGGTGATTGACATCGAAGAAGAACATCAGGGTTCCCTGATGGAAGAGATGGGTCTGCGTAAAGCCGAACTGACCAATATGGTACCAGACGGCAAAGGTCGTGTACGTCTGGAATTCGTCATGCCAGCCCGTGGCCTGATCGGTTTCCGTTCCCAGTTCCTGACCATGACATCCGGTAGCGGTATCCTGACCAATGTCTTTGATCACTACGGTGTCGTAAAAGACGGTGAAGTGACTCATCGCCAGAACGGTGTGCTGGTTTCCATGGTAAACGGCAAGGTACTGGGTTATGCCCTGTGGAACCTGCAAGACCGTGGTCGTTTGTTCCTGCCGCCTAACGTTGACGTGTATGAAGGCCAGATCATCGGTCTGCACAACCGTGACAATGACCTGGTGGTTAACCCGACCAAAGGCAAGCAACTGACCAACGTTCGTGCGTCTGGCTCTGATGAAAACATTCAGCTGACACCACCTATTCGTCACTCTCTGGAACAGGCTCTGGAATTCATCGACGACGATGAACTGGTAGAGGTAACACCTAACCACATTCGCCTGCGTAAGAAGTTCCTGAAAGAACATGAGCGCAAGCGTGCCAGCCGTTCTAAATAATTATTGCGACTGGTATTAACAGCATTTGCTGTGGGAGGAGGCTTTGTGCCTCCTTTGCTGCCTGAACATTCTGGTCAGTGAGTAACCATAAGCCATCAACCTGCAGCTCGAAGTCCTTGAAATTTTGCATTCGATTGTACCCGGCTATAGCCATTCACTCAGCAGCTTTTTAACGGCTTGTTTGTGCATAATCCCCTGCCATTCTGAAGGTCAGACTGTAATCGTTTACAGCGCTACTGGCTGACCATTTTCAATTAGAATGAAGCCATAACGTTCCTTCGCAGTTTCTGGCCGGATCGTTATGCGTTTCATTTAATATCCTTATGGTCAGCAGTCAGCTTACTCTGTCCCACAACAGATGCTGCTGACTCTTTTTTTATAAAGATCATGGATTACGAACAGACACGCCTTAAAATTGTTCAGAACTTAAAACAATCCCCTCTGCAGCGTGCAGGCCTGGTAAAAGTGTATTTACCGATTGACTATGAGTGCTCAATTAACACTTACCCTGTTCTCTACATGCATGACGGTCAAAACCTTTTCTACCCGGGGTCCCCTGTTTCAGGTGCCAGCTGGCAGGCAGGTGAACAGCTCGACCAGCTGCAGAAAACAGGCATCACATCAGGGGTCATTCTGGTTGCTATTGACTGTTCTGTTGAGGACGCCGGACTTGATCGCATGAGTGAGTATTCACCATGGTATGCTGCGCCAGCCGTTGGGCTGAATCACTGGCAAAACCAGAAACTGACCAGGGGTGGCAAAGGTGACCTTTACACTGACTGGTTAACCCGGACACTGAAACCATTTATAGATCAGCATTTCAGAACCCGCCCGGGTCGGGAAACAACTCTGATCGCAGGTAGTTCAATGGGGGCAGTAATCAGCCTTTATACGGCTCTGAAATACCCGGATATCTTCAGTAATGTGGGTGCCATGTCCCCTGCTTTCTGGTTTGCAGAAAAACCACTCAGGACGTTTATTGATGAGACTGATTTTGTTAAATCACTCTCCATCTACATGGATATTGGCACCAGAGAAACCAGCGATTCATCATTGCAGTGCTTTCCCGATATCTACCTTGAGGGTGTCCGGTCATTCTACCAGCAATTGTCCCGGAAACCCTTTACCAGACGGCTGTGCCTGAACATTGACCACGAAGGTATGCATTCAGAGAAAGACTGGGCAAAGCGGTTCCCTGACATGCTGCGATGGTTACTGAAATCAGACCTGTAATCGTTTACAGAAAATAAAACGACACGGCTTTATGTAGGTAAAAGAGTCATTGTCAGTACTTGCGGGATGTATGCAACGGCAGGCTGTTAGCCTGCCTGTCCCGGTTATCGGGATCCCAGTTGAGGTTTAGTGGTTTTCTCTGTCGCTTTGACTTCTACTGAGCGGGTTTTCAGGGTATGTTTTAGTAATGGTTGACTTGCCAGTTTGTGACCATTAGTCGCATTTGAAGGAATACCCATGCATACGCTCTACCCTGCCATCAAACCTTACGCCACCCATTTTCTGAAAGTGGATAAGCTTCATGAACTGTATGTCGAGGAGAGTGGTAGCCCGGATGGCATTCCGGTTCTGTTTATTCATGGTGGTCCCGGGGCAGGGAGTACAGAAAAGTCCCGGCGCTTTTTTGATCCGGAAAAGTACCGGATTATTGTTTTCGACCAGCGTGGCTGTGGTCATTCCAGACCGCATCTGGAACTGAAAGACAACACCACTCAGCATCTGGTTGAGGATATTGAAAAGATTCGCACTTTTCTCAAAGTAGACAGCTGGGTGCTGTTTGGAGGTTCCTGGGGATCGACTTTGTCTCTGGTCTATGCCCAGGCTCATCCGGCAAAGGTTAAGGGGCTTATCCTACGCGGCATCTTTCTTGCCCGGCAGCAGGATCAGGACTGGCTTTACAAGCCTGATGGTGCCGCCCGGATCTTTCCTGACCACTGGGCGCATTTTGAAGAGATTATTCCTGAAAAAGAACGCGGCGATATGCTGAAGGCGTATCATCGTCGTTTAATGGGAGATAACGAACTGGCCCGTATGAATGCCGCCAAACACTGGTCTCTCTGGGAAGGCAGAATCAGTTCACTGCGACCCAGTCAGGAGATGGAAGATGAAGCGGCTGACCCACACTTCGCTATGGCTATCGCACGGATTGAAGCCCACTACTTTGTTAATGATGCCTTTTTAAAACCGGGACAAATCATCAGTAACATGGGGCTGATCGACCAGATTCCCGGCATTATCATTCATGGTCGTTACGATATGGTCTGTCCACTGGATAATGCATCAGAACTTGCCAGACACTGGACGAAGGCCGAGTTGCTGGTGATTCGGGATGCCGGCCATGCTGCCAGTGAAGCATCTATTACCGATGCTCTGGTGCGCGCTTCGGACAAGTTTGCCCGCCAGTTCGAAGCCTAGCCGGCTTTAATCGTAACAAGCAAGGAGAGAGTTCTCTCCGATTAATTAAAGCGCACATACGGCTTCTCTGGCCTGATATTCCGCCGTCAGTCGTTTCCAGAACTGCCTCCGGCGCCTTTTGGTTTGGCTGATAGCTCTGAGCTGTACGTGCTGCTTCCACCGTATGGATTGTCTGTAGGTCGGAAGTAACCATATGGTTCAGGTGAGAAGCCATCCAAAGGAGCCAGATAATAGGGTGTGTCGCCAGTGTGGGTTGTCCATCCGTGAGTGGTATTACTGGTCGGATTGTTCATTTGGGGGCTTTGCCAGCCTACATAAGGTCTATCAGTACTATCAGGATCAAGTAGCCATGAAATGACGTCTGGGGTGAATCTTTGAAAAGGTGGGCTAACTAACGATGGTTCTAGCTTATCCACCGGTACTTCCGTATTGTCTGGGTTCTTGCCTGTTAAAGTTGCTTCCTGATGTAAGCCAAAGTCGGCTGACGCTGGTGAACTATCCTCACTAATCTCTATAGATGGTGGAGTTTGCAGCCTATTGTTGACCGGCCAGCTCTGAAGCAGTGGAGAATTTGGCTTTAATGAGGAGGTTCCAGGCAGACTATATTCTGAGGTCATTGAGTCAGACCGATCAATGGCTGTTGAGCAATACTCCGGCAGAATTTTGGAAGGTGTGTGGAAGTGACTCTGACTGAATCCGATGTTTGTTGAAAGGTTTAATCTGGGTTCCCAATGAGTAGTGGATACCGGTGTCTCAACTCTATCCTTTGCCGGTAGCTGATTAACACGCACAGTAGAAGAGGTACTGGTCAGTGTAGTACTACTCGCTGATGCCCCTGATTTTTGCCGCTTTCGTTGTTTGCTGGATTTTTTATCTTGCTTTGATTTGGAAGAATTAATTCCCCAATAATTGCTTTTAGCTGATTTGTTGAACCCAGTTTTAACGAACTGGGAGTGTAAAGAGAGGTTATGACGGATAGAGTTTTTCCAGTCACCTTTTTTCGCGATATAAGCAGGCTGTTCATTTTGGAACCATTGGTATATTTCGTTAAGCAGCATTTTTTGTCCAGGCGCACTTTCAATCGCTTTCTTAATCATGTCCTTATAGGTAGATACCTGAGAATTTTTTTCACCGGGCATCACGTTTCTCACGGAATAGGTGTTTATGCTCTTGCCTGATGAGATATTACCTGATCTGTATGGTTGAGAGGATGCCTCGGGTTTAAAGGTAGAGCTTCCTGCCCTGGCTGTCGTATACCAGCCAGAGAACAGTGGGGAGCTGGTAGGTGCAGGCTCGCTGCTTACTAAGTATGGGTACTCTTGGGCTGAGGAAGATGGTGTAGAAATGTCCATGGCAGTCAAAATTCCTGTTTAAAATAAATTTCTGCCTGTTTGGATCATTTATTTGTGGAAAATTCAGTGGTGTCAGGAATACTGACCATTTTTGTTACCTCAGCTAACAGGTTGCTTTCTCAGATTATGTAAAAAGCAGAGTTCACTGCGGGTTGCCATTTTTTTGAAGAAACTAAAGGAGTTGATCCGGTTATGCGCGGACTTATTCAGAGGGTTCAGTTTGCCAGTGTAAAAGTTGATGGTGAAACAGTCGGTGAGATTGGTGAGGGGTTGTTATTGTTTCTGGGCGTAGAGAAAGACGACGACCAGGCCAAAGCCGATAAACTGCTGGAAAAGGTGCTGAAGTATCGTGTTTTTTCGGATGAGCAGGGCAAGATGAATCTGGGACTGAAAGATACCGGAGGCGGTCTGCTGATCGTTTCGCAGTTCACTCTGGTGGCTGATACCCGCAAAGGGTTGCGACCCGGTTTCAGTTCAGGAGCCAGCCCTGAACACGGAGAGGCGATGTATGATTATTTTGTCCAGCACGCAAAAACGCTGCATGCTGATGTTGCAACCGGCCAGTTTGCTGCCGATATGAAAGTTTCTCTTCTTAATGATGGCCCGGTGACGTTTAATCTGAACGTGTAAACGTCATCCCCACTGCGCGGGGATGACGATGTGGTAATTACCTGCCGCTAGTTACATCTGCTCGACAGTCTCAATACCCAGCAGATCCAGACCCTGCTTAATGGTTCTGGCGGTCAGGGAACACAGTTGCAGTCGGGAGTTCTTCAGTTCTTCAGAAACGCCTTCCTTGTTCACCGGGCAGGCTTCGTAGAAGCTCATAAAGGCTCCGGACAACTCGTACAGATAACCGCAGACGATGTGTGGCATACCTTCACGGGCTGCCTGTTCAACGGTTTCACTGAAGCGTGCCAGCTTCAGGGACAGTTCGCGCTCGGTTGCTTCACCAATGACGATATCGCCCTGCAGGTCAGACTCGCTGAGACCCGCCTTACGGAAGATGCTCTGTACACGGGTGTAGGCGTACAGCATGTAAGGAGCGGTATTGCCCTCGAAGGCCAGCATGTTGTCCCAGTCGAACACATAGTCGCTGGTGCGGTTCTTGGACAGGTCAGCGTACTTCACGGAACCCATGGCCACCGCTTTGATCACGTTGACTTTCTGCTCTTCGCTCAGGTCGCTGTCCTTGCTGGCGATCAGGCGGGCAGCACGTTCTTCTGCTTCGTTCAGCAGGTCAACCAGTTTAATGGTGGTGCCAGCACGGGTTTTGAACGGCTTGCCGTCTTTGCCCAGCATCATGCCAAATGCGTGGTGCTCCAGTTGCACGTCTTCTGTCGCAAAACCTGCCTTGCGGGCAATGGTGTAAACCTGTTCGAAGTGCTGGCCCTGACGGGCATCAACATAATAAAGGACACGGTCAGCGTTCAGAGTGTGAACACGGTGACGGATAGCCGCGAGGTCGGTGGTAGAGTACAGGAAGCCACCACCGGACTTCTCGACGATCACACCCATCGGGTCGCCGTCTTTGTTTTTGAACTCATCCAGAAAGACCACTTTGGCACCCTGGTCTTCGCTCAGCAGACCTTTGCTGTCCAGTGCCTTGATGATCACTGGCAGGCTGTCGTTGTAGGCGCTTTCGCCCATCACATCACCCGGAGTCAGGGACACGTTCAGGCGCTCATAGACTTCCTGGTTGTGAGAAAGGGTAACGTCGACCAGTCGTCTCCACAGCTTTTTGAAATGTGGTTCACCCGCTTGCAGGCGAACCACGTAGTCACGGGCTTTTGCGGCAAAGGCTTCGTCTTCGTCAAAGCGCTTTTTGGCAGCTTTATAGAAGGTTTCCAGGTCAGACAGTTCCATATCCATGGCTTCTTCCTGGTTGCTCTGTTCGAGTTCTTCCAGGTGAGCAATCAGCATACCGAACTGGGTACCCCAGTCGCCCAGATGGTTCTGGCGGATTACCTTGTGACCCAGAAACTCCAGGGTGCGGGCAGTAGAGTCACCGATGATGGTAGAGCGCAGGTGGCCTACATGCATCTCTTTGGCAACATTGGGGGCAGAGTAGTCCACAATAACGGTCTGCGGCTTTTCTACCTTCTCGACACCAATGCGTTCATCAGACACGGCAGTGTGCAAACCCTTAGACAGAAACTCTGGTGCCAGATAAATATTGATAAAGCCCGGACCGGCAATTTCGGTTTTTTCTGCGATACCGTCCAGATCCAGATGATCAACAACGGTCTGAGCCAGATCACGGGGCTTCTGACCCATTTTCTTGGCAGCTGCCATTACCGCATTGCACTGGTAGTCGCCAAAGTTAGCGCGGGCGCTTGGGCGTACCATGGCAGGCGTGTCTTCTGGAGCACCGGCGGCGTTCAGCGCCTTGATGACTCTGTCTTCAAGCAGCTTGAGAATATTCATGGATGAGTCCTTGATGTGAAACTCGTGTCAATTTTACTTCGACAACCTTCCCGGCCGTCGACAGTCGTTATGTTGGGGTTGCTCTCAGTCGGTTCCCTGAAAAGGTTCGCCCGGAGGGAGAAAACAGGCGGGATAACAGGGGTGAATGAGGGCGATCTTGGCTGCGAATGCTAGCGAAAATAGCGCATTTAAACAACATACATTGACCTGTGAGGCTTGACCTGATGCTGGTTCCAGCGGTGATAATAGGGGCTGAGTGACTCTGTAAGATTGAAGATTGGAATGTCAGCCGAATGAGTGCCCAGAGAGCAACCAGCCGACGGGGAGCCAGTAAAGGCAACGCCCGTAAATCCAGTAGCGGAAAACCCAAGGTGCCGGGATGGTTATTCCTGGTGACCGGTTTTGCACTGGGCTTTTTTGTCGCGTCACTGATCAACCTGACGCCGTCCGCCATAGACGTACCTGTGCCGCAGCGTCCGGATGGCAAGGCTTCGGAACAAGGCAGTGAGCCGAATCCGGTTTTCGATTTTTATACGCTGTTGCCGGAAAGTGAGGTGGTTCTGCCTGAGCCGGAAGTCACTCCGCTCACCCGTTCCGCGCCGCAACCAGCTGCTCAGGGCAAGCCTGCCACAACAACACGGACTCCTGCTCCAAAACCAGCAGAACATAACCGTTACCTTTTGCAGGCCGGCTCGTTTCGCAGTGAAAAGGATGCAGAACGATTGCGAGCCAATCTGATTCTGTCAGGACTGACGCCCCGTATTTCGAAAGTTAATGTAGCGGGTGGAGAAACCTGGCACCGGGTGCAGATAGGGCCGTTTGATGACCAGGGAAGTCTGGACAATGCCCGGCGGATTCTGGCTGAACAGAAGATCGACAGCCTTCTGCTGAAATTAAAATAATTGGCCTTTACCCTTGATAATGCGTGGATGCGCCCAATATAGACTCCTGAATTACATCATTGAATGAAAGGAGTCCACCTTGGAACAGTATCGTGGCACAACTATTCTGTCTGTCCGTCGAGCTGACAGTGTGGTGGTAGGCGGTGATGGCCAGGTCTCCCTGGGCGATGCCGTTATTAAGGGCAATGCCCACAAAGTACGTCGTCTGTACAAAGGTAAGGTGATTGCCGGTTTTGCCGGTGGTACTGCTGACGCCTTTACCCTGTTTGAACGTTTTGAGGCACACCTGGAAAAGCACCAGGGGCGTCTGGAAAAGTCTGCGGTAGAGCTGGCCAAAGAGTGGCGCACTGATCGCACTTTGAATCGTCTGGAAGCCATGCTGATCGTGGCTGACGCGAAAGCCTCCCTGATTATTACCGGTAATGGTGACGTGATGGTCACCGAAGATGGCATTCTGGCTATTGGTTCCGGTGGTTTCTTTGCCCAGTCTGCCGCCAAGGCGCTGTACCAGAATACAGAGATGGGCGCCCGGGAGATTGTTGAAAAGAGTCTGGAAATTGCGGCGGATGTGTGTGTTTACACCAACCACAACCGCGTGATTGAAGAAATTTCCACTAAAGAATAAACACACTCCCGTACAGGAAGTGTCTACTGAATGAGTTTGGCATTTCCAGAACGAACATTCTCGGAATAAACATTCTTGGAATAAACAGCGTTTAAAGAGTTTTAACCATGTCTAATATGACACCTCGTGAAATTGTTCACGAACTGGACAAACACATTATCGGTCAGGATGACGCCAAGCGTGCGGTGGCCATCGCCCTGCGTAACCGCTGGCGTCGTATGCAGCTGGATGAAGAGCTGCGTAATGAAATCTCCCCTAAAAACATTCTGATGATCGGCCCGACCGGCGTGGGCAAGACAGAAATCGCCCGTCGTCTGGCGAAGCTGGCGAATGCACCGTTTATCAAGGTTGAAGCCACCAAGTTCACCGAAGTGGGTTATGTGGGTCGTGACGTAGAATCCATTGTCCGTGACCTGATGGACGCCGCCGTCAAAATGCTGCGCGAGCAGGAAATGGAGAAAGTGAAGCCTCGTGCCATGGATGCCGCTGAAGAGCGTATTCTGGATGCTCTGCTGCCACCTGCCCGTGATTTCAACGAAGAGTCCCAGCCTAAGGAATCCGGTACCCGTCAGGTATTCCGCAAAAAGCTGCGTGAAGGCGATCTGGATGACAAGGACATTGAGATCGACGTTAACGAAGCGGCCATGGGTGTTGAGATCATGGCGCCTCCGGGCATGGAAGAGATGACCAACCAGCTGCAGGGCATGTTCTCCAACCTGAATCAGGGTAAGACAAAAACCCGCAAGCTGAAGGTGAAAGATGCCCTGAAGCTGGTTCAGGATGAAGAAGCCGCCAAACTGGTCAACGAAGACGAGCTGAAAGCCCGAGCGATTGAAGCGGTAGAGCAGAACGGCATTGTCTTTATCGATGAGATCGACAAGGTAGCCAAGCGTGCCGGCGGCTCTTCTGCCGATGTATCCCGTGAAGGGGTTCAGCGTGACCTGCTGCCTCTGATTGAAGGCTGCACGGTTTCCACCAAGTACGGCATGATCAAAACCGATCATATTCTGTTTGTGGCTTCCGGTGCTTTCCATCTGGCCAAGCCTTCTGACCTGATTCCGGAACTGCAGGGTCGTCTGCCAATCCGTGTTGAACTGAAAGCTCTGAGTACCCAGGACTTTAACCGCATCCTGACTGAGCCGGACGCTTCCCTGACCGAGCAGTATCAGGCGCTGATGAAGACTGAAGACCTGAATATCGATTTTGACCAGACCGGTATCAATCGTATTGCCGAAGTGGCCTGGGCGGTCAACGAAAACACTGAAAATATTGGGGCTCGTCGTCTGCACACCGTTATGGAACGCCTGCTGGAAGAAATTTCCTACAGTGCTGCGGACCTGGCGTCGGAGCATGCTGAGAAGCCGCTGCTGATTGACCAGGCTTATGTCAACGATCATCTGGGTGAGCTGGTTCAGGATGAAGACCTGAGCCGCTACATTCTTTGATAACGGTTTAATGACCGCGTGCTGGCTTTCGCTCTGTCGGAAGCCAGCCGTTTTCCTTTCATTGTCTGCCTGCCTACCCGACTGCCTCTGTCATCCTTTCTCTACGATGTGGCACTTTTCTGCTGATCCCCTGTCTAAACACGGTAATTTGTAAAATCCGGTTGGCATAGGCCTGACTGGAAACCGTTGATTTTAAGCTAAGGGAGTGTCGACGAGGATGGAACCCGTTTCAGACAGTAGCATGCAGTTTTCTGCCTTCAGGGACAGGCGCACAGATGAGGGCATCAGTAGCCCCGAACCTGTCTCTGGTCACAGAGATCACTCACCTTCTCTGACACACCGGAGTGCAGAGGTGTCAGCGGAACCGGTTGTGCCGTCTGTGGCTGTTCCTTTCACCACAAATCCTGCTAAAGGTGTTGAGTATGTGAAAAATATCCCAGCACCCCAGCTGCCAAGGCTTCTGGTCGATGGGGACTTGCTGATGAAAGAAAAAGGTTTAGGGGCGTATGCAGAACGCGAGCCTCGCTGTCTTGAAACCCTGTCTCAAGGCTGGGGGATGATACTGGGCTGGTTAGATGCCCTGAAACCGGGGGAGGCGCCGGTTATAACCTCTGAAAAACTGTGCCAGCTTCACAGTGTGGTAGCGGCACATGATGCGGAATTTTCCCCCGGAGAGTTTGTAACGCCTGATCAAAGGTATATGATAATGCCTTTGAGCCATTCCTGTTACAGTGATCTCCCTTACTTTGATGCTGAAGGGCTTTCAGAAGCGGAAGATATTTATGAGCAACACATCTATCAGTGCAGTCTGAGTGATGAGCAGGTCTTGAAGAAAGCAGCCTTTATATTTCGCTATAAAGATGAGTCCATTCGTGCGCCTCTCCTTCTCGGGAAAAATGTGACCGCAGAATTGTTCAGGCATATTGAAAATCCTGAAGCGGTCAGGGCTATTCTGCTCGCTCACAAACAAAACAGGCAGGAAGCCAGTTATCCGAATGTTCAACAGTTTTATTCCGTCATGGCCAGGCATCTTAGCACTCGTACAACGTCTTGCTTTGGTCGTTTCTTTAGCGGCGATAAAGAAGGAAGAGTTCTGGACAAACTAACAGAGTGCCTGACTCAGGATTTCGATCATTATATCCGAAAGGTCTCTCCGCCACGCTCAGAACTGAAAAACCTGACTGAAAACACACTGTTGCGGCTGAATCAGGAACTGGCCCGGTGCAGGAATGAAGATGAACTGATCGCTGTTCTTTGCCGTTATACCACCGAGTTACAACAGCTTCATCCCTTCAAGTCTGCGAACGGCAGAACGTTTACACTTCTGCTGCAATTTCTGCTGATGGCTTATGGTCTTCCGCCTGCCATTCTTAAAAGTCCTGAATCATTCCTGTGTTGCGGACAGAAGCGACTGGCAGGCAATTTACGCTCCGCCTTAGAGGATACCCGGGCAGCTATACAATGGGGCCATACGCCCGGCTTTTCGCTTCATGGATATGCCACGCCTGCAGGTGATAAAGCCTACGATCATGTGTGTGGTGATCTCGACAGAGTGATCCGTGGGGGAGAGTCCGGATAAGTTCAAATAACCTTTATGGTATAGTGCCAGCTCATTGCCTTCGTCATTTTTGTGGAAGACTATTACGATGACACCCCCTGTACCTTCAGCTATTAACCTGCATAAACGTTCCAGAGAACTGGAGCTGACCTACAGCGATGGACAACGCTTTAAACTCCCCTGCGAACTGCTCCGGGTTTTCAGTCCTTCGGCAGAAGTTCAGGGGCATGGCAATCCGGTACTTCAGACCGGTAAAAAATATGTCGTCATCACAGGCATTGAAGCCGTGGGCAACTACGCTATCAAGCTGACCTTTGATGACGGCCATAACAGCGGTCTGTTCAGCTGGGACTATCTTCACGACTTGTGTATTAATAAGGAAAGTCACTGGGAAGATTACCTGCGTCAGATTCATGCAGCCGGTGCCAGCCGTGACCCGGAAGCGTCTGTTGTAAAACTTATGTGATTGATTATATTTCCCTACACTCTCCTCGCGATTCATATACAATGAACTCCGCATTTGTACGCATGTTTATCTCGTAACACTGTGTATCAGTCAGGCGGATTGAATGCCTTTGTGAGTCGGGGGAGTAGATGACCAGCAGCCATGACAGCGGGAGACCATCGTCAGAGTTCAATAATAATGACGGTGAGTGCCGGACAACTCATCAGGTTCGGAGCAATGTTCAGAGCAATGTTCAGAGCAATGTTCGGGATCAGGAAAGTACCCATTTCGGTTTCAGGGAAGTGCCTCCTGACGAAAAAGAGAGCCTGGTGGCCGGTGTTTTCCATTCCGTCGCCAACAATTACGATGTGATGAACGACCTGATGTCGATGGGCGTTCATCGACTATGGAAGCGGTTTGCCATTGAACTGTCTGCTGTCCGGCGTGGGCATCAGGTGCTTGATATTGCCGGTGGCACGGGAGACCTGACGAAACAGTTTGCCCGAAGGGTTGGCGATAGCGGTCGGGTGGTACTGGCGGATATTAATGACTCCATGCTGAAAGTCGGGCGCGACCGGCTGGTGGATGCTGGCATAGCTGGCAATATTGAATACGTTCAGGCCAATGCTGAATGCCTGCCCTTTCCGGATAATACCTTTGACTGTATCACCATTGCATTCGGGCTAAGGAACGTGACCGACAAACCGGCTGCCCTGGCGTCCATGTGCCGGGTTCTCAAACCGGGAGGACGATTGTTGGTACTGGAGTTTTCCAAAACCCGTAATCCGCTTCTGACCAAAGTCTACGATACGTACTCTTTTAATCTGCTGCCAGTAATGGGCAAACTGATTGCCAATGATTCAGAGAGTTATAAATATCTGGCGGAAAGCATTCGCAAACACCCGGATCAGGACACGCTGGAGAGCATGATGAAAGATGCCGGTTTTGTGAATACCACGTACCACAATATGACCGGTGGCATTGTTGCCCTGCATAAGGGGGTCAAGCCCTGATGCCAGAACAAAAATGTGCGTTTGATCCATCCATCAAAACCGGATTTCTTGCTTCTGTTGAAGGGGTTGTAAACAAAACACTTCACCTTGATCCGGTGACCATAAAAAGGCTGGGTAAGCATCAGGGATCGGTCCTTCGGGTGGAATGCCTGGAGCCGGGCTTCACTTCGTGGTTGTGGATTGAATCCGACGGCATACGTCTGGCTGGATACCACGAAGGTGAGGTGGATGCCTCGGTTAAAGGCTCTCTGGTGTCGTTTATGGAGCTGGCAGGACGACGTTTCGCTACCTTTGAAGACGTGGCGGGACTGGTGACAGAAGGGGATGAAGCGCTGCTTGCCGATCTTGGGGAAATACACAAAGGCATGGAGCTGGACTGGGAAGGTCTGGTGTGTCGCTACCTGGGAGATGTAGCCGGACATGCTGTATCAGAAGGGGTTCGTCGTGTATCCGATGGCTTTCAACAGATTTTTCAACGCTCTGCCCGTCAGGTGCCGGACTGTCTTCAGGACTATCTTCAGGAGGAGCTACAGGTATTGCCTGCCCGGACTGATATGGAGTTCGCGCAGTCTGAAGCGAATGCTTTACAAGACCGCACTGACGAATTAGCTAAACGAATCTCCGCTCTGGAAGAGCAGATAAAAGCGAAACATAAATAAACCCGGGCTCATGGTCAGCCATGAACGCAGTTAATAATAGGAACGGGAGTGAAGGGTGTTGCAGTTGACCCGTTTACTGAAAATCATTGGCGCTATTGCCCGCTATCGTCTGGATGAACTGGTGGATCCGGAACGACTGCCTTTTCTGGCAAGGTGGTTTGTCCGCTTATTGCCGTGGCGTCTGTTTATTCGTAACCACGACCCCAGAGGCGTTCGCCTGAGAAAATCACTGGAAGCACTGGGACCTATCTTTATCAAGTTTGGTCAGTTGCTTTCCACTCGTAGAGACCTGCTGCCAGAAGATGTGAGTGACGAACTGGCGCGATTACAGGACCAGGTACCACCTTTTCCCGCCAGTGAGGCGGTTGGCATCATTGAAAAAGACCTGGGCAGGCCGGTGGATGAACTCTTTGCCCGCTTCGATCATGAACCCATGGCGTCCGCTTCGGTGGCTCAGGTACATAGCGCGAAGCTGCATTCTGGTGAGGAAGTGGTGATCAAGGTCATCCGGCCTGACATTGAAAAGGTGATTCGCAAAGACATTGCCCTGATGTATCTGTTCAGCCGTATTCTGGTGACCCTGATTTGGGAAGCCAGACGGTTGCGTCCCATGGAAGTGATCAGGGATTATGAACGGACCATTCTGGATGAACTGGATCTGCTGCGTGAAGCCGCTAATGCCTCGCAGTTGCGACGCAATTTTCTGACGTCGTCCCTGTTGTATGTGCCTCAGGTTCACTGGGATTACTGTCGCTCAAGGGTGATGGTGATGGATCGTATCTATGGTGTCCCCATATCGGATATTAAAACCCTGAAAGCACGGGGTACGGATATGAAAAAGCTGGCAGAGCGTGGCACCGAAATCTTTTTTACCCAGGTGTTCAGGGATCGCTTTTTTCATGCCGATATGCACCCCGGCAATATTTTTGTGGATATCGAAAACCCGGCGGAACCAAAATACATTGGTATTGACTGCGGCATTATTGGAACGTTAGAGCCGGAAGATCAGTACTATCTGGCGGCGAACCTTCTGGCTTTCTTCAAGCGCGATTACCGCAAAGTGGCCCAACTGCACGTAGATTCCGGCTGGATCCCTTCAGATACCGCGGTTGGCGAGCTGGAAGCAGCTATTCGTACCGTGTGTGAACCCATCTTTGAGAAACCTTTAAAAGATATTTCCTTCGGGCATCTGCTGGTCAGGCTGTTTCAGGTTGCACGGCGTTTTAATATGGAGGTTCAGCCGCAACTGGTGCTGCTGGAGAAAACCCTGCTGAATGTGGAAGGGCTGGGACGTCAGCTCTATCCTGACCTGGACTTGTGGGCAACAGCGCAGCCGTATCTGGAAAAGTGGATGAAGGATCAGGTCGGGCCGCTGGGCATTGCCAAATCCATAAAAAAGAACGCAGCAGACTGGGTGCTGAGTGTGCCGAATATGGCTCAGAATGCTCTGGGTAGCCTGAGGCAGTTGTCTGAACATCAGCAGAAACTGATGGATATGTATAAGCAGGCAGAACGTCGCAGGAAGTGGCTAAACTGGTTGGGCGCTGGCCTGATGCTGGCAGGTGGTACCCTGTTGTTTGAACCCGGCTGGGTCAGTGTCATGCCCTGGCAGGGAATTATGATGGGAGGAGCAGGTGTATGGCTTCTGAGTCGTTGATTAAGCAGACTGAAAATCATGACTGGCTGGACGCCGTTCGCTGGAACAGTGATGGTCTGGTGGCTGCCATTGCCCAGGACTGGAAAACCGGCAAGGTGCTGATGCAGGCCTGGATGAACCGGGAAGCACTGGCATTAACGGTAAAGGAACAGCGTGGCATATACTGGTCCCGCTCCCGGGGGAAACTGTGGCGCAAGGGCGAGTCGTCCGGTCATGTGCAGCAGTTAAAAGAGTTGCGACTGGATTGCGACAGTGACTCCATTCTGATGCTGGTTGAACAGGTTGGCGGAATGGCCTGTCATACGGGACGAGAATCCTGTTACTTCAGTCGTCTGGAGCAGGGCGAGTGGGTGACAGTTGAGCCTGTTTTGAAAGACCCTGAAGCGATTTATGGGGCGAGTTATGGAAGCTCCCATGGAAAGAATGGAGAAACGAACAGTGAGTGATGTGCTGGATCAACTGGCAAAGATTTTGGAACAGCGACGTACCGCAGAAGCGGAGGCTTCCTATGTAGCCAGCCTGCACAAGGCAGGGCTGGACAAAATTCTCAAGAAGGTTGGCGAAGAGTCGGCGGAAACCATTATTGCTGCCAAAGCCTGTGAAGCCGGTGGCGCAACGTCGGATCTGGTTTATGAAACGGCTGACCTCTGGTTTCACTCTCTGGTCATGCTTTCTCATCTTGGCCTGTCCCATAAGGATGTATTGCAGGAGCTGGAACGTCGTTTTGGCTTGTCAGGGCTGGAAGAAAAAGCCTCGCGAGGGCAATGATCTCGTTAAACAGCATTTTCATAGTGAAAAGGAGGGGTAATTATGGGCGTAGGTGGAATTAGCCTGTGGCAATTGTTAATCATTCTGTTGATCGTCGTCATGCTGTTTGGCACCAAAAAACTGAGGGGGCTGGGTGGTGACCTTGGTGGTGCCGTTAAGGGGTTTAAGAAAGCCCTTAACACCGATGAAGACGGAAAAGAACAGGATGTAAAAAGCGTCGGAGCGGATCACAGAAAAGATCAGGCAGATGCTTCTTTTGCTGATGAGAAGGACAATAAAAAGGTCTGATCTTTTTTTTCAAGGGGAACCTGACGAGGTAGCGGGTGCTGGATATTGGTTTCACGGAACTTCTTCTGATTGCAGTGATCGCTCTGGTGGTGTTGGGACCAGAGCGCCTTCCTGGTGCGATCCGGACAACCGCTTACTGGGTGGGCAAACTGCGGCGCAGCTTTCAAAACGCCAGGGAGGAACTGGAACGGGAGTTGAATGTCGAAGATATCAAACGACAGATTCACAATGAAAATGTCATGCGGGAACTGGAAAAAACCAAAGCCTCTTTGCAGGAGTCGTTGAATGACCCTGTAAATGAACATTCGAAGGAAGCAGTCGATAGCGAAAGCTCTCATTCCGAAGCGACTCCAGCCAGTAAAAACAGTAAAGGTCATTCTAACAATAAGCCATCTGCCTTATGAGCGAAGCTCCGGAACCGGAAAACGATAAAGAACAACCACTGGTGCAACACCTGCTGGAATTGCGCCGCCGGCTACTCCACAGTCTGCTGGTGATCGGGGTGGTCTTTATCGGCATGATCTGGTTTGCCAACGATATTTATCAGTACGTGTCTGAACCGTTACGAGCCCATTTTCCGGAAGGTAGTACCATGATTGCTACCGAGGTGGCTTCTCCGTTTTTGGCACCGTTCAAACTGACACTGGTGCTGTCTTTTTTTCTGGCAATTCCTTTCGTCCTGCATCAGGTCTGGGCGTTTATTGCGCCGGGTCTGTACAGCCGTGAAAAGCGTCTGGCGATTCCCCTGCTGGTGGCCAGCGTGGTGCTGTTCTATCTGGGGATGGCGTTTGCCTACTATGTGGTGTTTCCGCTGATTTTTGCCTTCTTTACCAGTGTGGGGCCAGAATCGGTGACGGTGATGACCGATATCAACCGCTATCTGGAGTTTATTCTCAAACTGTTTTTTGCCTTTGGGCTGGCGTTTGAAATACCGGTTGCGACGGTTCTGATGGTCTGGTCAGGCATCACTACCGTTGAAAGACTGAAAGTCAAACGACCTTATATTGTCGTGGGCTGCTTTGTTATGGGTATGTTGCTGACCCCACCGGACGTGATCTCTCAGTCACTACTGGCTATTCCCATGTGGCTGCTGTTCGAGGCAGGCATTGTTTTTTCAAAACTGAAGCCTTCCAGTCCGGAGTAACATTCTGTCACCGCTTTGACTCCTTTTTCAGACTGGTTTTTTATGGCAGGGAGAAGTCATACAGTTGGCAGCCCGGTCGGCTCATATTTGTCTATTGTGTTTATGAGATAGTTAAAAAAGAGCCACAAAAAAGAGCTGCAGTACTCAGGGAGGAAGTATGTCGTATCCCCAGCCCTCAGCCAGTAACTCGTCTGGTCAGGACTCCGAACGAAAGGTTACCCGGGAGTTTAATCCCTTTGAAGTACCTTTCGAGGTGATTCTGTACGAATTGAATGTCATTGCCCGCGAATTCTGCCTGACACCATTGCAATCGCTTCTGTCAGAAGGGTTTGAAGACCTTGATGACCTGAAAGCGGCCATCGCCGAAATGGATGACAAACAGCTGGCGCGCAGACTACTTGCTGAAATTGACATCATCATTGATGAATATCGCAAAGGTGTCGCGCTTCTCTGAGACCAGAAGAGCGAAACCTTATCTCTGTTGTTTCATTCACTTATGGTTGTTTACGTTTTCTTTTATTGATATGCGCCTGATAAAGTTTCAAGGCTGCATCCAGTTGCTCCCTGGAATATCCCTTTTTCAGCAGAGCCTGATGGATTTTTTCTTTAGTCATGCCCTTTTTGATATTGATTTTGAAGGTATTGGCCAGCCGGCTAATGATTTTCTGGTCATCGCCTGTCTGTGGATTTAAGTCATAGCCTTTTTCATCTTCAGGCACTTGTTTTTTAAAGAATGTGTAGTTATCGGTCTTGCCTTCGTAATCAAGATAATGGGTCACCTTCGACCGCAGCTCTTCCTGAATGTCGTCGGGACGGGTGAGCGCTATGTAAAACGTTGTGAAATAAGAAGTTTTAACGATGTCGACAATGGAAGTGAACAGCGAAGACAGGACAAAACTGATGAACAACAATATAAATATTGGCAGTGTATTAACAACCACCTCATTGTTGTCTGTCAGAATCAGCCAGCTTTCCGGAAACAGAGAGTGACCCAAATAGCCAACACCTGCCCCCAAAGCCAGGGCGGGGAGAAACAACACCAGGGAAAGGGAACCAATAAGGCTGCCAATCAGGTCAATACCCAGCGCGCCCACCATGGCTCCCGGTACGTTTTTCTTGATAAGGGACAGCTTCTCCGGTACCTGTCGAATGGTTGACTGATCAATCACAATAGCAGGCATGGAGAAATTTTTTACCAGATCCCAGACCTCACTGAAAACACCCAGCAACAGGCTGGTAAAAAAGCTACTGCCTGCATTTGAATCTTCGTCAGAGCCTTCAGAGCTTTTTGATCTGACCATATAGTCAATGATTGAGTAGAGAAATAAAGAGACTCCCATGCCCTTTATAGCTCTGGTACCACTGGATATATCGGTGTCTTTTCCCTGCAGAATATCGTAAATCATCCATGACCCAACGGCTTTGTACCTCATTTGAATAAATGAAAATACCGGCCCGGCCATAAGAGTGAGCAGAATTAACAGCATTCCTGTCAGATAGTCCTGAGCAATCATGAAGTAGTAGACACAGGCAAGGCACATTGTCATGGCTATGGTTTTGAACAGGGTCATGCGAAAAGCGAGCTTAAAGATGTCGGCGTCTTTACCAATCAAGCTGACGCAGCTGGTCAGCAGTCCTTTAATATCCTTACCCTTTGCCCCCAGTCCGGATGACAGCGTGTCAGAAAATCCCTTTATCATGTTTATGCTCCTGTAGAACCTTATTCCCCTGCAGACGTTATTATAGTTATAAGCATTTGCTGGCTGTTCCATTGCAGTAGCCAGTATCCATTCTTCAGCAACCATCTTTCAGTAACCAGAGCAGAGCGGTGTGTGACTTGCTCCCTGGCTGTAAATCCGGACAATAAGCGTCCAATTTGATCACTTTACTGACTTTGCGCATTTATGAATTTACTGTTGCTGACACCTGACGACTTTGTATCGGACTCTCTGGTTAAACTGCAGGGGCGGCAGCTGCAGCATGTACTGAGTGTGCATCAGGCAAAGGTGGGTGACACGCTGCGGGTTGGACGGGTCAACAGCCTGATGGGGGAGGGGACAATCACTGCCCTGTCGGCTGATTTTATGGAAATGGATGTGTCTCTGACGGAACAGCCCCCAGCGGCTTTACCTCTCACCGTATTGCTGGCACTGCCCAGACCCAAGATGCTGAAACGCAGCCTTCAGCATCTGACAGCCCTTGGGGTGAAGCGCATTGTGTTAATGAACAGCTACCGGGTTGAAAAAAGCTTCTGGCAGTCCCCCTGGCTGTCGGAAGAAAAGGTTCATGAACAGCTGGTGCTGGGGCTGGAGCAGGCTCGTGATACGGTATTGCCGGAAGTGATTCAGGAAAAACGCTTTAAACCGTTTATTGAAGATCGTTTGCCCGCTATGGTCGCCGGCAAGCGGGGAATGGTGGCGCACCCAGTGGGGGGCATTTCCTGCCCACACCAGATCTCGGATGAAGTGGTACTGGCGATTGGCCCGGAAGGTGGCTTTATACCTTACGAGGTTGAAAAACTGGAAGAGGCGGGTTTTGAACGCATTCACCTTGGCTCAAGAATCCTCAGAGTAGAAACGGCCGTCACGGCCATTACGTCGAAACTTTACGATTAACCCTGTTTGGCGTTATTGTTGGAAGAGTTGTTGGGTAGTCGTTCGTTTATTTTTTAACAATTCTAACTATGGCTTGGTTATGAGCGTAAACAGAAAAGGATTTGCTGTTGCGCTGATCATACTGTTGCTGTCGTCTGGTCAGGCATTCTCCGCCGATAAACAGGTTCTTCTTAATGAGCTTTATGATAATGCCCAGCTGGAGCGGCAGCTTGACTGGGTGCGTGCCAGTATGACGCTGAACCGTGAGGAGTACGCACTGCCAGAAACCGTAATCAACACTGTCAACCGGGTGGTGGAGGTGCGGTACAGTCGCACGTTTTACCGGTCTTCCATGCTGGCTACCCTGGATGAGGCATTGAGTGTCGGAGAGCTGCTCAGGCTTCTGGACTGGTACAATTCTAATCTGGGCCAGAAGGTGTTGTTCCTTGAAATGGCTGCCAACGACCCCGCCAACCGTTTGCGTATGCAGGGGTATATCGAAGAGAAGCTGAGTCAGCAGTTGCCCCGTACCAGCCGGATTCGCCTGATTGAAGAGTTGATGGAAACCATGGATGCCGAAGAGCTGGGTACCGAACTGGTGGCCAGTGCGTCTGTGGGGGCTCAGCGATTGCTGCGTGAAATCATGCCGGTGCAGAACGGATATCCCACACGTCCGCCGGAAATTCTCAAGGCCAGGGAAAAGCCGGCTATACGCAAAGGGATCAGTGATGAGATGCGTAACATTTATCTCTACACCTATCGCAGTTTGCCGGATAACGAGATCAGGGCTTATCTGGATTTTGCCCGGTCATCCGCCATGCAGAACTTTCAGCGGGGACAGATGCAGGCAATGGCCCGGATGCTGTAAGAACTAAGCCTTTCACGTCATTTCCTGAGGATCGACATCCAGCGTCCAGCGCAGGTGCTTTGGCAGCTTTAAACCATCCAGATAACTCACCAGGTATTTCAGCGCCCGGTGCAGAACCGGTCGTTCACCGGACTGCAACAGCAGCTGCTGCCGGAAACGCCCCTGACGCTTTTCCATAATGGCAGGCAGAGGCCCCAGCGGGGTGAGCGACGATGTTTCTCCAAAGTGTTGTAAGACCAGCTCCCGTAACTGCTTTAATAAAGCCATCCCGTCCTGCGTATAGGCAGACTCGGTGCGAAATACAGCCAGATAGCCACAGGGCGGCAGGCGCAAATGCTGTCGTTCGCTGAACAGGCTGTTGGCAAAGCGTGTGTAATCGTTCATCGACAGCATCTGCAGTGCCGGGTGCTGAGGATTGTGGGTCTGGATAATCACATGACCGGGCATCTGTCCACGCCCTGAACGCCCTGTCACCTGCATAATCAATTGGCCGGTTTTTTCCAACCCCCGAAAGTCTGAACTGAATAACCCACCGTCAGCGTTGATAATGGCAACCAGCGTAACCCCCGGAAAGTGATGACCTTTGGCCAGCATCTGAGTACCCAGAAGAATGCAGGGCTTGCCTTCATTGATCTTATCCAGCAATGCAGGCAAAGCGTCTTTCCTTCGGGTGGAGTCTCTGTCCACCCTTAACACCGGGTAATCAGGAAACAATTGTGACAGCACCTGTTCACTGCGTTCGGTTCCCTGACCGGCAGGTTGCAGTTTTTTGCTGTGGCACGACGGGCAGGCCCAGGGAATAGCGGTCTGGTAATCGCAATGGTGACAGTGCATGTGAGGTGGCTGACGGTGCAGGGTCATGTGAGCGTCACAGTGCGGGCAGTCTGAAATAGCGCCACAGTCATGACAGATCAGGGACGGCGCATAGCCTCTGCGATTCAGAAACACCATGACCTGATGTCCCTGCTGCAAAGTACGCTGCATACGGTCAAGGATGGGCCGGGCAAAACCGTCGGTTAGCAACTGCTGGCGAATATCCAGCAATTCAATCGTTGGGGCTTTAGCGCCACCGGCGCGGCTTTTCATCTGAATGTGGCTGTAGCGGCCTGTACGGGCGTTCTGCAGGCTTTCCAGCGAAGGGGTGGCAGAACCAAGGACAACCGGGCAGTCTGCCATTTTAGCGCGGTAGATGGCCAGATCCCTGGCATTGTAGCGCAGGGTATCCTGCTGTTTGTAGGAGCCGTCGTGTTCTTCATCAATAATGATCAGCCCCAGTTTCGGTATGGGGGTAAACACGCCGGAACGTGTGGCAATCAGTATGCCTGCGCTGGTCCGGTTGGCTGCCAGCCAGGATTGCAGGCGCTCGCCATCGCTCAGGCCAGAATGGATACAGACTACCGGAACTCTGAAGCGTCTTCTGAACCGTTCAATGGTCTGCGGCGTCAGGCCAATCTCTGGCACCAACACCAGAGCCTGCCTGCCAGCCTTCAGACTGGCAGCAATGGCTTGTAAATAGACTTCGGTTTTGCCGCTGCCGGTGACCCCTTCTAACAGTACCGGGTGAAAGGACGGTGTCTCCAGTATACCTTCCAGGGCAAACTGCTGTTCCGGGTTGAGAGTCAGGGGGGCTTCCCTGAGAATCTGGGTGGCTGAATCAAACGGTTCGTCATGGACTTCCAGTTCGCAGCGGCTGGCCAGCTGTTTTTTGGCCAGACTGGTCAGAATGGTTTTGCTGATTCCCGCTTCTTTCAGTTCCACTTCACTGATGCCCAGGGGGGCGTCCTGGATTAATTCCAGAGCCTGCAGCTGGCGTTTCGCGCCTTTCAGTTGTTTTCTCAGGGCATTGTCCAGCTCGCAGCTACTTTTCCAGAGCGTAATGGAGCCTGCTGAAGCGGGTTTGCCCTGCCTGAGTACCTGAGGCAGGGCAAGAGATAAGGTTTCACCCAGACTGTAATGGTAATAGCTGGCTGCCCAACGACACAGGGTCATAATGCTGTCAGGTAGAATGGGGCTGTTTTCAAGAATGCCGCTGGCATGGCGCAGTTTATCGGGCGGGCAGTCGGACTGGTCTTTTATCGCTTCAATAATGCCCAGAAGTCTGCGGGGGCCAAACTGAACCTGAACCCGCATACCCGGTTGCAAAAGGGCTGAATCAACCCCTTTGGGCGGCAGATAATCAAACAGCTGACGCAATGGTGTAGGGACAGCAATGCTGAGAATGATGTCGTTGCTGGAACTCATGAAGCGGACTCTTGACTGGTTCTGGCAGTTTACCCTGAGTCCATTTCGGGTTGTACCCTCAATGTACAGAAATCGGGTGCCAGCCCTTGAACCGTAAGGGCAGCAGGGGAGGTTTGCTTGACACCGATACTCTGGTATGATTCGCCCTCAATTTCCAGGGGTTGGTGTTTTCAGACTGAAAGCGCCAGCTTGCTTGTGTGCGGTGCTGTTCCATAACCGACATCATACTTATGCTGTATAGCTATAATGTTGGCGCTGTGCAGTGGCGGCATGCGTTTTTTGAGGTAGATATCATGAAGCCGGAAATCCATCCGAACTACGACCAGATCGAAGTTACCTGCTCCTGCGGTAACAAAATCCAGACTCGCTCTACTCTGTGCAAGGACCTGCACATTGAAGTGTGCTCCAAGTGCCACCCATTCTACACCGGCACCCAGAAAGTTATGGATACCGGCGGCCGTATCGAACGCTTCAACAAGCGTTTCGGCAAGCTCAGCACTCGCAAGTAATTGTGAGTATGCCTACCCTGGACAGACTCAGCCCCGTATTCGTTCGGGGCTCTCTGCCCGGGGGCAGGTTGCTGCGATTAAAGCAGCTTAAAAAAAAGGCGCTTTACCATTGGGTAGGCGCCTTTTTTTTAAGCTGTACTTTCGTTCCTTTTTCATGGGCTGAAGTGGATGCGGAAGCTAACTGCTTTATTAAGGGCAGGTCAGAAGCCGTTGTCTGGGATTATATCGTTGATGGCGATACCCTCTGGCTTGAAGATGGCAGAAAGGTACGCCTTGCTTCGGTGAATACTCCGGAAACAGCACACGATGGGCTGAAGGATGAGCCTTTTGGCGATCAGGCGACGGAAGCCCTGCGAGGATTGTTAAAAAACTCTCCCAGATTGCAGATGCAGAGAGCCGAACGTGGGGAGGATAAGCATGGCAGAGTGCTGGCACACCTGTTTATGCCGGATGGTCGTTCTGTAGAAGCCATACTGCTGGAGAAAGGGCTGGCTTTCCAGCTGTTCCCCGATGATCGCAGTGCCTATAACGACTGCTTTTCCGAACGGGAAAACGATGCCCGAAAAGCGGGACGTGGCGTCTGGTCAAAACACCCTGTTCTTGATATCAGTCATCAACCCATGACGTCAGGCTTTCATCTGGTCAGCGGTATTGTCATGGCGGTTCGTGCGCCCCGCGACAGCGATTACTACTGGGTTGACCTGAACGGACCTCTGGTGCTGCGCGTACTCAAGTCCGGTGCTGATGAACGCTGGCTGAGAAACGCGATTGGCCGGAAAATTGAAGCCCGAGGCTGGGTAATGAAAAGCACTCCACGCAAGCGTGAATCCAAAAAGTACAAACCCTGGATTATGGGTATCTATCATTCCCCTGCCATTAAGCGCATAAATTAGAGAAAACAGTACCCGTAAAAGTCAGTGCAATTGTATTTAAACCGTTGCAGCGATAAGTAATTCGGTTCCATTTCGTGGAATTTGGTCTGTAGATGTACTTTTCTTAACCTGCCTGAGCTTGTTCACAAAATAGGGTTCCTATATTCTGCCAGTTCAATGTCAATCAAAGCGATTTGATTATTTCGTTGATTGAAGCTCTCCCTGTTCTTGAGTAGGTTGGAACAAAAACATTATGAAGCAAGCGGCTCTTGATTATCACGCTCATCCCAAACCCGGCAAAATTGAAATTGCGCTGACCAAATCAGCGGAGACGGCCAGGGACCTTTCTCTGGCCTACAGTCCGGGCGTTGCGGAGCCTGTACGTGAAATCGCTGCTAACCCTGAAAACGCCTACAAATACACTGGCAAAGGCAACCTGGTAGCGGTCATCAGTAATGGTTCCGCTATTCTGGGGCTGGGTAATCTTGGCGCTCTGGCAAGTAAGCCGGTGATGGAAGGCAAGGCGTTGCTGTTTAAGCGCTTTGCCGGTGTTGATTCCATTGATATTGAAGTGGAAACAGAAAGCGCTCAGGCTTTTATTGATACGGTAAAGCATATCGCCTGCAGTTTCGGCGGAATCAATCTTGAAGATATTAAAGCGCCAGAGTGTTTTGAAATTGAACGACGCCTGATCGAGGAATGCGACATTCCGGTATTCCATGACGACCAGCACGGAACCGCCATTGTAACGGCTGCCGGTATGTTGAATGCTCTGGATATCGCAGGCAAGAAGATAGAAGAAGCAAAACTGGTTTGTCTGGGTGCCGGCTCTGCAGCCATCGCCTGTGTCAAACTGCTGATCAGCTGCGGCATGAATCCGGAAAACATTCTGATGCTGGACAGCAAAGGGGTTATCCACACCGGCCGTGATGACCTGAACCAGTATAAAGCCCTGTTTGCAGTAGACACCGACCGTCGTCAACTGGACGATGCCATCTTGGGTGCCGATGCATTCCTGGGTCTTTCCGGTCCAAACCTGCTGTCTGCTGAACAGCTGCAAACGATGGCAGAGAACCCGATTGTCTTTGCCTGTGCCAACCCGGACCCTGAAATTCATCCTGAAGTAGCGAACGCAGCCCGTTCCGATGTGATTATGGCGACCGGCCGTTCCGACTTCCCGAATCAGGTCAACAATGTTCTGGGTTTCCCGTTTATTTTCCGTGGCGCACTGGATGTGCGTGCGAGCCGCATTAACGAAGCCATGAAAGTAGCGGCAGTGAATGCGATTCGTGATCTGGCAAAAGAAGAAGTGCCACAGGAAGTGATGGATGCATACGACGGCATCAAGCTAAGTTTCGGGCCGGACTATATTATTCCAAAGCCAACTGACCCACGTTTGCTGGGTAAGGTGTCTGCGGCGGTGGCAGAGGCAGCCATTGAGAGTAGGTGTGGCTAAGCTGGGGTATCCGGCGCATTATCCGCTGAAGTCTTTGGACGACGTTTGATTTTCAGAGTGCGCCTTTGGTGATTAAAGGCGCACTTCCAATCATAGGCTGCTTTCAATAATTATGTCGTGGGGTTGCAATTCACTCTCAATATGATGACTGAAACCTCCAGTTTCCAGATTTCCCCAAGTAATAACTTGTCCGTCATCTTTTAGCGCAGCAAACGCGTTACGGTTACTGTAAACTTGCTTAACTTCAGCCGTTAAATCGCCACTGCTTCCATAAGATGTGTCCCCTCCGCGCTCCAGGTTGCCCCAGGCAACTACACTTCCATCATCTTTTAAGGCACTAAAGGCAGTACTCGTAGCGAAGATATGGCTAACTCCCGAGCTGAGGTCTCCGCCGCTACCGTGGGTAATATCTCCTCCCTGGCTCTCATCGCCCCATGCGACAATACTGCCATCCTTTTTGATCGCTGTGAAAGCACTGCCATCATGACCAGATGGATTTGTTGGAATAACATCTATAACTCCGGAATTAAGATCAGGGTTATTTGGGTCGACTGAGGTATCTAAGCCCCCCCAAGTAACAACGCTCCCGTCTTTTTTTATTGCTGCGAAGGCTCTGGTTCCTGCAACAACTCTGTCAACACCAGAACTAAGGTCACCTTTATTGCCAAAATTGACATCACCACCGTTAGTAAAACTACCCCAGGCAATGACACTTCCATCATCCTTTAAAGCTGAAAATGCCCAGCCATTTGTTGTAGGAATGACTTGCTTTACCCCAGAGCTTAAATCTCCTCCGCTGCCAACAGTTACATCCCCACCATATCTTGAATTTCCCCAGGCAACGACACTACCGTCCTCTTTAATAGCTGCAAAGGTCATTATTCCCGGAATGATATTGACTACTCCAGAGCTTAAATCCCCCCCGCTCCCTACTGTGATATCTCCACCGCCTCTAGGGTCACCCCAGGCACATACGCTTCCATCCTCTTTTAATGCTGCAAATGCATAGGTATTCCCAAAAACTTGTGTAATGTCAGAACTAAGGAAGTTGGCACAACTACTTGAATCTGCACCATAGCCAAAGCCCCAGGTAACGACACTTCCATCATCTTTGAGAGCAGCGAATGCTGACCAAGCATAAACTATGTCAATAACTCCAGAGCTGAGGTCTCCTCCTGATCCATTATTTACATTGCCAATCTCTGGATGCCCCCACGAAATAACACTGCCGTCATCTCTAAGGGCTGCAAAAGCTTGCTGTGTGGAAAAGATTTTTTTGATTCCAGATGAAAGGTTTCCACCACTGCCCATATTGATATCACCGCCGCCATAGTCCCAGCCCCATGCCATGACACTACCATCTTCTTTCAGAGCAGCATGGGCATATGGAGTGGAGATTATATCAATGATCCCTGAACTAAAATCACCACTGCTCCCGACTTGGATATCGCCACCGTACTTATTGTTCCCCCAAGCGACAATACTTCCATTGTCTCTTAATGCTACAAATGAATAATCATTCTGGTAAATAGAGTCTACAGTCACTCGCTGAAAGACGACATACTCTTCAGTGTCAGAACCATGTGCTTTTGCTATCAATCTGACTGTTTTTCCAGCAATTTCATCTGGTACTTTGAAGTATTTGTCTTCAGTTATATCTATCGCACCCTCTTTTTCAACAACCCATGTGTACTTGGTGTTTTCAGGCGAGCAATCATCACAAGTAGAGATGGCTTTGACTATCGAGCCAGGAGTTAAGTCACCAGCTTTGGTCAGGCTGGTAATTACTGGTTTTGGTGGAGTTGATGAACCGGAATCATCACTATTACAAGCCACCATCAAGCCAGATAACCCCACAATGGCAACGGTTTTGACTAATCTGTCCATTTTAATACTTCTTAAATGTGTTTAGTTGTGTTGTGCAACAGGACAGATTTTATTAGTCATTTGACGTATGGGTAATAGGTGAAAATACAGCGCAGAAGCAGTCATCAAAGGAAGGATGCTTGGTAAAGGGCAGGATTAGAGCAAATCATAAGTCACGGATGCATACGACGGCATAAAGCTAAGTTTCGGGCCGGACTATATTCTTCAGCCAGTAATTTAGCGGTCATCACACCGATAGAGTCACGCACCCAGAGAATACGAACGTCAGGGTTATCTTTTTCAAACGCCTTTTTGTAGCGAGCCAGCAGGTCGATTTCAACAGCTGTATACACTATCAGTTCAACAGGTTTGGCTGCCTAACGGCCAAACTGACAAGAGAGGAGACTGCAAGAGGGAGGGTGGTCGGACATTTTTCCATGCGTGGCTTCCTCAAATCAGGTTGATTTTATCCTGAATGACAGTCCATCCTGCCGGGTCGCGAACATAACTATCTACTTTTGACCAGTCAGGAGCACCACGGCGCAGGGTCTGGCCAAATAATTCGTGTACCATCTGCGTGGCTGGTCCACTACCGCCAAATGTAGAGCTTAACTGTAATTCCTGGAAGGCTCGCCAATGTAATAGTATTGAGGTTTGTAACACCAGGCTGCTGTATTTATTTGCCACGATACCACCGCCAATACCACTGGCTGCCCCCACTACACCACTGGCAATAGACATGGGAATACAATCAGCGGCAAGCTGACCACCACGGCTGATGGCTTTTAGCGTTTTCATTTTAAGAAGCACAGCGCATAGTTGAGTCAGGTATTCACTTTGGCTAAATCGGCTGGAGAGCTGCTTTAATCTGGTGATATGTGCGATTGTTTTGGCCTCGGCCCTTGCGTGACGGGCAATACCTGTGGCATTAACCTGGGTAGCGGCTGAACCAAGATTTCCTACCGCTGAAAAAATGCCACCACCAATTTTTTTGAGTTTCCTGTTAAAAAAATAGTGTTGAACTATCTTTGACTGACCGTCAAAAATGTGTCCGTGCGATATAAAAAGAGGATTAGGGGTACTTGCCGGCTCAGAACTTCCGGCCGCTTCAGAAATATTGGCAACACCGTCAGAAATCATAGAACCAATATTTGTGTTCGTCAGCTCGTCAACAATAGATGCCACCAAAGACAATCCATCCAGGGCGTAGTCAGATACCAATTCTTTAAACTGCTCTTTTTTCATATACACCTTTCCTGAACAATGAGTCAAAAAATATGAATTCATATGGTTGAGTAATTATTATTCAGGCAAGAAGTATGAACTTTTTATAAAGACCACGCTGATGGTATTTATAGAATTTCTTTTGGATGCAATCATTATTAAATAATTGGTCTATATAACTTTGATTGATTTGGAAGGAATAGGTTGTGATGACCTCAGATTCTTTATCCACGTCGAAGACGGTACGGGAAGCGATGATGCGTGACAGGAGTAACTGGGGTGACGATTACAATCTGGGTGTGGTTGAGACAATAAAACAGCAAAAGGATAAACTGCCGGGTACCAATGGTGTGGTACCCACAGTATGGCAAGTAATCAGAACAAATCTTCAGGCTTAAACGACTGCCCAAAGTCATCCAGAGAAGGTACAGAGCCTTCACTCACCGTCGTAGGGGCTTTTTCCTGACGGAAGATTTCAAAAATCGCGTCGTTGTCGCCCTGTCGTGCGAGGCGACCGGTTTTCGGATCAATTCGCAGTGTTACCATGCCCTCCGGTTGTGGCAGGCGCTGCTCTGGCTTGCCATCCAGTGCGACTTTCATAAAGTCAATCCAGATTGGCAGAGCGGCGTTTGCGCCGTATTCCCAGCGACCGAGTGTCGTGTAATCGTCCATGCCGACCCAGACGCTGGTCAGCACTTCCGGGTTGAAGCCGACAAACCATGCATCCTTACTGTCGTTGGTGGTACCGGTTTTGCCGCCGATATCGCGGCGTTTCAGCACCTGCGCACGACGGCCTGTACCTTTCCAGATGACGTCGTTCATGATGTCGTTAATGATGTAGTTAACCCGCGGATCCATTACCTGTTCAGCAGGAGTTATGCGCTGGGTGTCCCGCTCGCCGGTCAGGTCAACGACATTGTGATTCTGGTCTCCCTGGGCCAGAACGATGGCAGAACCTGACCCGGCCTCAGAGATTTCTGTCTGTGCAGCGGTCTGTTCTTCAGGGTTGTCCGGCAGGTCTTCACATTCGGGGCAGGCGGTTGCTGGCGAAGCCCTGAACAGTACTTCATCCATGGTTTCAACCCGGTCAATCAGATAGGGGCTGACTTTATAACCGCCATTGGCGATGGTGGCGTAACCGGTGGTCAGCTGCAACGGTGTCATGGAGACATTACCCAGGGCCAGGCCAAGGTTTCGTTCCATGGTGCCGTCTTCAAAACCCAGACCTTCCAGGAAGTTAATGGTTCGGTTGATGCCGATTTCCCGCAGCAATCGAATGGAGACCAGATTGCGGGAACGGTATAGACCTTCCCGCAGGCGCATTGGGCCATTGAACTTCATGTTGTCGTTGTTTGGACGCCAGGTGCCTTCCAGTCCTTCGTCGGCAAATACCATGGGAGCGTCGTTAATCATGGTGGCAGCGGTCAGACCCTCATTAATGGCTGCAGCATAAATAAATGGTTTGAACGATGAGCCAGCCTGTCTTACAGCCTGGGTTGAGCGGTTATACATGCTGTCGAAGAAGTTGAAGCCGCCCACCAGGGACAGGATAGCACCGTCCTCTGGGTTCATGGACACTAGTGAAGACTGGGCTTCAGGCTCCTGACTCAGGCGATAACGACCGTCCGGCATTTTGCGCACCAGAATCAGGTCGCCGACTTTTAAAACTTCACCCGCAGATTTCGGATCGTAACCAAAAGCATTCACGTTAATGTAACGCTTTGCCCAGTTCAGGTTGTCCCATTCGATAACGTCAATTTTGTCGTTACGCAGCAGAATATGAGCTGTTTTGTCTTCAACGGCGGTGACCACTGCTGGCATAAGAATTCTGTTGGAACGGGCATTTTTCAGAGCCTCTTTCCAGACGTCAACGTTAGACTTAATCTCACTGTTATTGATTTCAAGATTACGGTCTGCTTCGTTGAGGTTGGTAACAGGGCCTCGATAACCATGCCGTTCTGTGTAGGCAAAAAGACCATCGACTACGGCCTGATTTGCGGCTTCCTGCAGGGAGCTGTCGACTGTCGTGTACACCTGAAACCCTTCTGTATAGGCTTCAGGGCCGTACATTTCGATCATCTCCTGACGAACCATTTCTGCGACATACGGCGCTTGTAGTTCAATGCGGGCGCCGTGGTAGCGGGCCGTTACTGGCTGGTTGACCGCTGTCTGGTAATCGGTCCGGTCGATATAACCAAGATCCAGCATACGGCCAAGAATCCAGTCACGGCGAATCAGGGCTCTTTCCGGGTCGTTGATCGGGTTATAGCGGGAAGGCGCTTTTGGCAGGCCGGCAATCATTGCCAGCTGGGCCTGGTTCAGTTCGTCAATGGACTTGCCGTAGTAAACATGGGCGGCAGCCTCAACACCGTAGGCGCGGTTGCCCAGATAAATTTTATTCAGGTACAGTTCAAGGATTTCAGACTTATCGAGTTCCCGCTCAATCTGCAAAGCCAGCAGTATTTCATTGAATTTACGCGAGAAGACCCGTTCATGGCTCAAAAAGAAGTTTTTCGCCACCTGCATGGTAATGGTACTACCGCCTGACTGAATGCTGCCGGTCGATACCAGTTGCACTGCTGCACGTGCCAGGCCAACAATGTCAACGCCCGGGTGGGAATAGAAGCGGTCATCTTCGGCAGCCATAAACGCCTTAACCAGGAATTCCGGGGTTTCTTCAATACGAACCGGTGTCCGGCGCTTTTCACCGAATTCGGCCAGCAGCTTCTCGTCACGGGTGAAAACCCGCAGCGGGGTTTGCAGGTGAACGTCCCGCAGAGTTTCAACAGATGGCAGGGAAGGGCTCAGGTACAGATAGGCACTGGCTGCGATCAGCAGTGCGCCACCGCCACCGGCAAGGCCACTCCATAGTAAGAATTTTAAAAATTTAACCATTCGCTTCATTCTGCCGGGATATCCAGTTTATCTGAGCCTCTCAGCTCATTGAGCCGATCCTGTGGGGGCATTATAAAGGGAAAACACTCTGATGCCCTACAAAACGGGGAAGTTTACGTTACCCTGAAATAATTTTGACGATGTTACCCGGTGGTTGTGGCGGTTTGTGTCCGTAGCTGTCACATTCTGGTGAGTCCGGGGTGAGGATCAGGTCTCGTTTGTTTCGGTAATTGCGGAATAGCAAATACTGATATTTAATTGAAATTATACCCTTTATAACAAATGAACAGGGATCAGATCCGTGTTAGGACTGTTCAAAAATAAATCTAATTCTGTCCTGGGCATCGATATCAGTTCGACGTCTGTTAAGGTTCTTGAACTCAGCCGCAGTGGTAATAAGTACCGCGTTGAGGCGTTTGGCGAGCAACCGCTGACGCCGGGTGCTGTTGTTGAAAATAATATTCAGGAAGCCGAAGCGGTTGGTGAAGCCATTAGCAAAGCCGTTGCCCTTTCCCGTTCCGGGGTCAAGAATGCGGCTATTGCGGTGTCCGGTTCTGCAGTGATCACAAAAACCATTGAAATGGATGCTTCACTCAGCGATGACGAGATGGAGTCCCAGATTGCGGTAGAGGCAGACCAGTACATTCCCTACGCACTGGATGAAGTGGCTATTGATTTTGAAGTGCTGGGACTTAAAGAAAAAAATCCGGAGCGTGCCGAGGTGCTGCTGGCAGCCTGTCGGCGGGATAATGTAGAACTGCGCGAGTCTGCACTGGAAGCGGCAGGTCTGAAAGCCAAGGTGGTGGATGTTGAAGCGTTTGCCATGGAGCGCGTTTTTGAATTGCTGGAAGATTTACTGGAGCTGCCAGAGGATGATCCGGTGGTGGCCATTATTGATATTGGTGCCAGCAATACCTCCCTTAATGTCCTCAGTAAAGGTCAGAATATTTATACCCGTGAACAGTTGTTTGGCGGTCGTCAGCTGACAGATGAGATTCAGAGAAGGTACGGGCTGGAGCCTGAGGAGGCGGAAAAAGCCAAGTGTGAAGGGGGGTTGCCCGGGGATTATGAATCCGAAGTGCTTGAGCCTTTTAAAGAAGCCATTATTCAGCAAGTTTCCCGTTCCCTCCAGTTCTTTTACTCGGCCACCCGGTTTAATGATGTTGACGCCATTATTCTTGCGGGCGGCTCTTCTTCCCTGAATGGTCTTGCGGCCCTGATGCAGGAAAAGCTGGGAACACAAACCATTGTTGCCAACCCATTCGCAAAAATGTCTGTGGCCGGAAAAGTGGATGCCAGCAAACTGGCTTCTAACGCTCCGGCGCTTGCCATTGCCTGTGGGTTGGCCATGAGGAGTTTTGACTGATGGCCAGAATCAACCTGCTGCCCTGGCGGGAACAGCTCAGGGAAGAACGTAAGAAACGGTTTTTGGCCGCACTGGCAGTGAGTGCCATGATTGGCGGCGCTGTAATTTTCACTGGCGACATGATGAGCAGGGGTTCTGTTGATGCCCAGGTCAGTCGCAACCAGTACCTGAAAAGTCATATCAAAAAGCTCGACAAGAGCATTACTGAACTTAAGGACCTTCGCAAAAAACGTGAGCAACTGCTGGAACGTATGAAGGTTATCCAGAGCCTGCAGGGCAACCGGCCCGTTAGTGTTCGGGTTTTTGATCAGCTGGTCAGGGTGGTGCCTAAGGGAGTTTATTTCAAAAAAGTGTCTATGAAAGACAGCACAGTGAAACTGGTTGGAATTGCTGAGTCTAATAACCAGATATCTGCCCTGATGCGAAATTTTAACAGCTCCGACTGGTTTGCCGCTCCTAACCTGACTGCTGTCAGAAAAGTTACCGTTAATGGCGAACGACAGAATGAATTTGATCTGACCATTCAGCAAACTACCCCCGACTCTGATGATGATGGTGACAGATCATGAATATTGGTGAATCGCTGAAAAAGCTGAATCTGTCGGAACTGGATCTGGCGGATCTGGATTTTGAAAATGTGGGTGCCTGGCCCCTGCCGATACGCATCATTTCCTGCCTGCTGGTTTTGTTGCTGGTTATTTTTCTGGGGTATCAGTTTCATTTGAGCGGGCTTCAAACCCAGCTTGACCGGGAAGTCGCCAGGGAGAAAGAGCTTAAAGAGCAGTTCCGGACCAAGGCGTTTCAGTCAGCAAACCTGGGAGCCTATCGAGAGCAGATGCGGCAGATAGAGGATTCTTTTGGTGCGCTGGTCAGGCAGCTGCCAAGTGATACAGAAGTGCCGGGGTTATTGGAAGACATTACCTTTACCGGTCGGGGAGCGGGGCTGCAGTTTGAGGCCATTAAGCTGCAGCCGGAAAAAACGACGGAATTTTATATTGAACTGCCTATCAGCATTACCGTGAAGGGGAATTATCATGATCTGGGCAGTTTTGTCAGTGGTGTTGCCAGTCTTCCAAGAATTGTTACCCTGCACGATTTCTCCATTGACCCTTTGCCTGGCAGCAATAAACTGAAAATGGATATTGTGGCCAGAACTTATCGTTATAACGATAGGGAGGCCGAATGATGAAACGGTGGCAGTGGGTTTTTCTGGCGGGAGTAATGTTGTCTGTCATGGGGTGTGGCGGACAATCGGGTAAGGCTGATATTGATCAGTACATGCGGGAAATGCGCGCCAAGCCTACCGGGAAAATTGAGCCTTTGCCTGAATTCAAGCCTTATGAAGCCTTTGCTTACCAGGCGGCAGGAATGCGTAGTCCATTTGAGCCACCGGTCATTCTTAAATCCAATCATCACCAGATCAACAGTAACGTTAAGCCGAATCTGACCCGGGAGAAAAGCTTTCTGGAGCAGTTCGATATTGAATCCATTTCTCTGGTGGGCTCAATCAGTAATGAAGATGGATTATGGGGGCTGGTGCGTACCAGTGAAGGTGTTCATCGTGTGGGGGTGGGCGACTATATGGGTCGCAACCACGGGCGCATTGATTACATTGATGAACAGGAGCTTCGGGTCATAGAGATTATTCCGGCAGGTGATGACCTCTGGATAGAGCGACCACGGTCACTGATTCTGGGTGGCCAGTAACCTGTAAATTCAACTTTGCCTCTCCAAAAGGCACAAAGCGGATAAGGTCCACAAGGAGGCTGGATTTTTCCCTGACAGTGCCGAATAGAAGAATAATAATAAATTCAGGGATGGGGCATTTCGATGAATACAAAGCCCGTAGTGCAGACTTCGGCAGCCATACTGCTGTTTGTTTTGCTGGCGTGGATGCCAACTTCGGTCTGGGCCGTCACCCTTAAGAAAATGGATGCAGGTTCCCTGCCGGGTGGTATGGTGGAGTTGAGACTGATGTTTGACGGACCTGCCCCACAGGCAAAAGGCTACAGTGTTGACCAACCGCCCAGAATATCCATCGACTTGCCTTATACCCGCAGTTCTCTGGCTAAATATAATGAAATTGGCTTTGATAACGCCCAGAGTGTCACGGTTCTGGAAGCGGGTGACCGTACCCGCCTGGTTGTAAATCTGCGCACCCCTACCAGCTTTTCCACTAAAAATGATGGCAATGCCCTTTATGTTTATCTCGGGGGTGATAGCCAGCAGAGTGTTTATTCCAACGATCCGGGGCTGTCCCCCATGGTGGCCGAGTCAGGTGCGCCGATGGTAGAACCTGGTGGTAGAGGGATCACCCATATTGACTTCCAGCGCGGTGAGGAAGGTGAGGGTAATGTTGTTATTACGCTGGCCAATGCTGGCATTCCTATGGACATGAATGAAGTCGCCGGACGTATCCGTCTGGAGTTTCAGGGAAATGTATTGCCCGGACGCTTAAGAAACCGTCTGGATGTTATGGACTTTGCCACGCCTGTGAAATATATCGACGCCAAAACGGAAGATGGCAATGCGGTGATTGTTATTGAGTCCAAAGGCGAGTTCGATTATCTCGCCTATCAGGCTGATAATGTGGTGACGGTCAGTGTTAAACCGGCTACTCAGCAGAATTATAACCGGGGTCGTCGTGGTCTTTCTTACAAGGGTGACAAGCTTTCCCTGAACTTTCAGGACATCAAAGTGCGTGAAGTGTTGCAGCTGATTGCAGATTTCACTGACCTGAACCTTGTGGCTTCCGATACCGTCACCGGCAATGTGACACTGAGGTTGCAGAATGTCCCATGGGATCAGGCACTGGATATCGTACTCAAGGCCAAGGGGCTGGATAAGCGTCAGGAGGGCAATGTGCTGACGGTGGCTCCGGCAGAAGAGATTGCTGCCAGAGAGCGTCAACAGCTGGAGAACGACAAGCAGATTCGCGAGCTGGCACCGGTCTATACCGATCTGATTCAGATTAACTATGCGGATGCCAAGGAAATAGCTGATGTTCTGTCTGGAAGTGATGATTCCGGTTTGTTGACGGATCGGGGCTCGGTTCAGGTGGTTGACAGAACCAATAGCCTGCTGGTGAAAGATACGCAGGAAAAGCTGGATGAAATACGGGCGCTGATTACCCGGCTGGATATTCCGGTCCGGCAGGTGATGATTGAGGCGCGTATTGTCAATATTAACTCCAATTACTCCCGCGAGCTGGGTGTTAAGTGGGGGGGCAGTTCAGAATTAACCAGTGGTGAGCATCGTAAAATAGGGCTTGGAGGGAGGGGTACCATTGCCAGCGCCGACGGTGGGACAACCCGTGGCAACGCTCCTGAAGGTGGGGATGCAGCCAATCCGTCACTGACTCTGGGCAATAATGCCTTTGTTGATCTTAGTACAGGCACCACCAACGCAACCAGTCTGGCTATTGGTTTTGCCACAAACAGCACCATACTGAATCTGGAGCTATCCGCTATCCTTTCCGATGGTGGAGGTGAGGCGGTTTCCCAGCCTAAGGTGATCACTGCGGATAAAACCAAAGCGGTTATAAAAGCAGGTAAAGAGATACCTTATGAAGAAAAGACCTCAAGCGGCGCAACCTCTGTTGCTTTTAAAGATGCTGTTTTATCACTGGAAGTAACGCCGCAGATTACACCTGAGGGTAGTATCATTATGGATGTGAAAGTGACTAACGACTCTGAGGGCGATCCTGCTCCTAATGGTGTGCCAACCATTAATAAGAATGAAGTCAATACTCAGGTGTTGGTAAAAGATGGTTCCACGGTTGTTTTGGGTGGGGTGTTCACACAAACTAAAAACAATACTGCTGCAAAAGTTCCACTATTGGGGGATATCCCTTATGTTGGAGCCCTGTTCAGGAGAAAAACAAACAAAGATGTTAAGTCTGAGTTGATGATCTTTATCACACCTCGCGTAATTAATGAGAATGTCGCGCTGCGCTGATATCGGGCGAACATTTTCTGAACGGGAGCATTGTTTACAGGCAGTGCTCCCGTTTTTTATTTGTCAGACACTCGTACTATGCGCTAGTCTCGCCTACACATAGGCAGGAGGTCGGGCGACAAGACATGCCGTTAACAAATATTTATCTTGTTGGTCCCATGGGGGCTGGAAAAAGTACCATTGGCAGGATGCTGGCAAAAGAGCTGGGACTGCCATTTTATGACTCGGATCACGAGGTTGAAGCTCGTACCGGGGCGAATATACCCTGGATATTTGACGTTGAAGGGGAAGAAGGCTTCCGTCAGCGTGAGCGTCAGGTGATTCGTGAATTGTGTGAAGAACGTGGGGTTGTAATGGCGACCGGCGGGGGCGTTGTCACTCAGGAGGAGAATCGTCGACACCTGGGTACCAATGGGCTGGTTGTTTTTCTGAAAGCGTCAGTAGCCGCACAGCTGGAGCGTACGGCAAAGGACAAACAGCGCCCGCTGCTGCAAAGACCTGACCGCAAGGCTGTGCTGGAAAACCTGCTGGCAGAGCGTGAACCACTGTATGCAGGGTTGGCAGACCTTACCCTGGATACGGAACGGTATTCTCCCAAATCCCTGATTCATGAAATCATCAAGACCGTAGAGCGAAGTCGAGGATTATAATGCTTGAGTTGACGGTTGATCTTGGCGATCGCAGTTATCCTATTTTTATTGGTTCCGGAACACTGTCTGATGCTTCAAAGCTGACGCCCCGGATCAGGGCGAAGCAAGTCGCCATAGTGACCAATGAAACCATTGCCCCCCTGTATCTGGATAAGCTGAAATCCCTGCTGAATGACTTTGACGTTATCGACTTTGATGTTATCGACATTGTGCTGCCAGATGGTGAAGCCTTTAAAAACCTGCAAACCCTGGAAGCGGTTTTTGATGGTTTGCTGCAGGCACGTCATAACCGTACCACGACATTGATTGCCCTGGGTGGGGGGGTTGTTGGCGATATGGCTGGCTTTGCTGCGGCCTGTTACCAGCGTGGTGTTGAGTTTATCCAGATTCCTACCACCGTGCTGTCGCAGGTGGACTCATCGGTGGGTGGTAAAACCGGCGTCAATCATCCCCTCGGTAAGAATATGATCGGGGCTTTTCATCAGCCGAACGCAGTCATCATTGATACAGATCTGCTGGCTACCCTGCCTGATCGCGAGTTGTCTGCCGGTATCGCGGAAATCATCAAATATGGTTTGATCTGTGATCCTGAGTTTTACGCCTGGCTGCAGGCCAATATCGACAAACTGATGGCACGGGATACGGATGCACTGGTTTACGCCATTCATCGCTCTTGTGCCGATAAGGCGAAAGTCGTGGCAGAGGATGAAAAAGAGTCTGGTATTCGTGCCATTCTAAATCTTGGACACACTTTTGGTCATGCCATTGAAACGCATCTTGGCTATGGCGAATGGTTGCACGGTGAAGCGGTTGCCACAGGTATGGTGATGGCTGCCGAACTCTCCTGTAGGCTGGGCGATATTGCACAGGATCAGGTTGAACAGATCAAAGTTCTGCTGCAACAGGCGAACCTGCCGGTTCTTCCCCCGGAAGGTATGACACCTGATGACTTTCTCAGCATTATGGCTGTGGATAAAAAGGTTCTGGACAGTCGCCTGAGACTGGTGCTGCTGGAACAGGTGGGTAAGGCAGTGGTGACCAGTGAGTTTGACCGAAGCAAGTTGGATGAAATGCTGGCTGAAATGTGTGTTTGCTAGTGGTTGGGCGTCAGTCGGTTAAAAGTTAACACCTATTGTCATTTTTTGAGATTTGTGATTAAAGGGCTGTCCATGTAAAATGGACAGCCCTTTGTCTATAAAATGCTATTCAATAATGATTGTAAGCGGCATTGTTCGGGGCAAAGGGGGGATAACAAACAAAATAGTTGGTTCGAACTGGTGACCACACTGTCCTGATAAAAACGCTTACCTGTAAGGTAGTTGTTGCTTCAGATGGCGGCTTCTCAATCATAATAATTCATCATTGTCTGCTATCAGGAAAGGTTGCCAGCCTCTGCTGTAAGAAGTCTGCGCCATTAACCGGCGTCGGGTCATGAGTTGTTTTCGTTAAAAACGGAAGTGTTTCTCAATCAGCAGTCATCAATGTCAGGAAGACAGCACTCGAACCCTATAACAAACGACTGACGACTGAGTGGATGAAAATTGCCTATGAAATCAGGTCTGTATAATCCTGGGGAGTTTCGGGATAACTGCGGTTTCGGCCTTATTGCCCATATGGAGGGGAACAAAAGTCATGACCTCCTGAAGACCGCAATTGAAGCACTCACCTGCATGACACACCGGGGGGGGATTGCAGCCGATGGTAAAACAGGCGACGGCTGTGGTCTTTTGATTCAAACCCCTGACTCCTTTTTCCGTACCATTGCCAGAGAACAGTTTGGCAAACCTCTGCCAGAACTGTATGCCGTTGGCATGATTTTCCTGAGCCAGGATAAAGATAAAGCACAAACGGCTCGCCGTCAGATTGAACATGATCTGGCTGATCAGGGGTTGTCTGTTGCAGGCTGGCGGGAAGTCCCAGTCAACAACCAGTGTCTGGGACCCATTGCACTGGAGCAGCTGCCTGTTATTGAGCAGGTGTTTATTATCGGTGATGCGGATCTGGATGATGTGGCTTTCTCCGCCAGATTGTATATGGCGCGCCGTTTTACCAATATGGCGCTGGAAAGCGATGACGACTTTTATATCTGCTCCCTCTCGACCCGCGTGATCACCTACAAGGGTTTGATGATGCCGGTGGATCTTGCCAACTTCTACGAAGACCTCGGCGATCCGCGTTTTGAAACCGCCATCTGTGTCTTCCATCAGCGTTTTTCTACCAACACCATGCCTCGCTGGAAACTGGCCCAGCCCTTCCGTCTGCTGGCCCACAATGGTGAGATCAACACCATTATGGGGAACCGCAACTGGGCTCAGGCACGCCGCAAGAAGTTCCAGTCAGAATTGTTGCCGGGGCTGGATCAGGTTAACCCGCTGGTCAATCGCACAGGGTCCGATTCTTCCACTTTGGATAATATGCTGGAGTTGCTGGTGACGGGAGGTGTGGACCTGTATCGGGCGATCCGCATGCTGATTCCGCCTGCCTGGCAGAATGTTGATACCATGGCTCCCGGGCTGCGTGCTTTCTACGAGTACAACTCCATGCATATGGAGCCCTGGGACGGCCCTGCCGGACTGGTACTGTCTGATGGTCGCAAAGCCGTATGCGCCCTGGACCGTAATGGACTGCGACCATCCCGCTGGGTGATTACCCGTAACGGTTATCTGACCGTTGCGTCTGAAATTGGCGTTTACGATTACAAACCGGAAGACGTGGTGGCCAAAGGTCGTGTTGGCCCGGGCGAGGTGCTGGCGATTGATACCCAGACGGGTGAACTGCTGCAGGCGCACGATATTGATGAACAGCTGAAAGACCGTCAGCCTTACAAGCAATGGCTGAAGAAATATTCTTACCGTATCCGATCAGATTTCCGTGAAGACGCACACCGGATCGAACATCTCGATACGCCAGCCCTGAATACGCATCAGAAGCTGTTTGGTGTCAGCTTTGAAGAGCGGGATCAGGTGATTCGCCCATTGGTAGAGAACGGTCAGGAAGCGGTTGGCTCCATGGGTGACGACACACCTATGGCGGTACTGTCTGGCCGGACCCGTTCAGTCTACGACTATTTTCGTCAGCAGTTTGCCCAGGTGACTAACCCGCCTATCGATCCGTTGCGGGAAGCGATAGTTATGTCGCTGGAAACCTGTCTGGGGCGTGAGAAAAACCTGTTTCAGGAATCACCAGAGCTGGCTAACCGGGTTGTCCTGAAATCTCCGGTTCTGTCGACCACTAAATTCCTGAACCTGATCAACGCCCACCATCAGATGGACGATCTGGAGGTGGAACGTATTGATTTGAATTACGATCCGGCTGTGGGCCTGAAAGCCGCCATTGAATTTATCTGTAACCAGGCTGAAGAAGCGGTTAAAAATGGCAAGGTCGTTATTCACCTGACTGACCGTGATATTGCTGAAGACAAACTGCCCGTTCATGCGGCAATGGCAACCGGTGCTGTTCATCACCGGCTGATTGACAAAGGGCTTCGTTCTGACGCTAACCTGCTGGTGGAAACAGGCACTGCCCGTGACTCTCACCACTTTGCGGTGTTGCTGGGCTTTGGTGCGACCGCTATCTATCCGTACCTTGCCTATGAAATCGTTAACGACCAGATTCGTTCCGGTGAGGTACTGGCTGACCCTCTGGATGCCTATAAGTCCTACCGTAAAGGCATTGATAAGGGCTTGATGAAAATTCTGTCCAAGATGGGTATTTCCACCGTCGCTTCCTATCGTGCGGCACAGCTTTTTGAAGCCATTGGTCTGGCGACTGAAGTCGTTGATCTGTGCTTTAAAGACGTTCAGAGTCGTATTGAAGGCGCTGGTTTTGCTGAGTTCCAGTATGAACAGTTGCTGCTGGCGAATGACGCATGGAAAAAACGCAAGCCTATCCAGCAGGGCGGGTTGCTTAAGTATGTACACGACAGTGAATACCATGCTTTCAATCCCGACGTGGTACAGCAGGTACAGAAAGCTGTCAAAACTGGGGATTACGAAGAGTATCGCCGGTACTCAAAGCTGGTGAATGAGCGCCCGGCAGCCACCCTGCGTGATCTGTTTGCCCTGAAAGAAACAGGGCAGTCGATTGATCTTGCAAAGGTTGAGTCTGTGGGGGATATCGTTAAACGCTTTGACTCTGCCGCAATGAGTCTGGGCGCACTGTCTCCGGAAGCCCATGAAGCGCTGGCACAGGCCATGAACACCCTGGGTGGTCGCTCTAACTCTGGTGAGGGGGGCGAAGATCCGAATCGCTATGGCACCAATCGTGTTTCCAAAATCAAACAGATTGCCTCGGGTCGGTTCGGTGTAACCCCTCATTATCTGGTCAATGCTGAAGTGTTGCAGATCAAAGTGGCACAGGGTGCCAAGCCGGGTGAAGGCGGTCAGTTACCGGGTGGTAAGGTGAATCGCCTGATCGCCCGTCTGCGCCATTCGGTACCGGGTGTCACGCTGATTTCCCCGCCACCCCACCACGATATTTATTCTATTGAAGATCTGGCACAGCTGATCTTTGACCTTAAACAGGTGAATCCGGAAGCATTGATTTCAGTGAAGCTGGTCTCTGAACCCGGCGTAGGTACTATCGCTGCCGGTGTTGCCAAGGCGTATGCTGACCTGATTACCATTTCCGGTTATGACGGTGGTACAGCCGCTAGTCCATTGACGTCTATTCGGTATGCCGGTTCTCCCTGGGAGCTGGGACTGAGTGAAGCGCACCAGACTCTGCGTGGCAACGATCTGCGGGGTAAGGTGCGTCTGCAGACGGATGGTGGTTTGAAAACCGGTCTGGATGTGGTGAAGGCAGCCATCCTTGGTGCTGAAAGTTATGGCTTTGGTACGACTCCCATGATTGCTATGGGTTGTAAGTACTTACGAATCTGTCATCTCAATAACTGTGCGACCGGTGTGGCGACCCAGGATAAAAATCTGCGCGACAACCATTTCAACGGCACTGTTGAAATGATCATGAATTTCTTCACGTTCGTGGCCACAGAAGTTCGTGAGATTCTGGCAAAACTGGGTGTCAGCAGTCTGCAGGAGGTTATTGGCCGTACTGACCTGCTGGAGCAGTTGCCGGGTGTCAGCGACAAACAGAAGCATCTGGATTTAAGCGCCATTCTCGGTAGTGACCTGATTCCGGAAGACAAGCCACACACCTGTCAGGTCGAGCGTAACCCCGCGTTTGATAAAGGTGAACTGGCAGAACAGATGGTGAAAGACTGTCTGGCCGCTATTGAAAGTGGCCGGGGTGGTGAGTTCACTTATACCGTTGGCAACTGTGACCGTTCTATCGGCGCTCGTTTATCCGGGGAAATAGCCAGACGCTATGGCAATCACGGTATGGACGACAACCCGATCCAGCTGAACCTGACCGGTTCTGCCGGACAGAGCTTTGGTGTGTGGAATGCCGGTGGTCTGAACATGCATCTGGAAGGGGATGCTAATGACTACGTGGGTAAGGGCATGACGGGCGGTGAACTGGTGATTCGTCCACCACAGGGCAGTACCTTCAAATCCAATGAAACCTCTATTATCGGTAACACCTGCTTATACGGCGCAACTGGCGGACAATTGTACGCCGCTGGTCGTGCAGGTGAGCGACTGGCCGTTCGTAACTCCGGTGCTACTGCTGTTGTCGAAGGGGCAGGCGACCACTGTTGTGAGTATATGACCGGTGGTCTGGTCGCGGTTCTGGGAGAGACGGGCCACAACTTTGGCGCGGGCATGACCGGAGGTTTTGCCTATGTACTCGATCTGCACCGCCACTTTGTAGACCGTTACAACCATGAACTGGTAGAGATTCACCGTATTGATACCGAAAGCATGGAAATGTACCAGTCGCACCTGATGAAACTGCTGGAAGATTACGCCAACAAAACCGGCAGCGAATGGGGACGAGAGCTGTATGAAGAGTTCTATGATTACCGTGGTCGTTTCTGGCTGGTGAAGCCCAAGGCTGCGGATCTGGACTCATTGCTGGCAACCACTCGCGGGCGTCCTGAATAGGGCGCTTTGCAGACGTGTTGCATAAACGTTAACGATTACAGCGAATGAGGTCAGACAGAATGTCACATTACAGTAGCAACCGATTAAACAATAACTTCCAGTTTGTGGAAGTGAACCGCAAAGACCCTGAGAAAAAAACACTCAGAGCCCGAAAGCAGGACTTTGTAGAAATTTACAAGCCATTCAGTGAAACCGAGGTAAAGCGGCAGGCGCATCGCTGCCTCTCCTGCGGTAATCCTTACTGTGAATGGAAATGCCCTGTACACAACTATATTCCGGACTGGCTGAAACTGGTGTCAGAGGGCAACCTGTTTGAAGCGGCGGAGTTGTCGCACCAGACCAACAGCCTGCCGGAAGTCTGTGGTCGGGTCTGTCCACAGGATCGTCTGTGTGAAGGTGCCTGTACCCTGAATGACGGGTTTGGTGCCGTTACCATTGGCGCTACCGAGAAATACATTACGGATACGGCACTGGCGCTGGGCTGGCGTCCGGATATGTCGAAGGTTGAGTGGACGGATAAAAAGGTGGCCATTATTGGCGCTGGTCCTGCTGGTCTGGGCTGTGCCGATATTCTGGCACGCAATGGTGTGAATCCGGTGGTATTTGATAAATACCCTGAGATTGGCGGGCTTCTGACCTTCGGTATTCCGGAATTCAAACTGGAAAAACATGTAATGAGCCGTCGTCGTGAAATCTTTACCGAGATGGGCGTTGAGTTCCAGCTGAATACGGAGATTGGTAAAGATGTGCAGATGGCTGAGCTGTTGAAGGAGTATGACGCCGTATTTATGGGTATGGGTACCTACACCTATATGAAAGGCGGCTTTCCGGGCGAAAACCTGCCGGGTGTTTATGAAGCCCTGCCGTTCCTGATTTCCAATGTAAACCGTAACCTTGGTCATGAGCAGGACGAAGCGGATTTTATTGACCTGAAAGGTAAAAAGGTGGTGGTACTCGGTGGTGGTGATACGGCTATGGACTGTAACCGTACCTCCATTCGTCAGGGGGCTGCCAGTGTTACCTGTGCCTATCGCCGCGATGAAGAGAATATGCCCGGCTCCCGTCGTGAAGTAACCAATGCCAAACAGGAAGGTGTGAAGTTCCTGTTCAATCGTCAGCCCGTTGAAATTGTCGGTAATGGCAAGGTAGAAGGCATTAAACTGGTGTCTACTGAACTGGGGGAACCGGATGAAAACGGTCGCCGTCGTCCACAGGTGATTCCCGGCAGTGAGGAAATCCTGGAAGCGGATGCCGTGCTGGTAGCCTTTGGTTTCCGCCCAAGCCCGGCCACATGGTTTGAAGACCACGATATTCAGCTGGACGAAGGTGGTCGTGTAGTAGCACCGGAGCAGGCGAAATTCAGCTTCCAGACTTCTAATCCGAAAGTCTTTGCCGGGGGCGATATGGTCAGGGGTTCAGATCTGGTTGTGACGGCAATATGGGAAGGACGACAGGCTGCCGAAGGCATTCTGGATTATTTGGATGTTTGAATAAACAGCCATGAGCGAATGAAATATTTTTTCGTCACCTCCGGTGATGAAAAAATTTTCACGGTAAAAAAAGCTTCGGGTCAGAGTCAGAGGTAAAAATGACTGAATTAAAAAATGATCGTCTGTTAAAGGCTCTGTTGCGGGAACCGGTCGATGTAACGCCTGTCTGGATGATGCGACAGGCCGGGCGCTACCTGCCTGAATACCGGGCGCTCAGGAAGGAAGCGGGCGATTTTATGTCGTTGTGTCAGAACCCGCAGTTTGCCTGTGAAGTCACTTTGCAGCCGCTGGAACGATTTCCCTTGGATGCTGCGATTCTGTTCTCTGACATTCTGACGATTCCTGACGCTATGGGGCTTGGGCTTTATTTTGAAACCGGTGAAGGCCCCCGGTTTCAAAAGCCGGTGAGGACACCTGCCGATATTGAACAGTTAAGTGTTCCTGACCCGGAAAAAGACCTTGGCTATGTGATGGATGCAGTACGGGTCATTCGGCGTGAGCTGAATGGGCGTGTTCCCCTGATAGGCTTTTCCGGTAGTCCGTGGACACTGGCAACGTATATGGTCGAGGGTGGCAGCAGCAAAGATTTTCGACGTATAAAAGCGATGATGTACGACCAGCCTCAGGCGCTTCATCAGTTGTTGAGTGTATTGGCTGATTCCGTTAAAGCGTATCTGAATGCCCAGATAAAAGCCGGAGCCCAGGCGGTTCAGATTTTTGATACCTGGGGCGGTGTTTTGTCTCCGGACTGTTACCGGGAATTTTCTCTGAACTATATGCAGAACATTGTTTCCGGGCTGGTCAGGGAGAACGAAGGTCGCCCGGTGCCGGTGATTCTGTTCACCAAAAATGGCGGGCAGTGGCTGGAGTGGATGGCAGAAACAGGAACGGATGCTCTTGGACTGGACTGGACAACGTCTATTGATGATGCCCGGAACCGGGTGGGTGACAAGGTAGCCTTGCAGGGCAATATGGATCCGTCGGTGTTATATGCCTCTCATCAGCGTATACGTCAGGAAGTGGGCAGCATCCTTCAGGGCTTTGGTTCTGGCACAGGGCATGTCTTTAATCTTGGACACGGTATTCATCAGTTTGTAGAGCCGGAAAAAGCAGCGGTATTTATTCATGCGGTGCATGAGTTATCTCAGGATTACCACTGATTAAGCTGGTTCAGTCGTTTTAATCTGCGGCCTGATTTTGCAGGCAGGCTGCTTTGTTCTGTCGATGGTTTGCGACAGTGCTTTTTTCAGGGTAAAGCGGGTAACCGGCTTTGTCAGGATAACCTGAATACCAAGCTTTTGAGCCTGAGCATAGTCTGGCGGGTTGCTGGTGCCAGAAAGCATTATGACCGAAGGAGTTTCTGCTTCAGGGAGTTCCTCGGCAACCCTCTCTAACAGCTGGATGCCTTTCATTCCCGGCATATCCTGATCCAGGATAATGCCGTCAAACTGTCGTTTAAGGTGATGCTCGTTTCTGATTATGGCCAGAGCTTCATGGCCTGATCCTGCCTCGATACAGTTTAGCCCTAGCAGTGAACACTGTTCTGCCAGTACCCGCCTGCAGGTCAGGTTGTCGTCTACGATCAGTACTTTGAGAGAGTGGCAGGAGTAGAACAGGCGATCATCGTCTGCTTTATTACCAAAGTGTGATTGTGCTGAGTGATCAACGGCAAACCTGAAGCGCTTCAGGTCGTCACTGAGTTCTGGAATATTTGAAGAACCAAGCGCCGTTTGCTGCAGGGCAAGGAACAGGCTCAGCTCCATTCCCATGCTGTTTCTGTACGCTTTATAACTCATCTTTTGATCAAATGAACTCAGTACTTTGTGAGAATGATCCAGATGTATTTCAAAAATAATCTGCTGATGTTTATTTCCAGCGGTTGTAACATTCAGGACAATATCGCCCTGCTCAAGATGCTGAAACGCATGAGTCAGTATGCTTTCCAGCAGCAGAGAAACCATGGCAGGGCTTCCTTCACTGTAATGAGGGACACTGGAATCGATTGAGCTGATAATTTCTGCCTGGCTTTGCTCGGCCTGATGGGAAAATTTGCTGAGACTGTTGCTGATCAGCTCCTGTGGATTGTACAGCGTCATTTCAGTTGGCGAGTTCTCCTGCCAGGCGTTAGACAGCAGATTCACCAGATTATTTAAGTCATTGCCCGAGCTTTGCAGAGTGTACAGGTATTCACTCTGTTTTTGTGACAGCTGCGTGGTTTGCAGTAGTTCAGACAGTCCCAGAACCCCATTCAGTGGTGTTCTTAGTTCATGTCCCATTGCGTCAAAAACAGTAAAATCGATGCTTCTCGCTGGTTTTGTCATGGTGCTGCCGGCAGACAATTTGCCCACGTTATGGGCAGTATCATAGTGTCTTCGGAAGGGATGTCTTGGGAAGGGATGTCTGAGCAACGGTTCACAAGTGAGAATGATCATAGAGATAGCCAGACAGTGAGCCAGAACTAACGTGGTTTCAATAAAGTTCAGGCTGACAGCACCCGAAATCGACAACAGGGCAACCAGCTGGGCTATAGCCATGATTGCAGCGACCAGTGTATTAGCGCCGACAGGGTGCCTGCTTCTGGAGATCAGGTAGGTCAGGCAGCAGGAAATGCCGATACCCAGTATCAGTGTCAGCAGAACTTCGCTGGACAGCGCTACACCCTGAAGAATGCTGGCGCCGGTCAGAATCAATATCGAGACAATACTGGTGAAATAGCCATTTAGTAACCGGGTTCTTGATTCATAGGAATGACGGATACCGGACACCAGCAATAAAGTGGCAATGAGCAACAATATAGACAACGGCGTTCGTGGTACTGCATCGCTGGTGCTGAAGGGCCACTGAACATAACCATGCCACAGCAGCATAATGCTGATGATGGTTGTACTGGACAGCGCCATCATCAGGGTTTGCTGGTGTCGGGTTTTAAGCCAGGCAATCAGGTTGATGCCTGCGATAGTTGCAAAAAGAGCAAAAAGCCAGCCGCTGTGGGAATTCAGACTTTCCAGATGTTTTAGCAGATGACCGGCGGGTCCGACGTTCAGGTACAGAGTACGAATGCTGCGGGCATCGGTATTTATATAGAGAAATCCTGCCTGCTCCGAACCTGACAGATTAAACAGATGGTTATTAAGGTGACTGTTGTAATGGACGGTAACTGGCTCAATACGGTTACCGTAAACCTTGTACACATTAAGATTGACAGTGCTGAGAGCCTGAACACTTAACAGGTCTGTTTCCTTTGGTTTTGGCTGACTGGGAGAGAGTGGTATCCGCAGCCAGGCACTGCCTTTCTGCTGTCGAAAACTGAATGATTCTTTCTGCCATGGCTCAAAGCGAAACTGGAAACGTTCGGAGCTGACCTCTTTGATAGTCAGTTTGCTGTCCGGATCAAACAGTATGGCAATGTCAGAATTCAGAGGGACTGGGTGTGCGTGTAATATGCCTGCACTTGTAATCAGGATAAGCAGTGCGGCCAGAGCGGCTAAATGAGAGAGTTGTCGTGATAATAAAGCCATAACAACCACGAAATTCCTTTTTCTTATTAGCTTTGATTATACGCAACAGGTGTCTGATAAAAAGCCGGGTAATACTAAATTGTCAATACTTTACACTTGTTGAGATGCCCTTCTTTTTTTACGAGGATTTAAAAAGTCAGCTGCACGGTCAGTGTGGTTAGAGAGGGGGGCGACAATGATATTGAACGTTTTTATCTTTTCCTTGTCTTAACCAGTAGTCGGGCAAACCTGTAACTGCCCTCTGATCAGCAGGGGGTTAAATGCGTCTGTCCGGAAGAAAAGTATAAGATGATAAGGACAAGTCGAACATGGATGGTATACAGCGCCCGGGAGCCACAATATTCCCTTCTTCTGATGCAGCTCTCTCAAAGCTTGAAAGAAGTGCAAGCTGGTTGTCACTTCAGGTAGAAAAGACCGCTGCTCCTGAGCGATATACCAGTGTGGTGGGACTCAGTAGTGAGTCTTGTAAAAAGTCTGCCGGGTCGGATAGCGGTGTATTAAGCACTAAAAGACCGATCGAATTGAAGAAAACCAAGCCTAAAAAGCCTGTAAACTTCGATTCTGATGAGGTGGCTGGAAATTGCCAGCGTTTAATTATAAACGATAAGGTCATTGAGCGGCCCCGAAATGGAAGCGAATTAAACGACTATATGAAGAAAATTGCTGCGGAACTGAAACCGGGAGCGGCCAATGCTCCTGATAATACCATTAGCTTTCGGTACGGAGATAATCAGAGCATAACGTTTAAGAGCAACCTTCTTGGAATAGGATCAAACTCCGGAGTTTACGAAGTCATTAGTCAATCCGGGGACGAACCAGGCAAAGTGATTAAAATTACCCACCCTAATGACAAATCTCTGAACTCTGTATTAAAGGATATTGAGAGTTCAAAGTTCTGGATGGAGTGTAAGCCCGGAGCATTCTCTGTTCCAGAATACCTGTACTGTGATCCGGCGGGCATGTTCCGGCTAGCGGAGAAAAGTGAAGGTGTATCGCTGACCAAAGTACTTCTTGAGCTGGGCATCTACGGATTTAACCTTGATAACCCAACTGATCCGACCATTTATCTCAATGTGAACAGGCTGATGGATGCGAGCGTGATGGATAAGTTGGAACCTGTGGCTGAAGCCGTGATGGAAATGCTGCAAATCATGAAAGAAAACCCGGATCATTATACGTCGTTGTCTCCTGAAAATATTCATGTCGAAGTAGAATACGAGTCTGGTGAAATCAAGCGGATTGGCAAGATTGAGCTGATTGATATTGGCATCAATAAAAACAGGAAGGAACAGTATATAAATCTTTGCTCGTTTGAAGGTTACCTTGGGTATATGTTCTCCTCTTATCGTCTCGGGAGATACCTGACCGATAAAAATACCCGGGAGGGTGTTGAAGCGTTGATCGAGTGTCAACGGGCATCTTCCTCGGCCTCAGATGCATTAAAGAGGTCTACAACTTCCCTGGCCCCCTCTATGCCTCCTTGATAATCAGTATTTACAGTCAGCCAAAGTTCTTTGGGTTCCTGGTCCCAGTGAAACTGCAACGGACAAAACCATGACGGTTCTACATCCGATACAGCACCTATAACGCTGGTGTTTGGGATGCCATGCATAAAGTTGACTTCATCTATTTCCTGCATAATGGGAAACCTTTTTGCCATTGGGCCGGTGCTGCGATGGGTAAAAACGGTATAACCAGAAATATCCATAGCGTCCAAAAGGTAGATGTATCCAAGTAATTCGTCAAAACCACAGATTTCGTCATGCATGGCAGCAGCCTGAGCGCAAACGTGTGTACAAATGCTCAGATCCCACCTTGACCCGGTGCTGGTTGCCCCTGCTATTACCTCAACCTGACTCATTGAGACGACTGGTGAGTGCTTTACAATCCCCTTTTTGAAAATAATTTCAGGAGGATTTTCGTCAGCCCGAAAGACATAACCTGAAAAATAGCCGGTTGCCCCATAGGATGTGGATCTATTAGCAGGGATATAGCGAGCACCCGGTATTATTGTCGTATTTTGAAACTTTTCGGGGTTGGTTAAATGTAAGACATTGCCTTCAGCAAAGCGATCGAGCTTGCCAGAGGGGGGAGAGCCATGACGCGACTTAGGCATAAAAAGCTCCTGTGTTATTACTCATTTGTCAAAAACTTATGACACCGAAATGTTCCGGAGAATAAGCTCTGAGGTGATCTGGCGGATGACGCTCACCAGCCAGATCTTTCCCTTGGTTGATCACAGAAACTTTTATCCGGTTCTCATCCGGTCATTACGATAAAGTAACAGAGCTGGTTTGATCTGATACCGATTTATGCTTCTTCCCTGGCAATGGCACGGTAGCCTATATCTGTTCGGTTATAAACGTCGTTCCACTGAATTTTTGTAACACCTTCATAAGCGGCCTTTTGCGCCGTTCCGGCAGAGCCGCCAAGCGCCGTCACACAGAGTACCCGGCCACCATCGGTTAATACATCTTTACCTTCCAGCTGGGTGCCTGCGTGGAATACCTTACAGTCGTCATTGTTGGCATCGTTAATACCTGTTATCAGGTCGCCTTTGCGGTAACTGGCAGGATATCCGCCAGCTGCCATGACAACCCCCAAGGCAGTGCGAGAGTCCCACTTAGGCTGCACTGAATCCAACTCACCCCTGGCTCCGGCAAAGCACAGCTTAGCAAGGCTGGATTGTAAACGCATCATAATTGGCTGGGTTTCCGGATCACCAAAACGACAGTTGTATTCCAGTACTTTGGGTGTCCCTTCAGCGTCAATCATCAGGCCGGCGTACAGGAAGCCTTTGTAAACATTGCCTTCCGCCGCCATACCTTCCACAGTCGGAATAATGACTTCTTTCATGGCGCGGTCATGAATAGCCTGTGTGACCACCGGCGCGGGTGAGTAAGCCCCCATACCACCCGTGTTTGGACCTTTGTCGCCGTTGTCACGGGCTTTATGATCCTGACTGGTGGCCATTGGTAAAATATTTTTACCGTCGACCATGACAATAAAGCTGGCTTCTTCGCCGGTCAGAAACTCTTCGATCACCACCCGGTGTCCGGCCTCACCAAAGGCATTGCCAGCCAGCATGTCGTCGATAGCGGCAAAGGCTTCTTCTTCCGTTTGTGCCAGAATGACCCCTTTACCGGCTGCCAGACCATCAGCCTTAACAACAATCGGAGCGCCTTTTTCACGCACATAGGCTTTGGCGGGTTCGATTTCGGTAAAGTTCTGGTAGTCAGCGGTTGGAATCTTATGGCGGGCGAGAAAGTCTTTGGTAAATGCCTTGGAGCCTTCAAGCTGGGCAGCCGCCTGTGTCGGGCCAAAGATATTCAGGCTTTCTGCCTCAAAACGATCAACAACACCTGCCACCAGGGGAGCTTCGGGACCAACGATGGTCAGGTCAATGGCTTCTTCTTTAGCAAAAGCGACCAGTCTGTCCAGCTCCAGAACGCCGATACTGACATTAGTAATACCAGGTTCAAGATAGGTTCCGGCATTACCGGGGGCAACAAAAACCTGTTGTACGCTTTGATCCTGGGCCACCTTCCATGCAAGGGCATGTTCGCGGCCGCCGTTTCCGATGATCAGCACTTTCATGATTTGCCTGTCCTTCAGGTGCTTTTGTAAGGATCGGCTGTTGCCGATCATGCAAATTGAATCATGTAGGTTGGGTTCCCAATAAGGGAGCTAATTGTTGTTCACCGTGTTGGGAATTACCCAAGGGCATAAACGCTTCGCTCGTCCCAACCTACAAAACAATAATGTTCAGTGGCGCTCTTTAATGACGCTCTTCAATGGCGCTCTTCAATGACGCTCTTTAATGGCGAAAATGTCGAACGCCAGTGAAGACCATAGCGATGCCGGCTTCGTTCGCCGCATCAATCACTTCCTGGTCACGCATGGAGCCGCCGGGTTGAATCACTGCAGTAACACCAGCTTTGGCTGCTGCATCAATGCCGTCACGGAACGGGAAGAAGGCATCGGATGCCATGACCGATCCGGGGACTTCCAGATTTTCATCCGCTGCTTTGATACCCGCAATTCTGGCACTGTAAACGCGGCTCATCTGACCGGCACCGACACCAATGGTCTGGCTGTTTTTAGCGTAAACGATGGCGTTGGATTTAACGAATTTTCCTACCTTCCAGGCAAACAGCAGATCTTTCAGCTCGGCTTCGGTTGGAGCGCGGTCCGTCACGACTTTCATGTTGGCGTGGGTGGTCACAAACTGGTCGCAATCCTGAACCAGAAGGCCGCCGTTAACACGTTTAAAGTCGAGGAATGGAACGGGGCTCTCAGGAAGAGAACCGCAGTCCAGCAGGCGGACATTTTTCTTTTGCGCAACAATGTCTCTGGCCGCGTCTTCTATTGCAGGAGCGATAATCACTTCAACAAACTGACGGTCGATGATGGCTTTAGCGGTTTCAGCGTCCAGCGTACGGTTAAAGGCGATGATGCCTCCGAAAGCCGAGGTTGGGTCAGTAGCATAAGCCAGATCGTAGGCATCCAGAATAGTTTCAGAAACGGCTACACCACATGGGTTAGCGTGCTTGACGATCACACAGGCTGGTTCTTCAAAGGTTTTAACGCATTCCAGGGCAGCATCGGTGTCAGCAATGTTGTTGTAGGACAGTGCTTTACCCTGAATCTGTTGAGCGGAGGCAATGGTTCCGGCAGGCGCGTTCTCTTCAACATAGAATGCCGCTTTCTGGTGAGGGTTTTCACCATAACGCATGTCCTGCGCTTTATGGAACTGGGTGTTGAACGTGCGAGGGAAATGAGCGTCTGAATCGTTGTCACTCTTGCTGACAGGGTTGACAAGCTTACCCAGGTGGTTGGCAATAGCGCCGTCGTAGTGAGCAGTGTGTTCAAAGGCTTTGACTGCCAGATCGAAACGGGTAGCGGCAGAAACGCCATTGTCGTTGCTATCCATTTCTTCCAGAACCCGGGTATAGTCACTGGCATTAACGACGATGGTAGTGTCACGGTGGTTTTTGGCCGCAGAGCGCACCATGGTCGGGCCGCCGATATCGATGTTTTCGATGGCCATTGGCAGATCGCAGTCATCACGGGCGATGGTCTGCTCGAATGGATAAAGATTCACGACTACGAGGTCAATCGGATTGATGCCATGTTCTGCCATCACTGCTTCGTCCTGGCCACTGCGTCCCAGAATGCCGCCGTGAACTTTCGGGTGCAGGGTTTTAACACGGCCATCCATCATTTCAGGAAAACCGGTGTAACTGGAGATCTCAATGGCAGGGATGTTGTTTTCAACCAGCAGCTTATAGGTGCCGCCGGTGGAGAGAATTTCTACAGAACGCTGATGCAGCGCGCTGGCAAATTCTATAATACCGGATTTATCAGAAACGCTGATAAGGGCTCGACGAATAGGAGATACAGGGGAATCTACTGCCATCTTTCCTTTCTCTGAAATAGCCGCATGATGCGACTAAAGGTTAGTATTGCCTGTTAATACCAATTCCACCCTCTAAACATAAATTGCGCAGCCACTTTGAACAGCTGGATCTGCGTTGGAATTCCTCGCAATAGCTCGCTATTACTCGTCATTCCGCCTTGCCCAGCTGCCCAAAATGGCTTGCTCATGGTCATGTTTAGAGGGCGGAACTGGTATAAGCTGGCAGATTTTAGCCGGAACTGCCTCTTTTTGCAGCAATTATTCTGAATATTCGTTCAAAAAAATTGAAACAACAAAAAAGGCGACTAAAAAGCCGCCTTTCATAATAGCGTTGCCGTTTATTACAGCAAACCGTACTGTTTCAGCTTCTTGCGCAGAGTGCCACGGTTCAGACCCAGCAGGATGGCTGCTTTTGTCTGATTTCCTTTAACGTAAGCCATTACGGTTTCCAGCAGAGGTGCTTCAACCTCGGACAGAACCATTTCGTATACGTCGGTCACTTCCTGGCCGTCCAGGTGTGCGAAGTAATTGTTCATGGCTTTCTCAACGCTGTCACGCAGAGTCTGGCTTTCGCTCTCGACTTTGCCGACCAGATGATGAGCGCCTGCATTTCGGTCTTCTACAAACACTTGTGTGGCTGTCATGCTGCTATGTCCTTTCCGTTACCCCTATCCTGAGCCGCACTTTCCAGTGAGGTCTCTGAATATCTGGTTGTGTTGTTTTCTGAAAAACTCTGAAAATACTCCAGTATGCAGTTTTGTTGTGTTTCTGCAGATTCCAGGCTGTTGAACTGTTTCTTCAACTCGGAACCTGATGGCTTAGCCTGCAAATACCAGCCAACGTGTTTTCTGGCGATGCGCACGCCTTGATGTTCTCCGTAGAACTCATAAAGGGCGTTGAGGTGTCCGAGAAGGATTCGCTGTACTTCATCCGCAGCAGGCTCAGGCAGTATCTCACCCTGTTTCAGGTAGTGGTTGATCTCCCTGAAAATCCAGGGTCTTCCCTGGGCTGCCCTGCCTACCATCACGGCATCTGCGCCGGTCCACTCAAACACCTGCTTCGCTTTTTCCGGTGTTGTTATGTCGCCATTGGCAATCACCGGTATGTCTATAGCCTCACAAACGGTGCGGATGGTGTCGTATTCGGCCTCGCCTTTATACATACACTGTCGTGTTCTTCCGTGTACGGAAAGAGCCTGTATGCCACAATCCTGCGCCATTCTGGCTATATCCAGGGCATTTTTCTGCTCCGGACTCCAGCCTGTCCTGATTTTCAGAGTGACTGGAATATCGACTGCCGCTACCACCGCCTGCAGTATCTGCCTGACCAGTTCCGGTTCTTTCATCAGAGCGGAGCCAGAGGCTTTATTGCATACTTTTTTGGCCGGGCATCCCATATTGATGTCAATGATCTGCGCACCCCGTTCCTGATTAGCCCTGGCTGCTTCCGCCATCTGGACGGGTTCGCTGCCGGCTATCTGCACAGAACGTGGTTCGTGCTCACCGCTGTGGTCCATACGCAACCTGGACTTTCGGGTATTCCAGAGCTTCGAGTTGCTGGTAACCATTTCGGATACCGCCATGCCAGCCCCCATCTCCAGACACAACTGTCGGAATGGGCGATCCGTTACTCCTGCCATAGGCGCCAGAATAACGGGGTTCTCGATGGTGTATGGGCCAATCTTCAACAAAAGGATGCCTCTGACTACGAAAAACAACGTACAACGTGAGTGGACAGCTCCGGGTGAATAGCTACTGTAAAATAGCTCCGGTAAATAGCCACCTGACAGATCAGCCGAACAGTTGCTTAAGCATGATCCGACTTTTCATCATACTCTGTACAAAAAATGTACGGAAGTGGAAAAGTACGAAATTTTTCAGTCAGTCAGCCGCTTCAGTTACCTGACCATAAGGATATGCATAAAGTCATATTTAAAAGGTGAATTTAACCTTCATGGGGGCAACTAAAGATAAATAATCTTTTTCATCGGCCTTTATATAGTGACTTATCTGGTAAAAACCTCAAGCTATTGCCGTTGGAATCTGACCGATTCTTGATCTAAATCAAATGCTTAATACTTTAAATATTAAGTATCTATCAGTATTTGTTTGATAGTGTTTACAGGTGTTTTTCCGTTATCTATGGTGTTTTGTTCTTAAAGGTAAGGCGATAGTTCACTGCGTCCTGACCCGGGTCAAGCAGTTCAAGGCTCAGGCGAATCGCCTGATTGGCAGGCATTTCTTTTGTACCTGCCAGCTCTCCGCCCAGATATTCTTTCGGACTGAAGGTGCGGCTGGCAACGGGCTGGTCGTGAAGGTTGGAGAATGTCAGTGACAGTTTTGGCCAGGGCTGGGGGTGATCGGCTTTATTAATAATGACAGCGTCGACCATCATTATCTCGCTGATGTCTGGGTGTATACGAACCAACAGCTGGGAACTCTGGATTTCATTGATATCCACAACGGGGGGCAAGGTGCAGTTCAGTGTTTGGCACAGCCACTGATACCAGGGACGAAATGAAGGGTCCAGAGACAGCTCATTTTTGTTGAACCACAGGTACTGTGTCCCGAGAGTCAGACAGGCAGCAAAGGCGACGATGTATTGAATCATTCGCTTTTTGCTGGTTTCTGGCCGACGTGGTCGTTTCTCCTGACGAATGTCTACCTGCTCTTTATCCAGATTATTGAGTAATGAACTTAAGGGTTGGCTCTGACTGCTTTGACTGTTTATGGCAGGCGAAGTAAGAGAGGACTCTGGCGTCGTTTTTTCAGACAGCTGCTCCGGAGACTGGATTTCCGGAGGCGCAGCGCCTGCCTGTTGCTCTGAAGGGCTTATGGTGTCTTCTGGTGAATCAGTGCCAGCGTTAAAGACATGGAGACAGGAACCACAGCGAACAGAGCCTCCGGCGGCGCGTAGTTGGGCCTGTGTGACACGAAACGATGTCTGGCATTTGGGGCAGCGGGTTGTGTTAACCCTTGAGGGCGTCATTTAGCGTATCAATTCCAGAGTAATAAACAGTTACTCTGGAATTAGAGCAAAGAGCCGGTGGTGAGTCCAGTGCAGCCTTCGGGGTAGAGTGCTGCACTGGCAGTAAACAGGTTAGCGGCGGGTGCCGGTGACCAGAATCCAGTCATCATTGTGAACGACAGGCTCAAGATCAAACCATTCGGAGTAGGTGGCAACGATGCTATCAGTCTGTTCAGACAAAATACCTGACAGGGCGATTTTGCCACCTGGCTCGAGATACTCAGCCAGGGTAGGGGCCAGTTGTACAAGAGGTCCGGCAAGAATGTTGGCGAGGACTATATCCACTTTTTCCTGCGGTGCTTTTTCCGGCAGGAATACCTGCAGCTTTTCCGGAGCAATCCTGTTTCGCTCGGCATTGTCGATGGTAGCGGTCAGTGCCTGAGGGTCCAGGTCAACACCGGTAACACATCTGGCACCCAGCAACAGGGCAGCAATGGCGAGGATGCCAGAGCCACAGCCATAGTCGACAACGCTTTTCTCACTCAGGTCTCCCTGTTTTTCCAGCCATTCAAGACACAGTGCTGTTGTTGGGTGAGTACCGGTTCCAAAGGCCAGGCCAGGATCCAGCATCAGATTGACAGCATCGGGTTCTGGTACTTCTTTCCAGCTGGGGCAAACCCAGAGACGGGTACCAAACTGCATGGGGACAAAGTGAGTCATCCACTCGCGTTCCCAGTCCTTGTCTTCCACAATTTCAATTTTGTGGTTCGGGAAGGGGTCGCGCTGGTACTGGTGTTTGAGAATGCTGATCACTTCATCCATATCGGTGTGGGCATCAAACAGGCCAATGACGACAGTATGGTGCCAGAGTGGGGTGCTGCCTGGCTCTGGCTCAAACAGGGGCTGGTCTTTTCCGTCCTGCAGGGTAACGGCGCTGGCTCCGGCTTCAAGCAGCAGATCTTCCAGTTCTGCGGCGTGATCGGAATTGGTATCAAGTCTGATTTGTATCCAGGGCATGAGAAGAGAACTTGTAAAAAAGAGAAGAAAGGCAGAACAGGAATTCTGCAGAAAACGGGGGTAATTCTAGCAGGGAGTTGGCTTCAGGTCTGCACGCAAGACTCGCTCCCACTGCTCGCTGTAAAACCAGCGGCGGTGAGAACGAGGCTGATGCTCTGGCGAATCAGTCTTCAGCCAGTTTGTTTGCCAGCTTGCTCTCAAGATAGTGGATATTGACACCACCTTTCTGGAAATTGGTGTCACGAACCAGCTCCTGATGCAGAGGAATATTGGTTCGGATACCTTCAATCACGGCTTCGTCGAGTGCATTGCGCATCCTTTTCAGGGCGGTCTCGCGATCCGGCCCAAAGGTCACCAGTTTGGCTATCAGCGAATCGTAGTAAGGCGGTACCGTATAGCCGTTGTAAAGATGCGAGTCCACGCGAACACCGTTGCCGCCAGGCGCATGGAACTGGGTCACTTTGCCCGGAGAAGGCATGAAGGTGGTTGAGTCTTCTGCGTTAATCCGGCATTCGAAGGCATGCCCCTGCAGCACAACGTCTTCCTGAGTAATGCTCAGAGGATGCCCGCTGGCGATGCGGAGCTGCTCTTTGACGATGTCGACACCGGAGATCATCTCGGTGACCGGGTGTTCAACCTGAACACGGGTATTCATTTCAATGAAATAAAAGTGGCCGTCTTCATACAGGAATTCAAACGTACCTGCGCCCCTGTAGCCGATTTCAATGCAGGCGCGGGTGCAGGCGGCTGCAACCGTTGCCCGGGCATCTTCGTCGATGTAGGGAGCGGGTGCTTCTTCGATCACCTTCTGGTGGCGACGCTGCAGGGAGCAGTCACGGTCGCCCAGATGGATTGCACCACCCTGGCCGTCAGCAAGCACCTGAAACTCAACATGACGGGGGTTTTGCAGGAATTTTTCCAGATAAACCGTATCGTTATTGAAAGCCGCCTTGGCTTCTGACTTGGTGAGGCTGATGCCGTTCAGCAGTTCGGATTCCTCATGAATCACACGCATGCCGCGACCACCGCCGCCACCGGACGCTTTGATAATAACCGGATAACCAATGCGACGGGCGATTGAGAGCGTGCGTTCGGTGTCACTGGTCAGAGGGCCATCGGAACCGGGAACGGTGGGTACGCCCGCCTTTTTCATGGCGGCGATTGCGGAAACCTTGTCCCCCATCAGACGAATTACGTCAGCGGACGGTCCGATAAATGTGAAACCGCTGCGCTCAACCTGTTCGGCAAAATCAGCGTTTTCAGACAGGAAACCGTAACCGGGGTGAATAGCGGTGGCATCCGTCACTTCGGCAGCGCTGATAATCGCCGGAATATTCAGGTAACTTTCGACCGGGCTGTTTGGGCCAATGCACACTGACTCGTCAGCCAGGTGGACATGCATCAGGTCTTCATCGGCTTTGGAGTGGACTGCAACGGTTTTAACACCCAGCTCTTTACAGGCTCGCAGCACCCTCAGGGCGATTTCACCCCGGTTGGCAATAACGATTTTATCCAGCATGGCATTACTCTCAGGAAATCGTGAATAATGGCTGGTCGTATTCAACGGGTTGGCCGTTTTCAACCAGAATGGCTTCAATAGTACCGGACTTGTCGGCTTTGATCTGGTTCATCATCTTCATGGCTTCGACGATGCACAGAACGTCGCCTTCCTTGACGTTCTGACCCACTTCCACAAACGCTGGCGAGCTTGGGGAAGGTGCTGTGTAGAACGTGCCTACCATGGGCGATGCAACCTGGTGGCCGGTTGGCTGAGGTGCTGCCGGGGCAACGGCTTCGGCCGCAGGTGCTGCGGCAGGGGCAGGCGCTACTGCGGCTACCGGAGCCGGCTGGGCAACATAGCTGGCAGCCGGAGCGTTCTGGGAGTAGCGGCTGATGCGGACGGACTCTTCCCCTTCATGAATTTCCAGCTCATCAATTCCGGATTCTTCCAGCAGCTCAATGAGCTTTTTTACTTTTCTGATGTCCATGGTTCAATCTCAAATTCTGTTTGGCACCTTGTGCCAGGGTTGAAAGGGGTACGAGTTGGACGGGATAGGCCCGGTCGAAAGCTCGAATTCATTGTTCTTGTTTGTCTTACTGTCGGGTTATGTGTTCAAGAGCGTAGCTCAGGGCCAGCTCATAACCTTTGGGCCCCAGTCCGGCAATAACGCCCTCGGCGATATCGCTGAAATAGGAATGATGACGGAAAGGTTCACGGCGGTGGACATTGGAGAGATGCACTTCAATAAAGGGGATGGATACACCCAGAATGGCATCTCGGATAGCAACACTTGTATGGGTATAGGCAGCCGGGTTGATGATGATAAAAGCAACACCCTCTTCACCGGCCTGATGAATACGCTCAATCAGCTCGTGTTCGGCGTTGCTCTGAAAGGTGTCCAGCTGATGCCCCTGGCTGTCTGCCAGTGTGACCAGGTTCTGGTTAATCTGTTTCAAAGTGGTTGCGCCATAAATCCCCGGCTCACGTTTTCCGAGCAGGTTAAGGTTTGGGCCGTTGAGTACAAGTATGCTTGCCATGTATTCCTCTCACAATCGCATTGCATTGTGCCGTAATGTTAGAAAATCGTCCAGTTCGTGCTTGTTACGGTGCGTTAATGACAGTTACGAAGCATTTCAGCTAATTTGTTGCATGAATTTTACTCAGTGATCTGTTTTGGTTTGTTATTGGCCTGATAACAGGGTTTTCAGCTTGCTGGCCAGAGCCGGAGCCTGTATTTCCCCAAGTGTCCTGATTTGACTTATTTCCTGCCCTGAAGGGTCGAAGAACAGCAGTGCAGGAGGGCCAAACAGCTGGTAGTCATTCAGCCAGGCCTGATGGTGTCGGGTGTTATCGGTGATATCCAGCTTGAGCAGTTGCAGTTGTTCAAGCAGCGGGCGGACATCCGGGTCAGGAAAAACGGTACGCTCTACCACTTTGCAGGACAGGCACCAGTCGGCATACACATCCACCATAACGGGTCGTTCCTGAAGTGCGGCCTGCTGTAATAAATTGTCAAGTTCTGTAACTGAATGGGTTTTGGTAAAGATTAAACGGTTGTTCACAGAACTGGTCGCAGGACTGATTGCTGAAGCAGGGTCTGTTGAAATGGTTGCAGCAAGTGGTTGTAAAGGGTCTGTGTTGCCTTTGGCGGCTCCCACGATGAGGCAACCACCATAAACCAGAAGAATGATTCCCAGAGTCTGGCTGACTATTGCCCGGCCTGTTTTCGGTTGAAAGTTTATGGCTCCGAGCCTGACTCCCCCCCCCACAAGCAGACTTCCCCAGAGTAAAAGAGTGATGGGACCGGGGATAACCCGTTCCAGCATCCAGATCGCAACCGCCAGAAGCAGAAAGCCAAAGAATGTTTTGACGGAATCCATCCATTGTCCGGCCTTTGGCAGCAGGTGGCGCCCACCGATACCGATTAGCAACAGTGGCAGCCCCATGCCCAGTCCAAGAGCAAACAGGGATAGCCCGCCTAACAGGGCGTCACCCGTTGTTCCTATGTAGATCAGGGCTCCGGCCAGTGGCGCAGAGACACAGGGTGATACAACGAGAGCGGACAGAACTCCCATTATCATGGCTCCGGACAGTTTGCCCTGCGACTGGTCAGAGTTACCCAGTTTATTACGCAGTTTTTCAGGCAGTTGTAACTCATAAAGCCCAAACATGCTCAGAGCCAGCAGGACGAACAGTGCTGCAAAGGGGCCGATAAGCCAGGGAGACTGCAGTTTCGCCTGAAGATTGAGACTGGCACCAAAGAGTCCCATCAAGGTGCCGGCTATGGCAAATGTCAGTGACATACTAAGGATGTAAGCCAGTGTCAGGCTGATGATTTTTGGACGTGAAGCCGTTGAGTTACCCACCAGAATGCTGGATAGAATAGGCACCATTGGCAGTACGCAGGGGGTGAATGTAAGGCCAATGCCGGCCAGCAGGAATAGTAGTAGTGAAGCGACAAAGCTTTTTTCTGAAATGGTGGATTCATAGTTATTTAAATAGTTATTTGAATAGCTACTTGAATAGCTGTCAGAAGCGTCAACAGAGGTTGAATCCGGCGAGCGAATGGTGCTGACAGGAACAAATGAACCATCAGAGGCGGCCAGGGCCAGAGTTTTTGTATGGGGCGGATAGCAGAGACCCGCTTCGGCGCAGCCCTGAAAGCGAACATCAATTTCCGGCATGTTCTGAGAGCTGCTGACAGGCAGTTGTATGGTTATGTTCTGGTCAAAGACTTCCAGAAGCTCTCCGAAGTTTTCGTCAAACTTCTCTTTACCTGATGGATAAACCGGTTCACCCAGTGTTGTTTCAGAGTGCCGGGCAGTGAAGCTGAACCGCTTTTTATAAAGGTAATGACCGGGAGTGACCGTAAAATGAACCAGTGCCTGATTGTTGAGGATTTCGCCGGACAGCTGAAAGGCCTCTTCAACAGGGATGAAGGTTTGCTGGCCAGACGGTGACGAACTGATTAATCCCTGTAACCCTTCAGCACGTAACAGTTGGCTAAATAGAAACAGGCCCAGGAACAGAAATATTCCTGCGACAGCACTGCTTTTTATTAAGGCTGTGGATGATTTACCGGACATTCTGTATGGCTTTTCTTGTGGTTCTAGTGTCCCTGATTGTGGAAGTTAATATCCGGCTTGCAAGTTAGCCTGCAAACCGGAATACATCAACCCTGCTATTAATCAGCCCTTGTAATTGGCAGCAGACTGTTTGATGACTTCAAAGGCCGCGTCACGTCCTTTCCAGCCATCAATTTTAACCCACTTGCCGGGTTCCAGATCTTTGTAATTTTCGAAGAAGTGTTCAATTTGCTGTAACAGCAGAGGGGGCAGGTCGGTGTATTCCTGAACGTCCTGATAAATTGGGGTCAGTTTGTCGTGTGGGACGGCAATCAATTTTTCGTCCTGGCCGCTTTCATCCGACATATTCAGCATGCCGACCGCGCGACAGCGAATCACAGAACCCGGAACGACCGGATAAGGTGTTACCACCAGAACATCCAGCGGGTCGCCATCGTCAGCCAGAGTCTGTGGGATATAGCCATAGTTGGCCGGATAAAACATCGGGGTAGCCATAAAGCGGTCTACCATGAGGGCATCAATATCTTTGTCAATCTCGTACTTGATGGGTGATGCGTTGGCCGGAATTTCAATGGCAACGTAGATATCTTCTGGAAGGCTTTTGCCTGCTGGAATGTTAGCGTAACTCATATAGTAAATCTTTTTCAGGCTTTTTAGAGGCTAGTTAAAAACCGATATTATAATGCGCATTTGCGAAATAGTCTTCGTTATTCCATCCATTGGAGCAGATAACGGCTGACCAGGGGTGCAATTAAAAGTGTTCTATCCAGTGGCTTTCCAGTACTTATTCCAGTCACCATTAGCCCTTAAAGTTCTAAGGTTCAACATATCGTGAGCATGCTCTGGTTTCCACCATGCTCCGGGAAGTTTCAACCGGGTTTGAACAACAGAACGATTGGAGCTCTCTATTTCACCTGAACCGATAGGCAAATTGGCAGCTTCTGCCGCCTGATAATCAAATTGTCCGGGACGATTCCTGATATAGCGATGACACTCTTCCGATTTGTTGGCTTCCTTTCCAACCTTACCGTTACGATAAGGCTCAAGCTCTGCCAGAACTCTCTCTGACTCACCTGCTTTCATTCTTGTTTTTTGTTCATCAGTCCATTTTTTACGGGCTTTTTCATCTTTTCCAATGCACTCTTTAGCAGCATCTGCGATGTACTCACAAAGGTGATAGTAATCCACCAGAAAACTTCCCTGAGATGCGAATACGCGGTCTGCCTGGCTGGCAATCCACTTAGCCCCATCACTTACACAATGAATAGATGACTGCCGATTCAAACCTTGCTCAATAGCGCAACTCAACCACTGATCGCCTGCTTCACCGGGCTCTCCCATAACTACACGATGTCGCTTATCGCAACTTCCTTGTTCATAAACCAAGCAAAGCTTGGCCTCTTGCCAGTCAACTTTTCTGGCCTTGCGCTTGTCGCCTTCAGCTTCTTCATCAAAAAGAACCACTGGAATCATGCTGCCGTCCATTTCACCAATCAGCTGCTTGCCTTCTCCTACACATTCCTGACAATTTTTCAGGGAAGCTTTAGATTGCTCACTCATGCAGCGGGCGTGACCCAGGGTAATGGCTCGTACTGATGACTCAGGTACGATAACGCCATAATGCTCTTCCATTTTCTGTGAAGCTGTTGCAAAAGAACTGTCTGATGCAAAATCCACCAATCGCCGTTGTAACGGTAAAGAGTAGTCACGACAGTGGATATGGGCATTCTCGGAAAAAGGGCGTATACGATGCCCTGCAACGGTCAAGCATCGCTCACAGAGACGAACTTTGCCGTAAGTGGTCATCCAGTGGAGGTCTTTTTTTTAGTATTTGATTCAGAGTGAAGATCGTGGGCCTCTTCAAACTTTTGCTTCTCTTTATGGGCTCCCCAGTCCGTCAGAAGCTCATTCCCCAGTTCTTTAAGGTTTTCAATGACAGCTTCCTCTGCTTCATCAGCCCGGTCAAGATGACCGGACTTGGCTTCTACCAGACTGATCAATTCAGATACTCTTTTTTCAAGCTCTGGATGGGCAGCAAGTTTTTCCGCAAGGGTTTTGGAAGTAGACATGGAACGCATCGGGTGAAAAATGAACTCTTAGCATTATGGCCAAGTTCTGGGAAATTGCTGACCGGGGAACACTTTTAATTGCACCCGCTGACCAGAGCCAGTAACAGGTTAAAACCATTGGCAAGCAGTATCAGTACAACGATCCCCGACATCATTTGTTCGACCAGAGCCAGATTCCCTGCATTCATAAGGTAAAAGCCTACTCCGGATGATGACCCGAGCATTTCAGCAGCTGTTAACAGAATGATGCCAATGGTGGTGGACAGGCGAATGCCCGTCAGAATATTGGGTAACGCGGCTGGCAACAGTATATGACGAATCGCCTGGTAACGAGACAGTCGCAATGCTTTACCCAACTCTATCCATTTATATTCAACATGATCCAGTGAGTGCCAGGTGTAGATCGCCGTGGGCAAGGCAACCCCCAGTGCGATCATGGCAAAGCGGCTGCTCTCGCCGGTTCCCAGCCACATCACCAATAGAGGCAGCAGGGCTATTTTAGGCACTGCAAACAGGCTGGAAATCCAGGGTGAGAGTACTGAACGGGTCATTGTAGAGAGGTGTATCGCCAGACCAGCCAGCAGTCCACAGATAATACCGGAGGATGCACTGCTCAGAAGACGAATGATGGATGCCTGTATATGTTGAAGAAGCTCACCCTGCATCGTTTCTTCAAACAATGTTGTTCCAATGACAAGGGGGGAAGGTAGAAAGTTGGTGTTAATCATGCCGGTGTCACAGCCGGTCTGCCAAAGGAGGATAATGGCTGCTGTGGCTATCAGGCTCAGCAGCGATGAATGACATCGTGATTTTGTTGGTAAATTCATTACTGCACAGTTTCCAGAGTGCTGAGGATATCGACTTTTATGCTGGCGACCTCTTTTGACCGATAGAAACTTTGCCAGTCTGTTGGTAGCTCTGGTATTTCCACCGAATGCTGAACGGATGTTGGCATGTTGCCCAGAATGAGTATTCGATCGCTGAGAAACAGGGCTTCGTCAATGTTATGGGTAACCAGAACCATTGAGACGGGGTTGGTCTGGCGCAGCTGGTGCAGTTCAACAATAAGTGCCTGCCGGGTGAAATGATCAACCGCTGCGAATGGTTCATCAAGAAGCAGCAAGTCTGGCTGGTTTATCAGAGCCCGTGCCAGGGCAACACGTTGTCGCATGCCTCCAGATAAGGCGTGTGGATACTGATGGCAGACTTCCGGGATTCGAAGTTTTTCAAACAGAGCCGTAGTTTGCTCTGTTTTAGCCGGGCGTGTTAGCGACTGCCGGGTAAGGGCAAGCCCCACATTGTCCAGGCAGGTTCGCCAAGGCAGCAGGCGGTCGTCCTGAAAGAGAATGGATGATTGACCGTTAACATGGATAGTGCCGTCATCAGGTGGCAAAAGCTGATGAATCAGGCGCAGTAACGTTGATTTTCCGCAGCCTGACTGACCCAGAATAGCCAGGGACTCAGACCTTTTCAGTGCAAAGTTTACATTGGCAAGAACTGGCCGGGTTTCATAAGCAAACCCAAGATCAGAGATCTCAATGCAGTTTTCCATTGCTATCCGGGTTTTCATCAGGGTTGTTCAGCAGATTTAATGACAGCATATCGGTCAGGTTGAAGCTTTTTTTTACTAATCCCTGTTGTTGATACCAGTTCAGGTTTTCCTGCATGGATGGAATGTCGGGCTGAGCGTTTCTATCCAGATAAACGACTGCTTTGGGAAGTAGCTTTTCTGGAAGTCTGGGGGTCAGATACTGGTTGATCTGGGTTAGCAGGGTTAGTTTGGCATGATCATCATTGCCAGTAATGAGAATATCAAAATAGTCCTGGCTGGCTTTTTTATAGGCATTCAAAAACCGCGATATTGTATTGGGTTGTTTCTTTAGAGACTCAGGTGAGGTGAAAACAATGCCCATTTGTCCGGGGGTGTAGTCTGATACTCTGCCGATAATATGCGCTTTGTTTTCACTGGATAGTTTAAAGGCAACATGTGACATCATAATGATGCTGTCCACCTGACAGGAAACCAGGGCGCTGATCATGGCCGGAACGCTTTGCAGCCGTATCAGGCGATTGTTTTCCAGTGTTTTTCCCTGACTTTGAGCCATTGCGCCATACCAGCGATGAAAGGTTGAACCGGTCTGGGTGATGCCCATTCTATGGTCAAGGGTCATTTCCGGAGAGGTTAAGCCTTTTTCAAAGGCTGAATTACAGGCCAGATAAGTGGCTCCGGGCCAGCCTTTTTTTTCCTGATACTGACCGGCGATAATTTTCAACTCACCCTTGCCTGCGAGGTTATAGAAACCGGCAGTGAGTGCGGTTACGCCAACATCGGCTTGCCCGGATGCGACGGCAAGGGCTACGTTCTGTGCGGCTCCGGCGTGTATAAAGTCAACATCGAGATTTTGTTCCGAGAAGTAGCCTCTTTCTTTTGCAATAAAAACAGCGGCAGAGGAAAAAAATGGCAGTAATGAGATATGCAGGGAGTCCCGATGTGGTACAGGTGCAGCCAGCAACTGGAATGAGGCCAGCAAACCCAACCACAGGGTGTGAAGCATTTTCATGACGTTGTCAGCCTTTTTTATTCTGATCGTCGAAATTAAATTTAGGCAGCTCGAGATTCATAGTGATGGCCAGCATCCGCAGGGCAAAGCCTGTAATCAGGGTGATGACAATGCAGGTTGTCATCGACAGTGATGTCATGGTCAGGCCAAAGTACAACCATGCCGCCAGAAAAGAGATGCTTCCATAAAGCTCTTTTCTGAAAACCAGTGGCACCTGATTGCAGAGAATATCCCTGATAATGCCTCCGAAAGCACCAGTAAATACCGCCATAATACTGGCGATAAAATAGCTGTGGCCTAACTGAAGTGTTTTTTGAGCGCCAATAATACTGAACGTGATCAGCCCTATGCCATCCAGAACCATAAAGGCTTCTGTCAGGTACCGAATCCACGGGCGAATCAGGATGATGAGTAAAGCAGCTGAACAGGTAATTATCAAAAAATCAGGTCGACCAATCCAGACAAGGGGGTGATTGTCCAGAACAATATCGCGCAGCATTCCACCACCAAAAGCCGTCACACAGGCAATAATGAGTATGCCAAAAGGGTCCATCTGTTTCTTGCCAGCAGCAATGGCTCCGGACATGGCTTCTACGGTGATCGCTACGATGTAGAGTATTTCGAGCAAGGCGGCTTTACCTGTATCAGCGGTTAGTCTGGGGCAAATGTGGAGGCTCTGTCTCTATATAGCTCTGGAATGCCGATTATACAGAGACAATTAAACTAGACTTTATCAAGTATACGAAAAGGATCTTTGGAATAAGCTTTTTATGGCACACCCACCAGGCGGAGCCGATGGCGCGAGCCGACCAGCTAGCTCGATTGGCGGATCTTTGGATCCGGAAAGAACCAAGCACCCGGAAGTAGGAAGGCATCGCAGTAACAGTGTTACTTCTGAGCGTGGCAGAAGGGTTGTGGGCAGAGGAAAAGCTCCTGATGAGAGTCGTCCTGGCAAGCGCATCCACGAGCGTACTGCCGAGAAATACATTGACAGCCTGGACCCGGAGGGGCTTGATGATCAATCTGAAGATGAAAGTTATGCTTCAGGTGATCTGGATGAGCTTCTGAATGAGGAATTAAGAAGGAAACACCCTGACGACACAAGCTCCGCCAGACCTTCCAGGCAGCCACGCCGACCTGATGAAGACCTGCCCGCTCCTGACCAGCCTCCGGAAGAAACGCCCCCGGTTCGTGAGGAGCCTCCTGCCCCTACAGGCAGAAGAAATGTTCAAATAACATCAACAGAAGACGTTGATGGTGATCCTGATCAGGCGAGGGAGCAGGAAATTGAGGCAGGGCTTACTAAGCGTCTCTCTTTTATAGATAAAATACCCTATAAAAAATACCTGACAGGATCTGTTATCGGGGCTGTTCTGATTGGAGTCGGGATGGCCACCTTCCCTGCTGGTGCGCTCCTTTATTCGGTGGGTGCCATGATGTTGTCGACGTCACTGGCTTTTATGTACAGTGATGATGGTTCCCAGCCCTCTCCGCCTCCTCCATCTCCGGATTCAGGTAAGAAGAAAAAAGAAAATGATAGTAATCAGCCGGATGATACTCCTGAGCCTTCGGTGCCAAAGAATGATTTTCTGGCAGTGGAAAATCCTGATTTCCGGGGTGCTGAAGGTTTAACGCCTGAGCAGGAAGAAGCTCAGCGAAGGATGAAGGAGTTATTGGAGAAAAGAGGCAGGATAAACCCGGAGGATATTAACAGACTTGAAGCAGAGCTGATGAGGGGCGATAGCAGCGAGCCGCTTTCAAACCGAATTGCCAAAATACTGGCTCCTGTATTGCGTGAAGCAGGGTTTGACTGTTCTGAAGCAGGCTGGAAGGCAGTATCAGGGGTTTGTAATGCCGTAAAAAGAGTGGTGGAGAGTCCACAGATGCCAGAAGACGAGCTGGCGGGAGAAATGTATGGCAGCACTCAGAGAATGCTGGACCACCTGCCAAACCTGAATAAAGATATGCTGATGAAATATCGCCCAAGCGCCGTTGCTCTGATGCAGACTCCGGGTCTGCCAAATAGAGCAAAAGTGGTTTTAAAAGCTCATGTTGATGCTATTGATGATCGTTTGAATCGACTAAGCACAGAGGAAAGCAGGCAGCCACCACCGGTGGCCAGGAAACCAGAGCGACTTCATAAGAAAGGTAAGATTGCAGAAGTTGAACGAGGTGAAAATCTGGGTTTGGGTCCAAATGATCATCTTAATTTAGAAAACTTAACAAACAGGCGTCACTATTTCCTTTTGAAAGCGGAGCTTATTAATAAAATAAGTCCTGATTTTTCAGAACAGGAAGCCAACAAGATTCTGTATGCTGCTTATGGTGTATTGTCTTCTCCGGATGGAATTCCCGGAACATCTTTTATAGAGCGGCTTAAACAGGACCCGGCTGTAGTCGCTCATCAGCAGGTAGTTGATGAAATAGTGAACGGTCAGAGACGTTTCAGAAAATTAACTATATAGAAATTAAAAAAATATTAAATATAACCAATTGAGATTTAATACCGAAGTCTCAGACATTTTTAATGCCGAATGGCAGGAATAACCTAGATTAAAGGTAATGTGCAAAATTAATTCTTTGCACGAAAGACAGGGAGTTCTTAACAGATGGCAGATGCGTCAGTAGATGGGGCAGGCAATGGTGGGGTTGTTAATGGTGGTGGAACTGGCACCGGAACAGGAACGACGCCTGTCACTATCAATGAGGGTAAAAAAAGCTCTCTCAGGGCTTCAGGTTTTAGTGATGCCCAGATAGAGGCTCTGATGGCTCTGGCTGATCCGGATGACCAGGGGAATTCGCTGACTCCAACACACTTTTATGCGGTTGATAAATCGACATTAAATGCCCTTAAATATGCCGGTGAACTGAATGAAGCGGCTAAGCAAATTGTTTATGTTCAGACACCCGTTTCAATGCTGAATCAGGTCAGTAACCCCTCAAACTGGCAAGGCGACAATTATATAGGGCCTGGCGCGGCCACGATCAATGCATACACTCTGGGTGAGAAAGTAGATTTTTCCAAGCCCAGTCTGGATGCGCTGGTTATGTCGGTTCTGACTGCCAGGGCTGATATTATTCAAGTTCAGCTTCGTGAACAGATTGAATCGATTCAGGCAAAAAATAAACGGTTAGAAGAGGCGAATGACTGGCTGGTTAAGGCAAAAAATGAAAAAGCCAAAGCGGCTAAAAAAGGGTCTACCGGAACGACCACATTTACAGATGAATTTAAAAAGTTCTGGAATAGTTATGGTGCAAAGTTCTATGACGAAAGCAATGATCATAACTCCTCTCAATGGGATGTTAATATTGAAGGCCTGAAAAAGGAAATAGAAGCCCTGACCAGTCAGTCTCAACTGGAAACAACTAAGCTTCAACAAACGATTAATAAATACAACCAGTCTTTCGAGATGTTGTCTAACTTTATTAATAAGTACTATCAATCAATAGGTACAATAATACAGAATCTACGCTGATTTAATTCAAGGAGGAATGACGCGTGAATAATCAAAATATCGACCAGATACCTGGTGAAGAAATGGAAGATATGCTCATGGAGTTCTTTGGCAAAGGTGGAACGTTCAAAGACTTGAAAAACATGAGTGAGGATGCAATGGAGGCTATTTACAGCGTTGCATACAATCTCTACCAGGGGGGTAAGTACGAGGAAGCTCAGAAGGTATTCCAGTTTCTTTGCTTTTATGACCACTTTAATCGCAAGTACTTTTTAGGTTTAGGTGCTTGCCAGCAAATGCAAAAGCAATTTGAAAATGCGATTGAAATTTTTACTTTTGCCCTGGTATTGGATGAGCATGATCCCCGCCCGATGATTTACATAGGCGATTGTCATCTGGCAATGGGAGATAAGGAAAAAGCCAGGCAGTCTTATGAATCAGCTATTGAGTGGGCTTCTGAGTCTTCAGAGTACGATGATGAAAAACAGCGTGCTGTAGAAATGCTTGATAACTTGAGTGATTCTGACGAAAGCGAATAATTCACAGGGAGTAGTATCAATGGGCGGAATTAATACAAGTTCTGTAGGGAATGCAGACCAAACGAAACTGGCTGGTTTGGTTTCAGCAGAAACCGAAGTTCAGGAAGCTGAAAAACCTGTAGATAGAGGTTTCAGTGGGCAAAACTCTTACTCCAGAACTGAAGGGGATCAGAAAGACGCTGCTCCAGCCTCCCAAATTCCTAAACCGAATCTGGATAAACCTTCTGATAAAGGTGAGTCAGAAAAAGCGACAACGGAAGCTTTAAAGACGTATGAGAAGGATGAGAGTGCGCCGTTAGCTGAAACGCTGGGTAAAAGCGTTGAACAGTTCCAGAAAAAGCCATTGGCGAATCAGATTTCGACCCTTCAGGGTAAAAAGGCTGAGTTGCAAAAAATGGGTTTTAAACGAAGCTCAAATTGATGGTATGACAGCCCTTGCAGACCCCGATGATCCGGATAACTCTCTGTCATCCATGCACTCAGCCCCTGCGCGTATGAAAGATCTGTTTGCGGCCAATGGTCAGCCAAAGCTCAACAAACTATACAATGCTTTTGAAGATGTCTTAACTCGATTTTCAGCGATAAGAGAGATACCTGATGATCTGAAAAAAGGGATTCAGGAAGATGTAACAAAGTTAACGCAATCCGTTTTGAACAGTAAGGATCTTCTGGATATTGATTCTGCGACAACAATGATTACCAAGCTTCAGAGTCAGCTTCAAAACGAAAGAATCAAGTTTGATGAGCAGACTATTCGACTGGGGCAAATGAATAGAAATGAAGCCAGTGATAAGCGAATCAGTCAGATTACAGAAGCTATCGAGAAGGCCAATAAAGCCAGGCAAAGCAGCTTCTTTGGAAAAATATTCGGTTATATTGCCATGGCTGTGATGGCTGTCGCAGCTGTTGCAATGGTGGCGACAGGGGTTGGAGCCGTGGCAGCGGGTATGATGATCGCGGCTCTGGCGCTTACAGCCACAATGGTTGTTTCATCAGAGACTAACAATTTTATGATGAAAATTTTTGGCGACAGTAAAGATGCACAAATAGGGGCAATGGCTTTCTGGACGGGTCTTTCTATCGTGTTGTCTCTGGGTGCAGCAGGTGCCGCAAGTGGTACTGCTAATGCGGCGTCCACAGCTTCCAAAGTAGCGGCTAATGCTGCGACCTCAGGTGCTGCCACAGGTGCTTCAACCGGAGCGTCAGTGACTGCAACGGCTACCAATACGGCTTCCACGGCTGCAGCCACAACATCCAAAATGACCGAGATGATGAATAAGCTTAAAAAGATTGCCCAGGCGATACAGGGGGCTGCCACCATGGGAGACGGAAGCTCTCAGGCGGCTTCTTCCACCTATACCTATCAGGCAGAAAATCTTAAAGCCGATGCATTGGAAGAAAAAGCGTTCATGTTGAGAATTCAACAGCAGATTGATGATGCAATGGAAGGGATTCAAAGAGCTATAGATGAACTTCAGGCAGGCTACAGCGTTGCTGCCAACATCATTAAAGCTAACCATGATACGAAATCGACTCTTGCACGTAACGTAAAAGCTTGAGTGATTTGTTTTTAAAAGGAGATTGGTTATGTCAAATATACCAGGGCAGGTAGCTTCGACCGTTAACGTAGATGTGGCGTCACAAGCCAGTGCGTTACAGGGCAGTGAAAATGCAGACAATGTAGATAAGGTCGGCTCCGGCAACCTTGACGGACAGCATATCAGTGCCAGCAAAAAAGCAGATGAATCTAATGTTCTCAAGGGACAGGAAACCCGAATGCCGGACATTGATCAGCCGGGCGGGGTTAAGCCCAATCACCTTGCGCAGGCAAAAAGTGATCTGGATGAGGTGGAAAAGGCCACCGAGAACGCTCTGAGCAGCACCTTTGATATGGTTCGAAATGCCAAAGAGGGTAAGCTTTCTTCTGAGCAGATGGCAAAGCTGAAGGAGTTCTCTGAAACGATAAAGGGTACGGTTTCGTTCCTGAATCAGATCAGTGGCAGACACGCTTCCGGTTCAGAAGGGAAAAAATCAGTACTGGCTTCAATGGGCTTCAGTGAGCGGCAAATGGATGCATTAATGTCGCTGGCAAACCCTGATGATGCAGGCAATTCTCTTGAGTCCATGCACGGTGGTTCGGCTGCTTTGCAGGGTAAAAAAGACTCACTGAAAAGTATGGGATTCAGTGACGCACAGATCGATGCGCTGATGGCACTGGCTGACCCTGATGATGAAGGAAATGCGCTGGTATCCATGCACCAGGCAACCGGGAATAAAGCCAAACTGGGGGTTCTGGGCTTCAGTCAGGAACAGGCCGGGCGCTTTCTGGCATTACTTGAAGGGAAAACACAGGGAAATGCCCAGCAGTTACAACAGCTGATGAATCTCGGACTCAGTGAGCAAGAGGCAAAGGTTGCTCTGGCGTTTTCCGATCCGGGAACGCTTAAAGGTCAGGGTGTCATTTCGGGTAACAACAGCCAGCAAATAAGCCTTTTGAAACAAGCGGTGAACACTGCCAACAATCTGTTGCAGGGTAACTATCCAGGCGACCCTCTGGTCAAGGCACTGGCTGATATCTTTGTCGTACTCGAACTCATGTTTGAGATGAGTATTATCGGTCGTAAGATTGCCAGGGAGTCAAGGGCTATTGAGTATGATGCAGCCAAAGAGTCAGTACTCAGTCAGGCAGATGACATAAGGAAAGCAGGTTTTCATTCGCTGTTAGCAGGTACTGTTGGCGGTACCATGAAAATCGCTTCGGGTGGTATCTCTATGGCCGGTGCGGCAAAAAGCACCAAAGTGGATACTCCGGAAGGTGCTGACCTTAATACCAAGTCTCAAATGCAATCCACTGCAACCAACTCCCAGTTGCAGAAGACATCTGCTGTCGGAACCATGGTGGGAAGTACTGGTGAGACTGCAGGGGCAGGCTTTCAATATCAGGTTGCTCAGGAACAGGCACAACAGAAAGAAGAAGAAGCCTTGCAGAAAACTCATGAAAATACTGCAACCAGTGAAAGTGAGTGGATGCAGTTACAGGGTGACATGGTTAAGAATGTGCAAAATCGAATGGATGAAATTATCCGCTCCTGGAACGATACGTTCAAAAAAGTAAACGGATAACACAAAAATAAGCCAGCTCATCTGAGCTGGCTTTTTGTTTTCAGGGAGAAGATGAATGATTGATACCGGTGGTGTACATTTCACTCAGCATCCAGGCCCTACCAAGCAACTTGAAGGCGGTAAAAGCCCTCAGGGACTTCAGGGCAAGCTGCAGGGTGAAGGACTGGTTGCCACCTCTAACGCTGCATCCAAATTTGCTGATGCTGCAGAGGAAATGTCATTCGTTGCAGGACAATTTAAAAACAAAACGTCTGATAAGCGTAAATTCAAAACAGGTAGCGGACTATCTGCTTCTATCCTCGAGCGCGTCAAGAAAATCCAGACCATTCAGGGTGTACAGGGCGTTAAAGACCTTCTGAATAACTTCCAGGCCCTGAAAAATCTCACGAATCAGCAAATTCGTGAAAAGCTGGAAGAGTTTTCGGATGATCCTGTTGATCAGTTTACCGCTCTGGATATTGCGGCTGATTACTTTGAGCAACTGGGTGACAAACAAAAAGCGGATCAGTTACGGGGAGTCAGGGATGATATCAGGGCTGAACATAAATCACTGATCACTGCTGCGCCTAACATCTCGGAAGATGCTGCTGAATTCTCTCATCTGGGTGGTGTACGGGATATTCGGGAAGCCTACAACAGCAATGTTCAGTCCTACGTTCGTGACGACCAGTCGCTGGAAAAACTGCACCAGTTCCTTACTGAAAACTACGGTACCGACGATGTCGAAGAAGCCATTCTTATGCAGTTGAAGTTGCTTTCATCTGAAATGGCATCCATGGAACCGTCAGCGCCACCTGAGCATCTCGATGCCATTGTTAAAGACCTGAGCAAGCTGAAACAGCTGGTGGCTATTCACGATAGTTGTATTGAAACAGAAGAGCAGCTGGTAAGAACGTATCCGGAAACGGAACTGAATGAGAATATCCTGATGGGGCAGTTGCTCAACCTGGTTCAGCAGCAATGGGTGACTGAAGCAGACTTTGAAAAAATACCCGATGCCATGAATGTTCAGCAGCTTGACGCACAGATATTTACTCTGACGAAAGTGGTTGCCATGGTCAGAATGATTCCGGAAGAAGTCTTTGCTAATGACGATACCAAACTGGCTATTATCGCTGCTGCTACCGAAGGGCTGGACTCGAAGATTGAGCAGGAAGCTGAAGAGGATATGGCCATCAGTCAGCAGGATTCAGACAGTATTATTGGTGAAATTGCTGTTGATTTGTCGTCTGTTAAAAGACCCCGTGAAGGTGGTAATGGTTAACCACCCGTAAAAAATAACAGCTTGGGATAATAACGCTATGGACTGGCGAGATGACGTCATTGCCGATATAGGCAAAGGAATGGGGATTGAGAATCTCAGCTTTGGCGAGAGCGGTGTACTCAGTCTTGATTTTGAGCATCGCGGGGAACTGTATCTTGAACAGCAGGAAGATGGCGTATTGATGTATCTGGTGCGCTCTATTCCAGTTCATGACTGCCTTGGGCTACTTGTTGGGGCCTTAAAAGAATGCCATTACACGAAAGCGTCGAAGTTTCCAATGCAGGTGGGCTTAAAAGGTGATGAAGAGCTTTTGCTGTTTATCTATCTGGCTAATGAGGAGTTTTCCAGACCTAATATTGAAACGACTATCGATACACTAACTCAGCAATTTGAAAAAATTGGTAATGCCTGAATTAAAACTGGTGGTCTGGTCTTTTACTGGAATCACCTGAAGGGAAGTACCACAGCGACGCAAGAGCGACTCAAGAGGTCCAGAAAATGGCCGAAAATATTACCAACTCCAGCCAGCTGGCTGAAAAGGCTCTGGAATCTCTGGAGCCGGTGGCATCTCCCGATCAGGCCGATGCTTCAGCAGCAGAAAAGTTTGGAGAACTGCTCTCACAAAACCCGGGGAAAAATGCTAACGGACAAAATGTTCTGGCAGAAGGTGTTGAACAAACACCTCCGGTTGATGGGGAGGCATTAACTCTTGGGGATAAAATCCTCAGGGGTATGCAAGGTTTAAGAGACCATGTAGAGGCAGGAAGGGCTGATGTCCAGAGTGCCATGACACCACCTCAGGAAGGTGAGGTCATGAACATGCAACAGATGTTTAAGACTCAGATGGCGATGACCAACCTGATGGTGACTGAGGATTACATCGGTAAAATCGTCAGTAAGAGCACTCAAACGTTCGATACGCTGTTGAAGAACCAGTAAGCCTTCTGCACTGGTTTGAAGGTAGTAGTGTAAAGCGGCAGTGTAAAAGCAGTAGTTTGGAACATAGTATTGGAACACTGTAACCAGCAGGTTGCTCCCTGATGAAGCACAACTTACAACGCAGGCTCAGAATACTGGGCGTCATTTTTTTCAGTTTACTGCTTGCGGCTTGTAAGGTTGAACTCTATTCCGGTCTCAGTGAGAAAGAAGGCAATGAAATGCTGGCTATTTTGCTGGATGGCGGAGTGGCTGCGGAGAAAACACTCGACAAAGACAAGCAGGTCACGCTGATGGTTGGGTCGGATGAAGTATCCCACTCCATCAAACTCCTCAAGAGCCTGGGTTACCCTAAAGTAAAGTACTCCTCCATTGGTGATATTTTTCCCAAAGACGGTCTGATCTCTTCACCGACAGAAGAACGGGCTCGTTACACTTACTCAATGTCTCAGGAACTGTCATCAACCCTGTCGATGATTGATGGCGTGATAACCGCTCGTGTTCATGTGGTATTGCCACAGGAACAGGACACCCTGAGCGATGTAAACTACCCATCTTCAGCGTCTGTTTTCATAAAATACACACCAGAACTGGAGCTGGCTGGCTTTATACCTAAAGTAAAAACACTGGTTTCAAACAGTATTGAAGGTCTGTCTCTGGACAAAATTACCGTTTCCCTGTTCCCGGCCACTCGTATCAACCAGGACAATCTGCTGGCTCCCGATAAGACCAGATCAAACTTCACAATGATTATTTTTATCCTGCTTGGGCTGGTGGTTCTTATTCTGGGGGGAACAGGTGGTGCTTACTGGTGGTTTTATATGCGGACTCCGGCTAATTCCGGAGGTAAGGCTAAATGAATGCCTCTCACCCGCTAATTGATGGTCGACAGAGTCTGGACCTGTTTCAGCGGGTGGCTGAGTTCAACCTCTATCTTGTCCGGTATATCGACTCGACCTGGCTGAAAACGGTGAAACTGTCGCCATTAGTGTCACAGCTGCGAAAAGCGGGGAATGCCGATTTCCACCTTTCCCATTATCTTCTGACCCAGTTCTCCCTGCACGAAGATTATGATTACGATTTTGAGGAGCCTGCTAAACGCATCGTACTGGCAAAGACAGAAGTGCTTTTAGAAACGGCTACTTATATTGGCATTATTCTCAACGAAGATGTTATTCGGAATGCTGTTCGCCGGGATGAGCGGGCAGCTCTGGAACAATGCCTTGGGGCTGATGCCTATCGGTTTGCGGTTAAAAAAGCACAATTTGTCAGCCGTGCTGCCAGCAAACAGGGACCAAGCCTGTTGATTGACTGGAATCATCTGCAACGCTTCAAACAGTATCTCCAAACCAGTGGGGTACAGGTGATTGGCAAGGCTTTTTCTCAGGCACCGCTCTCTTTCAGAAAGCGTCTGGAGTTAAAGCTACCCCAGTCATGCAAAGACGCATTGACGAATACCAGTACAGTGAACCTGTCTGAAACCGACTGTGTGAATTTACTGGTCAAGACTTACAGGGAGGTGGACAAAGAATGGCGTCTCCTGTTGTCCTGACTGATGGAATGCTGCATATAGATCCGGCAGCCAGAGTTTTAAAAGCCACGGATTATGCCCGCTATCTGGAAGCAAAAGATATTATCCAGTCAGCTGAGCAAAGAGCGGAGCAGATTATTGAAGCCGCCAAAGCCGCCTATGAGCAGGAAAAGCAAAAAGGCTATGAAGACGGTGTGACGGAAAGCAGGATCGATCAGGCCGACCAGATGCTGAAGGTCGTCAGCCGTACGATTAATTATCTTGCGGAAGTGGAAACAGCGCTGGCCGAGATCCTTATGTCCGGAGTGAAAAAGATCATTGGTGAATTTGACCAGGAAGAACTGGCCGTTAACCTGGTTCGCAATGCCCTGCAGCATGTCCGAAATGAAAAACAGGTAACGATTCGTATTCCCCCCAGTCAGTTCAAGATGGTCAAGGCGAAAGTAAACGACATTCTCGCTGAATATAAGGGCGTTGGCTTTATTGACCTTGTAGCCGACCAGCGTCTTTCAACCGGTGACTGTATTATGGAGAGTGAAATCGGTGTCGTTGACGCCAGTGTTGATCTGCAGATTGCTGCATTGCAAAAGCGCTTTGAGAAAATCCACAGCTCTGCCGTTAAGAGTATCAGTAATGACGACAGCCTTTTGGGGCTTGATTGAAGCTGTTAATGCTGTTGCACTTGTTACGAGCTTTTACTGACGTTTCTGTTCATGTTTTTGCGCCTCTGAATGACTTCGTTCCTGCCTTTGTCCTACGTCAAATACGGATTTAATTGAGGGATTTCGTGATTGTGTTTTCCCCCCTAAATCTCTAAATTTCGCTAACAAATTAATTGTTGACAGTATGTATAAATCGACGTCGTGGCTAGTGGGGAAGCCGAAGTCATTATCGCAGCTATACTGATGACCTGTTCAGTCCAGTTTCTGTGACACTTCAGAGCTTTTATTCCTGATTACGCGATTATGGCTCAATACTGTCAAGCCAGCCTGATACATTCAGTATTCGATTTCGTGTCGTAACCAACCGTTAAGATGACTGTTTGATGAATGAGTCTGGTTAATTTTCAGAAAGCCTTAATCCGAATGTGAATAGTCGTCGTAAAAGCTGCTATTCCCATTCTGGTTCATGCTTTTCGAGCAATTTCCAATAACCCGTCCGGAACCAGAGGCGCTTGCGATTCGGGTACACCGGACCTTCATAGAGGTTGGCATAATGCAGGTCATTAAGGCCGATGTAGTTATCGTAGGTGCTGGCGGTGCCGGTCTGCGAGCTGCCATTGCAGTAGCGGAAAAAGATCCGGGTCTGAAAGTGGCTCTGATCTCCAAGGTTTACCCAATGCGTAGCCACACTGTGGCCGCTGAAGGTGGCTCTGCAGGTGTAATCCAGGATCACGACTCCTTTGAAAACCACTTCCAGGATACTGTTTCCGGTGGTGACTGGCTGTGTGACCAGGACGTTGTAGACTATTTCGTTCAGAACTCCACCAACGAAATGATTCGTCTGGAACACTGGGGCTGCCCATGGAACCGTAAAGCCGACGGCGACGTAAACGTACGTGCTTTCGGTGGTATGAAGATCGAGCGCACCTGGTTCGCTGCGGACAAGTCCGGCTTCCATATGCTGCACACCCTTTACCAGACCTCCACTCAGTTCCCGTCTATCGAGCGTTACGACGAGTACTTCGCGACTGACCTGATCATGGAAGATGGCCGTGCTCAAGGTGTTACTGCTATCGAAGTTAAGACCGGTGAACCTAAGGTATTTCTGGGTAAGTCTGTTGTCTTCGCAACTGGCGGTTCCGGTCGTATTTTCCGCTTCAACACCAACGGCGCTATCGTTACCGGTGACGGTCACGGTATGGCTCTGCGTGCTGGCGCACCTCTGCGTGACATGGAATTCGTTCAGTACCACCCAACCGGTCTGCCAGGCTCTGGTGTACTGATGACCGAAGGTTGTCGTGGTGAAGGCGGTATCCTGCTGAACAAGGACGGCTACCGTTACCTGCAGGACTACGGTCTGGGACCGGAAACTCCGGTTGGTCAGCCAAAGAACAAATACATGGAACTGGGTCCTCGTGACAAGCTGTCTCAGGCTTTCTGGCAGGAACAGCGTAAGGGCAATACTGTAAAAACTGCACTGGGTGATGCAGTCATGCTGGACCTGACCCACCTGGGTGAGGCGAAGCTGATGGAACGTCTGCCTCTGATTTGCTCCCTGGCCAAGAACTATCTGGGCGTTGACCCGGTTAAAGAACCTGTACCTGTTCGTCCTGCGGTTCACTACACCATGGGGGGTATCCGCACTGACATCAACACTGCGACTGACATCACTGGCCTGTACGCTGCGGGTGAGTGTGCTTCTGTAGGTATGCACGGTGCGAACCGTCTGGGCTCCAACTCTCTGGCTGAAACCGTAGTCTTCGGTGCGGTTGCCGGTGACCGTGCGGCTGACTTCGCTAAGCAGGCCACTATGTCTGACGAGAAGAAGCTGCTGGATCAGGCTCGTGCTCATCTGGATCGCATTGAGAGCATGCGCAATGCTAACGGCACAGAGAAACTGTCCCATATCCGTAAGGAAATGGCACTGACTATGGAGAAATGCTTCGGCATCTACCGTATCGGTGAAGAGATGCAGGAAGGCGTTGACAAGATGGCCGAACTGCGTGAGCGCATGAAGAACGTGAAAATTGAAGACAAGAGCAAGGTCTTCAACACTGAACTGCTGCAGGCGTTCGAGCTGGAAAGCTCCCTGACCGTTGCCCACTGTATGGCTGTTGGTGGTGTGAACCGTAAGGAATCCCGTGGTGCGCACCAGCGTATCGACGGTTTCGAAGCCCGTGATGACGAGAACTTCCTGAAACACACCCTGACTTACTTCAATGGTGACGCTGAACCACGTCTGGACTACCAGGACGTAAACGTTACCCGTTATCAGCCAGAAGCCCGTGTATACGGTGCGGAAGCTGAGAAAGGCGCTGCAGCGGATAAGGGCAAGTAAGGAGTTGCGTGAATGAGCAATAAAACGATTAGCATCGAGATTCTGCGATACAATCCGGAAACCGATGAAAAGCCAAGCTACGGCACCTTTGAGATTCCTTACGTTGAAGACTGGTCCATGCTGGACGCTCTTGAGCACATTAAGGACGAACTGGACTCTTCCCTGTCCTACCGTTGGTCCTGCCGTATGGCGGTATGTGGTAGCTGCGGTATGGTGATCAACGGCACACCAAAGCTGGGCTGTGAAACCTTCCTGCGCGACTACTACCCGAATGCCATCAAAGTTGAGCCTCTGGCTAACTTCCCGATCGAGCGTGACCTGGTGGTCGATTCCGCTGACTTCATCAAGAAGCTGGAATCTGTTAAGCCTTACATCATCAATGCGATGGAGAAGCCGGTTGAAGAAGGTGTGAACAAGCAGACACCTGAGCAGCTGGGCCTGTACAAGCAGTTCTCCATGTGCATCAACTGTATGCTGTGTTACTCCGCCTGTCCGCAGATGGGTCTGAACCCTCTGTTCACGGGTCCTGCGGTGCTCGCTCTGGGTCACCGTTACAACCTGGACTCCCGTGACGACGGTTACGATCAGCGTACTGAAGTGATTCAGGGCAAGAACGGTGTCTGGTCCTGTACTTTTGTTGGTTACTGTTCAGAGGTTTGTCCTAAGAACGTTGACCCGGCTGCTGCTATCAACCAGAACAAGCTGCAAGGCTCCCAGGACTGGGCTCTGTCCTTCCTGATGCCACGCAAAGGAGCAAAGTGATGAGTCGTCGCCCTTACGTACGCCCGATGAAGCGTACCTGGTTCATGGACCACCCGTACTACCGTAACTACATGGTGCGTGAAGCATCCTGTGTGTTCGATGCCCTGTACGCGGTTAACCTGTTCTGGGGTATCCTGCAGCTGGGTAAAGGTGAAGAAGCATGGAGCAGCTGGTTGTCTTTCCAGGCTAACCCGCTGATGATCCTGTTTACTGTCGTAACTCTGGGTATGACCCTGTACCACGCAGTGACTTACTTCGACATGACTCCGCGCGTACTGCCTCAGTTCATTCGCAAGAAAGTCGCTGACAATGTTGTTAACAAGCTGATGTACGCAGGTCTGGCAGGTATTTCTGTTGTGATTCTGGCTGCAGCGGCACTGGTTTAAGGGAGTAAATAAGATGAGTCAGAAACGTCATATTGAACCCCTGCTGTGGAGCCTGTTTGGCGCTGGCGGTACCACCATCGCACTGTTTTTCCCGGCGATGATCCTGGTTGTCCTGCTGTCCTCTCTGGGTGTGATTCCGGCTGAAGCTCTGTCTTATGAGCGTATGTCCGGTTTCTTCCTGAACAATCTGTTTGGTCAGCTGGCCCTGCTGGCGGTACTGGTACCGTCTTACTGGGCTTGTATCCACCGTATCTACCACGGCTCCCATGACCTGGGTATGCACCCTGGTGTTGCTGTTAAAGCCCTGTGCTACGGCGGTACTCTGGTACTGAGCATTGCTACGGTAGTCGCTGTACTGTTCTGATAAAGAGCTAAACAGCTGAAAAAGAAGGGGTTAGCTTCCGGGCTTGCCCCTTTTTTAGTTTGTAAGAGTACGACAAGTATTAGCGAACTGAGTATAATTTAAAATCCTCTTAATTCAAATAGCAATCTAAATAAAAACCATTCTTATTTGTTTTGGGTGTGATGGATTTATTCTACGCTGGTGCTTTCTTAAATTCCCGGCTTATTCTCTTACTTCAATGTTACGCTGGTTAATCTGCCAGTTATTTTTTTGTATCTGTTCCGGACTGCCTTTAGCGGCAACCTGTCGGTCCAGACTGATCAGGTGTTGCTTTAACAAGCCAAATGAACGGGTTTCCAGCTGATCTTTCAGCGATTGCCCTAAAGAAGACTGAAACTTGCTGGCCTGCATAAAATCATCACTGACAGACCGGCATACGGTTTTGACGGCATTATGGGGGCTGTCTGGGCGAATAAAGTATAAATTCAGGCTGTCGAGCTGCTCCTGCGCACTGCCCTTCAGGTTAGTCAGATGACCCACAATCCGTTCTGTTGCAATACCGGCGTAGCGATTAATGATCAGTTGCTGAGCTTCCAGAGGAAGGTTATCGGGAGCAATCTGCGCCAGCTGGTCAAAGTGTTCGAGTGATTTTACCCGCTGATCCAATGCCTCACGAACACCTTCCCACGACTTTTCCCTGACCAGGTTGCGAAGCAGGCTGAGTGTTTCCTTATTCAGCGGTGGATGAGATACGAAACGGTCTGAAATGTCTATGTCAGGGGAGACTTTGGTCTGCAGTTCCTGTTGCAGGTTTTCATCAAGAGAGAGAGGGGAAACCGTTTTGTCGCCTAATGTCCCAACAGCTTTTTCGGTCTTGTTGTGATCTGCAGGTTGCTGGGGTGGTGTAACACCTGAGTTGCCGTCAATCTTTGACATGACCTTCAATCCCTGAGTTTAGAGGTATCATTAGACTTATTATTACTCCATTATTGACATAATAGCCCGAATTATCTGATGGAGCTTCTTCTATGACCCATGCGTTGCCAAAGGCTGAGTTGCATCTGCATATTGAAGGAACATTAGAGCCGGAGTTGATGTTTGAACTGGCTGCCCGAAATAACATTCAGTTGCCATACCACAGTGTCGAGGACGTTCGTCGAGCCTATGAGTTTAATGACCTGCAATCGTTTCTTGATATTTATTATGCCGGAGCAGGGGTATTACAAACCGAACAGGATTTTCATGACCTGACCTGGGCTTATTTGCTGCGCTGCCAGCAGGACAATGTCGTCCATACCGAAATCTTTTTTGATCCTCAAACCCATACAGACCGTGGTATTGACTTTGAAACGGTCATAGAGGGTATTCATTCAGCTTTGCAGGACGGCGAACAGAAGCTGGGCATTACCAGCCAGGTCATCATGTGCTTTCTGCGTCATTTAAGTGCCGAAGCGGCTATGGATACTCTGGAAATGTCGCGCCCATGGCATCAATGGATCATTGGTGTAGGGCTGGATTCTTCTGAAGTCGGTCATCCACCTGAAAAATTTCAGGCGGTATTTGATAAGGCCAGACATTATGGTTTAAAAGCCGTCGCTCATGCCGGTGAAGAAGGTCCTGCAGATTATATCTGGGGAGCTATAAAGAGCCTTGGGGTTGAACGCATTGACCACGGTGTCCGGTGTGAGGATGACCCTAAGCTGGTCAGTTATCTGGTTGACCATCAGGTACCCTTAACCGTTTGCCCCTTGTCGAATGAAAAATTAAAAGTATTCAGCCTCCTTGAAGAACACAATCTTAAATCTATGTTAAACAAAGGGCTGCTGGTGACGGTCAATTCTGATGATCCGGCTTACTTTGGTGGCTATGTTAATGACAACTTTCGGGCGGTTCAGGCAGCCTTGTCGCTAACAGACAATGAAATCTACCAGCTAATAAAAAACAGTTTTAATGCCAGCTTTATCAGTGATGAGCTGAGAGCCGGTTATCTGCTACAACTTGAAAACGCTTTTAAGGAGTCTCACAAGCATGAGTAAAACCATCGTTATTACCGGTGCCAACCGAGGGTTGGGGCTGGAATTCTGCAAACAATACTTGGCTGACGGTCATAAGGTTTACGCCTGCTGTCGTTCACCGGAATCTGCGGGTGAGTTGCTGAAGCTTAAGCAGGAGGCTGAAGATCGGCTTGAAACCGTTCCACTGGATGTTATTAACACAGCTCAGCTGACTAATTTGAAATATACATTGCAGGGGCAGCGCATTGACCTGTTGATTAATAATGCCGGGATGTATGGTGAGCGGTTGTCATTTGGTGAGGTGACTGAACAGGAGTGGATGAAGGTTCTGCGTGTTAACACGGTCGCTCCTTTGCTGGTGGTTCAGGAACTGGTTGACCTGATGGCTGATGACGGAAAAGTCCTGCTGATGACCAGCAAAATGGGCAGTATTGAAGACAATACTTCCGGTGGAAGCTATATCTATCGTTCGTCTAAAGCCGCCTTAAACGCTGTTGGTAAAAGCCTTGCCCATGATCTGTCTGGCAGAGGCATCAGTGTTGCTATTTGTCATCCGGGCTGGGTTCAGACCGATATGGGTGGCCCTAACGCTTTGATTACCACTGAAACATCCATTCATGGTTTACGTGAAGTCATGGAGCAGCTAACTGTTGATACGTCCGGGCAGTTTTTCAGCTACGACGGCTCGACCATCTCCTGGTAAGCCATGCTTGTTGAAGATGGAACTATACTGAGGTTCCATCTTTCTCCAGTGCGACCTCTATCATGCCCAAATCATTTGCCTCTTCAGCGGATCTGACCTCAAAAACGATGACTTTTGAAAGGCTCTCTGAAGGTGTCTATGCGTTTACAGCAGAAGGTGATCCGAATACCGGTATAGTGATAGGCAGTGAGGCGGTTCTGGTTTTTGACAGTCAGGCCACACCGGCAATGGCACAGAAGGTTCTGGATGCACTCAAAGACGTGACAGACCTGCCGGTCAGCTACGTGGTACTCAGTCACTACCATGCGGTCAGAACGCTTGGGGCTTCAGCGTTTTCCGGGGCTAAGGTGGTTGCCAGCCATGCAACGGCTGAACTGATTACCGAGCGGGGAGAGCAGGACTGGGAATCGGAACTGAGACGTTTTCCGAGGTTGTTTGAAAACAAAGAGACAATCACCGGCCTTACAAGGCCGGATATTCTGTTTGATGAGTGCCTGACAATCGATCTGGGTAATCTGAAGGTTGAAATCATTCATCCAGGTCCCGGGCATACAGGGGGGGATACGATTCTCTGGCTTCCTGAGCAGCACATAATGTTCGCTGGAGATCTGGTCGAGTCGGGTGCTACGCCTTATTGTGGTGATGCCTATCTGCAATGCTGGCCACAAACGCTGAGTCGACTGCTGGAAATGGAACCTTTGCAGTTACTCCCGGGTCGCGGCAAAGCGATGAGAACTGAGGAATGTTCGCAAACTGCCATATCCGCCACCAGAGGCTACGTTTCACGGCTTTATGAATATGCCAGTGAGGCTGTCGCCCTGGGTATGAAGCTCGCTGATACTTTCGACTATATCCGCATGAAAATGGACAGGGATTACTCGTCCTGGGTGATCTACGAGCACTGTCTGCCATTTAATGTATCCAGAGCTTTTGATGAAGCTTCCGGTTTAAGCACGCCTTCCATCTGGACAGCGGAGCGGGATAAACAGGTTTGGCAGGCATTACAGAAGTAAGTTTGAGAATGGTCGATAGCTACCAGTAGATAGTTACCAATAGGTAGTTACCAGTAGCCTTCTGTTTCTCAACTAACCGGCGCATCTATGCAGCAACTGATCCATGACTTTGTGTTGTTTTTCGCTGTTATTGATCCCATAGGCTCACTTCTACTGTTTTTGGCGATCACTGGTGGATATTCAGCTAAAGATCGAAACAGGGTGGCTTTACGAGCCACACTGTACAGTGGAGCTATTCTTCTGACATTCCTGATCATTGGTCAGTTATTGCTGAGTGCAATGGGAATACGGCTCGTTTCATTCCAGATTGCAGGTGGCTGCATCCTGTTCATTTTTGGCCTGAAGATGATCTTCAGTGATGATGTATCTCACTCTAAAGATCGTGCGGAACCTGGTCATGATATAGCCGTATTCCCTCTGGCAGTTCCTTCGATGGCAAGTCCTGGCGCACTCACTGCTGTTGTGGTGTTAACCGATAACCGTCTGCATGGGATCGAGGATCAGGCACTGACCGCACTGGTTATGGTGAGTGTCCTTGTGATTACCTATCTGCTGCTCAGGATGGCAAATACACTTCATCATTGGCTGGGTGATGGCGGTTCTGCAATTTTAATTCGAGTTATGGGAATGCTGCTTTGTGCGCTGGCGGTTGAAATTGTACTACAGGGGTTTGCAGGGCTGGGTGTCGGGCCGCCCACTCAATTGTAGTGATTGATTTCCTCAGACACATTTTCGTAGCAATGCATGATTCTTTTCAGAAGTTCTAATGAATTATTCAGACCGGATTGACAGCCAGCAGCTTCCAGTTCAGCGGTTAACTCAACGAGTTCAGAGGCACCAACGATCGCAGCCGCCCCTTTTATTCGGTGAGAGAGTCTGATTATTGAGTCGTGTTGCTGGTCCTTTATGGCATTGTTTAACTCTTTTAGGTCGTCATCTGTCGTGCGGATAAACTCCGTTAAGAGAGAGTTAAGCAAGGTTTTATTACCATCAGTGATCAGCTGAAGGTTAGTCAGGTCCAGCATGGCTTTTCTCCGATCCTGTAAGTACCCAGCCATGTGGAATCGAATATTTCTGGCTTATTGAGCAGGTACTATGCAAGGCGCAACGACGGGAGCATAGCAAGCTATGTGACCAGAGTTGCAACGCAGTCAGAGTGCCTGAACAATGAGTCAGAAAATATGATTTCATGTGGTTGGGTACTAATCTTCCATGTAATTTAAAATTTTGTGAATTTATTCATGACCGCTTGTAACGCGCGGTCAAAAAATTGCTGATCGTTCAGCAGTTCAACTCTGTGATGTTGTATGGCTTTTCCCAGCTCCAGACCTGACCACTCAGCTACCTTCATGCCCGATTTGTTAACAAAGATATAACGGTCTGTATGTAAGTGAATAGTCGCCAGCTTACAGCGCAGACGATGGTCATTTTTACCGATGAACTCAACCCATTGACCAACAACAGGCATTTCTGTATCAGAAAATGGCTGTCGCCGGGTATCAGGAACGGTAATGTCGAATTCTTGATCCGAGAGTTCAGACTCCCTGATTTCATCCGTTGTAAATATTTGTTGGTTTTTTTGCTGGTCGGTAGTTTTCTGGATAACAATTTCTTCTTCCAGATCAATATGTTTATTGGTCATGGAGTCGATGATATGAAACCATTCCGCTACGGCAAATGGATTCATATCAACTTCATGAAACTGTTCAATAAGATAGGCTTTCAGTATTTTCCAGTCATCGTCGGGTATGCTTTTCTGGTGACTCTCCTGAAGGTTCCACAGTAGCATATCCAGAATGTTGACTCTGTGGAACCAGTGTTCATCGGAACTGTTTTGCTCAAGAGAGAACTGTAAAACGTCTTTCCAGGCTGAGCATACCAGGTCGTTAAGCGACTTCGGGACATTATGCCGGGTGAGATAAGAATCCACGATGTCATCCACAGGGGATGCAGCGATCGTATTGCTGGCTGGGTCGGTGACCGGCTCTGAACATTCTTTTGTTGACTCCACACTGTTAAGATTTGCTTCCTCTGCACCTTCGGTATCCCACTGATCTTCTTCAGCAGCCTGCATTGAACGTCTGTTTATTGATAACAGATTTTTGTTAAATTCACGGAGGCATTCAGAAAAAATATTGGGATTGTCTGTAAAGCTGTGGATAATCGTCATGACGTTATTTTCAATGAGTTGAACAATCGGTTCATCATCATCTTTGCAGTGCATGCCTGCGGATGTCATATCATTCAGTAATTGTCTGCCGGGATGTTCTCTGTTGCATAAAAAATCATGATCAATTAAAGCCAGCTTCAAAACGGGTATTTGTAGAAGCCCAATAATTTTTTTTATGATATCGGGTAGCTCGTGATCGTCGATGATGTATTCAAACAATAGACCGACCATATTAATCAGGTCTTCCTGTCTGGGGGAAAGACTCTGAGTAATTCCACGGTCTGTTAATGCATTTTTAATGGATTCTGATAAGTTTGAAATGGCTGAATGTTGTCCTGATAACTCATCTTGAATGCTGGTTAACGTTAAGGCAAGATCCTGAGTTGGATAACTCGCTGCAGAAATTATAAAGGAGTCGGCTCCTGTTTCACTCATGGTTTTGCTAAATTGCTGACCAATCATCGATTCAACTTTTGAAACTACCTGTTGAGCAATCTGGTTTACCATCTCAGTCTCAGTATTAGTTTCTTCTGACTGGTTAGTATTATTTTGAGAGCTGCTATTACCAACCGTTTCCGTGTAAGAAGATATTTTAGGTGTATTCAGTTTCAGCCCCATCTCTGCAAGATCGGTATCAGCTTGTTGCCACATTTGTGAAGCTGGGAACTTTAGATGTTTAGCGAACAGTGATAAAAATTCGTGAACCGTATCAAGCTCCAGATTTAATGATGCCAGCGCACTGGCAAACGTTTCACAAAGCGCCATTGACCCAATGGGTAGTTGCATAGAGTCTGAAGGTGTAAAGTCTTGCAGGCGTGATTCACAGTTGTAAAGATTCTGCAGTTGTTCGCACATTTCCATTTGCCTGGCGGCAGCTTGCCAGGACAGTTTTTGTTCCAGAATTGTGTTGTCAACCAAAGATAAGTCGCTTACAGGCAGGGAAGCATCCGTTGTTTTGTCAGTTTCAGTCCAGTCGTTAATACGGTTGAACAGATGGTTGGTGAATGATTCGATAATCTCTGTTTTGGATGACTTTACTTTTTTTTCTGTTTCAATTAATTGCATCAGGTCAATGTCGCTGGCAGCAGCCAGCTGCTTTTCTGATACATAATCAGCTAAAGCATTAACGGCAGGATTGATATGGGGAATAATATATTGGTTTAACAGGTTCTCAAATAGCATTTCAATCTCAAACTGCACAACAGGTGAGGCAGCTGTATTGATAGAAACGACGTTGCTACGTTGCTCAGACATGTACATTAACTCCCTGTACTATGCGTATCTCATTAGAAAATGTTTTGGTTATTGAGATTGAGCTTGAAAAAAACATATTTTAATTATTGTAATTTATTTACAGGATGTTTTTTAGATAATTACTTCATATCAGTACGTAACTATATTCTTGTTGTCAATTTTTTGTCAGTAAGGGAGGCATAACATCAGACATTACTGTTTCATCTCTTTTGTCATTTCTTTTGCTCTTTCAATAGCTTTCTGGAATCCGGTTTTGAACATTCCTTCCCGAATTTGCCTTTGAAGTTCTTCCGGAGATATTTCCCCTTCAGCTGTCTGGTTATCACTTGCAGCGGCTTCCATGTCCTTGTTTTTCTTCATCATGTCAGAGAAGCGATCTGCTTCAATGGCATCAACCGGACTCTTGGGTTGAACCGGATCGACCGGGTTGCGACTGCCATCAGGGCGGAGAGGTTCAGCATCCGTGTTATTGATCATGTCGGGGTCTCCGTTTATGGGCTGATTCACCTATTTACTATAGATAGATATATCGGCCCCGTTTTAGATAGCTGCTTATCTGGTGCGACAGACAAAGGGTGCCGGTTCTAAACAGGCTGAATCGTTATTTCCAATCTGTGTAAAAATGATCTTCAGCCGTTGATGTCAGGGCCGACAACTGACTTAGTCAGATATGGAGAATGTTATGAGCGGTGAACACTTCACGTTAACGATCAGTCAGAGCACCACAGACCCAGGTGACTTTGCAATTCACATGAAAGAAGACGGGCAGCCGGAGCAACTGCTGGTCCACTTACGGTTCATGCATCTACCAATGTTTAATGACACTTACCTTGATGACATCGTCGGAGTTATGGCTCGCAAACTGGCTAAACGTATCATTGAATGGCGAGTAGCTCCGGATGATAACACTCTGTCTCTCCAGGCTAATGAAGAACAGGTCAAAGCAGTTGTTGATGAAGTCATTGACCGTATGAAAAAAGCAGATTGACTTAATACACAGGTTTTTTTGACCGAATCAGCCTGTGTAGCTTTGCTATTCCAAGAGTTCCTGCGGACAGTCTGTCAGACCTTCTCCCAATTCCACGTGATGTGCGTATAGGCGGCTGATCCAACAAGCATTATGTTGTCGTCCTTTTGTTAAACTCCGGGTGCCTTCTTGTATGGACATGACACGATTCGTCAATACGTTTGGACGCTATCTGCGTGCAAAGTACGGTGAGAAAGTCCACAAAATTTCAGTTAATGCTTCTTTCACCTGTCCAAACCGGGATGGCACCAAGGGAATCGGTGGCTGTACGTTTTGCAATAATGCTTCATTCAGTCCTGACACCACCAACGCGGGTGACATTACTGCCCAGATTCAATCCGCAAAAGTGAAGGTTTCCAAACGCACTGGTGCGGGTAAATTCATTGCTTACTTTCAGTCATACAGTAATACCTACGGTTCCGTTGAAGACCTGCGTCGTTACTATGACGAAGCCTTGTCTGATTCTGATGTTATTGGCCTGGCCGTTGGCACTCGCCCGGACTGCGTACCCGACCCGGTACTGGCACTACTAAAAGAGTATCAGGACAAAGGTTATGAAGTCTGGCTGGAGCTGGGTTTGCAGTCTACGTTTGATTCATCTTTGATCGCTGTTAATCGTGGTCATGGATTTGCGGAATACGAAGATGCGGTTAAGCGGGCTAAAGCGATTGGTTTAAAGCTTTGTACCCATCTGATCATGGGGTTACCGGGTGAAAAACCGGAAGACACGCTAGTAAGCTTTGACAGAGTTATTAACCTGGGCGTCGATGCCATTAAGGTTCACCCTTTACACATTGTTAAAGGTACACAGCTCGCCAGAGACTGGAAGCAGGGAAATGTCCGTGAAATGACTATGGAAGAATATACGGATGTCATGGCAGAAGTCATTCGTCGTGCGCCTGAGCATTTGCTGTTTCATCGCCTGACAGGGTCTGGAGAGCGTCAGTATCTGCTGTCGCCTGAATGGGCAATGAAAAAGTGGGATATCCTTGGGTTGATTTATAGAAAGCTTGAGGCAAATTGTCTGATATCTAATTAAGTCGGGAATTTTTCCAAATACCTGGAAATTATGACAATTATATCAGGAATTTTTGGCTGATTACTGTCTGGACTCAAGATAAATGGTTGGAAAAAATGCTGGATGGATCGCTTATGAATTTTTAAAAGTGTAATGGAGAATGGCAGGGCAGGAACAACGCCTGCACTGCCTGCTTTAACTGAAAAGGATCAGACAAAAACACTCATGATCAGCAGCGTTACAACACCACCAATCATTGGAATAGCGGTACGCTTGGCTACGTCTGTTGGAGAAATGCCTGCAACACCGGCACAGGCGATTACCACACCGGCTACCGGGGAAACGCTGCGCATAATACCTGCAGTCAGCTGCATGGACAGAGTAATGGAGCCTACAGCACCACCAGTTTGAACGGCCAGATCCGGAGCCAGGCTGGAGAAGCTGAAGAATGCAGCATTACCGGAACCGGACAGAACAGCGGTAAGACCAATGATAGTGACCATGATAATGGTCATTGCCAGTATGCCCAGCCCCAGGTTGGCAGTGCTGGACAACAGCAGACTGATAAAGCCTATACCAGCCAGACCAGCAACAAAGGTTTGCGCCGCAATAATCAGTGATACAACAGAAGCAAATACATCGCCCATGCCTTTGAGGTAAACCTTGATGGAATCAGCTACTTTGTGGCCATCCCGGGTAACGATGAAGTTAGCCACCATAGCAATGAACAGGCTGACAAACATGGCTGTTACAACATCAACGTTAATGCTGTCGATAGCAAAGCGGCTGAAGATCAGCAGGAATGCCAGAGGCATGACTGGCAGTATGGCAAACCAGATTGGAGCGCCCTTGTCTTCAGTCTTCTGCTCTTTCAGCGTATTAACAACCCCATTTTCAGAGTCTTTCTTATCGAAGTACTTCTGGGTGAAGTAATGCAGAATCGCAATAACGATCATAATCACTGGTGCAGCCAGCATCTGGTATTCAACAAAGTAAGAAGCAGCGTCAATACCAATCACTTCCGCAGCACGGTTAGAGTTACCGGAGCCAGGACCCAGGTCCAGACATGCGGTGGTAGCCAGCACAGCAGCAGTGGATGCCGGAGTACAGCCAATACGCACCAGTACCGGGAACAGAGCAACCAGCAACAGCATCGCCAGACCAACTGCACTTGGAATGAAGATGTTCAGAATCTGACCCAGAATGTAAGCCAGAGCCAGAACAATGTAGGGGCTGCTGAATTTGGACAAAGGTTTGGTTGCAATTCGTACCATGGAATCGGCAGCACCGATATGATCCATATATTTAGCGAAACCACCTACCGACATGATGATCAAGCCCAGGTTTGCCATGTTGGAAGAAGCCAGGGATTTGATAGTCAGGAAGAAATCAAAAAATACGGAACCGGAACTGTTTACTCCGTTCGGCAGAAATTCACCTGCTCCAAAAGTAACACCCAGAAGCATCATTAATAAGCCGGTGGAAAACAATACGGCTTGGGTATTATATTTTTTGACTATCAAAAAGCCTGCAATGATAACGATGGGTAGTGCCAGATAGGCTTGCATGGGTAACTCCTGATGGATACAAATTGATTGCCGATGACCTTACCTAGATAGTTTGAGTTTTGATATATTGAATATGTGAACTAAATTGACCCTGGTCAAAAAAGCATCTGTTATTAATAATTATTTTTAAAAACAACATGTTGGGCGTATGTATTGATCTTCAGCGTAAGCATTCCGTGACCCATAGTTTCAGCTGTCATTTTTTCCAGAGCAACCGTATTTCATCCATGCCTTCTCGTGAAGTTTTCTCCAATTCAAAGGTTGCGGCTGATCCGATCAAAGTCCCCTTTGCCTGCGCCCAGGTCACACTCAGCAAACTGGACTTCATCGAACTGAAAGCCCAGACCAAGCAGTGGCGCACTCAGTGGCAACGTACCTGAAAAAATGGAGTATCACCTGAGTGAAACGGATCGGCAGACTCTATCACCTGAATCGCTTACAGAATGAAAAATTTTGGAGGATGTGTTGAAAGTAGCGTTCCCGACATAAATAAATTGTACAAGCAAGATTCAAACGATTGTTTGAAATTCTTTGTTTTCATAAATTTGTGAGATGCAAAATACCCGAGTTAACTGGATGTCTGACAAAATTCAGCCCGAGCCCGCTGAGGACTTTCAAGGCTATCTTTGTTAAGCCGATGACATATCTGTTGATGATTTTTCAAAGGCAATGGATATGCGATTTGATCTGGGTGATGGCTATAGTGTCAGAAGCTTCCTGTATGGCGATGCATCGTCGTTATCCCGCCATGGCAACAATACCAATATTGCCCGGAACCTCAGAGACAGCTTTCCCAACCCTTATAGTATTGAGCATGCCAGGGCGTGGATTCAGCACGTAAAGGAGTACGAATCGGATACCCGCTTTGTGATCGCCAGTGGACAGGAAGCCATCGGTGAAATCGGTTTTGTTGTGCAGCTGGATGTGCATCGCTATTCCGCCGAGATAGGTTACTGGATATCGGAAGAACACTGGGGCAGGGGGATCATGTCTAAAGCCCTCGACTTTGCTTCGGATTATGCGTTCAAAAAGAAGAACATTGTCCGTTTGTTTGCCGATGTTGTGGAGTACAACGAAGGTTCCTGTAAAGTCCTTGAGAAGTGTGGTTATCAGCGTGAAGGTATTCTGAGAAAACACATTTACAAAGGTGAACGCTTTTATGACCAGTTTCTGTATGCACGGGTTAACCCCGACGCCTAATAAAGAGCCTTTTATAAAGAGATGCGGCCCAGCGGTTGAACGGTGATTTCTTCCGTCAGTTCCTGATGTGATAGTACGGCCAGATCATACACTTCCAGCTCCAGCAGCTTGCGCACATAGCGACGAATGTCCATGGATGTAATCAGTACGGGTTTGTGTTCCAGGTGGCCTATTTTACCCACGGTATTTTTAACGTTTTCCACAAACCGTGCCGATTGTGACGGATCAAGTGCCAGATAGCTGCCTGCAGAAGTCTGGCGAATACCGCCACGAATGGTGTCTTCAACATCCTGATCCAGCAGATACACCGGCAGCATGTTTTTACCATTAGAGTATTTGTAACTGACGTAACGCTTTAATGATGAACGAACATATTCCGTCAGTTGCACGACTTCTTTCTCTTTATGTCCCCAGACAACCAGTGACTGCAGGATAGAGCGCAGGTTGCGAATGGAAATATCTTCGGATACCAGCCGCTGAAATATTTCGGTAATTTTATTAACGGGCAATAAACGCTGTACTTCCTTGATCAACTCACCGAAAGAGCTTTCCATTTTTTCCAGCAGGTAACGGGTTTCCTGAATCCCGATAAATTCTTCAGAGTATTTTTTCAATACATGGGCCAGATGGAAGGTGAGGATTTTAGGAGCATCCATAAAGTTAACGTTGTTCTTTTCCAGACGTTCTTTCTTATCTTCGGTTGCCCAGATGGTATCCAGTCCGGGCAGAAAATCGTCCTCTTGTTCAAAAGGGATTTTCAGCATTTCCAGATGGTCAATGGATTCACGGATAAAGATATGGCCAGGCCGGAAGTAGCCGCTGGCGACGGGGACTTCCTGCAAAAGAATAGAGTAGGTGTTGTCTGCCATGGAGTCGTTAAAGCGCAGGTGGATACCGGGGAAAGGTACACCCAGATCCATGTAAAGAGCTTTGCGGACTTTAAGTAACTCGTCGTTCAACGATTGTGTATCCAGACTTTCCTGAATGGAAGTGGGGACATCAATAATCAGTGGCAGAGTCTGGGTGAACTCTTCCTGTTGATCCAGACGTGATCTGGCTTTGTCCGGTGATTCGGTAGCTGCTGCCATGGCAGGAATACCGCCTTCTGCCTCATCGTGTTCAGCTTTGGCGGCTTTCTTCAACAGGTAGTAACCACCGCCGCCGATAAAGGCTGCCAGAAACAGGAAAATCAGTGTTGGAAAGCCGGGAATCAGCGCGAAGCAGAGCAACAGAATACCGCCGACCATAAGAGCTTTGGGTTTGTCCAGCAGTTGCCCGCCAATTTCATTACCAAGGTCTTTGGAGTCCTCGTTCGATACCCGGGTAACGATAATACCAGAGGTGATGGAGATCAGCAGGGCGGGGATCTGGGAAATCAAACCGTCCCCTACGGTCAGAATGGCATACAGCTGAAGGGCTTCACCAGCGCTCAGTCCCAGCATGGTGGAACCAATGGCTACCCCGGCTGTGATGTTTACAAAGATGATAATCAGACCGGCAATGGCATCCCCTTTTACGAACTTCATGGCGCCATCCATTGACCCGTACATCTGACTCTCTTTCTGCACCAGTTCACGGCGCTTCTGAGCTTCTTCCATCTCAATAGAGCCTGCACGCAGATCAGCGTCGATACTCATCTGTTTGCCGGGCATACCATCCAGAGAGAAACGGGCGCTCACTTCTGCAACACGTTCTGAACCTTTGGTAATCACCAGAAACTGAACAATAGTGATGATCAGGAAGATAACGATACCAACAATCAGGTTACCGCCCACCACGAAGTTACCAAAGGTGTAGACAATCTCACCGGCGTCGGCTTGCAAAAGGATCAGACGGGTCGTGGTAATGGACAGTGACAGTCTGAACAGAGTGGTCACCAGCAGTACAGCAGGAAATGACGAAAACTCCAGGGGCGACTTCAGGTAAATAGACGTCATCATCAGAATAAAGGACAGGCCCATATTCAGGGCAATCAGGAAATCCACCACCGGGGTGGGCATGGGCAGGATAATCAGGCCAACAATGGCTACCAGCAAAACAGCCAGCATCAGGTCATTGCGCTGGCCCATTTTCTGGAGACCGATAAGAACTGGATTCATGCATTCAGCCTGATTGTTCGGGGCGTAACCTTTCAGGCAGAAAGCAGACGGAAAGCAGGGGTTAACGTACAACTGCTTTCTTCAGCTTTTTCTTCCTGAGCAGGGCGCGTCCCTTGATCCATTTTATGGCACGGATATCGGTGCCGGGCTTCACGTACTGCAGAAAATTATCGGCCGCCTTAATGGACTCTGCAGGCTGGTCAGTTTGAAGGTAGGCATAGCTCAGCATGCGATGAACATCAGGGTTCTCAGGTTCCATCTGACGCATGGCTTCGAGCAGAGCGATGGATTTGCGGGGCTGTAAATATTCAAGATAATAAGCAGCCTGAGCGAATAACCATTCTTTCAGCGTCTTATCCATAGACGGCCTCCTTTACCCGGCTACCAGTATGTTACGGCTCATCATCAACATTTCCTGAAGCTCTTTAGACTCCTGTAAAACGTCAAGCGCCTTTTGAAATTCCGGGCTTTCATTTTTGCGTTGCTCAAAAATGGCTAATGCCAGATTGGTCATCATGTGATGTTCATCGGGTGACAATGATAATGAGGACGAGTCGACGTTCATGGCGAAGCGTTTTTCCCGATTCTGAAAAGTCCGGCCCATTTCAAGGGCTGTCCAGAAGTGCGCGGGGATGCTTTCGCCAGAAGGCTTAAATGAGGATTTATCTTTAGGAAAGTCTTTATCGACCGCATCTGCGGCAATTCTGGAAATTCCAGACAGGCCACTGTTAAATGAAACATCCATAGTCGTATTCTTCCCGGGAAAACTGAATAGGCATTTCATCGGCCATCTGGTGATGACCTGAAAGCGATCAGTCTAAAAGCATTAGAATTAGGGGGCGGAGTTGGATACACTGTCAATTAAATGAAATTTTTGTTCGATTTCAGCATTAAAACTTTATTTTTTTGTGCAAATTGACGATGTACTAATAATGGCTAGTTAGCTGTAATGGGCAGCTAACTGTAATGAATAGTTAGCTGCAATGAATAGTTAGCTGTTTGATTAAGTAGTTGATGTAAGCTGTAGCGAGACTTGCATGGAGGCACTCGTGTAATGAGCTTTCTTATCAACCTGCATCGTTGTATTGATCAGTGTAAAAAACGGTGCATTAAGTGGGCATTGCTTATTCCTGTGATGTTCACGCTGGTTGCTTCAAATGCTATCTCAAACAGCAACTGGGCTCGTATTGATAAAGAAAATGCTCGCCGTCATATTGTTCGTCCTGATGAAACTCTGGCCATTATCGCTGAAAATTACGGGTTCGATATTTACGAACTGATTTCCTACAACAATATTACCAATCCTGACCGGCTGATGACCGGGCAGACTATTTATATTCCGATAGAACAGTTGCCGGTTCAGCCAGGGATGCAGGAGATGAATTCTCTTGATGCCCAGTCATTTCCCCCAAGAGAAGCCAGACCAACCCAGGAAGAATATTATAAATTGCAGCAATGGCTGGACAACCAGAATATGGGTCCAGGTGTAGACAGCGTTGATTATAACTACCAGCTGAATTCAGCGAATCAGAAGCCACCTTTAAATCAAAGCCCGCAACAGACTGGCTTTGATCTGCCTTTTGATAATGATGCCAAAATGCTGAATCAGGACTTAGCTGTCGAGGCAAAAGCTGAAACGGAAAGAGATACTGAAGCAGAAATGCATGAGTCCGACAATACATCGGAAAACGTACCTGATGATTCTTCGCCATCGCTGGAAGCTTTTGGTGAACGTCCTTATGCCTATTACGGCAGCGGAGAGGACTTGACGGAAGTTCTGCAGAATTTTGCGGCCAGTTATTATATTCCTACTATTCTGGCTGAAGATCTGGAAGGGCAGGTTAATGGTAAGATCGGACCGCTGACGCCGATTGACTTTCTGGATCACATGTCGAATGTCTATGGCTTTATCTGGTATTTCGATGGACATACGCTCTACGTTTACAACGGTAATGCGGCTCAGCAGAAGATTATCAGCCTGAACTACATGAGCATTGATAAATTCAAGAAAACACTCAAGCGTGTAGGAATCTGGGATGGTCGTTTTTTCTGGAAAGAACAGCCAAAGAATGGGCTGGTCTATGTGTCCGGTCCGCCCCGCTATGTCGAAATGGTGACTCAGACCGCAGAGCTTCTGGATCAAAAAGAAGGTGACCGGCAAAAGAGTCAGCTGTCTGTAAGAATGTTCCGTCTGAAATACGCCTGGGCGACAGACAAGCAGTTTAACTTTCGGGGTCAGCAGGTTGTGGTGCCGGGCGTTTCTACGCTGTTGCGCAGTATTATCAGCGGTGGCGGGGTTGCCCAGGTTACCCGACAGACTCTGGCAAATCCTTCCCTCATGCCTGCCCGGGGCGTGACACGGTCAGCAGAAAGAAAAGCCGCTGCGAGAGCCACTCAGGATGCTGCCAGTTCCGGGGCGCAGCAGTTGAATGCAGGAGCAGAGGCTGAGAAAGTATTAATTAATGCAGACCCCCGGCTGAACGCGATTATTGTGCATGATCTTGAGTCTAAGATGCCTATGTACGAAGAGCTGATTAAATCGCTGGATAAACCCTCAGCTCAGGTGGAAGTCAGTGTTTCGATTATTGATGTGAATTCCCAGGATATCTCAGCATTAGGCGTTGACTGGAATAATAAGCGTGGCGAAAGCGCTGAGGTTCAGTTTGATACAGCGGGTTCTGCTCATGCCCAGGATTTTCAGTCATTCACCACGGTGGTGGGTATGAATCTGGGAAGTTTTAATGCGCGGCTGAGCTTGCTGGCTGATGAAGGTCGTGCAAAAGTAGTGTCCAGACCCTCCATATTGACACTGGACAACCTTGAAGCCGTTTTTGATAGCAGCAGCACCTTTTATGTCAAAGTGGAAAGTACCGAAGACGCTGAACTGTTTCCGGTGACATCCGGAACCGTTGTTCAGGTGACCCCGAGAATTGTTAGCGAGAAAAAAGGTCGGAAAATTCACATGAGTGTGAATATCCAGAATGGTGGTGACGAGACTGCAGAAGGCGCTTCACTGCCTAAAATCAGTAACAGCTCTATCAGTACACAGGCGGTTGTTAATGAGTCTGAAAGCCTGCTGATCGGTGGTTTTGTTCAGGAAACAGAAACCGAGAATGCGACAAAAGTTCCGGTTCTTGGGGATATTCCCGTTCTGGGTACGCTGTTCAGGAATGAAAAAAAGGTTAATCGCCAGCAGGTTCGCCTGTTCCTTATCACTCCCCGGATCATCAGTATCGATACCTGATCAGATTGAACGATACCCGCAAACCCATTCTGCCCTTACGATTCGTAATCATTCACTATTGGTCGTATGATAGTTTTCCATGACCTGAAAGGCTGGAAAAGCGATGGCTGTCACTTCAAAAACAACAATAAAAACAACAAAGTTTGATGTCTTCGTTATTGGTGGTGGTATTAATGGCGTAGGGATTGCGGTCGATTGCGCCGGGCGTGGCCTGAAGGTTGGGCTGTGCGAAAAAGGTGACCTGGCTGGTGCGACTTCATCGTCCAGCAGCAAGCTGATTCATGGCGGCCTCAGATATCTTGAGCATTATGAGTTTCGACTGGTCAGGGAAGCCCTGGCTGAGCGTGAAGTGTTGTTGAAGATGGCGCCCCATATCGCCAGACCCATGCGCTTCTGCCTGCCTCACCGGCCTCAACTAAGACCCGCCTGGTTAATTCGGGCAGGACTGTTTCTCTATGACTACCTCAGTTCCCGGGTGTCTTTGCCCGGGTCGCAGAAAGTCTGGTTTTCAGAAACATCTCCCTTGAAGCCGGAGTTTGTTCAGGGGTTTGAATACTCTGATGCCTGGGTTGATGATGCCCGGCTGGTGGTGTTGAACGCGATGTCTTTGCAGTGTTTGAATGGCACGGTTCTGACCCGGACAGAAGCGGTGAAGGCATGGCGTGACAATCAACTCTGGCATGTTTTGCTGAAAGACCGTCTGACAGGCAGGGAAACCGAAGTGACCTGTCATGCCCTGGTGAACGCAGCAGGTCCCTGGGTGAGTTCCGTATTTGATTCAGTACTCAGTCAACAGGCTCCCCGCCGGATACGGTTGATTAAAGGCAGTCATATAGTGGTGCCAAAGCTTCACGATGAACCGAGAGCCTTTATTCTACAGAATCAGGATGGACGTATTGTTTTTGTGACGCCCTGGCTGAGACAGTTTTCTCTGGTCGGTACTACGGATGTTGAATTTAATGGTGATCCGGTTTCAGCGTCCTGTTCTGAAGAAGAACAGCGCTACTTATGTGACGTTGTTAATCAGCATTTTAAAAGCAGGGTATCACCAGAGGATGTGATCTGGAGTTACTCCGGTGTCCGGCCTTTATGTGAAGATGAATCCGATTCGCCACAGGCGATTACCAGAGACTACACCATTGAGCTTGACGTTGCGGAAGACCGGGCGCCGTTGTTGTCAGTTTTTGGAGGCAAGCTGACGACCTATCGAAAACTGGCGGAGGCGGCTTCTGATAAGTTGTCTGGCTATTTTCCGGATATGCAGTCGTCATGGACATCGGGTCACCGTTTGCCGGGAGCTGACGGGTTTGAGTCCACCGAGGCATTTATGGAACGTCTTCAGAATGCCTGGCCATGGCTGAGTGATTCATTTGCCTACAGGCTTTGTCAAAGTTATGGCTCTTTGTCCAGGCAATGGTTACAGGAAGCGTCCTGTCCGGATGACCTTGGGCAACATTTTGGAGCCGATCTTTATGCCGCCGAAGTGGATTATCTGATACTCAACGAGTGGGCCTACCGTGTGGATGATATACTCTGGCGCCGCAGTAAACTGGGGATGTTTCTGTCAGATGACCAGGCTGGTGTACTGGAAAATTACCTGCAGAAACGGCTTCCCGAGTTAATACCTGAACGGTTCACTCCGCCTGAAGGAGACCTTGATAAGGCCGGATAGTCAGAGGTGGGACGAGACTATAGTTTTATTAATAATCTATAATCTTTTTATTATTCTTATTTGGCTTATCCAACATTCAATGGAATCTTTAAAAGCACTCTATCAGTGTCGCCAGATTGTTGCCATCGGTGGTGGCCACGGTTTGGGGCGTGTCATGGCCAGCCTTGGTTTTATGGAAGAAAAACTGGCGGGTATCGTTGCTACAACGGATGATGGAGGCTCAACAGGCAGGCTCAGGGAAGCCAGTGGTTGTATTGCCTGGGGCGATCTGCGCAACTGCCTCAACCAGCTATGTTCTGACAGCCCCAATCTTGCCAGAATCCTGTTTGAATATCGTTTCAAAAACAGCGGGGAGTTCAGTGGCCACAACCTGGGCAACCTGATTATGCTGGCAATGGACCAAATGTGTGTTCGTCCTCTGGATGCTGTTAACCTCATTCGCAAAATGTTGCAGGTTGGGGCGCAGCTTATTCCAATGTCTGAGGAGCCAGCCAGACTGGCTGCCATGCTGGATGGTGAAAAAATAGTCGGTGAAACTGTCATCGACGCATTGGATAAACGGCCTGACCAGCTGATGCTACTCCCTGATATCAAGCCGACCTCTGAAGCTGTTTCCGTTATTGAACAGGCCGATCTGATCATTCTGGGACCTGGCAGCTTCATGACCAGTATCCTGCCTTCTTTGCTGATGAATGATATTGCTGAAGCGATTAATAATAACCACGATGCCCTGAAGGTGTTTGTGGGTAATATCAATCCGGAAACAACCGTTGTCGGAAAACAGCCTATTGCCGAAAAACTGGGCTGGATGCAAGAGATGACGGGGGTTTATCCTGATGTGTTGTTATGGCCTGAAGAGTATGACCGTCCGGAAGGGGTTCGTTGTGCGATACGACAGCTGTCACTTTCTGATCCGCATCAGAAAGGTGCGCACAGCCGGGAAGCCATGAGAAATGCCCTGGACCTTCTTGTCCAGCAGCATCTCACCAATAAAGTCTGTTAAGGGCAGTAATCCGGATTACTGCCCCTTCCCGAGTACCATGACCGAAAATGTCTTGAGCATAACGAACGTGTCCATTTTCAACCAGTCCAGCGGGCTGCTCAGCGCCAGCGCATAAGCGTGGTCGTAGGCCACTTTGTTGCGAACGTCATCAATGCTTTCATCGTATCCAAGACTAACCTGCGCAAGACCGGTCAGACCCGGTACGACGTCGTAGGTGCGCTCTGTATAAAAGGGGATATTACTTTCCAGCCTGTTGCACATGCCGGGGCGCTCTGGTCTTGGTCCGACAATGGACATATCGCCAACCAGTACATTCCATAGCTGTGGCAGTTCATCCAGACGGGTTTTTCTCAGGAAATGACCCAGTTTGGTGATTCGGGGGTCATTTTTCTGCGCCCACACCGGACCACTTTTGGCTTCGGCGTTGGCACACATGGAGCGAAACTTAATCATCTGGAACAGGCTGATATAGTTGTCGCGCTGGTAGCCGATTCGCATCTGCCGGTAAAAGACAGGCCCGGGGCTATCCATTTTGATCGCAATGGCGATAAGCGGGAACAGCGGCAGTGTCAGCGCCAGCCCGATAATAGCTACCGTCATGTCCATTGCCCGTTTACCAATGGCAGTAACAGGGTGAACATAAGTGACGTCTTTCATAACGTTATACTCCTTGGGTACTTCCCTTACTTCTTTTGGCTGCCGAATCGGATTCGACCTTTTTCCATTGCCCTGACTCCAGGCCAAGGACGTATCGGAGTAACCCGATGCCCATGGCAAGGTGTCCGGAAACGATGTAATAAATCACTCTCAAAGGCTTCCAGTCGGGCTGGCTGCCTGTCAGTATGTAAAGCACTGAAACCAGATAAGCGACCAACTGTCCGGCAAAAGCCAGTGCGTAAAACCAGTGGTTGGGAGCCAGCCAGGCTGATGAGACCAGTGCCAGCAAGAGAAAAGCAGGCATCATTGGCCGCAGGAATTTGCCAGAGAAAAAGTTAAAGGCGATTTTGCCAAACCGTGGCTGCAATAAACCAATGCAGCGAATAGCCTGCTGAACATTGCCTGCCGCAATTCGTTTGCGACGACTGAAGTCCATCTCGTTGCAGGCCTGTTCCAGTTCGACGGCAACAATCCTTGGGTCATAAAGACATTTGTAGCCCTTAATGACGATATTGACGGGCAGAACAAAATCGTCATTGATGGTATCCGGAGGCAGTCGTTCAAACAGTTTGCGACGGAATCCATAAAATGCGCCATGGACCCCCAGAGTAGCGCCAATCGCACTCTCATGGGTCTTAATCTGACGCTGGTACGCCCAGTAAGCCTGTTCGCCTGCACTCAGTGACTGGAAAAACTGATAGCTGCCGCACACAACACCGGTATCTTCTTCACTAAGCTGGGAGGCTGTGATCAATAAGCTGTCTATCGATAGCAGGGCTGAAACATCAGACAGAACCACTACATCACAGTCGCAGAGACTGATCGCTTCATTCAGAACAGCGACTTTGCCACAGTTGTCCGGCTTATCGACCACGTCAATGATGAGATGCCTGTTCTCTCTGGCTTTTGCGGCACCCCGGGCGATGTCAGCCGTTTCATCGGTGCAGCCATCGCAGACAATAATGATGCGAAGTTTATTTTCCGGATAGTCCAGTGTGCCAAGGTTGTAGATTTTGTCTGAAATGGTGTCGGCCTCATTGTGGGCAGGCATGACCAGACAGATTCTGGGCAACATCAGGTCCAGAGGCGTAACGTTAAAATGGCGGTGAAAATAGGGCGGCGGCGAGGGGTGTTTTTTAGACAGTACGCGAAGTAACAAAGGGTATCCGGCATGGTGATAAATAATCACTATGCACGCGACAATAAACAGGGTAAGGGCTAATCCGTCAAGCATCACAGCCCTCCCCGGGTCTTTCCTGTCTGCCGAGGTTGTGCAGGTAATAACCCTGATACTGGGCAATCATGCGCTTCAGGTCGCCGTGTTCTTTCACAAAGGCTCTGGCAGACTGTCTGGCATTGTCAGAGCAGCCTTCTTCCAGTTGACGTTGCAGGGCGGTTGATAAGCTGTCGATATCACCAGCAGGCACAAGTAAACCATAATCCGGAGCAGTGGCTTCACTGCAGCCCCCGACATCGGTCATAACAACATGTCTGCCACAGGCCTGTGCCTCTAAAGGCGACAAGGGCAAACCTTCCCGCTGTGAAGCCAGGCAGAAGACGTCAATGGCCTGGAAAAATTCCGGCATGTTCTCGACCACACCCAGAAAATGCACCCGGTCTGAAACACCAAGAGATACAGCCTGTTGGCGCAATGATGTCTCCAGCTCGCCGCCACCCGCCAGTGCAAGGTGCGTGTTTTTGGGCAGTAAGGCAAAAGCGGATAGAAGAATATCGTGAGATTTTACGGCGGTCAGCCGGGCTGCACAGCCAATAACAGGCACATTTGTAGGAAGCCCAAGATGTTGACGGGCCAGATTCTGGTCACCGGGTTTAAAGCGCTCAGTGCTGATGCCATTCATGATGACTTCAGTAGGGAACATTGGAATGTAACGCTGAATGCTCTGTGCTACCAGCCGGGCGTCAGCAATAACAGTTGGCCTGAGCAGATGGAAAAAGGTGCCAACCAGGATTCTGCGTTTCAGGTTGGCCAGGTGCCAGGCATCGTGTTCCGTGTGAACATGACCACAGCCTGCCATTTTTGCGGCCAGCCCACCATACAGCATAGGGCCAACATGGTGTGTATGTACGACATCAACCTTAAGAGAGCGAAGTAAATCTGCCAGCTGGCGGATAGTCGACAGCTGAATACCCGGCGGCTTGTTAAGGGCATGCAGGCGGGGAACATTCTGCAATCTTGGCCAGTTGTCCTTAAGAGAAGTCTCTGTTCCTTCAAGGCTGATAATGTGTACCTGCTCAGGGTTTTCTGCACCGCTTTGCAGATCGAGAACCATTGTCTCAATGCCGCCGGGAGCAAGCTGCTGTGCAATCTGGGCTATAACAGGTTGTTTCATGCGCTGGCCCCCTCTTCATGTGAGAATGAGTCGGTCTGCGGGTTATAAGTCAGTGGCAGTGCCTGGGGCATGGCTGGCAAACGGGTGATAACCGGTAAACCGGTCATTGTCTCCACGGTTTCTCGTAAACGCAGACTGGTGTCTGAGATTTCTGAAATAGCGGCCAGGCCTGTGCCTATACCAAGCCCGGCAAATAAGCCGGCAACAATAAACAGGGCAGCTGGTATGACATTAGGCCGGCTGGGAGTAAAAGGTTTATCGATGACCTTTACCCGCTCCATCTCTTCATAGCGGCCAAGGTCGCCCGACACCCTGGCCATCTCATAACGATTCAGGAAGTCTTCATAGAGTTTGAGCTTGACGTCGTAATCCCGCTGTAATTCCGTCAGGCTGCGTTCCACCTCCGCAAAATCCCGAACGCTGTTTTCAAGATTCTCGGACTGTTTTCGAATGCTTTCTACCTCATTTTTCAAGCCAATCACTCTGGCATTAGCATCCTGCACGGCCTGTAACTGGGATGCCAGAATGGTGGTGGTTGTACCCTGGTTGCCAATATCCATATTGCCAGCACTGGTGGCAGCCAGGTTCCAGAGTCGCTTAATGTCTTCCGGCGTTAGCTGAGAGGTTTCCGATATTAACCGTTTTCTCTCGGATTCAAGACGTTCGAACTCTCTGGCAGCGGCACGCACTTTACTGTGCTGCTCTGTGTAACGGGATCGCAGCATACTCAGGTCGGCACGAATGGCGATCAGGCGCTCTTCGAGTTTACCGATTACAGGATTGGTCTGGGCCAGGTTGTCGTTGAATTCTTCCATAGACGCTTCAGCACCAGCGAGGTCTGTCATTTTTTCCGTCAACAGCTGTCTTAGCTCAGCCAGACGAGTGATATTGGCTTTATGAAGTTGAGGCAGTTCCAGTGCGTATCTGGCTTTGTAATCAGACAGCCTTTTTTCCGCCGCTTTCAAATCCGTTTTTTGCCGGTCAAGTTGATTTTCCAAAAAGTCTTCTGAGGTACTGGTCCAGGATTTATGGGGAGCCAGTACAATTTTCAGAAAGTGTTTGGTGACCGTCTCAAGCAGAAAGGCGATGTCTGTTCTGTTTTCTGAACGATAGAAGATTTTGATCAGCTCACCACCAAAAACAATTGACAGTGAATTAGACAATTCAGCCAGCTGCTCATCCACTACATTCTGTGGGGAATCGTCGTTGATATAGCCCAGATCTTTTGCCACAGCCCCAAGAACGTTCCGGCTTTTGAGAAGAATTTTCAGAGCCGCCTGTCGTTCTTCCAGGTTGGTAGATATAGAAAAGTCTTCCAGGATCGGGTTGAGTTCACTGGTATCCTGCAAAAGAATCGTGGTGTGAGCTTCATAAAATTTGGGTGTCAGAAAACTTACAGCGAAACCGATCACAGGCATGATCAACATGGGTATGACAATGGTATAACGCCTCACCCAGGCAATATTCAGGAGTCGGAAAAGGTTTAATAGTACGTCGTTAGACACCTTTTCCTCCGAACACCTGAATGACTACTGTGTCCCTGGCCTGACCGGGCTGGTACAGCTCTTCAATGTCTGGTGTATAGCTTTGTAACAGGTTTTTAAGACCCTGTATTCGCAACCAGGAGGTATGCAGGTCTTCAAAACCATTTTCTTTGGATGTGGGAGAGATCGAAATAATAATACTGATCGAATCATTGGCTGGTAGTGTTTGAAAAAATAACTCAATGATTTTCTTTTGCTGATCGGTCAGCATTCGAATACTGGGTTCATAGTGAAGCGACATTTTGCGCACAAAAGCATGGTCGCTGTAACCTTTGCCTCTATGCTCTTCAATCATCTTTTCGATGGAAGCCAGTAATTGCTGATTCGTTGCTGGTTCTGCCTCAGTACCAGCCATGGTTGCCTGAATCGGACCCATTTGGCCGTTTTTATTGGCACAGCCAGAGAGCACTGGCAGCATGATCATGAGCCAGAGAGTGATTGTCTGGAAACTGAATATCCTTTTCACTGCAAGGTTTCCTTTCACATCACAGGTTTGCCAGTTAAATACCTGTAGCGTCAATTATGTGTAAGAGCTTCAGTTCTGGAAGTAGAAAGCAGTCGTTTTATTATTGGTTTTTGACGGATTTTTACTTCTACATCAGTCCCTTAGATGCTCAGGTTATATTTAATTGTAGTTGTAATTTTCAGGGTTGGCGGGGTGGCAGTCATCAATGTTCTGCCAGATGATTGACAAGGTCTTCCAGCTGGTTTGCCCGATGCTGCCATGACTCATCAATTACCATGGTCTGCCTTGTTTGTGTGTGGTCGCGATTTTCAAAAGCTCTTTGTATTACCCTTGAAAAGGGTTCCTTGTGTTTTTGAATGGCTACCTGCTCCTGATAAACCCTGACTGCCGGGAAATCGGTACTGGCAATCGCTGTTCCGGAAGCCAGATACTCACGTAGTTTCAATGGGTTACAGGCTTCAATCTGACGATTGTGTCTGAACGGGAGCATGGCAACATCCCAGTGCTGGACATAGCCTGGTAGTTGAGAATGGGCTCTGGGACCAAGGAAATGAACGTTAGGGAGTTCTTCCAGAACGCCAACTTTTGTTTTTACCGCTCCGACAAATACAAAGTTCCAGCTGGGCATGGCGGTGGCTGTTTGTGCCATCATTTCTACATCCAGCCATTCCGACAGGCTGCCATAAAATCCGGCCGTTGGGCCTTCATCCGGAAAGTCACCGGGGTGAGGGGCAGGCGTTGAAAACAAATCAAAATCAACGCCATGGGGCAGCATAACGGTTTTTGGTCCGGGGAACTTTTGGGCAAGCTCTTCACTGACGACCAGAATCAGGTCAACTTTTCTGACCAGCTCGCGCTCCATGGGGTTAACGGTTGAATGGTCGACGCCTTCCAGAGCGTTAAAGTCATCGCCACAATAATAGATGGAAGCTTTCTCATCGAGCGCTCCAACCACGTCAACCGCAGTAGGCAGAGAAACCCATAGAACAATGTCTTTGAAGTCATGTTTGGCACAGGCTAACTGAATATGTTTGGTCAGCCAGCGTTTGTTGATTTTTCGAACCAGTGACAGCCCGTGGAAGGGGATAACTCTGGGGTTCAGGATAATGGGTTTTGGACTATTGTTGATTATTTCAGGTGTTTTAGACAGTCCGATCATAGCCCTGAGTTTGTTAATCACTCTCATTAAATCTTTAAAGCCGGGCCTTGGGCTTCGCATGCCAATCGAGTTAATCCAGATCACCCTGTGTTTTTTTAATAAATGGCTGATCAGGTGCTGCGTACTGGATGGCAGTCCTCCCCAGTCTTCTCCGAACACCACAAGGTCAGCCATCGTAATTCTCCACTGGAGCGATTGTGGATAGCGTCTTAATAATCCGGGACTTTAACCGGTTTAGCATTCGAATAACCTTTTCCCTTCAGGGGATTGGCAGACTTTCCTTTTTTATCTGCCGTACCTTCTTCATTCTTTAATTCAGACTCAGATTCGGGGTAATGGTTATCCATGAAGTTGGCAATGGCGATGCTGATAGAGGTGATAATGTAGATGGGCCACAAGAAGCCCTGGCTAAGAAAGCTGCCGGAAATGCAGAAACCCACCAGACCGGCATAGGTTCCTACAGTGATGGCTGATATCGGCGGGTTGTAGTCCGGTGTCCCCCTCAGCTTATCCAGCCGGGCAAGGCTGGCGCGGATTGACAGAAAAATGGTGTAAATCATAAACAGGAACAGCCCCAGTCCAACAAAGCCAGACTCAGCCAGCACCTGAAACCAGGTACTGTGGGTAACATGAGCCTTTCCTTCTGCCTTGCTATGGGTGGCGTAGTCCCAGTAATTATCCAGAAACATCGATAATCCTACTCCCGTCATCGGGTTTCTGAGTCCCATATAGAAAGCGGCCTCCCAGGCATGTATTCGACCCATTGCGGACTCGTCCACTCCCTCTTCCTGGGCGCCGCCGGATTTACGGTCGCTGATACCGGCTGCGGCGACCAGAATCATCAGGCCAAAACTGCCAATACTGATCAATAGTAATTTGGACTTGATGATTCGCAGACCAAAGATCCCCAGGACCGCAATGGTTGCCAGCAAGCCACCCCGACTCTGGGTAGCGATAATGGCAGAAATAAAGACGCCAAATCCAATAAGACCAAGCAGTGTTTTAAATTTTCCAGTCCCCCGGGTGACCGCGAAAGCAATGGCATAACTCATTGGAAAGCTCAGCACCAGAGATAAGTCATTGGGGTCACCCAGACTGGTGCCGGGTATGGTTACACGGGTTTCTTCAACCATACCGATACCATTGGCTTTGTTATACAGGGTGACAGCTCCTACGATCAGTCCTGCACAGATAATGAGAAGGTGTGCCAGTTTAAAGTGCCATTTCTCGGTCATCAGCCAGGAGATGGCCAGTACCATGATGCCGATCTTTACATAAACGCTGGTGAAGGTGCCAAAGGCTGAAGGGGGATGGCTGGAGAACAATATGCCGAGAACGACCCAGCCGAAAAAGCGGGCGAAAATAGTGTGTTCGCGCCGCCAGTAAACCTTAACTTTTCGGGTCAGAATAATGTGCCATGCCAGTACGAAATAAGAACCAAGTGCCGTTAATAACGGTATCTTGATCGGGTCCAGTTGCGGAACGACTTCATGCAGCCGGAAAAATGAAAACAGGATAAAGGTGAGGCAGACGACAAAGGGTTTTCTGAGAATAAAGAGCAAACCCAGTGGTATAACCGCCAGCGGCATCAACGCTACAGGGTGAGGCAGAATCAACGGCGGTAAGGCGGCCAGCAGGCAGTACACCATCACGAACTTGTTCTTGTACTTACTGTTCAGGAGTGATCCGATCCAGGATTCCTGTAAAGCTGCTTTGTTCAGCTCCTCTATGGTGTTCATCTGGATTACTCAGTGCCTTAGGTATCGCACGACAGTCAGAGCCTGCTGCCTGAAGGCCGTCAGCATGACTGACCCAAACAACAAAGCGCCCATGACGACTGTTAGGGTAAAGAACAGCCAGCTGTTAAGTTCTGTTGCAAAAAATGACCGGAACCACTGCAGACCTGCCAGCATGATGGCAGAACTGATAAAGCCTGGCAGCATAGCCCCCAGCAATTGCCTGACTGACACCGAAAACAGGGGAAGCATGATTTTTGCATGAAGGGCAAAGCTAACCACGGAAATGCCTAACCACGCTATGGAAACGCCTTCCACTCCGTACTGAATACCCAGAAAAACCATAGGCAGCATCAGGATAGAGCCTGCCAGTGTATAGGTGTTGCGTTCAGGTTTGCCAATGGCGGTAATAGCGGTCGCCAGTATTTCTGACATTAAGCGGAACGGGCTGGCCAGGCAAAGAAGTTGGAAGGGAATGATGGCTGCCAGCCATTTCTCGGACAGTACCAGAATAACCAGTTCCGGCGACACGGCACACATACCAAAGTACATGGGAAACAGGATCAGGCTACCCAGCTGCACTGACTTTAGCAGGTACTGACCGGCAACTTCTTTTTCATTCTGGAGTTTGGCAAAGGATGACAGACCCAGATGAGTCAGCAGTTCACCCATTTTATCGCCAGGCAGGTTGGCAAGGTTATGCGCGACAGAAAATACTCCCAGCTCGGTTTTGCTCAGCAGGCGTCCGATACTGATGCTGGTAAAAACGTTATAGGCATAGCGAAGAACATCGTTAATGGTGGCGATGCCACTGAAAACTGCGACCTTAGTGAAACCACGAAAGCTCATGGCCGGGAGAATCCAGCAGGGTTGTAACCGGAAAAAGCCGATCATAGCAACGGTACGCATAAACAGGTGTCCAAGCACCAGGGACCAGACACCTGCTCCTGATGCTGCCAGTATCAAGGTAAAGACACTGGTGCTCAGGGTTGTGACAAACTGTACTTTTTCCCTTTGCTTATAAAGCATATTACGGCTGGCCAGCGAATAGGGCAGGGTATGAAAAATCATGATGAGGTGTTGAACCGCCATGGCCTGCACCAGAATGGCCACTCTGGGTTCGGAAAAAAAGTCTGCAATCAACGGGGCCGAACAATAAAACAGCAGAAAAAATGCCACACAGGAAATAATATTGACGGTAAACGACTGTCTTAGCATTTGTGGTGTTAAGTTTTCCACCTGAATAATGGCTTTTCCGATGCCAAAGTCACCCATCAGGGCAAATACGCCGATAAACACCATAGTCATGGCAAATAAACCATAATCATCCGGCGTCAACAGACGGATAAGAATCAGGGTACTTAACCAGGTGAAAATCTGGGCAGCCAGTCTGAGCATGGCACCGACCTTCAGACCTTTTATAACGTTATGACCCACTTCCATGTGGTTGCCTCATTGTTTATACGGCAATAAATGGCAGGAGTGACTGCTGACGGCTCCGTTATTGCTCTCGCGGTAGTTCTTGTAATAGTTCCTGTGCCTGTTCCTGTACTGGCATTTCAGGCCAGATGTAGCCGGCTTTATTGACGGCATGCCGGTAGAGCGTCAGAAGCTCAGGAATAACAGCGTCATAAGAGTAATTCTTTCTGATCGTTTCAATGCAGGTTTGGGCCAGTTTTTTCTTATCTTCATCCGACAGGCATTGCCAGTGCCTTATCTGCTTGCTCATCTGCTTAATATTTCCCTCTGAAATAATCCAGCCATTGCTGCCTGCTTCAATCAGTTCAGGTAAGGCACCAACGGCAAAACTCAACACCGGGATACCGTGGGCCATGGCTTCCAGTGCGACCAGTGGCAGACCTTCCTCTCTGGACGTGATGCAAAGCAGGCCAACCTGTTGCCAGTGAGGCTCCATACTGGTGACTTGCCCGGCAAATTTGACGTTGGGTGCTTTACTGGCAGCCAGAGTTTCGTGCAGATTGCCAGAGCCGTAGACCGTGAAATGCAAATCAGGCAGATGCTTGGCCAGCTGCAGGAATAAATCAGGACCTTTTTCATGGCTTAGTCGCCCTACAAAGGCTACTTCCTGACCGGTTGTGGCTGACCACCGGGGCGCTTCGATAAAGTTATTCATCAGCTTGACCGGTTCTGGCAGGCGCAGGGCTATTTCCGGGCTGACGGCAATATTGTGTGAAAGTCTGCTGGTGAGTTCGTCAAACCAGTGATAGAGCCTTATCAGCCCGCTGCCCCGGTCACCATTATGAAAAGTGGATACAATCGGTGTGTCGGTCAATTTGGCAGCGAGTCTGCCAATAATATTTGCTTTATAGCCGTGTGTATGGATAAGCAGAGGCGAATGTCTGCGGCACCACAAGCCTGCACTGTTGATTTTGCCATCAAGGTATTCAAAAGGTATCTGGTGGTGGTGCAACAATGGCTCGATAGGATGATCTGCGTTATAACGGCAATAAAACAGGATGGAAGGCGAGTAACCGAATTTTTTCAGGCCTCTGGCAAGATGGAGTGCATGGGTTTCGATACCTCCCTGCTGACGGGAGTCCAGAAATATTGCAATATCAGGGCTGTCCATAACATCCATTCCATGCTCTGTTGCGTTATTGGTGTCTGTCCCAGTTTTTCAGTACATCGAGGAATTCATCATCAAGCATTGGCTTGCCATAAAAATATCCCTGCCCCTCAAGACAGCCTGCCTGGCGCAAATGGCTTTCCTGGGCAGCGGTTTCAACGCCCTCGGCAATCACTTCGAGTCCAAAGCTTTTTCCTAACTGGATAATGGCCTCGACAATCACGGTGTTCTCTTTGCTGCCCGGGAGGCCATCAACAAAGGATTTGTCGATTTTGATTTTGTCGAACGGGAATCGTTTCAGGTAACTCAGTGATGAATAGCCTGTGCCAAAATCATCAAGTGCCAGAATCACGCCTGCTTGCTTGAGGCGTTGCAGTTGTGCGGAAGACACTTCGATATCTTCCATAATCGAGGTTTCGGTTACTTCCAGTTCCAGCTTATTGGCAGGAATCTGGTACTTGTTCAGCAAATACTCCACCCGTTCAACAATATTTTTATCCTGAAGCTGAACCGCAGACAGGTTGACGGCCATTCTCAGCTCTGTATATCCGGATTGACGCCAGACATTCAGTTGGTTGCAGGCAGATTCCAGCACCCAGTCGCCAATAGGGATAATATCCAGACTGTTTTCGGCCATGGGGATAAATGTATCGGGTGAAATAAGCCCTTTGTCCGGATGCTTCCAGCGCAACAGGGTTTCAACGCCAATGATTCTTGAACTGTTCAGGTTGACCTGTGGTTGAAACCTCAGGCTCAGTTCACTCTGCTCCAGTGCCAGATGTAAATCCATTTCCAGTTTTTTGCGCTGGCGGATTTCAGTATCAATCGTGGCAATATAAAACTGGTAACGATTTTTGTTGCGGGACTTTGCCATGATCATGGCAAATTCAGATTGTTGTAAAAGGTTGTCGACATCCTGCCCGTCGTCGGGGTAAAGGGTAATGCCTACTGTGGCGCTGATGGTGATATGTTCGCCATTGATTGCAAAAGGCCTGGCGAGCTGCTTCAGCAGTTCCTGAGCCATTTCAGCCGCTTCATAGGGCTGTTCCAGTGGTGACAGGACAATGGCAAAACTGGTCTTCACCCAGACGGCCGATATAAGCCCGGTTACCAATCTGGTTTCTCAGGCGGTCGGAGATTTTGACCAGAATATGCTCTGCTGCATTGAAATTGAACTGTGCATTCAGCGATTTGAAATCATCGAGCCCCAGACAGAGGATTGCCATTTTCTGCTGGTTTTCATCGATTTGGGAGATCAGCTTCTGTAAGTGTTTCTGCAATGTACGGCGATTGGGCAGGCGCGTCAGGTAATCGTATTGAGACAGACGCATAATCTGCTCTTCGGCTTTCTGGCGAAGCTGGAAGTTGCGTTCAATGGAATCAAGCAGCTGGTTGGCTGTTCGAACCCAGAGGCCCAGCTCGTTCTGCCTGTGTCCACTGGGCATAGGGAGCTTGTGCTGACCTGGCTGGTCCGGATTGATTTTTGCCAGATTTCGAATCAGCCGGTTTAATGGTTTGGTTAATAACAGTGTGTAGATGAAATACAGTAACAGCGCCATTGCCAGTGAACGCACTAGTCCTGATAACATAACGATATAGGAGCGCTGGATAAACTCCCGACCATAATAGGCTGTGTCAATGGCCAGCAGCAGTTCACCGTAATGCTCTCTGTCAGGGGGCCTGGTATCCAGGCTGACCCGATAGATGCGGATTGGTTCAAAAATATAATCTGAAAACTGCCTGTACCTTGAGGTGGACAGGGGTCTTTCAACAACAGCGAGTTCGGGCTCGTCGGGGATTTTTATAGCGGCTACATGGACAGACTTGTGCTCAAGAAGCCCGGTAAGAATTTCTTCGCCCATCTGGGGTTCAATTCGGTAAGCAGCTCTCAGGGATGGTTCCCGAATCATGGAGAGCATTTGTTCGGCTTCAGAATCAATGGCAAGGCTGGACTGTCTGGCGTCAATGAAGATTTGAATCAGGCTGAGTGCAAATCCCAGACAGAAAGCTGCCAGAAGCACCACTTTCAGCAGCTTCATCGAGAGTTTCTGTTTGAGGTTTAAATCCTGTTCAGTATTCATACAGTCTTACTTCTGTAATGCCATCCATTCAAAAAATCTCTACAGAAATACGTCGATGAATGCTGTCTGGCTGATAGAAATGTTTTCATTCGTATTTTTGAATAGAAGAATCAGGTTGTCTGGCTAGAAAGTCGAGCTGTTCATGATTCTTCAAACATCGTGACTTTAACTATAGAGAGATCAACAGTTTTTTTTAATAAAAAAACGAAATTATTTTTTCGCTATAAATTATTGTTTTGTAGGCTTATTAATTGTCTGTTGGCTTTCTGCTTTTGTTGTTTTTATAAAAAAAGAGTGAATGTTTTGACTAATTGAGATTTTGAGTGGAAATCACTATTTTACTGCTGTTGAATATTTCTAATTATTATATCTATAGCTAATTAGTCTGGTCTGTTTGTCTAATCTGGAAGGTAGCCTTAATGAAAATGCGTTAGTTCATCAGTGGTTTCAGAACATTAACAATATCTGGCTGCTGTATTGAAAGGAAAGGAGTAGAAGGTAATGGATTACGCAACATGGAATGCCCAGTCTTGTGATGTTATTGCTCTGAATAGTCAGTTTAATGCTGAGACAGTCAATGATGTAAGATCTCATTTTGATCGTCTCATTAAAGATTGCGCAGGTGATGTTCTCGTTGATATGAGTTTGGTTAAAGAACTTGATTCTTCCGGGATCGGAGCTTTGGTCTTTCTCTATAAGCGATTGAAAATTGAAAATCGTCAGTTGGCTCTATTGGGTGTAAGCGGTAAACCTAATGAATTGTTGACTATGCTGAGAATCAATCAAACGATTAAACAATACGATAATGTTGATGATTATATGTCGAATCATTAAATCGTTTATCAGAAAAGCCGTACTGAATAACAAATACCCTGAAGGTCGTTCCTTCGGGGTATTTTTGCTGTTTGCAGTATTAACTGGTTGTAGTAGCTGGCCAGAGCCTGTTGGTAGTATTGAGGAAGATGCTGATAAGGGGTATGTAGAAGGAATCCTGAACATATCTATTGCGCGTTTGGAAATTCTTGAAAGTAATGGCGCTTCATACTGCTTACCGGGGCAAGTGAACAGAGCCAAAAATTTGCTGTCAGTTGCGAAAAGGGAACTTGATAAAAGACTATATCTTGGCGCTGAGTTCAGTCTTGTTCAGCTTATGGGGCAGCTCGATTATACCGCAGACCTGATGATAGGACTGGTTGAAGGTAGTGAATGCCTTAACAGTTTCAAATATAACGCTAAAAACAAAGATAAAGACGTAGTGACTAAGTATTTAGATACGTTAAGTGATCTGTTGAACTGCCAGTGCGATCAGATTACTGATGATGGAAAACTGGCTTAGGACTTTCAAAGAAGACTCAAGCTGGCAGCTAACTCTCTGAATAGTTTTAATCAGCTGAGTATCAATATTTATTCAAGTATGTTTTCAGAGCAGGTTGAAGAAATAGTGCTTTATTTTTCTAATCATGGTGCCAGAAAGGAGCAGATTCAGGTTCGTTACATTAAGCCTGGTAAACATAACGTGAGTAAAGATGGTATGTGGTTTGAAGTTGCATCGGTAAAACCTGAGCAGCGAGCATTGATAAAAGATTTAAATAAGAATTTGAGAGTCATCAAGCTTAAACAGGAGGAGAACAATGAAATTCACCTCGTTGATTAGCCTTTTGTTTATATTGTTAGTACCGGATTTTTCCTGGTCTAACACTGTAAAACCGGGCAGTAGTATTGTTCTGTTTGATGATAAAAATGTTCCCATAATTCCAATAACTTCAGTTAATAAACACGGAGTCCTCATACTTGGTGAAAGGAGTATTGACCTTGCTGGAATTGAGTTGACCTCTGTTTCTGAAACGCTCAAAAGAATCATAGGGGAGGTCTATCCGATCAATTCCGCTGTTATTTACACAGATAATGAACTGGCCAGAGTAACTATTCTTGGTGATATTAAGCAGCCTGGAAGCTACCTACAGCCAAAATCATCACCTGTGTGGCAGTTGAACTATTTTAACACGTTATATGATCACAAATTATTCGAAGCTGATATTACCGTGATTCGGGGTAATAGTGAAAAACGACTTACTGAGAAATCTTTGAAAGATGTAGTGGTTATGGATGGTGATATTTATTTATTGTCACTAAGAAAAAACACTGAAGGCCAGAAAAAAGCTGATCATGAAATATCAGACAATGAGAGCAACCCTGAACTTCATACCAGTCGGAATACAAAATCACTGACTTCAGAAAATAATAGAGTGATGATGGAGAAGCACACTCAAAAACAAACCGATATGGCTAATCAGCTTCGTAATCTGATAGCTTCTCAAAATAAAATATCGGAAAAAAACAGTCAGAAGCAGGCTTCAGAAAAGAAAGAAGAAGCACTTTCAGACATTAGCCTGTCCAGAAGTCATATCATTCAGCCCGGAGATATTGTTACAGTTAATCTGCCTGGAGAAGAAGGCTTTAATAACGATTTTCTTATTGACAGGAATGGGACTCTTTCATTGCCTGAGGTTGGTCAGGTATCGCTGGGTGGTATGTCACTTGAGGCAGCTGAAAAACATATTTATCAGGCTCTTTCCAGTGTTTACCTTGGCCTGGATAAATTATCGGTTCTGGTTAAAGAGCGTCGCTTATTAGTAACCGTTCTGGGTTTTGTGGAAACCCCCGGGCAGGTTGAAATGCCAGATACCGGCAATGTCCAGACAGCTATCAGTTTGGCAGGGGGGCTGAAGGACGGTGCTCAGCTCAACAAACTCCAGCTTCAGCGTGGTGACAAAATAATAGAGTTTAACTTTAAAAAATATCTGGATACCGGTGACGCAGTGATGATTCCGCCACTGAAGTCTCTGGATACAATTTTTGTTCCTTCTTCCCCTGATTTAAGTAGCGTTTATGGTCAGGCGGGGACGGATTCTGCTTCTGGTATCGACCCAACAGAAGACAGAACAGCCATAAGAGTTTTTGGTGAAGTGATTCGACCCGGTAGTTTCGCTTTTGTTGAAGGGATGACGATTATTGATGCTTTGCTTCGGGCAGGAGGGGTCACTCGTTATTCGAGCGTTGAGCAAATTCGGGTGATTGATGATGGTGAGCCGATTCTGTTTAATTTGAAAAGTTACCTTGATATCGGCGACTTAGGACAACTGCCTATTTTGAAGGAAGGGGCAACCGTGTTTGTACCCAAGCAGGTTGATGCGGTTAATGGTGGTGGCCGAACCGTTTATGTTATGGGACAGGTTCAGAAACCCGGTGCTTTTGAAACTGGTGAAAAAGTCAGTTTTCTGGATGTTCTGGCTAATGCGGGGGGACCAAACCGGTATGCGGATAATAGTATGGTTCGTATTCTCAGAGCTGACGGGAATGTTATTCGTTTCAACTTGCAGGAGTATGCCGAGGGAGGTGACGCTAAATTGCCCAGGGTACTGCCGGGCGACGCAATATTTATACCTCAGAAAAGTACGCTCGTTGATGACTCCTGGTTAAAGATTCCTACCAATACATCAGTACGAATAATCGGCGCGGTTCAGAAACCCGGACGCTATTTATGGTCTGAAGGCATTAATTTTATGGATATGCTGTCGCATGCCGGAGGACCCAATGCCAAAGCGGATATAGCCCGTGTAAGGATTGTCAGCACCGGGGATAATGGTAAAGCTATCAGCAGGGAGTTCAATCTACAGCATTTTATAGAACGTGGCGGCAACTGGAATTCACTGCCGAAGTTGAGTGGTGGTGTTACAGTGATTTTTCCAGAACTGCCGGAAGACCCGTCTGATAATAAGGCTCAATGGATTCGTTTATCCAGTGAGCAGGCTATTTACATCATGGGGGCGGTTGTTACCCCGGGGCGTTATGCCTTCAGTGATGAGATGGGTGTTCTTGATATTCTGTCTGCTGCCCAGGGGCCAACAGAAGAATCTGATCTGACCAATATCCGGATTATTCACAGAAACGGTCTGGCTCCCAGGGTCAGTCGCCTGAATCTGGTTGAATATTTCGAAACCGGCGATGAAACCCTGTTACCCCATGTCTCCAATGGCGACAGTATTTTCATACCTTCCCGAAACCGAAGCTGGGTTCAGAAAAAAAGCTACGAAACCATTCGTGTTCTTGGCTCTGTAAAAACAACCGGACGATATGATTTCAGTTCTGACATGACCATCCTTGATATATTGGCTCAGGCTGGAGGCCCTACGAATACTGCACTGGTTGAAAAAATTATTATCGTAAACACTGTCGCTGATAAAAATCAGGCTTATACATTTGACCTTGTCGAGTTTATGAAAGACCCGGATCTGGACAAATTGCCGGTTTTGAGGGCGGGCGATACGATTTTTATTCCTGATGTAAAAAATACAAAGTGGGCTTACTTCATGGATATTGTAAGAGATGCTGTAGGTATAGTGTCTATATTTGCGTTGGCTAAGTAGAATCTGGTAGCAAATGATAAAACTGCCGATTAACTACATCGAAGTCGAGATGGTTTACAGTAATTCTATTGGGCGCGGTTTACGTTCATTAGCCGTTACTTCGACGAATCCCGGAGAAGGTTGCAGTACCATGGCTTATGCCCTGAGTAAACGGGCAGAGGCTGACGGCAAACATGCCCTGTTGGTGGAAGTAAATCTTTTGCACCCGGAACTGGGCGACTTATCGGGCCATCTTCATACTGACTGGATGCCTGATCCCAACTCTGCTGATGCCTGCATCATGCACGATGATGAAGCAGAAATTGATATTCTTCCGGCTCCCTGTGATACCGATGCCCTGATGTTTCGTAACCTCAGCAATATGAATAAACTGATGGAGCACTGGCTGGAGCATTATGACGTGGTCGTGTTTGATACCTCGCCGGTCAGGGCAATAAATCGCAATAACATTCCGGCAGAATCCATTTGCGCCATGGTGGATGGGGTTGTGATGATGGTCATGGCGGGTGTTACCCGGCAGACTGACTTACAGAAATCCGTGGAAAAGCTGCGACTTAACGAAGCTACCCTGGTTGGGTTTGTCTTCAATGATTTGCACAACCCCAGGTTGGCTGATGAGCTGGTCAGGGAAACAAGGCGTCTTGATAAATGGCTTCCCAAGACGATGGAAAAAATCAGGAAATATGTCAGAAGGTCGTCATTTCTCAATCTCGAACTGTAAGCTTCTCAGAACTCTTCCAGCAGCTGGTCAATAAAACCCTCATTTTTCAGTGTTTGTAACACTTTACTGATTTCCATTCCCTGTTTGATTTTAGTCTTGCTGAACATAAAGCTCACTGGTACGCAGTCAAATTTATTGCCTCTGGCAAACGCCTGTGGATAAGTGGTACTGAGCAGGTAATCAGCAATCAGCTGGTCAATAAGGGCAGCATCGGTTCTTCCGTAGCTCAGAAGGTTCAGTACCCGTTCTTCGTTGCTGGAATTGATTCGGTAGATGGTTTTTTTAGCGAATAGCTCTGTGAAGGAGTTGTAAACATAACCTTTTACCACCCCCAGGCGCTTTCCAGCCAGGTCGGCAGGCTGGTTGACAGGAAAAACGTGATCTTTCTGGAAAATCATGATTTCACAATGATCAGCATAAGGTGAGGTAAAATACACGTTATCTTTTACCCGGAACCGCCAGGATCGGGATGTCCAGGCTTCCAGATCGATCTTTCCTTTTGCCACTCTCTGTATCAGGCGATGAAAAGGTACACTTCTGTAGGCAAAGTCAAAACGACTGACAGAGCTGACTTTATCCAGTAGCTTTTCGATAATCCCTTTGCGCTCGTCATGCCAGTAAAGGGGAGGGTAATCCTGAGGGAAAACACCAACCAGAAGGGTTTCCCGCTGGTTGGCATCATTTTTTGTATTGACGTCCGGGTTGGCGAAGGCAAATCCACTAAAAATAACAGCAATAATCAGGGTGGGAAATCTGTACATTATTGTCTGCTGTCCGTCTGGCTTTTATGTAGGGGGTGTACTTCCTATATCTATCACTGGCCCCAAATATTTAGGCTCGGTATCAAACCAGTGTACCTCCAGAAGCGCCAGCATCCTGGCCAGAACCTCCCGGGTGCGATTGGTCAGGTCACTGTTTTTGCCCTCTCCGGCATTGAATGCAACGGCATTGCTGCCGTTGTTCAGGGCAATATAAATCGCCCGCTTGTTATGGTACGCCTGTGAAATAACGGTAAACTGACTCAGCCCAAATACATCTCTGGCGCGAATGATTGAATCCAGGGTCCTGAAGCCCGCGTAGTCCCTGTAGATATTCTCTGCTGGCACGCCGAGCTTGAGCAAATCCCTGCGAATGGTGCTGGGTTCATTGTAATAAGGGGTGCCATTATCACCACTGATCAGGATGTATTGAATTTTACCGGCTTTGAATAATTTGCTGGCAGCATCGACACGAAGCCGGTAATGGTCGTTCTGGCCACCGGTTCTTGAGTATTTACTGGTTCCCAGTAATACCCCGACTTTATTGTCAGGCAGTTTGTCGATATCGGAATAAAGGTAACTTTCTGTGCTTACATTGATCAGTAGATTGGCAACCACCAACAACGTGGATGCAACAATAACGACAGTGGCAAGCAAACCCATTACAACCTGTAAACGGGTCAGGCTGGCTCCCATGCAGAGCTCTCCTTGAACAAATTGATGCTCTGCACAGTTAACCACAAACCGCTATTTCAACCAATAGAGGCTTTCTATTTACTGCTTTGAAGTCGGCGCTGAAGAATTCCGGCAACGGTCTCTGAAGGATGATCTGGCACTCCGATACTTTCCAGCCCCAGGCTGTCCCTGTCCGTCTGGATGGCTGACAGCAGTTTGCTTTTCACCTGCTCTGGTGATGACGCAACAAATGCCAGTTGCTTTCGAGTCAGGAAGTTGTTGAATTCGGGCTCTGCAACATAAAGAACAGGTTTCTTTTTGTAGAGGGCCTGGGCAGCAATCGAGGATTTATGTACCACAACGGCTACGGACAGTTTGCTTAAAACCGTGGTTGAATGCGCACCCTTGTCGATCACTCTGACGTTACCTGCGGCCAACTCTTTTACAACCTTTCTTTCCAGACTGCCGTCGGTTTTGGGGTGAGAGGTAACAAGGAACAGGATGGACGGCATAGCCCTTACTGCCTCGACAAATATTCTCAGGTAAGTTTCATAAGTGGTGTCATACCCCCCGGCAAAAACGACAACGGGCTGGTTTTTGTCAATGTTCAGCTCCTGACGGACAATATCGGTACTGGTCTGTTGATAAATGTTGTCCCAGGCTTCCAGAGCAGGAGTGCCACTGACTGTAAGGACGCTTGTTGCAAAGGCAGGCTGACCATCAAAGCTGCTGCGTGTGGCGATACTCGGAATATGATACTCATCGGGCGGAATTACCCTGTTCAGGAATGGCTGCACATACTCTTTATCTGCAACAGGGTCAAAGTTGTCATAGAAAGCAATGGTATAGCTGCCCTTGCTCTTAAAGGCATTGAGTAGCTGAGCCTGAACAACACTGGACATGCCTGAGTAGACAATGCCGGGACGAATGGGCTTGATAATGTCTTCAAGCTCAAATGATGAGAGTTCTCTGGTTCGGTCGTTTTGCAGTAATAACTGGTTTTCTACCAAAGCTTCCAGCCGGTATGGGTGCTCTTTGAAAATTTCGCTGGCCCGGCCAAAGGCAAGGATCCGGTAATTGATCTGGTGCTGTTGTAAAGCTTTTTCCAGTTGCAGGAAAGCATTGCTTTCTCCCTGGTCGTAGGCAACAAACAGCACATCCAGCTGACGGGAGTCATGCCTGGCGGGCAGGCATCCTGTTAGTACTGTACCCGCTAATAGCACTAAAACGACGAATAGAACTATGCTCAGGAACAGCCCAGGCCAGCGTGATAAAAAATCCCTGTTTTCCATCGGGTGAAGATAACCTGCATTAATCATTCTTGTTCAAGCAGGTTTCAGTGTAGTTGAGCACAGCGCCACCGGGAGCTGTGCTCGACCATCAGGCTAACGGCGGGTCAGAAAAACGCCCATTTCACGATGATGGGTATAAGGGAACTGATCAAACAGGGCGATTCGTTCAACCTTGTGGGTTTGATTAATCGTTTCCAGATTCTCTTTCAGTGTTTCAGGATTGCAGGAAATATAGACAATTTTTTCAAACCGCTGAACCAGAGCCTCTGTGCCTTTATCCAGACCGGCGCGGGGAGGATCAACCAGAATCGTTGAAAAGTTGTAACTTTCCAGATCAATGTCTTTCAGGCGGTGGAATTCTCGTTCAGCATTCATTGCCTGGGTGAACTCTTCACTGGACAGGCGCGCGATAGCAACATTCTCAACGCCATTCATTCTGAAGTTTTCATGGGCTGAATGAACGGAAGTTTTGGAAATCTCGGTAGCCAGAACCCGGTCAAACTGTTTTGCCAGAACGCAGGTAAAATTGCCGTTACCACAGTAAAGCTCAACCAGATCTTGTCCGGCACTCTGGCAGACATCACTGGCCCAACTCAGCATGTGCTCGTTAACGCCAGCGTTAGGCTGTGTAAAGCTGTTTTCAACCTGTTGGTAGCGGAATGGCTGGTTATTGACGGTCAGCTCTTCCGTCACATGATCCCTTCGCAGCACGATTTTCTGCTTGCGGGCCCGGCCAATAATGCTGATATCCAGAGTTTCCTGCAGGGCTGTTGCCGCTTCCTGCCAGGCATCATCGAGCTGACGATGATAGAGCAGTGAAACCAGGGCTTCTCCGGTCTGTGTGGTCAGGAATTCGATCTGGAACAGACGCTTACGCAGGTGATCGTTCTGTTCGATCTGCTGCATCAATGGCTGCATCAACTCATTGATACGTCTGGAACCCGCCGGAAAGTCCTGTACGCTGAATGGCTGACGGGTTTCGGGGTCGAACATGCGGTAAAAGCTGTGCTCTCCCTCGTGCCAGATGCGGAACTCGGCACGCATCCGGTAATGTTCAGGCTGGGACCGGAAAACTTCCAGTTCCGGAATATCAAAAGCCTCAAACTCGGCATAAACCTGGCTGACCTTCTCTGTCAGTTGTTCTTCGTATCTTTCGGGCTGTACTACGGCTAATGACATGATGATGTTCAGGGGGTAAATAAAAACCGGCGCGCATTATACAAGGTACTGAATGCGAGGTCGCCGGTTTTTATTCTCTACAGTGAGTTAGACTCGTTGGTCGGGTGTTACATGGCAAGCTTGGCCAGGCACAGAACACCAACAGTGTAGGAAACGATGGAGATCTGGCGGGCGTTGCCACTCAGCGCTTTCAGACCAATGTAAGACAGCATGCCAATGATAATACCTTCAGCAATGCTGTAAGTCAGAGGCATGAACAGCAGGGTCAGGAAGGCAGGGATGGATTCGCTGAAATCATCCAGGTCGATCTCCTTGATCGGTGACATCATAAACAGGCCGACCAGAACCAGCGCAGGAGCCGTCGCTGCACCAGGTACCATCAGGAACAGTGGAGACAGGAACAGGGCTACAAAGAACAGACCTGCTACGGTCAGGGACGTCAGACCTGTGCGGCCGCCAGCGGATACGCCCGACGCGCTTTCAACGAAAGTGGTCACCGTACTGGTACCCAGACACGCACCGGCAGTCGTTGCAATCGCATCGGCAAACAGGGCCTGCTTACAGTTCGGTACCTCTCCCTTTTCATTCAGCATATCCGCTTTGGTTGATACGCCGACCAGGGTTCCAACGGTGTCGAACATGTCAACGAACAGGAAGGTGAACAGAATGATAGCCATATCAATGGTAAACACCTGATCCCACTGGAACTGGAAGAAGATAGGGGAAATATCCGGTGGTGTCAGGCCATTGCTGAAGTCAGGCAGCGCAGTCACGCCCATGGGGAGACCGATCAGGGTGGTCGCGAAGATACCAATCAGCAGCGCACCCTGAACCCCTTTCACCAGCATAACACCGGTAATCAGAATACCAATCAGGGCCAGCAGAGGTTGTGGATCGGTCAGGGCGCCAACAGTCACCATTGTGGCTTCATTCCCTACGACGATGCCGGAGTTTTGCAGGCCGATAAAGGCAATGAACAAACCAATACCGCAGGAAACGGCTTTTTTCAGGCTTAATGGGATACTGTTAACGATGGCTTCACGAATATTGAACGCTGTCAGGATCAGAAAGATGATACCTTCCAGCAAGATGGCAGTCAGTGCCATCTGCCAGGAATAGCCCATGCCCAGTACAACGCCATAGGCAAAGAAAGCGTTAAGACCCATACCCGGAGCCAGGGCAAAGGGCAGTTTGGCCCACAGCGCCATAACCAGCGTACCGATAATGGCAGAAATCGCTGTTGCCGAGAATACCGCACCAAAATCCATGCCAGCATCTTTCAGGATCAGCGGGTTGACGATCAGGATATACGCCATGGTCATAAAAGTGGTGAAACCGGCGATCACCTCCGTTTTGGCATCTGTTCCATGAGCTTTCAGCCCAAAAAAGCGATCTAGTGAGTCCCTGCTGAGCATAGGTTCCTCTTTGTTTACAGCGGTGTTGCGTTCTTTAAGATTGAACGTTCGTTCAGGTATCTTGGTTACGCTGGCGTTGAATTAAAGTTTTGAATTATATGCTTTTAATTCCTTGGTGGAATATTGGTGATTATCGAAATGCTGCGCTGTACTCATAGCGGTTCTATCACTCAGTCTTCAGTCTGCTAGGGGCTGGTCAGTACCGGTACCACAATATATTGAGGTGCTGAAAAGCGCTGTATAAAAAATAGTCAATTTGTTGTGAGGGTTGTCTTTCAAGGGGTCTGTGACATTTTTATTGAGTACTTCACAGAGTTATCCACAGAAGTTGTGACTATTTCATAAGGTAAAATCTGCCTGAAAAATACTCTGCATTTATACGTCTAAGTATTTATATTTACGAATGAAATATCTTCAGGTTGTAAGAGATATCTGACAGAAAAAACAGCGTTTTCAACTTGTTATACGACTTAAGTATTGTTTTTTTCAGGGGGAAGGTTCTGAACAGAGTGGTTAGCCTGAATCAGAAAGGTGTGCCTTTATCCATGCTTTTTATTATTTTTATACAACATGTGTAATGTATTTTGTGGGTATTTCTGGTCTTCTGGCGAAGTTGCGTAGCAACGGTGGATAAATACCTTTACGGCCTGACAGGACAGAGTGTTAATTGTCTCAGTGCAAAATAAAAAGCCCGCTATGGTCAGACCATAGCGGGCCAGAGTTGTATATTGAATAGCTGTATACTGAATAGCTCTTTGCAATCAGGCAACCGCTGCCAGCACTCCTGTCTCCATATTTTTAGCCCGAGCATCCAGTTCTGCCAGCAGACCAGCCAGGCTGTTACGCTCCTGCTCAATGGCTTCCTGGCTTTTCTGGGCGCGCTGAGTACGATGGCGTTCAATCGCTTCAATAATACGCAGCTCTTTTGGACAAACCGGCTTAGCGATTTGTTCCGGCTCTGACCTGATCTCCTCGACAACAGGCTGAGGAGCTGCAACGACCTCTTCTTCTATTGCGGCACTTTCAGGTTCTGCTTCAGGCATCTGCTGAAGACTCTCTGCTGCCTGGCTGTCGCCCGACAGAACCGCGTCTGCAGCGGCTGTGATGGCGGCCAGCTGTGCGCTGATGTCATCACTCAGACTGATGCTTTTCATCTGTACCGTGGCATTAGCCTGGGAGCCGGCAGTGGTTTGAACGGCAGCTGCTTTTTTGGCAGCTTCAGCGGCTTCTTTTGCTTTTTCTTCCTCGGCAATTTTTGCCAGGGCGGCCTTGATGCTCTCTTTGGTAATCTCTTGTTTGCTGACAGGCTTGGGTTCAGCCGGTTTGCTGGTTGCAGGTGCAGCCTTTGAGGGAGAGGCTGTAGCCGTATTTTTTGAATCGGAAGACTTGATGGTCAGACTTGGTGGTGTTTCACTGTCAGACTCCTCTCCGGAGAAAATGGCTGCCAGCTCTTTTTCGATAGACGACTTGCGCTGGCGGGTTTTCTTCTTCGGAAGAATTTTGACGGTACTGGTTTTGTAGCCCCGCAGGCTCTTGGCCCCAAAATGGTCAATGGCTTCCTGCTCCAGTTCAAGCAGTTCCTGACGATCCTCGGCTCTGTCCCACTCATCAACGGTAAAGGCGTCTTCGCCGTTGATTCTTATCTCGCGATAGAGCGGGTAGTCCAAGTCTTGCTGCGCTGCAGCCACCATTCTTTCCCACTGGCTTTCAAGCTCGTTACGGGTACTGCCGACATAGACTTGACCTGTGATGTTGCTGGTGACGGTGAAGATAATCAACGCTGAAGAACCTTTCTACTGACGATAACAGGCGCGCAATTATACCTGCCGATTTGCAGCTGGGTAGTGGGTATTGTTCAGTATTTTTCGCTATGTTTGTTGCCTGATGAATAAATAGGCATTATTTCAACTGATTCTTCATGTTAGTTGCCGAAATTTCTACTTTTTCTAAAGTGAAATATAAGAAAAAGAACTTTTAATTTCTGAATCGGTATCTCGGGAAACCACTTCATTTTGTCCATGGAGGGACAAATGACCAGACTTTATCTGCCAACCTGTTGTCTGTCTCTGGTGCTATCCGGAATGATCTCTTTATCGGTTTGTGCAGCGCCTGTCATCGTTGAAGAACCGGTGGTGGCTGAAGCTTTTGTATTGCAGCATTATGGGGCTGCATGTCTGGAAATAACCACCAGTGATCTGGATTCGGGTACCTGTGTCTATCAGGATCCGGATGACAGTAGTAAATGCTATCCACGCAACCGCACTGCCCTTATCAGCTGTAATGCAGAGAAATCTGAACAACTATGGACTTATAATTTCGCTGCAAAAACTCTTCACAGTAAAGCTTATCCTGTCTCCATGTGTCTTAGCAGAATGGTGGATTCGGTTGAGCTTCTGCCCTGTAGCCGCAGTATTCGCGGTCAGGTCTGGACATTTGATCAGTCGGGCTTGCTGTCCAGTGCTGTAGACAAAGACGGTCGTGGCAGTTACCTGCATTTGCTGAAAGGCGATAATGTTGTTCTTCAGCCTTTGCAGTTTAAGTACATTTATTATGGCCAGTGGCAGTGTTTTCTAAGCCCGGTTAATGATAAAAAAATGTGTGGCACATTGGAGTTTGGAGATAATGTAATCTGGCTGCCTGACAGTGGTGGCGATCAGGACAGGAATCAGGAACCAGAGCAGGAACAAGGACCGGAACAAGGACCGGAACAAGGACCGGAACAAAGACCGGAACAAGAACTGGAACAAGAGCCGGAACAAGAGCCGGAAAAGGTGCAGTCCCTGCCTTCGGAACCAGTGACCTGGGAAGAGAAGCCTGACAATCTCTATTGGTTGTCAGAATGGCTAACCAGTGATCTCCGTCTTTCGGTAAGAGAAAGTACATCCTGTCTCGGGTTAGACCTGCCTGAAGGGTGTGAGTCAGGTGTTGTACAAGGTGAACAGTGTTATGTGGGAACCAGGGTTATTGTGAAACCCTGTGACGGTGATGATCGTATCTGGCGTTTTGACCTGGAGAATAAACGACTGTTCAACAAGCTGGCGGGATATAGCTACTGTCTGACCTGGATGAATCAGATGTTATCCCTGCAAAGCTGTTTTGCCGGAGGAGCTATAGAACAGAAATGGTATTTTGCCCGGAGAGAGCACCGGGCAGTGTTCGACGATAAGCAGCTACGGTTTTTCAGCCTGAAAGCCAGTTACGATTATCGTAAATCTCTCAAGGCACCTGAGCTGCCGCCAGGGCAGGAATTTGAAGTGGAATACTCTCTGGTGCCTCGTTCATCGCCTGATGAGGGCTGTGGGCTTGATCCGGCGACAGGCAGCCCGATGAGTGACTGCCCCTGAACCGTTAAGTTAAACACTCAGGTCCAGCGCCATAACAATAGCGTCTTCCGATGGGTGAAGCCCCGTTGCCGGGTAGTAGTTTTTGCGTCGGCCAATCTCGCTCAGTCCTTCATTCAGGTACAGATTAAACGCCGGCACATTGGACTCCCTGACTTCCAGAAACAGTGTATTGGCGTGCTGGCGAGCCTGTTCAACCAGGTATTGCAGCAACTGTCTGCCATAGCCTTTGCCCTGACAGGCTTTGCTGATCGTTATGATCAGCAGGTGCGCCTCATCGGCAACGGTCATTAACACACCGTGTCCGATGTGCTGGTCATTGAGACTGGCAATGCAGCAGATATATCCGGCTTTGCCCAGACTGTCTTCAAAGTGACGGGCTTTCCAGGGGTGTTCGCTGGCTTCAGTTTCCAACCGGGTAACGCAGGGGAGATCCTGCAGTGTCATATCACGAAAGGACAGCATACTGTGCGGTATCAATTCTCTTCAGTGGAAGGCTTTGGCAATGATGGCTGGCCAGTCAGCAGAGGCTTCAGGTCTTTCCAGGCTTCAGCCTTCAGGTTGGGCAGTTTCATGAGTTCGTTCAGTCCGTGGCTGACAGCAAAACGCTGATCGGAATGCATGCCGGGCTGGACGCCTCGCAGTTCTTCGAAACTGCGCTCAGGGTCTATAACAAAACGGGCGGCAGCCGGACCAAAGAGCAACACCAGTTTACGACGTGCCAGCCCGAACTGGTTGCTCAGGTAGGCGCAGACAGCGTCAGTGGCAGCATGGTCGTCCTGGTCCATCTGTCCAATCAAACCGACATTACCCAGAGGCCAGACAAATTCGCTCATGGGCAGGTCTGGTTGTGAGGTGTGCCTGATCGCACGTAAAATGTCGTTTAGCAGCCGCATATGGAAGCGTGTGAACTGGTTCAGACCCGAATGCGGCATTTCTGCAATCACCAGGCACTCGTCATTGGGTGCCAGGGTCACCAGACGGAATTTGCTGGTGGCTGGTGCCGGTTTGTCCTTTTTAACCGTTGCAGGCGCTTTTGACGCCCGCTTTTCTGGTTGCTTTGCCGGAGTCGTCACCAGAGTCGGGCGGGCAGGTGGCTCCGGAACGGGTTCCGGCTGCTCCAGATGCTCCGGTAAACCCAGTGCCAGCATAGCTTCCCGGGCGGTAAGCTCCTGAGACTCTTCCGGCTCCGTGACCGCTTCCGGAAAATCGAAGTCGCGATGAGCCAGGGCGTTAGGCAGGACGGTGCGAGGGAACCACGTCTGTATTCCCATCGCATCCAGATAGTCCTGTCGACTCTGTTCTGTAATCCTGCCAGTCATTAACGGTCAGACATTTCCTGTTTGTGGATTGGTTTTGCTGTGATCCGATTCCAGCAGGTTAAGCGCATTGATATAAGCCTTGGCAGAAGCAATGACAATGTCAGTGTCTGCGCCAGAGCCATTCACAATGCGACCTTCCCTCTCCAGGCGAACACTGACGTCGCCCTGAGAATCGGTACCACTGGTAATTGCGCTGACATTATACAATGCCAGACGGGCGCGTGAATTAGCAATTGTTTCAATGGCTTTGAAAATGGCGTCTACGGGGCCATCTCCCTGGCTGCGCACTTCTGTTGCCTCACCATCAATGTTGATAACCAGCTTCGCTTCCGGCATGGTTCCCATTCTGGAATAGGCCTGCAGGTCAACCAGCTGGTATTTTTCCCGGGGGGTGGTGTTGCGAACGTCACTCACTAATGCTTGCAGGTCGTCGTCAAAAATGTCTGATTTTTTGTCTGCCAGCACTTTGAAGCGGGCAAATGCTTCGTTCAACTCTTCCTGATCAGCAAATGTGATGCCCAGTTCTGACATTCGCGTCTTAAATGCATTTCTGCCAGACAGTTTCCCCAGCGTCAGGCGGTTGGCGTGCCAGCCTACGTCTTCTGCCTTCATGATTTCATAGGTTTCACGATGCTTCAGCATACCATCCTGATGAATACCGGACTCGTGGGCAAACGCGTTGGCACCCACAATGGCTTTGTTGGGCTGAATCGGAAAGCCGGTAATACCGGAAACCAGTCGCGAGGCGGGTACGATTTGAGCGGTATTGATGCCCGTCGTCACATTCAGCTCATCTTTACGGGTCCTGATCGCCATAACAATTTCTTCAAGGGAAGCGTTACCCGCCCGTTCGCCCAGACCGTTGATGGTACATTCTACCTGACGCGCACCATTGACCACAGCAGACAGGGAGTTGGCAACAGCCAGCCCCAGATCGTTATGGCAGTGAACCGAGAAGACAGCCTTGTCAGCATTGGGAATGCGCTCGATCAGCTGAGCAATGGTGTGACCAAACTGATGGGGTACCGCATAACCGACGGTATCCGGAATGTTGATGGTCGACGCTCCGGCATCAATGGCTGCTTCAATAATACGACACAGAAAGTCCAGCTCTGAACGACCTGCGTCTTCACAGGAAAACTCCACGTCATCAATCAGGTTGCGGGCATGTCTGACGGCAAAGACGGCCTGTTCAAGAACCTGCCCCGGAGTCATGCGCAGTTTGTGCTGCATGTGGATGGGAGATGTGGCAATAAACGTATGAATACGCCCCCGATCTGCAGGTTTCAAGGCTTCTGCTGCCCGGTCAATATCTTTTTCCAGAGCCCGCGACAGGCTGCAGACGGCGCTGTCTTTAATGGTTTTGGCAATGCTTTTGACAGCATCAAAGTCGCCGGGGCTGGCCATGGCAAAGCCCGCTTCAATCACGTCCACTTTCAGCATTTCCAGTGTTTTGGCGATGCGCAGTTTCTCATCTTTGGTCATTGATGCGCCGGGGCTTTGCTCACCATCTCTCAGAGTGGTGTCAAAAATAATCACCTGTTCATTGTCCATAATGCAGTCCTTGGTTTTTTTGGGAATAGTTAGTAATTTGTTTTTAACCGTGATCCTGGCGACCTTTTAACCGGCGTTAGCCATATACGTAAAAGAATGTTTTTTTATGCCTGATCCGGTATTTAAGTGACCCGTTCAATGTTAACGGTTCGTAATGGATCTGGGTCGAAGGTGAAAATAGATATACTGCTCAGGGCAGTAGCAGAAGCATGCGGGAAGGCAGGAACAGGTTCTTGATGTTCTCTATAGAAAAAGTGATGGAGCGTGTAGTGGAATAAGTACAGGTCGACCGGCTGACCGGCTGATTGGCTATACCTGTATTGACTGTGCTTGCAGAGTTCATCTTGTTGGTTCGTGTTGTAGGTATTTTTACTTCTCTTTTTGGCACTATATATCCATCTGTTGGATTTGCCAAGCGGTTGTGAACAATGGAGACTACAGAAGCAAATTGAGAGTAGCTGAGTAAAAACTAAGGATGCAGTTCAATGACGATAACAAAATCACGCTGGCAAAAACTGTTGCCTATGACGGGTCTGGGGGTGTTGCTGACGCTTGGCGGCTGTGCCATGAGCCCTCAGGCTGTAAAAGTTAACCCTTCTGTCACTGTGGCAGAGTCGACCAGGGGTACTCTCAGTTCAAGCGTATCGGTGACGGTTTTCGATGAGCGCCTGACTCCCGTTATTGGTCATCGTGGCGGTGTATACGACACTAATGTGATTACCGCCAGAGATAATCTGCCTCTGGCACTGCGCTCTGCGGTTGAACGGGGGCTGAGGGAGATGGGAGCCTCTGTGGTAGCGTCCGGCAATGCACCGCAGTTTCAGGTGTATCTGGATTCGCTGGAATACAGAGTTCCTGAGGGCAGCTATGTAACGCAGGTTGAAGTCAAAGCAAAAATCCGGGTCGCAGTCATGCACGCTGGCAAGCGTTTTGAAGGCTCTTACAGTGCCGATATCCTGGAACGGGTTCCCAAGGCTCCTTCGGACAAAAAAAATGAGGAGTTGGTGAACCAGGTATTGAGCGATGTGCTGGAGCGTTTGTTTGCGGATCAAAAGCTACAGGATTTTATGAAAACCCTGTAGCAGGCTGGTCCCTATAGCGTCAGGCCTTGAGAGGCTGCTCCAGCCAGCTGCTCAGGAGCCTTGCCCACTCCGGGTTATCATTCAGGCAGGGAATCAGTTCAAGGGATTCACCCCCGGCTTTAATAAACGCTTCCCTGGCTTCCACGGCAATCTCTTCCAGCGTTTCCAGACAGTCTGAAACAAAAGCCGGACAGATGACCAGCAGCTTTTTTGCGCCCTGTTCTGCCTGTTGTCTGATGGTGTCCAGTGTGGACGGCTCCAGCCATTTGTCACGGCCTATTTTCGATTGAAATGCCACGCTGTATTTATCCACAGGGATACCGGCTTTTTCCACAAAGCTGGCAGAGGTTCGGTAAACCTGATGTCGGTAACAGGTGTGGTGGGCAAAAGAAGGCTTATGACAGCAGTCGCCTGATTTCAGGCAGTGACTGCCGGTTGGGTCATCTTTGGTGATGTGTCGTTCAGGCACCCCATGATAACTGAATATCAGGTGGTCATAGTCTTTTTCCAGCCAGGGCCGGGCAATGTTGACCAGTGCATCAATATAATCATCATGGTCATAAAACACCGGATGGATATTGAGCGAAATGGGTAACTGGTTGTCTGAAATAATGGCCTGAGCTTTATCAATAACGGTTTTGACCGTTGACATGGCGTAGTGTGGATAAAGGGGGAACAGCAGCAGTTCTTTTATTTCAGGCTTGCTTGCCAGTTTGACGATGGCGCTTTCCATGTCAGGACGGCCATAGCGCATAGCCAGTTCAACCGGCATATCGGTATGTTGGCGAACCTGCTCCAGTAGCCGGTAGCTGATGTTGATCAGTGGCGACCCTTCGTCTGTCCATACGGAGGAGTATGCTTCAGCCGATTGTGCCGGTCTTTTCGGTAGTACAAACAGGCTGACAATCAGTCGCCGTAGCGGCCAGGGCAGGTCGATTACATTTTTGTCCATCAGGAACTCGTCCAGATAGCGACGAACATCCTCTTCTGTCGGACTGTCCGGTGAGCCCAGATTGACCAGTAAAGCTGCCTTTGCTTCCATCCATCCACACCATTTCTAGAAGGGCCTGAAGAATCGCGATTATAACGAAATTAAGCCGCCCCTTCTATTGAGCCTCCGGGGTAGAGGGTGTAGAGGGGGGAGAAGATGCTTTGGAGGTTGAGTGTTCCCCAGACTGAGAGCTGCGTTTCAGAACATAATATCCAACAACAGCTGACAGGAATGACCCGGCAAGAATGCCAATGCGATCGGTTGCCAGATAGGCAATACCCAACTCTTCGAAAGCGAGGGAGCCAATAAACAGGCTCATGGTAAAACCGATACCGCAAAGAATTGACAAGCCATAGAGCTGAGCCCAGTTGGCTCCGGGTGGCATTTTGGCAATTCCAGCTTTGATAGCTACATAGCAGAAGGTGAATACACCCACTTGCTTACCCACAAACAGTCCCATCATGATCCCCAGTGGAATGGGTGAAAAGAGTGACTGAAGCTGCGACAGGCTTAACTCAATGCCTGCGTTGGCAAAGGCGAAAATAGGCAGGATGACATAGTTCACCCTGCTGTGCAGTTTGTGTTGCAGCGCTTTTAGTGGAGAGCGGCCTTTTCTGTCCCTGAGGTTTAACGGTATGGTGAAAGCCAGCAGTACGCCAGCCAGAGTGGCATGTACTCCGGATTTCAGTACGCATATCCAGAGTAGTGCGCCAACAAACAGATAGGGGCCGGTTTTCGCCACGTTCAGACGGTTCATGGTGACCAGGGTGGCAAGGAAAATGGAGCCCAGGATCATGGAGGCAACAGACATTTCTGACGTGTAAAACAGGGCAATGATGACGATGGCACCCAGGTCGTCAAAAATAGCCAGCGCCAGCAGGAATGTTTTCAGCGAGGTAGGTACCTGTTTTCCCAGAAGTGCCAGAATGCCTACAGCAAAAGCAATATCCGTGGCGGCAGGAATAGCCCAGCCCTGCATGGCGAGTGGGTCTTTATAATTAAAAAAAATGTAGACCAGGGCGGGAACGACCATGCCGCCAATGGCAGCAACGCCGGGCAGTGCGATTTGTGCCGGAGTACTCAGGTCACCTCTGAGAATTTCATATTTTACTTCCAGACCAATCAGCAGAAAGAATACAGCCATCAGGCCATCATTGATCCAGAGTAGCAGAGGTTTGTTAATTTCCAGTGGGCCAACGCTGAAGTTAACCGGTAGCTGCAGAAGCAGGTCGTAATAGTCAGCCAGAGGCGAGTTAACAGCAATTTTGGCAAGAATAGCCGCAACAATCAGTAGAACGCCAACAGCGTAATCCTGTCGTAAAAAGTGGTGTAGCCGTCGTAAATGCATTGCGACTCCCGTTTTTGTTCTTTAAGTATGACGTTGTTTTGACAGGCAGGTCATACCGAGAATGCAGGTTTACATGGGTAAATTTACAACAGCTTTTTGGTTAAACACTCGAGGTGAGCCTTGGGCGCAGTAGCAGGGTTCTCTGAAAAACAAAGAGCAGAGTACATAAGTCCTTAACTGCCGTTTATAAAGTGGCCAATCAAAAAGATGTCTACAGGAAGGATTATAAGACCGGGAACGCCTGATCGGAAGCAGTTTGTTAGTAAAAATACTTAACAGGTTTGCTCGAAAAATCTCATCAGGCGTTCATTGTTATCAGAAAGAGCTGTCTGAAAAGAGCTGTCAGAAGAAGAGTTGCCCCTGCGTTACACGGTCGTGCCCAGACAAGTCCTGAACCGTTGACACCCTGCTGAATCCAGCATGGCGCATCAGTTGCTGTATTGATTCAGCCTGATGATAGCCATGTTCCAACAACAGCCAGCCACCATTTTGCAGTTTGGAAACGGCTTGCTGAATGATAATGCGAATGTCGTCTAAACCATCAGCACCCGATGCCAGGGCTGTTTCGGGTTCAAAGCGAACATCGCCCTGGCTCAGATGTTTGTCATCACTGCAGATATAAGGCGGATTGCTGACGATCATATGGTAATTGTCGTCTGGAAGCGCTTCACACCAGCTGCCCTGATAGAACGTCACATTGTTAATGCTATTGTTCCGGGCATTCTGTTCAGCCAGCTTTACTGCGTCCTTAAACTTATCAACTCCGACCACTGTCCACTGTCTTTGTTCACTAGCCATAGCCAGCGCAATAGCGCCGGTGCCTGTACCCAGGTCTGCGACAGTAGCATTTTCCGGCAGTTCTTTTGCCAGTGCCTGTTCAACCAGAAGTTCTGTGTCAGGACGGGGAATCAGGGTGGCCGGTGAAACCGCCAGCTTCAGCGTCCAGAAATCGCGCTCGCCGGTCAGGTAGGCGACGGGAGTCCCTTTTTGACGCTGTACAACCAGCTGTTTGAAATCAGACAGCTGTTGCTCGCTCAGTTCATGTTCTGGCCAGGTAAACAGAAAGCTTCGGTCTTTCTGGAGGATATGGCACAGCAGAACTTCAGCGTCCAGGCGAGCTGTTTCACTGTCTGTCAGAAGCTCTGTTGCCCAGCTCAGCAGTCGATCAATCCGGCAATCAATCATTGGACAGACCTGTCAGCAATTCTGCCTGGTGCTCCTGTAACAGCGGTTCAACCACCGGGTCGAGGTCGCCTTCGATAATTTCAGACAGTTTGTACAGAGTCAGGTTGATGCGGTGATCGGTAACCCGCCCCTGAGGATAGTTGTAGGTACGGATGCGCTCGGAACGGTCACCGCTGCCTACCAGGCTTTTACGGGCATCGCTGATCTCTTTGGCGGCTGCCTCGTCCTGTGCGGTTTGCAGTTTGGCCGACAGCAGTGCCATCGCCTTGGCGCGGTTTTTGTGCTGGGAACGTTCGTCCTGACATTCCACCACAATGCCGGTTGGCAGGTGAGTCAGACGAATCGCCGAGTCGGTGGTGTTAACGTGCTGACCACCGGCACCGGAGGAGCGGAAGGTGTCTACCCGAAGGTCTTCCTTTTTGATCTCAATGGCTTCCTGTTCGTCCGGCTCAGGCATAATGGCCACCGTACAGGCAGAGGTGTGGATGCGCCCCTGGGACTCCGTTTCCGGAACACGCTGAACACGGTGAGCGCCGGATTCAAACTTCAGTCGCCCGTAAACGGCATTGCCGACAATGCGGGTGATAATTTCACGGTAACCACCGTGTTCGCCATCGTTGGCACTGATAATTTCGATTTTCCAGCCCCGCTTCTCGGCATAGCGGGAGTACATGCGGAACAGGTCGCCGGCAAAAATAGCGGCTTCGTCACCACCGGTACCGGCACGGATTTCCAGGAAGGTATTGGAAGCGTCACGGGGATCTTTTGGCAGCAGCAGCAGTTGGAGATTTTGCTCCAGGCCGGGCAGTTGTTCTCTGCCTTCGCGCAGTTCTTCTTCTGCCATTTCCGCCATTTCAGGGTCATCCTCTTCGGTCATGGCCCGGGCTTCTTCCATGTTTTCAATGACCTGACGGTATTCCTGATAAGCCTGAACCACAGGTTCCAGTTCGGCGTATTCTTTGGACAGTTTGCGAAATTTATCCTGATCGCCAATCACTTCCGGATCGCTCAGCAGTGCAGCAATCTCTTCATAGCGGTCCAGCAGGTTGTCGAGTTTGATTGTCAGGTTGCTGCTCAGGCTGACAAAGGTAGAGTCTTTCATTGTCAAAGTGTGTTCTCAGTCACTTCAGCACCGGATGTTTTGTCGGGTGCCGGGGGAATAACAGGGTGGGCGTAGTGTATCAGGAATCGGACGGGGGCGGAGATTTTGACGATTTTGGGGAAAGCAAAAAAAAGGCGACCCGTTCAGGGGTCGCCAAGTCACACAGCATTAAGATTGCGTATCAAAAGCGGTAAGACACGGAGGCGTAAAGGTTGCCGTCACTGCTGTTTTTCAAAGTGGAACCATTCGCTTTGATCTTGGTGTCGTGCCACAGATGGCGGTAGCCAGCTTCCAGGTCAAAGTTACCCATGGCATAAACAGCACCTACCTGACCACCCATGGCAACTTTACCCTGGTCTTTCTTGAAGCCGTTTGCACCACTCACCTTGAACTCGGTGTTGTCGTGACCGATGGTCAGACCTGCAAAGGGCTTCAGGTCGCCAGTGCCAAACAGGTAGTCAGCAGACAGCAGGAACTGTTCCTGGGTCATTTCTGTTTTTACACCGCCGCTCTTAGCATCGTCTTTACCGGTGTTGTAAGAGCCGTAAACACGCATGTTGTCGTTCAGATAGGCACCTACCTGAACGCCGTAACGTACAGGCCCGTCAGCTTTTTTGATATTGGTGCCGGAAACGGACTGATCGTTAAAACCGGCACCAACGCTACCACCAACAAACCAGTCAGCAGCCATAACGTTGGCGGATACACCCAGAGCAGCGATCATTGCAGCAGTGGTCAGCTTTTTCATAATGAACTCCTTATGATTCGAACAAAGGCGAGGGCTACAGCCCTGGTTGGCATTGCCTCTGTCATTGAAGATGGGTGTATTGTCGTGATTCGCGGTTTATTCTGATAGATCAGGAAGTGTCTGAAAGTTGCGACACTGTTTATAACTCTTTGATTTAAAAGAAAAAATATTTACTCACTGGAATGAAGCAGACGTTTTTTTACTCACCCTGACACAGGGGTTTACACTTTCCATACCCATTTGACGCTAATCTTGACGATCTTAAATCCAGTTCAGTGGATTGTTCCATGAAGTATGCTTCTATTTCAGCGTTTGTAGCGGTGCATGAAACCGGCTCAATTTCTGCTGCTGCCCGGCGGCTACACAGGTCCCGGTCACAAATCAGTGCCTGGGTGTCGGACCTGGAAGCGGAGTGGGGGCTGGAACTGATGGACCGAACATCCTATCGACCCACATTGACCGAGGACGGAAAGAAACTGCTGCCTTATTGTCGGCAGGTTCTGAGTGACACGGTTAACCTGCACAATGCTGTTGAATCCCTTAAACGGGCGGATGCCAGTCTTGTGGTTGGTTTCGATTTCTTTTTGCCGGTGGCTTACCGGAAAGCGATGGTGGCGCACTTCTGCCATTTTTTTCCAGAACACGAACTGACGATTCGTCAGATGACAACCAGTCAGCTGAATGAATGTCTTGCCAATGCTGAAGTGCATCTGGGGGTGGTCTCAGCTCCTAAAGTACAGAGTTTGAGTAATTTCTCCTCCAAACAGCTGGGCATGTGCGAGTTTGCCTTTTGCTGTAGCTCGGAGCATCCACTGGCAGGGGTTCATGAGGTGACTGACACGGATCTGTTGACTCACAGAGGGATTTTAATTGCAGGTATGAGGGAGTTTTTTGATGCCCGGGCTTATACAGAGGTGCCAGACTATGAAACCGGCCTGTATCTGGTCCGGCAGGGCATTGGCTGGTGTCCTGCTCCCATGAATGACATCAGTGAGGAGATCAGTGAGGGCAGGCTGGTGATCCTGAATTACACGTCTGCGGTAGTCAGTGTTCCGGTGATTGCTTACTGGAGTAACAGTCATGTCCCAACCGGTGTTTGCCAGAAACTTCTCGGGGCTTTGCCTGAACTCTTTGCAGCACTGTAATATGCTGAGAGCGACTCGCTTTAGGTGTCATGGTTCCTAAAAAGTGACGCTGTGATGAGTGCCGGGTAAGCAAGCAACCCAATTTTAGCTAAGGTCGAATTCTCCGTTTTTAACACCCTTGATAAATACACTCCATTCGGATCGGGTAAAAAGTAGTGTCGTTTTATTCGGATCGCTACTGTTTCTTAAGGCAACCTCCTGCTTAGGGCTAATCGCCACAGCTACGCAGGCAACATTAAAACACGGAGGGCATTCCAATGACTTTCTGAAATGGCTATCGTCTTTAAAATAAGAGTTCATGACGTTGTACTCCTTTTAATTCGATATAGCACATTAAAGTCTAGTGAAAACTGTTGGAAAATCTATTAATACAGAAAGTAGCAGAACATCAGAAATAATTGACTGTAGCATCAGATTTATACTGTCGTTTATATGTTTTTGGGATGGACATTTGCAGTTTGCCGCAGTCTAATACTTGTGAAAATGTTGAAGACGACCATGAACAGGCAGCGGTATTTTCGAAGTAAAACAGAATAAAGAAAAAAGCTTATGAAGGAATACCTGTCAGCATGGCTACCGGCAGTGTTGGTGACCTTTGTCGCTGGCAGTATTGCCCATAGCCAGTTTGTAATAGCTGATCTTGAACAGATCGGCATCTCAATTTCTATCACTTCACGTTTTTATACCACCATTGAGGACCTGATCGGTTTGTTGCCGGGGTATGGCACTGTTATTGCCATTGGCTTATTGCCAGCCTTCGGGTTTGCTGGCTGGGTCAGAAGAAAGCTGCAGACAGGTCTGTGGATTTTCCCCCTGGCCGGTTTTGTCACCATGCTCACGATTTTTGCAGCCATGTATCCACTGATGGAGATCAGTTTGATCGCCGGGGCGAGAAGTACCACAGGGCTGGTCTGTCAGTGCCTTGCCGGAGCCCTGGGAGGGGTGGTGTTTGTTGCGATAAAGAAACCGGAAGGAGGAGGTACATGATCATGGGTAAATGGTCAGTTAAATGGATTCTCGTCTACATCATGGCTTTGGTGTATCTGGTTATGATGTCTGCAAATGCCAGTGTCAGCCCGGTGGTGCCGGGTTTGCCTTATCAGGTGTCAACGCTGGCGAGTGGACTTGATGCGCCCTGGTCAATGGTATTTCTGCCGGATCAGGGTTTGGTGGATAATAGATTGCCTGAAAAAAGCCTGCTGGTAACAGAGCGCAGCGGTCAGTTACGACAGATAAAGGCAGGGCAGGTATCAGAGCCCATCAAAGGTGTGCCTGATGTATTTTATCGCGGACAGGGTGGATTGCTGGACATCAAACTACACCCCGATTATGAACAGAATGGCTGGCTCTATCTGAGTTATGCCCATGGCAGCAAGGACGCTAACGCTCTGCGCCTGATGCGTGCCAGGTTGCAGGGTTTAACGCTGATTGAACAACAGGTGTTGTTCACTGTGACGCCCGCTAAAAACACGCCTGTACACTATGCGGGGCGTATAGCCTTTCTGCCGGACAAGACACTTTTGTTGACGACAGGAGATGGCTTTAACTTTCGGGAAAGCGCCCAGAAAAAGTCGAGTCTGCTCGGTAAAATTGTGCGGCTGAACGACGATGGTTCTATTCCGGACAGTAACCCGTTTTTTACAGAGGAAGGGGCGCACCCTGCCATCTGGTCGCTTGGTCACAGAAACCCTCAGGGGCTGGTCTATGATTCCCGCCGGCAGCAGGTGTTTTCTCATGAACATGGCCCTAAAGGGGGGGATGAAATCAATATCATTGAGCCGGGTAAAAACTATGGCTGGCCTGTTATCACTTATGGCAGGGATTACTCCGGTGCCACCATCACACCTTACAAGGAGTATCCGGGAATGGAGCAGCCGTTTGTAGACTGGACGCCGTCTATTGCGCCCTCGTCGCTGCTGGTTTACCGCGGCGCTATGTTTCCAGAGCTGGAGGGTGACCTGCTGGCAACGACTCTGAAATCAAGAGAGTTGCGCCGGGTTAAGATGGAAGGCAGTCAGGTGACAGGACAGGAATCGCTGTTAACTGATCTGGAGCAGCGTTTGCGCCATATTGAAGTGGACAGCGAGGGGGCGATTTATCTGCTGACTGATCAGGGTGATCTTCTTAAAGTGACCAGAAAGCAGTAAGAGTCAGGCAATAAAGGGCTATTCTTAACGTTCGCCTTCAGATGACTTTTTGGAAAGAGGCAGATGTAATGTGTATGAGAATTATGTCACCTTAACCGACAGCAGTAAAATCCATGATACTACCCTGCTCAAGGGCGCTAACCTTATAGACGCCGGTACCAGTTCGCAGAGTATCGGTGCGCAGAAATATTTTTCGGGCTATGTTTTTTCGGCTAGTGTGCAGCCCCCCGAGGTCGTTTTTGAACAGGGCTTGATGTTCACGCCTAGGGTTGGTGGAGCGGATCGGGTGAGTCGTTTGGTTCACGCTTCCTCCGGTTCGGCTCGGTTTCATAAGGGAGGGGCCGGTGTCTCAACCACCATTTGCTCGCACGTGGCTGGCTGGTTTCTTTATGACAGTATTGGCTATGTGTACCTGATTAACGCAAGCTCTTTTAGAGGCTTTGCCGCTCCCGGTGCTCCACAGTCTGCGCTCTACGGTTTTCACAATCACCTGCTCGACAAAGTATGTGACGTAAACTTTACCCACCCGATTTTTAATAATTTTATCGTCGGTGTCGTCTGGCCCAGTAACAGGCAAACGCCGATGGAAGGAGGCTGGTACGGAGGACCACCGTCGACGCTCAAGCTGGCTGTCAACCCGAACTATGAAGAAACCAGCGCTTCTGACTCCATAGAGGCTATCGTCAAACTCTTTAGTGAAGATGAATGGTGATAGCTATTAGAGGCAGAGCTTTCTCCTGTCTTTTTCTGAATCAGCTGTATTCAACTGTTTCTCTGGTTTTTCGTTCTTCAGGCTGCTTTTCCCGAGAGTTTTCTGCTGCTGCTTTCACCGTTTCTATGGCAAGTTGATTGGCAGCTGTTTTTTCTTTGGCTGTTTCAGCCGCCAGCCTCAGTTCCCGTTTCAGGTAGAAACCTGCCAGACAAAGCATAACGCCGGTTACGGAAGCGATCAGTGCCAGAGAGCCAAACCAGACCAGGGCAACAATCCCCACCATTTTCCGGTCAACATCGGTGGGTGACTCCTTGCCAAAAGCGTACATGGCCAGTCGGTAAATCTGGTTCTGGTTAATCATGTGGTTAATTTCAGCCTGAACATTACGCTGGTCGTTTTGCAGTAGAAAAACCTTGTCTTCTATCTCGTTAACCTGAACGGTTATGGCGCCCAGCTCTGCCTGCTTTCCTTCGCTGTATTCAGATAGTTCGCCTTCCTGATTTAGCTTGATTGACAGGAAGTTGGCGCGACTTTGGTCAGCATTGGCCAGCACATCGCTTTGCAGCCGGGCATTAGCATCGTCCTGATCGATAATGGCCTGCTTTCTGTCATCAATGCGTTGGTTGATTTCGTCGATGCGCCCTTCGTACTTACTGTTGGCAAAAGCCAGCTGCTGCTTAAGCTGTTCTTCCATGGTGGCCTGCCTGGTCAGTGCGTCGCCCCCCAGATAGCCGGTAGTTATCTGGTCAATCTGCTGGTTTTTGGCAGCAATCAGCCCCCGGTATTTATTATCAATCGTTGTGCGGGTGAAAAAGTTGGCACCAGCCAGTGCCTGGTTCATCTCCTGTTTCAGAGCTTCCAGTTCCTGCAGCAGGCGCTGGCGTTCATTACGACTGTCTGAAAGATTGCCCAGCAGCAGTTCAGAAAATCGATCTTCGATCTGCTGTCGTTCAGTGTTCCAGTTGTCGTAGTAGCCATCGCGACGCTCCATCAGAGTAAGAACTTCGGCATCCAGGGTTTCCTGATAACCATAATCGATGCCACTGATCACGGCTTCTGTTTCAGCATTGATGCGGTTAACACTGGTACGGTACTGCTCATCGATATCAAGCTGCATGGCGTCCGTTTCCTGGACCAGGTCATCTGCTGTGAACACCTGTACACGCTCCATGCGGCGATTCAGCAATTCAATCTCAGCATCTATGTTTTCAATGTTGTTCTTGCGGGTATCAATGGCGTAATTAAGGTTGGAAAAGTTGCGCTCAAAACCGTTGAGCATGGTTTCAAAAGTGATGAGGCACAGGAAGGCGACAAAGAACAGGAACAGCCCACGCCAGAACACGTTCTTAACTGCCATAAAGGCAAACGTCAGTGGTATTTTGCAAAGTTCAACCACTGCTACCAGGAGGAATGGCAGACCTGCCACCAGTATGGATGCGTTATTGCCCAGCAGACTGGCGGTTTCCTGATTACTGTAGGACTCATTGGCGGAAATGGACACCACGATGGCGATGGTCAGCCCGATAAGAACGGCAATAATTTCGACAGTCCATGCCAGGCCAATTAAAAAGCTGGCATACCGACCTTTGTATTTATCTGAAAATGTCATTGCGGCTGCAACCTTGTTGTTGTTTTTGTGCAGAGGGCGGGGTTCGTTATGTGTTCAGGTATCAGACATGACTTTTACCCTTATGCAAAAGATATTAGGCATACTTTGTCGTTTGTGTAAAGGCGGAGATGGTTAAAATCCGGACGTCGGGCGAAAGGTATGAGCTTATCTTTGCTCAATGCCCAGCAAATCTTCAGCCCATTCTAACCGCTCCTGAAGACCTTCGGACGCTACTTTTTTTAGCTGCACACTGGGAGTATGCATCAGTTTATTGGTCAGTATTCTGGCAAACTGGGTCAGTACCTGTTCCGGTGGTGTGCCGTTACTCAGGGCTGCAATGGCTCTTTCCAGTTCCATATCCCTGATGTTTTCGGTCTGCAGGCGGTATGCTCGCAGTATCGAAACGGCATCCAGCGAACGCAATTGCGCCATAAATTCGTCTGTTCCTGCTTCAACAATATGTTCTGCTTCATGTGCAGCCTCCTGGCGCTGCTGCATATTGTCTTCTATAACGCCCTGCAGATCGTCCACCGTGTAAAGGTATACGTCGGCCAGTTCGCCTACCTCCTCCTCAATGTCTCTCGGTACTGCAATGTCCACCATAAACATAGGGCGATGCTTGCGCTGCTTCAGGGCTCTTTCAACAACACCTTTGCCAAGGACAGGTACCGGGCTGGCGGTTGAAGCAATGATAATGTCTGCTTCCGGCAGTATATGGGGAATATCAGACAGCAGGGCGCTGCGGCCATCAAACTGGTCTGACAGCATGCGGGCGCGACTCATGGTCCGGTTGACCACGATGATGTCACGAAGACCCTGTTGATGGAGGTGTTTGGCAACCAGTTCAATGGTTTCACCGGCACCAATCAGCAGGGCGGTGTTCTGGCTCAGATCCGAGAAAATCTGTCTGGCTAACGTGGTGGCCGCATAGGCGACAGAAACTGGCTGACGACCGATGGCTGTCTCGGTTCGCACCTGTTTGGCTTTGGTGAAGCTGAACTGAAACAGGCGTGACAGACAGGAACCGGCAGTGCCAGCTTCCTGGGCGGTGGCGAAAGCACTTTTCAGTTGTCCCAGAATCTGCGGTTCCCCCAGCACCATGGAATCCAGTCCACAGGCAACGCGCATAATATGGCGAACGGCGTACTCATTTTTGTAGATGTAGCTGTGATCCTGCAGAAGCTGGTGGTCAAGATTATGGTACCGGGTCAGCCAGTCCAGTGCCTGTTGCTGGTTGACCTGATTACCCAGATAAAGCTCGGTGCGATTGCAGGTAGAAAGGATCGCCACTTCCCGGGTGTTCAGGAAACGACAGGCATCGTGCAGTGCTTCAGGCAACTGCTCAGGGGCGAAGGCAACCTGCTCCCTGAGGGAAACGGGGGCGGTTTTATGATTGATTCCGGCTGTTAGGTACCCCATTGGACTCCTGATTCTCGACATGCTGCTTTTATTGATACTGCTATTATTCATCGCTGTCGGGGCGAATTAAGACCTTCAACGTGTATCCTGTGGTCTTTCGGCCGATCAATTCTCCTATGGAACGCCTGCAACTGCAAACTCTGTGTCTATGTACTTCAGGGTATGTCATGATGAGCGGGTGGACATTCATTCCAATCGGGTAAAGGCATACCATTCATGAAGGAACTCAAAAGTTTCTCCTTATTGCTGGCCAGAGTGTCGGTATTCTCTCTGGGCCTGGCTGCTTTGGGGGGATGTGTTGCCACGCAGGGAATTCAGTCCGGACAGGATCCTCAGGAGCCTTTGACTGACAACATTACCATTGAAGTTGAAAAAGAACCGGTTCGTTCATTTGAACCTGAAACGGTTTATGATCTGCTGGTCGCCGAGCTGGGGGGGCAACGCAAACGCTACGATCTTGCACTGGGCAATTACCTTAAACAGGCTCACAAAACCCGGGATGTTGGTGTAGCTGAACGAGCCTATCAGATCAGCATGTTTATTGGTGCCAGACAGGCTTCTCTGGATGCCGCCCTGTTGTGGGCAGAGCTGGCACCTGATGATACCCGCGCTTTGCAGGCCAGTGCCATAGAGCTGGTCAGGGACGGGCAGCTTGATCGTGCGGTTGATCAGATGCGGAAAACCCTGGATCTGCACGGTGAAGCCAATTTTGATTTTCTTGCCTCAAGCGCAACGGAACTGTCTGACGAAGACCGTGACAGCCTGCTGAAAACATTTGATACCATTCTGAAAGAGTATCCGGATCATCGTTCCCTGAAACTGGGTAAAGCGATTTTGCTGCAACAGGCGGGCCGAAACGATGAAGCCATGCAGTTGTGTGATCAGCTGCTCAAACGTTACCCGGAGTACGTTAAGGCGCTGATACTGAAAGGGCGCATTCTCAACAAACTGGGTAGAGGCGACGAGGCTGAAAAGATGTTGGCGGATGCTGTTGAACGTCACCCGGACCGACCCCGGCTGCGGTTGCTGTATGCCAGGGTACTGGTTCACCTGAACAAACTGGATGAAGCCCGTATTCAGTTTGAAGAACTGCTGAAACAGTCCCCCCACGATGTTGAAATCCTGATTTCCCTGGCTTTGATCGCCCTTGAAAACGATATGCTGGACCGGTCCGAGACTTACTTTAAACGGTTGTTAAAACTGGGGCAGCGCAAAGGAACTGCCAATTACTATCTGGGTCGAATCAGTGAAAAGAAAGGAAATTTGAAAGAGGCGGAAACGTACTTTCTGAATGTTCCGCCCGGAAAAGAGTTTATGCGGGCCCAGGTGTCGCTGGTGCAACTGATGTTGTCACAGGGGCGTCTGAAAGATGCCCGAAAGCATCTGGATGAGGCACGTAATCGTTATCCGATACACGCTGTTCAGCTGTATATGCTGGAAACGGAGATACTGACGGGTGCAGGGGAATACAACGAGGCGCTGGGCCTGTTTGATGCCGCAGTGCTTCGTCACCCGGAAAACATAAACCTGCTTTACGCCCGTGCCATGGTGCAGGAAAAGCTGGGCAAGCTGGAGGGGCTGGAAAAAGACCTGCGTGCCATTATCAAGCTGCAGCCTGACAACGCTGCTGCCTTAAATGCCCTGGGTTATACCCTTGCCGATCGCACGGATCGGTATGAAGAAGCCAGGACACTGATTGAGAAAGCTTACTCCATTGATAGTGAAGACCCGGCGATCATGGACAGCATGGGCTGGATTAATTACCGGCTGGGCAATCTTGAAGGGGCGTTGAAGTACCTGAAACAGGCTTATGATAAGTTCCCTGATCATGAGGTGGCTGCTCATCTGGGGGAAGTACTCTGGATGATGGGGCGCAAGGATGAAGCGATAGCCCTGTGGGAGGAGGCTCTGGAGAAAAAACCTGAAAGTGAAATTCTCAGGACTACCAGGGAGCGGCTGGAGAAGGTTGAACCGAAAGGGAACAGTAAAGCTGCTTCTGCCCCGGTGGCTTCCAAGCCCTGACTGGCTGATAATCAGATGTTGTTTAAAGGTGTACCACAATCCGTCATGCGTAATTTGTTTTCTCTGCCTGCACTGCTGCTGATTATTCTGGTCAGCGGCTGTGCCACTACGCCCAAAGAGCCTGAACTGTCATTAGAGCTTCGGCAGACATTATGGGAAACCCGCTATAAGGAACTGCAACAGATGAATCACTGGCAGCTGATGGGCAGACTGGGCCTGCGGGTACCCGATCAGTCGGGCTCCATGTCGGTGGAATGGTTGCAGAACCAGCAGGATTTTACTGTGTATCTGGATGGCCCACTGGGACAATCACTGGCGAAGATCGAAAGTAACGACCATGGCATCATGGTTGAAGCCGATGGCAAGCGTTATCAGGGTCATACACCAGAAGCCCTGTTGTACGACCTGACTGGCTGGCAACTGCCGGTCAGCTACCTGCGGTTCTGGATTCAGGGTGTGCCGGTGCCGGGTATTCAGGAAACGTCCATGCAGCTGGACAATGAGGGACAGTTGTCGCACCTGAAACAGGCTGGCTGGACGATTGAGTATCTGGAATACCAGAGTCAGCCTCCAGTATCTTTGCCGGGGCGGATCAGGGTCGAAAAAGACGATATTCAAATGACACTGGTTGCCAGACGCTGGCAGGTTAAATAATCTCACATTTTTTAAACGGTCATTTTTAAACACTAATTGGTTGCAATTCATGAAGTCTGAACTGGTGTTGCCAGCGCCTGCCAAGCTGAATCTGTTTCTTCATATCACCGGACGCCGGCCGGATGGTTATCATGCCCTGCAAACGCTGTTTCAGTTTCTTGATTATGGCGATGAGCTGGGTTTTACCCTGCAGGATTCACTGGAACTGGAATGTAACCTGCCTGAGCTGGTCAGCGACGACAACCTGATTCTTAAAGCTGCCCGCCTGTTGCAGCAGGAAACCGGTACGCAGCAGGGAGCCCGTATCCGGCTGGACAAGCGGCTGCCGATGGGGGGCGGAGTCGGTGGCGGGAGTTCGGATGCAGCCACGGCACTGCTTGGCCTGAATGTGCTCTGGGGTTTGCAGTTGCCTGAGGAGCGCCTGGCTGAACTGGGGTTGCAGCTGGGGGCTGATGTGCCGGTATTTGTACGCGGTTCGGCGGCGTTTGCCGAAGGGGTGGGTGAGATTCTTACGTCTGCACACCCGCCGGAATGCTGGTATCTGGTTCTGGTGCCGGATTGTCATGTAAATACCGTAAAGATGTACGCCCACAGGGATTTGACAAGAGATACACCGACGATTAAAGTGTGCGCCGCGTTGGAAACGTACGAAGAACAGAGGCGTCAAAATCTGCTGCATAACGATTTTGAGCCATTGGTTCGGCGACTTTATCCTGAAGTTGAAACTTGCATACAGCTGTTGGATAATGCCAGAAATTCGAGCATAGGGCAGGCTATGATGAGCGGATCAGGTGCATGCGTATTTGCGCCGTTTGCCAGTCGCGAACAAGCGGAAGCGGCTATGGCAACGATAGGCTCAGACGTTCAGTCTTTTATTGCCCGTGGCGTGAATACATCTCCGCTACACAGCACGCTGCACAATTTGCAGGCCGCGCATCAGCTCGAAGCATGTACGACATGATTTCCACAGCTACAGTATTCACTGCAAACGAATTTGTAGCCTCCAAAGCTACTGGGGTATCGCCAAGCGGTAAGGCAACGGGTTTTGATCCCGTCATGCGCAGGTTCGAATCCTGCTACCCCAGCCATTTTGCTGAATCTTCTCTTCCTGCTAGTAGCAGTCCTGACTGCTGCGAACATCGCACACAGAAAATCATCCTCCTACACCCACGTCGAGAGCAAGGTACTTACCCGTGTCGAAAATGATGGTGTTTGCCGGCAACTCAAACCCTGAGCTGGTTCACAAGGTTGTTAATCACCTGCACATTCCTTTAGGCAAGGCTTATGTCGGCCGCTTCAGCGACGGCGAGATTGCTGTTGAAATCCAGGAAAATGTGCGAGGCAGGGACGTATTTATTATTCAGTCCACCTGCGCTCCTACCAACGATAACCTGATGGAACTGCTGGTAATGGCCGATGCCATGCGCCGCTCTTCCGCGGTTCGTATCACGGCTGTACTGCCTTACTTCGGTTATGCGCGTCAGGATCGTCGTCCCCGTTCCAGTCGTGTGCCAATCAGTGCCAAGGTCGTAGCTGACATGATTGCCAGCGTGGGTGTCGACCGGGTACTGACTGTAGACCTGCACGCCGACCAGATTCAGGGTTTCTTCGACATCCCTGTTGACAACATCTACGGCTCTCCGATCCTGCTGGACGATATGGAACGCCAGGGTTACGACAACCTGATGGTGGTTTCTCCTGACCACGGTGGCGTTGTTCGCGCCCGTGCTGTTGCCAAGCGCCTGAACACTGAGCTGGCTATCATCGACAAGCGTCGTCCTGAAGCCAACAAGTCTGAAGTGATGAACATCATTGGTGACGTATCTGGCCGAACCTGTGTACTGGTTGACGATATGGTCGATACCGCCGGTACTCTGTGTGCCGCTGCGGCTGCCCTGAAGGAAAAGGGTGCCACCAAGGTTATCGCTTACTGCACGCACCCGGTTCTGTCCGGTCGTGCGCTGGAAAATGTTGCCAACTCCCAGCTGGACGAGCTGGTAGTGACTAACACTATCCCTCTGAGCCCGGCTGCCCAGGCTCTGGGTCGTATCCGTCAGCTGGATATGTCCCCGCTGCTGGCTGAATCTGTTCGCAGAATCAGCAATGCAGAATCCATCAGTGCCATGTTCCAGTAAGGTTACTGGTTTCAGTAAGACAGTTTACTGATACAGGTCTGAAAAAAAGGCGCAGTGATTTCGGTCACTGCGCTTTTTTTTGGTGTGGGTTGCAGGTATGATACGTCGCCTTTATATCAGCCGCAGTTAAACTCCCATAGTCTGGTCGCAAGATTGATGTGGAAGGGCGGCATTCTGGAGAAAGAAAATGTCTGAAGCTATTACTCTGAACGCTGTTGTGCGTAAAGATGTAGGGAAAGGTGCGAGCCGCCGCCTGCGTCACGAAGATAAAGTACCTGCCATCATCTACGGTGGTGAAGCTGAGCCTGTACAGGTTACCCTGGAAGGCAAGGCTATCCGTAAGGCACTGGAAACTGAATCCTTCTACTCCCAGATCGTTAACCTGGACATCGAAGGTACTGCTCAGCAGGTTATCCTGAAAGACGTTCAGCGTCACCCGGCGAAAGAATTCGCTATGCACATGGACTTCCTGCGTGTAGACGCTACTCACGCGGTAACCACTCACGTGCCTCTGCACTTCATCAACGAAGATGCCTGTGTTGGTGTTAAGGCTGGCGGTGCTATCACTCACGCTCGCGTTGAAGTTGAAGTTAAATGTCTGCCTGCTGACCTGCCTGAGTTCATCGAAGTGAACATGGCTGAGGTTGAGCTGGGTGGTCACGTACACCTGTCCGACCTGACTCTGCCAGAAGGCGTTCAGCTGGTTGCTATGCTGCAGGGCGAAGGTCACGATCTGGACGTTGCCAGCGTACAGAAGACCCGCGGTGCTGCTGAAGCTGACGAAGCTTCTGAAGAAGAAGCTGGCGAAGAGTAAGACCCTGTCTTACTGTTTCCAGTAGTAACGGCTCTGGTTGAATCCAGAGCTGTCGAAAACAGCTTTCATTGCTTAAAGTGATGAAAGCTGTTTTTTTATGTGTAGAATTTATACGTTTTCAGACTGTTATCAGGAGTGAGTTTCGATTATGGCTAAACCATCAGAGAACGCCATCCAACTGATTGTGGGCTTGGGAAACCCGGGCGCTCAGTACGATGATACCCGCCATAATGCTGGCTTCTGGTTTGTGGAAGAGCTGGCACGTGCTTACGGTGCCGTCCTGCAACCAGAAAAAAAGTTTTTTGGTCATGCCGCCCGCATTTCCATCAATGGTCAGGATGTCCGTCTGCTGAACCCGACCACGTTTATGAATCGCAGTGGTCAGGCGGTGGGTGCTCTGGCCACCTTTTATAAAATTCCACCTCAGTCCATTCTGGTGGCGCACGATGAGCTGGATCTGCCTCCCGGTGTCGGGCGTCTGAAACAGGGTGGTGGTCACGGTGGCCATAACGGGTTGCGTGATATTATTGCTTCCCTGGGGAATAATAAGGATTTCCTGCGCTTGCGGCTTGGAATTGGTCATCCGGGAAACAGTAAGGAAGTGGTGAACTATGTGCTGAATAAACCGCCGCTAGCTGATCGGCAGAGGATTGATGCGGTGATTGACGAAGCGGTTCGTGTAACGGCTGAAGTCGTTAACGGTGCGCGTCAGAAGGCGGTTCAGAAGTTGCATACATTCAGAGTTTAATGGACATGAAGAGGCGCTGTGGTAGTCACGTAAACTGGCAAAGTTTTCAGAAAAGAAAATAAAGCGGAAGATTATCCTGTTTGTATTTCGTGACAGGGCTGGTGTCAGTGGAAAGGGGTTGGGTAAATATTCATCTCTGAAACATTCGCCAGCAATATATGAGTGCCGCTGATAAAGTAGCTAACTTAATAAAGGAGCTTATTTCTTCCCGGACCGCAGCATGGTAATAGCGGTTTGCTCTTTCCTGAAGGTCTTCCGTAAAGACTCTGAAAGCCTCTTCAAGCCTGCCATCAGCGATTTCAGGTCTGCCACTAACGGCATGCCTGCATAATGGACACATAGAGTTCAAGTAAGTATCAAGCCATAAGTGGATACAGTCGTAATGGTAATAATGTCCGCACATAAGAATGGTTATATCCCCTTCCAGGTCATTCAAACAGATAGTGGCATTCTTCATTAGCCTTACTCGTTGTTGCTGTTATGATGAAAAGCGCCATCGCTTTGATAAGCTGGCTTGTCATGAATAATGCTCGTACGTAATACATTCAAAATCACTTCGACAGAGCCAGCTCCGGCAGCTTCCATATTGCCGCGGGGTTCTTCGCTTTGGTTCGCTTTAAGGCCTGGTCAACCAGACAACAGACTAAATCCTCAAACTCAATACCTGCATGTCGGGCACTGTCCGGGAACAGACTGGTGGGCGTCATGCCGGGCAGGTTGTTCAGTTCCGCCAGAATGGGTTCGCCAGACTCCGGTACAATAAAATCGGAACGGCTGATATCCCGGCAGCCAAGGCCGGTGTGGGCCAGCAGGGTTAGTTCCTGCACACGCCTGTACTGTTCCTGTGGGATGGGGGCGGGAATAATATGGTCACTCATGCCCGGGTTGTAACGGTATTCATAGCTGTACCAGGCTCCGTCACAGGTAGTGATTTCGATAACGGGCAGAACCTGTGTGGTGTCCAGCTCAAGTACACCAGCGGTGATCTCCCTGCCCACTATAAATTCTTCAACCAAAAGCTCATGGTCTTTGCTGAAGCTTTCCTGCAGGCAAGCTTTCAGTTGGTCATAACCCCTGGCGAACTGGATGCCGATTCCGGAGCCCTGGGAGAACGGTTTGATAATCACTTGTTCGCCCAGTTGCTCAATACAGTCGTTGACGTTCTTCTCAAGGCCATCTGAGGCGTAGATCACAAGGTCTTTTGCCAGCGGCATGCCTAGATGGCTGAGAATCCGCTTGGTGGTGACTTTGTTCAGGGCGTTGGCGCTGGCCTGTGGCCGGGAGCCGATGTAGGGAATCCCCATCACTTCCAGTAAACCCTGAAGGCAGCCGTCTTCTCCCTGTGGTCCGTAAGTGGCGGGGAATACGACATCGACCTCATGCCGTAGCAGTTGTTCAGGCAGTTGTTTATCCAGCTCGAGCTGGACAGCCTTGCCATAGTGTCTGGTCAGTGACGGCATCAGCCGGTTGGCAGCAATGCGTGAAACTTCAGCTTCCGGAGAGGGGCCGCCGCTGATAACCGCCACGGTTTTATTCTTGTCAGGCATTGAGAATCTCGTACTGTCTCTGTTGGGAGCAAATAACAAACTGGAAATAAACCATCTGTACATAAAGTAGTGCAGCGAAAGACTAGTACAACTTTAGGTATTTAGCCGATCTGGTTGGGCTTATTCCCTTGGTAAAGTGGCTTTGCGGTATTGTTATACCCTTCAGGCAGTGGTTTAACCGGGGTTTAAATCAGGTGAATTATTGTCTTGCAGTCCTTATAATCCGGCCCCATTCATTCTTTTTGTTAATAGATAAAGGCTGGTAACTTTTATGGGTTTTAGATGCGGCATCGTTGGCTTGCCCAACGTCGGTAAGTCTACTCTGTTCAATGCACTGACGAAGGCAGGCATTGACGCCGAAAACTTCCCGTTCTGTACCATTGAGCCAAACGCCGGTGTAGTGGCTATGCCTGATCCCCGTCTGGACAAGCTGGCAGCGATTGTCAGTCCTGAGCGTGTATTGCCGACCACCATGGAGTTTGTCGATATTGCCGGTCTGGTAGAAGGTGCTTCCAAAGGGGAAGGTCTGGGTAACAAGTTCCTGGCAAACATCCGTGAAACCGATGCGATTGCCCACGTTGTGCGCTGTTTTGAAAACGATAATGTTATTCACGTTTCCAACAAGGTCGATCCGGAAGCGGATATCGGCATCATCAACATTGAGCTGGCCATGGCTGACCTGGAAAGCTGTGAAAAACAGCACCAGCGTGTAGTCCGCGTTGCCAAGAGTGGTGACAAGGAAGCTGTTGCACAGAAAGCACTGCTGGAAAAGCTGATTCCGCATCTGGAAGAAGGTAACCCGGTTCGCTCCCTGAAGCTGGACGACAATGAGCAGGCACTGGCCCGCATGTTCCACCTGCTGACCACCAAGCCGACCATGTACATTGCTAACGTGGACGAAGACGGTTTTGAAGATAATCCTTACCTGGATAAAGTGCGTGAGATTGCTGAACAGGAAGGTGCGGTCGTTGTACCTGTGTGCAACAAACTGGAAGCTGAAATTTCCGAGCTGGAAGATGATGAGCGTGATGAATTCCTGCAGGACCTGGGTATGGAAGAGCCCGGTCTGGATCGTGTGATCCGCGCGGGTTACCAGCTGCTGAACCTGCAGACCTACTTCACTGCCGGTGTGAAGGAAGTGCGTGCCTGGACGGTTAAAATTGGTGCCACAGCGCCTCAGGCGGCTGGCGTTATTCATACAGACTTCGAGCGTGGCTTTATCCGTGCCGAGGTGACCTCTTACGACGATTTCATCGAGTACAATGGTGAGCAGGGTGCGAAGGAAGCCGGTCGTCTGCGTCTGGAAGGCAAGGAGTACATCGTTAAGGATGGCGATGTAATGCACTTCCGTTTTAACGTTTAATACTCTGCCTTTGAGTGGAAAGAGTCAGCGTTGCTGACTCTTTTACCATCAACGTTTTATTAAACGCTTTTTTTGGTATTTACCACGCTGTCTTCGGTACCGAAAGTGTTGGGTACATAAGCGTCAGCCTGATAATCGTTTTCCCAGGTTTCATTATCCAGAAGGTATTTGAAACGGAATGTCGAATCTTTTGGCAGACGGACTTTTGTACGAAAGACCTTGTCCTTTTTAACGTAGTTCATTTTCAGCGGATTCCATTCATTGAACTCTCCGGCGAGTGCTACGGATTTGATGTCGTCCCTGGAAAACTCAAAAGTAACTTCAGCTTCTTTTTTTGTTTTAAAAAACTTCTTCTTTAGCATTAAAAATCCCCTATCGAGCAAGTCAGACAAGTGTTACCTGTTTGCTGACTGCACTTCCCCCGAAATGCAGGTAAAACAGGAAACCCTAGTATGATACTTGAATATTCAGGTTTTGTGTCAAAGCATAATTTCTTGTTTGCACAGTTGTAATGCGCATGCCCCCTGACTTGATGTTTTTGTCGTCTCCGGCGATAGAAGCGGCATTTCCATAGTCAATAAAAAAGCATGAACTAACCGGTTAAAGATGACAGTTTTCAAATGTATGTTAACAGGTGAGATAATATGGTGTGATATGTTGATCTGGCTCAGCAAAAGCAGCAGCACAACCCACTACTATCCGTGTCAGGCAGCTTGCCTTTAACGAAGATCTGGTTCGATTTAACAAAAAGACTCTTCTTAAGATCAGACCTTATAACAGCACTCTAAAAAATTTACTAATAATGGGGTTGTGTATATGAAACCATTACGTGCTACTGCTCTGGCGGTTACAGCTTTGACCGCAGGCGTGATGTCCACTTCTGCTAATGCTGATTACTTGTACGGTTTTAGTAATGTTCAGTTGAACTTTATGGACTGGACAAACAGTACAGAAAATAAAACAGAACAGCGTGATTTTGCTTACCTGAGAGTGGAAGGTGGGTCAGGCTTCTCGTGGGGTGAATTGTACGGCTTTGTTGATGTGAAAAACCCAACGAAAAGTACACGATAAGGAAGTCAGCTCTCGTCATGAAGACGGAAAAAGGTTTGATGGACGTCGTGTAGCGATTAAAGGTAATACCCGTATTAACCTTGGTGATACAGGTTTTAATCTGTTTGGACAGATTTTTGACATTAGTGGCCAGGGTTTTGATGAACAAAACCGCTTCTTTGGTTTTGGTTATAACTTTGTTGGTGATAATTTCTTCTTCAAGCCCTTCCTTGCCGGTCACAATACCCAGTCCACGTACTTTAACGGCAGTAACGGTTATGTTCTGGGCTGGACTGCCAGCTATGACTTCAGCGCGATGAACCAGAACTTCACGCTGTTTAACTGGCACGAAACAGAGTTCGGTCGCGATAAAGACTATCTTAACGTCGGAGGCAAATCAGAAAAGACAGGCCATAATGGCGCGCTGGAGTTGTGGTGGCACGCAACCGACAGTGTTACTGCTGGTCTGCAATACCGCTATGCTGAGAACAAGCTGGGTTATGCTGAGTCTCAGAGTGGTGTTGTTTATTCTCTGAAATATAATTTCTGAGAGCCTGGTCTGCTTCAGCCGGGTTCATTGGAGAAACCGGTATTCTATAAAGTACGCATGGAGTGTTCATGTAACATGATCCTGTTGCTCCATGCGTTTTGCTATTTTTTCTATTCTATTTGTTTGCTCTTTTCTCTCTTGCAGGGGCTTTGGCTAATTTCGTAGCAGCAGCGATGCCTGTTCCTTTATTTTTTTAACAAACGCATGCCGTTTTTCTTCGTAGTTATTATTCGGCGGTGTGTTTTTCAGCCAGGATTCCATTGCTTTAATGAAGCCCTTTATTTTGGGGTGCTGTTTTATTTTGCTTTTAAGTGATGTCATGCTGGATTCGAGCATCTGTTTATACCTTGCATTCAGGGAAGGCTCCTGCATACCCGAGAGTTCTTCAGCCTTATTGAGGCTCATCATTGCATGCATGAGTATTGCAAATACACTACTTCCCTCATCGTAAAAGATCACAGAGTTTGGCACGTACATTCTGGTACTTAAGAGTTTCGGTGTTAACAGATGTTCATTCAAATGGTTGATGCGCTCAGCAATTAGTATCGCTTCATCTTCGATAGAACAGGAGGGAACTGAGGCTGCTGGCTGAGCTCCCCCGTGTATCCCGATTCCCGCATCTTCCGCTATTACCGGCAGGCCTGGATAGGTATCCGCTTTAATGGTCAGCTCTGTTCTGATGCGGGCTGTTGTCAAGGTCATAAAGACCTTACGTGGTAAATGCAGTTCTCTACAGCTCGTTATACTCCAGATCAGACACTGTGTAGGCACTTCAGGCTCATTGTCGTCCTGGCTGTTAAACTCGTTGCGTATTTTCTCTGCCAGTTTCTCGATACCTTCATCGGTACCAATCAGGTTGATCTGTTCACCATGCCCTTGCGAATAGTTCGAAAGGTCCCTTGTGATGACGATCACCGGGTGTGGGTAAAGGTTGTTTACCTCATTGATCAGACTCATAACTCTGGATGATGCGTTATGACTGCCTTCTGGTTTGTTCACGCTCAGGGGTAATGTAACAGGTGGCTGTGCTTGTGCCTGTGGTGCTGGTGTCTGCGGTACTGGTGAATGGCTGGTAGAAGCTGGTTGAACGTTTTTTTGCTGTTCTCTTGTCTGGTGTTTATTTCTCCGGCCAGCTTTGACCGGGTTGCGCTCAGGTACTGGGAAGGTTTGTCTGCCAGGTTGCTGACATTGTTCATTAAACCAGTAAAAAAGGGCTGTTCTGGCGTTAGAGGCTGGGAGGTCATTCAGGGAAGCCTTTACCTGCGCCCGCGATACCTGAGTTCCGTCAAGGGGCCACTTTTGAAAACAGCACTCTGCCAGGAAGAAGAACATCAGCTTGATGGTCTGTTCCGATACGGGCATGCTCCTTATGTCTCTGGCGACCGTATCGGGCGTTAGTTTGCTTCCGGCCGGGTAAGCTGGCAATCCGTGCAGCAAAGCGCGGATTTTGAGTAGAGCAGAGTAGTAAGTCTTGTCAAAAGTGAAGCCGCTGTCGTTTATTAGGCGAACAGCTTCCTGATACAGCTGAAGTCTTTTTTCCTCATTGCCAGGGGGGAGGGTTTGGATTCGGCTCAACAGGTAGTCAATCTGGTACGCTTCTGTCGAAACTGACAGCCCATGAAAGCCCTTTAATACAGAGTCATCAGAAATATCCGTGTCGGTGGTTTTGCCGGATAATGCCAGACGCTCAATGAATTTAGCCTGTTCCAGGTGGTAGCGATTTTTCTGATAATAATGGATGACTGTTTCAGGCTTTACAGGGCGTCCATTAAGAGGCATACCTCTGAGGCAGAGTTCTTCAAGGAAATGCCCCAGCTCCAGGCGACCTCTTGCCTGTTCCAGCTTTTCAACCACGACTTCCGGTGGCACCTGCTTGCCGTTTGCAGGGCGCTTTTGCAGACAGAGTGCCTGTAAGAACAGCCCTTGTTGCAGAGATGCATTTTCCTGCTCAAACTGCCGTGTGATTGTTTCAGGAGATATCATCTCCCCGCCCAGGTTTATCCCTTTCATGCAGAGCTGTTGCAGAAAACAGGCGAGCCCCAGCCGCCCTTCCACTGTATCTGGGAAGGCATCCGCTACTCTCCGGGGAGTGACCTCTTTATGATTCAGTTTTCTGCCCTTCAGGAACAGTGATTGCAGGAAGCGAGCCTGTTCCAGCTCACAACCCGTTTCCTGTAATTTTTTCATGACGGTTTCTGGCCGAACAAACTTTCCGTTTATCTTGATGCTTTTCAGGCATAACTCCTGAAGGAAACGTGCCAGTCCAAGCCTGCCTTCGTTTGTTTCTGGAAATGCACCCGCTACGTCTTCCGGGGTCACCGGCTTTTCGTCTAACATTATGCCTTTGAAAAAAAGCTCCTGAAGGAAACGGGCAAGGTCGATTCTTCCGGACATTGTTGCCGGAATAAGATCCCTTACGGCTTCGGGGGTTGGACACTGGCCATTCAGCCTGATGTCTTGCAGGCATAACTGCCTCAGAAAGTGAGCCCTTGCCTGCCTGAACTTTCCAGTCTCAGCTTTACCAAAGGCTGTCTCTACATATTCTGCTGTAACAGGTTCCTGATACAGGCAGATCCGTTGGTAGAATAAATTTTCCTTAAAATGAGCGAGTTCCAGGTGTTTGCCATCAATGTAATCGGGAACCGCCTGAAACGCTTCGTATACGGTTTCAGGCTGGATAAATTCACCATGCAGTTGAATGTCTGCTTCATACATCTTTCTATAAAATCTGGCTAGCTCCAGCGAGTTGCCTGGCTGTCTGAGTTTTTCGACGATGGTTTCAGGGCTTATCAGTCTGCTGTTCAGTATCATTCCTCTCAGGCAGAGTTCACCCAGAAACCAGTTCAGCTCTTTTTCTGCGTTCGCGCCTTCAAAAGCGGTTACCACAGCATCCGGAGATACAAATTCGCCATCCAGTTTGATTTCTTCCAGGCACAAATCCATGAGGAACCGAGCCCTTATATCCCGTGGGCCGAGAAACTCTCCCAGCTCTCCGATGATCATTTCGGGTGTGACAGGCTGCCCATTCAACGCCATTTTTGCGAGACATAATTTAGCGAGAAATATGATGCGAGGCTGTGGGCTTTGCTTGTAAAGCTGTTCCACAGACTCTGCTGTCACAGGACCGTTTTTCAATGAAACGCCATTCAGGCACAGCATCTCAAGAAAGCGCCCCTGTGCTTCACTGTCCTGTGATTTTTTATACTCTGCTAAGACGTCGTCTGCTGATACGGGGGCCGACGACAGTGGAACCGCCCCCCAGAACAGTGATTCAAGAAAACGGGCCTTCATCACAGCAGTGCCTTCGTGTTCCATCCTGTCCATCACGCTTTCCGGGGTAACAGGCTCACCGTCGACGGGTATCCGGTTCAGGCACAGGAATGAATAAAAGTACGCCAGCTCTTTTAGTCCTCCGGCTCTTTCCAGTACCGATATGACGTATTCTGCAGTGACTGGTTTGCCATTCAGCAGACGGTTATGAAAAAACAGGCTTTGTAGAAATCCACCTTTTGCCAAAGTACATTTTGTTTGATTCAAAGACTTGTCGTACTCATTTACAACCATTAATGCCGAAACGGGTTTGCCGTAAAGCGTTCTACCCTCCTCGTACAGTTCTCTCAGGAAGGTGGCACGTCTGTAACTGGTTGTATCGCTGAGCTGTCGTTCATATTGATGCTCAGGGGTTTCAGTTTCAGCCAGAGTTGCAGCACGGTCACGTTGTCTGGTACCTAAAGGGGTGGCGAGACTTTTGGGGCGACAGACAAAGGCTGATAAGGCTTTTGGTTCATTCCGGGGTGTGTTTCTGGCCCTGTGGTCTGACGAAGGAATATCTTCATAGGGCTGGATTCTTTCGAGGAACTGGGTTGCCTCTCTCCTGGCGTTCACACGCTTATATTCGTCCAGTACCATCTGTGATGTTACAGGGCCTGACTCCAGTGGGATTTTTTCCCAGAATAATCCCTCAAGGAATTTACCCTTTACGTAGGGCGGCTGAATCGGAGCCAGCAGCGACATGACTTTTTCGGGTTTGACAGGCTTTCCATGCACCCTGATTCCCTGCAGACAGAGATTTCTGTAAAAATACGCAATTTCGTCCGATGCACCGGATTCTTTAAACACAGATAAGACAGTCTCGGGGGAGACTGGGTTACCGTTTAGCGTGTGATTTTTGAAAAACAGTTTTCGCAGGAAAACGCCTTTTTGCAGGATGCATTTTTTCTGGTCAAGAGACTTGTCAAACTCCTGTATTACCCTTGATGCTGAAACGGGCTCGTTGAACAGGGACTTGCCTTCAAAATACAAGTCGCCCAGAAAGCAGGCCATCCTTAAATGGGTTTCATCATTGCTCAGGCGTTCGTATTTTTGTTCAGGGGTTTCCTCGCTACTGCTGCTGGTGTGCATGGCTCCACGGACAGCTATCGAAGCTCCCCGGCTCGCGGAATGCCTGGCAGTCGTTTGAGGGGCTGGCATTCGAGGCTGGCCTGATGTTGTCGCCCACCCATGGAAATGGCCTCTTCTCCCCCGGGAGCGGCCACGCTCTCTCCTGTAATCCGGGTTTTCACTGCGGTATACAGGATTGCCGGAACCAGAGAAGCTAACGTTATTGCCAGAATCCATTCCTATAACTTCCTTAAGTCGACTATTAAGGGGCGGTGATATGATCATCAGCTCTATCAGTGTTAAGACAGGAAGAAGTGCCAGAGGTTCCTTTTGTGTTGTCTGGTTGCGTACTTATGTACCAAAGAAGGCTTTGTTCTCAAGGATAATGCGGCGAACCTGTTTCATGTTTTCTGCTTCGTCAGTACCTTCATTAAAGGGAATAAAGGTAGCACCGAGCAGTCCGTTGCCTCTGGGCATAAAGTAGATGTAGTTGTCCTCCGTTGGGGCTGACCAGGGGCTGCGATAGCGGGTGTAAATAATGTAATGCAGTTGTTCTATAATCGGTTGCTTTAACAGCAGCAGAACACCCAGATTGGGGTGAATGTTGTTGTCGTGGTTCAGTAGTCTGGCGCCAATGCCTGAACAGTTGAAAATGATATCGCTGTTGATTTCACTGAACTCGTTTATGTTTTTTTGGGTGCGGCGTATGCCTCTCTGGTTCAGCAGGCTGGTCAGTTCAGCCATGATATCCGGGGTGTTCATAAAATAGGTCTGAAAACGACGCATAACGTGTTTCTGACCGTTGCCGAAATCAATTTCTCCAAGTTCCGGTTCCGGAAGCAGTCCCTTTGCTACATAAGGCTCAAGCCCTGTTTGGGTTTCCAGTGTTCCTTCAGAGTGATCACCAGTACCGGCGTAAACATTGACCGGGCTGATGCCCACTTTAAACAAAGGGTGGCTGCCTTGCTGTATAGCCTGAAAGGTTGTGAATGTGGTGAACCCGATGTCATTGATGAACGCCTGCTGTTTGTCACTGTTCAGGCTCATTGCCAGCGGGGCGTAATAACCCGTTGAGCGACAGGAGGTGATGCCTTCAAACTCGCGGGCAACAATTTCCAGGTTGCGATAACCGCGCTCATAAAGGTAGAGACTGGTGAGTAGTCCCATAACGCCTGCCCCAATGATTGTAATGGGAGACGACCGGCGGCAGTGCCGGTCTTCAAACAGTGACAGGGCATGCAGGACACTGCCATGACTCAGGGACCAGCCTGCGCCGCCATGACCATAGTTATGGATCAGCAGCTTCTGACCACTTTCAACCGCTGAAATGTTTGGGCCATTGCTGCGGCAGGGGCGAATGCCAATATCAATCCCTGCCAGACTGTCGGGCAGTGTTCCGGTTGCAAAAGAGTCCGGGTCTAAAGCGCTGAGATCGACCGGTGTCAGCTGGGTGTGAAAGTTCAGCAAAGCAGGCTACATCCTATACATCGTTTTGAAAAAGGTTAGCGCAATGACGAAGTGTGGGTAGGTATTTGCTGAAAATGCAGTCCAAGTGGTTGACAGGAAAGGCATAAATCCTGAGAATGCGTTTCGTCTTTCGGGGCTAGGTAGCTCAGTTGGTTAGAGCACAGCACTCATAATGCTGGGGTCGGCAGTTCGAATCTGCCCCTAGCTACCATTTCAAACAATGACTGCAACCACTGGTTGACATTGATTGAAACGATGGTAACTTCGAAAGCGTCTTAACGACACAGTTGGGGTATCGCCAAGCGGTAAGGCACCAGGTTTTGATCCTGGTATGCGCAGGTTCGAATCCTGCTACCCCAGCCATCTTTCTGTCGGCTTCTGCGAAACAGAAGTTGAGTCCCCGGTCTGGTTGTTTTTGAGTTGAAACTTAATGACATAACGGTTGACAGATTGATTTGAAATCCAGATAATGTGCTCCGGTTTGATGGCTAGGTAGCTCAGTTGGTTAGAGCACAGCACTCATAATGCTGGGGTCGGCAGTTCGAATCTGCCCCTAGCTACCATCATCCTTGTCGTAATGACATCAGTTGGGGTATCGCCAAGCGGTAAGGCACCAGGTTTTGATCCTGGTATGCGCAGGTTCGAATCCTGCTACCCCAGCCATATTTATGAAAAGCCTGCTTAAGTAATTAAGCAGGCTTTTTTCGTTGTGCAGATTTTATAATAAACAGCCATGAGCGAATGCATTTCTACAAGCATCATCCAATAAACAAAGAGCTGAGATGGTTCAAAAAACGCATTAACTTTAATGCAGGCTTTTGGGGCTTCTGAGTTAGCATGAACACCGCATAACCCCTCATGCCAAGTTAGATATAACTACGTACAATGCAGCGTTGTTAGAACTAATGTTTCATTGTACGAAGAGGCTGGCTTTGGAATTTGTATTGAGTCTGGACTGGGCGCTGTTGCTGTTTCTGGTGGGGTTGACGGCAGGGTTTGTCGATTCCATTGCCGGTGGTGGTGGGTTGATTACGGTACCCGCTTTGCTGGCGGTAGGATTAACTCCGGCTCAGGCGCTGGCTACCAATAAACTGCAAAGCAGTGGCGGAGCCTTTTCTGCCAGTTACTATTTTGTCCGCAAAGGCATGGTGAAACTGGGCGACCTGAAGCTCGCCATTGTCCTGACTTTTGTGGGTAGTGCAATCGGCACAACGCTGGTACAGATGATTGATGCCAGTGTGCTGGAACAGATAATCCCCTTCCTGATGATCGGTATTGCCGGTTACTTCCTGTTTTCTCCCAGTGTTGGCGATAAAGATCGTAAACAGCGCTTTTCCATGAACCTGTTTGCCCTGACGGCCGGATTCGGTATTGGCTTTTACGATGGTTTCTTTGGTCCGGGTACCGGTTCATTCTTTGCCATTGCCTTTGTCAGCCTGATGGGGTTCTCCCTGACCAGAGCGACAGCCCATACCAAAGTGTTAAACTGCACCAGCAATATCGCGTCGCTACTGTTCTTTATTCTGGGCGGAGCCGTGGTCTGGAAAGTAGGCCTGGTGATGATTACCGGTCAGCTGATTGGTGCCAGACTGGGTTCTAAAGTGGTAATGAGTCGTGGTCAGAAGATCATTCGACCGATGATTGTGATAATCTCCCTGATAATGACTGGAAAACTGCTGTGGAATAATTACGGCCACTTACTGTTTTCCTGATAACAATGATTTTTATGGCAGTTAATGGACAGTTCCTGGTACAGCATCCTGTTTGGGGGCGTTTACCTTGCCCTTATTATGGCGTTTGCGCTGAACATCATTATGCACCGTCGCTCCGTCGGGGTATCCCTGGCGTGGCTGGTGCTGTTGTTTGCCCTGCCGGTTGCCGGGTTTGTCTGTTATCTGTTGTTTGGCCCCCGTCGTCTGGGAACCAAGCGTATCAAACGGCTGGAAAAACTGTATCCGGATTATGAGCAGTGGTCTGATCACCTGACTTCGGTGATTTCAAACACACCTTTCAGACAGGATTCAGCCTGGCAGCATGCGGGTATCTATACCCTTTCCGAGCAGGCGCTGGGTATTCCGGTTATCCCCTGCAGCAATCTGCAACTCTTTCACGAAACCGACGCTATTATTGATGGCATTCTTCAGGATATTGAGCGGGCGAAAAAAAGCATTGCCCTGGAGTTTTACATCTGGGACACCGCCGGGCGTGGCAGGGAGCTGGCAGAAGCTCTGATCAGGGCAGCCAAACGGGGTGTCGATTGTGTGGTCGTGCTGGACGGTGTCGGCAGTCGCCGTTTTTTAAGGCAATACTGGGGCAGGCGCTTTCGTCTGGAAGGCATCAGTGTTACCGAATCGCTGCCGGTGGGTTTACTGCGTATGCTGGTGGAACGCATCGACATTCGCAACCATCGCAAAATACTGGCAGTCGATGATGATATTGCCTGGACCGGCAGTTTTAACCTGGTTGACCCGAAATATTTTAAAACCGACGCCAATGTCGGACGCTGGGTTGATGCCATGGTGCGTATGGAAGGTGTGGCGGCTCATGTCATGTCCACTGTCGTGCAATGGGACCGGACTCTGGAAACGGGTGAACCATTCTCTGTTTTTCAGTCAACGTATGAAATGCCCCCAAGTCAGTTGAGTGACAACCGGGCATCTGTGCATATCATGCCCTCGGGACCTGATGTAGAAAGGGAATCCATTCATCAGGTATTGCTGACAGCGATTTATGAGAGTAAAGAAGAGTTGTTGATTTCCACACCCTATTTTATACCGGATGAAGCCCTGTTAACGGCGCTGCGTTCTGCCGCTATGCGGGGTGTGGATGTGCAACTGCTGGTGCCGGAAAAAAACGACTCCCGTATGGTGCATTACGCGAGTCGCTCTTATTATGAAGAACTGCTGGATGTGGGCGTTAATATTCAGCAGTTTAAGGGCGGGCTGTTGCACACCAAGTGTGTGCTGGTGGACCGTTCTACCATTCTGTTTGGTACGGTGAACCTTGATATGCGCAGCGTCTGGCTGAATTTTGAGGTCACCCTGATCATCTACGACCGGGCTTTCGGCCAGACCATGGCGCTGTTACTGGAAAGTTACATTGCTTTGTCTGAACCTGTCGAAGCATCAAGCTGGGCAAACCGGCCTTTCCGGAGAAAATTGCTGGAAAATACCATGCAGTTGATCAGTCCGCTGTTATAACGACTTATCGGCAGGGTACACGACGCTAATCATTTTTCTGGCGTCGGTTATGATTTCACTGACGATTTGAGTGGTAATCAGGCCAGGGTGCTGATATTGCTGGTTTCGGATCAGTTCGGCAAATACTCTTGCTTCATATTCCATGGTGTTTTCCGGTTGATCTGTGGTCAGGTCTTCCGGTTTTTCCCCTCTGATAATACGAGTCACCTTGCGACAGTCAGAAATATGTTCGATCAACAGCGAACCCGCTTCTCCCTGTATGTCACTGGGCGTCAGACCGTCACTCACTTTTGAATGACTGACCAGCACCTCAAAACCGTCATAGCTCAATGTCAGAGAGCCATGGGCATCTACCCCGGAATCCAGCAGACTGCCGCTGGCTGAAACCTGCTCAGGTTTGCCGAACAGTTCAATGGTAGCCGTCAGGGGATAGATGCCAATATCCATCAGGGAACCGTTTGAAAACTCCGGATTAAAGGTATTCGGGTTTTCTCCATTCAGGTATTTCTGGTAGCGGGAAGAGTACTGACAATAGCTGAAATGCGCCCGTCGAATCCTGCCCAGTGAAGGCAGAGCCTCCCGGATTATCTGCAGGTTTGGCAGATAGCGGGTTTTCATGGCTTCCATTAAGACAACACTGTTTTCCTGTGCGACAGTGATCAGGTGTTTCACTTCATTGATACTGGAAGCCAGCGGTTTTTCGCCGATCACATGCTTGCCCTGTTTCAGAAAAAGCTCTGCCTGGGAGGCGTGTAGCGAGTTTGGGCTGGCAATATAAACAGCATCAATATCGGGGCTTTCTGCCATTGCCTGAAGGTTGCCATGACAGACATCGACCTGATATCGGGCTGCAAAGGAATGGGCAGTATCCAGTGTACGGGAATAAACCGCAGCCAGCTTGAGGAGTCCGGTGGTATGAGCTGCCTGGCAAAAGGCGTGGCTGATCCAGTTGGTACCGACAACAGCAAAACGAATCATATCGTTGAATCCCTGCTTGAAATTTACCGGGGATTATACGGGAGTCGTCTGGAGAGAGTAATGAACCCCGACAGAGGTTGCTCAGGCCCCTGAAAAAACAGGATGCCGGGATTCATTGGGTTTTCAGTTACTGGTCAAAACGAATACGGTACAGCAGCGAGTAAATCACCGGCAGTACCACCAGTGTCAGCACGGTGGCAAAACCAAGACCAAAGATAATGGTCACCGCCATGGAGCTGAAAAACGCATCAGCAATCAGCGGAATCATACCCAGCATGGTGGTCATGGCTGCCATACAGACCGGACGAACACGACTGATACAGGCGTCTGTAATGGCTTTCTGGATGGATGTGGCTGTTTTCGCTTCAATATTGATTTGCTCAACCAGCACAATGCCATTTTTCAACACCATGCCAGACAGGCTTAACATTCCCAGCATGGCGGTGAAGGTGAATGGCATATTCAGCATCCACAGGCCTGCCGTAATACCAATAATACTCAGCGGCACGGTTGACCAGATAGCAAGCGGCTGTCGTAAAGTACTGAACAACAGAATGGTGATCAGGAACATCGTCAGGTAGCCTATTGGCACGGATTTGAAGACGGCCTCATTAGCCTCACTGGCAGTTTCATATTCACCACCCCATTCGAAGCTGTAACCTTCGGGCAGAGGAATCGCTTCCACCTCTTTGATCAATTTCTGACGCATGGATTCTGGCGTATCGTCACTGAAGGGTGCAACGTCTGCCATAATGGTCAGGACACGCTTCAGGTTCCGGCGCATAATTAGCGGGTTTTCAGTCTCCGTCGAAAAACCTTTTACCGCCTGATTAATGGGAACAAACGCATTGCGCTCCTGGCTCCATACCTGCAAATCGTCAATATGGTCAGCATTAAAGCGCTCTTCTTCAGGCGCACGGGCGACAATCGGCATCAGATAACTGCCGTCCCGGTACAGACCGACCGTCTGACCACTGAAGTTCATCAACAGAGTGCGGTCCAGTGCCTGCTTGGTAATACCGCTGCGACGGGCGGCAGCTTCATCCAGTTGTGGACGGACAATGGATACAGGTTCGCGCCAGTTATTGCGAATATCGACAGCACCGGGTACGGCTTCTATCACTTCAATCGCACGGCTACCGAGCTGACGCAGTACATCCGGATCCGGTCCGTAGAAGCGGGCTTCGATACGGGCGGCAGGCGCAGGGCCGTTCTCCAGAAGCTTGAACTTGTAATCGTATTCTGGATACTTGCTCTCAAAGCGGTCACGGAGTTGTGGCAGCAGCGTTTCAATGGTGTGTACATTATCCGTTTCTATGATCAGCTGACCATAACTGCTGTATACATTTTCCGGCTGGTAGGTCAGGATAAAGCGCTGTGCGCCCATCCCCATCACAGAGGTGACATTGTGTACTTCATTGAAGGAAAGGACTTCCTGCTCAAGCGCACGCATGTTTTCCTGAGTTTGTCGTATATCAGTCCCTTCCTGCATCCAGACATCCACAAAGAAAATAGGAGTGTTCGATGGGGGAAAGAAGGCCTGCTTGATATGACCGAAACCGGCAATGGCTGCAAACAGTGTAGCGACAATAAGCACCAGTGAAACAATGCGATGTCTCAGTGCCTTATTGAGAATAGCGCGATAAACAACAAACAGAACCCCCTTGTAAGGGTCTTCAGAGTTACCGGTCAGTGTCGTCTGATCCGGATCTTTAAACACGATATGACAAAAGAACGGTGTCAGGGTGATCGCCAGAAGCCAGCTGATACTTAATGAAATCAGCAGTACCTGAAACAGTGAGCCCATGAAATCGCCGGTTGCATCCGGCGAAAGACCGATGGGAGCGAAGGCAATGATGGCAATGGTCGTTGCACCCAACAATGGCCAGATGTTCTGCTCAACAATATTCTTGATGGCTTCCATGCGAGTCTGTCCTCGCTGCAGGCCTACCAGCACACCTTCTGTGATCACAATGGCATTGTCGACCAGCATCCCCAGCGCAATAATCAGCGCACCCAGAGAAATCAGCTCCAGCTCAATGGACAGAAGGTTCATGCCAATGAAGGTGCCGAAGATGGTCAGCAGCAGTATGCCACCCATCAGCAGCCCGGAGCGTAACCCCATGGCGAACAACAGAACCACGATAACAATGGTAATCGCCTGAATCAGGCTCATGATAAAGTCATTCACGGAGTGATAAACAATATCGGGCTGGTCATACACCTTTGTCAGCTCGATACCGATGGGGCGGCTGGACTCCAGCTCTGCCATGCGCTGATCAACCGTCCGGCCTACATTGACGACATTAACGCCTTTGGCAAAGGATATCCCCAGAGAGAGTGCTTTTTCGCCATTACTGCGATAGACATTAATTGGTGTTTCATCGGTTGCTTTGTAAATGCTGGCAATATCGCCCAGATAAACCAGCTCAGAGCTGCCGGGCACATTGATGACCAACTGTTCCAGCTCTGCAATCGACTGAAATTCGCCGGTTGGATGAATTCGAACTGACAGCCCTTCAATCAGCATGCTTCCTGCATTGGAAACAATGTTCTGATTCTGAATCAGGCCATAAATAAGGTTAGGGTCAATGCCCAGCGAAGTCAGTCTGGACTGGGAAAGCTCAATAATGACCTGCTCGGAAACCGTACCGGCAATGGTGACTTTCTTAACGCCTTCTACCAGAGTTAATTCCCGGCGCAGAATGTTGGCATAGTCTTCCAGTTCCCGGTAACTGTAGTCTTCTCCACTGATGTTATAGAGAATGCCATACACATCACTGAAATCATCGTTGACGATGGACGGATAGACGCCAGGTGGTAAATGGCTCTGGACGTCACCGACCTTACGGCGAAGCTCATCCCAGATTTGCGGGAATTGATCGGCACTGTAATCAAATCCAAGCTCAACCATAATCTGTGAATTTCCGGCACTGGATACAGAGATGATGTCTTTAATGTATTCCAGTTCCTGTATGGCTCGCTCCAGGGGCAGGGTGACTTCTTCCTCAACCTGTTCCGGCGAAGCGCCCGGGTAAGCGGTGTTGATCATTGCCTGTGGAATTGGGAATTCAGGAAATTCCAGCTGTCCCAGATTTTTAAACGACACTATGCCGCCAACCAGCAACACAACCACCAGAGTCCAGCTGATGACTTTGTTCTTAATTGAATATTCAGCGATATTCATGGTTACACCCCGCGCTCACGTTCCAGCGGCTTGACTTCCATACCGGCACGCAAACGGTTCAGGCCAGCGGATACAATCTGTTCACCATCCTCAAGGCCGGAAGTAACGGTTATTCCGGACTGGGTGATGCGGCCAACGGTTACCGGCTTCGGAGTCACGGTGCCGGTTTCAGTGTTGTATACCCATACCTGATATTGACCACTGGCGTCGTCTTTCAGTACAGCCGTCATGGGTACAATGTATTCAGAGGCGGAATTGCCATTACCCATGACCTGAGTCATGTCAATGGCTAGCGTGGCCCCCATGCCCGGATAAACAGTAAATGCCTCTGGTGCGGGCATGGAGAAAATAACTTCATAGGACTGTGTACCTGGCGTGACCCGGGTAGCGTGTTCTTTATAAGACACCCTGTATTCAGTGCCGTGGTTTCCTGCAAATGACACTACTGGCTGATAGGACGAATCAACGCGCTCTTCCTGAACCTGAGTCAGAATACTTTCAGGAACCTGAATGCTGATATCGAGCGTTTTGTGATCCTGCAGAATCATAATGGGCTGTTGAGCCTGAACGGATTGATAGTTTTCCGCCAGGGTCTGCGCAATACGGCCGGAAAAAGGAGCAGTCAGAACGGTGTCACTGAGACGGTCTTTAGCCAGTTGCAGGTTGACTCTGGCAGCTTTCAGTCGTGTATTGGCGTTATCAAAGTCAGACTGGGACACCACCTGTTTTTCTCGAAGGGATTGAATACGACGGAAGTCGGCTTCTGCCAGATCAAAATCAGCCTGAAGGACAGCAACTTCATTTCTGATATCACGGTCATCCAGTCTGGCAAGCAATTGCCCCTGTTCCACGATCATTGCGGAAGACACCGGAAATTCAAGCAGTTCGCCCGGAATCCGGAAAGAGAGTGACGCCTCTTCGCTGGCGGCGACGATAGCCGGAAATTCGCGCAGGTTTTGTGCCTGACGATTAACGACTTCGAACAGTCTGACCGGACGCACAACACTGGCTTCTTGTTCTACTGACTGTGAGCAGGCAGTTAGCAGGCTGATAGAAAGGGTTGCTGTTGCCGCTGCACGAGCAAACCTGAAGGGTGAAGTTGCTTTCATGAAAGTCCTTCTTTTGGGGGGTTTAGTAAAATTTCTTTCGAATTTAAAACGAATAATATTCAATTAAGGTTAAATAAAATCCATATTTTCAGGTCTGGTCAGGCCTGAAGCTCTTTTTTGACAATGCCTTTCGCCAGAATCTGAAGTGCATCTAAGCGGTCGTCGAATTTGTCCGGGGAAATATCCCAGCTTGAGAAGAAACGCTTGATGTTGCGCTTCAGAATGCTGTAAGCATTATCACCAGACAGCACCGTGCCAAATACTTCGAAGCCGGACTCTTTTATCTGGTATAACCCCCACATGCAGGAAACAAGCCCCAGCTCCAGCTCAAGTGCCAGGTCATCACAATAAGGCAGTGACGGGTGCTGCTCCAGAGCCTGTTTAGAGACTGTATTCATCCAGGCGTACATTTCATTGGAGAACTCGTTGATCGCCTGATAGCGTTGGGTCGAGGCACGTTCCCAGATGGTCGGGTTCATAGCCAGTTGCTGGAGACGATAATGCCCCGGATTCTGGTCGTCGCTGTACCACATGCAAAAGCACAACAGAACCATACGTTCATGAGGTGGCAGGTTCTGTTGGGAAATACTCTCTTTCAGGGGAGCCATCATTCTACAAATGGTATTGGCACACCCCAGTAACAAATCTTCCTTGCTGGAAAAGTGTGAGTAAATGGCACCCATGGAGCAGTCGGCTGCCTTGGCAATATCAGACATGCGCAGATCGAGAAAACTGCGCTCATCCAGCAACTTGATCGTTGCTGTCAGAATATCGGCCTCTCTTTGCTGGCGTTTTTGTTGTCTGGACATCAGGTTACCGGATAGTGAAATTTTTTCGAATAATATTCGTTTTTTTTTGAAAAAGCTACAAATGATTTTTTATGCTTCATTGCTCACACCCACACAGCCCGGAAAACTCGTTTCTGAAGAGCTATACGGGTGGTCAATAAAAACTCTACAGCCTTAGACTCATACATGATCGGGTCTGTGGCGTTTCCCTATGGTTCCTGATTTGTTGCGGCAAAAATTACAGTGAATCCTGATGTAGACACGTCCTGATCGATACAGGATATCAAGTACATTCTTTAAGTTTGTCCCAGCTAAGCCTGCTGGTTCCACAGTAACAATGTCAAAACCCAGCAATGGGTTTTTCACAAAATATGAGGCTTCCCTTAATCGGGTATCAACCAAAATTGATTTGATTACATCCTCAGTCCCCCGTAGCGGGTTGAGCCTTCCGGGTTGGTCGCATGCCAGATTGTAATCGACAACTTCATCGCCGGGCATTTTTAGCTCGAAAGGTTTATAGTGACCCTTGATAAGTTTCTCGAAGTTATTCTGCAGTGACAATTTGTGAGGCCCATAAAAGTAAAGAGTTGTCCACAAAGGGACATTGAAACAGTATTTGTCCTTCATACGCAGGGAAATACCTTTCCAACTATTCTTCCCGTAATAATCGCCATGAGAATAAATGAGTAGATTTTGGACATGGCCAATATGTGATTTAAGGGTATATAGCTTTACAAGCCCCTCCAGAATTTTTACTTCAACCATAGTGAAGGTTCCGCTATTAAGCTCTATGCCTGATCAAACCGGGCACGGTAAAGCAGCGCATAAATAACGGGTAAAACGACCAGTGTCAGTACGGTGGCAAAGCCCAGACCAAAAATGATGGTCACTGCCATAGAGCTGAAGAAGGCATCAAATACCAGTGGAATCATACCCAGCATGGTGGTCAGTGCCGCCATGCAGACGGGTCTTACCCGGCTGATGCAGGCATCCAGAATGGCGGTTTGCAGAGTAACAGAGCCTTTAGCGGCCTCGATATTAATCTGTTCTACCAGAACAATGCCGTTTTTCACAATCATTCCGGAAAGGCTGAGCATTCCCAGTAAGGCAGTAAAAGAAAAGGGCATTCTCAGCAACAGCAGCCCGGCGGCAATACCAATAATGCTCAGCGGTACGGTTGCCCAGATAGCAATGGGCTGTCGTATGGTACTGAACAGGAAAACGGTAATAAGAAACATAATCAGATAGCCAACAGGCAGTGACGAGAAGATGCCTTCCTGGGCATCTCTTGAGGACTCGTACTCGCCACCCCATTCCAGAGAATAACCGGCTGGTAACGGAATGGCTTCAATACCCTCCAGAATTTTCTGACGTACAGAATCAGCCGTCTCTTCACTGAAGGGAGGAATATCTGCCAGTACGGTTAATACCCGCTTCAGGTTTCTGCGCATAATAAGCGGGTTTTCAGTTTCGGTAGCAAAGGCCGTCACCGCCTGACTGACAGGAACAAACGTGTTGCGCTCATCGCTCCAGACCTGCAGGTCGCTGATATGGTTTGCATTCAGGCGCTCAGCCTCCGGCGACCTTGCCACAATAGGCAACAGGTGACTGCCATCCCGGTAAACGCCAATCTGTTTGCCGGAAAAATTCACCAGCATGGTCTGGTCAATGGATTGCTTGGAAAGCCCACTACGGCGAGCGGCGGCTTCATCAAATTGTGGACGGATAATGTTCACTTGCTCCCGCCAGTTGTTTTGGATGGCGTAAGCACTGGGTTCCGCCTCAGCCACTTCGATGGCCTGAGCAGCCAGCCTGCGCAGAACCTCCGGGTCAGAACCGTAAAACCGGGCTTCTATCCGGGCAGCCGGTGCCGGACCGTTTTCGAGTAGCTTGAATTTAAAATCAATATCCGGAAACCCGCTTTCCAGACTCTGTTGCATTTCCGGGATCAGTTTTCTGATGGTGTTCAGGTCAGCTACTTCGATAATCAGCTGCCCATAACTGCTGTACACTTTTTCCGGAGCGTAGGTCAGGATGAACCGTTGTGCGCCCATGCCCATAACCGTTGTCAGATTGACCACCTGCTGGTAGTTCATAACCTCCTGCTCAATGGCCTGCATGGTCTTTTCGGTTTCCCTGATATCAGTGCCTTCCTGCAGCCAGACATCCACAAAAAAGATGGGCGTGTTGGACGGCGGAAAAAACGATTGTTTGATACTACCGAAGCCAATGATGGCGGCGACAAGGGCTGCAATGGTCAGAGCCAGTGAGGTCAGCCGGTGTCGTAAGGCGATGTTCAGCAGACTGCGGTAGACCGTAAACAATGCACCTTTATAGGGGTCAGATGCATCCCCGACCATACCTTCAGAGGGTTCACTGAACATCAGGTAACAGAACAGCGGAGTGATAGTAATCGCCAGAACCCAGCTGATCAGCAGGGCGATCAGCAGTACCTGGAACAGGGATATCAGAAAATCGCCGGTTGAATTGGATGACAACCCGATGGGAGCAAAGGCAATAATCGCAATGATAGTGGCACCCAGCAGAGGCCATTGATTCTGGCTGACGACGGTTTTAACCGCTTCGATCCGGGACTGGCCTTTCTGCAGGCCAACCAGTACACCTTCAGTGACCACAATGGCGTTATCGACCAGCATACCCAGGGCAATGATCAGGGCACCCAGGGAGATCAGCTGTAATTCGACATTAAGGATATTCATGCCGATAAACGTACCCAGTATCGTCAACAGCAGAATCGCCCCCATCAGCAGGCCGGAGCGAAGACCCATGGTAAAGAGCAGAACGACGATGACAATGGCCACAGCTTCAACCAGGTTGATCAGAAAGGCTGCAACGGACTTTTCTACGACAGCAGGCTGGTCATAAACAATATCCAGGTCGATGCCAACGGGGCGACTGTACTCCAGCTCTGCCAGCCGTTTGTTAACGGCCTTGCCAACATCAACGACGTTCACGCCTTTGGAAAACGAGATGCCCATGGAAATAGCTTTGTTGCCATTGCTGCGATAAAGGTTGGTGGGTGTTTCATCCGGTTTCCTGCTGATGGTGGCGATATCACCCAGGTAGATCAGCTCGGAACTGCCGGGGTTACTGATCAGCAACTGTTCAAGTTCATGCAGATCCTGAAACTCGCCAGTGGGATGAATGCGGATGGACAGTCCTTCAACCAGTACACGACCCGCGTTAGATACAACGTTCTGGTTCTGGATCAGGCTTAGGATACGGGCGGGATTAATGCCCAGAGCCGCCAGTTTGCTTTCTGACATTTCGATAATGATCTGATCGGTCACTGTACCGGCCAGACTGATTTTTTTTACACCCTCAATCAGTGACAAATCCCTGCGTATGTAATCGGCATAATTTTCCAGCTCCCGGTAACTGTAGTCCGTACTGCTGATATTGAAGAGAACACCAAATACGTCACTGAAGTCGTCATTAACCAGCGACGGCAAGACACCGGGAGAAAGAGTTCTCTGGGCGTCACCGATCTTTCGCCGCAATTCGTCCCAGATCTGCGGCTGGTCACTGGCTTTGAAGGTCTCCAGCAGTTCAACCGATATCTGGGACAGTCCGGCACTGGATACAGAGTCGATGGTTTTCACGTATTCAAGCTGTTGAATGGCACGCTCAAGAGGCAGTGTTACTTCTTCTTCGACCTGTTCCGGCGAGGCACCGGGGTAAGCGGTCAGGACCATGGCCTGGGGGATTGGGAATTCAGGAAATTCCAGTTGCCCGAGTTGCAAAAATGAGACAGCTCCGCCCAGTACCAGTAATACGACAAATGTCCAGCTGATGACCGGGTTGCGGATAGAATATTCAGCGATATTCACGGTTACAGCCCCCGTTCACGTTCCAGCGGTTTCACCTCCATGCCCGGGTGCAGGCGACTGAGCCCGGCACTGACGATTTCTTCCCCCGCTTCCAGTCCGCTTAAAATGGTAATGCCCTGGTCGGTAACCGGGCCAAGTGTCACTTCGACCGGGTTTACAATCCCGGTTTCAGGGTTGTAAACCCAGGCAGAGTTTTTACCTGTGCTGTCGTCTTTCAATACGGCTGTCAGCGGAATGATATATTCAGCCAGTGCTTTGGATCGGGAAGTGACTTTCGATAAGTCAATGGTGACGGTGCCACCCATGCCCGGGTAAATGGTCAGCTCTTCTGGCGTCTGCATGGTAAAGACAACGGTATAAGACTGGGTTCCCGGTGTAACCCGGGTGTCGTGTTCCTTGTAGGTCAGGGAATATTCTTTATTGGGGTTGCCGGCAAAACGCACGGTTGGGGAGTAATCGCGGTTTACTTCCTCTTCCCGGATTTTAGTGATAATGGTTTCAGGTACCTGAATACTGACATCCAGGGTATTGCTGCTCTGCAAAATCAGTATGGGTTGCTGCGCCTGCACGGACTGGTAGTTCTCAACCATGGTCTGGGCAATGCGTCCGGAAAAGGGTGCATTAAGAACAGTGTCCCTCAGCTGGTCCTTTGCCAGTTGCAGGGATATCTTGCTGGACTTCAGTCTGGCATTGGCCTGATCATAGTCAGCGACAGAGACCACTTTCTTCTCCCGAAGGGAAGCTATGCGACGATAGTCTGCTGCTGCCAGATCGTAATCGGCCTGACGCACTGCAACCGTGTTTTTAAAATCCCGGTCATCCAGCCTGGCTAACAGCTGCCCTTTCCGGACTTCATCAGCCGGGTGTGCAGGGAATTCAACCAGTTCTCCTGCAACCCGAAACGAAACTTCCGCCTCCTCGGTGGCTTCTACTGTGGCAGGGAACTCTCTGATATTTTCTCTGCCACTGTCTTTTACTGTAAACAGTTTCACCGGTCGAACTACATCAACCACCTCTTCTTCACTCTCTGAGCAGGCACTCAGGAAATACAGGAGAAAGACGGTTGTCGCAGTGTGGATCAGTGTTCTGAACCTGAGTTTCATAACACAGGAAGTGTGCATACTGCCTCCGGTATTATTGCTGGCATGTTGGGTTATTGAGAGGTTTGCATGGAGTTCTCTGCAGTCTGCTAATAATAGACGCGGTCAGCCTGATCGTTTGCTCAATTATGGATTTCCGGCATAAATTGAATGTTTCAATAACCCGCCATGACCAGACTGAGAATCTATACTGTTTTACCCAGAAGTCATTGAGCTGGGGCAAACCGATTTATGTCATCTGCTGAACAAGACGATATGCAAAACCTTCCTGCCAGTGAAGGGTACTGGCAACCAATGCCTGCAAATGGTTATGTCGAGATCAGGGTGTCGTCCCGTCAGTATCAGCAGGCCACTGGTGTAGAACAGGGTATTCAGGTGGTGGCTCCCGGCGGACATGTTAGGGAGCATCGGCATAGTGGTCAGCAGGAACTGATCCTTGTGTTTGAAGGTGAAGGCGTGGCTGAAATTGATGGCAGGGAATATCCCATGTTTTCAGGGGCATCTTTCTATCTGGCTCCTCACAAAAATCATCGATTTACCAATACCGGAGAGGGCGAACTGAAGTTTTTCTGGGTATTTCTGCCTGGTGGCCTGGCAGATTTTTTTCGCAGAATTGGTCGTCCCCGACATGCGGGAGAAGAGCCTCCTTCTCCTTTTGCCCGTCCTGACAATATCAACCAGATTGAAGCAGAGACCGTGTTTGCACCGTAGCAGGGTAGTTAGCGTTGTTTTCCCGGTATTTTCAGGCGCGGCAAAGCTTTTTGAAAACATCTGGCGGGCAGGCATTTCTGCGCTATAACCCCATGTACCTTTATCCTTGCTGGTGGATTCAGTCTCATCCGCAGCTACTCAACCGTTCAGAAAGTCCTGACCCTTCCCACGTAAAACTCTATCTGGAACGAATGGACATTATCGTGGAAGCGGACAATCTTGAAAATGTTGCCAGTATACGCTGTCCTGCTCTGGTTCTGTCAGCGCAGGATGATCTGCTGATCCCCACGACTATGGGTGATGAAGTCGCTCACTCCCTGCAACATAGTCACCGTCATGTATTCAGTAAAGGTGAGCATTATTATCCAGTGGTTATGGCGGAAACCTTTAACCAGGTGGTGATGGATTTTCTTAATAACCTCAATAACCTTTGCCCAATGCAGCCGTTGAACCACTGACAGAGTTATCTGGAACATCCGCTGAACTTTGGTTCAAGTGAGTGTCCCGGAAAAACAAAAAAGGAGGTTTTCTAATTTGAAAATAAAGGCTCTTCAGGATTCTGGCATAAAGTTTCACTTGCTTTCCCAACTTCCCCCATTTCCATATTGGATAGAAGATCGGCATACATGATAAACATGTACCGTTGCCACTTTAAACATTCAGGACAATTTGCAAGAAGAATATTCAGCGCTTTACAGGCTTTTTTGTTTTTAAGCTTGAGACATCCTGTAAATGCCAAAGCATAGCCTGCGGGAATGATTAATGAGCTAAGGAAACTCATGTACTTCCATTCAAACTGCGATGTTGAACCACCTGTACCCTTTGTATCCGAATTGGGCGCTTCTGAGTGCGAGCCTTCAGTCACATTTGGTGAGAGAGTCGTCAGGTCTTTGTTGACGTCTGGGCGAGTTGATAGAGAAGGTGTTGATCTGTTTTTAATGACAGGCGATATGGCAGATGATGTACGCTGGTCAGGCGTTAACCGTGATGAAGGAGCCGGTTTTCCGGTTGTCTGATGAGGGGATGAGTGTACGACGGAAGACGGTTTTGTTGTGCCGGGAGTCGGTGCCGATATGGATTCTGTTTTTAGCGTTGAGCTGCCTGGTTTTACTGTTGTTGTCATGGCACCTGGTTGTATAGAAGACGCTGTTGAGTCGATAGCAGTTGTGGTTGCTGGTGTGATTGTTGAACTGATTGCTGAACTGATTGTGGCTACGCTGGAAGTTGTTGACAGATAAGGCGTGGCAGTAACTGGCCATTCGGTTCTGGTACTGCCTGGTGTGCTGTTCCAGTCAGTGCTGGCGGTTGAGTTTTGGTATTCCTGATAGGGAGTACTGGCGCAATCAGGTAAATCTGACCACCAGTACTCAGGAGCGTAGGGAGTGGTGGTAACGGTATTGATTGTGCTGGTGTTGGCTGTTGTGCTTTCTGTACTGACAATCCCTGTTGGTTTTTCCTGAGGCTTAACAGACACAGTCAGCCCTGTTGGATAACGAACCGCAAATTGATCAAATGAATTTTTGCCTGCCAGCGACAGTTGACCACTGATGGTGTCTTTTGCGGCAATAATAACGGGCGACTGGTGTGTTGTAACTTTGTAAGAGAAGCTGACATCTTCAAAGTCAATTTTTACGTCAGAAGAAGGCTGGGTGTAAATCGCTAAAATTCCCGATGAATTGGGTGCCTTCTGGTTATTAATGCGAGACTGTATGGTAGCCATTTTTATTGAATGGGCATTTTCAAATGAAAATAATGCACAGTTCGAAGTGAAATTGTGAGTTTTAACTCTCTCCAGAGTAATTGAGTTAATCCCTGAAGTTTCTAAGGCATAGCTGTGATTTTCTCCATCATCATCCCTGATTTCAACATCAGTAAGAGTCAGTGAAGCAGGACTGTCAGTATCCGACTTGCCTTCAGCCAGAATAATAGATTTGGCAGCGGCTTCGGCACCCTTTATGCTGACGTTACTGATTGAAGCGCTGCCTCCTTTTATATGTATAAAATGATTAAGCACATGGCTCAGATGATGAAGAATAAGACCTCTTGGATCAATTTGTAATCCATCAACGAACAGGTTCTTGCCTGTCGAATAAATAATAGTATGAAGACCTTGCCATATTGTACTGGAAAGTGTGAGTTGCGGATTACCAGAGCCGGCAATGACTACATTGTCGGCAAAAACCAATATGGATCCTGCCAGGGTCAGATCGCCATATATTATATGAATGCTGTTCGCAGTTTTGGCCGAGATAGCTGTGCTGAACCAGCCTTCTGTATAAACCGTTACATTGTTGTATCTTATGGTAGAGGGCGGTAGTTTGTTCACTATGTTCCGGCAGGCGCTTCGGTATTTTGAATTCACTTTCGTATCGCATAAGGCGAGATTGTGCTTAGCAGCCAATACCAGACTGGACAGGGTCGATAACACCGTAACTGTGCTAATGGGTGTCGTCGAGATGTTCTGGGCAAAAGTTCTGTCAACCGCAACCAGAAAGAGTAGAAAGAAAGTAAGCTGGACTGTTATTTGTTTACATCCGATAAGGGACATCACCACAACCTCCTCGTTCTGTAATACCCGTTTTTTTAATAAAGGGGGATACCCATTCTGTTTTACAATCAGTCAATACTAAATTGAATAGTTGCTAACTATTAAATGAATTCATTTTTCTCAGATCATTCTATATCTGAATACGACATTATGACGGTTTGTTTTTAAATAAGAGTTTTTTTCTAATTGCTTTGATTTATCTGGCTCTGACTCTGATCACCCATTATTTATCATAAAGGCGAACGACGCGGGCGCAGTGCCCCGTTAAATAGGGTATTGACCGAAGCCGGCGCTGCTAGTGCCGTTGCCAGGGCGTTGCCGGAGTTGAAAGGCAAGCTGACCGGTAATGCCATCCGGGTACTGACCCCGAATGTTTCAATGGCGATCCTTAATCTGAACCTCAACCGGAATACGTCCCGTGACGAGATCAATGAATACCTGCGTAAATCATCCCTGTATTCCGACCTCCAGAGGCAGATCGATTATGTTTCCTCCCCTGAAGTAGTCTCGAGTGATTTTGTGGGTAACCGCAATACCGGAATAGTGGATGGCAAAGCGACTATCGTAGAGGGTGAGCGTTGTGTCCTGTATGTCTGGTACGACAATGAATTTGGTTACAGTTGCCGGGTGAACCGGATATTGCAATATATGTCCGGGGTTATGTTTACAACAGTGCCCTGAATTTCTGAAGGCTCAGGGCTGTTTCAGTAGAGCATCAGGGCAGGAACAAACAGCAAGGCAATAAACTTGAAAATATTCAGGGTTATGCTGAGAATAATTGCCCAGCCGAAATGCCGGATATAGAAACCATCCATCAACAAGCTGACAATGTAAATAAGCAATGAGTTCAGGATCAGGGCAAAGAGTCCCAGCGTTAACACAGTAATTGGGAAGGTCAGGATAATAAGCACCGGCCGGATCAGCAGGTTAACCAGCGTCAGCACCAGGGCAACCAGAACGGCATAGCCATAGCTTTTAACATCCACGCCTTTCAGCAATTGCCCGGCGAAAAAGATCAGCAGGCCGTAGATGGCAAAGTAAAGGGTCTGAACGGTGAGATAAGAGAGCATTCCAGGCAGCTTCCGGTAATAACAAATGATCCAGGGCAGGTTACGATGTTTTAATGGTTTAAGAAACACTTTTACGCATTCGTTAATACTTTACCGTGAAGATGTCTGTGAATCCTTACGGGCTGAATATTTTCCTGAGCTCTTCCTGTCGCGTTTCAAACAAGGTGTGATAGTCTCTGCAAAACGTTTCTTCGTCGGGCTGAAGCAAAACTTCTACGGAAGGAGCAATTCCCTCTGCCTAGCCCGGCAGTTCAATTTCATTCAATTGACACAGTGTGTTTATCAAGATTTCAGCAGTACCGCCCGGGCCTCGAGTCGTTGGTGCAAGGTGAACATACCACCAGTGAATTTTCGGGATCACTGTCAGATCCCCCTGGACAGCCCTCTCAACAAGGTTCTGTATATGAGGCATAACAATGTCTATTTTTTCCGGATCAGTATGTACCCAGATAGCTGATTCTTCATTTTCTCCAATATAATTTGTCCGAGACCAACCAAATTCGGCGCCTCCTCTGCGATCGGAAGGGTTAGGATATTGCTTCTTAAGGCTAAGTATTATGGTCTGAGTCAGAGGCACTTCTATATCACCTATAAACCCCTTAACTATCCCGAATCGAAAATATGGGCGTTGCTCCTGACAGAATTTAGTTTCAGGTACTATGTAATCTAAATACCGCCGCCCGTGAGCTCCCAAAATATTTTTGTAGCTTTTCTGGCATTGTATAGAAAGCGCTCTACCCAATGCATAAGCATAGGGGTTATTCTCCGAATTACGTAGAGATGTACAAACTGGAGGAGCCTCCAGCAGAGGACGGCGGCGTCCAAAGGCATCATCACGCCTGGTGTCCCTGTTGCGAGCTATTTCACCTCTTTTTTCTTCAAAGTGCATGATTAAATCTTCACTGCCCAACTCACCCTCCCGGAACTTTTTTATAGCCTGAGAGACTGCCTCATTGAACTTCTCATTCCAGACCTCTGAACCACCACCATATTGAGGCCATTTGTCCGGATCCCTTTTTACCGATCGATCAACCACCGGTTTCTTTTTTTCTGCCGGGCTATCCGAAACAGAAGACTACCCCACATAAGCAGACGCCTGTGCTTTCGAGCAGCCTGCTTTGGACTCTTCATTGGGATCAGCTGCCTTTGAAGGGGCTATTGAAGATGGGGAAACGCCTGAAATCATTTCAACAAATTCTTTTTAATGACTTCTGAATAGCCGGGCTCACTTCATCTCATCTGAAATTTGTGAGTGCTCAGGATTAAGACGATTATTTTATGAAAAAGTTCCCCGCAAAACGGTCTCTTCTGGAAAATCTGGTCATGGTACACGTGCATTACCTGCCCCGGCCCGGACCTTGCCGCCGTGATGAAATATACGGTTCAGGTCTCAGATTCTGACTCTTTTCACCAGTGCAAAGTAACACCGGTACGGCAGCCGTCTCAGAAAGCCCATTATTCCTGCAAAGACGGCAGGAAAACGTATTTCAAATTTATTGCTGGCCAGCCCGTTGCTGATGATTCTGGCAGCTTGCTCACTCTCCATCAGGAACGGCATAGTGAAATCATTTTTGTCGGTCAGGGGGGTTTTCACAAAGCCGGGATTAATGACTTTGACATCAATACCATACGGGTCAAGGTCCAGCTTCAGGCATTCGGCCATATTGATCAATGCCGCTTTGGTGGCACCGTAAGCCGCTGATTTTGGCAGCCCACGATAACCAGCCAGTGACGCATTGATGGCAAGGACCCCGTGCTTCTGCTGTTTCATGATGGGGATCAGTGCCTCCAGACAGTAGCTGACTCCAAACACATTCAGGTCAAACTGCTGTTTAATGACATCAGCACGAAACCGGCTACCCGGCATTGGTAAAAATGTGCCAGCGTTTAACACTGCCTGGTCGATGGTCGGGAAATCATTCTGAATGGCAATGACCACATCATTAACTGCCTGCTGGCAGGTCACATCCAGAGGGTAAGCATGAATCGCACCCGACAGGGGGCGGGATTCCTCAACCAGCACCGATAGCTTGTCCCGGCTGCGGGCGCTGGCGATTACCGTGTGTCCCCGGTTTGCCAGCTCAAGGGCAAGGGCTTTGCCAATGCCCATGCTGGCTCCGGTAATCCAGACAACGTTGCTTTTTATTGTTTTCATCTTGTTGCTTTCATCGTTATTGCTGCATGCTTGCGGTGTTCATGGTTTGAACGCCTTTTGCAAGGGCTCTTCTTTGCCAAAGACAAACACCAGCCTGCCAAGGGTTATACCCCATTTGGAAACCGTTGCTACATTGATCAGCACACCATCTTCCTGCAGGTACAGCCAGTCGTCAAACGACACTCGCCACTTTTTGTCACCGATGGGCAAATCTATCTGGTATTTCCAGTTAAAGGCATGTCCCGCTGCTTTGCCCTTAGCTACGCCGATAACATCATCAGCTGTGCCTTCGTATCGCCCGTCGCCAAGAATCCTGATGTTCCAGCGCCGGTTTGACGTTGATCCATTTTCATAGGAAAAACTTTCATCAAGAATCAGTACACCGTCTTTTACATTACCGTTCATATCAACTTTGAAACGGTTGCGGACTTTGCCAAAACGATCCTGGAACATACCCCAGGCCAGCGTATGCCCCTGAAAGTAATCTTCAATCCTGAGCGTGGGGGTTGTGCCTGCGTAATCATCCGGCTTTATGGTGCTGCACCCTGCCAGCCAGGCCATTGAAACCAGTCCCAGCAGCTGACAAACCGATTTCCTCATAGTCTTGCTCCATCACATTGATATTCACTGATCATGGGTTTTCTGATTTTATAAAAGCGGACATTGATGCTTTCGCACTTAAAACCGGTTTCGCAATACGCCAGATAGAAGTTCCAGAGTTTGTGGAAGCGGTGATCAAAACCTTGAAGATTCAACTCTGGCCAGCAGGCATTAAACCGCTTCATCCAGAGATTCAGGGTTCGGGCATAATCCTGACCAAAAGCCATCGAGTCTTCTAACTCAAGCCCGGCTGCTGCTGTCTGGCTTTGCATAATCTGATGGCTGGGCAGCATCCCACCGGGAAAAATATAGCGCTGAATAAAGTCAGCCCCTTTCCGGTAGACTTCAAACCGCTTGTCATCAATAGTAATAACCTGAAGTACGGCAACACCTCCGGACTTGAGACTGTCGTATACTTTCCTGAAATAGGCAGGCCAGTGATTTTCACCCACAGCTTCTATCATTTCGATGGACACCAGACGATCAAACTGTCCAGACAGATCCCGGTAGTCAGTCAGGCTGAACTGGTGACCAGCGTCCTTACACATTGCCCGGGCATAAGCTAACTGTTCTGTAGACAGCGTGATCCCATGATAAGCACTGCCGGTTCGGTCAGCCAGAGCGTTTGAAAAACCGCCCCAGCCACAGCCTATCTCCAGAACTGTCTGTTCAGGTTTTACCTCCAGCCAGTCTAGTATCAGTTGGTATTTATTGCGCTGCCCTTGTTCCAGGGACTCATTCTCATGGTGAAATAAAGCACTGGAATAAGTCATGGTGTTGTCCAGCCATGGCTGGTAGAAATCATTGCCAAGGTCGTAGTGTGCAGCAATATTTTTCCGGCTTCCTTTACGACTGTTGTTGTTTAATAAATGAAGCAGCCTCTGAATTTTCCCGCTTAGCCAGTTTGGCTCAAATAATGAGTCCAGTGCCTTCTCATTGGTCATAGCCCAGTCTGTGACGGCGACAAGGTCCGGCGTACTCCAGCCGCCGGATATATACGATTCAGCAAGACCCGTAATACCTGCCTGCGAAGCCCTCATAACGGCCAGTGGGCGGTGTAGCGTCAGTCTGGCAACCGCAACACCACTCTTTACGGAGCCGATGTGAAGTTCTTTTCCGGAGTTCAGGGTGAGAATGATTTTACTGATATCAGCGCTTTCCAGTTTGCGCTTCAGCCACCAGAGAGGCAGGCTCAATAGCGATGGTGTGGTTCCATTTGTGCCTGAGGGCATTTTTTCCGCTGTATTCATCACCGGCCTCCTTTCCTTGTCATGGATTCACCAGCACTCCAGCTATAAGGTCGTTCTGCGGGCTGATGTTTGACGATGCTGATCCCTTTGGCCCACAGCTTCAGGGCTTCCCAGTGAATAGCGGCTGTTACTTTCAGGGTTTGCCAGGGCAGCAGACAGAGTTGCAGAAGAATCCGTTGATTCGTCAGGGCTTTTTTCTTTCCCTGAAAGACAGCAGCAAAGAGTTTGCCCTGGCTGTCCAGCAGCTCAATCGTCAGTGAAAGCGTCTGGTCTGGTCGCCGGACACGAAAGCGGTAGTGGCAGTCCATTGGGAAGAAAGGCGAAACATGCAATCGTTTGCGGGCGGTCTGGTAGATAACCTCCTGACCACCGTCTGCTAAAGGGGTCACAGAGACAGGAATAACATAAGAGTGTCGTTCACCAAAGGTATTCGACACTTCGTAGACCAGCGCAACCGGCTGCCCGCTGCGATAACAGAAATAAACCGACAGGGGATTGAACACATAACCCAGTATTCTGGGAGAACACATCAGCTCGACCTGGTCCGCGGCCGCTATGTTGTTTTCAGAGAGCAGTTCGTTGACCTGCTGTTTCAGGCACCGGCCGGAGCCATCGCCATAATCTCTGGAATAAAAGGCGATGAGATTGAAGGCATTAAAGGAAAACAACCATAAACATCGATCCAGCTGTGGCAACTCATCCAGGTTGACCAGCCAGGACGCCATGCGATAGCGAAAACGGTGTTTTTTGGGGCGAATCCGGTTGTGCATCAGGCTTCCCCAGTAAACGGCTGATTTCATACAACACTCTCTGTTTTGTGGACAGTTAAGCCATCGGTTCCGAAAGATTCCGGCAATACCAGACGATGGTTTTCCCCGGCCACCGACCACGGGCGCTTCAGACCGCCCAGGGCTTCTGCAACCGCAAGGCCAGACTGTAACCCGTCTTCGTGGAAGCCATAGCCAAACCATGCGCCACAGAACCATGTGCGCTGACGCCCTTGCAGTTCCCAGAGGCGCTGCTGGGCTTCGATGGCGGCTCTGGTAAAAACCGGATGGTCGTAAAGATAGCTGCCGTGAATCAATGAGCGGTCAATATCAAACCCCGGATTAAGGGTGACAAACAGGTCTTTGCCATCAAGGTGTTGCAGCCGGTTCATCCAGTAAGTCACAGACGGCCCCTGGTGACAGCCGGTTTCTGTTCCCAGGTAGTTCCAGCAGGCCCAGGCCCTTTTATTTTGCGGCATAAAGCGCGCATCGCTGTGCAATACGGCGGTATTGCGCTGAAAGGTAAAGGCACCCAGTAACAGTTGTTCCAGCTCATCAGGTTCGCTGAGCAGCTGAAGGTTTGTGTCTGCATGGCATGCCATCACCACATGGTCAAACTGCCACTCTGTTCCCTGACGGTTGCTGATAATCACTTTGTCCGGATAGCGTTTTACTTTGGAAATACAGCAGTTCTGAAGAGTGTTTCTGCCAAGCTGGCTGATGACTTTTCTGACATACTCACGACTGCCGCCCTTTACGGTTTTCCACTGGGGGCGATTGGTGACTTGTAGCAGACCGTGATTTTCGCAAAAGCGTAGAAATGCCAAGGCAGGGTAGTCCAGTATCTTGTCGGCAGGGGTAGACCAGATTGCTGCTCCCATAGGAATCAGGTGCTCTTTAACGAACTTCTTACCGTAGGTATGCCGTGACAGCAGTTCACGCAGGGTGGTTGAAGCCGGCAGTGTTGCCCGCCATTCTCTGCTTGCCCGGTAAAACCTCAGGATATCGACCAGCATACGCCAGAAACCGGGATTTAAGGCATTGATTCTCCGGGCAAACAACCCATTAAGATCAGAGCCGGAGTATTCGATGTTGTTTTTGTTTCCCGGGCGGGTCATGGACACAGCAAAGGACATGTCGGTGTTGATGACATCGACGTCCAGATGTTCAAAAAAGGCGGTCAGGTTAGGGTAGGTGGCTTCGTTAAAAACAATAAAGCCAGTATCTACCGGTACACTCTGTTGATCGTCGTCGACGGCAACAGTGTGGCTGTGACCACCAAAGCGATCGTCTTTCTCAAATAAAGTAACATTGTGTTGTTTGCTCAGCAGCCAGGCAGCAGATAAACCACTGATGCCTGAGCCGATAACAGCGATATTCAGTCCATGACCTTTCATTGGGTTCCATCCAGAAGTAAGTGATGTGCAGTTTGTTAGCGTTTCTACGAGCCTCTTGCATAACTGGATCAACGACGGACTTTAATCATTGCCATTATTTTAAGCGTTGTAAATAAGAAGAGGGCAGCAAAGCCCAGCAGAAGACTGAATACGCCCAGTGGCAGAAACAGACTTTCATGTAGCCAGCCATCATGATCAACATACTGATAAAACCTTTTCTCTATCCACAGACTGCAGGCACCTGCAGCAATCAACAGCAGGCCAGTATAATACAGGCGCGTAGAAACTTTTTTGTTCATATTCAGGATGGTTTTGAACATGGGAATCCAACAATACATCAACTTGCCCACATTCAATTTATAGTACAGATTTAATAATCCGAAAGTTGCTTGGCCTCGTACAATAAGAGATTACAATAGTGTGGCTGACAGCACGATGTTCACTGCTATTGCGTACAAAAACAATATGGAATCAGACAGCACAACTCCGGAAGCACTGAGACAGAACCTGGTCGACCTGGCTAAATACCGGGACAGGCAGCTGTTTGTGCATCTCTATGACTACTTTGCTCCCCGTTTGAAAAACCACCTGATCCGCAAAGGGGCTCATGGGGAGATAGCGGAAGAGTTGGTTCAGGAAACCATGCTGTCGGTTTGGCGACACTGTGCCAGCTACAACCCGGATAAAGCCACGGCATCCACCTGGATTTTCAGGATCGCACGCAACTTGTGGATAGACCGGATGCGTAAAGAGAAGCCGGGCTTTACGGTTCAGATGGATGTTTATCCGGAAATGGGGTTTGAGCCCAGTCATGCCTCTGCAGATTCCGAGAAGCTTATTCAGGCGATCAACAGTCTGTCTCACCAGCAGTCACAATTGGTTTACAAAGTGTACTTTGAAGGAAAATCGCATCGGGAAATTGCAGACGATATGGATATTCCATTAGGTAGTGTGAAATCAGGCCTGCGCCTGGCCTTCGTCAAATTGCGTAAACAGATTGGCCAGGCAGACCAGCCAACTGGAGGGGAATCATGACCTCAGCACATCATCCTGATCCCAGCTCCCTGATGAGTTATGCGGCGGGCAGTTTGCCGGAACCCAGCGCGATGGTCATTGCCTGCCACCTGCCCAGTTGCGAACACTGTCGTAAACTGGTTTCTGAGGCTGAGGACGTTGGACGTTCTCTGCTGGAGCAGTTGGAGCCTGTTCCTATGTCGGAAGGTAGCCGGAGTCAGATATTGGCCATGCTTGACGGTATTGATCCTGAACCTTCCCAGCCTGTTTTCAGAACCGATACGGGTAGCATTCCGGCACCGTTGCAACCCATGTTGGGGGAAGATCTTCACAGACTGCACTGGCGAACGCTGGCACCGGGTATGAAACAGTTCGTTATTCCTGCCTATGCAGGTAAGTTACGGCTGCTGAAAATATCCCCCGGCACCTGCATGCCCAAACACAGTCATAGCGGTTCAGAACTGACTCTGGTGTTACAGGGTTCATACAGCGATGAATTTGGGCGATTTTGTGCCGGTGATGTGGCTGACCTTGACGGTGACGTCAGTCATCAGCCAATAGTGGACACTCACGAAGACTGCATCTGTCTGATAGCAACGGATGCTCCGCTGAGATTCACCGGATTGATTCCACGACTGTTGCAGCCTTTCTTTGATCTTTGAAGCTGTGAATGGATGCACAATCCCCTCCGGCACAGTGGCCTGTAAGAATCTTAATCACTGTGTCCGGAGTTTTTTTTGTGGCTTACTTAAGAGTCAGGCAGAACGAGACTCAAGAGAAACAGTATTACCTGGCTTCTGAGAGTTTCCGGAATTTTTTTCTGGCTCTTTTACAGGTCGCTCTTTTACAGGTCGAGAGTGACCAATCACGTTAATCAGGGCGCCTGCAACAATCAGGCTTCCGCCCAGCCATGTCCATACGGATGGTATTTCATTAAAAAATAATCCGCCCAGCAACATTGAAAAAATAATCTGAATATAAGAGTAGGCAGTCACTTTGTTGGCAGCTTCTACCTGCATGGCCCGGGTCAGGCAAATCTGCAACACCTGGGTCAGCAACCCGATCATAATCAGGAGTATCAGGGCTTCCATGCCTGGCAGTACAATATCTTTCCCAAGCAGCGCCAGGGAGACCGGTAAAGCGACCATGGGAAAATAAAAGATAATGACAGAACTGTCTTCGCTGACACTCAGCTTTTTCACAACAACATAGGCAATGGCACTGCCTGCTGCCCCTGCCAGTGCAGCAATGACGCCAATCGCTGGCAGGTCATTGGCGCTGCTCACCAGAAGCCCCGGTTTTACCGTGATGATCAGCCCCAGGAACGACAGGACAATACAGATAACCGTTGAGCGATGAATCTTCTCTCCAAGCACTGCAATCGCTAACACTGCGGTGAAAATAGGCGTCAGGTTCTGAAGAATGTTAGCTTCAGCCAGCGGCAGTATGGTCAGTGCGTAGAAAATACACATCAGGGCAAAAACACCTGCAACTCCCCTCAGGGTGAGAAGCAGTTTGTTATTGCCCCATGGTGAAATGCCCTTTCTTTTTATATCCGCATAGCTCAGCAACAGCGAAATAAAAGCCCGCGCGGCAACAATCTGGAGAACCGGAATATTGTAGGTGTTGACCAGTTTTACACTGCTCGACATCAGGGCAAATGCCAGTGATGACACCAGCATGTACCTCAGACCTTCAGGCATCCAGCGCCTTATAGTTTTTCCCATTTAAAACTCAGTCAGTGTTTATCCAAGAATTCGGGCTTTCAATGAATCAAAAAACTGACGAACGGAGTCCATCAGTCTTTTCACCAGCCCACCCCGTTCAACGGCTTCCAGGGCAATTAACGGACGCTGTTCAACGATCTCATCACCTGCCTGCCAGGTCACAGTACCAATCTGTTCTCCTTTGGCAATGGGTGCTGTGAGGGGGCTGTCAATGTCGTAAGACATGGTCATACGATTCATCTGTACGGCCGGGAGTGTGATATACACATCCTTATCGACTCCGGCTGATACATAATCCAGCTCGCCCTGCCAGACTCTGGCACTTTGCAGTGTTTCCCCTTCAGTCAGCTGTTTACTGGTGTCAAAGAACCGGAAGCCATACTGCAGCAGTCTGCGGCTCTCATCCATACGGGCCTGTTCGCTGGGTGTACCCATCACGACAGTAATAAGGCGCATGTCGTCTTCAGTAGCGGACGTCACAAGGCTGAAACCAGCCTCTCCGGTATACCCGGTTTTAATGCCATCGACGTTCAGGCTGTTATCCCACAACAGTTTGTTGCGGTTGTACTGGGTAATGCCAGCCCACTCAAAAGATCGTTCGCTGTAGAGTGCGTATTGATCTGGAACATCCCGGATCAAAGCCTGTGACAGTTTGGCCATATCCAGAGGTGTGGTGTGTTTGCCGTCACTGTCCAGACCATGAGGGTTGGTGAACAGGGTGTTGGTCATGCCCAGCTGTTGCGCCCAGTTGTTCATCAGCTGAACAAAGGCGGATTCACTGCCCGCAACATGTTCCGCCAGCGCTACCGATGCATCATTACCGGACTGGATGACCAGACCACGATACAGGTCAGAGATGGCAATTTTCTCTCCAACTTCTATAAACATCAGTGACGAGCCGGGGAAGTTTCTTGCCCAGGCGTTACGGCTGACCGTCACTTTGTCATCCAGGGCCAGACGACCATTGTTCAGCTCCTGCCCGATCACATAGCTGGTCATGATTTTGGTCAGGCTGGCGGGTGCCAGATGCTCATTTTCATTGGAGGACGCGATCACTTTGCCGGAATGGTAATCCATCAGCACATAGCCTTTGGCATTCACCTGTGGCGCATCCGGTACAATGACCGTCTGGGCGGTGGCCGCTGTGGCGGTGAGTAAAAATCCAGAGAGTAAAGTCAGTACGTTTTTTTTCATCATATCGTTATATCAGGCCGCTGTTATAGCAGCAGCCCTCCAGCACGGGCATAGGTTTCAATAACCGCTTTGTCGCCCGCATAAGGTTCAGATTGCAGCTTGTCGATGCTGGTGTACTGCCAGGTTTCAGGTCCCTTTCCACACACCAGCAGAACATCGTTACTGTGTTTTTGTTGGGAAAACCGACTCAGGGCAAGGGCAATAGCTCTTTCCCGGTTGGCTTCAATGGTGATTTTGTTGGAGATGGCCTGCCTGCACATACTGGCAAGAATCGTGTCAGGCTCAAGTCCCATGGGGTTGTCAGTGGTAAAAAAACTGTGATCAGACAGCTGGCTGCAGCATCGGCCTATCACTTCTGCATCCATCAGTCGATCACCGGTCACGCCAATGACGGTCAGGACATGACCATTGGTATGTTGTCGTACATGGCGAATCAGACCGCTCAGGGCATCATGGTTGTGGGCGTAGTCAACAATGGCTGTTGCGCCATTGCCCAGTGAAATTACTTCACAGCGACCCGGAACCGGTGACAGGTATTTCAAATAATTGATGGCCTGTTCCGGTTCCTGCCCGGTCGCCAGCAGGGGGGCAAGAATGGCCAGGCTGTTTTCTACATTGAACTGGAAAGGCAGAGGAGTGCTGACTTTGTAAGCACTTCCCTGATAATGAAGCTGAAACTCTGCTCCCTGACAGGAGGCACTGACAGGGTCCGCGTACAGGCTGGCTTCAGGGTTCTGTGTGGAATAGGTCAGAATGCGTGACTTCTGCTGGCAGCGATCCATGATTGCCATTGCCATGGGGTCATCCAGGTTGATAATGGCAAAACCGTCCGGTTTCAGCCGGTCAGCAAGGCGAAGTTTGGCTTGCAGGTAGTCGTCTCGACTGCCGTGATAGTCAATATGGTCTTCACCCAGATTGGTAAAGATAGTGATGTCGTAATCCATGCAGCTGACCCGATCCTGATCCAGTGCGTGGCTGCTGACTTCCATCACATGATGGGTAACACCCTTGTCGACCATGCGTTTCATCAGGTTCAGCAGGGTGATGGCATCGGGCGTTGTGTTAATCAGTTCACCCTGGTGGCCATCGAACTCACAACCCAGCGTACCGGTATAGGCTGAAGGGCTGGTCTGGTTCAGAATCTTGTGCAAACTGTAGGCGACTGTCGTTTTTCCGTTCGTGCCGGTGACACCAATATTGAACAACTGTCGTTGAGGGTTCTGATAATAATGGCTGATCAGGCTAATGCTCATGGCGTGACCGGGCATGACAAAACAGGGCAAACGGGTATCCACCGGACGGGTTGCAATCAGACCGATGGCCCCACGGGCAACGGCTTCATCAACAAAATGATGGCTATCGTGGTTCAAGCCCTGGCTGCAGACAAAAATGCTGCCGGGCAGAACTTTGCGACTGTCAGCCTCAAAACAGGTCAGCGGCAGTTTCCGTAGGGAAGTCAAAGTTGATTGTAAGAGCATGGAAACCTTAGCTGGCGGAGCATTAGCAAATCATAAACAGCATTGTATGGTGAGTGACCTTATCAGTTAAATTGAATGTTTTACTGATATTGATCAGTGGATTCGATGATTAACTATAGATTTGTGGGTATCTGGCACAATAGTTGATGAAACAGTGGGTGATGACATTAACTGGCAGGCGTAAACCTGAACAGGTTCGTGATTTGTTTCGGGATTGTTATATGTACGACTACGGTATTGTATTGTACTGGTTGTCTTCAAACAGTTCCCGCAACATCCTGTCAGGATTGGCAAGAAACGACCGGGTTATCTGGTAATGCTCGGTTTCCTCATAGTTAACCGACTCAATGCCTGAGTCAGTAAAATGATAAATCAATGCCCCGGGGTAAGCCATTAACAGGGGAGAGTGGGTAGCAATAATAAACTGTGACTCTTTCTGTATCAGTTGATTCATCCGGGACAGAACCGTTAGCTGTCTGGCTGGTGAAAGAGCCGCCTCCGGTTCATCAAGAATATACAGACCCTTACCCCAGAACCGGTTGAGTATCAGCGATAGAAATGACTCTCCATGAGATTGCTCGTGGAGCGAGGTACCGCCATAGGCATCTATAATCGGCGGACCTCCGCCTTCATTGTCTAACTGTTCAATGTTTGTTGCGACATTAAAAAAGCTTTCTGCTCTGAGAAAAAAACCGTCTGCTGGTTTCCTGATCGATTTAACAAGCCTTAAAAACTGGTGCAGGGCTGAGTGAGACTCACGGGTGCCAAAGTTGAAGTTTTTTGTGCCACCCTCAGGGTTGAAACCCATGGCGACGGCAATAGCTTCCAGCAGAGTAGACTTTCCGCTGCCGTTTTCACCAATAAAGAAAGTCACTTCCGGTGAAAACGGCAGGTGATCAATACTCCGGATTGCGGGAATGGTGAAAGGGTAATTGTTCCAATGCTCAATTTTCTCGTTCTTCAGTGAAATCTCTCTCAGGTAGGGTAGTGTTTTCATTATTTGTTCTCCTGGCTCAAATAGCTGATGACCAACATGACCAACATGACCAACATGACCAGCAGTTATAGCCGAAAGAACAAATACCCAGTATGGTTAAATAATAACAATAACGTCCCGCTTGACAGAGGAGGTACATCGGATGAACAGAGATGTCGGGCTGACCCATATTGCACTGACGTCTAAGAACATTGACGCCAGTGTCCGGTTCTATGGTGAATACGCCAATATGAAAGTGGTTCATGAACGTGGCATTGAACCCGAGTCTACCCATGTGGTGTGGTTGTCGGATCAAACCAGACCCTTTGTTATTGTGTTGATTGAATCGAACCAGTCTGCACCGGCCCCGGGGTCTTTCGCGCATCTTGGCGTCGGGTGTGAGTCACGGGAGGCGCTGGACAAACTGTGCGACCGCGCTCGTAAAGCCAATATCCTGGTACGGGAGCCGGTAGACTCGGGTTACCCTGCTGGCTACTGGGCTTTTATCAAAGATCCGGACGGACATAACCTTGAACTGTCGTATGGTCAGGAGGTTGGCCTGACGGTAGCAAACGCTTAATAACTTTTAGTAACAAGCCTGCCACAGATAGTGATTTGTTTTATTACCTGTGGCAGGCAAACTTTTCCCAAAGAGTCTACTCTTCAGATTAAAACCATCACGTGAAAGATCTACCATGTATGGCCTGATGTCTGAGGAACTTGCCGGTGTATTGTGCTCGCCGGTATCAGAAGACCACCCTTCCGGTGAATACCTGAAATCCAACCGGCAACTCTATAGACCATTGCGCAACGTTTATAACGTTGCCCAGACCAGTTTGCATAAGTTGTCCCTGAATCCTGATCCTTCTGAGCTGGAAGAGTTACTGATTGTCAATCAGGAAAACTGGTCAGAACTGGAAGCCATGCTGCTGGATATTCTCCAGACCAACTCCCGGGACCTTGAATGCCTGGTCTGGCTGGCTATGGCACAGCTCTTTTCTGATCAGCCGTACATTCGTCTGGCTCGTGTACTGAACTTTATAGAACAGGTTATCCAAACCTTCTGGCCTGATGTTCAGCCCCTGTTGCCGGATGAAAAAATCCGTTCCAGTGACGAGCAGGGGATAGCCAGGGAACGCGCTGAATTACAGTCACGGCCGCTGAAACTGCTGTTTGGTGAATCAGAAGACAGCTGTCAGATAGCAGTGCCTCTGCGCATGCTGCCACTGGTTGGAGACATTGATTATGTCCGTTATCAGCGGGATGAAGCTGAACTTCGCAACCAGCTTCAGGAATCGCATTCAGACATTCTCGACAACGAGGATGAAATCGTTAAACGCATCAATAGCATGCAGGATGTGCTGGACGCACTGGACGCACTGGATAAAACCCTGCAGTCCTGCTTTGCCGAACTGAATATGGCCGCACCGGGTAGTCGCTTTTTAAGAGAGCAACTGGATGCCAACCTGAACGCCATGCAAAACCTGACAGAAGGAATTATTGAGCCATGGCCGCTGGATGCCCGAAAAGCGGCTGAATTGGAACAAGAAATTTCTGAGAAAACAGCTACTTTAACAACAGGGTTATCGGGGTCTGATAGTGAGTCCGGGGCAAATGGCGATGGTAGCGAAATCCTGGAGGATAGCAGGACAGGTGATTCTTTGGCAGCGGGCTTTGAACGGAATCAGGCATTTCATCAGTTGCGCCGTCTGGCGGATTTTTTCCAGAAGACAGAACCTCAAAGTCCAGTGTCGTATTTATTGGAGAAAGCTATTCGCTGGGGCTACACCCCTTTACCGGAGTTAATGCATGAATTACTTCAGGGGAATGAGGCGTTTCTGGAGCGAATTACTGATCTGACAGGTATGAACATGACGACCAGAAAGCCCATTCCGGGCAAACCGGAAATGTCTCTGGCTTCTCTATTGGCCACGCAGGGGCAGGAAGCGCCCAGTATTCCTGAGCCAGTTATATCTGCGCCAGTCATATCTGAGCCAGCCGTGCCTGAGCCAGCTGGGCTACCAGCAGAAGTGGAGCCAGAGAGAACTGCAGAGCCAGAGGAGACTATTGCAAACTTGCCTGATTCTGACGTTGTTAATGATCAGGGTCAGAGTCAGGCATCAGCATCTGCAGACGAAGAATCGTCACAACCAGAATCAAGCTCTGAAGACTTGGTGATTAACAACCTGGATGATCTTTTCTGATCAGTGCTAATGCACTGACAACGGAGGAAAACTATCATGGCTAATATGTTTATGAAGTTGGGGAAGAACAAGATTAAGGGAGGAGCCACTTCTTTATACACTGGCGGCGACAAGACAAGTAAGAGTGGGTGGTTTGCTATTCGCTCCCTGAGCTGGCGTGCGTCTCGTTCGGTCTCCATGGATATCGGTAATGGTATGAACCGGGACTCAGGTATGGTAGCGATGAGTGAAATTACGTTTACCAAGGAGATGGATGGTGCTTCTGAAGTACTCCTGTCACGGATGTATGTACCGGGTAAAGATGGCGATACCGTCGATATTATCATTACCAAACCGGATCGGTCAGGGCAGGGGGCTGAAGTTTACCTTCATCTGCAGTTAAGCAATGCCCGTATTGTCGATATCAACCTTAACATTGCTGACGGGGCAACGCCCTTCGAGTGTTATGCACTAGCTTACAGCAAAATCCTGCTTAAACACTGGAATGAGACCGCAGGCGGCATGTTGGAAGCAGGTGGTGATGTTACTTATGACCTGCCAACCGGCAAGGCTGAGTCTCATGCCGATGTCGAAACAGGTGGCGGCGGTGGCGCTACCGACGCACTGTGAAGCAGCTGATTTTGAATTAAAGATGACTGGAGTAACTCATGCCCCTAAGTACTCAGCACAAACGGGTCAGCAAAAACCGTGTCAGCATTACCTACGATGTCGAAACGAATGGAGCCTATGAAAAACGTGAGTTGCCTTTTGTCGTTGGAGTTATTGGTGAATTTTCTGGTGACAAACCTGATAACCAGAAAGAAGAAGTTGATTATCGTACCTTTACTGATATCAACAGGGAGAATTTCGACACCGTAATGGCTAACGTTGGGCCGCAGCTGGATATGAGGGTCAGTAACAAACTGGCCGACGATGACAGTGGATTTAACGTTAAGCTGCTTTTCAGCTCAATGCGGGACTTTGAGCCTGAAAATCTGGTTCAGCAAATTGAACCGTTAGCGAAGTTGATGGAGGTGCGCAATCAGTTGCGGGAACTGCTGGCTCATGCCGACCGCTCCCGTGACCTTGAAAGATTACTGAAAGAAGTACTGCAAAGTACTGAAGCACTGAATAGCCTTTGTGAGGAACTTGGTGTCAGCTCTGATGGAGAGGAGGCAGAATCATGAGTGAGCAACAGGGCGAAACTGCCGCTGCAGAGAGTTCTGAGGCTCAGGAAGCTCCTGCCACTTTTCTTGACAGGGCTATTGCTGCAACCAGCCAGACTTCACCGGATACCACCAGAGAGCTCCTTGCTACCCTGACTCAGCAGGCGTTATCCGGAACGGTTACATGGAGCAAGAGCCTGCAAAAAACCATTGAAGAAGCGGTCAACTTGCTGGATGAGCGAATGTCAATGCAGCTGTCAGAGGTTCTGCACCAGCCTGAGTTTCAGAAGCTGGAAGGTTCATGGCGTGGACTCAGTAAGCTGGTGCAGAACAGTGAGCTGGGTACCCAGCTGAAAATTCGCATGCTGGACATTACCCGTGATGAGTTGATCGAGCAGTTCGAAGATGCCCCCTCTATTGACCGTAGTCGTCTTTTTAACCTGGTTTACCAGAGTGAATTTGGTACAGCGGGCGGTGAGCCTTATGGCGTACTGCTAGGTGACTACACGTTTGATCATAATGACGAAAATGTTGCCTTGCTGCGTTATCTGGGAACTGTAGCTGCTGCTTCCCATGCACCATTTATCGGGGGGGTAAGCCCTACCCTTTTCGAGTTCAGCAGCTTCGAAGCGTTTAGTGAAGGCAGACCGGTGGCTTCGGGTTTTGAATCTCCCGTTTATGCCAGCTGGAACGGCTTCAGGGACAGTGATGATTCCCGTTATGTGGCCCTGACCATGCCCCAAACCCTGGCACGGACTCCTTATGGCACAGGAGGGCGTTCGGTGAAAGCCTTTGGCTATGAAGAATTTCCTAAATCGGCTGATGGAAAACGACGACCGTCATCCATGGACGATTTTACCTGGAGTAATGCTGTCTACGATATGGGGTTACTGATTAATGATGCGTTTAGTGCCTTTGGTTGGTGTACCAGCATTCGTGGGTTGGAAAATGGAGGTAAAGTTTCTGATTTGCCAAACTACACTTACACGTCAGAAGCGGGCGATCTGGTGCAACAGTGTCCAACGCAGGTCAATCTGACCGATGAGCGTGAGAAAGAACTCTCAGATCTGGGGCTCCTGCCATTAGTTCATTATAAGAATGGTAACTACGGTGTCTTTATTGGGGCGCAGACTCTGCAAAGAGCCAAAGTGTATCTTGACAAAGATGCCACAGCCAATGCCGCCATTTCTGCCCGGCTGCCCTACATTATGGCCAGTTCCCGCATCGCCCATTACCTGAAAGTTATGGGGCGGGATCAGATTGGCTCTGCCATGAACCCTTCTGATGTAGAGAAATATCTGTCCACATGGATTAGCGAATACACCAATGCTAATGCGGCGGGGAATGAGGCACGAGCTAAAACTCCACTGCGGGAATCAACCATTACTGTTGAAGAGCAGGCCGGGCGACCGGGCTGTTATTCAGCGATTGCCTACCTGCGCCCCTGGCTGCAGATGGAAGAGCTGACTACATCGCTGCGTATGGTTGCGAATATTCCAGGAGGAGGTGGTGGTGGGTGAGGGCAGGACGTATGAGTCTGTTTTCACCAGAACAAAAACGACTGTCGCAGGCTGAAGCACTGATTCAGAAGCTGGTGGCCGGTATTGATGAAATGGTTACGCTACAGCTCAATGTAATCATTCAGCATCCTGCCTACAAGCGGTTGGAAGCTCTGTGGAGAGGTCTGTGGTTTATGCTGGAGGCGGTTCCTGCTTATCAGGTGGGAAAGCTGTTACATGTCAGGATTCTGGATCTCAGCTGGGAAGAACTGGCAAATGATCTTGATCAGGGTGTCAGTATCCGCTCGTCTGTTCTGCACCGCCTGATCTGTGAGCAGGAACTGAATACTCTGGGAGGGCAGCCATTTGGTTTGCTGCTGGTGGATCATCCGGTTTCATCCGAAATGGATGAAATCAGCGGTTCAGATGATTTTTACCTGCTGCAACTGCTAGGTGAGCTGGGTCAGCACGCCCTGTGTCCGGTAATCCTGCCCGTTGCCCGGAATTTTCTGGGAACTGATGATATTAACGTCTGGTCTGACCTGGCCCGGGTCAAACGTATTCTTGACAGCAATGACTTTGTGGGCTGGCGGCATCTGCGTACACAGGGTGTCAGCCGGTTTCTGGGACTGACCCTGCCTGAACAGCTGCTTCGGACTCCCTGGCAGGCCTGCTATCACCGCATTCACTTTAATGAATACTCAGTTGGCGATAAGGGAGGTGATCACCTGTGGGGCAGTAGCGCCTTTGCATTTGCCGGAAATGTGATGAAGGAGTTTAATCGCATTCGCTGGTTCGGTTTTCTCAGGGAATCGGAATTCGGCGGGGCTATGATTGGCTCTCGTACCGGTTTACCGCAGGCAGCCCGGATACGCCTTACAGACAGCCTTGAGGAGTTTTACAGTGAACAGGGCTTTATTCCCCTGGCAACCTGCTACCTGACTCAGGAACTGGCTTTTTTTAACAACCGCTCTGTCTTTATGCCTCCAGTGGACAACGATGACTGGAGAGTTCTCAGCATGATTCAGACGACACTGATTGGGTGTCGTTTTGGACACTATCTGAAAGTATTAATCAGGGAACGTATTGGTAGTTACCAGAGTGCAGAAGCCTGTGAAAAGGACTTAAATGACTGGTTGCAGGGGTATGTGTCCAATGTCGACTATGCTGACGCGCCTATACTGGCCCGCTACCCTCTGAGGCATGCATCAGCAACGATTTCAGGCGATGCCAGCCTGGGCATTTATCATTGTCAGGTTGAGCTGCAGCCACAGTATCAGTTTGATGCGATCAACACTCATATCGTCCTGAAAACTGACGCCAGTGAACTGGCTGCCATTCATGCAGCCAGAACAGCTGCCAGGTTCCAGGGGTGAACGTCATGAATGTAGACCTGCTGGCTGCTTTTCTTAAGGAAGCTCCGTCTGGTGATAATATGGAAGACCTGAAGCATTCGGTGCGGCGCAATATCCGATACCTGCTTGAAACAAGGCAAAGCCGGGAAACTGCAAAATCTGAAATATTGTCATGTCATTCGCTTTACGGTTATGGACTGTCTACCAGAAATCTTGGGCATAGTGATTTTCAGGACAATCGTTTATGTCGGGAAATCGAGAAAATGCTCTTTTATTACGAACCCCGGCTGCAGGAAGTTCTGGTCGAAGTAGACAGAGTCAGGGAACGGGGAAATCGCCTGTCTATTCGCATTGAGGGTGTACTGCAGAGTGAGAAACAACAAATGATTCCTGTCGTATTTGATTCGGTCCTTAATCTCACCAGCAGCCATCTGGATATAGAGGAGAATCGCTTTGCCTAACACCCTGATGTCCTGGTACGAGCGAGAGCTGAGCTTTCTGTACACTGAAGCGAGGGCATTTGCAGAGGAACACCCTCAGCTGGCCAGTCACCTGGGGGTTAGCTACAACTCGGTGTCTGATCCTCATGTCGCGCGGCTGCTGGAATCTTTCGCCCTGATTAATGCCCGGTTGTCTCGGCAGCTTGCGGAGGGGTCAACCCAGCTTTCCAACAGTCTGCTGAATATTGTTTTTCCCATGTGCCTGCAGTCCCTGCCTTCAACCAGCATGATCCGGATTGCACCTTCCAGTGGCCAGTCGCAGGTGGCAGCGTTGCCTCCAGGTACCCGTTTCAGGGCTTATATCAATGAAGATCAATTCTGCCGGTTTCAAACTACACGGGAATTGCAACTGTGTCCCTTTGATATCACGGAAAGCCAGTTTGAATTAAGGCCGTTTACCTTTTCAGGCATTGATTATCCTGAATCATCAACCGCCTTATTGAAACTGGAGCTGAGTATGCTGGATGACTCACGCAGTTTTTCTGATCTGGCACCCTTCTCAGAAATCAGTATTCACTTTCAGGGGCTGGCCCGGCATCAGGCTCAGATGTACGACTACCTTTCCCGGCATCGCTGTCAGATGGTTCTGGTCAATGACAAGGAACAGCAGGTTGTTCTGTCTATGGGACAATTCGCAGCGGTAGGGTTTACCGAAAGGGATTCCATGATAACCCATGAAAACAGTACCTTCCTTGATTATCAGATGATGCTGGAGCTGTTTGCCTGGCCAGAGTTATTTTTCGGTTTTCGTTTGCTGGATATTGGCAATGCTTTGCGGCAGTTTTCCTGTCAGCGGGTTACTCTGCTGGTGTTTCTGGAAGATATTGCTGATGAGCAGGTGTCAGCCCTTGACGGTATTCGTTACAGCCTGGGCTGTGCGCCTGTTATTAACCTGTTTGAGCATATTGCAGAACCTGTGGTTGTTGATCACCGACAGCTCAGTTACCAGCTGGTTCCCGATACTCATTCTGTCAACACTCTGGAAGTACAGTCGGTTCAGAAGGTGCTCGACATTACCGGTGAGCAACCAGAAGTACTGCCGCCAATGTATGGTCTGAAGCACAACGATACAGGTCACGACCGGTTCTGGCTTTACCACCCGCCTGAAACCGATACTGATGTATGTGGACAGCTGTCGGTCGTTTTTCCGAACCTTCAGATGAATAAAAACCAGACAATGGTGCTGTCACCGCATCTGGTCTGCAACAACGGGATGCAGGCTCTGGAGTTACCTGATAATCCCCGGCTGGAATGCCTTGACAGTATTGCACTGCCAACGGACGCTGAAATGATGATGCGACCAACGGCAAGAATACGACGTAAGCATAATATTAAGAATCGTCTGAACCTGCTCGTACACCTGAAAGGCGCTTTTACCTCGGTATTACAGGGCCGTGACCCTGCCAGTAATTTTCGCACGCTGATGTACGTGTATTGCCTGCGCAACAACTCGGTCAGTACTGCCTGGCTTGATTCCCTGGTGCAAATGCAGCCTCGTCCCCTGGTGGCTCCATTGCGTATTGGCGGACATCAGTGTTTTACCCAGGGCGTTGAGCTAATCATTGAGCTGGATCCCGCAAGGCTCAAACAGGTCAGCATCATGATGTTCGTGAACCTGATTGACTTTCTGGTGGCGGGTTACGCTGGCTATCACAGTTTTATCGAAGTGGTCATTCGTCTCAAAGGCGATTCCGGAGACTATATGCGATGTACACGCCGACATGGTTATCAGATCAATCGTTGAGCGACAGCCTGCAGCAGCAGCCCTGGCGCTGGCAGTTTGCCCAGGCGATAAGGATCATCGAAATAACCGGCGGTGCATTTCGGGCGGTCAGTGACCCGGTTTATGGCTATGCCTCTGCGGAAATCAGCAACATTCTGCGTACCCGCAGGGGCTGGCGTATAAAAGTCACCTGTCCATCGCTAACTGGCTACAACGGTGTTCTGCCATATGTTTATCAGGATCTGGAGCAGAAGCAGCGGCTGGTTCGGGACGACGATGACCTGCATGCCCTGTTTACTGTCTTTAATCACCGGTCACTGAAACTGACGTCGATGGTTGCTAATCGCTCCAGCCTGTCTGTGCGCTATGAAGAGCGTTACCAGAGAGGTGGATTGCTGGATAAAACAGTACTGACGTTGCTGGGCATGCCGATTCCCACCCAATGGATACCACCGGATAATCTGGTGCGATACACCCAGGTTCTGCACAGAACAACGACCAGTCTGGTGCTGTTGAGTGGCATTCTTCAGGACTATTTCTCAATCGCTATTCGTCTGGAAGCCCCCCCTCTGGTGCGCCTGCTGCTGGCTCCCGAGTGCCTGACCCGGATGCGCTGTCGAGTCGACCATAAAACCCGGTGTGTAGGGCATCTTGGGCGAAACGCGGTGGTAGGGCGCAGCTGTTATCTGTTGCACACCAGGCTCAACGTGGTGATTCTGGCCAGAAATCCTGATGAATATACAGCGATCACTTCTGACCTTTCATTAGCCCCTGCCATGCTGGAAATGTGTGCCCTTTACTTTTCCGGTGCAGCCCGCTTTCGCCTTCAGATTGAATGTTCCAAACGCTGTCTTGCCTCGCCCACACTTAATAGCAGGCCCTGTATCAGTACTGCCAGACTGGGCTTGCTCAGTTGCCTGATACCTGAGAGACATCCTGATCAGATCATCGTTGTGGATTATCCCGGGCTGCCGGACAGAGAACACTCTGAACGGCAGGACAAATCATTCGTACCAGAGATTCCTCTGTGATGAAACAGCTTGAACTGAAAACTCTTATTGGGCGACTGTCAACAGAGTTGAGACAGGCGTTGGAAACGGCAGCAGCACTGTGCGTTAACCGTAAACACAAAGTGGTTGAAATTGAGCATTGGCTGATGCAGCTGTGCCGGGAGCCCGGGGCCGCGATGAACCAGATAATCAGCAGCCAGAAGTTGTCAGTGACCACGATGATTGACGATCTGGAACAGCGCTTAAGTCGTCAGCCAGGTGGTTTTGACGGCACACCGGCTTTATCCCACGACACGGTTGTCCTGATTCAGGATGCCTGGTTGATTGCCTCTGTCAACTTTCACCAGCAGACCATTGGTGTTCACCACCTGATACTGGCGTTACTGGATAATGATTCGTTTGCCATGGTGGAAACTCCTCTGACAGAAGAACTTCATAAGATTTCCAGAGAGGCATTACAGGCTCAGGTGGCAGAGGCGCCAGAAACTACGGCTGCTGAGCCAAAAGCGTCGGCGCTCAGCAAATACACGACCGATATGACGGCTGCGGCTGCCAGTGATAAAGCTTCTGGTACCGGGGGAAGCAGTGCGGGGGGAAAAATTGTCGGTCGGGATCAGGAAATACGGCAAATCATAGATATTCTGTGCAGGCGTCGTCAAAACAGTCCTATTCTGGTGGGTGACGCCGGTGTAGGAAAAACGGCAGTCGTTGAAGGGCTGGCGCAAAAAGTGATCAATGAGGATGTTCCTGACAATCTGAAAGGCATCCGAATCCTGAATCTTGACCTTGGGCTGTTACAGGCGGGTGCCAGTATCAAGGGAGAGTTTGAGAATCGCCTGAAAGACCTGATCAATGAAGTGAAGCAGTCAGACGTGCCGGTGATTGTGTTTATTGACGAGGCGCACACGTTGATTGGTGCCGGAGGGGCAGCAGGTCAGAATGATGCAGCGAACCTGCTCAAACCTGCCCTGGCACGAGGCGAGTTTCGAACCATTGCGGCGACCACCTGGGCAGAATACAAGAAGTTCTTTGAAAAAGACGCAGCCCTGGCCCGACGCTTTCAGCCCGTCAAAGTCCATGAGCCTGATGAGGAAACGGCTATTCATATGGTGCGTAGCGTTGCTGCGACTCTGGAGCAGCATCACAGAACCAGAGTTCACGATGATGCGGTGACCAGCGCCGTCAGACTTTCGATTCGCTACCTTCCCGAACGACAGTTGCCCGATAAAGCCATCAGTTTGCTGGATACGGCCTGCTCACGGGTAAGCCTGTCCCGCCATACGACTCCTATGCGCCTTCAGGGGGTGTTGCAACAGCAACGCTACCTGCTGGGAGAATTGTCAGAACTCAGCCGGGATCAGGCAGCAGGGCTTGTGGAGCAGGATCAGGTGACTATCGTAAAAGAGCGGTTGGAACAGGTCTCTCAGGAAGTCGAAACCCTAAAGGAACAGTGGCAGAAGGAGCAGGCTCTGGTTGAAGAGCTGGTGACTCAGGAAGCGGCAATTGACGAACAGTATTTGCAGACTGGAAAAGTGAATGAAGCCCTGAAGAAAAAGCAGGAGACGATGCAGGAACAGTTGCAGGAACTGCAGGGGCAGATTCCCATGGTGTATCCCAGGGTGGATGCCGACAGTGTGGCAGCGGTGGTATCAGGCTGGACCGGAATACCTGTTGGAGACATGCTCAGTGATGAAATTCAGCGACTGCTGACGTTGGAAGACAGCCTCCGGCAGAGAGTAATCGGGCAGGATCAGGCCATTGCTGAAATCAGTAAAAGTGTACGGATAGGGCGTGCAGGACTGTCTGACCCACGTAAACCGATTGGCGTTTTTTTAATGTGTGGCCCGTCAGGAGTGGGTAAAACAGAAACGGGTCTGGCTCTGGCGGATGAATTGTATGGTGGAGACCAGAATCTGACTGTACTGAATATGACGGAGTTTAAGGAAGAACATAAAGTATCCATGTTGCTTGGTGCGCCGGCAGGCTATGTGGGTTATGGCGAGGGTGGTGTGTTGACGGAAGCGATTCGTCGCAGTCCTTACTCGGTCTTGTTGCTGGATGAAATGGAAAAAGCTCATCCGGGTGTACACGATATTTTTTACCAGATATTTGATAAGGGACGTATAGCTGACAGTGAAGGGCGAGAAGTGGACTTTCGTCAGACCATTATCATTATGACGTCGAATGCTGCAGATGCGGCTATCTGTGACCTGGTCGAAGAGTTTGAGCATGAGGAGAAAGGAATACCGGACAGAGCGGATATTGTTGCTGTGATCAATGATGAACTGTTGCACTTTTTCAAACCCGCTTTCCTTGGGCGGCTTACCCTGATTCCCTTTCTGCCACTGAACGACACTGATATGGCTAAAATCTGTCGTTTAGTAATGCGTCGAATGGAGAAAAACCTGGAAGCCCGTTATGGTGCCTCGCTGATTGTTGACGACGCCGTGATTGAACAGCTTGTGGCATGGAATGACAGCCCACAGACAGGAGCCAGAGCGATTGAACAACAGGTCAACCGTCGTTTGATGCCTGTACTGGCAGAAGAGTGCCTGAGTCGGCTGGCGAAAGGAGAAAGTATTACACAGGTTCGTATTGGTCTGGAGAACCATCGGCTGGAATTCAATGTTCAGTGATTAGTGAACCGCTCAATCTCGACCTAACCTACAGAAGCATTACCGTTAAGAAATAGAACAGGAGTCAACAGTGGCAGAAAAAATAACCCCTGAATCACGACCGCTGGTGGCCACAACGGAAAATGGTAATGAACTCATAGTTTCCCGGCTAACCAGTAGTGAGCGGCTGGATGAGCTGTTTGAACACAGGGCTTTGGTGCTGGCGCGGGATGTGGATGAGCGTGACCTGCTGGGGCAGACGATTTCTTTTTGTTATCAGCCATTGCAGGATTCCGAACGACGACGGGAACGTTTCTTTCACGGTTTCTGTGTAGAGGTGCGTCAGGTTGGCAGGTTGTCCAGCCGGGATTATCTGCAATATGAACTGGTAGCAGCCCCCTGGTCATGGTTTTTATCCCAGCGAAAGAACTGTCGGGTATTTCAGCAGCAGAAAACCAGCGAGATCATTACAACCATCGCCCGTGAACATGGTTTTCATAGCTATCTGGAACTGAATGGTTCTAACGACCAGCGGCGTGAATACTGTGTGCAGTTTAATGAAACCGACTGGGGCTTTATCCAGCGGCTGATCAATGCCCAGGGCTGGTACTATTTTTTTCGTCAGCAGCAGAAACAACACACACTGGTGATTGGGGAGAATAACCGGTTGTTTGGAGACTGCGGTGAAAGCAGCGTCGAATACTTTGCAGGCAGTCATAAGCTGGAACGTGCCATCACTGAATGGGAACACATTTACAGCATGTGTGCTGGCTCGGTGGTAACGGCTGACTACAACGTTGAGATGGCAGAGCCGGTGATGGCTGACGAAGCCAAAACAACCTTCAGCAGTGTTCGTCATAAGAATCTGCAACAGTATTTTTACCCGGGCGGGTTTCAGGAAAAAAATGCGGGCAATACGGTCTCTGCACAGCAGATGCAGGGTATTGATACCGGATTCAGCGAGGTGAGTGGAGCCAGCAGTCTGTTTAACTTTGCCAGTGGAACAACATTTCACCTGGATCACCACCCTGATAGCAATGAACAGGTGAGCTGGCTACTCAGTGATATCGTTCATACATTTACCACTGTTGAAGATGGACATTCCATGGAATACACCAACCGGTTTCGCTGCCTGCCTGCGGATACTCCCTGGAAAGCCAGACAGCGTCTGCTCAAACCGGTAATGGCGGGATTACAGAGCGCCAGTGTGACGGGGCCGGATAACGAGGAAATTTATCTGGACAAGTACCACCGTATTAAACTGCAGTTTCACTGGGACAGGGAAGGTAAAAGTGACCAGAACAGTTCCTGCTGGGTTCGGGTTGCCCAGTCTTTGGCGGGAGATAGTTTTGGTTGCCAGTTTACTCCCAGGGTGGGGGATGAAGTGCTGGTGGGTTTTCTCGACAGCGATCCTGACCAGCCTCTGGTGGTGGGAACCGTGTATAACGGCAAACGTCAGCAGCCTTATAGTAACGCAATGGAGCAGGGGATGCGGTTGAAGTCCCTGCCGGGTGCGGGGGCTGATCATTACAGTGAACTGCGGTTTAACTGTAAATCTGAAGAAGAACTGGTGTACCTGCAAGCCCAGAAAGATATGAAGGTTCTGGTCAAGAACGATGCTGAGCGAACCGTGACAGGCAATGATAAAACACTTATAGAAAAAGCTTCGGAGCGGACGGTTAAAGAAAACGACACACACAAGGTAGAGGGTGAACAGTCGACAGAGGTCACTAAAAATCTTTCTACCAAAACCGATGCTGACTACCATTTGCAGACAAAAGGGAAGTATCAGCAGCAGACCGATGGCAGCTTCGATTTAAAAGTTGAGGGTGCCACAACAGTCAACAGTCAGGGCAATCTGGAGATGGAGACCACGGAAAATATGACTGGCAAGGCATCCGGGAGTATGTCTCTGGATGCTGCCAGCATTTCCGGCAAGGGCAAAACCGCTGTTGAGTTTACCGTAGGTGCCAGTAAAGTCAGCCTTTCTCCCGGGGCTGTGGAAATCAGCTGCGGTCCCAGCACTGTTAAAGTCTCGCCTGCCGGTGTTGAGATCAGTGGTGTTGAGGTCAAGGCGGATGCTCAGGTAATGGCAGAGGTCAAAGGGGGGGTATCAGCGTCTCTGGAAGGGTCGGTTAATGCTGAGGTGAAAGGCACTCTGGTGACCATCAATGGCAATGCCCTGACGTCTGTAAAGGCCGGGGCATTGGTGGAATTGTCCGGAGCGATCGCCAAAATAAACTGAGGTAATTTATGCTGATTGTTGCACCAGCGTTGAAGAAAATCCCGCAACTCAAGGCAACCGATATTCTGGTTCGGTATCAGCAGGAGCCGGATTTCAGAAAATCCATTAACCCTGACCTGTCGCCTGTTCAGCTGATTAATCAGTTATACGACACAAATCAATGGCAGGATGTGGTCGTGTTTTTATGTCACAGTCTGTTTGCCCGGGAAGTCATCTGGTGGGGATATTGTTGTGTTGAGACTGTGCAGGAGACGTTGCCTGCTGAACAACAGCGGAGCCTCCAGGTGGTTTATCAATGGTTAACGGACAGTACTGAACCCCATCGGCGTCTGGCGGAAATAGAAGTGAAAAAAATCGGTCTGGATAATGCCTGCGGCTGGCTGTCGCAGGCGGTATTCTGGAGCGGGGGTAGCATTACCCCGCTGAATGCGCCTGAAAGCCCGGCACCGGCTTACCTTTACAGCCATGCGGTAGCGGGAGCCATCTCTCTGGCGGCATTACTGCCGGATGGCAAACAGGGAGAAAAACGGTTCAAACAGTTTATTAAGCTGGGTGTCAACATAGCTGCCGGTGGCAGTGGGAGGTAAAAATGGCGGGGCCTGCTGCCAGAGTTCTCGATATGCACCTCTGTCCCATGCAGACACCGGCAGTTGTTCCCATTCCCCATGTCGGCGGTCCTCTGTTGCCTATGCCGTCAACGGTTCTGATAGGTGGCCTGCCTGCGGCAGGTGTCGGGCAACCGTGTATTTGTGTCGGGCCGCCCGATTTTGTGGTGATGGGCAGTGTAACGGTATTCATTAATGAACGTCCGGCGGCGAGAATGGGCGATGAGACCGCCCATGGCGGGGTTATTATTACTGGTTGGCCTACTGTAATCATTGGAGGCTGAAGACGGTTGATAACGGATGGTTATTGTCCGATCCGCTGCGGCAGGCTTATCTGGCTGTATATCGTCTTGCTGAAAGGCGTTCTCCGGCGATCCATATCCAGTTCCAGCCTGGCATCATAACCTTTATAGCGATACTTCAGCTCGGTCCGGTTGCCGTTCTGCCATTGCTGACAGTCGAAGACAAAACGTAACCACGCCCAGCTACCGGAATAGCTCTGCTGTGACAGTTTCAGGCTACTGTCCAGCATAGAAACGGTTACCTGTTCAGTGTCATCACTGGGCCAGAGCCTTTGCTGCCAGAGTTGTGGGCCGTGTTTGTATACAAAGCGACCATTGTTGTCTCTTATGGAAAACTCGGTGGCCTCTGGTGTCAGCCCGGTACAGCGCATGCGGTATTTAATCTGTAAAGTACCATCTGCATTAAACAGGCTCTGTTGCAGAGTTTTGACATTATCCAGCTGCTTCAGGAATTGCTTTCCGAGTCCGAGCTTCTGCCCCCGTATTGTTTTAAGCTGCCAGCCGGTATCGGTGCGGAGAATAAAAGGTTGCAAAACAGATGTCGTGTAGCTGTCATGCAGCCCTTTCGGTTTAAAGAAATCAATAAAGTCAATCATCCGGCTGTTACTGCTGGCTCTGACTGACAGTGGAAAACGCTGGTCAAGATACTGGCTGTAAAAACTGTATACGCTAAGCTGCCAGTGGTCTTGAGCATAGTGTGAGGCACCAGCCATAATCTGTTGCCAGTACTGGCTGGCAACCTGTTCAAACCATTTTGCGGCAATGGTTTTGCTGTTTGCTGTCAGCTGCCAGAGGGCGGGTAGCTCAATGTCCCTGTCTTCAACCACCTGAACCGCCTGTTCATACATAGCCACATTTCGGTTGTAGTGTGTACTGATGCTCTGCAGCTCTTTGACGATGGCAGACAGCACCGGTACCAGGGAATCGGCTTGTTGTTTTTCAAATCCTACGTATTCAGCGAATGCCTGATTAACAATGGCGGGGTTGTCCGGTGGTATGGGCTGGCCATTACCTGCCCCGGTAATAACAGCCTCTGTGCGCTGGGCTGCCATACTGAGTTCTTTTACCTTTGCAGACTGGGTAGCGGTTGCCAGCGTTTTGCTGGCTGCAACCGGGTTGGTTGAGTCATCTGCCAGCTGGGTTTCACTGGCTATCGTTGCCATCATACTGAACAGGGGGGCGCGTTCACCTGAGTAAAGGTTCGACAGCTGATTACAGAGCTGTACCAGTGTGGTGGCCGGACGAAGCTCAATGCGATCCAGCAGCTTTTGCCATGCCCGGATGTAATCCTGAAAATACAGCTCCCGCACTTTGGCGCTGACTCGACTTAATTCAACCGCAGAAACCGTTGGCAGACCCCTGTTGATAAGGCTCAGGTTACCCAGTTCCTGCTTCAGCATTGACGACAGGGGTGACAGGTCGAGTGTTTTGTATTGACTGCGGGTATAAAGCCGGGGAAGTCCAGACTGAGTCTTATCGTCTTTAAGCACAAAGTGCTGGTCAAAGTCATCGCCAAACAACTCTTTCATCGTGATCGTTCCCTGGTATTGTGGCAATGCGATGATATGGTCGTATATCACTTTTTCGTCCAGCTGCCCGCTGAGGGATTGTCTGGATCGGTCAATTAAAGCGATATCGGGCTTGATACGTGGGTCTTTCAGCTGCCAGAGATCTTTTAACAACAACGTCAGCTGAATCTGGTTGGTGGTTTCCAGTACCTTCTCCTTTGCCAGTAAGCCCAGGATATGGCTTTCGAGCAGTTGGGTATCCCGAATATCCGGTTTGAACAGCATCAGGTAAAGTTGCAGTGAATCAAACAGTGTCCTGCTGTTTTGTTGCTCTGCATACTCCAGCTGATCATGCAACAGTGCGGCCAGAGGTTTAAGCAGGCGAAGTTGCAGCTGGAACTGGTAGACATCATTGATTTGCCGGGTCTGGTTCCAGTCCATCAGTCCAAGATGGTAGAAGGCGGTTGCCGTCTTCTGGTAGGTGTCGCTAAGTTCTTTGAGTTTACTGAGAGGCGCGACGGCGTCTGCAAAGTTGCTATTATTGCCATCATCCAGTTGACGTACCGCAAACCGGTAATCCCGAATTGCTGTTTGCTGCTTATGAAGCAGTTGTTGATTGTATCCGATCTGCTGCCAGCAAAATCCCAGACCTGCCAGCAAAATAAAGACCAGCGCTGCAATTGATGCCGCGGTCTTTAGCTGCCAGATTTTGCGTGCGATGGGATTTTCACCCACGCCTCCCATGTTATTAAAAATAATCCGGTTGAAAAATTGCTGGTTGAACAGGCTCTGGGTGTTCTGTATCTGTGGGCTTTCCGATAATACGGTGAAGCCGTGAATACGTGCCAGCTCTGAAGCCAGCAGGTTGATGCTGCTCCCCTTCTGGCCAATGGAGCTGAACCAGACGCCTTTCAGCTGCGGTGTCGGGATATGGGGTTGTGACTGAAACAGCTCTTCACAGAAAAAGCGTAACCGTTCTCCCAGTAATGAAAACTGCAGGCAATAACGCATAATGGCCCGGCGTGCATTGCCGTCTTTTTCGTTCTGTAGCACAGTGGGCAATAATGAACACAGCTCCTGATGGCAAAGATTGAATGCCTGGCAAAAATGGTCGGAACGATAACCTTCCTGTAGGGAAAACCCCCAGGGCATCAGCTGTTTTTGCTGGTTGCAGTTTCGAAAAAATTCAGCAAAGCCATTCAGCCTGTCGGCCTGTGTTAACAGAAACCATGTGGGCAGTTGTAACCTGAAGTGCCGGTTCAGCTCCATCAGTCGCCAGCGCAACTGCCTTGCCAGTTCCAGTAAACCGAAGGGTTGCCGAAGCACCAGTTGCTCGGAAGACATCACCGTTATAACTGAGGTTAAGGGACGCCTGGGACGTTTCCTTTTCAGTAACTTGATCAGGTTCTGCCACAGTTCTTCCGCCTGGGACTCTTTGTTCAGCTGGTAATAGTGTCCGGTCAGTTCGATGATGACCGCAGACTCACCCAGCCAGAACACAATACCGGAACGCAGGTTGACCGCCTTGCCACTGATGCGTTCATAACCTGCGTCGATCAGCCACCCTGTTTTGCCCGACCCATCGGGACCCAGCATCATCAGCCAGGGCAGGGCATAAGGGTTGCTGCCGTGTCGCTGATGCAACTTTTTCCATAGCTGCTTCCAGTCTTCGCTGAGTTTCTGTTTACGTTGCTGTTCATCCTGTTCTATGACGTGTTCTTTTTGTGCTGCCAGCGAGTGGCGCCGGCGCAGGTATTTCCAGAGGTAGTACAGCGGCCAGGGTAGAACCAGCACCAGTGTGATCAGGATCTGCCAGGGAAGGGACAGCCAGGCAAAGGTATCGCCTGCCCATAACGGCAGTAGCCATACCATCAGCAGAACAACGGTGAGAGTAAATACTATCAGGATGCTTTTTTTCATAACCAGGAGCCTGCCGGATTTAAGACTGTCCTACTGCGGTTGCTTAAGTCCGACGGGCTCCCGGTGAAGAAGGTGGGGTTGGCGGGTTGAGAGGGAGAAGCTGAATCTGAATCCGGCCCGACCCCGGCTGAGTGCGAAACGGTCAGTAAACGAAGACTGTCGCTGTAATCCTGGTTTGCGTTTTTGATCCAGAGGTGAGTCAGTACGCCACAGGTCACCAGAATAGCCAGTATTACCGGAAGGAAGCGCAGGGTGGATGCCTGGCGAAGGGGTCGAAATGGACTGGTTGTTACTGGCAACGACGGTAAGGGGCTTTCGCCCCGGTATTTGCAGATGTCCTCGTATAAGTCACTGCACAGTTGTGCCAGTGCGTGTCCATCGGTATTCATATACCTGCCTTTAAACCCCAGACGAAGAAGCACATACAGCAGCTCAATGAAGTCAATCATACGACGGGTGTTCTGGCGGGCCTGTTCCAGCAGGATAAAAAAGACCTCTCCGGCATTTCGCTGTTTGAACAGCTGGGCCACAAGACTGTGATTTTCCCAGTAGGCAGCCTGCCCCCAGCTGGTATTCATGATTTCTTCGTCAAAGGCAGCACACAGGGCGTAACAGGCTTTTTCCATCAACCGGGGTGAGTAGTCGGATCGCAGGCCGTTGTTGTGTAAATGGCTCATGCATTTCAACAGGTACTGGTGTAGTTCGGGCAGGTTATGGCTGTTTTTCTGTTGCGACAGAGTAGTCAGGATAGCCAGCAGTTCCGCAGACAGGTTGATCAGCTGGTTGCTGGTTGCGGAAAAATGGGTCAGCAGGTCTTTCGTATCTGCGCACTGGCTCTGTTCAGAAGAAACATTGCCCCCGGTATTCGTGTTGTCCCCGGTACTCATGATAAAGGCTCCGGTTAGCGAATGACAAAGCACTCAATGGTAGTATCTTCTGGCATCTGTTCGTCCACATGCAGCGCCAGTTTGTCACGGGTTCGGATCATTTCCTGCCACAACGCGTCTCCGGTATCGATTTCAAAATACACGGTGTTTGGCTGAATTCTCAGCTCCAGGGGGACCGCAGGCAGTGGGTTCAGGGGAACGGCTGACAGAGCATTACGTACCCGTTCTGCAATACGGTTGTGACCACAGAGTTTAGCCGCTGATGTAAAGGTTGTGCGTGTTATCTGAGAACCCAGGCTGGATGAAACCGCAAGAATAAAACGCCCGTCGTTGAACAGGGTGCGGTCATCAATCTGGCAGCGCAATAAACGACGGCGTTTGTACAGGCTTTTATCCCAGCTTATGGTCACGACTTTCTCTTTGCTGGCCTGTCGCAGGTTCAGTAACAGGCAGGAAATGACGGGCGCGAACGAGGCGTATATGTTGTTTTCATCGAACACCGGGAAGTCCGGTGCCAGGGTAGTGGTAAAGGTGGACAGATCGGCAGCCATCAAAACCAGGCATTGGTAAAGCTGCGCAGCGCTGACGCCGGCCTGATGTTCAATCTGCTTCAGCCAGGCGCCATAGCGATTCAGGGACTGCAGCCACATATAGGCAATCTGCATGGTCTGGAAACTTTTCTGCTCACCTTCCAGCCCGATCTGTGCCGCAATCTGCGCTGCGCGTTGCTGCATCAGGGCCTGCATGTTCTGTACTTGCTCAAGCAGGTAACGGGAAACCCGGTAGTCCATGCAACGGGGGATAAAAGTTCTGTCCAGCAGGATCTCGCTGTCGGAGTTGAATTCCTGAATACGTGCAACAGCCAGAGTGGTGTAATCGTCCAGAGGTTCACTGTCCAGCATCAGGCTGGGGTTCAGAAGGCAGAGTTCCAGTTCAACGGCGTCGTTGTCGTGGTTTGTGCTGTCCCTGACGGTGCGGTCAAAACTTTTGTTTCGTATGGCACTGGAAAGCTGCTCTGTTGTGGCAGTGTCAACCTGGTTTGAACGTAACAGTGGAAGTACCAGATAAACCGTAGCTCCGGCATTGGCGCTTTCTATATCCCGGATCAGATTGTCAGTCAGCTCGAAAGGTGTCCCGTCAGGAAACAGTCCACAGGCTTCACGCAGGAACAGCTTGCCGGCTTTAAGCTGATCGGTATCAATACGCAGACTGGAAAAGCCAGCCAGCCCCGGATGTATAAAACTGAGCATCTGGCGGCTGTGGTGTTCAAGGTAGCGCTCCTGCTGCTGGAAATGCTGAGGACTTAAAAACATCCCTTCCTGCCAGACCACTTTATCAAACGTGTGATTCATGGGTTCGCTGCCCTGTTATTTGTTGGGTGTGGACACCAGTCGTAAGCGGTTTTCCTCGATAACCAGCGTCACAGTGTTGTTTACGTCTTTTTTTACGGCTTCAACAGCACAGGCCACGGCACTGTTGTAGCTGGCAAATTCGCCAAAAATCCCAATGTATCGGGTGGCACTGTTGAGTTGAAAAGTCTGTTTGCGGTGTTCGCCGGGGTGGAGTACGGGAAGCTGATGTTTTTTGATCAGGCTGTCCTGCAATGTGCTGCCGTCTTTCAGGTAGATATCCAGAAAGTCCGCCTGTTCAAATAAGGTTTTGCTACTGAGTTCATACAGACGGGTTTGCAACGGTGCCGCCAGACCCGATCCGATACGATTGATATCGTAGCCTGTGCTGATATCCAGGGTCAGGATGGTTGGGGACGGTTTTGAGCGGCAGCCAAACAGAAGTATGGCAACCATGATTAATACAAAGGCGGTTCTTTTACGTTCCATCATCGTTGCTCCTGAATAGCTGCTCCTGTTCCTTTAAGGCTTGACGAAAGCGCTGCAGAAACAGTAACCGGTAGCGTTTGCTGACCATCAGTTGCTGATAGTAGTGCTGGTAGTTGGGCAGGAAATCGACATTTGATGATGCGTCTGAAGGTTCGTCAGGCTGCCAGCGAAAGTGTTGTCGTATCCGGCTCGTTCGATGAGTGTCGGTGACCGGCGATGAAGAGGTAACGGATTGCCTGAACTGTTCAGCCAGATGATCCGGACAAAAATCTTCGATGGCCTGATCAAGCGCTGAAAGCATTGCCTTGCAGATAGATCGTTGCTGTGTGGCCGGTGTATCGGGGGAGGCTGTTGCGTGCTCCCCTGAGCCTGGTGATGGAGAGTAAATGCGTGGAATCTGTGTCAGCACGGGATGGCTGTCCTGTGGATAAAAGCAGGATTCATCCGGCTCCTGAGGCTGGGTAATTTTGCCGTACCAGAGTCCTCTGTGTATGCTCCAGTCATTATCCAGGTCGTCTGGTTCTGACAGTACATCAATCAGTGGTTTCTTTTCAGGAGCAGGGTTCAGGCTGGTCGCCGTAGCGAGATCCACCAGTGGCCTGTCGGCTCCGGCCATAGCGACATCCACATTCCCGGCCTCAGTCTGACTGTCCACGGATGCAGGTTTTCTGGCAAAAGGGTCATCAAGGGCCTCTTCATTTTCTTCCCCGTTGCTGGTGGGTGTGAGTTCGTACTGCTCCGGTGCCTGATCTTCTGTTGCTGCCAACACAGGTGTGTCCAGCAGACCCGTGGCACCCAGCCAGGGGCTGAAATCGCTGGCCGCCAGTTGATAGTCACCACAGGAAAGAATGTCACCGTCGCTTAATAGTAGTCGTTGTCTGGCCTGGACCGGTACTTCGACCTGATTAATATGTAAAGGAAGGTCACTCAGGTTTTCCACATACCAGAGTGAGTCTTCACGAGTCAGGCGGGCGTGCTGATCAGCAACACGGTTCTGGCGATCGGGTAACCGGATCTGGCAGGACTCTGACTGACCGATAAGCAGCTCATCGGCATTCAGCGAGTGGCTCAGGCTGGCAACCTGTTCTCCTTCAGGCACACTGATGATCATAAACTGCATGGTAATGATCGGGGGTCTGGTTAAATGTCAGAATGGAAGCCGACTTGGGGGAAGCGGCAGATAATAAAACCCCATTGCCATCCCCGCGAAGGCGGGAATGACGATAATCTGGTGTTAAAGATTGTAGATGGTTTGTGGGGAATTGCAGTCTTGCGGGCGTGCAGGCTGTGTTATGCTTCTGACAGGTTGTGGGAATAGTCCAGTAAACAGTGCAGTGATAGTAACGCAGCAATTTATAAATGATTTCATTTTTCGCATCAGGCAGGTGAATCCTGCTGCCCGCCTTGAGCAGGCAGAAAACCCCGGGCAAAAAGAAAGCTCCATGCTGCCTTTACTGAATGCACTCAATGAACGGGTTAATCAACCTGTTGTCTGGGAGAGTGAGCCTCCGTCACCAATGGATGCAGGTCCTGTGTTTGAAGCTCTGCTTAAAGCCATCAGGCCGGACAAGCAAAGAAGGTACGCGATAGCCATCAAGTTCCTGCTAAAAAACATGCTGAATCAGAACTCCTATATCTTCAGGGCATTGCACGCTGAACCCCGAAACTTATCCGTCAAATTGTCGAAGTCACAGCAGCGCTATACTGTTTTTGTGGCAAAGGGTGAACCCGGACATGGAGTCTGTTTGCAGATCGTTCTTCTGTGGTTGAGGGAGCAGTTAAGTTTTCACATGACAACCAGCTTCCCAAGGCTTGAGGAAAAGAATGTTGTCGCCAGCAGGCGGGCTTGCGATATTGCGGAAAAGGCAATGGTAAAAGATTCCGCTGTTGGAACTATTGTCCTGGAGGCAGAACGGCTGGGTTTAATAGCGCAAGAATTGCCCTGGAACAGGAACTTTAGAAACATCCATGAGTCATTCGATATCAATCCCGATATCAAAGCCGTTTTTATGACTCTGTGGTTTGGCCAGCATGCTATCGCTGTCATTCAGGAGCGGTCTGGTTCATTTCTGTTTTATGATGGCAATGCGGGTTCTTACCGGATCCAACGCAATAACCTGATGGAGTTTATGATCACTTATAACGATGAGTGTCTGCCTTTGAAATGGTCTGACTACAATACCAGTTCATTGACACCTTTTACCCAGATCTTTTCTGTAACCAGAAAATGAGTACACTTTTCCTCCCGGTTTTTGATGACGATGGCTTTTGAAGCATCGGTCAGGTTGACGCCATTTTTTCTTCCAGAACTTTCCAGCCTTCATCCCAGTCCCTGACGGTGAACGCTTTTATCCAGCATTGTGGCAGATAAACACTTCCCAGCATTTCAGCCGCAGTGGCCTGGGCCAGAGAGCATGTTTTCATTTTCTTATGCAGGTCATAAGCCATGTACCCCCTGGCCTGACCAAGCGTCCCCCGGACGAATTTATAGGCAGCGCGAGCTTTTGAGCCAGCAGATTGTATCGGGCTGAGGCCAGGTACCATATCGACACCGGTTCTGACGAGTTTTTTGGACTTCTGGTTTATGACATAACGAATGATGTTTTTGCAGTTTTGCCCTTCCCCATCACGGCAAACACACTCGTAATTTTCTGTTTCCAGCAATAAGCGGAGGCAGGCGAGGTGACGGGTTGTGCTCATAACGGCAGGCACTTTAGCCACTGTTTCGGAAAGGTTACCGGTCAGCAGCCTTAAGCCTTGCATAGCTACGTGCTTTGCTGTTCTTTTCACCACTTCCTGTTTCAATTGCTCTAACAGTGAAGCCTTGTGGGACTCATAATAGTTAAGAAGTTCCGGATCAATGTCTGGCAGTGGTGTATAACCCTGTGCAGCGGCACCAGCAGCATCAACAGCGTCAATGGGATTAAGGCCAGAAAAATAATTTTCCATGGTGAGTTCCGGTTCAAAGGCAGAGGGCTTCAAATGGGCAAAAAGCTATCCGCAGTGTAGGCAGGATTTGCCCCACATTCCTCATGAAGGCTTATCCAGAGAGTAATGGAGACACCTTTTTTAACCCTCTGTAAATCTGTCCTTTGTCGTCTGAACTAACCTTATACCCAGCTTCTTTTTGCGACGCCATAACAGGGTGGCGCAATTGGTTTGGTCTATTCCTGATTGAAGGTCGTTAACGGTGACAATAATCAAGATGTTCTCGACGAGAGGCTATAAGACTACTGCTATAGATGTGCGATGGAATAAGAAAAGAGCGGGGCGTTATGTCAGTTTTGAGCCCGTCTGGGACATAAATAACGCAGGCATATGCACAGCAGCGACACTCACCTGGTTGAGAAAGAGTATCGCAACAGAAGGGAGGGGGGTTCGTAGCGTTGATGAGCTTGGCCCACCGTACTTAATGGCAATTATACAGGGGGCTTATACTCGCGGGACTATTCCTTTTGTTAACAAGGATAAATATAAGCTGGATAAGTTTGATGGTATTCCTGCTTTGATCAGTAGTCAGAATCTTACACCCGGAGAGTCTGCAAGAGGGGCAGGTTTCTTTGATCCCACATTTGTTATTAACTGGGTATCACGTAAACCCTGCCACTGCCTGTTTGCTTTTCTGCATCCGGCGGGTGAGTCAGGACACATGATAGGTCTGCGATATGATGGTCAAATCATAGAGACATTTGATCCCAATTTTGGTTTATACCAATATTCTGATACTGGAATCTGCAAAGAATTTATGAGGGCACTGGTTGTTGAATATTATCTTTATTCTCTGGGAGGGGAATGGATCGTATATGAAGTGAAGCCTCCGGCGCAGGAATGAGCCCAACAAGCTTCCGGTTAACGATATGGGTGCAGAATCTACCTCTTAGGAGTTGAACTAGCTGGCTGATACGGTGTCCAACAATTTTCGAACAATAATACGGAAAGGCCTTTACCCTATGGATGCTACAGGACACTACCAGCCAGGCTTACCAACTGCAAAAGATCAGAAGCCTTCTGACAAGCCAGAAGAGGCAAAGAAAACAAGCCATGCCGGGCGCACTGTCAGCCAGCAGAGTCCGAAGGATTCCAGCTCCATTATCGCTCAAGCCAAAGCATTGGCTGGACCTGATAAGCATCAAACTGAACAGTTAGTTGCAAAAAGAAAGACAGATGCTGCAATAACAGAGGCTGCTGAAAAGCTGGACCTTTCAACCAGGGCTATTAAGAAATTCATTAAAACCAATGACTTGTATAAACCGGTTGAAGTGGAATACGGCCTTCATGGCTTTTCCGACAAAAGTCAGCGTCTGTTTATTTTGATGTCGCAGTATAAAGACTTAATTCTCGAGCATACCGGACTGTTGAATCAGATATACGGCATTATTTCTCCTGTCAGCCCCAAATTTAAAATGGTGGATAAGGCTGTCAGGGCAGCTGCCATTAAAAGGAATCAGACACCTGAAGAAAAGGCGCTGCTGGAGGAAGTGTCAGCGGTTCCCGGTAGTGATGAGCGTAAGGCAGCGTACTGGAACGAAAGAGGGTATATCCGGCTTTATTCGGCTTTCTGTAAACAGCGTTTTGGAGCTGTCTGTAAGGCTCCTCCCATGCTTGAAAAATTGCGTGATAAAGACCTTTATATTCTCAGGGCAGAAGAGTTTATTGCCCAGAATCTTGAGTGGATGGGTGTGCTTGCAGAAGTTATGCAGTGTAGTATTGCTCAGCACCGAGTCGCTGAACTTGAAAGCTGTATTAAGGAATTTGATGTAGCGGCAGAAGGGGCTGCCGCGATCATCAAAGATTCTGTCATAGTATACATGGCTAATGAAAAACAGGAGGAGCTGCGGGCGGTTCTGGCTGATAACAGACATTACCTCGAACACTGGCTGGAGATATTCAGAGATTCTAAACAGAAGCCGTGTGACAGCCAGAAATGCATCAACGCTATTGTCACGGCAATGGTTCTCGACAAGCCGGAAGTGGCTTTGGAGCTGCTGGCAGAGTTCAGCCACCGAATAAAAAGTGGTGACTTACCAGCGAAAGATTGCATGTTGTTCTGTATGCCGCTGATGAGTGCAGTGACCTGGTTATATGACCGGGCAGAACCTCTGGGGGAACATAAGAAGCGTGTTGAGGGTGCGAAAAAAATAGTTGACGCTTTTGGAGAGCTAATCAGGCATATAGATGAGAACAGACTGGTGAACGATGAAAATCGGGCCTCGCTACTGCATTTATTCCCGAAAATTAACTTACATTGTGATGCAATAGTCCAGCGTTTGAGGACCTTAGAGCAGAGAGGCCTTGATATTGGCAATGAGCTGATTCGTGAAGAAGAGGCTCAAAAGCAAAAAGTCCAGACAAAACTTGAGAAGCGTGAACGACGAAGGCAGAGGCGAATAGCGCAGCAGCAGACTGCCCGGGCAGCGTCACCCGATGCGCCTGTTAATGAACCTGATAACCGACCTGATTATGAGGTGCAGCTACACCCTTCCCTGGTGAAAGCACTTGATGCTGTTTCCCGGAAAGAATCCAACAAGGTCGTTAAGTCAGCTTTTAATGAGGTTATAGAGGATAAAGACGCCAGTGTGTTCGACAAGGCCCAGGCTCATTATGGGTATGCCGATGTTCTGGCAATCCGGCTGGTTCCGCGTCTGGAGAAACTGATTGCTCTGGTAGATGCTACTTATGACTATGAGCTGGTACTGCAAACGGGTCAGCTTCCTCCTCCTGAGCATGAATTTCGTTTTAATGATGTTCTTAGAGAATTTAAAGATCAGGTTAAAGATGTCAACTGGGGGGTTCTGGAAATAGCACAGGCGATCAGATCTGCACTGGATGTGTTTTATGAACTGGAAGATGAACAAACAGAATTTCTGGATCAACTGCTTGAGCTGCACCATCTTGCAGAAGACCTGACTAAGCAAGCTGAAAAAGTTTCAGCTTGCTGTATGCGATTGCCTGAAATTTACCAACGGAGGGGGGAGGTGCTACGTCAGCTACCAAAGACAGGGCGAAGTGGGAAAGGAAACAAAGAGATTATTGAAGAAAGCATGAGGGATATTCAAAGGTTTAGTGTGAAACTGAATGGTAGTATCGCATTTATAAAGAACTTACTGAATAAGAAGAACATAAAGGACACTGTAAAAGAGGCTCAACAAGACTGTGCCACAGCCCGAAGACCCCGCAGGGTACGTTTTAGTGATGAAAGTATGATTGACACCTTGCCGGTTCAACTGCGAAACGAAGTGAAACGGGCAACCGGTATTCCTGATACAAGAACGGAACCGGCAACTGCGCCAGAACAGGCTGAAGGTCTTGTACAGGAGGCGCCTTCTGAACAGGTTCTTCCGGATGAGCCTTCTGCTTCAGCCCTATCCAGTCAGGCAGTCAATCAGCCAGTCAGCGAAGAAGACCGTTCTGGCGCAGAAGCTTCTGGCAGCGCTGAAACCAAAGCCGAAGCTATTGCGGCGGAATCTCAGGAACCTCAGCCATTTCAGCTGCCATTTGGACTGTTTATGCCTGGGGATGTTTTTGATTCTCTTGAACAATCACTTAAAGACACCCAGCTTTCCTGGCAGATGGGAAAGAGAGGTTTAACCGCAGTTAAACACACAGAAGCTGCGTCAGCACCAGAGGCATCAACCGGTGCAAAAGAACCTCAGCAGTCCGGCAAAGGGAAGAAAAAAGGTAAGGGGAAAAAACAGAAAGCGGCTGTGAAAAAACAGGTTGAATCGAAAAAAGATGACATGCTTGCTGCAACAGGTAATATCATGCAGCTGCGTGTGCGCGATTACCTGCAAGCTTTGATCACCGATGAAAAAAAGCCCAATGGAAAACCATTGCCTGAGAAGTTTAACCTGGAAGGTGTGAAAGCCAGAATTCAGGCTGGCACCTTTTTGTCGAACCCTGGCTCGCTGGAGGATTTTGCGATTCTGTCAGATGCGCTGGGAATACCTGTTCGTCTTACAGCCAAAGCGACCGAAGTATTTAATTGCCGGACGGGTCTGAGCAAACCCCTGAAAATTGAGATGAATGAGTACCCGGAGGCGCCTTATTTGTCACTGGAGTACTTTACGACTGAAAAAGACCGTCACTGGTTTACCTCTCTTCCCCATCTCTTTGAATACGTGGAAGAAGAGACTGCAAGGAAGCTGGAGCAAAAGAAGCAATAGTTTGAACAGGAAAGGCGACAGGGTTCAGTGTGTGAACCTTGTCGCCTGTATTCTGTTAGAAAAGATGGCTGCTCAGAAGAAATTCAGAATATCCAGTACAGACTTCTTCGCATCACCAAACAGCATGCTGGAATTATCCTTGAAGAACAGCGGGTTCTGGACACCGGCATAACCGGTTGCCATCGAACGCTTAAAGATCACCACCTGACCGGATTCCCAAACCCTGAGTACCGGCATACCGGCTATCGGGCTGTTAGGATCGTCCATGGCAGCCGGGTTAACAGTGTCGTTTGCCCCGATGACCAGAACCACGTCGGTGTCGACAAAGTCATCATTCAGCTCATCCATCTCCTCAACGATGTCGTATGGCACTTTGGCTTCAGCCAGAAGTACGTTCATGTGTCCGGGCAGCCGTCCGGCAACCGGATGAATACCAAAGCGAACGTTGATGTTTTTCTCCCGGAGCTTGTTGACCAGCTCCTGCAGAGGATGCTGGGCCTGTGCAACCGCCATACCATAACCGGGGGTGATAATAACGCTGGTGGCATTTTTAAGCATTTCTGCCACGTCTTCCGCACTGGATTCCGTGTGTTCACCCTGATCTTCACTGGCAACAATAGTGCCGCCTTCGGTACCAAAGCCACCAAGAATCACAGAGACAAACGACCGGTTCATGGCCGCACACATCAGGTAAGACAGAATGGCACCGGAAGAGCCGACCATGGCACCGGTGATAATCAGCAGGTTGTTACCCAGCATGAAACCAGTGGCTGCGGCAGCAATACCCGAATAGGCGTTCAGCATGGACACCACCACAGGCATATCGGCACCACCAATACCCAGAACCAGCGTAATACCAAAAACAAAGGCAAAGGCTGTCATTAACGACAGTGCCAGCATGTTTTGCTGCTGCACAAAGACCACGGCCATCAGTACAGAGGCACCGATAATAGCAAGATTGGTCCAGTGACCTCCGGGCAGGGAAACCGGGCGGCTGGAAAGGCGACCGTGAAGTTTCAGGCAGGCCACTACAGAACCACTGAAGGTCACGGTGCCGACCATCACACCAAAGCCTATTTGTGAATCATGAATCATGATTTCAGCGGCGGATATCATTCCGGTCACCAGCCCCGCCGCAGCCGAGGCTTCAATGGCGCTGGAAAAGCCGATCAGGACGGCAGCCAGGCCACCAAAACCATTCAGAATAGCGACCAGTTGCGGCATCTCGGTCATTTCAACCGTTCTGGCGAGATACAGCCCGATACCGGCACCGGTAATCATCAGCACAGTTACCCAGTTCATACCGGCGATACTGGCATGGGCTATCGTGGCAATGATGGCCACCGCCATACCAAGCATGCCGTAAAAACTGCCGTTTTTGGCGCTTTCCTGTCGACTCAGTCCGGCCAGGCTCATTACAAACTTCATGGCTGCGAGCAGATACGCAGAGACCAGTAATCCTTCAGACATGGTTAACCTCCCTATTCCTTGATAAACATTTTCAGCATGCGCTGGGTGACCGCAAAGCCCCCGACGATGTTCACCATCGCCACGACAAGGGCAATACCCGACAGTACCAGTACCGCACTGTTGTCACTGCCCATCTGCATCAGGGCGCCAACGACAATAATGCCGCTGATGGCATTGGTTACGCTCATCAATGGTGTATGCAGGGCAGAGGTCACGTTCCAGATCACGTAATAACCGACAATAGACGACAATACAAAGACGGTAAGGTTTTCCAGGAAGCTTGCCGGCGCGGCATTCGCCACCCAGCCAAACAGACAGGCTCCTACTACCAGCAGGGCAGGCTTTAACCAGGGGCGGGAAGGTTTCTGCGGTTTTTCTTCCTCTGCGGCTTTGGGTTGAGCTTTGGTCGTCGGGGCAGCACTGACCTTAACAGGCGGCGGTGGCCAGGTAATATTGCCTTCTTTGATAACGGTCAGGCCACGAACCACTTCATCGTCAAAATCAATCACCAGCTCGCCGTCTTTTTCTGGTGTCATCAGCTTAAGCATGTTGACCAGGTTGGTACCGTACAGCTGTGAAGACTGGGTAGGCAGACGACTGGGCATGTCAGTAAAGCCAATCACGGTGACGCCGTGTTTTACGACAGCTTTATCTTTTTCTGTGCAGGCGCAGTTACCACCGGTAAGGGCAGCCAGGTCGACGATAACGCTACCGGGTTTCATGGCTTTTACCATTTCTTCGGTAATCAGCCGGGGAGCCGGACGTCCGGGAATCAGCGCAGTGGTGATAATGATATCGACGTCTTTGGCCTGCTCCATAAACAGTGCCATTTCGGCATCAATAAACGCCTGGCTCATCTCTTTGGCGTAACCATCGGAAGAGTCCTGTTCCTCTTCATAGTCAAGTTCCAGAAATTCAGCCCCCATGCTTTCAACCTGCTCCTTAACCTCAGGGCGGGTATCAAAGGCACGGACAATAGCACCCATGCTGCCAGCAGCGCCAAGAGCCGCCAGACCAGCCACACCAGCACCAATCACCAGAACTTTAGCGGGGGGAATTTTACCAGCGGCCGTGATCTGACCGTTAAAGAAACGACCAAAGTGGTGAGACGCTTCAACCACCGCACGATAACCACCAATGTTTGCCATGGAACTCAGGGCATCAAGGGATTGGGAGCGGGACAGACGAGGCACACTGTCCAGTGCCAGCACGTTAATATTGCGCTGGCTTAACTGGTTCATCAACGCTTCGTTCTGTCCGGGCCAGATGAAACTGGCAAGGGTTGCCCCATCTTTTAACAGGCCAATCTCCTCGTCCGAAGGTTCATTAACCTTCATCACAATATCAGCCTGCCATACCTCGCTGCGTGGTTTAATCTCAGCTCCGGCATGAGTGTAAGCGTTGTCATCGAAGCTGGCTTTTAATCCGGCACCACTTTCAACAATTACACTGTAACCCAGCTTAATCAGCTTTTTGACAGTATCCGGTGTGGCCGCCACCCGGTTTTCATTCGCCTGAATCTCTCCGGGAATCCCTATTTGCATAATCTAAACTCGCTTATTCTTGATTCTGGGAAACGATTTGAGGCCACGTAGGTTGGGTGGAACGTAGTGATACCCAACCTACGAGCATCAATTTTATTGAAATAATGAGCTAGTAATACGTCACTTGTCCCTCAACGTCGGGGCGAATGACGGTCCCGGAATCTGAACAGAGAATTTCACTGCAACGACTCAGGGAACCAATGGCAGCCATTTTTCCGGTGTTCTTCACAAAATCGACAGCTGCCTCGATTTTCGGGCCCATGGAGCCGGAGGCAAAATCAAACTGGCTAAGCCCTTCAGGAGTTGCGGTACGAATATCTCTGGAATCCGGATGCCCAAACTGCGTAGCAACGGCGTGGACATCAGTCAGAATCAGGAAGGCGTCAGCGTTAAGCTTTTCTGCCAGCAGGCTTGAGGAACGGTCTTTATCGATAACGGCTTCAACGTCTTTTAACAGCCCGTCTGTGGTGCGCCTGACGGGGACACCGCCGCCGCCACCGCAGATCACGGTAATATCTTCGGCGCTGGTCAGATGTTGCAGTGACGGCAATTCAAGGATGGCCTGAGGTTTTGGCGATGCGACAACTCGACGGAAATGTTTTCCGTCTGCTTTTATTACCCAGTCAGGATGTTCTTTTAGCAGGCTGTCAGCCTGTTCACGGGTGTAAACCGGGCCAACAAATTTATCAGGATCGGAAAACGCCGGGTCATCACTGTCGACCAGGGTTTGTGTGGACATAACGCACACTTTCTGTCCTGGCATCTGGTTACGCAGTTCCTGTTCAAACAGGTAGCCGATCATGCCCTGGGTTTGAGCGCCCAGTGAGTCCAGAGGATAAGGTGCAACCTCTTTATAGTGATCATTCATCAGCGCCAGCAAGCCAACCTGTGGCCCGTTGCCGTGGGTCAGAATCACCTGATGGTCACGGGCGATTCTGGCAATGGATTTTGCCGCGATATGAATGTTTTTACGCTGGGTTTCACAGTCAAGGGGTTCACCACGCTGGAGGATCGCATTGCCTCCCAAAGCTATAACAATTCTCATTGCACTTCCGTTTAATGGTCAAAATAATAATTAATAATTCTCTTGTGGTGATTTTCAGAAGTGACGGCATTCCTGTCCTGACTGCAACGAAAATCCTGGTTAAATGAATCCCTTTTCTTAAGCAGGGAACCTTAAAGCAAATAAAAAATGATGTTATCGGGTACAGGAGTAAACCATTGTTCCGTCGACGTATGTCCGGTAAATGTTCCTGTCATCACCGAGTGTCATCAGCACAAACAGCTTTTCACTCAGGGTGGTTGAGTTATCCCAGCGCAGTTGTTGTACCTGGGTGGCCATTGGGTCAAGCACCACAAAATCAGCCTCCTTGCCAATGTCAAAATTACCAATTTTGTCATCCAGATACAGAGAGTGAGCGCCACCCAGCGTTGCCCGGTAGAATCCTTCCAGTGCTGACAGTTTCTGCTGTTGCAGCTGTACAACCTTGTAGGCTTCGTTCAGGGTCTGGAACATATTGAATGAGGTGCCTGCGCCCACATCCGTCGCCATACCAACCCGCACATTGCCTTTCACGGCTTTGGGGTAATTAAAGAGGCCGCTGCCGAGATACATATTGGAAGTAGGGCAGAACGCTACAGATGATCCGGTTTCTGCCATGACCTGCCACTCCTGTTCTTCCAGGTGGATACAGTGGGCATAAACACTGCGCTCGCCTGTTAAACGGTAATGGTCGTACACATCCAGATAGCTTTTACGCTCGGGGAACAGGGATTTCACCCATTCAATTTCACTGGTGTTTTCAGAGAGATGGGTTTGCACATAGGCATCAGGGAACTCTTCCCGCAGGGCCATAGCTTTTTCCAGTTGTTCCGGGCTGGAAGTAGGTGCAAACCTTGGGGTTATGGCATACAGCAGACGATTGCGCTTGTGCCATTTTTTCAATAAGCGACGGGAGTCGTCGTAACTGCTTTGTGGTGTATCCAGCAGTTCATCCGGCGCATTGCGATCCATCATCACTTTACCGGCGATCATTCGCATATTGCGCTGGTCGCACACTTCAAACAGCGCATCCACCGATTCCGGATGAACACTGCAGAACACCATGGCGGTGGTGGTGCCGTTTTTCAGCAGCTCTTTAACAAACAGCCCTGCCATCTCTTTGGCATAGCGTTTGTCGCCGTATTTCATTTCGGTAGGGAAGGTGTAGGTGTTCAGCCATTCGAGCAACTGTTCGCCATAAGCACCGACAATCTCCATCTGTGGATAATGGATATGGGTATCAATAAATCCCGGTACAATCAGTTTGCCCCGGTAATCGCAGATACGCAGGGACTCCGGCAAAGCATCCTTGCCATCTTCCCACTCACCGGCGAAAGCGATCTTGCCCTGATTGATAATCAGCAGGCCATCTTTGATATAACGCAGATTGTTTTCGATTAATTCCAGTTCACTGCCGACTTTGCTGATATCCAGCAACGTTCCCCGGACAGCTTTAACCGTATTTGGGTATTGCATGACAACGCCTTTCTCTATTTATTTGCTTTAAAGCTTCTGGCACTGGCTCTCAATGGGTCTTTGTGGGCTATGTTATTGAAACCGGGGCAGTTTTAATTACCCCGGTTGTTTGTTTTTACTTTTCCCGCAAAGCTCGCAGCATTTTCTCCGGTGTTATATGCCAGTCACGAATCCATACACCGGTTGCGTCGTGTATGGCTGAAACAATAGCCGGTGCTGCCGCATTAACACTGATCTCGGACACCGATTTCGCTCCGAACGGACCGACCGGATCATTACTGGGTACCAGTGTCGCCAGGAAATCTTCCGGCAGGTCACCCACCATAGGCGCTCCGTAGTCTGCAAAGTTGGCATTCACTACACGACCTTTGTCGTCATACTGAATGGCTTCCTGCAGGGTATGGCCGATGGCTCGCAGGCTGGCGCCGTAGATCTGTCCCAGTGCCAGTTCCGGATTGACCGGTGTGCCGCAATCCACCAGGGCATGGAATTTACGCAGAGAGACTTTACCGGTACGGGTATCCACCGCCACTTCGGCAAAATTGGCACCGTAAGGGAAGGCAAACTCACTGGTGATAAAGCTGCCCTGTCCCATCAGCTGCCCGCAGCCGGTGCCGCTTTCAGCGTATTCCGCGACTTCGCAGAAACTGATGCGCTTGTCTTTACTACAGGCGTCTTTACTACAGACAATGCCCGGATATTCCACGTCCAGTGACTCAAAGGGTTCTTCCAGAAGGTGAGCAGCGGTTTTCAGAATCTTTTTGCGCAGATCTTCAGCGGCCAGCTTGGCGGCATTGCCGGAGAAACAGGTACCACTGGAGGCGTATGCACCCTTGTCAAACAGACAGCTGTCGGTATCGCCGGACACCACATGAATATCATCCAGACTGGTACACAGTACTTCGGCGGAGAGTTTTGCCACCACGGTATCCAGTCCCGTACCAAGGTCTGCACCGCCGGAGTGGGCAATCAGGGTGCCATCAGAAGCCAGCTTGATCCAGGCATTGGCCTGGTCAATGTCGGGAATACCTGACTTCTGTTGCATGGTTGCCAGACCTCGGCCAACACGGATATGGGACTCGGCAGGTTCTTCTTTAGGCGTGTTCCAGCCAAACTGATCCGCCCCCTGTTCCAGCACTTTGCCTAATGCACAGCTATGGGCAACAGGTACAGACGTTGGCAGCTTGCCTTCGCCCACTTTACCCAGTAACTCCAGCGACTGGCCTTCGTGTACCCGGTTTTTCTCGATCATTTCCAGCTGGTCGATGCCCAGGGCATCCGCCATTTCTGCCACGATCATCTGTACCGCAAAGTTACCTTTTGGACCGCCATACCCCTGATAGGCTCCGGTAGGAACAATATTGGAGTAGTAAGTGGTGACCTTGAACTTGACGTTATCGCAGGGGTACAAAGGCAGGGAAATAGCCGGAGCGTTGCAGGGAACGGTCAGCGCATGGTTGCCATAAGGGCCGGTGTTAAAACGGAAATCAACGTCGAACGCTGTAATGGTGCCGTCTTTTTTCGCCCCCATCTTGATGGCGATTTCAGCTACATGGCGGGTAGAGGTGGCTATAAACTCTTCTTCCCGGGTGTGCCTGAACAGTACCGGACGACCGGTGGCGTGAGTGGCAAAGGCGCAAACCTCTTCGACCAGAATGTCCTGCTTGGAACCAAAGCCTCCGCCCAGGCGTTCTTTGATAACATGGATTTTATGCTGTTTTATGCCCAGAACCGTAGCGATCTTACGGCGAACATGCCATGGCACCTGGGTAGCAGCGCGAACAATGACACGATCCGCTTCCATGTAGGTGTAACAGAGATGCTGTTCAGGGGGTAACTGTTGTGCCTGACGGGACTGATAGGAACGTTCCAGTACCACATCCGCTTCAGCAAAACCTTTATCGACATCACCAATTTCGCCGTGACCGGTGGCTGCAATGTTCTTGCGGGGATCACCACCAAACGGGAAGTTGAAATGAATACGGCCATCGCGAGCATCAGCGGTTTTATTCTGTTCTTCCAGATTATCCGGCGCACCAACGCCATAGCTGATCACGCCATTGTGAACAATGGGAGCGTCGTCTGCCATGGCTTCACGGATGGAAAGTACTGGCTTTAGCTCTTCGTAGTCCACCTTGATGGTTTTCAGGGCGGCTTCCGCCTGTTCTTCGGTTTCTGCGACAACAGCGGCAACACGGTCGCCGTAATGACGCATCTTCTGACCAAACAGACGACGGTCTAATGGTGAAGGTTCGGGAGCTGTCTGGCCACCGGGTGTGTAATAGACATCCGGGCAGTTGCGATGGTCAAATACGGCTACCACACCGGGCATGCTTTCTGCCTCGGTAGTATCAATATGGGTAATGTAAGCGTGGGCATGAGGACTGCGCAGCATCTTCAGGACGCAGGCATCGGCAGCGACAAAGTCTTCCACAAAACAGGCTTCTGCTTTAATGGCTGCTGCGGCGTCAACCTTACCGCCGGGTTTGCCTACATGGCGCAGGTTGTCTGCAAAAGAAGGCGCAGTAGTTTTGTTGAATTGTGGGTTCTTAATACGCTTGCTGGCGATTTCAACTGCATCGAACACCTGCTGGTAAGCACTCTCTCGCAGGAATAAAGACGACAGAATATCGGTGATTTCAGCACGATCCGGATTCGGGTTACGCTTGAGCAGATCGGTCAGCAGCAGGGCGAGGGCAGGGTCGTTATAGCCGGACTGAACGACTCCGGCATCAATCAGGGCAGACTGAACCGGACCCAGTTTGCCATACTCGTTGAGTGATTCAGCGGTGACTACATCGCATCCTTCGAGCTGGGCTGCAATTAACAGGCTGGCATTAACGGTGCGACCATCGAGCAGAATGGTGTCGGAACCGGCAAAACCATAGCCATCGTCACTGTTGCGAACGGAACGCATGCCCAGACGCTTCAGAAGCACCTGAACATTTTCACCGGCTTCAGCCCTGATAACCCGTTCTTTACCGTTAAGATTAAACGTAATATCCATTTTACTGTCCTTTCACCTTGCCGGCCTGAACCTTGCTCGCCTGAACTTTGTTTGCCTGAAGACGGTACTCTTCAACCATGGAAGCCACCAGTACACCACTGACTTCACGCTTGTAGTCAGCACTGCCCCTGAAATCTGTCTCACATGAAACCGTTTCTGCGATACGTTCCTCCAGCTGTTGACGGCTGATGTCGTTGGTCAGGAAGGCAAGAATCGAATCTTCTGCCGGGATACGTGCAAAGGGGATGGAGGAACCGGAGACGGCTATACCGTAGGACTCATTCCCGTCCTTATCACGCTGAATGGCAAAACTGGCATTGACGATGGGCAGGTCGGCAGCACTTTTGCTGACGTTCTGGTTAAAGCAGGCATAGACTTCGGCAGGAACAATGACTTTGGTAATCAATCCTTCGCACTGTTTTTGATACTTTGCCACGGACATGACATTGCCGTCAGCCAACTCAACTCTGGCATCCATAGCCAGCAGCGCAGGAACGATCAGGCAGGCGGGCAGGGCTGCGGCTATTTCACCGCCAAGGGTACACTGGTTACGAACATTACGACTGTAAACCAGGGCAGCCGCTTCGCGTAGCCCTTCAGGTAAAGCGACGTGGTCGACAACGGTTTGCAGTGTTGTCAGCGCGCCAATTTCCCAGCCTCTGGCGGTTTTTTCACAGCCTTCGAGGTCTATGCCTGACAGGTTGATGACGATTTCATGTTCAGTACGGGTCGGAGATGCGTTCAGTCGCGCCCCTCCCGCCATATAAACGGCATCATCACCGTATTTCGTTTTCAGTGCCAGGGCTTCATCCAGGCTCTCAGGTCGTAAAAACTGCTTGATCATTCTTAGTCCTTTTCGTTGCCACTTCTTCTCTGCTTTTTGATTCAAGCTGAGAGAAAAAGTGGGTAACGCCTTCGCATCAAATTCCAAAGATCACAAACTTAAGCGCGAACATAATGGCCAGAGCCCATACACTCACACTGACTTCTTTGACACGGCCTGCCAGCAGTTTGATCACCGGATAGGCGATAAAGCCAAGGGCAATACCGTTAGCAATAGAGAAACTCAGAGGCATCATGATGGTGGTGATAACAACCGGGCCAGCCTCAGTCAGGTCAGACCAGTCCATATCACCCAGGCTGGAAGTCATTAGTACAGCGACGTACATCAGTGCGCCCGCTGTTGCATAACCGGGTACCATGCCCGCCAGAGGTGACAGGAACAGGGTCAGCAGGAACAGCAGACCAATGAATACGGCGGTTAAACCTGTACGTCCGCCGACTGCTACGCCAGAGGCGCTTTCAACATAAGTGGTGACGGTGGGCGCGCCCATAATGGCTCCGACCCAGGATGAAGTACCATCGGTGATCATGGCCTTGCTCATGTTTTCCATTTTGCCGTTTTCATCTGCCAGACCCGCTTTATCGCCTACGGCAATCAGGGTACCGGTGGTGTCAAACAGGTTGACGAACATAAAGGCGACAATGACACCGATCATGTCCGGGTTCAGGGCACCCATGATGTCGAGTTTGCCGAAGATAGGCATAATGCTGGGAGGAAGAGAGACAATACCTGTGAACTGAACGTCACCAAACGCCAGGGCAATACCTGTGACGACTGCAATGGAAATCAGTACGGCGGATTTCATCTTGCGATAGCTCAGCGCCAGAATCAGAAACAGACTGAGGCTGGCCATTACCGGTGCAAAGTCAGTGATTTCACCCAGACCCACAATGGTGCCGGGGTTAGCTACGACAATACCGGAATTTTTCAGGCCAATCAGTGCCAGGAACAGACCAATACCGGCGGTAATACCGATACGCAGTCCTTTGGGAATACTGTTGATAATCCACTCCCGCACTTTGAACAGGCTTAGCAGCATAAAGCCAATACCCCCCCAGAATACGGCACCCATCGCCTGTTCCCAGGAGTAGCCCATGCCCAATACAACCGCATAGGCAAAGAATGCGTTCAGACCCATGCCCGGTGCCAGCCCCACTGGCCAGTTAGCGTACAGGCCCATAACAATACAGCTCAGACCTGCTACCAGGCAGGTGGCAACAAACAGTGCGCCTCTGTCCATGCCTGCTGCTGAGAGCATTTCGGGTACTACAAACACCACGTAGCACATGGTGACGAAAGTGGTGCAGCCCGCCAGAGCCTCCATTTTGACAGTGGTGCCGTGCTGTTTCAGTTTAAAAAGACGTTCAAGCAGGTCGGGTTTCGCTTCGGTATTAAGGTCAGCGTCGGTACTTAGCATTACTTATCCCCTCCCCGGGGCTTTCTTGTTTTCAAGACAGAACCGGCCGGGTGTTAACCCGGCCGGAGTCTGCTTAGTCGAGGTTGTCCATATTTTTCCAGAGGCGTGTAGCCGCTGTGCGTGCCTCGGCATAAATGCCTTCTATGTCAAACGGGAATTCGCGGTCTTCGTAGACAACAGCACCGTCAACCACCACAGTACGTACGCCATTGCTGCCCATACCGAAGGCAAGGTGGCCCGGCAGGTTGTCGCCTATAAACGGCGTTGGACTGATATAGTCGTGAATAACCAGATCGGCCTGATAACCGGGTTCCAGTCGCCCGAACTGGCCGCCAAAGTTGCGCTCCAGCAGACGGTTACCGTTATTCAGGAAGTTCAGGAAACTGTCGGGCCAAAGAGGGCCACCGGCATCACGGTGTTTGAAGAAGGCAAACTTCATTTCTTCCAGCATATCGCTGCCAATACCATCAGTACCCAGAGCAACGTTTTTGAACTTATCAAGCTGGGTGTTGTAGCCCACGTTGTTATTCATGTTGGAACGTGGATTGTGAACCAGGAAACCGTCGCGATGGTTCAGCAGTTCAATGTCGGCATCGGTCAGGTAAGTGCCGTGGGCAATCAGGGATTTTTCATTCAGCAACCCGAAGGAATCCAGACGCTGAAGCAGCTCCTGCCCGTAATGGTGACGACTCCATGTACTGTCGTATTTATCTTCAGCCACATGAATATGCAACCCGCGCCCGGTTTCTTTAACCGCGTCAGCCAGCAGTCCCAGCCCGTCATTGGGTACGGTAAACGGCGCATGAGCACCAATATGGGCTTCTACAAGATAAGGCTCGTCGGCTGTCGCTTTGGCGCTGTCAATCAGGTTGGCAAAGTCGATGTTTTCCTGAACACCGTCTTCCAGTTCCTTCATGCCGAAATTGCGGTCGGTGGTTTCAAAACAGGTCATGCCCCGGAGGCCGGCTTTCATGAAACCTTTGCGCAGAGTATTCAGTGAACCTTTGATAAAGGCTGGTGAGGCGTGATGATCAATAACAGCGGTGCTACCGGACTTGATGGCTTCAAGGGAGCAGATCAGGCCGCTGTAGTACAGAATTTCTTCGTCAATGCCGCGATCCAGTCGCCACCACAGGTTTTTCAGGGTGCTGACAAAGTCAGGGCAGGGTTTGATGTCTGCCATCACGCCCCGGGAGAGTCCGGAGTAAAAGTGGTTGTGGCTGCAGACGATGCCCGGCATAACAACACGGCCAGCTGCATCAATCACCTTTGTCGCCTGTTTCGGATCAATCCCTTTGCCGACCTGGGCGATTTTGTTGCCATCAACCAGAATATCAACCCCTTCGGTCACTGAAGCAGGCTGAAACTGTACAGCAGTAGCATTTTTTATCAGTAGCATTATTGTTTTTCCAATCTTGGTAAGACGGTTTTATGCATTTTCACCTTTATTCGGTGTGTAGGTTGGGTGTCACTTCGTTCTACCCAACCTACGCCCAACTTAATGACCTACAGCACCCAGCAGATATGGGTATCTGAGGTACACATGGCGAATCACACGACCAAGGGTGACCATTTCATCCGGAAGCTCACCGGTTTCGCCCAGCACATTAATATGCAGCTTGCGTACTTCTCCTTCATGGCGTACCCAGACATCTTCGTTATCTACAAAGAAACCGGTATTGGTGCTGTTTTCGAAATCTTCCATCAGGCTGAAGATGGTCAGCTTTTCCTTATAAGGCTTGCTGTCCCAGTTACAGAACCGGGCGCAGTTGCCGCATTCGTTGCAGTACGCATCCAGATGAAGAACCTGGTAACGCTCCTTAAAGCCGGGAATGTCCAGTGCCACATTGGCACGGTTAGGGCATACACCTACACACTTGTTACAGATGTGGTTGCACTCCAGGCAACGTTCCCCTTCCTGGGCGGCAAAGGCTTCAGTATTTTCCCGGGTAACGTTGGTCAGGGGAATGAACCCTCTGCGCTGGCGAATGGTCTGGGAATCAGACGACAATACGCTGGTATCCGCATGAGTCCGGGCTGACTCGCGCCTGATGATCGTATCCGTTGCCTTTCTGGCTTCGTTGATACAGCGAACAACCGTCGATGGCCCGGTATGGGCGTCACCAATCAGGAAAATGCCGGAAACAGCAGTTTCACAGGTGGTTTTATCAACAATGGTCCAGCCATCACGGCCAACGGGTAAGCCCATGCTGTTCAGCAGCTCGGTGTCGGCGGATTCGCCAATGGCTGTGATCACGGTGTCGATTGGCATCGTCATGGTCTCATCTGTTGCAACCGGACGACGGCGGCCACTGGTGTCTTCTGCTCCCAGCTCCATCACACGACAGGTCAGTTCACCGTCGTCAGTCATGGATTCAGGGTTGGTGAGGAAGTGGAACTCTGCCCCGTCAGCCACAGCGTTGTGGTACTCTTCCCGGTCTGCGGGCATTTCGTGTTCAGTCCGGCGATAGAAGACAAACACTTTTTCAACACCGGGTATCTTCAGGGCAGCCCTGGCACTGTCCATAGCGGTATTACCACCACCAACAACAGCGACATTCTTACCAAGAGAAATCGTTTCCGGCTTGCTGTTAAAGGTTCTCAGGAAAGACAGTGATGGCAGCAGTCGGGAGCGGTCACCTTCCAGTGGCATGTTATTGCCTTTTTCAGCACCGACTCCCATAAAGACGTAGTCAAAACCACCCACGTTTTTCAGCATCGGCGCATTAATATCCGGGTCACAGCCAAATTCAAACTGAACGCCGTGAGCCCTTACAAAATCAATATCCTGCTGAATCACTTCGGTCGGAATACGGAAGTTTGGCAGAATGTTACGAATAATACCGCCAGCGTCTTTTTCTTTTTCAAACACCACCACCGGGAAACCAGCCCGCGCCAGAAAATAAGCGGCAGACAATCCACTTGGACCAGCGCCAATAACAGCGCAGCGGGCCTGTGATATCTGCTTGGGCTTTTCCCATTCGGATTCATACTGTTCCCAGCCCTGTTCAACGGCGATTCGCTTCATATCACGAATCTTTATCGAGCCTTCGTAATCCTTACGGGTACAGCTGGACATGCACTGATGGTCACAGATATGGCTGGTGATGCCAGGCAGTGGGTTTTTGTCGTAGATGAGTTTGAGCGCGCCCTGATAGTCACCTCTGGCGACATTCTGAATATACTCAGGCACATCCTGTCCAATAGGGCAGGTTTCTTTACAGGGGGCAATGGTGCAGTCAAATCGTGGTGATACGTCTTCCTGCTTGCGGGGTGACTCATGCCAGCTTTTTTCTGTGTACTCGTCCTCTGTCAGTGCGTTCTCGGCAAGCTGCTGCAATGCGTGTACGTCAACTTCCTGTTTGTTCCAGGTGCCTGACTCTTCCAGGGCATTGGCACAGTCACGCAGACGCATATAACCACCGGGCTTCAACAGTTCGGTGGCCATGGTGATCGGGCGAATGCCGGTGTTAAAGATATTGGCGATGTTGCCTTTCCAGGCACCACCGGAGTAGGACATGGGCAGCTGGCCGTTAAACTCGTCGGCGATGATGGCAGCCAGGTTGATGGTCAGTGGATACAGCGCACGGCCTGACATGTACATTTCATCACCAGGCAAACGTCCTTTGTCGTTTATACAGCCCAGTGTATTGGAGAGTTTGACACCAAAGTGATGGCCTTTATCAGAGGCTACCTCGCGCAGGCGACGCAACATAGGCAGCGCGTCTGCCATTTGCAGGTCGTGACTGAAGGACTCTTCGCTCAGGCTGATGTAATCAAAGCCACGCTGATCAAGGATGTCACGAACCCGTTCGTAGCCAAGCAGGGTTGGGTTAAGTTTTACAAAGGTATCGATACGCTTCACTGTCAGCATGTACTGGCAGATGGCTTCAATTTCGTGGGGAGGACAGCCATGCATGGTGGACAGAGTGACGGACTGGACGATCTTTGGCGAAATCTGGTCAATCTGTTGTTCCAGTGACTCTAGACGCCCTTTATGCTGGAACGTTGCCATCACCTCGGGCTGACGCAGCCACTGTTTGATGGATTCTTTATAAGCGACAAAGTTTTCGTGGCTGCTGCAGTCCATCATGTCGTCAATGAAGGTCTGCATGCGAGTGGTTTTGATGCCTTTCAGGTCATAACCCACGCTCATGTTAAAGATAAAGCTTTTTTCCTGCTGGTCGCCCAGGGCCGGATCAAATAGCGATTCCAGAACATGCAGGATAATCCATGACTTCAGGTATTCGTCATACGCTTTGGGCAGGGTATATTCAGTGGACCATTCTGTGTTGTAACACTCGTCGTCGGGATCAATGCAGGGCTTTTCAATTTCCAGCGTGTCCATGATCTGAACGGTTTTCAGCTCGATAAAGCGACCGCCTGCCACCCAGGAGGTAATAATGTTCTGGGCCAGCTGTGTGTGAGGTCCTGCTGCCGGGCCTACTGCGGTAGTGGCGGTTTCAGAGCAGACGCTGACCCTGAGGTTGTTTTTCTTTCTGAACAGCTGATCAACTTTAATGCCAAACAAGGACTGGTTTTTCTGATATTCCCCGTGAATTCGATTCAGCATTTCCTGAAACGGAACGGGACGCATAATATCGCCCATTGACTTCTCCTTATACGGCTTGAATATTGCCCGTTTAATGTTTTCTTCAGGTGACTTTATGGTTGCCGGTCTGTTTTTTCATAATGTTTTACCGTGCAAACGGTGTCACTGATCTCAGTAATGCATGAATCAGACCAATTATTCACAGAGAGGAACGGAAAAAATCAACAGAGTGGCATTAGGAGAAAGTTATTGACCTGAAGCAAAAAAAGAACGCTTATTAAATTCAGTTTAATTCGGAAAATACGGATAATGATGAGAGTTGATTTATCTGTTTATTATTGGCAAATAGTAATAATTTTCATTTAAACTCTGGTTAAACGAGAATGTTCGTCATTATGATAACTGCCTGATAACCATTAAATGATCGCTATCAATCTGATAATCAGGCGCTGACAAAAACTGATAACGATACTTAACTATTGATATATGTCACTAAAATTAAAGAGCTTTATTGCAAAGATATTGATACTGCTGAGGTGTATCGATATCCAGATGAACACTGTGAGTGTTTACAGAAATAAAACGATGGGGTAATGCTGTTAATAAAGATTTCATTCGGCTTTCAACAGGCGCATTCAGGATGTGTTGATAATAGCGGCGATTCAAAAGCACAGGATGTCCGGCTTTTTCCTGGTAAACCGGGAAAACAATATCATCACCCTTGTTAGCAAAAAGGTTGATAAAAACCTCCTCTGGAATAAATGGCATATCGCCATGTGTAATAAATAGATGATCAGAGGTTGCCTGTTGTATACCTGACTGCAGTGAGCTGAATAAACCCTTTTTATAGTCCGGGTTATGAACAATTTGAATCCGCTTATTATTTGTATACCGTTCAAACAGTTCTTCACCCCGGTAGCCTGTAACGAGAATAACCCGGGAGACACAATTTAACGCATTGGCAATACTGCAATCCAGAATGGTTTGATCCGGTTCACCAAAAGGAAGCATGGCTTTCCATTGCCCCATCCGGGATGACAAGCCGGCAGCCGCTATAAGACATTCACATTGGTGCAGTTTCGTATTCATTAATTTTTTATACCTTCTTGGCTCAGCTTTTTTGGTTCAGCTTTTTTGGTTTAGTAGGGTGTGTAATGATCCCGGGCATAGATCCAGATAAAGACCGAATAATTGCCGCAACCGGTGCAGGCGGAAAAACCTGTTTTTTACAACATCTTGCCAGATTGTTGCAACAGTCAGGCCGGACTGTGCTGCTATCTACCACAACGCATATTTATCATCCGAATATTGATGGTTTTGCAGGCAGTGTTAACCGGGTGATCTGCTGCACAGATTCTGAAGAGCTTTATACCAGCCAGCCTGAACCCGCGTCGATTACTGTTGCCGGAATGATCTGTAAAAATCCTAAGAAACTGTCTGGTATTCCGGCTGATCTTCCGGCAGAACTGATTAAGCGCGATCTATACGACAATATTCTTATTGAAGCAGACGGCTCCCATCGGCTTCCCCTGAAAGCGCCTTCCGAAAAAGAACCCGTGTTACCCGACGGTTATCAGGTGCTGGTTGGAGTAACAGGCTGGAAAGGCATTGAGTCACCGGTATCGGCTGATACTGTGCATCGAAGGGAGTGGTTTTCAGCCGTTACCGGTCTCAAGGCTGGCGACAGAATTAAGCCCGGGGCGATGTCAGCGCTTGTTAACTCACCGTCCGGTTTATTTAAAGAGCCTCATTTAAAACAGACGCTTTCTGAAAAGAAGCCCTGCAAAAAAATATGGTTGCTGAATCAGCTGGATTCTCAGAAACAGCGGCAATCTGGCCGGGCCTTTGCGTTAGAAGTTCTTGCTCACTCACCTTCCATTCATACGACACTTTTGAGTAGTTTCTCTCAGCCTTATCCATGGCTGGAACCTATTAAAAATACCACTCTTTATGGATTAAATAATGACCAATAATGTTTTTTCACGAGCGGCAGAATTATCAGACAGTCATACACCTTTCGCTATAGCGTCCATCATTGAAACCAGTGGATCAGCTCCACGGCATAATGCGCAACTTCTTGTAGAAGACAGTGGTCAAACCTTTGGTACTGTGGGTGGTGGCATGGTGGAGCGCCATGTGATTGAAGAGGCCATTGCTGCCATAAAAACCGGCCAGTCACGGATGGTGGATGCCAGTATGTCTCGCAGTGGTAAAAATGCCATGGGGATGGACTGTGGTGGAGCCATGAAGGTTTTTATTGATGTTCACAATGTTAAGCCACAGTTGTTACTGATTGGTGCGGGTCATGTTAACCAGGCCGTGGCCCATCTCGCTGCCAGACTGGGATTTGCCATTACCGTTGCTGACTCCTGGAAACCTAATTTAACGGCTGAACGTTTTCCCAAATTTACCCGGCTGGTTGACGGTGACACGATTTCTGAAGCGATTGTTAAAACCACCATTACCCCTGACACACAGGTCGTTATAGCGACCAACCATGAAGATACCCAGGCGTTGATGACCGTATTGAAGACAGAGGCCAGACACATCGGTCAGCTGGCGAGCCGCAAAAAAGTGAAGACGCTGAAAGCGAAAGCATTGGAAAGTGGCATCTCTCCCCGAACGTTTTAATGAGGTTCGCACACCGGTGGGGCTGGACCTTGGCGCAGAAACGCCCGAGGAAATCGCCGTCAGCATTATGTCTGAAATACTGGCCATCAGTCGCCATAAAAAGCCCGTTCCAATGGGCGACACGGTGGCGGAAGGTCTGAAAAAGCGGGTAGTGATTCGTGGCGCTGGCGATCTGGCGACCGGAGTCGCACTTAAGCTGCACAACAGTGGTTATAACGTGATTATGCTGGAGTTGCCCGAGCCAACTGTTATTCGCACCAATATTGCCTTTGCACAGGCCCTGGTAAACGACGATAAAATGATAACGATTGAAGGTGTGACCGGGCGCAAAGCCCGTTCAGTCGCCGATGCGTTGAAGATTACTGAACAGCGGAACATTGCGGTCATGGCTGACCCTGAGGCGGCATCGTTACGACAACTGAAGCCTGCCATCATGGTTGATGCCATTCTGGCAAAACGAAACCTTGGGACACACCGGGAGATGGCTCCGGTGACACTGGCACTGGGTCCCGGTTTTTCAGCCGGTAAGGATGTGGATGCCGTTATTGAAACCTGTCGTGGTCATGATCTGGGGCGTATTATTTATTCCGGTGAGGCAAAGGCCAATACGGGAACGCCCGGCGTGATTGGTGGCTATGGTACTGAACGTGTGTTGCGCTCTCCCTGTGCTGGTGTTGTGACACCACTGGTGAAGATTGGTGATCTGGTTTGTGAAGGCCAGACCGTTGCCACGGTGGGAGAATACGCAGAACCCGTGATTACTCAGATCAGCGGCAAGGTGCGTGGAATGATTAATCCGGGACTGAAAGTGAGTGAACACTTCAAAATTGGTGATGTTGATCCAAGGGGTGCATCGGTGGATCATTCCACCACCACGGATAAAGCCAGGGCTATTGCCGGTGGTGTTCTGGAAGTGGTTTTAAGACTATCAAAACAAAACGGATAAACAAAAACAGCCAGATTTGGACGAGTGAAAGGTTAAAAAATAATGCATAAAAGAAGAATAAAAACTGTGTATAGACAGTTAATGTCATTTGCAGTGGTGGCATTATTGCCGGTATGGCTTAATGCCTCTCTGGTTTCCGGGGGAGGCATCGCACCGGAAGGCAGCAGTGGATTAACGACTAAAATCGAGGTGGTTGCGGAAAAATTTATGGTTTCTGCCGCCAATCCTCTGGCCGTGAAGGCAGGTTTCGATGTACTGAAAACCGGTGGCAGTGCCATTGATGCCATGGTGGCTGTGCAAACTGTACTGGGGTTGGTTGAACCACAGTCGTCAGGTTTGGGAGGCGGTGCTTTTCTGGTCTATTACGACGCTGAAAAAAAAGAACTGACCACATTTGATGGCCGTGAAACCGCACCTGCGGCAGCAACGCCTGAGTTGTTTCAGGATAAGAATGGCAAGCCATTGGCGTTTTTCGATGCCGTTGTTGGCGGACGTTCCGTAGGCACTCCGGGAACCGTGAAACTGATGTCTGAACTCCATGCTCGATATGGTAAACAACCCTGGCCATCGTTGCTGAAACCGGCACAGGAACTGGCAGAGAGCGGTTTTGTGGTGTCCCAGCGTCTCGGCAGTGCAATTCAGCAGGATAAGGATCGATTGCTGCGCTATCCGGATACTCGGCGTTATTTTTTCAGGGAGGATGGTCAGCCTCTGGCTGAAGGTGATGTGCTGAAAAATCCTGAGTACGCCAGAGCACTTGGCCTGTTGGCAAAGCAGGGAGCGGATGCGTTTTATCATGGAAAAATTGGCGCGCAGATTGTTAAAAAGGTACAGGAGCTGGAAGATAATCCCGGACTGCTTTCCCATGTGGATTTAGCCAGTTATCGCATAAAGGAACGACCTGTCGTTTGTGCTCCGTACCGGCAATACAGCGTTTGTGGTATGGGACCGCCCAGCTCCGGCACGTTAACGGTTGGACAGATTCTGGGTATTTCTGTTCAGGCAGACCTTGGCTCTTTGCAGAAAGAAAGTCCTGAGGCATGGCAGGTAATAGGCGACGCGACTCGCCTGGCTTTTGCGGATCGTAACCGCTACATGGCGGATACTGATTATGTTCCTATGCCTCAGGGTCTGCTGGATCAGAAGTACCTGGCTGAACGAGCCGGTCTGATTTCAAAAGGCAAAGCATTGGAGCAGGTTCATGCTGGCCAGCCTGACTGGGACAATGCCGTGACTCAGGCCGACGATCAGTCTATTGAGTTGCCTTCCACGACCCATATTTCGATTGTGGATAAAAACGGAAATATTGTCTCGATGACCAGCACTATTGAAAACGGTTTTGGCTCCCGGGTTATGACCAATGGCTTTCTGTTGAATAATGAACTGACAGATTTCTCATTTGTCAGCCACAAAAATGGTTATCCTGTCGCCAACCGCGTTGAGCCAGGTAAGCGCCCCAGGTCTTCCATGGCACCGGTTATTGTGATGAAAAATGACCAGCCTTACCTGGTTCTGGGATCACCGGGCGGCGCTCGTATTATCAGTTATGTCGCGAATACACTGATTCGGCATCTTGAATGGGGTATCTCTGTTCAGGCAGCGATTGATGCGCCTCATCTGCAGAATCGTTCGGGTACTTATGAGCTGGAAGCGGGTACAGGCGCAGAAGCCTTACAGGTACCCCTGGAAAAAATGGGCTATCAGGTTCGGATTATGGATCTTAATTCCGGTCTTCAGGCGATTCAGTTTAGGGACGGACGTCTGGTGGGCGCGTCTGACCCTCGTCGTGAAGGTACTGCGATGGGAGACTGATTTTTCCCCGGTGCCTTCATAACAGGAGATGCTGTCATTTTGTTGCAGCATCTTCTTCAAGCTGATATTTTTTTATTTTCCGGTAGAGAGTCGCAATACCAATACCCAGTTCATCCGCAACTTTTTGTTTACCTTTTTTCAGGTCATATTTTTTGAGCGCAGCCTGAATGCGTTGCTTCTCCATTTCTTCCAGGCTCATTGATGATGAGTTTTTCTCGACAGAGAAGGTCGATACGGCTGTACTGTCTGACTTATTTGAATGATAGCCGTCGTTTGATCGACAAAAATGGTCAGGCAGGAGATCAGGAAGAATAACGCCTCCATGCTCGACCATATTGATCAGATACTCCATGGTGTTCGCCAGTTCCCTGACATTGCCGGGCCAGTCCCGGCTAGTCAGGCAGTTCATAGTGTCTTCACTGATAACCGGTACAGGCAGCCCCATCTCTTTCGCCTGTTTTTTCAGGAAAAACCGGGCTAACAGAGGAATGTCGTCTTTTCTTTCCCGCAGGGAGGGAACAATCAGTGGGATAACGTTAAGGCGGTAATATAAATCTTCTCTGAACAGTTTTTTTTCAGTCAGCGTCGAAAGGTTCTGGTGTGTTGCCGAGATAACCCGGATATTAACAGTACTGACCGTGGACGATCCCACCGGTGAAATTTCCCGGCGGTCCAGAACCCTGAGTAATTTTGCCTGAAGGTTGAGTGGCATATCGCCAATTTCGTCTAAGAACAGTGTGCCGCCATCAGCGCTTTTTATCAGACCTTCTTTGCCTTGAGTAGCGGCTCCCGTAAATGCGCCCCGTGCATAGCCAAAAAGCTCACTTTCCAGCAGATGTTCAGGAATGGCTGCACAGTTGATAGCGATAAACGGTTTTTTACGGCGGGCTCCGGTTTCATGAATTAACCGGGCGACCACTTCTTTACCCGAACCGCTTTCGCCATTGATCAGAACACTGGAAGGGCTGCTGGCGATCTTTACAATTTTATCCTGCAGTTTTTGCATGGGCAGGGAGTCTCCTACCATACGACTGTGACATTTGCCGGGTACTGACGGTTGGTGAGGGTCCCGATCATTTTGAGTCAGTACCAGTAACTTGCCGTTGCCATTCTGGATAAGAATTCCCGGCGATAGAATTTCCTCAGTTCCGTTCTTGATAATAAACTCTTCAGACTCCCGGTTAGCTATTCGTCGCTTACCAAATGGACGAACACTGATCAGGCTTAACTTATCACTCTTATTCAGTTTTAACTGTTTTTTAGCGGCATCATTTATATGTGTGCAGTTGCCTTTGTCGTCGACTTCCAGAACGCCTTCAGTAATTTTGCTGGATAATAACCGGATGACATTTTCAGTATTCTTCAGGTTGTTGTAATACATATCCTCCAGTTTAGTGGCAATAAACACTTTGGATATATCTTCAATATATCCCATATAAAGCGAGGTGTTAGTCAGCAGTTGCTGACGCTGTTCTTCATTGAAACAAACCAGACTGATCACACCCAGACATTCATTTTTAAACAGTACCGGGATGCCCAGAAACGCTTTTTCCTGGCAACTTACCCTACGGGTACAGGATAAACATTCAGGGTCCTCACCTGACTTCTTAATAATTTTTTCTTTTCGGTTCGTAATGATCCACTTGAAGGCATTGGTTCCAGTGGTTAATGGCCGGCCAAGATTATTGGCATAAAGTCCTGTTCCCGCTATACGTACCAGTTCATTATCAATAACCTCAACATCAAGGTTTATCATTCTTGACAGAATTTGTACGAACCTTGCTATGGTTGACTGAATGGACATTAATTTAGATGTTGCTTTCAACACATTATCCTTCCAATGCCTTAAAACTGGCTATTAATAAAGTTCATCTGAAAGGAACTTTATTAATAGCTGTCTTTGTGATAGGTATCTTCTATTTTTCTCATAGCAGGCGGGTGCTTTGTATTGAGCTGAAGCAATTGAATAGTGACGTGTATTGTTTTTTATACAAATGATACGTAAATTTTTATAAAGACTTAAAACAAATGCATTGGCTTATTGAAAAAAAACATTCGACCCATTTATGTTTCAAATAAATCGAATGTATATTCAAAATTATATCAAGGTTGCTGAGTTAATTAATGCTGCTATTTCTGAGCAGCGTTTACTGCATTAATCGCAGCATCAACAACGTTTTGATAACCCGTACAGCGGCAAATATTTCCGGCATGCTCCCGACGAATATCATCACGGCTCAGGTTGCATGAACTGGTTGAATCCTCACGGTTAAGGTCTTCAATCAATGCGGTGGTTTTCATCACCAGACCCGGCGTACAGAAACCGCACTGTACCGCACCGGCATCCACATAAGCCTGCTGAACGGGCGACAGCTCCCCGGCTACAGCTTCTCCTTCAATGGTTCTGATTGACGCGCCTTCTGCCCTGACAGCCAGTGAGATACAGGCGTTAACAGGGATATCATCGACCAGTACCGTACAGGCACCACACTCACCGACACTGCACCCTTCTTTTGTACCGGTCAGCCCGTGTTCCCTCAGGGCCTCAAGCAATGACTGTCGTGTATCAATCAGCAGCTCTGTGGGTTTGCCATTAAGCTGACAATGGATAATCTGTTTCATAGCTGGCCTCCGGCTCTGACAATAGCTTCAGTGACAACCCGGCGAGCCAGAGTCCTGATAATATGTTCACGAAAGTCTTTTGCGGCACGCCAGGAGTTTCTGGGGCTCAGATCTTCCAGTACAACAGCGGCAATATCCTCAACCAGCGTCTGGTCAGCGATGCGGTTTTCTGCCAGTTTTTCAGCGGTACGACACCGTTTAGGTACCGGTGCAGCGACGGTATAGGCAATTCTTAGCGCTTTTATACGCTGGCTGTTTTCGAGTTCACAGCTATTTACCAGCTCAGGGCTGTTTTCCAGTTCACAAGTAACCGCACAACCGATAGTGGCTATGTCCATAGCTTTGCGCATGGCGTATTTATAGAAGTGGCTGCCGGTGTTGCGGTACTGTCCTGCATCAATAGTGATGGTGGTGACCAGCTCACCCGGTTTAAGGTCGACTCTGCCGGGTCCCTGATAAAAGGACTCCATCGGTACAACTCTTGTTGCATGCTGACTTTGCACAGTCAGTGTCGCATTCAGGGTGAGCAGGGGGGCAGCACTGTCGGCACTGGGCGCACCATTGCAGATATTACCGCCAAGGGTCGCCATGTTGCGAACCTGTGGTCCGCCGAGAGAAGAAGCACCTTCAATTAAAGAAGTACATACTTTATGGCGCTCCAGAAAACGGATCAGCCGGGAAACGGTGACACCCGCACCAATGGTTATTCGTCCCTGATTGTCTATGGTCAGCTGTTGAAGTGCTGCAATGGACTGGATATCTACCAGATGACGGAAGTCTGGTTTCCCTTCCCGCAGCCGGATTAATACATCAGTACCGCCTGCAATCAGCCGGGCATCAGGATGCCCGGCAAGATAAGCACAGGCTGAATCGATACTGTCTGCTTTATAATACTGTTCTACCGGAAACATTCAGTTTGCCTCCTGAATCAGATGTGCTTCACGAAAGGCATTAAACAGAGCTTTAGGCGACATGGGTAAGCGGTTGATGGCTACCCCGGTTGCATCCAGAATGGCATTGCGAATCGCGGGAGCCACTGACAACAGCGGTGGTTCCCCAACTGACTTGGCACCATAAGCTGAAGTCGGTTCAGTGGTTTCAACAAAGTCACTGCCAATATCCGGCATGTCGGGCATGGTGGCTATTTTGTAATCCAGCAGGTTGTTGTTATAGATGGTTCCGGTTTCAGAATTGACCAGCAGTTCTTCCCCCATGGCACCAGACAGCCCCATGGCTATGCCGCCATGCACCTGGCCTTCGGCAAGGACCGGGTTAATGATTTTGCCTGCGTCGTGTACATTGATGATGTTGAGTATCGTGGTCTGACACAGTTCAATATCCACTTCGACTTCTACAAAGGTGCAGCCGAAAGAGCTGGCGTTGGTGGTTGTCTTGCGTGAAACATCCGCCGTTAACTGATGTCCCCGCTGCTTATGGTAATAGGCATCCATTGCCAGTTCTTTCAGGGTCAGAGTCTGGCTTTCGGCGGCTTCTGTAACCACTGTACCGTCTCTGAGTGTCAGTTCAGAAACCGGACAGTTGAGCATCTCTGCCGCATAACAAAGGATTTTCTGGCGCAGCTCTCTGGCTGCCTCTGAGACGGGTTTGGAAATAACGTAGGTTTGCCGGGAAGCGAATGAACCCGGATCAAAAGGTGTCACATCGGTATCCTGGGCAGACACTACGTGAACAGCAGAAAATGGAACCCCCAGATGTTCCGCAGCCATCTGGGCGATGGCGGTATCAGAACCCTGTCCGATCTCTGTAGCGCCCACCTGAACAGTAATGCGTCCATCCTGGTTTAGCACCATTCGGGTTCCGGCAATTTCGACACCGGCAGGGTAGGTACCGTTACCATAAGAGAAACAGGCGACACCTAGCCCGCGTCGCTTGTTATAAGAGGGGTTCTCAGAAGGGGTATTTGAATGCCTGTAGTCTTCTTTCTTTTTATCCCAGCCAATACGCTCTCTGCCTTTTATCAGGCACTCCCTGATGCCACAGCTGGTAATGTGTTTGTCAGTTAATGGATTCATATCCCCCTTTTGGGCGACATTGCGCAGACGAAATTCAACGCTGTCCATGCCAATTTTGTGGGCCGCCTCTTCCATAATGGATTCTACGGCAAACACAATCTGCGGCGAGCCATAACCCCGCATAGCTCCGGCGGCGGGAAGGTTTGAGTAGTGCGTCATCGCCTTATAACGCATCGCAGTCTTTGGATAAAGGGGAGGCAGTTTGGAGCCCGCCGCTTTGGCAATGGAATGACCGTGGGAGGCGTAAGCACCGGTATTAGACACCACATCCAGTGTCAGTGCTTTCAGGGTTCCGTCACGGTTAACACCACACTCTATGTCGACGCTGATCGGATGACGGATTCGGGTACTGACCATCGACTCTTCCCGGTCCAGGTCGATCATCACGGGAATACCGCCCAGTTTCCAGGTCAGAAAAGCGACCATAGGCTCAAGCACCACATCCTGCTTGTTACCAAAACCACCTCCGACGGTTGGTTTTACGACCCGTATCCGGCTCATTTCCCACGACAGTGCCTGAGCGACTATACGACGGCATATATGGGGAATCTGGGTAGAAGAGGTGATTACAATATGGTCAGTGTCGTCCATGTAAGCCATGGCAATCTGGTTTTCCAGATGACAGTGCTGCACCATCTGGGTCTGAAAGTTTCCGCTTACGGTTGTATCCGCCTGATGCATGGCTTCATCTGGGTTGCCGAGCTGATATTGATGTTCAGCGACCTTATTGGATGTTTGCTGATGAAGAAGCGGTGCCTGTTCAGCCATGGCCTGTTGATGATTTAGCAGAGGCGGGTACTCGTCGTAGGTTACCTTAATCAGCCCCAGTACCTGTTCGGCAATCAAATGGTCTGTCGCCACAACAATGGCGATTTCATCCCCGTGATAGCGGACATAGTCGGTCAGCAGTAACCGGTCTTCGACATCTCTGCCTTTTGGGTCAAGGGAGTAGGCATGGCCTGCCGTTGCAAACGGTGTTCTGGGAATATCCTCAAAGGTAAACACGGCCTCAACGCCGGGTAGAGCTTTAGCGGCAGAGGTATCAATGTCTGTAATCCTGCCGTGGGCAATTTTGCTGCGCAGATATCTGGCAATCCGGGTTCCGGGCATAATAAGGTCGCTGGTAAAACGGCTTCTGCCTGTTACCTTGGCGGTAGCATCCAGCCGTTGTTCAGAGTACCCAATGCTCATAATCAACTCCTGTTCCAGTAGCGAAAACAACGATTCAGGGTTTCTCTCGGAATAAATTCGCCGTCGCCTGCCAGCCCTTTGAACACACCATTACGTACAATGATTTTGCCTTTGGACAGGGTCATCACCGGATAACCCTGCAGGGTCATACCTTCGTAGGGGCAATAGTCGGAGCGACTGTGCATCTGGCTCTGGCTCAGGGTGACTTCACAGTCCGGGTCAATAATGACCAGGTCTGCGTCAGAACCTTCGGCAATCACCCCTTTGCGTGGGTAGAGGCCAAACAGCTGAGCCGGTTGGGTACTGACCAGATCGACGAAATGGTTAATGGACAGCCGACCTTTCATCACCCCTTCAGAGAACATCAGTGGTATCCGGTTTTCAACACCGGGCACACCATTGGGGCAATATTGAAAACCGTCTCGACCAGCCCGTTTCTGATCCATGGTAAAAGCGCAGTGGTCGGTGGCAACAGTGCTGATGGTGCCGTCCTGCAATCCATGCCATAACTGTTCAAGATGGTCGCTGTCGCGCAGGGGAGGGCTCATGATGTACTTTAAACCCTGGTCTGCAGGGAAATTGCCGGGGCAGGTCTCATTGTACCGGTTGATATCCAGTTGCAGGTATTGCGGACAGGTTTCTGCAAAGACCGGCTGCCCGCGCTGGTGTGCCTGACGGATATATTCCAGACCAATACCATTGGACAGATGCACGATATAGATGGGGGCGTCACCTGCGAGAACCGCAAGGTTGATCATACGACCAACGGCTTCTGCCTCGCACTCCGGAGGTCGGCTGAGTGCATGATAGATGGGGTCTTTCAGACCCCTTTCCAGCATTCTGTTTTTCAGGAAGCGAATGGCGCCGTCGTTTTCAGGATGCACACAGGTGAGGGCGTTTAGCTGGTTTAATCGTGACAGGGCTGACAGTACTTCCGTGTCGTCCAGCTTATAGCCATAAGTCAGGTAGAGTTTAAAGCTTGAGATGCCTTCGTCCAGCACCATGGATTCCATTTCATCCAGAATGCTGTCGTCAATGTGCTGGATTGTGCCGTGAAAGCTGTAATCAATCACCGCACTGTCACGGGCGAACTCATGGTAGCGTTCAAGCTGATGATGTAGGGAGCAGCCTTCAGGGCCGAAGCCCATATGGTCAATGATGGTGGTGGTTCCCCCGCAGGCTGCGGATACGGTGCCGCTGTAAAAATCGTCGCAGCTCCGGGCTATTCCTACATCAATGTTGAAGTGGGTATGAACATCAACCCCGCCGGGAATAATGTATTTGCCACTGGCGTCTATCACTTCGACAGAGGAGGCGTCAGACGATTTGACATCCGCAGGGTTAATGGCGGGTGCTATCCGTTCAATAAGGCCGTTATTGATGAAAATATCTGCCTGTTCACTGGCATCGGCATTAACCAGTGTGGCGTTTTTTATAAGAACGGACATGATCTCTACCCTGTCTGGTTACCTTACCGGTAACCACTGGCAAGTGATGGTTACGGGTAAGGCAACCAGAACTCCTGAAGAGTTCCGGTTGTTGTGTGGCTTAAGTTGTGTGTTTAACGTGTTGGTTGAGTTGTTGTGGACTACTTCTTCAGGTTATGCAGGTACATACCAGGAATCACAGCGTACATCGCCGCGCACTTCACCAGATGGTCTTTCCAGGTTTTTTCGTTTGGCGCATGGGCTTCAGGCTCCTTGCCCGGGCCAAAGCCAATCACTGGAATGTTGTAACGACCCATGATGGATACGCCGTTGGTGGAGAAGGTCCATTTATCAACCAGTGGCTTCTCATCAAACAGAAGCTCATAACAGTCTTCTGTCGTTTTTGTCACAAGATGGTCTTCGTCGATCAGCCAGGCCGGGAAGTAGCATTCGGTTTCATACACGAGACCGGTATAGGATGGACGGTCATAGTTGTACATAGTGACTTCAGCTTTGGCTTCCTTAACCGCAGGCAGAGCGCGAATTTCTTCCAGCGCGCCTTCCCAGGTCTCACCCCATGTCAGACGACGGTCGATGGAGATAGCACAGCCATCAGCCACCGCGCAACGGCTTGGGGAGGAGTAGAAAATTTCAGAAACCGTCAGGGTACCTTTACCCAGGAACTCATCGTCGCCCAGACGGGTTGAAAGCTCCTTGATTTCATTCAGGATCGGACCCATCTTGAAAATAGCGTTATCACCACGCTCAGGCGCTGAGCCGTGGCAACTGATGCCGCTGACTTCTACACGGATTTCCATACGACCGCGCTGACCACGGTAGATATTGCAGTCGGTAGGCTCGGTGCTGACGACAAATTCCGGCTTCAGACCTGTCTCGTTAATAATGTACTGCCAGCATAAACCGTCGCAGTCTTCTTCCTGAACCGTACCGGTAACCACCAGGGTGTAGTCGTCTTCCAGGCCGAGGTCCTTGATGATCTTGCCCGCATACACCATGGACGCCATGCCACCTTCCTGGTCGGATGCGCCGCGACCACCAATGGTCTCTTCGTCTTCATACCCCTCGTAAGGGTCAAAGGTCCAGTTGTCCATATTGCCTACGCCAACGGTGTCAATATGGGCATCCATGGCAATCACATGCTTACCATGACCTATGGTTCCCAGCACATTACCCTGAGGGTCGATTTCAACTTTGTCGAAACCCACTTTTTCCATTTCTTCCTTGATGCGCAGGACGACTTTCTCTTCGTCGCAGGATTCGCTGGGAATGGCAATCATATCCCGCAGGAAACGGGTCATTTCAGGCTTGTACTCTTCTGCCTTTTTCAGAATGTCAGCAAAAGGGAGTTTCAGATCGGTTGTCATTGTTGTATTCCTTAATCGTTTTATAAATTATCGGTGTTTAAACAGCGTACTTGCCTTCCCAGACCACATCCCGGTAATTCACCTGATCGGTGTCGCCTTCGGTGTTGAACAGCAATACGACAGAATTTTTATCGAGCTTTAACGACTCCATGATGCGCCCGGCATCCGGATGTTTTGCAATGGCATACAGCAGGCCGATACCAATGGCACCGGATTCACCGGAAATAACCACGTCATCACCTGACAGTGGGTTACCCAGAATACGCATACCCAGTGCAGCCACTTTGTCTTCTACAGACAGGAAATGACGGCTGCAGTTTTTGAGGATTTCCCAACCCAGCGGGTTTGGTTCACCACAGGCAAGTCCGGCCATAATGGTGTCCATGTCACCGGTCACATTAACGGCGGTGCCGTCAGGGTTGCAGCCGGACTGGTAAATGCAGTCGGCTTTATCGGGTTCTGCCACAATGCCGGTAAAGGTGTGAGCATCGTAACGGTTAGCCAGATAGCCCATTGCGCCACCGGCAAGCGCACCAACGCCGGCCTGTAGAATAGTGTGGGTAGGCTGGGAAATACCCATAGCTTCCAGCTGGTCGCAGGCTTCAGACGCCATGGTCATATAACCCTGCATAATCCAGGTCGGGATTTCAGTGTAGCCTTCCCAGGCAGTGTCCTGAACCATCAGCCAGCCGTTGTCGTCGGAATTTTTGCAGGCCAGACGAACAGCGTCGTCATAGTTCAGGTCGGTGACAATGCATTCGGCTCCCAGCCTGAGGATATTATCGACACGTTCCTTTGCTGCGCCCTTTGGCATATAGACGACTGCTTTCTGTCCCAGCTGCTGCGCAGCCCAGGCAACACCGCGACCGTGGTTGCCATCGGTAGCGGTTGCAAAGGTGATGGGTTCCTGATCTTTTAAACTGTCGAAGCTGAATTCGTCCAGAGAGATGCCCAGCTTCTGGCAGACACACTGGGCAATGGCATAGGAACCACCAAGCACTTTGAAAGCATTCAGGTCAAACCGGTAGGACTCGTCCTTGACGAGAATTTTGCCTATGCCCAGCTCGTTTGCCAGATGGTCAAGGGAGACCAGCGGGGTGGGCTTGTAAGCGTCGATCTCTTGATGAAATTCGAGAACGGTTCTGGCGCTCTCTGTGCTGAACAAAGAAGACGATTGGCCTGTAAAAAACGGGTTATCTTTTTGCTGCAGTGATAATGAAAATGTTGACACTTTTTACTCCTGAACTATTTATTCCTGAACTATGTACTCCTGGCCTCTGTAGCTCTGTCCCCGGGTACATAGTTTTAATGCTTTAATCTCATTGAAACCATGAACCAGGGGCGTCCATGTAAAGATCAGCCGTCTACACGACGCTTGCCTTTTTCCATGAGTTTTTCCAGCACCACGTCAGGGTTGCCAAATTTACGGTTCAGAATCATGGAAGCGATGATAAATGGCTTCCAGCCAGCTTCCTTGTAAGTATCAACCAGGTATTTGTTAAAGACGCCTTCGGTTACTTCACCTTCTTCGCAGGATACGCCGGTGATGTCGGCAGGCAGGCAGTGCATGTACAGGGCTTCACCGTCTTTGGTGTGCTTCATCATCTCTTCGGTGCAGTGCCAGTCCTTATGCTGGGCATTCTGTTCCAGACACTCTTTTTCCAGAGCCTTCAAACCTTCGTGGTCGTTGGCTTTCAGCAGCTCAGTACGCTTGCCCATGACGTGATAAGGCGCCCAGGATTTTGGATAAACGATGTCAGCGCCTTCAAAGGCTTCTTCCATGGAGGCGACCTGTTTGAAGCTGCCGCCACTTTCTTCCGCCTGTTTGGCGGCGGTTTCAACCACTTCCGGAATCAGCTCATAGCCTTCAGGGTGAGCCAGGGTGACGTCCATGCCGAAGCGGGTCATCAGGCCGATAATGCCCTGAGGTACAGACAGAGGCTTGCCGTAGCTTGGGGAATACGCCCAGGTCATGGCAATTTTCTTGCCCTTGAGGTTTTCCAGAGAGCCGAAATGCTCTTTCAGCCAGGCAAGGTCAGACATGCTCTGGGTAGGATGGTCAACGTCGCACTGCAGGTTAACGACACCCGGACGCTGAGCCAGTACCTCTTCTTCTTTACCGAAATCCAGAGCTTCGCCCACTTCGCGCATATACTGGTTGCCATAGCCCAGGTACATATCGTCACGAATACCAATGACGTCTGCACAGAAAGAGATCATGTTGGCAGTTTCCCGAACGGTTTCGCCGTGGGCAATCTGAGACTTGCCTTCATCCAGATCCTGTACGGCCAGACCCAGCATGTTGCAGGCGGAAGCAAAGGAGAAACGGGTACGGGTCGAGTTGTCACGGAACAGTGAAACACCCAAACCACTGTCGAATACTTTGGTGGAGATATTTTCATTCCGCAGTTCGCGCAGGGCTTCTGCAACCGTTAATACCTGTTTCAGCTCATCGGTGGATTGTTCCCACGTCAGCAGGAAATCCTTGTTATGCAGCTCAGAGTCAAGATTTTTAATTTCTTCAATAAGGTCCTGATAAGTTGTCATGGAATGGTCCTTTGATGTTAATTAGAACATTGAATCGTTCTTTTCTTTGTGTAAAAAACAGCTTGCTGATTGATAGGAGATTCAGTGATCGGCTGTTTGATTTCTGGTAAATAAGAGCCGGCAAGACTCAGTGTTACTCTGTTGTTGTAATTAACAAGATGTGTGCCAGTTTGTTATTTTGTTATCCGTTTTTGATTTTATCTTTAATAATATCAATAAAAACAATAAGTTATATTGTTCATTTGTTGGTAGTGTTTTTTGTCAGAGTGAAAAAATGTCACTGAATTATTAATTATTAAACGTTGTTCGATCAGATTGATAAAAAAAATAGTGTGAGAATCAAAATGAAAAAATAAAGTGATGAGTATTTTATCATTGAGTTTGTTCGATATTGTTTTGCTATTTATGACCTGCATCAAAAAAAAAGCCAATGTCATTGATTATCGTGTTCGGTGAGATCGTCTTAATAAAACAGGTACCTGAATAATAAGTTGAGGAATCTGCATTCATCAATTAACGGGTACTATTAAAAAGCAACGGTTGCTTAAGCTATTCCATCAATGCTTTCATTGAGTCTGGCTGCATTGATTGCTGGCTTTGGCAATACGGAGGTCGTATGGAACTGTATTATAAGCTTGATGATCGCCCGCCTCTTGTAAAAAGCCTTATTCTGGGTTTTCAGCATCTTCTGTCTGCACTGCCGGGGATCATTGGCGCACCGCTGGTGGTGGCCTCGGTTCTGGGGTTTTCTATACAGGAAACGGTGATTCTGGTGAATGCTTCCATGCTGATGTCCGGTATTGGCAGTATGATTCAGGGACTGGGTTTTACCCCGCTTAAGCTGGGGGCAAAGCTCCCTGTTATTCAGGGTACCAGTTTTGCTTTTGTAGGGGTGTCGATCACTATTGGGTTTCAATACGGTTTCGCGGCGGTGGTAGGTGCCACGATTGTCGGAGGATTATTTGAGGTCTTCCTGAGCTTCTATATTCATCGCATACGAAAGTTTTTCCCGCCAGTGGTGACCGGAACGGTTGTCTGCCTGATCGGTATGACGATCTTTCCTGTGGCGGTGGACTGGCTGGCAGGCGGGAAGGGCGCTGAAGACTACGGCAGCCTGATGTATCTGGGTGTTGGTGGCGTGGTGTTTTTACTGGTTATCTTTTTTAACCAGTGGTTTTCAGGGTTTATCTCTTCAGCCTCCATCCTGATTGGCCTGATTTTTGGCTACCTTCTCTGGTTTGCCCTCGGGTTGCTGGATCTGAGCCCCGTGACTGAGGCCGCTGTGGTGGCTATTCCCAACCCGCTTCATTTCGGTATTGAGTTTCACACAGGTGCCATTGTTGCCATGTGTGTTGTGTACACCGTATCCATGGTCGAGTCTGTAGGCGACTACCTTGCCCTGTCTAACTATTGTGACACCGAGCTGGACAGTAAACGTTTAAGTGCCGGTATTCGCTGTGAAGGTTTAAACAGTGCGCTGGCAGGCGTGTTCAATTCCATGGCAACCACTTCATTCAGTCAGAATATTGGTGTTGTGGGTATTACTGGTGTGGCCAGCCGTTATGTGGTGGCGTTTTCCGGAGGCATTCTGGTTGCTGCCGGACTCCTGCCAAAGTTTGGCGCCCTGATTGTCAGTGTACCTGAGCCGGTTATCGGCGGTGCTGGCCTGATAATGTTCGGTATGATTCTCGCCGGAGGCATTGGCATCCTGAAAAAAATTGAATTCTCCCGCCGTAATACCATGGTGCTTGCCCTGGGTATTGCTGCCGGTCTGACTGTGACGTACCGGCCTGAAATCGTTAATGAACTGCCGGACCTGGTGAGAATGGTGTGTGGCAATGGTGTCGCTCTGGGGGCGATTGTGACAGTTATTGCCAACCTGGTTTTGCCAGAAAGCAAGCCGGTAAAAGAAACGCTGAATGCTGTTTCTGAGAGCCAATAGCGCAAATCCAGAAATATCAGGTTCGTTCTGAAAGCAGTGCAGTGATAATGTCTTCCATAATACACTGCACTACCTTCTGATTGGGGACTAGTACACTTATTTCTGAATGATTAAGTAATTAATTGCGACTTCCCCTGAAGGAGGAGGGGCTACCCTCTATATGGTGTCTTGCCCTGTTACCCGGTTCCATTTCAAGCATGGGAGTCTCTTGTTCATCATTGTTTCGATTTCCGCGATTGCCCCATGCACGAGCAACGCTTTGTACCATTGCTCGAAACCTTCCCAGCGATTGAACAGGGGTAGTCGATTCGCGACGGGCGCGTTCCTCTTCTGCAAGCTGAGTTGGCGTAACCGTGTTAATTTGCATTGGTTGCCAATGGATAAAACGATAGCTGGTGCTTTGGTCATCAGAGTTTCTGATACTTTTCGATTGCAGATCCTGCAAGTTAATCGTGGTGCTACGGATTGAGTAGTAGTCAAACATGAAGCTGGCTACTACTCTTCGTGGTGATATTCTCTGTGCACCCGTATATCGGTAAATCCAGGTGTACTCTTGAAACCGTGTATCCAGAGTATCCCCAAATATAAAAGGCGTTCATATTTACGATATCCGGTACTGTTATATCTTCATCATCTGTTGAGTCAAATTCAGCGCGAAAAATAAAGTGTTGAGGTGGAAACCAGATTGAGGTGCAGTCCTCATAATCCACCCTTAAGAAGATGACCTTTGATAAGGATGGGTCATGATACGATAAACGACCCTCCCTGTTTGCCGTTGCATATTCAGGTGACATTCTTGCACCAGTAGTGATATGCAACTGACTTTCAACCTGTTGGTCAATATTGTCAAACTGGGGGGAGGGTAATAAGTTGTTCCGTTCTGATAGGGTCAGAGGTTCGGGCTGGTTGCCAACAGGTACCCCGAATGCATCAAGAATATTACCCTGATGCAGAAAAGGCTGGCCAGATGAACAGTCTGAGGTCGTTGCTTCAGAAGAGCATTTTGGGGTCGTGTCAGCCTGGTAGACAGTCACTGGAATGACGTACTCTCTCTCATCTTTTAAATAAGGAAGCTGAGGGAACCAGGCGCTGATTCTTCTATCGGTCTGTAAACTATTTGCAGTTCTGCTGACTTCATCCATATCAGATATCAGGTTAATATTTGGTCCATTTACATGGTAAAAGATACGCATCCCTCGATGGTTTTGCTCAGGTTCGGGATTCACGGCCTGCCGAAATTCAGGATGTCGAAGTGTGGAGCTGATCATACGGAAGGCGGGTAAAAGATTTCGGGTTAGCTCCTGGCTGCTTGCTGAACTGTCAGTCTGTTGGGATAAACTGGATCCGCCTGAAACCCTGTAGATAAGTGAAGTATCTGTAGTACCTGGTTCAATGGTTACTTGCTCGGCTTGAAAGCCTGAGAGTTGTAGTAACTCTTTGTCGAGATAGACAGTCAGATTATTCATCCTGGCCTGACTTTGGAAGTAAAAGGATACATTGTTGTTCGAAAGGTCGGTAATTTTGTAAATGACAGCAGAAAGGTTAAAAGATAAAAGACAGAGTACTAATGAGCACGTTATAGCAAAGCGTTTTTTGTTTACCTGTTTGTCAAACTGCACAGCGGCTCTCCCGGGTAATAATAATGAATTCCACAAACTGATCTCGTAATGATCACCCTCAAACAGTAGACAATATTTTTTACAGCGCTCTTCAAATTGCGTTAATAATAATCATTAATTCATACCATGCCGGTTGTAACAATTCTGAAATACAGCCTTTTTAAGATTCCAGCACAAGTAATGCAGCAGGCGTAACATCTTTTCGCCCCCACCTCTGCTGGCAACCGCCTCTGTCAGCGCTGTTGCAAGCACCATTTTTTCAAAGAGGCTGACCACGAAAAAACCCGTCAATACATTTCCGGTGATTTTGGCTAAACAAAGCCCCAGCGATAAATTTTCACCCCTGCAGCCCTCTGCCGCAGGGGCAACCTGTTCAGTGATGAGTCAGGATCAAGCTTCCACTACTTACAGGAACTACAGCAACCAGAGCAACTGCAGAATGAAAACAGACCAGATGTTCGCATTCGTTAATCAGTCAGACACTTTCCATTATTACCCAGCTCTGTGCAAGCTTGTGAGAACAGTGAGTGCCCGGGGCTTTTCAGGGCATCTCCTGTCAGTTCCCAGAACCACATACCACCCAGTTTGTTTGCCCTGACCAGTTTGTCTGCTTTTTCACTGACAGACTTTCTGTGTGTCTATGGTGAATACCGGGTAGGCAGGATAAGGTCCGCCCGATGAAGGTGCGCCAAAAAAGTTAGCAGCAACATTCTTTTGATTTCCAGACAGCCAGGCCACTCCGGTTTCCGGATAGCTCAGTGTTAAATTGCTGGGGGGAAATTGTCCCTCTGAACCTCTGTTATCCATATCGGTTAGTTGAAGCATCTTGAGTTACCTCCAGAGCTTTCAGGGGGATATTTCAAAGTTTCTGTTTTTACACAAGGAATCCGAAATACAATAAAGCACCTGTCAGGGCAGTAACTTTAATGCCTGCTCTATACATAGGTGGGCTTTATTGTGTTGATTGGCTCGGACGCGGCTGGAATAAAACTACTGTAAGGATGGCAAGCTAACTTCCGCAGACTTTTCTGGTGCAACAAGCTGTTACTGTTCCTGATGAGCGTCCTGATCGGTTGAGTATCGCTTTTTTCAACTGAACCTTCTATTCTGCCTGTTGCATTAAAGCGCAGTACTGGTTCATAGGAATAATCTGACAGAGGTAAGCTTATGCAAACGGGGCAGCTTTCTGCGGTACTTAAGAACAAAGAGGTTGAAATCAGTGGGTGGATTAGCCAGCCCTCCCCGATAACCGGTGAGCTTTTTATCAAGGCTGGTTACTCCTCTGTATTAATTGATCTTCAGCATGGTTCTGTAGGCTCCTCAGAAGCCCGGGATATTATAAAGTCTGTGTCACGCTGTGGTGGTCAAACGGCAGTACGCATTTGTGTGAATGAGTTTTCAAAAGCCAGCTGGTTGCTGGATGCAGGTGCCGATATGATTGTCGCACCTATGATTAATACTGTTTCAGAAGCCAGAGAGCTTATTAAATACTGCAAATATCCACCTCTGGGCAATCGCAGCCTGGGACCTGCCGGAGCCATACATCTCAGTGGAGAGAGTATGCAGACGTATTTTGCACGTGCAAACCAGGAAACTCTGGCGGTTGCTATGGTAGAAACCAACGAAGCGATTGCCGTACTGGATGACCTTCTCTCTCTGGAGGGGATGGATGGCATTTTTGTTGGACCGTCTGATCTGGCGGTCAACGTATCAAATGGTGAGCGTATTGATCCGTTGTCAGAGTCGTCTTTACAGCTACAGCAGAAAATTGCCCGTAAGGCTGTCGCTGCAGGAAAGTTTGCAGGTATTTATGGAATCAATGAAAGCCATGTTCAGCGAGCTATTGAGGCAGGCTATCAATATATCACCTACGGAACCGATGTAGGGCTTTTTATGGAAGCTGCTATGCGTGCTTCGGCAGTAACAGACGGTGAAAGTCGTTTAAATGATAAACAAAGCCCCTGAAAATGTATTAAAACGGGTCTGTTTTTTTCAGGTGTACGTGTATTTAATCGGTTGACAGATAGCCCTGTAAAATAAGGGCTACTGAAGAGAAAACTGCTTTTGTGTCGATAGTTTTGCACACGTGTCGATAGTTTTAATACATTTTAACAATTTCTTTTTATACGACAGAACCCATCTGAAAGATCGGCAGGTACATGGCAACAATCAGACCACCAACAAGCACCCCGAGTACCGACATAATCAATGGTTCCATCAGGCTGGTCAGGCCATCAACGGCGTTATCCACTTCGTCTTCGTAGAAGGTGGCGACTTTATCCAGCATTTCATCCAGAGAGCCTGATTCTTCACCGATAGATACCATCTGTATAGCCATTGCCGGGAAAATACCGGAGCTTTTCATGGCAAACTGCAGCTGCTGGCCGGTAGAAACATCTTCTTTGATACGGTTGGTCGCATCAGCAAAAATAACATTACCCGCAGCCCCTGCTACGGAGTCCAGAGCATCGACTAATGGAACACCGGCGGCAAATGTCGTAGAAAGGGTTCGGGCAAAACGTGCGACGGCAGACTTTTCGAGTATTGGCCCAATAACAGGTAGTTTCAGAACCAGTCTGTCTTTTTTATCCCTTGCTGCTTTTGAACGCTGCATCAGTTTTTTAATCATAAAACCAATAGCCGCCAGTCCGATAATAGCCGCCAGCCACCATTGCTGAACAAAGTTGGAAATCTGAATGACCACCTGAGTAAAGGCCGGGAGTTCTGCACCGAATCCCTGAAAGACTTCTTCAAACTGTGGTACTACCTTTACCAGCAGAATACCGGTAACGATGAAAGCGACACACACAACTGCGACCGGATAGTTCATCGCCTTTTTAATCTTGGCTTTAAGTGCTTCAGATTTTTCTTTATAAGTTGCAATTCTGTCCAGCAAAGTCTCCAGTGCGCCGGACTGTTCACCGGAAGCCACCAGGTTGCAATACAGGTCATCAAAATACTGTGGATGCGCCCGAAGGGCTTCAGCCAGAGTCGTACCCCCTGCCACTTCGTTTTTTACCTTGAGAAGCAGCTCTTTCATGGCAGGCTTTTCGATACCATCAGTCGTGATGTCAAAGGCGTTGAGCAGCGGTACACCGGCTTTCATCATGGTGGCAAGTTGTCGGGTAAACAGGGCGATATCAAGGGGTTTAATTTTGCCCCCCTTACTTTTGCCAAACGAGAAGCTTTTCTTTCTGACTTTGGTGACAGAAATATTTTGCTTGCGTAGCTCGGCCTTGACCAGGGCGATACTGGTGCCTTCCACTTCCCCTTTGGTTTTACGCCCACTCTTATCCTTACCTTCCCAGATAAAAGTGGAAGATTTGGCTGATTTTTTGGCCATAGGTGTGTCCGTACGGTTCTGGCTGTTTTTCCGAAGATTATTAGCGTATGTATCGGACAGATACCCTCTGGCAATAGTAAAAAGCAGACTTATTCTGCAGGGACGCTGGTTCGTTTGAAGGTCTTCAGATTCAGGGCCGTCATTTCTCCGCCCCAGACACAACCTGTGTCTATGGCATGAATGCGCTTTCGACCGCTGTTTCCCTCCAGGGCTGCCCAGTGGCCAAAGACGATGGTTTTTTTGTACACCAGGCTGTCCGGGAACTGAAACCATGGGTAGAAGCCTTTGCCGGAATAAGCGGTTTTGTTTTCAAGATCCAGTCTGCCGTTTTCGTCGCAGAAGCGCATACGGGTGAAGTAGGCGGTGATCATCTTCAGCCGGGCGCGTCGGGTCAGGGCATCTTCCCAGGCATTCAGCTTGTCGTTACTGAACAGGTAGTGCAAGAGTTCCTGATAGTCGTTTGCCTGCAAGGCTCTTTCGAGCTTCCCTGCATAGAAACGAGCCTGCTTGATGGTCCAGATAGGGGGAATTCCGGCATGCACCATGGTGATGTTACGGTCTTTGTCGTGGTGCAGAACCGGGCGGTGGCGTAGCCACTCGATCAGTTCTTCACGGTCTGGCGCGTTCAGAATTGAACCCAGCGTGTCTTTTTTCTTTGCCGGGCGAACGCCTGACGCCACAGCCAGTAAGTGCAGATCATGATTACCAAGAATGGCGACACAGTCGTCGCCAAGGGATTTAATAAAGCGCAGGGTAGGGAGCGAATCCGGCCCCCGGTTGACCATATCACCGGCTATCCATAGTTTGTCCTGACCGGGCTGGAACCTGATTTTGTCGAGCAAACGGCGAAACGGGTCGTAGCAGCCCTGAATATCGCCAATGGCATAAACCGCCATAGAGTCTCCTGAGTGTCACACAAAGGTCAGCTGACACTCATCGGCGATGTTTATGCCAGCCTGCTTTTATAGTTTTATCTCAGCTTGTTGCGCCTGTTCAAGTGAAAGAGTTCAGGTGAAGAGTTCTAAATAGCTCTGGCAAAGAGCTTAAGCGTTGCGGTCGTGGATAAAGTCAGCAATTCGCACGAACTCTTCCAGCGTCACCCGCTCCGGACGAACAGACGGATCAATCGACAGCTGTTCCAGCTCGTCTGAAGACACCAGTTGTTTAAGGGTATTGCGCAGGGTTTTACGACGCATGCTGAATGCTTCACGAACCACACGGCTCAGCATTTTTACGTCTTTACATGGGTGCGGCAGCTCTTTATGAGGCGTCAGCCGTACAATGGCAGAATCGACCCTGGGCGGAGGGTTGAAACAGCCAGGACCAACCGTAAACAGATAGTCTACCCGGCAGTAGTACTGTGCCATGATGCCCAGGCGACCATAGTTGTTTTCACCCGGCTGGGCTGCCAGACGCAGCACAACCTCTTTCTGCAGCATAAAGTGCATATCGCTGATCAGGCCCTGGTACTCCAGCAGATGGAAAATCAACGGCGTGGAGATGTTGTAAGGCAGGTTGCCGACCAGTCGCAAAGGTTTGTCGTCGTTTTTGAGGCTGGAGAAGTCGAACTTCAGGGCATCGCCTTCATGGATGCGGAAGTTGGGGTTCAGGCCAAAGCGGAGTTTCAGGATCGGGATAAGATCGCGGTCCAGCTCAATAACATCCAGCTGACCAGCCCCATCCAGCAGGAACTCGGTGATGGCGCCCTGACCCGGACCAATTTCAACCAGCCGGTCACCTTCACGGGGGTGAATGGAGCGAACGATTCTCTGGATTATGCCCTGATCGTGCAGAAAGTTCTGGCCGAAGCGTTTACGGGCTCTGTGATGGGGAAATTCGGACATAATGTACTGTTTACGGTCGTTCAGGGAAATGGCGGCTTATGATAGCGGCAGAAAACCGCTTTGCATACTGCTGATGATCATTCGTTGTTCAGGAGGCCGCTATGTGGGTGGAGTTGGGAACTAATCAGCGGTCAGGAAACTCAAAACTGCATTCAAACCGAAAAATAGTCAGGGAGACAATGCATGCAGTTAAAACAAAAAATAATGTTCTTTCGCTACAATCCAGTGCCTGCATCTGACTCTTCACCTGGCTCTTCACTTGACTCTTCATCTGGAGAAACAGTCGTCAGTAAAGACCGGAGAACGCTGGCGATCCATGTTCACCGGTACAACATTCACCGGAACAATATTCAGTTGCCAGCAGACAGGCAGTAAAGGCTCTTTTATCCGTTGATCATCTGCACTGCATAATTGATGGCAGTCAGCAAACTGTCCGGACTGGCTTTGCCACGGCCGGCAAGGTCAAGCGCTGTGCCGTGATCAACCGAGGTTCGGACCACGGGCAGCCCGAGCGTAATATTCACTGCCTTACCAAAACCTTTGAATTTCAACACGGGTAACCCCTGATCATGGTACATGGCCAGTACCGCATCCGCCGACTCAAGGTAGTTCGGGTTAAACAGTGTGTCTGCCGGTAAAGGGCCTTTAAGGTTCATGCCTTCCTGACGCAGTTTATCCAGAACCGGAATAATGACCTCAATTTCTTCCATCCCAAGATGTCCGCCTTCTCCGGCATGGGGATTCAGTCCACAGACCAGAATCTCTGGCTCTGCAATGCCAAATTTGTTTTTCAGGTCCTTGTTCAGGATACGGATCACTTCTTCCAGTGATTCTGGCGTAATGGCATCGGCCACATCACGCAGGGGCAGATGGGTCGTTGCCAGGGCAACCCGCAAACCTTCGGTAGCAAGCATCATAACGACCTTGCGGGTATGGGTCTGTTCCGCCAGAAACTCGGTATGACCGGTAAAAGGTACGCCGGCGTTATTGATCACTTCTTTATGAACCGGGCCGGTCACCATACCGTCGAACAATCCATCCATGCAGCCCTGAACTGCATAGCTGAGCATATCCAGAACATACTGACCGTTAGCCGGATCGGTCTGGCCGGGTGTGCAGGGCTGGCTAAGGGATAAGGGTGCAACAATCAGTTCACCCGTCTGTGCAGGCTCGTGGTCTTGTGGACTGAAGGTTTTAAGGCTGACGTTCAGCTTCAGTTGCCGGGCTCGCTGGCTGAGCAGTTCCGGATCGGCAGCCACGACCAGCTGGACGGGCAATGAATGGCTGGCCAGCATCAGGCTCAGGTCAGGCCCAATGCCTGCCGGTTCGCCAGAGGTAATGATCAGTCGTTTATTTGGGTGAGTGGACATCAGGCCGGTTCCGTAGGTTGGGACGAGTGAAACGATTCCCAACACGGGTAATTGTTGAGTTCACCATGCTGGGAATTACCCTGAAGGGCATAAGCGCTCCGCTCGTCCCAACCAACGAGGGAGCGACTTTATAATCAATCAGAGTCTGATTTCTACAAAAGACTGGTCACGGATTTCACGCAGCCAGACTTCCAGCTCTTCTTCAAACTTGCGCATACCCAGCAGTTCACGTACCTGGTTGCGGCGTACCTGGTTGCTGATATCAGCCTGACGCTTACCTTTGACTTCCAGAATGTGCCAGCCAAAAGAGCTGCGGAACGGTTTGCTCACAACATCCTGAGGCGTTTCGCTCATGGCTTTCTGAAACTCTGGCACCAGGGTTTGCGGGGATATCCAGTCCAGACTGCCACCATTCAGGGCCGAACCGGGGTCGTCGGAGAAGGCTTTTGCCAGATCGCTGAAGCTTTCACCGCTTTCAATGCGATCGTAAAGGTCTCTGGCCATCATCTGGGCTTCCAGATCGTTACGAATTTCATTGGGCTTGATCAGAATGTGGCGAACATTAACCTGTTCTTCCATCACCTTCTCATTACCACGGGTGTCCATCAGCTTGAAAATATGAAAACCACCGGCACTGCGTACCGGCTGGGAAACCTGTCCGGTGTTCATTTTTGCGGCCTGTTCGGCAAACAGGGTAGGCAGCTGTTCGGCGCTTCTCCAGCCCAGGTCGCCACCGTTCAGGGCATTCTGACCTTTGGAGTAGGTGATCGCCATCTCGGCAAAATTAGCGCCCTGCTTCAGTTGAACCGATATGTTGTTGGCTTCTTTCTCCGCCGCCTGAACCTGTGAAGGCGTTGGGTTATCCGGTGTCGAAATCAGGATATGCCCCAGACGATACTCCACCTGCTGGCTGGCCTGACCTTCCGGAGAGCGCAGGAAGTTGTCAATCTCCTGTTCACTGATCTGGATACGGCTGGTGATCTGGCGCTGACGCACACGGTTGATGATCATCTCGCGACGGATCTCTTCACGGGCTTCGGCGTAAGACAGGCCATCGGCTTCCAGATTTTTGCGGAACTCTTCAATGGTCAGGCCATTGCGCTCGGCAATTTGGGTGACGGCGTCGTTCAGCGTCCAGTCGTCAATGCGGATACCACCGTTGCGGCCCATCTGCAGCTGCAGGTTTTCCAGTACCAGCTGTTCCAGCACCTGATTTTTCAGCACGCTTTCCGGGGGGAGGGTGATATTGCGGTCAGACAGCTGGCGTTGCACAGCCTCAACACGATTGTTCAGTTCGCTCTCCATGACCACATCTTTGTCGACGACAGCGACGATGCGGTCCAGGGGAACCGGTTTGGCATGGGCGATATTACCCGTTGATACCACAACAGCCGCCAGCGCCAGTGCGCGGCAGGCTGAAAGCATCAATTTCTTCAATCCCTTCATCATTACTTCTCGCGAATTGTATAACCTGAAATACCTTGCAAGTACTCTTTACCTGAAGAACCGGTCAAACTACCCAGACCTCGCAGTACAAACTGCAGGTAGATGCCGCTTCTGTCTTTTGGATGGTCGATATTATCGGTCGATTTAACATAGGAACGCCAGAATAATCGCACCTGATAACAACAACTGGCATATTCGACACCAAACAGCTCCTCAAGGTTCCGCTTATTGGTCATATCGTATTGCCAGCGACCCATGGCAGACCAGTTCTGGGTGTAGGGAATCGGCCAGGCAAAGCTGATATCCGTGGCTTTCAGGTCGTTTTTGACCAGAACATTCTCGCCGGTAACCGGATCGACGTAATTGGTATTATCTTCGTTTTTCTTATAACGCTTCACCCGGTCTGCAAACCGGAAGCCCATATTAAAGGTCTTGCGCTCTGAAGGCCGGTAGCGGTAAGTCAGGGCATAGTTGTCAATACGGTTTTGATTGGCATTCCATACAAAATCCTGACGCAGGCTCATGGTGCGGGTGAAATTATAGATAAACTCCGAAGCGATGGGCGAAGTGCTGGCGGTTAGCTCATCTTTCTGACGTTGGGCGTTTTCATTCTCGTCAAAGTCGGGGATATAGTCGGGGTCGCCGGAGCCCAGGTCATTGCCTATGTAGACCTGTCGGTCATCAAAATAAAAAATCTGTCCGATGCCAAAACGCATTCGTTCAAAACCATTGTCCTGAATAAAACGGGTTGTGAAGCCCAGAGACAGTTGGTTGGCATCAGCCAGACGGTCATAGCCGCTGAACCGATTGTCTGACCAGAGAGAGCTGTAGCTGAAGCCCATATTGCCTGTATCAAAGAGGGGATTAAATTCCTGCCCCTTAACATACGGCGCATAGAGATACTTAATCCTTGGCTCTAATGTGTGGGTATAAGCAGACCCAAACAGGTTTGCATCTCTGTCAAGATACAGTCCGCTATCAACACTGAAGGCAGGAACGGTGGTCGAGGGAGATTTGGTGAAGTCGCCCTGGTTGAAATTCCTGTGCCAGTAAGAGCTGTTCAAGTCTGCAACAACCTGTTCCTGATCCAGATTGGACAGACTGTAGTTAACGCTGCGCACTTTAACGGCAGGTGTCAGGAAGCCCCAGGTTTTATTGATTGGGTAACTGACACCGCTCTCAAAATAAGCGCGGCTGCCAACGGCTCTCTGAATACCGTATCCCTCATCATAAACGCTTTCATAAATGCCAGAGTTATTCGGGAAGTCCGAATGAGGCTTTTCTTTGATATAGTTCCAGTCATCCGCCCGGTCAAAATAGGTGTAATCAGCCAGATAATTCACCTGAACCCGGTCGGTAGCCTGCCAGTTACCGCTTAGCTCAATCTGCGGTAACTTATTGTATGGATCATCAGCGGTACGATCCATATTCTTCAGTTTGTGAACGTCCAGCTTTGCCTGCCAGTTGTTGTAATCGTTGCCGCCATCGTAGCGGGTCATTACGCGTTGGTTTAAAGGGCCCGAGCTGGAATAGTTCAGGCTGGAACTGAAATCGTCCAGATAGTCCTTGTCGCTGGCATCGGCATAATCCAGTTCAGCCGTCCAGCGATCAGTAAACTGACGGCGGTGGCGGGCATTCACAAACCAGCGGTCTTTTTTGTAGTGTTCGTTTTCATCTTCCAGCTGGTCGCCACCAATCAGACCGGCAACACCGATTTCCCCTTCATCCTTTTCAGTCAGGTAACGGAACTCGTTTTCCAGCAGAAAGCCCCGTTTGGTCATGACCCTTGGTGTAAAGGTGGCGTCGTAATTCGGTGCAATGTTCCAGTAGTAAGGCAGGTCAAACTCAACACCACTCTCGTCGTCATACCCCATCACCGTCGGGTACAGGAAACCGGACTGACGGCGGTCATCAATAGGGAAGTAAAGGTATGGACTATAAAAAACGGGCAGGTTCTGCACCCTTACGACGGCATTACGTGCCGTACCAAAGCCAGTGGACGGATCAAGAGTGACACTGTCGCCCGACAGCTGCCAGCCCTGGTCGCCGGGACGGCAGGTGGTGTAGGTGGCGTCATCCAGCTCCATGGTGGCATCTTCATTGCGCAATATGACAGCTGCACTGCCCCGGGCATGAGACTCGTGCATAACATACTGGGCATTGTCGATTTCAGTCCGGCCAGTGTCTAACTGGGACTGGGCTGTATCGCCTACAATCAGGGTGCCGGGTTCACGGAAAACAATATTGCCTTTGAATTCGCCAAAGTTCTTTTCGTTATCGAGATACGCTTCATTGCTTTCCAATTGACGATTGCCCTGACGAATTTTTACCGCACCCAACAGGGTGGCTATGGAGTTCTGGTAAGTGGATTCGTCGGCGTCGGCAATAATAGGCGCAGAGTTCGGGTCGCCCTTAAAGTATTTGCCGGGGCGTGTTGGCTCGACATAAGTACCAACACACCAGGGCTCTTCCTGTTTCAGCTGCTGGCGTCTGGCATCGCTCAGCTTCGATTCGTGTACCCAGTCCAGCTGTGTGCGTACATCTTCAGGCTGGCTGACAGCGATCGTCTTTTCAGGTGCTGTACTTCTGGTGCTCTTTCTGCCTCGAGTAGCGACTGGGGCAACGACTGGGCGGGGGGCTCGTTTCATGGCTCCCTGTTTTAACGGCACCACAGAACATTGCCAGCCGCTGCCGTCGCTGGCCACTTCGCAGCTCCACTCGGTGTCGGCGGAAAGGTTGTTCTCGGCTCTGGCTTTGCTGACTGGCTGACCGGCAATTATGGCACTGGCAATTGCCAGAGTTAATGCCCGAAGTTTGAAAGGTAAGTGATGCATCTCCATGAGCTTTGCAGTCCCGGCAGTGTGTTTTTAAACGTTCAACAGCCATGCGATCATTTTTCAATGTCCACGTAAAACACGACTTGGTTGGTTTCCGTTTGCGTTAACCGGCCATTGTAACGGATTAACTGTATGATTGTTGTCAATTATTCTTGGTTGTATCAGATTTATTCCGGTGATAACTGCTATTAGTCTGTGTTACTCTGACCGACAGTGCAATAACTTTAAAAATTTTTACGGGCTGAATTCGTGGTTTTTTCAGCCGATGTTCTATGCTGCCTGACACAGGGAAACTTTCAAGGAAACTCTTTGCAAGACATGACTCCGTCTGACCAGATTCGCCAACCGTCCCGGCAGGAACTATTTCAGCCAGAGCTGTCTCATTCAGAGGCAGCCCGGCAACAGCAACGTCGGGAGCAACTGGCACAATGGGTACAGCAGCAGCTGGTACCTGCTGAAGAACATTTAACGAATGCAGTGCAACTGTTACCTGTGGGTGGGGACGCAGGTTTTCGCAGTTACTATCGTATACAGAGCCCGCAGGGTTCGCTTCTGGCTGTGGATGCACCGCCGGAAAAGGAGGACTCTGCCGCCTTTGTCAGTATTGCCGGTGTATTGTCTGATGCCGGTATACGGGTACCACAGATCAGGGCCGTGGATTATGATCTGGGTTTTATGCTGATTGAAGATTTTGGCGACACACTGTTGCTGGATCTGCTTGACCACCAGTCGGTTGATGCTATTTATGCGGATGCCCTGACACTGCTCAAAACCCTTCAGGCTACTTCTCCTGATACCCTGCCAGAATACGATGAAGCACTGCTTCAGACAGAGCTGAGTCTTTTCAGGGACTGGTTTATTCAGCAACTGATCGGTATTGAACTGACGGAAGAGGACGAAAAACTGTTTTGTGGGCTGGACCAGATGTTGATTGCCAGTGCCAGAGAGCAGCCTTCTGCCTTTATTCACCGGGACTACCATTCCCGCAACCTGATGAGTCTGCCCGACAACCAGATTGGCGTGATTGACTTTCAGGGGGCTTTGCACGGTCCGGTTTTATACGACGCTGTTTCTTTATTAAAAGACTGCTATGTCAGCTGGCCTGAAGATCAGGTTGAAGGCTGGCTGCAGGATTTTGTCAGGCAGCATGCACTGCTCAGGGATACTGACTGGGCGACCTGCCAGAGATGGTTTGACTGGCTGGGGCTGCAGCGCCACCTCAAGTGTCTGGGCATATTTACCCGGCTGTGGCTGCGTGATAAAAAACCGCAATACCTGTCAGCTATTCCTGCTACGTTCCGCTATGTGCTGGAAGTCTGTCAGCGTTATCCTGCTTTTGAGCAGCATGGACAGTGGTTGCAGCAACGGGTGGCTCCGATACTGACACAGAAGATTGCTGATATTACAGCGGTGGCGGCAACTGCTGTTGCTGAAGTGTCTGTGCCGGAAACATCGACTGTTGAAACATCTGCCGGAAAAAAGGATCAGTCTGTTAGTTCATGAAAGTAATGATCCTTGCAGCGGGTCTTGGGAAGCGTCTGCGTCCCCTGACCCTGCACACACCAAAACCCCTGATTGAAGTCGCGGGCAAATCCCTGATCGTCCATCATATTGAGCAGCTGGCAGCAGCTGGTTTCAAAGACATTGTCATTAACCACTCCTGGCATGGTGATCAGATTGTCAATGCGCTGGGTGATGGTTCCCGGTGGGGCGTCAGCATTAGTTATTCAGAAGAACCTGAGCCTCTGGAAACGGCTGGTGGTATTATTCAGGCTTTGCCATTGCTTAAGAATGGCCACTCTGAAGATAATCAACCGTTTCTGGTGGTCAATGGTGATGTCTTTACCGACTACCCTTTTGATCTTGTGCCTGACACCATAGACGGACAGGCGCACCTGATTATGGTTAATAATCCGGACTTCAAGAAAACCGGCGATTTTGCCCTGCAGCAGGGCAGGGTTCAGGAACAGGGTGATCAGTTGCTGACATACAGTGGCATCAGTGTATTAACACCGGGGTTGTTTGCGAATATTCCTGCCGGTGTGCAGGCGCTGGCTCCTGTTCTGAGGCAGGCTATAGCGGATGATGAAGTGACCGGAGAACATTTTCAGGGACTCTGGACGGATGTTGGTACCGTTGAACGACTCAACGATTTGGAACAGTATTTGGCGGGTAGCTTTCGTACCTGTTAGATGACAGTAATAGTAAGTTAAATGACAGCAATAGTAATTGGTGCTTTTCTTGGGTTGATCTGGGGCGGACCTTTTGGTGCTCTGATGGGCGCACTCCTGGGTAGCTGGATTGGCCGGAATTTTATAACGCCGAATCAGTCCCGCAGGCAGGCCGGTCAAAGAGGCTACAACCGGCAGCGTGCGCAGTCGGCGTTTTTTCGAGCCTCTTTTCTGGTGATGGGGCGTATCGCCAAGGCAGACGGTCGCGTCAGTGAAGATGAAATCCAGATGGCGTCTGCCATTATGCGGGAAATGCGTCTCTCTGAAGAACAGCGCCTGGCGGCGATCGAACTGTTTAACCAGGGAAAGAATCCGTCGACCGACATTTCTGAGGCACTGGAAGAGTTCCGTCGGGTGGCAGGCTCCAGTACCCTGATTCCCATGTTTCTGGAGATACAGCTGCAGGCGGCGTATGCCGACGGCGGGCTGACACAGGCAGAGCGTGCCGTATTCCGACATATCTGTGACCAGCTGGGTGTCAGCCAGCTCAGTTTTGAGCTGTTGCATAAACGCTTTCAGGCGCAGCAGGCTTATTATCACCACGCCGGCCAGCAGCAGGCTGGGGGCGGCGGAGGTTGGGGGCGCCCGGGCCGGGATGAATTGAAGCAGGCCTATGAAATTCTCGGGGTTGAACCCTCTGCCACTGACGCCGAAGTAAAACGGGCTTATCGTAAGCTGATGAGCCAGCACCACCCGGACAAGCTGGTGGCAAAAGGCCTGCCGGAAGAGATGATGGAAGTCGCCAAGCAGAAAGCCCAGGAAATTCAGGGCGCTTACGACCACGTTCGTAACAGTCGGAAATAATACCAATCGCAGTTATTAGCTATTCTATTGCGCTGACTTTTCAGCCGGTTATTCTGCGTTGGCGATCGTCGCCATAGCTACTACCCATAGGGCATAAAGGCTATGACTCCTCACGCCGCCTTGCCTAACCGGCTGAAAAGTCATGCTCATGACGAAGCTAATAACTTTGATTGGTATAACCTGATTTGTACGATATTGCAGGTTTGGGAACTTTCTAGCCAGTACAGGGACTAATACCCACTGACGGTGGAGCTTTCGCCGTGTCCCCTCTTTGTTCCATAAAAGGTTGATACCCATGTATCTGGTTAGAAAACGCTTTCTGTACTGGCAGGTTCCTGCCGTTACCCGTGTATTTCTGGAGCGAGACCCTTCTCAGGGCATTTACTGCTTTTATCCCGCAAGGCTGATCAGAAAGGTCAGAAAAGCGGTGAAATATCTCGTGCTGAAACACTATCCGCCGATCGGCAAAACCCTGAGTGACCGATGCATTAAAAATTAATTTCTATATTTTTGGTCAGGTCTTCTAACAGTGAGCTAACCTTCCTGCTTCCATCAGTTGGTTGCAACTGCCTTTACTGGCTAAGGAAGTACTTACATGGTTCGATCGAAGCAATGTTTCAGTGTTGTCAGAAATATAATATGGCTGGCCTGTACCGGATTTTGCCTGCTTTTGACCCCATCAGAGATGCTTGCCGAAACCGTGCCGATGCCTCCCGCAATCAGCCATAACAAACTGCTTCCTGTTCCTCCCGGATATGGGTGTCCGGAAAATGCGTTATCCTGTGTGGCCTCAGAAGACCCCATCAAGTTTTATCCGGGTGAGGAGTTATCCCTGCCTGCACGATTTTTAATGAGAAGCCCGGATGAGTTAATACCGGTTTATTATCTGAACAAGAAAAATAGTGATGATGACAAAACATTGCCTGAGAATGTTGAGGCGGTTCAGTATCTGAAAGCCCGGTTTGAAATAATGACCAGCAAAAACATCATCGTCATTACTCCGGCTGAGGCTGGAACCTGGAAGTTATTACGGCTCGCGAAGCTGACTTATGACACCTGGGGCTCCATTCAAAACAGTATTCTTATCCGCAAAGGAGATGTAGCAGTACTGCAAAATGATCGCGGGAGCCTCACTCTGAATGTACAGCACTATGGTGAAAACAGACCTGCCAATGGGGTCATCATCGATTCTGAAGGCTTAGTTTTCAGGGGAGATGACGCTTTATGGTTAAGGGTGCCTCAAGATGGCGACAGGGATAATAGCTGTTCGTCGAGTGAAGTGACTGCCGGGAAAACTTATGCCGCCTCAGTCACCAGTAGAAAACCATCACAACCTTGCACACCTCCGGCCACCCGGGGAGCAACCCAAGGGGGTGACGACGACGATGATGGTGATGACAGGAAAAGACGACCGAAAAATCAGCAGCTTGACTGGTTCTACCTGGATGATATCGGTGATGAAGAATTAATGAAAAAGCCCAGAAGGCAGTTAATCGGCTTGCTGAAGGAGCTTCCCCGTAATAAAAAAGCTGAGGCGGAAAGAATTGTCAGAATCATAGTCGCAGCAAACAAAAAGGCACCAAAAAATCAAAAACTGGCAGCAGGAACAATTGAGAGCCTCATGGAAACTATGCGCGAATTTCGACTTGATTTAAATAAAGAACTCATGAATACCGTAGATAAGGAAAAGAATGCAAGGCGATGATTTCTCTGCTCAAACTGATAGCTTTGTTCAGCAATATGAAAAGTTGCGAGGCTTTAGGTTATAAAACACCAAACCTCGCTGCCAGTAATGGCGTGGTAAACTCAAAGGGCAGGCAGTTTATAAGCTCTTCATACGACCACCGTCTACAGCCAGACTGCTGCCAGTAATATAACTGGCAGCATCGGACAGCAGGAAGGTCGCGGCTTTAGCGAACTCTTCTGCTTTGCCGTAACGCCCCATGGGGATATCGGCCTCAATTATGGCGCGAGCCTGATCCCGTGAGGTACCACTGCGCCCGGCAATGTATTGATTTAACGCATCCATACGGTCAGTTTGGATACTACCGGGGATCAGATTGTTAATACGAATGTTATCTTCAGCCAGCTGGTCTGCCAGACTTTTTGCCAGGCTGGCGACACCGGAGCGCATAACCGTACTCAGGGTCAGGTAGTCAACTGGTTCTTTGATGGTAGATGATGTCAGGGTCAGTATGCTGCCGCCGTTGACCTTGAGGGCTGGCAATGTTTCGCGAATCAGGCGTACAGCGCCCATCAGGGTGAGTTCAAAGGCGTTTTGCCAGGCTTTGTCGTCCAGTTCGTCAAAAGCCCCCGGAGGTGGTCCGCCAGCATTGATCACAACACCATCGATATGCCCAAAATCGTCCAGGGTTGAGAGAACCCAGTGGCGGATACTTTCCTGGTTTCGGGCATCGAAAACATAACCACGAACTTCCGAGCTGGTTTCGCTGCTGATGGTTGATGCCGCCTGTGCGATTTTATCGGGTGTGCGGCTGGCAATTGATACTTTTGCCCCTTCAGCCGCCAGCTGTCGGGCAATTCCCAGACCCAGGCCAGAACTGCCTCCGGCCACCATGAAGACTTTGTTTGTTATATTTAGATTCATCGTACTCCTCCATCCGAGTGACTGATTCTAACGTCAAATGTCTTCTAAATCAGCTACGCCCTGAAAGATTCTGAAATAATCTGTTATGAGTTTTTGTTGGAAGCCTATGGTTATTTCTGACCTCCCTGACCAGTAGACAGGGAGGGTAAGATTCAGGTATCAGATAGCCTGAGTGTTATTGTAACCTGTTTAAGCACTGCGCATTTTCCGGATCAGGCGAACCACCATAAAACCGGCTGACAATGTCAGTCCTGTGACAATGCCAACCCAGAAACCCCGGACACCCATGGCAGGCATCAGCAGGTCAGTCATGGCAGCGGTGTATCCCAGTGGCAGGGCGATGCCCCAGTAAGCGATACAGGCCAGAAGCATAGGTGTACGGGTATCCTTATAGCCTCTCAATGCGCCATTGGCTGCAGCCTGTATAGCATCGCTGAACTGATAGACGGCAGTGAACGTCAGAAGGGCTACCGCCATTTCAACGATTTCAGGTTCACTGGTGTAAAGGCCGATAATCTGGTCTGGAAACAGCAGCAGAGCACTGGAAGAGACCATGGCAACCATGCCTGCCAGCAGAATACCACTGATGGAACGTAATCTGGCTTCAGCGGTGTTGTTTTGCCCCAGTGCATGGCCAACCCTGATCGTAATACCAAATGACAGGCTCATTGGAATCATATAGGTCATGCTGGAGAAGTTCAGGGCAATCTGGGCAGAGGCGATATTGTTGGCACCGAGTTTGCCGATCAGCAGTGCAATCACTGCAAAGATACTGCCGCAGACAAAAATATTGATGCCAATGGGCAAGCCCAGTTTGAACAGTTCAAACATGCGCTTCATGCGGGGCATCATATTTTGCGGAACCACATAAACCTTATAACGGTGTCGTGCAGTAATATACAGAATCATCATCAGAGACATCAGCCAGTAGACAAGACCTGTCGCCCAGCCGCAGCCAACAGCGCCCAGCTCAGGTAAGCCCAATTTGCCGTATATCAGCAGATAGTTAACAGGAATGTTCACCAGCAAACCCAGCAGCGACATCACCATTGGCGCCCGGGTATCGCCCATGCCTTCCAGAAAACTGTTAAAGGTGTAGAACAGGGCGATGCCCGGTACACCAATAGCAAGGGCCTTTAGGTAGCCAACACCGATGGGGATTACCTCCGGGTCAACGTTCATAAAGGTCAGAATATTTTCACTCTGGCTCAGGTAAGCAATCAGAACCAGTGCCGAGAGCAGGGCAATCCAGATTGTCTGGCCAATGTCTACCGATATGCCGGTCTGGTTGTCGGCACCACGGTGGTGAGCCGTTACCGGCGTCAGCATCATCAGGATGCCTCGTAAAAGGAGACTGGCAGGCAACCAGAGGCTGGTTCCTACCGCAATGGCTGCCAGGTCACGGGCGCTGGCCTGACCGGCCATGCTGGTATCGACAAACCCCATGGCACTGGTCGCCAGTTGGGTAATAATGATGGGTAAAGACAGGCGCAGGAGCGCCCTGGATTCATTCAGAAAACGATGGAATGAAAAACTGTTGGAGTGCATTAATCAAAGTCGTCACACCTGTACTCCATGCCGGGGGTGGAAGCAGAATGGCGTGTCGGGCATAAGCAGGTGGCCAGTGCGGCGACGGGATTCTATCAGACTGTCCCATCGAATCTGCTATACGTATTTTGAACAGGTTTAAACGACGGCTGACCGATGAGGCTGTGCCAGGTATTCTCTCGACTGCATTTCCTGCAGGCGGCTGAGAGTGCGGTTAAACTCAAAACTCAGTTTGCCTTCGGCGTACAGTTCTGGCAATGGTACTTCAGCAGAGACAACCAGCTTGACATGGCGATCATAAAACTCGTCGACGAGGTTGATAAAGCGGCGAGCCTGGTCGTCCTTACTGGCGTTCATTTGTGGAATGCCTTCAAGTATGACTGTCTGAAACAGGCAGGCAAGCTCAATATAATCATTCTGGCTGCGGGGTCCGTCACATAAGGCCGTAAAGGTAAACCAGGCAAGGTCTTCGCAGCTGTGTTTACAGGGGATTTTCCGGCCAGCAATCGTAACAGGCTGATTACCCGTTGCATGGTTAAAATCGGCGGCCAGCGAGGCGAAAGCATCGGTTAGTCGCGTACTGGTCTGTTCGTTCAGAGGGTAATGCCAGGTTTCAGCCTGCTCCAGCAAACGTAGCCGGTAGTCAACGCCGCCATCCACATTAACGACCAGCGTATGTTCTTTTAACAGTGCAATAGCAGGCAGAAAACGGGCGCGTTGCAGACCATCTTTGTAGAGCTGGTCAGGTTCGACATTGGAAGTGGCTACCAGCGTCACACCCCGCTGGAACAGTTGCTCAAACAGTCCGCCCAGAATCATGGCATCGGTAATATCAGACACAAAGAATTCATCGAAGCAGATAATCCGGGTTTCGCCAGCCAGCTTATCCGCTACTTTTTCCAGAGGGTTCTTTTCGCCTTCCAGCTTTGTTAATTCAGAATGCACTCGTCGCATAAAATGATGGAAGTGCATGCGCATTTTCTGCTGAAAGGGCAGGCAGTCAAAAAATGTATCCATCAGATAGGTTTTGCCGCGCCCGACGCCGCCCCAGAAATAGAGCCCCAGAACCGGTGTTTTGTGCTTTGATGTAAACGGATTAAGGCGTTGCAGCCATGAGGGTGACGGAGTGGCTATTAGTCGGTCATAGAGGTTTTGTAACTGCTTAACCGCCGCCAGCTGGGCAGGGTCCGGCATAAAGTCGTCGCGTTTCAGGTCTTGCTGGTAGCGTTCCTGCGGAGTCATGCTGCTTTTCATTGTCAGGTCTGGCAAGAGTTATTGGTTGTTATGGCTGCTGGTGATGATGCAGTTGCTGGTCAATGTACCACTGGTTTGGTTTTTTACCAAAGTACTCCCATACTCACGACCTTTCAAAGTCAGGAAACTACTGTGGTTGTATCGGGTACAATAATTTTATTAAACGCTCTTTGTCGAAAGTCTTTCAATATCCTCACCCGGACAAGTGTAATCAGTAGCTTCGGGCTTTCGGTTGCGCTCGGTGCGCCTCCGAATCATTATGATCTGGAAGTATTGAGACTTATTCCTGATATAGTTGAAGCGACAAACGCACTGAGTACGCGCTTGGTCTGCAATGATCCGGAACAGCAGAACGCTGTTATTGACTGGTTCCGAACTCCGTTGCCCGCCGATAGTCAGGCAGTATCGGGCAACAACCGCACCGACTATCCTGTATCCTACTGCGTATCAGCCAACCTCCAGCACTTTGTTAATCTGATGTTGACCGTTTTGGTCGATATTCTTTGTGAACGAGATGAACTTACCCTGATTACTGAAATTCTCTCGTTATCCACCACAGATACTCCACCTTTGCATACTGCCCTGAGGCTGGGTCACTATCCTGTAGCCAGGCATTTAATAGATGCTGGAGCTGCTCTCGAGGTGACTGGTTCTAATGTGCCACTTGTTTTGGATTATGTGAATCTTATAGAAGGACCGCTTCGTATGGGTTTTATACGAAGCCTGGTCACCCGGGGAGTGAACCCAAACGCCAGTGATTCAGACGGTTCAACGCTGGTACATCTGGCGGTGACTACGGAAGATGTATCGACGGTGAGGTTTGTGGTCGAACATGGAGGATCAATTAGAAGGATTGATGGGTTTGGGCGAAGTCCAATGCATATTGCGGCCGCTCTTGGGTATCTCAGGATAGTGAAATATTTGCACCGGCTCAATTGTGGCAGAATTAATGCCTCCAGAGGAAGGAACAGTCACTACACTCCACTGCACGAAGCGGCTTTTGCCGGTCATTCCAGAGTCGTAGCCTATTTGCTTATGCAGCCCGGAATTGATATTGAAGCTGTCACCACAGAAGGGCAATCTGCTCTCCATCTGGCAACCCTTGAGGGCCATGTAAATATTGTTGCGGCCTTACTGGTATTCGGGGCAGACAGAACGGCTATAGATGATGAGGGACAGACTCCGATCCACAATGCTGTCATTACCCGGCAAACGGAAGTTATTCGTTTATTGCTATTCCCCCCGGAGGCAGCGCTTTTGAGTTTGACAGTGATAGATGATTTCGGGCGTCAGCCTGTGCATATTGCAGCGTTAACAGGCAACCTGCACGTTGTTGAGTGGTTGCTCCGGATACTCCCTGAAAGCCTTAATTCGGGAGATAGTGAAAATGATAACTTTACTCCGCTGCATGAGGCGGCATTCGAACAGCAGAGCCATGTGGTTGAGTATTTGATCCGGCAGCCAGATATCAATATTGAAGCCCTTACAGATCAAGGGCAAACACCTCTTCATGTTGCGGCCAGAAATGGAGCTATGGTCTGCGTGACAGTACTGATGAATGCAGGGGCTAATGTTCAGGCAGAAGACCTTCTTGGAAGGACTCCTCAGGCTCTGGCTTTGGAATTTGGACATTTTGCTGTGGCCGGTATTCTGGGAGAGAGATTACTCAGTTGCGTGTATGAATGTTTTCAAGCCAATGAGTTTCAGTTGATAGCGCCTGAAGTCATCGAGTTACCCGATGGCATGCTGGAGGAGAGTAAAGAGTGAGTAACCTGCGTAAAGAACCGCCAGACCTATGTATACTTTGGCATGGAAAAATTATAACGTAAGCAAAACTGGCTTTCAGGATCGGGGAGTGGTTTCTCTTTGAACAGTAAGCATTATCTGAGTCATAGGCAGATGAAGCCAGAACGTACCATTGAGGCAATACTGTGGAAGATATGAATGTAGTTTGGTTTGTAGGTAGTCTGGCGTTTCTGGGGGGGATGCTGGCAGGGGCATTGCTATACCATCTGCTGGCCGGGTCTAAGTCTGAACGGGGCAAGCTGCAGAATCAGCTGGATGAACTGCAGAACGACTTCAAAGATTATCAGAACAAGGTATCTGACCATTTTGGTACCACAGCACACCTTATCAACAAGCTGACTGACAGCTATCGTGATGTTCATGAACACATGGCGAGTGGCGCGGAAAACCTGTGTGAAGATGAAGTGGTAAAAAATCGTCTGAGTGACGCACTGTTGAGCAGCAATGCCCTGCTGTCTGGAAAGATTACCAAGCGCAGGACCGAGCGCCCAAAGGCGGTGGAGCAGCCAAAGGACTATGCTCCGAAGCAGGCTCCGGATGAAAAGGGAACCCTGTCTGAAGAATTCAGTGTGAAACCTGAAGATAAACCCGCCGCACCAGCGGTAGAGGTCGGCCCTGTCAACCCAATGCCTGGAGAGAAGCAGGCCAGTTAATGACAGGTGATACCCGTTCCGCCTTCTAAATATGACTTGCTCATGGCCATATTTAGCAGGCGGAACGGGTATAAGACACTGATGCCTTTTGCCAGTTTAGAAGCCTGACTTAATATCCGGACAGACCGGACACAGAAGAACTAAAGCAAGTCGCATGAGGTGAAGCGATAACGTTGTTAAAAAATATCGTAGCCCAAAGAAACTGCCTCACCTTTTTCATTTGTTATTTGACAAAACTCGATTTTGCTATCTGCAAGCCTGTGAAACCACTGTATAGCGGGTTCCCCTGTTCGAAATAACTTCGATGTTATTTCTTTACCCTTGCTATTCCAGTCACAAGCTTTTTCGAAGGTTTTCGAATGATAGAGGCATAGTTTACAGCTGATGTTAAACCATGGGTCACATACGAAAAAATCATTTTGCTCAAAATTTTTAAAATCTTTTATTGGCATAATGTCAAACTGGGCAGGGGTATCGGTCAGTACCAAAAACACATGCAGCCCGTTAATATAAGAAGCTAGCCAGATGTTGGGGATTTTCCTTTTTATACCCTCATTAGCTGCAATCTGTGCATACTCGAGACAATTACCACACCTTTTTTCCTGCTCCCATGTTTCCAGAATTTCGATCCTGCTCTGCACTGGATGCTTACACAAGTCTATATGTGACTGAAAAGCTTTCTGCCGATTCGAATTACGTCGAAGTTTGTCGTCTTCAGCCACACTTCCATATTGCAGGCTATATACTTTGTTTGCTGTTTTCAGAGTACCCCGAAAATACTCGCGAGCAAATTCTGAAAGCTCCCATGCCTGGATTAAGGGCATCTTCACAGACTCCTTAATTGAGTTAAGGACGAAATGCATGGGTTACAGTTTAGCGAACGGTTGAGTAACTCTCGCACTGGCCAGGAACTTTCTGCACTGTGTTATCAAAAGCATCAATACAGTAATACCAGGGCTTGTGGAATGATTTAGCCGGAAGGCGGAATTGGTATGAGAGCAGGGAATCCTGCTCTCACGCTTTGGGTATGCTTAAGCCTGAGAATCCAGATATTTCTCTGCATCCAGGGCAGCCATACAGCCGGTTCCTGCGGATGTAATCGCCTGGCGGTAAACGTGGTCCATAACATCTCCCGCCGCAAACACACCTTCTTTGGACGTCAGGGTAGCATTGCCTTCGAGGCCGCTGCCGACAATGATATAACCGTCTTTCATCGTCAGCTGTCCGTCAAAAATGCCGGTGTTTGGTGAGTGGCCAATGGCAATAAAGCAACCGAGGGCATCAATGTCCTGTGTCTCTCCGGTCAGTACGTTTTTAACCCGTACACCGGTGACGCCCATGTCATCACCCAGTACTTCTTCCAGTACCGAGTCCAGTACCAGGCGCATGTTGCCATTCTCTACCCGATCCATCATTTTATCCTGCAGAATTTTTTCTGCCCGGAAGCCCTGACGGCGATGAATCACGGTCACAGTTCTGGCAATGTTGGACAGATACAGCGCTTCCTCAACCGCTGTGTTACCACCACCGACAACAACGACATCTTTATTCTTGTAGAAGAATCCATCACAGGTAGCACAGGCTGATACGCCTTTGCCCTTGAAAGCGTCTTCACTGTCCAGTCCCAGATAACGGGCGCTGGCACCGGTGGCAATAATCAGGGCGTCGCAGGTGTAGGTATTGCTGCCTTTCAGGGTGTAAGGCTTTTTGCTGAAATCGACTTCTTCGATATGATCGAAAACGATTTCTGTGCCAAAACGTTTGGCATGTGCTTCCATATCCACCATCAGGCCCGGACCCTGCAAACCTTCAGAGCCTCCCGGCCAGTTATCAACATCCGTGGTGGTAGTCAGTTGTCCGCCCTGTTGCATACCGGTAATGATGACCGGCTCCAGGTTGGCGCGAGCGGCATAAACTGCGGCGGTGTATCCGGCCGGGCCTGACCCGAGAATAAGCAGGCGGCAGTGTCTTGGAGAAGGTTTAGCTTCGCTCATTTTTATACTCCTTGGAATGCGGCATCCTGCAGATGTCAGCGCAAGCATTGTCAAGATTAATTGTTGAGATGACTAGTCGAAAACTGAAAGCTTGAAAACAGAAAACAATAATAACACCGGTCAGGATTAGAACCAGTGAGTATTAGCATTTAAAGGGTTGATCTCTCAGACCTGCCAACCCCTTTCCACCGTAAGCACCCAGTTCTAAATCAGCTTTTTTGCAAGATTGTAAACAGAAGGTTTTTTACTTGACCACTCCATTTGTCGTGCAAAACTTTGAGCATTACAGGTTTAGGGTAATGCTGCATTGAAAGTAGACAAAATAGTGGAAAAACGGATGGCCGTTATGGAGCAGCGGCTACTGTCGATGGCTGACAGGCTGGGTCGCATAAAGTATCTGGCGGCCATTCGTGACGGTATGATTAACGCAATGCCGTTACTGATTGCCGGGTCGCTGCTCCTGCTTCTGCTGAATCTTCCGGTGACCGATCCGAAGTCGGTTGTTTATGTAGAATGGTATGCCAAATTAATGGAGGCACATAAAGCCGACTGGATGCAGCCCTTTTATGCCTCACTGGGCATGGCCTCCATCTTTATCAGCTACGGCATCGGTTCCAATCTTGCCAGGCTTTATAAGCTGCCTGCTACTCCGGGTGGGTTTCTGGCGATGTTTGCTTTTTTTCTGGTGGCAGCGCCGGTTGATGGCTGGCCGCCCGCTATGGATGCACGCTTTCTGGATACTAATGGCATATTTACATCCATCGTGTTCAGCCTGTTTGCGATTGAGGTGTACCGGTTCATGTGTTCAAAGGGGATGACGATACGTTTACCCGAACAGGTACCGCCAGCCATTGCCCGTTCTTTCGAGGCTTTAACTCCGGTGATCGCGCTGATAGTCATTTTGCAGCCGCTCAACCTGTTTGTGGCCAGCCTGGGCAAAGGTGGTACGCTGATTCCTGAACTGGTAACCGTTGCCTTTGCGCCACTGGTGTCGGCCATTGATACACTGCCAGGCCTGTTGATGATTGTGTTCGGTTTTCATATTCTCTGGTTCTTTGGTATGCACGGTTCCAATATTCTTGGCGGTATTGCGGCACCGGTTGCCCTGGCTAACTTTCAGGCTAATAACGCTGCATTTCTGGCGGGTCTTGCAGCCCCCACCATCTATGCAGGTTCCTTCCTTGATATGTTTGTGCTGATTGGTGGTATCGGCTCTACGCTGGGGCTGGCGATTGCCATGTCAATGTCTGATAACGCGCACCTTCGTTCTATTGGTCGCATCAGTATCGTTCCCGGCATTTTCCAGATTAATGAACCTGTGATGTTTGGCACCCCCATCGTGATGAATCCGATTCTTGGCATTCCCTTTATGGTCGTGCCGCTGATCAGTACCACCATTGCCTACTTCGCTGCTTATCACAACCTTGTTGGACGGGTCGTGACTCTGGTACCGTGGACTACGCCTGCGCCACTTAGTGCATTGCTGGCTACGGACTTTTCAATTCCGGCGCTGATCCTGAGTCTCAGTCTTCTGGTTTTCTCGACTCTGGCCTACCTGCCATTCCTGAAGATGTATGAAAAGAAACTGGAAGCCGACCGGCAGTCTGAAGAAAGTGAGAAAGAGCTGGTGGCAAGCCCGGCAAAATAAAGTCACTTTCATAGAGAGGCTGAACCTGTGATGGCTGCCAGCCCTTGTTATACTGGCGAGCAGGACATGCGGCATTCCAATAACGAAGCATAGAGTTGAAAGCATGAATGAGTCTGTTACCAGTGGTCCCGGGTATTTTCTGGAAGGTTTGAAAAAATTGCCAGATCCTGACATTCGCTGGTTTGTTCTGTTTCCGCTGATGCTTAATCTGCTGGTGTTTGGTGGACTGATCTATCTGACCTTCCGGCAGTTTAGTATCTGGATGGAAGACCTGTTCGGCTGGATACCGACCTGGCTGTCCTTTCTGGAGTATCTGCTCTGGCCGATACTGTCCATGGCGGTGCTGGGCGTGGTTTTCTTTACCTTTACGATTCTTGGTAACTTAATCGCAGCCCCTTTTAACGGGCTGCTGGCAGAAAAAGTCCAGCGACTGAATGGGGCTGATGATCTGCCGGATTATGAGTTGAAAGACTGGTTGGTTCTGCTGCCCCGAACCGTTTGTCGTGAGCTTCGTAAACTGGTGTATTACCTGCCCAAGGCGCTGGTGCTGCTGGTTCTGTCGATTATCCCGGTGGTTAATCTGGTCAGTCCGGTGCTCTGGTTTCTGTTTAACAGCTGGATGATGTCGATCCAGTATTGTGATTACGCTGCAGATAACCGGGGAGTGTCGTTCAATGACATGCTGGTCAGACTTCGGGAGCAGCGTAGCGGTGTGTGGGGTTTTGGTGCAACGGTCTCTTTAGTGTTGCTGGTGCCTTTTATAAATCTGGTGATCATGCCTGCTGCCGTGGTAGGTTCTACCCTGCTGTGGGAGCGTCAGATTGAACGCCCCTGATGAGTTGGGACAGAATGGAGAACCGTTAATGAGCTGTCTTTTCTGCAAGATGGTGGAAGGTGAAATCCCCACAAACAAGGTGTATGAGGACGATGAGCTGCTGGCGTTTCGGGATATTAATCCTCAGGCACCGACGCATATCCTGATTATTCCGAAAAAACACATTGCCACACTGAACGATACTTCAGCTGATGATCAGTTATTGCTGGGTAAAATCATGCTGAAAGCCAGAGAACTGGCGGTTGAGGAAGGTTTGGAAGACGACGGCTATCGTGTTGTGCTGAACTGCAACAGTCATGGGGGGCAGTCCGTTTATCATATCCACCTGCATCTGCTGGGTGGGCGTCAGATGGCATGGCCTCCGGGTTAAGTTCGGGGGTTTACGATTCTTTCCGATGACTTTCATTGGAAAGAATCATCGGAAAGAATCGACAGACAGTCAGGCTTCAACCACTTCGTAGCTGTGGCTGACTTCAACGCCACCTTTGCCCAACATAATGGAAACCGAGCAGTATTTATCGGCCGACAGGTCGACGGCACGTTTTACCTGTGACTCTTTCAGTTCTTTGCCTGTCACCACAAAGTGCAGGTGAATACTGGTATAAACCGCTGGCACTGAGTCGGCACGTTCAGCCTTGATCTCGACCTTACAGTCAGACACATTCTGGCGGGATTTTTTCAGGATGCTCACCACATCCACTGATGAACAGCCACCCACACCCATCAGGACCATCTCCATTGGAGAGGGCGCTGACTTCTCTCCCGGCTGTGCATCCATAACGACGGAGTGATTGCTGTCGGTGAGACCCAGAAAGCGATCATCGCCAACCCATTTTACCTGCGCTTGCATTGAATTATTCCTTAAATAAGGGTTTTAAACCGGATGTAAAGCTGGTATCAACTAGTAGAATTTTGCAATACTACGATTTTTATTAGAACCAGAGGCTGCCTGCGAAGGGTATAGGAAAAAATTAACCGGAACCAGTAAAGTGTACGGGTTGGGTTCTATGCATTGACTCACCTGGTATTTCTTTTATTTCAGAATAAAGATAATAAGAGTCTGGAAGAATACAATGACAATGATTGCGCAGTCAGATAGCAGAATGGATAAGTTTCTGTCAGTAGGGAAACGCAAGAACTATAGACCCAGAAGCACAATCCTCTGTGCTGGTGAAGCCTCATCCTCCATCTACTACATCATCCAGGGTACCGTGTCTGTCGTGATTGAAGACACCGACGGACGGGAAATGATTGTCACCTACCTGAATCCGGGACAGTACTTTGGTGAGATGGGCTTGTTTGATGAAGAGTTCGATAAACAGTCCGATGAAAAGTTTGGTGAGAACCGGGCTCCAAGAAGTGCCTGGATCAAGGCCAGGTCAGCCTGTGAGGTGGTTGAAGTCAGTTACGACCAGTTTTATGGCCTGATTAAGGAAGATCCGGGACTGTTGCTGGTACTGTCCGGACAGTTGGTGAATCGACTGAAGGAAACGACACAGAAGGTTGGTGACCTGGCCTTTCTGGACGTCAGTGGTCGTGTAGCAAGAACGCTGCTGGATTTGTGCAAACAGCCTGATGCCATGACTCATCCGGATGGTATGCAAATCAAGATTACCCGGCAGGAAATTGGCCGCATTGTCGGTTGTTCCCGTGAAATGGTGGGGCGGGTCCTGAAAGACCTGGAGGCTCAGGGGCTGATTTCTGTTAAAGGTAAAACCATGGTGGTGTTTGGAACACGCTGAGTTTTTCATTGGTAGACAGTTCATAGCTGGCTATATTTGCTGATGGTAATCACGAAGAGGCTGGCTATGAAAGTCACCAATCTGTATCTGCCCCTGTCTATGCCTTTCAGGGCTTCGTTGCTCACCGTTGCCATTCTGGCTGGGTGTTCTTCTGATAATTCAGTAGAGGTGGTCATGAACCGGGTAACGCCCGACGGTATTGGCCCTGAGATTGGCACCATTACTCTGGAAGAAGTGTCGAGCGGATTGCAATTTACACCGGATTTGCACGACCTTGTGCCGGGCGAACACGGTTTTCATGTTCACGAAAACCCGTCGTGTGAGCCGGCTGAAAAGGACGGCAAGATGGTTGCAGCCCTTGCAGCGGGTGGTCATTATGACCCTGATAAAACCGGTCGGCATGCTGGCCCTGAAGGCGACGGCCATAAAGGAGACCTTCCGGTCCTGATGGTTGATGAAAAAGGGTTTGCCAGGTCGCCGGTGGTGGCAAGGCGTTTAAAAACTGTCTGAAGTCAAAGGACGTTCATTGATGATTCATGAGGGAGGAGATAACTACTCCGATAATCCGCCAATGGGTGGGGGCGGTGCCAGAATTGCCTGTGGGGTAGTGAAGTGACCGATAAAAATGCTCCAACGTCATCCCCGTGAAGGCGGGGATGACGGGGAATAATATAAAATGGTAAACGCCTGTCAGATATTTGCTTACTCAGGCACACTACAGCTACCTTTTCCTTCAGTTAACGATATTATTTGCTGGAGTGACAGGGCTATGAAATTATAATGCGCACACAGGGAAATCAGTTATATAAATGGTTTTCCTGTGTGTACAGACTACAAACGTTATGCACATAGCCAATAAAAAGAAGCAATAGGAATAAAATGAAAATTAAAAATATCGGAGAAATAAGTGTCAGAAGTACAGATTAGAAAAGCAAATATTGATGATGCTAGCCTTATTCTTAGCTTTGTAAAAGAGCTGGCAATATATGAAAAAGCTGAGAATGAAGTTATAGCCACAGTCGAAGATATAGAGAAAAATCTATTTGATGAAAGCACAACAACAGAAGCTGTAATTTGTCTTTACGGTGGTAAGCCTGTTGGATTCGCAGTGTACTTCTTGAATTTTTCAACGTGGCTTGGGAAAAACGGTTTATACCTTGAAGATTTATATGTCAGCCCTGAGTTTCGTGGTTGTGGAGCTGGTAAAAAAATGCTCAAACATTTAGCGCAATTAGCTGTTGAATATAATTGTGGCAGGTTTGAATGGTCAGTATTAGATTGGAACGAGCCAGCTATAAAATTCTATGAATCAATTGGTGCGAAATCACAAAGTGAATGGGTTGGGTATCGCTTGCAAGGTCAGGCACTTGAGAGTTTTGCCAAAAGTTAAGCACGCATATAACAAATGGCTCCAGTTCTTCGTTCCGGGGTTTTGCCCTCCCCCCGGCTGCCTTCGGCGGCGGCTTAACCAGGCGTGATGAGTCTGAGGAATACGCTCAATGGAAATCAAAACTTTAGAAAGTAGAACGGTTTATTCAAACAAATGGATGAGCGTACGTGAGGATAAAATTCTCAGAAATAGTGGTCAGGAAGGGATTTTTGGTGTTGTTGATAAATCTGATTTTGCGGTAATTCTTCCTATACAAGATCAGTATATTTATTTGGTAGAACAATATCGTTATCCTGTTAAAGGCAGGTGGTGGGAACTACCACAAGGGGCTTGGGAGAGTGAGCCTGATGCAGATCACCTTTCACTGGCTACTGGTGAATTAAAGGAAGAAACTGGACTTATTGCGGGAAGAATGAAGTATGTTGGACATCAATACTTAGCTTATGGATTTTCAAACCAGGGCTATCACATCTACCTGGCTACTGATTTAAAGGCTGGAAGTAAAAATTTAGATATTGAGGAAGAAGGGCTGATTTCTCAAAAATTCAATATCAAAGAATTTGAGTCCATGATAATTAATGGAAAAATAAAAGATGCTACAACTGTAAATGCTTATGGCCTTGCAAAGCTAAGGGGCTTGCTGTAGGTGGATAAGCAGATGTTATCTGGCGTGACCGCCCCCAACTTTAGGAGACTGTCGCAGAAATCTAGATTTGTAGGTTGGGTAGAGCAACGCGAAACCCAACATACCCGATACTCTTGGGTGTTGGGTTTCACTGCGTTCTACCCAACCTACGCAAAATTGGGTTTGCGATAGCCTCTTAGTTGGGGAGCAGTCACAGACGGTGTCCAAACAAGGTTTTCAGACCATCACCGGGATTATCCTGTCGCATAAAGGCTTCCCCGACCAGAAAGCTGGTAACGCCTCGGGCAAACATGGCATCAACATCTTCAACGCTGTGAATACCACTTTCAGTAATAACCTTGCGATCTGCGGGAATAGAAGACAGCAGCTCAAAGGTATTATCCAGGGTGACTTCAAATGTGTGCAGGTTACGGTTATTGATGCCAAGCAGGGTACCCTGCAGAGGCAACGCTCGTCTGAGTTCTTCTGCACCGTGGACTTCCACCAGAACGTCCATACCCAGATCAAGGGCGACGCTGCTCATTTCAACCAGCTGCTCATCGGTCAGGCAGGCGACGATCAGCAGTATACAGTCGGCGCCCAGCATCCGGGACTCGTAGATCTGCCATACGTCAACCATAAAGTCTTTACGCAGAACCGGCAGGGAGCAGGCATCACGTGCCTCCTGCAGGTATTGCTCAGAGCCCTGAAAAAAGTCGCTGTCCGTCAGAACAGACAGACAACTGGCTCCCGCCTGCTCATAGCTTCTGGCGATGTCGGCGGGATGAAAGTTTTCCCGGATCACACCTTTGCTGGGAGAGGCTTTTTTGATTTCTGCAATAATTCCCGCCTGGCCGTTCGAGGTACGCTGTTCCAGACTGTTTGCAAAGCCCCGGGCCGGAATGGCAGCCCGGGCTCTGGCCACCACTTCATCAGGAGAAAGCGACTTTTGTCGTTCAGCAATCTCTTCAAACTTGCGTTCGACGATGGTCGTGAGAATAGTAGGGGTAGACATAGACATTCCTGTTAATCCGCTAGCCTGTTATTCAGCCAGAGCGCTGGTAAAGGTAGACAATTCATGCAGTTTTTCCAGAGCCTGACCGCTGTCAATGATATCCTGAGCCATGGCAACCCCCTGCTGCATGGTCTGGGTCACACCGGAGACATAAATAGCGGCACCGGCATTCAGGGCAATCATATCGGCGGCTTTTCTGGCATTGATACTGTCACGTTTACCGAGGGCATTGCGAATCAGTTCCAGAGATTCTGCAGAATCTTCAACGCTCAGTCCGATCAGGCTTCGTGACTCAATATCAAAGTCTTCGGGCTTGATCACGGTTTCAGAAATGTTGCCCTCTTTCAGTTCGACAACAAAGGTTTCGCTGGCAATACTGATTTCATCCAGACCATCCTGGGAATGAACCACCATCACGTGTTTATTACCCATCTCTTTCAGTACTTCAGCCATGGGGCGACACAGTTCCTGGGTAAACACACCAATCACCAGGTTGGGTACACCGGCCGGGTTGGACATTGGGCCAAGAATGTTGAAGAAGGTGCGGATGCCCAGCTCTTTACGGATAACAGCCACATTTTTGGTAGCGGCGTGGTGTGCAGGTGCGAACATAAAGCCAACACCAATTTCCTCAATACAACGGGCTACCTGTGCCGGAGAAATATTCAGGTTAACCCCGCTGCGCTCCAGCAGGTCTGCGCTGCCGCTGGAACTGGATACGCCCCGGTTACCGTGTTTGGCCACATGGGCGCCAGCGGCTGCCGCGACCAGAGACGACGCTGTGGAGACATTAAACAGATGCGCGCCATCACCGCCGGTACCGACAATATCGACCAGATGGTCGGCATTAACATTCACATGGGTTGCCATTTCCCGCAGTACAGTGGTGGCACCGGTAATTTCCTCGATGCTCTCACTTTTCATGCGCATGGCGGTCAGGAAAGCGCCAATCTGACTCTGGGTGCACTGACCGGACATGATGTCACGCATTACGGCAATCATTTCGTCACGGCTCAGGTCGAGGTTTCGTACCGCCAGTGAAATGGCTTCTTTTATATTCATGATGGTTGCTCTAATCCTTGTTGTTTAAATAGTTGTTTAAATCGTTGCTGCTCTAATCAGATCTTCAGAAAATTTGCCAGTATGTCATGACCGTGGTGGGTCATAATGGACTCCGGATGGAACTGTACCCCTTCGACAGGCAGTGTCTTGTGACGCACACCCATGATTTCATCTTCCCGGCCGTCATCAAACTGTGTCCATGCCGTAACTTCCAGACAATCTGGCAGTGATTCTTTTTCAATGATCAGGGAGTGGTAGCGGGTGGTAGTGACAGGGTCTGGCAGCCCGGCAAAAACGCCTTCGTTTTTGTGATAAATGGGAGAGGTTTTGCCATGCATCACCTGACGCGCCCTGACCACTTTACCGCCGTATACCTGTCCGATGCTCTGGTGTCCGAGGCAGACGCCCAGTATCGGTAATTCACCCTGAAAGCGGCGAATAGTTTCCATGGAAACACCGGCTTCATTGGGTGTGCAGGGGCCGGGTGAAATAACAATCCGTTCCGGGTTGAGCTTTTCAATATCAGCGATCGTGATTTCGTCGTTACGATGCACTTCAACCCTGGCACCCAGTTCACCAAAGTATTGCACCAGATTCCAGGTAAAGGAGTCGTAGTTGTCGATCATTAACAGCATATTACTGGTTCTCCGGAATGCTGGTGGCCTGGCGGACGTTATGTTCAGAACTGTGCGTGAAACCGGTTTGAGCCATGGCAACGGCACGGAACAGAGCCCTGCCTTTATTCATGGTTTCTTTCCATTCCAGTTCTGGCACCGAGTCTGCAACAACGCCAGCACCGGCCTGAACATGTAGTTGACGATCTTTGATAACCGCCGTTCGGATGGCAATGGCGGTATCCATATTACCGTTCCAGCCAAGATAGCCCACAGCACCACCGTAGACACCGCGCTTCACAGGTTCCAGTTCATCAATGATTTCCATGGCACGTACTTTTGGGGCTCCGCTGAGGGTGCCAGCGGGCAGGGTCGCCTTGAGTACGTCGATCGCATCCAGCCCCGGTTTCAGGTGACCAGTGACGTTGGACACAATATGCATGACATGGGAGTAACGTTCGACAATCATTTTGTCGGTCAGGGTCACGGAGCCGGTTTGAGCCACACGACCAACGTCGTTTCTACCAAGATCGATCAGCATCAGGTGTTCAGCGAGTTCCTTGGGGTCGTTCAGCAGTTCCTGTTCCAGAGCCCGGTCCTTTTCTTCGGTTTCACCCCGTTTTCGGGTACCGGCAATTGGGCGAACAGTGATCTCTCCGTCTTCCAGACGTGCAAGGATTTCCGGCGATGAGCCTACAACGTGGAAATCCCCCAGATCCATGTAATACATATACGGCGACGGGTTAGTACTGCGCAGGGCGCGGTACAGGTTCAGTGGAGAACTGTCGTAAGGGATGGTCATACGCTGGGAAGGCACGACCTGCATGGCATCACCTGCCAGAATGTACTGGCGGATAGTCTCTACAGCAGCCTTGAAAGGTGCTTCGCCAAAACCAGACTGGAAGTCTTCTTCTGTGACAGGGTTCAGAGATGCCTGAACGGGTGCCTGAACGTTGGTAGTCTGCAAGCGGCGAACCAGATCGTCGAGCCGGTACTCGGCTTTGGCAAGCGCCGCCTCGTCGGAAGCGTCAGCGTGAGTAACCAGAATCAGTTTGCCGCTGAGGTTATCGAACACCACCAGTTCATCGGAAATCATCAGCAGAATATCGGGGGTTCCGAGTTCATCGTGGGGGGCGGAGTGTTTCAGGCGGGGTTCAATATAACGGACGGTGTCGTAAGCAAAGTAACCCACCAGTCCGCCGGTAAAGCGGGGCAGCTCTGGCAGTTCTGGCATTTTATAACGATCTTTAAAGTCATTAATAAAAGCCAGAGGGTCATCGCTTTCATGGCGCTCGACGATTTCACCGTCCGTTTCGAGAGTAATGGTATGCCCGTGAACCCTGAGAACACTGCGGCAGGGCAGGCCGATCATTGAGTAGCGACCCCACTTTTCTCCGCCTTCAACAGACTCCAGCAGATAGGAATAGCGACCATTGGCCAGTTTGAGATAAGTGGTTAAAGGTGTGTCCAGGTCCGCAAGGATTTCCCGGGTTACGGGAATGCGATTGTATCCTTCACGGGCCAGACGCACGAAAGCTTCAGGCGTCATAACAGTCTCTTGTCAGTAACGGTTTGTTTTGCAGTGGTCATCACTGTTGGTGATGCTTGTCAGCACTGGGGCTGCTTATAAAACGGGGTACGACACTTGGTCAGGGAAATTTCAGGCACAAGGCCAGACAGACCATCGCCAGGAAGGGATAGCTTGGGAGGAAGGGCTGTTTGGCACCATGTCACAGTGATTCACTGTTGACTCCACGCTATGTCAGTTGGATCTTGCCAGTAATCGGGGGCTGGCATTGAATTGAGCAGCTTGAAAATAGCTTATAAAGTATCTTCGAAGTTGGAAGGGTATACGACTGTTGTGTGTATTGCAAATGTCCGCATAAGCGTACGTAAGTATCCAGCACGGGCTGTTGTGAGGCGTGGCTTTGCTTCAAAGAATACAGCTTCCTCTTGGCTGTTCACCGACTGCCTCTTCAGGTTCGGTGCAGCTGTCAGGAATCCTCAGTTCAATTTCACGGCTCTGGATAAACAAACGCACTTCATCAGGTGTTGGAAAATACGTTCTGCCGCCCAGATAGGTAGCAACAATGGCTGCAAATGCCGAGGCAAATTTCATTCTCTGTGCCAGCCCGAAGTTTTCCAGAAGGCCATAGGCATAAGCGGCATGATAGGCATCACCGCAGCCTGTGGTGTCTACAACAGCCACCTCGAAGCTGGGTTGATGAATAATGGTACCGTGTTCTGATGCCCAGCTGCCGTTGGTGCCATCTGTAATCACCAGCTGGGCATCGGTCATCTGGCTTAACTGGTGCAGGCAGGATTCTGCCCTTTGCTCATGGGTAATAAACTGCGCAGCTTCGAGTGGAAGAATAATGTGGCTTCCCAGCGCCAACATCGTTTTCAGGTGCGAGATGTGACCCGCTTCCATATCGAGGACGGAAGGAATGCCTTTTTCTCTGGCCACTTGCAGCAGGGCAATAACGCCTTCAGCGTCATAGCAGTCGATAAACAGCAGGCGGGTGTTGTTCAACCATTCCGGCTTGATATCGGCAGGTGTGAGGGGGCGATAGTTTTGTGTCGAGTAAAACACGGTTCGCTCCCCGGAATCAGGATCTACTTCTATAAAGGCAAGGGCTGGAGCCGCAGACGGGGCTGTCAGCATAAGACCTGTTTCAACACCCCAGCGAACCAGTTCTGAACGGACAATGTCGCTCTGGATATTGTTGCCAAGGAAACCAAGAAAGGCGGTTTTTAACCCCAGCGATGTCAGACCGCAGGCACCATTGGCGGCAGGAGCCCCGCCCTGAATCAGGACGCTGTTCACTTCGTGCTTGCGACCCTGAACGTACTCTTCAGGTAGTACTACAAACAGGTCGATTACATTTCGGCCTGCCACAATCACATCGAAGGTCATCGGTTTGCTCTGTATTAAATGAAAAGTGAGGCTTAAGGATTGGGTCTGTGAGTGTTTTGCCGACAGCTTTCCTTTTATGTCCTGCTGAGCCAGGGAAAGGACAGTCTATGGAAGAATAGTCTATGGAAGAACAGGTGTAATCAGGAATGGGGTTGTCGACCCTCTGACAATAGGATGCCAGAGGGTCGACAGAGGCGAGGTTCAGAGCAGCCTGTCAAGGGTTGGAACAATCAGATCCGGATTCGATGTTTCAATCGGCTCGCCGTGATTGTAACCATAGGGCAGGGCAATCACTTTCACACCGGCAGCCCGGGCGGCCTTGATATCATTGCTGGAGTCGCCAATCATCAGGGCTGTATCCGGGCTGGCCTCAGCCTTTTTAATGGCATGCAGCAGCGGCAGAGGATGAGGCTTTTGCTCATCCAGACTGTCTCCGCCCAGACTGATTTCGAAAAAGTGATCAATGCCCATCAGTTTTAACAGCTTTTCAGTGAAAATCTCGGACTTGTTGGTCACAACAGCCTGCTTTACACCTTTGTCAGCCATAGCCTGAAGGAAGTCTTTGACACCTGGATAGAGGTGGCTGTGCTGACCCACTTCGATAGCATAGTGGTGCTTGAAATTGTCGTAGGCTTTCACAAACACGTCACGGTTAACAATACCTGGCTGGTCGCCCGCCATGTCATCAACCAGGGCGCGCTTAACCAGCGATGGAATACCGTTGCCCACCCACAGACGGACCTTGTCTTCACCCGCTTTGGGCAGGTTCATATCGTCCAGCATGGCATCAATGGAGATGGCCAGATCCGGAACGCTGTCGACCAGCGTTCCGTCCAGATCGTACATGATCAGTAGTGGCAGGTTGCCTGCCGTGAATTCAGTCAGTTTCATGTCTTTCTTCTACCTGATAGCGTCTGTGGATGGTGTCTGTGAATAGCGTTTGTGGACAGACCCGTGAAATTAAACCGGATCAGCCTTGGACAGTTCTTCACGCATCTGGCCAATCACGGTTTTGTAGTCGTCTGCATTAAAGATGGCAGAGCCTGCAACAAATGCATCAGCACCGGCTTCGGCAATCTGGCGGATATTCTGGACGCCAACGCCACCATCAATTTCCAGACGGATATCCAGACCACTGTCATCAATAATTTTGCGAACCCTGCGCAGCTTCTTCAGGGTAGTAGGAATAAACTTCTGGCCGCCGAAGCCGGGGTTTACGGACATCAGCAGAACCATATCCAGCTTGTCGATCACGTATTCAATAATGTCCGGGCTGGTGGCCGGGTTCAGCACCAGACCGGCTTTGCAGCCACTTTCACGGATCATTTGCAGGGTGCGGTCGATGTGGTGGGATGCTTCCGGATGGAAGGTAATCATACTGGCACCGGCTTCAATAAAATCCGGGATCAGGCGGTCTACCGGATTCACCATCAGGTGTACGTCAATCGGGGCCGTCACACCGTGGTTACGCAGAGCCTTGCAGACCATCGGGCCAATGGTCAGGTTCGGGACATAGTGGTTGTCCATTACATCAAAGTGAACCCAGTCAGCTCCGGCTTCAATTACCTGATCTACTTCTTCACCCAGACGGGCAAAATCGGCAGAAAGAATGCTGGGAGCAATAATAAAGTCACGCATTGTGCAGTGTTCCAGTCTTGAGGTCTGTCAGGGGTTGGCGGGATTTTAGCGGTTTGTGGGGCTGATGTCAGTTCTGGCCTTTCTGCCATCCAAATAAAGGGAGGTTAAGCCTTTTACAGGTCAGGCGGTGGCAAAGGTGATTATTTCAATAGCAATAAATGTCATATTTTACCCGGCGCTATCCGTAATTGGCTAATTTGTCCAGATAATTACCTCAACAGGGGTTTTTTTCCTGTTTTCAGCCGCTATAATACGGCTCCCGTTTCCCAATTGAGCGCCCAATGTTTGAGCAGGCCGATTCGGGAACTATTAGCCTGGTTTCTAATTCTGCAAGGTTCACGCTGCGCAGGAACGGCCAAGTAAGAACAGGTATTGCATCTGTAATACTCTTGAGGCGAATTTAATGAAAACTTTTAGTGCAAAGCCAGAAACTGTAAAACGTGACTGGTACGTAGTAGACGCTGAGGGCAAAACCCTGGGTCGTCTGGCTACCGAGATTGCTTCCCGTCTGCGCGGTAAGCACAAGCCTGAATACACCCCTCACGTTGACACCGGCGACTACATCGTTGTTGTAAACGCTGAGAAGGTACACGTATCTGGCCGTAAAGCTACTGATAAGATGTACCATCGTCATACTGGTTATGTTGGCGGCCTGAAGTCCATGAGCTTCGAAAAGCTGATCGCTCACAAGCCAGAGATGGTTATCGAAACTGCTGTTAAAGGCATGCTGCCACGTGGTCCTCTGGGTCGCGCTATGTTCAGCAAGCTGAAAGTGTACGCTGGTGCCGAGCACAAGCACACTGCACAGCAGCCAAAGCAACTGGAAATTTAATCGGGGGTAGTCATGTCTGTGACACAATACTACGGTACTGGACGTCGTAAGTCTTCTACCGCTCGCGTATTTCTGAAGTCTGGCTCTGGCAGCATCGTTGTTAACGGTCGCTCCCTGGACGAGTACTTTGGTCGTGAAACTGCTCGCATGGTAGTACGTCAGCCTCTGGAGCTGACTGAACTGCTCGAGAAGTTCGACATCAAAATCACCGTTTCCGGTGGTGGTGGTTCTGGTCAGGCTGGTGCTATCCGTCACGGTATCACCCGTGCTCTGATGCAGTACGACGAATCCCTGCGTCCTACTCTGCGCAAAGCGGGTTACGTTACCCGTGATGCTCGTGAAGTTGAACGTAAGAAGGTTGGTCTGCGCAAAGCGCGTAAGCGTCCTCAGTTCTCCAAGCGTTAATGGGAATACGTCTCCGGACGTTTTTCTGGCGTTCCCGTTTCGGGAACGCACGCAAAAAAAATGCCTGCTTTATGCAGGCATTTTTTTTGCGTCAACAAAACAGATTATTGAAAAATGCGACTCATGTAGAGAAAAGTGGCTTTACCCTGAACAATATGAGCGTTAAAGCAATTGGCAGATGAAAGTCTTCTGTGGCTTTTTGACATTGAGCATGGTGTCCAGATCGATCTTAGCTATGTTGTTCATGAGGGAGACAGGTCAGCGAGCAGAGAGGGGGGCTCTATTTTCGTTGAATTCTCTCATGGCCGCCTCTGACTGAAAAATTGTCCGAAGCATTAATTCTGAATAACTGGTGATCGGATAATGAATGAAATGCAAAACGCAAATCTACTATTAACCTTCGCGCGGAATTTTTTCAGGGGATCCTTAAAATCAAGTAACAAAATCTATTCTGATGCCTATGGACATGCTTCACCACTAAAGAAGCAAGAGCGCCTGGAAAGTGCCGTTAAGGCTGGATATAGAATAGCATCCCTGAGAAAACATCAGCACTATTCCGAGAGGATACAGCTGCTGTTCGCAAGTGATCCCCGGCAAAGAGCTGGAAACTGTGCTGAGTACGCTATAGTAGCTCTCTGGCAGGGGATTCAACTGCGTATTCCCAATATCTGGCTTGCTAAGGGATGTGGTCATTCTTTTATCGTGCTTGCCAGAGAGCTTCCTTCCAAGATGACTTTGAATGATTTCCAGTATTACATGGATCAGGATTTCTATGTGTGTGACCCGTGGTCTGGTCTATGTTGTGAGATGCATCTGTTTCCTGTGTTGCTTATGGGACAAGCAACCAGCTGGGAGGCTGAGGGCAAAGAAATTTGGACTGAGCCTACCCAGACTCAACAAGCTACCAAGTGGGTTCAACAATTACTTATACGTGAGGCATCCTTTTTTAGAATGTCCTACAGCAATGGAAATCCAACGGATTTATATGATCAAAACTTCACCTGAAGCTGATGAGTATAATCGCTCGCTCCAACCTGCCTATTGGTCCGTCAAGTACCTGATCAAACGAAATTGCTCAAAGAAGGGGGGCTTTTGGTCGCTGAGGGGATCTGGTGGTAGTGCTAACCTCGTCATTCAAAATTCTTATTTTGATATTTTTTTATAGTGTCATTTTCCTGCTTCACAAGGCCTGGGAAACATTGAATGCATCGCGAAACGCACGTTTCACTGGCGCTCTACGGCAGGTACAAAAGTACGATAACCAACGTCGTCTGGCTGAGAACGGTATAAAGCCTTACAAAATACAAAGACAAGCCTTTTTAGAAAGCACTAAAAGCAGTATCATTACGTACCACCACGCTTAGTGGATAGGTAATAATACAGAATGGTGAGAACGGGGGATGAAGAAAAAAGTACCTGAAAACCGGTGTTTTTTTTTCAACAAGAGTCATCATCTCTTAACTCCCTGCTAATATCCCACCCATGAACAAAAAGAAGTCAATGGGCGAAATTGCCCGGATGGGGAGAGTAGGTTAATGAGTGACAACGGCGTAAACACTGGCCGACGCCGCTTTCTCGTGGCTGCAACTTCGGTGGTGGGGGCTGCCGGAGCTGTCGGGGTTGCGATACCTTTTATCAAATCATGGAACCCAAGCGCCAAGGCAAAAGCCGCAGGTGCTCCCGTGAAGGTAAATCTCAGCAAGCTCGAGCCGGGACAGCAGATTGTAGTAGAGTGGCGGGGCAAGCCCGTTTTTGTGGTTCGTCGAACCCCGGATATGTTGCAGGAAATCCGCGAGGTTGACTCAAAAGTCCGGGATCCGGATTCCGATAAATCAGAACAACCCGATTACGCTAAAAACGAATACCGTTCAATCAAAGACGAGTATCTTATTGTGGTTGGTCTGTGTACCCATCTTGGCTGTTCTCCCAAGTACCTGCCTGAAGTTAAGCCCATGGAGTTCGACTCCGACTGGAAAGGGGGGTATCACTGCCCCTGTCATGGCTCGAAATTTGACCTGGCTGGCCGCGTTTATAAAAGTGTACCTGCTCCTACAAACCTCGTGGTGCCGCCCTACAGCTATGAAAGCGACATGGTCATCATCATTGGCAAGGATAAGGAGAATGCATGATGAATAGTCTGCTGAACTGGGTCAATGACCGGCTTCCTGTGGTACGAGCCTGGGAAGACCATCTGGCCAAATATTATGCGCCGAAAAATTTTAATGTCTGGTATTTCTTCGGCTCACTGGCTTTACTGGTGCTGGTTAATCAGTTGCTGACCGGTATCTGGCTGACCATGAGTTATGTGCCGGACGCGGAAAAAGCCTTTGCTTCCGTTGAGTACATCATGCGTGATGTTGAATATGGCTGGCTGATTCGCTACATGCATTCAACCGGTGCCTCATTCTTCTTTATTGTGGTTTATTGTCATATGTTCCGGGGACTTCTCTATGGTTCCTACCAGACACCGAGGGAGTTGATCTGGATATTTGGTATGGCGATTTATCTGGCCCTGATGGCCGAAGCCTTTATGGGCTATATGCTGCCATGGGGACAGATGTCTTACTGGGGCGCTCAGGTCATTATCTCACTGTTTGGTGCGATTCCATGGATTGGCGCTGATTTGCAACAATGGATTCGTGGTGACTTCCTGATCTCCGGCATTACCCTGAATCGCTTTTTTGCCCTGCATGTCGTTGCCCTCCCTATCGTGATTCTGGGTCTGGTTGTGCTGCATATCCTCGCTCTGCATGAGGTGGGTTCCAATAATCCGGATGGCATCGACATCAAGAAAAACAAAGGGCCTGACGGTATTCCTCTGGACGGTATTCCTTTCCACCCTTATTACACTGTGAAAGATCTGGTGGGTGTGGCGGTTTTCCTGTTTGTCTTCTGTGGCGTGATTTTCTTTATGCCGGAGATGGGCGGCTTCTTCCTGGAGCATGCTAATTTTGAAATGGCTGATTCTCTGAAGACACCAGAACATATTGCACCTGTCTGGTATTTCGGCGCGTTCTATTCCATTCTGCGGGCCATTACTTTTGATGTCGGGCCGATTGATTCGAAATTGGGTGGCTTTATAGCAATGGGGGCAGCCATTGCCATTCTGTTTGTGCTGCCCTGGCTGGATCGCAGTCGGGTCAGGTCGATTCGTTATAAGGGAATTATCAGCAAGGTAGCTACTATCTCTTTTGCGTTAGTGTTTATTCTTCTGACCTGGCTTGGGACTCAGCCTGCGACAGAAACCTACACATTGATCGCTCAGATTTGCACCGTACTCTATTTTGCGTTCTTCCTGTTAATGCCGTTCTATACAAGGATGGAGAAAACAAAACCTGTACCTGAAAGGGTGACCGGCTGATGAAAAAAACAATACTTACACTGTTGCTGTCTTTTTATTCGGTATTGGCTTTTTCAGCAGGCGGTAGCGGTTATCCCCTGGATAAAATCGAAACTGATCCGTCGGACAAGCCATCTTTGCAGCGCGGGGCAGCGCTTTACCAGAACTATTGCAGTGGTTGCCATTCCACGGAGTTTCAGCGCTATGAACGGGTGGCTGATGACCTGGGTATACCCCATGATCTGATGATGGAAAATCTGGTATTTAATAAAGATGCCAGGATTGGTGACCTGATGACCAATGCCATGGCAAGAGAAGATGCCAAGGTCTGGTTTGGTGCGGCACCACCGGATTTGACCATGGTCACTCGTGTACGGGGGGAAGACTGGGTCTATACCTACCTGAAAACATTCTATGAAGACCCCAAGCGCCCCTGGGGTGTGAATAACAAGGTGTTCCCGGATGTTGGTATGCCCCATGCGCTACTGGAGTTGCAGGGTGTGCAGCTGGATAGCTGTAATGGTGAAGACCCTACGAAGCGTGATCCACTGACTGGTCAGGCAGTCTGTGGGCTGACGGTTGACCCTGAACGAAAAGGCTCTATGACTCCGTCAGAATACGACCAGGCGATGTACGATCTGGTTAATTTCCTGGCTTATTCGGCAGAGCCAATGAAGGCACAGCGTCAGCAGCTGGGTATTTATGTGATGCTGTTCCTGATACTGCTCTTTATCTTTACTTTCCTCCTCAAGCGGGAGTACTGGAAAGACGTACATTAGAGTGGTGTGCCATCGATGATGACAGAACGGCACCTTTTGAGTGCCGTTTTTTTTGTGCAAAGGAAACGATGTGCTCTGGCTGATTGGTAATGGCATTGCTACCATTGCAACTTTATTTTTTATGAATGGTGCAGCAGGCTGGGTAACTGTCCTGCATGGCAGAGTGTAGAGAAGTTCATGAGTAAGTCCCTTCGAGATCAGTTGATGAAAGCTGGCCTGGCGACCAAGCAGCAGGCCCTGAAAGCGAAAACGACCACCAAAAAGAAGAAGAAGCAGGCCGTTAAATCCGGTGAAATGACGGAGCAGGATAAGCGCCGTATTGAACTGGAAAAAGAACGTGCAGCTCAGGCAGAACGCGACCGGGAACTGAATCGCAAGCTTGAAGATGAGCGTCAGCAGAAAGCCATTGAAGCTCAGGTTCGGCAGTTGATTGAAACGAATGCCATGTCTCGTGACGGGGGGGAAGTTGGCTACAACTTCGTAGTCGATAAAAAGGTCAAGAAAATTTATGTTACCGACAAAATGCAGGAGCGTTTGAGTCGCGGTTTATTTGCGATTGGTATCCTGCAGGAAGCGGATGGCAGTGAAGTATTTCATGTTATTCCTGCACCTGTGGCGGCAAAGATTAATGAACGCATTCCAGAGGCAGTGGTTATTCATGATAATACGGCGGAAGAGCTGACCAGCGAGGAAGAAGACTGGTACAAAGACTTTGAGATTCCAGACGACCTGATGTGGTAATGGAAGCAGGGGGCTTTCAGCCCCCTCTGCCAATGACGTTACCGCAGACGTTTATTCGGCGGTAGCAATCACTTCAATTTCGACTTTAACATCTTTGGGCAGACGAGCCACTTCCACCAGGCTGCGAGCCGGGAATGGGAAAGTGAAGTACTGCTTGTAGACTTCATTGATATCAGTGAAGTCATTCATGTCTTTTACGAATACGGTCGCTTTGCGCACTTTGTCCATGCTGCTGCCAGCCGCCTCAAGAACCGCTTTTACATTTTTCAGGCACTGGTGCGCCTGAGCTTTGGTCTCTTCTTCCATCTCACCGGTTTCCGGGTCGATTGGCAGCTGGCCGGAAGTGATGATCAGGTTACCAAACTGGATACCCTGAGAGTATGGGCCGATGGCTGGAGGCGCATCTGGGGTTTCGATCACTTTATCCATGGTGATGTCATTACCTGAGAGTTTACGTGGGGAGGATTATGAATGGCGAGATTTTAGTGTGCTTCGGCGCTTTTGTCATCGTGCCTGCACAGGCAACTTTGTGGATTTGAGTACAAATACCTAGCTGCTGTTATGCATTTTTATCCAGTTTTCTTACAATTTCAGATCAAGACCGCACTTGCGTAAATAGTCTGTAACCTCTCTGTAGCGCTTGTTCACCACAGCATCGTTCAGTCCGCCAAACCAGTATCGCCATAGTGTATTGCCAGAGCCATCAATCGCCTGTACACCGTTGTTGCCAAAGTACAGCTTGTGACCTTGTCGTGTCGTGATCAGGTAAGAAGCGCCAACGATTTCATCGGGCATTTCCGTACAAGCCATTTCGGAGTCATGCAGGCTGGTATTTTCAGGGTTGCTTACTTCACTGCGATAGATAGCCTGCTCTTCCAGTGAGCGCTTGTTTAAACCGTTATGGATGTAAGCGACGTAGAGATCTATCTCAGGTTGTTTTGCCATTCTTCGCAGAGTAATGGTTCGGTCTTCAATGGTTTTGCGTCTTGCTGTATCGCTCTTCATTGAAGGGGGGAGTGTTTCTGTAAGAACCTTACCGGGCGGGTTGCACAGTGGTGTTGTGGGTTTGCGGGTGTGAATGATCACTGTTACCTGGGTGATCTTTGATTCATTAATCATGTTGACCAGGCTTTGCTCAAAGGCTTTCTGGAAGCTAACAGCAACAGGACGAGTGACCTTGTCGGCTCCGGATATCTGGATTTCCGACGTTTTTCTCAGAGGTGATATGGCCTGTCTTGCGATACTGGTTTTAACATCGGTGTTGAGTTCGCTATCGCTGAAGATGATGGAGGCGATGTCGGTCAGCATGGTCATTTTGAGTTCATTGACATCCTGTGCCAGAGGTTCCGGTGACTCTTTCATGGTGTAAGGTACTGGTGAGCCGCAGCCCGCGATGATGGCTGTTATCACAAATGCCGCCATCAGCAGCCATGCTCTGTGCCAGTTGCCGGATATAAAGGGATGGCTCGTCGAAAGAATGGGTGAACTCAAGGGGTGTTAACTTCTTACTGCTTGTTGGGTTCTGAAAAGATAGCCAAGAAACGCGCTTTTTGCCAAAACAGTTAAGAACGGCCTTGGTGTGGGAGATGAAGGAGGGTTGTCGCCAGTTTAATGTTGAACTTTTATTGAATTTTTTAGTCATAAAGGGCAATGAATGGATTATGGATAAACAGGAATTGTCATGGAAAGCACTCAACCGGCTGGATCGCCAGCTGTTTCTTGTTCAGCGAGATTTGAAAAAACTGCGGAAAAACAGAAGGTTCAGTATCAGGGGCGTGATATGACATTGCCTGATGCTTCTCGTTCCGATGTTTCTGGCTATATGCCTGCTGCTGAGCACTCTTCTTCAGTATCCGGAAAACCTCTGCATGAATATTATGTTTCTCAGTTAAAAAACGTTGATGCAAAAGCGTTTGGGTTTCCGGATAAATGTCCAGACTGGTTTGAACGTTATAGGAGCAGCATTCTGGTTCCGCTGGGTAAAATCTATAACCAGTTTGTTGATGGCGGGAAGCCGTTGTTCAATACGGTTAATGCTTTCGGCCGTAATTACAACGATATGATCATAGCTCTGATGAATCTTGAAAAAGCCTGTGAGACAGGTGCCTTTAGTGAAGAACAAAAAGGTATTATTGCCGGGTGGCTGGATGATGTATTTGGGACTTTTCCTGTAAACTGGAGGCACCTGCCGCTGGTGGTCAGTCCTGATGTCAAAGGCTGGAAGCTAAAGAAAGCAGACAAGGATCTCAAACCTGCTTTGGATGCAAACTATGACGACTATCTGAAAAAGATTGGCAGGATAGCGTTTGTTCCCCCCTGGATGAACAAAAAAGTGTACGGAGAAGATCTTGGTAGTATCTACTTTACCTACTACAACGTTCGGAATGATAATGTAGCTCCCACTAGAAAGGGGGAATCATTAACCGCAACCGATTTATACAAGAAAAATGATGGACTTTATAACTGGCTGGTTGCTTTTCAGGATAAAGAAGAGGCTATTAAAAGTTCAGATTTGTCTGAGTTTGAATACGAGTGCATGAAATACCGGCTTTCGACAGTTGATGAAGAAATAGCTGATATAAAAAGACTGCAACCAAAGCATAAATTTAAGTGGACTGGATTGAAGAGTTCGGATGGCCTGCCTGTAACCGCTGGAAAAAGATCGCGATCTTCAAATTCGGGTCTGGAAGACCATGGTCAGTCTTTCGAGCCTGTAAATAAACAGAAGAGAATCGAAGGTTCAGAGGTTGGGTCAGCTTCCCGGGAGTGGGCTGCTCAGTTGCCTGGAAGTAGTCAGTCTCTCCGCGAATTCAAAAGTTCGGGTATTAGCGATGCACCTGATCTTTTATGTGTGAATGGTACAACCCTTTCAACTCTGGGGTTGACTGATGAAAGTGACCTGCAAAAAGTTCGGGGGGAGGCATCATCAGGGGGTAGGAAAGTACTCAAACGTACGGGACACTATGAAGTCAGTGGAGCACAGCTAATGCTGATCATTGAGTCTGTATTGATGAATATGCTGCAACCAGAGGAGGGTGAGCCTGATAAATCTTCCAGACGCATACAGCTTAAAGAGGTATCAGAATGTCTTGATCATCTATCCATGTGCTTACATCGTCACCGGGAAAGTCGGAATGAAGTGATAGCAGGAGGTGGAGAATTTAAGGTGCTTAAGAAAGCCATTGATGAAATCGGGCATTGTCAAAAGGCTGAGGCTGAGTTGGAGCGTTTGCGGGAACTGATCAGTCATTGTGATGAAAATGATTTTTCAGGTCAGCTCAAAAGGTATCTTGAAGATGACAGAAGTCTGAAGAGTCATAGCTATATCGAAGCTGTTTTCAGTCCGGAGCTGCGTCCTGACAACTGGTTGGATCCGTCACTGCCTCCCGAACCTAAAGCGCTGAAAATTGGTCAGGAGCGACTGCTGGCTCTGTCAGACGGGTTGCGGCAGCACTTGCCAGAAGCCTCTGTTGGAGGTATTCAGATTAACCATCACCTTGCTGTCAGGCTGTTGGTCAAGGAGCTTCCCAGTTTGCTCGACAAGTGTTCTAAACAAGTGTCTGGTCGGGATAAGCCGTCTGCGGAAAAGGATCTGGATTTTATGGTTTACCTCATAGAACATCTTAATTCCTTAAATTATGAGCAGCACCTGAGGAGACAGCAGTTCCCATATGAAACTGAAATGCTGAAAGACACTAACAGCGGTGGTAAAGGTCCGGCGCTCTCTGACGATCAGCAGACCTGGAGGCATGTGCATATTTTGTTGCCTTTAAAAAAACCTCTGGAGTCTTTCATTGAAGAATTCAGGGGAGCGTCTGAAAGAAAACTTAGAGGAGAAACAGCTGTGGGGGAAGAATTTATTGAAGAAATCAAACGCGTTATCAGTCCACTGGAAGAGTATTTCGTAGAGAGTGATACAGCGCCTTCACAAGAAAGCTAAATAGATCGGAGTCTGTAAATAATTCTGTAGAAACCCTGGTTGAAAGAGCGTATCTGCCCGATATGCCTTTCTGCCCGTTTATTTATTGGGTTTGCCCCTCCTCTCTCGCTATAATGCACCGTTTTTAATTCCTCTGACTGGGATTCCGATGACAGTTCGTACCCGTGTTGCGCCGTCTCCTACCGGCGACCCTCATGTAGGCACCGCTTATATTGCCCTCTTTAACCTGGCGTTTGCCAAGAGTCAGGGCGGTCAATTCCTGCTTCGTATTGAAGACACTGATCAGGCTCGCAGTACGCCTGAGTCAGAACAACAGATTATGGACTCTTTGCGCTGGCTGGGTCTGGACTGGGATGAAGGTCCGGATATTGGCGGTGACAAAGGTCCATACCGGCAGAGTGAGCGTCGTGAAATTTACGCTGAGCATGCTCAGATTCTGCTGGATAAAGGCCATGCATTCCGTTGCTTCTGTTCTTCTGAGCGGCTGGATGCCCTGCGTGCAGAGCAGACCGCTAACAAGCAGGCACCGGGTTATGATGGCCACTGCCTGCACCTGAGCGAAGAAGAGGTTCAGGCCAGACTGGCAGCGGGTGAAGAGCATGTTCTACGCATGAAGATTCCTGCAGAAGGTACCTGTAAGGTTGAAGATATGTTGCGTGGCACTATCGAAATCGACTGGTCTCAGGTGGATATGCAGGTGCTGGTGAAAGGCGACGGTATGCCAACTTACCACCTGGCTAACGTAGTAGACGACCATCTGATGGAAATCACTCACGTTATCCGTGGCGAAGAGTGGATTAACTCTGCACCTAAACATCAACTGTTGTATAAATACTTTGGCTGGGAAATGCCGGCGCTGTGTCACATGCCGCTGCTGCGTAACCCGGACAAAAGCAAACTGTCCAAGCGCAAGAATCCTACCAGTATTACGTACTATCGTGATGCAGGTTATCTGCCTGAAGCCCTGCTGAACTACCTGGGTCGTATGGGTTGGTCCATGCCTGATGAGCGGGAAAAGTTCAGCCTGAAGGAAATGATGGAAAGCTTCGACATCAGTCGTGTATCTCTGGGCGGCCCTATTTTCGATCAGGAAAAGCTGTCCTGGTTGAATGCCAGCTGGATTCGTGAAGACCTGAGTACTGAAGAGTTTGCGGATCGTCTGCACAACTGGCTGCTGAATAAAGATTTCATTATGAAGTTCCTGCCATTTGCCCAGGGTCGTGTTGAGCGACTGAGCGACTTTGCGCCAATGGCGGCTTTCATGTTCTCCGGTATGTTGGATCTGACAGCTGAAGATTTTGCCCACAAAAAGCTGGAAGAAGCTGAAGTGAAAAAGGTTCTGCAGTTTACCCTGTGGCGTCTTGAGCAGCTGCGTCAGTGGAACAAGAGCAATATCTTTAACGAGATCAAAACACTCTCCAAGGAGATGGGTCTGAAACTGGGTGATTTTAACCATCCTATCTTTGTTGCGATTGCCGGAACACCAAACTCCTGGTCAGTTATGGACTCCATGGAAATTCTGGGCGCAGATATGACCCGTGCTCGTCTGCGTCATGCCGTTGCTGTTCTAGGTGGTGTATCCAAGAAAGAAGGCAAGCGACTGGAGAAAGCGTTTAAAGCGCTTGGTACAGAAGAGTCCTGATGTCGCTTATTGCTTCTATATAGAAGTTGGAGTGAAAAAAGAGATCGACGGTATGTCGGTCTCTTCCCCGCGTCATTCAAAATATAAGAACAAATTAGATTCCCGATTGCAGAGCGCATATGGCAAGGCTTTGTTTATAACTATTTGAAACGACCATGAGTTTTTTCATAAGTGATGCTTGACAGGATAGGGGGGCATCCATATCATTCGCCCTGCGTTTCGGGGGCAGCCACTCACAACGAGTTGCACAGCCTTCTGGATAAACGCTTTTGTTATGCAAGTTCATGACTATTGGGGCCTTAGCTCAGCTGGGAGAGCGCAACACTGGCAGTGTTGAGGTCAGCGGTTCGATCCCGCTAGGCTCCACCACTCTTTATGAAAAAGAGCATCTTTATACGGTAAGTATGAAGATGATTTTGCGTCCCGTTCGTCTAGTGGCCTAGGACACTGCCCTTTCACGGCAGTAACAGGGGTTCGAGTCCCCTACGGGATGCCACTTCCTTTAACGCAGTCAGCTAATGGTAATTACTGATTACGTTTTGACCTGAAGATGTCGTTAAATTGCTTCCACTTTGCGGGAATAGCTCAGTTGGTAGAGCACAACCTTGCCAAGGTTGGGGTCGCGAGTTCGAGTCTCGTTTCCCGCTCCAAATCAGGCTTTATGTTCTAAAACATAAAGACACAAGAGATTGTGTCCCGTTCGTCTAGTGGCCTAGGACACTGCCCTTTCACGGCAGTAACAGGGGTTCGAGTCCCCTACGGGATGCCATTTTTGACTGTAGAGTCGTTAAACACTTATGCGGGAATAGCTCAGTTGGTAGAGCACAACCTTGCCAAGGTTGGGGTCGCCTCCGGGGTAGAGAGTGAGTCTCGTTTCCCAGACTTCGAAGAAGTCTCAAAACATCTTCAATGCGGGAATAGCTCAGTTGGTAGAGCACAACCTTGCCAAGGTTGGGGTCGCGAGTTCGAGTCTCGTTTCCCGCTCCAAATCAGGCTTTATGTTTTAAAACATAAAGACGCAAGAGATTGTGTCCCGTTCGTCTAGTGGCCTAGGACACTGCCCTTTCACGGCAGTAACAGGGGTTCGAGTCCCCTACGGGATGCCATTTTCAAGACTGAAGAGTCTCAAAATACTTATGTGGGAATAGCTCAGTTGGTAGAGCACAACCTTGCCAAGGTTGGGGTCGCCTCTGGGTAGAGAGTGAGTCTCGTTTCCCAGACTTCGAAGAGGTCTTAAAAATCTTCAACGCGGGAATAGCTCAGTTGGTAGAGCACAACCTTGCCAAGGTTGGGGTCGCGAGTTCGAGTCTCGTTTCCCGCTCCAAATCAGGCTTTATGTTTTAAAACATAAAGAAGCAAGAGATTGTGTCCCGTTCGTCTAGTGGCCTAGGACACTGCCCTTTCACGGCAGTAACAGGGGTTCGAGTCCCCTACGGGATGCCATTTTTGACTGTAGAGTCGTTAAATACTTATGCGGGAATAGCTCAGTTGGTAGAGCACAACCTTGCCAAGGTTGGGGTCGCGAGTTCGAGTCTCGTTTCCCGCTCCAGATTAGGCTTTATGTTCTAAAACATAAAGGCACAGAATTGTGTCCCGTTCGTCTAGTGGCCTAGGACACTGCCCTTTCACGGCAGTAACAGGGGTTCGAGTCCCCTACGGGATGCCATTTTTGACTGTAGAGTCGTTAAATACTTATGCGGGAATAGCTCAGTTGGTAGAGCACAACCTTGCCAAGGTTGGGGTCGCGAGTTCGAGTCTCGTTTCCCGCTCCAGATTAGGCTTTATGTTCTAAAACATAAAGACACAGAGTTGTGTCCCGTTCGTCTAGTGGCCTAGGACACTGCCCTTTCACGGCAGTAACAGGGGTTCGAGTCCCCTACGGGATGCCATTTTTCTCTACAGAAAGCCCGACGCTTAAATGCGTTGGGCTTTTTGCGTTTCAGAAATGTTAATTTTCCTTTATCTCAGCCAGCTTCTTTAATCACTGCTATTTTCTTTATCAAAAATTACAAATGAGAACCAAAGAATGAAGATGCGTTTTTGGCTGCTTGGGTTGTTATTGCTGGGAAGCTTGCTGCAGGCTAATGATGCGGCAAAGGTTGTCATTGTAACCGGAGCTTCTTCTGGTATTGGCAAAAGCTTGGTGGAAGAGCTGGCAGCTGATAAAGCCTATAAGGTTTATGGCACTACGCGGCAGACTGGTCTGGTTGGTGACTATAACGGTTATTCATTGATTAAAATGGATCCGGCTGATACGCGTTCAGTGGATGCTGCAATAAAAATGATTGGAGACCGGGAGTCGGGAATTGATGTTCTGGTTAATAATGCAGGCTATATGGTTGTTGGCTCTGTGGAGAGTGTTGAGCCGGACCAGCTTTTGGATATGTTAAATGTGAATGTGGTCGGCTATGCAAGGGCGACTCGTGCTGTCCTGCCTTATATGCGCAAACGTCAATCCGGACTGGTTGTGAATATCAGCAGTTCACAGGCTTTTGAGCCAAGAGGGTTGATGGAGTCTTATTCGGCAACCAGGTCTGCTATTGAAACTATGTCGCTTGGGCAGTCTTCTTATCTTGAGGACTATGGGGTCAAAGTCGTGGTTTTTGAGCCTGGGGCTACTAATACCAATATTGGAAAAAGTGCTGTTATTGGGTCAGCGAAAGTGCAGGGGGATGGTGCTGGAGCGCAGACGGGTAATCTGAAACGCATGATGGTGGATCGCCTTGCGCAAGGTGCCAGTCCGGAAGATGTGGCAAAGAGGATTATCAGCGTTATCGGTGATGAGATGCCTGACTTTCGTACGCCTGTGGATTCGAAGGTTCTTGAGCGCGCAAGATTTGTTTATCGAAGCCCTGATGGTAACGGGTTAAGGGATAAGCTACGCGGAAACTATCTGAATTTTCTGAAAGCCTGGGGGGCAAAACCAGATAACTTAAAAAGCAACTAGCGGTTGACAGTGATAACGCAAATCCCTATTATTTTGCCTCGTTCGCTGCCAACGATGTTGTCAAAAGAGATCAACAAATACTTGATTTCAAATGAAAAAACGGCATAATGCAGCAAACAAGGTTTGGGGCCTTAGCTCAGCTGGGAGAGCGCAACACTGGCAGTGTTGAGGTCAGCGGTTCGATCCCGCTAGGCTCCACCAAATTTCAGCAGTTAGAGTTTTACTCTGGTTGTAGAATGTGTCCCGTTCGTCTAGTGGCCTAGGACACTGCCCTTTCACGGCAGTAACAGGGGTTCGAGTCCCCTACGGGATGCCACTATTCTTTTCTAAAGGATAGGACTGTAGAGTCGTTAAATACTTGTGCGGGAATAGCTCAGTTGGTAGAGCACAACCTTGCCAAGGTTGGGGTCGCGAGTTCGAGTCTCGTTTCCCGCTCCAATATACAAAAAACCAGTCCAGTGTGACTGGTTTTTTTATGGCTGAAATTTATGGGGCAGCCTCTGGCAGGGTTGGGGTCGTCTCTTTATAGCAAGGGCGAGTCTCGCTTCCCGCTCCAATATACAAAAACCAGTCCAGTGTGACTGGTTTTTTTATGGCTGAAATTTATGGGGGCAGCCACTGGCAGGGTTGGGGTCGTCTCTTTATAGCAAGGGCGAGTCTCGTTTCCCGCTCCAATATACAAAAAACCAGTCCAGTGTGACTGGTTTTTTTATGGCTGAAATTTATGGGGCAGCCTCTGGCAGGGTTGGGGTCGTCTCTTTATAGCAAGGGCGAGTCTCGTTTCCCGCTCCAATATACAAAAAAACCAGTCCAGTGTGGCTGGTTTTTTTATGCCTGAAATTTATGGGGCAGCTTCTGGCAGGGTTGGGGTCGTCTCTTTATAGCAAGGGCGAGTCTCGCTTCCCGCTCCAATATACAAAAAACCAGTCCAGTGTGACTGGTTTTTTTATGCCTGAAATTTATGGGGCAAACTCTGATAAGGCTGGATATTTCATCAGTAATACCGGATGTCATGGTAGCTTCTTACCAGAGGGACTGTTAATTCAGGCCCTCTGACTGGTGGCTGAGAAGAGATCCCCGTGGGGGCTTTTAAGTGGTTGTTGTAATCTCTGTATCGACTACTGGGAACATTCAGCAGATAAAGCACTCCATTCTGGGCAAGCTCATAAAGATAACTGGTGATAGATTTACCTTCTGGCATCCCATTTATTGCTTCATAGCCGTTGTATACAATGAGTGAGTACAGGGCTAAGTCTTCAAGGCTGTCTCTGGCGATGGTAGGCATGCTTTTTAAGGCATCCAGAAAATCTTCATGTTCTTCGTAAAGTTCAAGGGAGGCGCTGCCCAGTTGGATGGTGGTTTCTCTTTCTGAAAACTCGTGAGTGTGTTGTATGTTGGAGAAATGTACAAAGTGCTTGACGATTTCATACACATTCCATGCATTGAGTAAAACAAGCTTTGAGCTATCAAGAATATTGATCCATAGTCGCTGGACAGGGTTTTTCTGATGGCGAACACCGAGGCTGTTTATTGTTTTTACTTGACTGGCAACGGTCATAAGACTGCTGGAATAGCGATTCCATATTTTGAATGGTTTTTTCCATATATGGCAGTAAAGCTCAAAGGCGTTCCCAAGAGGGTAATAAGCATAGTCAATAATAAGCCTTTTGCTGGTGATCAGGATGTTTAGGAGGGTTTGGCTGGGGACTTCGGCAGCTTTTTCTGACAAGTGTCTTTCAAGTACAAAATGCCCTGGTGCATGATAATGGCGTTTTGCTGGGGTGGAATTAGGTATATTGGCTTGCACTATGCCGTTGCAACTGCTGAGCAGCGTACCATTACTATGATCGGCAGGGGTAAATGAGCAATCGTATTCAATGCCGTGGCTGGTGACGGTTGATTGTTCAACGATAGTTTCTGTTGGTGTTTCCGTCGTGGTGATGCATCGCATACCTGGGGGCAGATAATCCTGGTTTGTCTGGATGATTGACTGCATTGATGTATGGCAGTCGATATGTTTTTTGCTGACTTTTTGGAAATTGATGGCTGAATTATGACCATCATGAGCAAAGGCGAAGCCGGAAGTGGCTGCATTTAACACGAGAATTAATGTTGTAATTCGCCGCAGACACTTCGGAAAGAGCGCCATAATGCTTTATCCCTTTGATATCTTATGTGTAATCAGAGGTAAGCGTAGTTAGTATTTGTTGATTGTAAAAAAGAATTATTTTTGTTCAGATTGTTTCGCGCAAATGGGTAGCAGTTATTCCTGCTACCGCATGGTTATAACGGTTAATGATTTAACATGGCGGCCCCACGAGCGCCGCCAGCGTCACCAAACCGGGCTTTTCGCACTTCGGGTAGTTTGCCAATCTTAAGCGTGTATTGTTTCATCAGTGGTGGGATCAGGTCATAAAGTTCATCAAAATTAGACAGTCCTCCGCCCACAACAAAGACGCCCGGATCAAGGATATTGGTCAGGCTTCCGAGCCCACAGGCAAGAAGTTCTGAGTAAAGGTTGACGGCCTTTTCGGCGTCGCTATCCTGGTGGCGATAGAGTTGCACAATCTCTTTGCCTTCAGCATGTCTGCCTGAAAAGTGCTTATAAATGATTTCCAGTCCCCGGCCTGACAGATAATTGTCCAGACAGCCCCGCAGGCCACAGCCGCAATCGATAACGGGGAAGTCAGGGCCTCCCAGTTCCAGTGCCTGAAAGGGTAGAGGGGTATGGCCCCATTCGCCAGCCAGATTGTTGCGACCGGCATAAATCCGTTTTTGTACATAAATTCCGCCGCCGCAGCCTGTGCCAAGAATAACTCCGAACACGGTGTCAAAACCTTCACCGGCACCGCCAATAGCTTCTGAGATAGTAAAGCAGTTGGCGTCGTTTTCTATTTTAATGGGTCGGTTCAGTATGTATTCCAGGTCGGACTGAAGGTTTTTACCATTGGCGCATGGGATGTTGGCAATCACTGCTTTTGCGGAATCCGGTTCAATAAAGCCCGGAATACCAATGCCGACACAGCCCCTTACGTTGAGTTGCTCATCGGTTTCCTGAATCAGGGTCTGTATGCTTTGTCTGAAAGAGTCGTAGTTGTCGACAGGTGTTGGGATGCGTTTGCTGAACGTTCTTTCGTAGCGGTCGTTGTAGGCAGTCAGCTCCATCTTGGTGCCGCCGATATCCAGTCCATACAGCATATCTGACATTCTCCGGTTTATTTTGAAATTTATAGAGGTCGGGATGATGACAGACGTTATAACACTTTTGCAGGCGGTGCTGATATGACCTGGCGCATGAAACCGGTTGCACAGGTCGGACTCCTGGCAACCGGTTATCCGGATTACTGGATTTTGGGGTCAAGGTTGCCCTTGTTGTAGAGGTCGAACATGGTTTCCAGGCTTAATGCCCTGATTTTTGAAGCATTGCCTGCCGTTTCAAAAGTCTGATAGCGCTGAAGGCAGATGTCTTTCATTGCCCGGGTGGCGACAGTAAGGTATTTGCGTGGGTCAAACTCTGATTTGTTTTCCTGCATAAAACGGCGAATGGCCCCTGTTGATGCCAGGCGCAGATCGGTGTCGATATTGACCTTGCGTACCCCATGGCGAATGCCTTCCTGGATCTGCTCGACAGGAACGCCGTAGGTTTCCGGTATTTCTCCACCGTTGTCGTTAATAATCTTGAGCCAGTCCTGTGGTACTGATGAAGAACCGTGCATCACCAGGTGGGTGTTGGGTATGCGTTTGTGTATCTCGCGGATTCTGTCAATGGCAAGGATGTCGCCAGTCGGAGGACGGGTGAATTTGTAGGCACCATGGCTGGTACCGCAGGCGATGGCGAGGGCATCGACATGGGTGGCCTGAACAAACTCTGCAGCTTCGTCGGGGTCGGTCAGTAGCTGGTCATGGGACAGTTTACCCGCGGCGCCAACGCCGTCTTCTTCACCTGCTTCACCGGTTTCCAGAGAGCCGAGGCAGCCTAGTTCCCCTTCTACAGAAACTCCACAGGCATGAGCCATTTCAACGGTTCGGCGGGTCACCTCAACATTGTATTCGTAGCTGGAAGGGGTTTTACCATCTTCTTTCAGTGAGCCGTCCATCATGACAGAAGAAAAGCCCAGTTGTATTGAACGCTGACAGACGGCGGGGCTGGTGCCGTGATCCTGATGCATGACTACGGGAATGTGTGGAAACTCTTCAATGGCCGCCAGTATCAGGTGTCTCAGGAAGGGGGCGCCAGCGTATTTCCGGGCTCCGGCGGAAGCCTGAACAATGACCGGCGAATCCGTTTCGTCGGCTGCTTCCATGATGGCGCGCATCTGTTCCAGGTTGTTGACGTTAAAGGCAGGGACGCCGTAACGGTTCTCGGCAGCGTGGTCGAGAAGCTGTCTGAGGCTGATCAGTGCCATGGCTTGCTCCTTTTTTATTGATAAAAAGGTTATAGAGGGGCGTTTGAGCTATGGAGGACTGTTTATATTATCGCCACCTTGGTTGATGGATGCAAAGTTCAACTGTTCTAAAAAGGCAAAAGGATTTGAATGGTTTATGAGCAGGGGCTGGCAGGTATGAAAAGGCAGGCACTATACGGTAAGAAGGCTATATTGTCGGATGTTCGTTAAGGTAGCCTGACCGCTCGGTCGGTTGATCCGGGTTGAACGGTGGTTTGCAGTTGGGGGTATGTGTGAACTGTTATGAAAAAGCACTCACGATCAAAAAAACGACTCAATCAGTGGTGCTTCTGTCCCTTTTGCTGTTTGCCGGTCTGTTGAGAGCTGACCAGATAAACGATAACCGGTGCTGGTGCCTGTCAGGCAGCAAGACGCCCAATGGTCCCGAGGAGATGGTTCGGTCTGTGGGGAGTTATTTGCCTGAATATTCGAACCACGCAATAATTTACACTTTTCGGTTTCTGCATGAGTCGCGCTGTGGTTCTGCGAAGTCAAAACGTTATATGAATATTGATTTCGGGGCTCTGAGTTGCAGGCCCCAAAGACCTGTTCAGGTAGCTTATACGGCTCCCGATGGTCGTGTGGTGTACGCCTATTTTGAAGACATCAAGGCGTCTTTTTTTCAAACACTTACCCCTGAAAAAAAGGCATTAATATTGAGTAAAAGCCCGTGTCTGGTTCATTCTGATGATTTGTTCGACAGGACGGTTCGTGATGTATGGCGTCGGATTCTGAGCTTCTGGGATCAGCCTGAAAAGGGGGAGGCTCTGTTGAAATCATCTCAGGCTGCCCGCTTTATGGTTGCTGATTATGTACTTGGTTTTTCGCCTCCTGCAAATGCTTATCAGTTTCCCAGAAGGTATGAGTCTGATGATGAGAACTATCGGACTGAAGATGGGTATTTTCTTGGGGAGGCCGTTGATCAGGTGGCGCTGGTGTCTCAGATAAATGCACTGCGAGTTGGGCAGGTCTGGCTTATGGAGGAATCGGTTGAATCTGCTACAGGGATTTATAATAGATATCATCTGTGTGTCATCTATATAGGGGGAGGGCTTTTTCTGCTGCTGGTCAATCAGAAAGAGCAGTATTTCCTGAACATTGATGATTTTATCATGCTGGTTAACAATACTTCGCAGAGTGATAGGAAATACAAGTGGAAAGCAGCAATGGTGCGAACTTCGAATGGCTATGAGTCTTTTAGCCTGAAGAGGACTGGTTCGCATCCTGGTAGCGTGACTGACTTTTTTGCCAGCAAAGTTAATCGGTAAAAAAAGGGGGGGGGAAGAGATTGGAGCGGATGTCCGGAGAGGCATCCAGCAGCCAGGTGGCTGCTGGACAGAAGTCAGAGCTTACGCCTTGCCTTCGGAACCGAATTCGCGGATCTTGCCCATTACGGTTTCAACGATCGCTTCTTTACCAGGACCGATAACCTTGCGTGGGTCGTAAACTTTAGCGTCGTTTGCCAGAACTTCGCGAACCATCTTGGTCCAGGCGATCTGGTTTTCAGTGTTTACGTTGATCTTTGCAGTACCACGGCTGATAGCGTTCTGGATGTCAGCAGTTGGGATGCCAGTACCACCGTGCAGTACCAGAGGTACGCCAGTCAGTTCGTTGATTTCCTGCATTTCAGTGAAGCCCAGGTTTGGTTCGCCAGCGTATTCGCCGTGAACAGAACCCAGAGCCGGAGCCAGACAGTCCAGGCCAGTGCGCTCAACCAGTTCTTTACACTCCTGAGCGTCAGCGTAGATAACGCCGTCAGCAATAACGTCGTCTTCCTGGCCGCCAACTACACCCAGCTCAGCTTCAACAGAAACGCCACGGGCGTGAGCGTATTCAACAACGGTCTTGGTCATCTCAACGTTGCCTTCGAATGGGCCGTGAGAACCGTCGATCATTACGGAAGTGAAGCCAGCGTCGATCGCTTCTTTACACTTCTCGATGCTGGAGCCGTGGTCCAGGTGAATAGCAACAGGAACAGTAATTTCCATGCTTTCGATCAGCGCGCCAACCATAGCGGTGATCAGCTTGAAGCCGCCCATGTAACGAGCAGCGCCTTCAGATACACCCAGGATAACTGGAGCGTTAGTCTTCTGAGCAGCAGTCAGGATAGCCTGAGTCCATTCCAGGTTGTTGATGTTGAACTGGCCTACGGCGTATTTGCCTTCGCGTGCCTTGTTCAGCATTTCAGTCATAGATACCAGAGCCATAAACGTTTCCTCGGTCAGTGGTAACAGTTGTGATGCATCCCTGAAGGGTTTGCTTCATCGAGTTTTTTCAACCGGACAGGCGTCCGGTTGAATTGAACTGGGAGCGAATGTTTTTATTTGACCGTGGTTGAGTAATCACAGTCATTATTAACATTCTGATTGCCATTTTAATTGCTTTTTTTAATCAAAAGACCAGAAACGATGTAAAGAAGCCTTTCTCAATCTGTTAATTATTGAAAAATTGTTTCATAATTCGACCTGCTCTTACCTGTTACGATGGTAACAGTGTATAAATACAGAGGTATTTATTACCGCAGTCACCATTCAAAGGAAGATGATTACGAAAGCATGGCAACGCCATCCCGCTATTGTGCGACATTTGGCAATTATATACAAATGCCACGTTGCTCTTATAGTGTTGCGGGTGAGTATTGTTACGTATGCTTGCTACTCCGGGGTAGCTACGGGGTGAGCAGCACAGCGGCTTTGCAGCAATCATGACGCCTTCTGGACTGGTGGCAGGGAAATACTGATTCAGGTCAGGGAAATTCACATAACGGTGTTGTAATTTTCTCCGGCTAGATAAATTCGAGCGGGGTTTGTTTGGGCTTCACGTTTTAAATGAAAAAACATTATATGAAGTGACAATTCATATATCTCGATGTTTGAATTTGAGTGTATTTGTTTTTTTGTTTGGCTATTTGTTTGATGAGTGTTTTGCAGAGCGCTTTATCAAATGTTGCACTATCTTGGAATTGATTGATTGCTTCTGACAGTTTCGATGCTTTATTCCATTTGAAAATGTTAAATGTGATTTAATGTCAAAGTCTGTGCATGGTCAGGTGATTGTTCAGGAACTCTGTTAGAAACTAAATGATTAAATATTACTGATGTCTTGTGTTAAATGTTTTTGTTATATGCAAGCATCGGTTTTAGATTGATATAAATGTGGGTGGTTTATGTTCTCAGGCATCATTGCTTCCTCCGGCGTTGCCATTGGTAAAGCATTTGTCCTTAAAGAAGCTGAATTTCAAATCAGCGATGGCGTACTGGACAGCTCTGAAGTAGACGCAAACATCGCGCGCTTCAAAGATGCTATCGCTAAAACGGTTGAACAGTTGGAGGCAATCCGCGACAAAGCGGCTGCCAAGCTGGGCGAAGAAGAAGCTGAAGTCTTCGAAGGTCATATCCTGGTAGCGACTGACGAAGAGCTGGAAGAAGAAGTTGTTGAAGCGATCAAGGGCCTGAAGCCTGCTGACGCGGCACTGAGTGAAACCATTGCAGCGAACGTTGCGATGCTGGCCGAGCTGGACGACCCTTACCTGCGTGAGCGTGTTGCTGATATCAAGGACGTTGGTCGTCGTATGATCAAGAACCTGCTGGGTATCGACATGGCGTCTCTGGAAGATGTGGCTCACGGCACCATCATCATTGCAGATGACCTGACTCCGTCTGAAACGTCCCAGATCGATCTGGAGCGCGTATGGGGCTTTATCACTAACATTGGTGGCCGTACTTCTCACTCTGCGATCATGGCCCGTTCCCTGGAACTGCCAGCCATCGTTGGTGCCAAGGTAGCGACTGACAGCATCCAGAACGGTGACACTGTTGTTCTGGACGCCATCAACAACAAGGTACTGGTGAATCCTGACCAGTCTGCCATCGATTCTTACAAGACCCTGCAGGTGCAGCTGGACGAAGAGCGTAAAGAACTGTCCAAACTGAAAGACCTGTCATGCACTACCGTTGACGGCAAGCAGTTCGAAATCTGCTCCAACATCGGTACCGTGAAAGACACCGAAGGTGCAAACCGCCACGGTGCTGAGGGTGTAGGTCTGTATCGTACTGAGTTCCTGTTCATGGACCGTACCCAGATGCCTACCGAAGAAGAGCAGTTCGACGCGTACAAGGCAGTGGCTGAAGCTATGTCTGACCGTCCGGTGGTTATCCGTACCCTGGATATCGGTGGTGACAAGGACCTGCCTTACTTGGATCTGCCACAGGAACTGAACCCGTTCCTGGGCTGGCGTGCGATCCGTATGTGCTTCGACAAGCCTGAGATCCTGAACACTCAGCTGCGTGCCATCCTGCGAGCATCCGCTTTCGGTAAGCTGAAGATCATGTTCCCAATGGTTATCTCGGTTGAGGAAGCCCGTCGTCTGAAGCAGATCGTTGCTGACGTTAAAGCTGAACTGACCAGCAAAGGCATCGCTTTCGACGACACCGTTGAAGTGGGCATCATGGTTGAGACACCAGCGGCTGTTATGGTAGCTGACCTGCTGATTCAGGAAATGGACTTCTTCTCCATCGGTACCAACGACCTGACCCAGTACATTCTGGCGGTTGACCGTGGTAACGAAATGATCGCTGACATGTACGACCCAATGGCTCCGGCTGTTCTGCGTGCTATCAAGCGTGTTATCGATTGTTCCCACGAAGCGGGCAAGTGGACCGGTATGTGTGGTGAGATGGCCGGTGACGAGCGTGCTTCCCTGATCCTGGCGGGTCTGGGTCTGGACGAATTCTCCATGAGCGCGACCTCTATCCCACGTGTTAAGAAAGTTCTGCGTAGCCACAAGTACGAAGAACTGAAGGTGATGGCTGAAGCGGCTGTAAACCAGCCTACGACTGAAGACGTAAAAGCTCTGCTGAATGACTTTATCGCCAGGCACTGAGTTTGAGTTGCAGGATTAACACATGGCTCATACATTGAGGCATGTGTTCCTGATGAGAAGCCTGCCAGCAGGCAGGCTTCCTCAAGCCAGAGACTGACACTTTATTGTACTTATGTATTGCTATTTCCAGATTTCAAACGACGTTAGGCGTTTTATCTGATAAACCGTTCAAGGCGGTTTGAAATGCGGTAATGGTAATCACCTTAAACTTGACAGGCGCAGAGGCAACCCCCACTGCGGACTGCAGGGCAGTTCTGAAAATAAAGAGCTGCCAATAACGAAATATAAAAAGGAGCAGGCAACGACCCGCTCCGGAAAGCGGTAACACGTCAAGATAGCTGTGAATAACATGGCACGGCGTGCATACCTGCTAAAGCCTGAATGAACGAACCAGGCTTGGAAGGATTTCGATGACAAGTATGAGGTAATGCAAATGGCCACTGACAAGCAGTCAGCCAAAGCAGTAAAGAAAGAAACCGGTAAAACAGAGGTTGAGATGCAACTCGACGCTCTGCTGGATCGAGCGAAAGCCGCTCGTGAAAAATACCTGGAGCTGGATCAGGAAGCGATCGACCGTATCACCAAGGCGATGGCTCTTGCTGGTCAGGCAGCGCACATGGAACTGGCGCGCATGGCGGTTGAAGAAACCGGCCGTGGTATTCTGGAAGACAAGGTGACCAAAAACATCTTCTCGACCGAATTTATCCACCACTCTATCAAATACGACAAAACTGTCGGTGTTATTGAAGATAATCAGGAAGAAGACTTCATGCTGGTTGCAGAGCCAGTGGGTATCGTCTGCGGTATTACGCCGGTGACCAACCCGACTTCGACCACGATGTTCAAGTCTATTATCTCCGCCAAGACCCGTAACCCGATTGTTTTTGCTTTCCATCCGTCTGCCCAGAAGTGTTCCAGCGAAGCTGCCCGTATTCTGCGTGACGCTGCTATTGAAGCAGGTGCGCCGGAAGACTGCATTCTGTGGGTAGAAAAGCCTTCTCTGGAAGCGACCCAGAAACTGATGATTCATCCGGACATCTCTGTGATCCTGGCGACAGGTGGTTCCGGCATGGTTCGCGCTGCGTACTCTTCCGGTAAGCCTGCCCTGGGTGTAGGTCCGGGTAACGTGCCTTGTGTCATTGACCGTACGGCTGACCTGAAGCAGGCGACCAACGACCTGGTCATGTCCAAGAGCTTCGACAACGGTATGATCTGTGCCTCCGAGCAGGCTGCAATTGTTCACGAAGCCGTCTATCCGCAGTTTATCAAAGAGATGAAGGCGCTGAACGTTTACTTCACTAAACCTGAAGAAACCAGAAAGCTGGCGGAAGTCGTGATTGTTGACGGTCATGTTAACAGCAAGATCGTCGGCATGAAGCCGGTTGTGATTGCAGAAATGGCGGGTATTAAGATTCCGGCGGAAACTCGTGTGATTGCCGCTGAAATTGAAGGTGTGGGTCCAGAGTTCCCATTGTCTCGCGAGAAACTGTCTCCGGTACTGGGTGTTCTGAAAGCCCGTGACTCCCGGCACGGTATTGAGCTGGCAGACAAAATGCTGAACTTCGGTGGCCTGGGTCATTCGGCGGTTCTGCACGCTCAGGACGATGACGTCATCGATCAGTTCTCCCTGGCGATGAAAGCCGGCCGTATTATCATTAACTCGCCGTCTACCCACGGTGCGATTGGCGACCTGTACAACACCAATATGCCTTCCCTGACCCTGGGTTGTGGTTCTTACGGTGGTAACAGCACCACGTCCAACGTTTCCGCTGTTAACCTGATTAACATTAAACGCGTAGCTAAGCGTCGTGTCAGTATGCAGTGGTTTAAGCTTCCCCGTAAAATTTACTTCGAAGCGAACTCCCTGCAGTACCTTGAGAAGATGCCAGACATCTCTCGTGTATTCATTGTGACCGACGAAACCATCCAGAGTCTGGGTTATGTTGACAAGATTCAATATCATCTGAACCGTCGTCAGATTCCGGTACAGGTGCGTGTCTTCAACCAGGTAGAGCCTGATCCGTCTCTGGCCACTATTCGTGCCGGTGCCGAAGATATGGACCGTTTCCAGCCGGACGTGATTATCGCACTGGGTGGAGGTTCTCCAATCGACGCGGCGAAAGGCATGTGGTTGTTCCACGAGCAGCCAGAAGCTGACTTCGAAGGCATGGCGCAGAAGTTCCTGGATATCCGCAAGCGTGTGTACAAGTTCCCTAAACTGGGCAAAAAGGCACGTCTGGTGGCTATTCCAACCACTTCCGGTACCGGTTCTGAAGTGACTTCCTTTGCGGTAATTACCGACAAGGAAAAAGGCATCAAGTACCCGCTGGCAGACTACGAGCTGACACCGGATGTAGCAATTCTGGACCCGAATCTGGTCGCCACTGTACCTAAGAAGGTGACTGCTGATACAGGTTTGGACGTGCTGACTCACGCTCTGGAAGCTTTTGTATCGGTAATGGCGTCTGACTACACTGACGCTCTGGCAATGAAGGCGATTCAGCTGACCTTCGATTACCTGCCAGCGTCTTACGAGTCTGCCGACAAGCGCGCTCGTGAGAAGATGCACAATGCTTCCTGTATTGCGGGTATGGCGTTTGCCAACGCGTTCCTGGGAATCAACCACTCCATGGCGCACAAGCTGGGCCACGAGATGAAGATTCCTCACGGTCTGGCCAATGCCCTGCTGCTGCCGCACGTGATTGAGTATAACGGTAACAGCAAGCCTTCCAAGGTAGCGACTTTCCCGAAATACGATCACTACATTGCGCACGAGAAGTACACCGAAATCGCCAAGGCTCTGGGTCTGCCTCACAGTACGACTAATGAAGGCGTTAAGTCTCTGGCCAATGCGGTTCGTGATCTGATGAAGAAGGTTGATATGCCAGGCTCCCTGAAAGAAATGGGCTTCAGTGAGAAAGAGTTTCTGGCTAAAGTACCAGAGCTGGCTGCCTTTGCATTTGAAGATCAGTGTACTACCGCTAACCCGCGTATGCCGCTGGTGACCGAGCTGGAAGAGCTTTTGAAGAAAGCTTACTACGGCGAGTAATGCACAGAAATGCTGTAACACAGTAATCTGAAGCAATTAAAAGAGCGGGATGAATTCTCATCCCGCTCTTTTTTTGTATCAGAAAATCGAAGCTAAAATATATATTGCTAATCAGGTTTTTTGATCTCCATGATTAGCAATCATTGCGCTTTTAATCACTCCCGGCCCTGTGTAATACCAATCGCAATAATTAGCTATTCTATTGCGCTGACTTTCTGGGCGGTTATTCTGCGTTGGTGATCGTCGCCATAGCTACGGCTATGACTCCTCACACCGCCTTGCCTAACCGCCCAGAAAGTCATGCTCATAACGAAGCTAATTATTTTGATTGGTATAAGTAATTTAATGTATTATCTCGGCCTCTTCGGCCAGAGAGTATTTTTTAGCCGTGTAGCCAATTTCGTGATCGATTCCTAATACTTCAAATACATTCTCGGTAATTGTATCGGTAATGAATCCGATAGGCAGGTCATTGGCATCGGTCCCGAATGGATTTTCGATTTCCTCTGAAATGACTTCAATACCTATCATGGCAAAAGCCATTACCATTACAGCTGGAATGGTTAAGTAGCCAAATACATTGGCCAGACCAAAGGGCAAAATTATAATGTAAATTACGATAAATAGCTTAATGAAAGTGCTGTGTGAAAATGGAATGGGTGTTTTTTTAATTCGTTCGCACGTGCCTAGTGTATCGATGAATCGCTGTACCAGCTTATTGCAAAAATATTTGTCGAAATCTGAAATATTATTGTTTTTATGCATGGCCTCCAGTTCTCTAAAGAGCTTGGAGCCAAACTTATTTGGATGATGTTTGAACTCAGCAATTTCATCAGCCTTGTCACTTTTTTCCAGATGGTACTTGTTGAGGTCTGTGCTGTCTCTTAAATGAAGAACGAGTGACATGCAGAAATTGGAAATATGCCTTCCAAAATATCTTCTTTTATTCATGTCTTCAATTGGGATGATTGAATCTAGCTTCAAAGAAAGGGATCGGGAATCGTTTACCAGTGCTCCCCATGCTTTTCTTCCTTCCCACCAGCGGTAGTACCCGGAGTTTAAGCGAAACACCAGAAACAGGGATAGAATAACACCGATCAATGAAAAGAAATCTGTATCGATCTGATATAGATCAGCCAGATAGTGCATATTCAGCAGAGTGGCGCTGATAGCATACAAAGTAGTATAAAAAATAAACCTTAACAGCTGGCGCATGTTGTAGCTGTATTTATAGGTCTTGAATAAGGTGGTGAAAAGAGAATTCCACTTTTTAGAATCGTAAATTATCATAGTATAAAAAAATAACTGGCTGCTTTTCTTGATTGGCTTTTCAGATCAACAGCATCTGTTTTTCAAAAATGCTCCAATTAAAACTGAAGAGAATTGCCTTTCACCAGCCTTAAAAGCACGAATACTTTCAGATAATAGTCAGTTCAAATGGGGCAACTAGCTATCACAGTGGCATTTTTGCAAGGATGCATGATTGTGACAAGATGGATAGAGCCCCTTCATGTACGTAAATGTCTCAGCGTGATCCGCAGTAATACCCTTGGAGTGAACTCGGACAATTGAGGATTAGAGGCTCTGGTATAAATGGCTCCTCCTTGAATAGTCGGGTGGCAGCGTGGGTTGAGGGAAAGTAACAAAAGTATTACCTCTTGCGGTCAAAAGCCGGGCTTTCGAATTCGCTGTAATCAACACTTTCTGACGACCATTTCTGTTGCCGCTTTTTCTGTGCCTCCCTTTCTGCAATGGATTCACCAAAGACTTTTTGATGGCACTGTTCCATCAGTGCAGAGAGTTCTTCTCTGGAGGCTACCCCCATGAACTCTCCGGCGTGCATAAAGCCTTCGCAGCGATGGCGTGCCTTTGCGCCTGGTTTCAGCCCCGACTTGCTGGCTTTGTAAATGGCTTCAAGCTGGCTGGCAACTTCAGTCAGAAATGTTTTTTTATTCATTTTCTGTCGTATGAGTGATGGGTTCTGTTTGATGTTAAAACGATAACAACTTTAACCCTGAACGCAAAGCTTCCTCCCCTAACATTCATCTGTAAAAACAGTTAAGCTGTCGCTTTTCGTGCTTCATTCAGAGGCGCAGTGGTTTCTACATTTTATCTGTGCATTAGTACGGGGTCGATGAGAGATATGTGTATGACAGTGTTGGATCAATTTATCTAAAATTGAGCTAAATCATTATGTTACAGTCTCTACCCGAGACATAATGTTGCAGTATATTGGGATTTGGTTGCTTATGGTTGATTCTAGCACTGTTTTTGTTGTAGACGACGATGACTCGATTCGTGATCTGCTGGCCAGCTATCTGAAAAAGAATGGTTATAACGTCATTGCCGCCAACAGCGGTGAAAGCTTTTTACAGGAGTTTCAGGAGTGGCGTTCTGCCGGAGAGGATGAGTCACGGGTTATTGTCGTGCTGGATATCATGATGCCGGGTATGGATGGTTTTGATGTCTGCCGGGAATTGCGTACTTTTTCAAAAGCACCGGTAATAATGCTGACAGCCGTTTCTGATGAAATGGATAGAATCATTGGTCTGGAAATGGGCGCTGACGATTATCTGGGCAAGCCGTTTAACCCTCGCGAACTGCTGGCACGCATTAAAGCGATTTTCCGCCGCAGCGAGCAGGTGGCTGAGCCAAAAACAACAGGGCGTTATGCGGTTTTCAATGGTTTCTGTCTGGATAAGGTAACCCGTGAGCTGACCTCACCTGAAGGTGAACCTGTACCTTTGACGGGGGCTGACTACAACCTGCTGATGCTGTTTATCCGCAATCAGGGCAAAGTGTTGAGTCGTGAGAGCATTGCTGAAGTAACGCGCAAGCGCAACTCGGCACCCATGGATCGTTTTATTGATGTGAATGTCAGCCGCCTACGACAGTGTCTGGGTGAAAATGCCCGTGCGCCGGAACTGATCAAAACGGTCAGGGGGCAGGGTTACATCCTGACGACTGAAGTCGAATGGGTTGATAAAGTGCCTGCATGAGGAAATAGCTGTTTGTCTGAGTTTGTTGATGTTGATGCCGAAGCAACGGCAGGCCGGGGTGGTTCTTCCGGAGCTGCTGGCAGTAAAACGACCAGAAAGTGGTGGAGCAGGCTTTCTTCCCTGAGTCGCGTCCTGCTGCCTGACTCTCTGCCGGGGCGGTTCTTTATGTTTATGCTGCTGCTGGTGTTTGCTTCGCAACTGGTCATCAGCTTTGTCTGGACTTATCAAAGCCGGACGACACAGGAGAAGGCGCTGGAAAACGTTGTATCCAATATGGCTATGCGGGTGTCGTCTACTATTGAATACTTTGACTCCCTGCCAAACCGTTATCGACACATCATTCTGGATCAGTTACGGGATATGGGTGGAACGCGTTATTTTGTGACGCTCAACCGTGACTTTATCGAGATCGACGAACTGCCCAGAACCCGTAGTCAGGGTATTGTGATTAATGGCTTTCAGGATACTCTTGATGCCTTCCATGCCAATGGTGATATCAGCATTGCGTTTTCGGCACCGGAAACACTGCGGGTGTTTAATAACGAGACCTACCTGACGGAGCTGACCGAAAGCTGGGGTCAGCATGCACTGATTGTTGAGCCGCTGTCGTTGCCGATTCTGGTGATACAGGTGCCGGTTTCAAACAATGAGTGGTTGTACCTTGCTACCCTGATGCCAGATTCCGCCATTATGTCGTCTTCCCTGCCAATGGATCTGCAACTGGTTTATTTGTTCGGGTTAACGGTTTTGCTGATATTTGGCAGCTGGATGATCTATGTTCTGACGCAACCGGTGGGGCAGTTATCCAGGGCGGCTGAAAATTTTGGCAGAAGCTTTGAGCCCGTGTATCTGCCCGAAAAAGGGGCAAGAGAGTTTAAAACCACGGCCAGTGCATTTAATCGCATGCAGAGGAATATTCAGCACTTCCTGAATGACCGGAAACAGCTGTTTTCCGGAATTTCCCATGACCTGAAAACCCCGTTAACACGGTTACGGCTACGGGCAGAGATGCTGGATGACGACGATGAACGACAGGGGTTTGTTGAAGATATTGATCATCTGGACATGATGGTGCGAAGTGCTCTTCAGATGGTTCGGGATACTGATATCCATGAAAACCCCGAAAGTGTTGATCTGAAACAGGTGCTGGAGAGTATCGCCCGGGCTGGTCAGTCTGTTGGACAGAAGATCAGCCTTAAGTGTCATGAGTACGAGATTGTGACCGGTAAACCGCTGGCGTTAAGGCGTTGCCTTGAAAACCTGATTGATAACGCAGTGGTCTATGGTGGCAATGCAGATATCTCCCTTTCTGTGGAAGATAGTTATAACCGGATTGTTATCAGGGATCAGGGACCTGGCTTGCCAGAAGGTATGGAAGAAGAAGTCTTTCAGCCCTATCGCCGCTTCGAACACGGTGAGGCCTGCAATCCCGGCGGTAACGGTCTGGGGCTAATCACTGCACGACACCTGGTGGGTACTCACGGAGGGCAGCTGAACCTTCGTAACCATCCGCAGGGTGGGCTCGAAGTTACCCTCATCATTCCTTACGACATCTGACTTTTTCACTCACCACTTTTATATCGATAAAAAAACGGGGGGCTTCTCTTTCGAGAAGCCCCCCGTTTATGAAGTGGCTTAATCGTTTAGCGATTGATTAAGCGGTTGCCGGAGTCATGCCGCCAGACTTGTTCACTTCGTTCATGGCAGTCTTGATATTCTCAGACTGTGTGCCGAAGATAGCCTGCATGTTGTTACCAACTACCATAACACCGCGAGCACCCAGTGCCTTGATGGCAGCCTGGTCAACCTTGTTTACGTCAACCACTGCGACACGCAGACGGGTGATACAAGCGTCGATGGACTTGATGTTAGCGTTGCCACCGAAAGCGGTGATCAGCTTGCCAGCCAGCTCAGGGCCTACTTCTACCTGAGAACCACTTTCTTCGTCTTCACGACCAGGAGTCTTCAGGTTGAACTTGGTGATTACCGCACGGAATACGCCGTAGTAAACCGCAGCGTATACAGCTCCCAGAGGAATCAGCCAGAAGGACTTGGTGCCGATGCTGGAGAACAGGGCGAAGTCGATCAGGCCGTGGGAGAAGGAAGCACCCATCTTGATTTCCAGGAAGTTGGTAATCACGAAAGCGAAACCTGCCAGCAGGGCGTGTACAACGTACAGAGCCGGAGCCAGGAACATGAAGGAGAATTCGATTGGCTCAGTGATACCGGTCAGCATGGAGGTCAGGGCTGCGGATACCATGATGCCGCCAACACGCTTCTGGTGCTTGGTCTTAGCCGTGTGCCACATAGCGATAGCCGCAGCAGGCAGACCGAACATCTTGAACAGGAAGCCGCCAGCCAGGAAGCCTGCAGTCGGGTCACCAGCGAAGAAGCGAGGAATGTCACCAGTGAATACCTGACCCGCTTCGTTAACAAACTGACCCATTTCCATCTGGAAAGGAACGTTCCATACGTGGTGGATACCGAAAGGAATCAGCATACGCTCGATGAAGCCGTATACGAAGCCCATGGTTACCGGGTTGCCTTCAACAGCGTAGTTACCGAAGGAGTCGATCACCGCACCGATTGGAGGCCATACGAACGCCAGGATGGTACCCAGAATGATGGCACCAAAAGCGGTAACGATAGGTACGAAACGCTTACCAGCGAAGAAGCCCAGGTATTCTGGCAGCTGGATCTTGAAGAAACGGTTGAACATAACCGCCGCCAGAGCACCAGACAGGATGCCGCCGAATACGCCGGTATCAATGGAGGTGATGCCCATGATGGACTTGGTTTCAACACCCATCAGGCCTGCAACCAGACCCATGGTGGCCAGCATAACCACGTAGCCAACGATTGCAGCCAGAGTGGAAACACCGTCGTTGTCAGTCAGGCCCAGTACGGTACCGATAGCGAACAGCAGTGGCAGGTTGCCGAAGACGGCACCACCGGCCTGTTCCATCACCTGGCTCAGCAGGGAAGGCAGGAAGCTAAAATCAGCAGCACCGATACCCAGCAGGATACCCGCAACTGGCAGAATGGCTACAGGCAGCATCAGCGCACGGCCAATTTTCTGCAGCACCCCAAAGGCGTTTTGCAACATTATAATAATCCCTAATAGATTGGTTGGTGAGAAAAAGGGAGGTGGATAATAACCTGATACAGACGACAGTAGAAGTGTAATGTCTGTGTCAGGTTATCGACTTCCGGAATGTCTGATTTTCTCAGACTATTCGTTTAGAAGTAGTAGTTAAAGCGCGTACGGAAGGCTGTAGTTTTCTCGTCATTGCCTTTGGTGCCGTAAGCATTTTCTGTTTTGGAGTGGGACAGTGCGAAAGTCACTTCGGCGTTATGGAAGTCCAGTACTGGTACGGTGTAAGCGGTGTAAACGACGAAGGAATCGGTATCTGACTTAGTGCTGTCTACGTGATCGTTTTTAGCAACAGACGCACCCAGGCCAAAAGCATTGTAAATGATGTTACTGTTGAAGGTGGTTGCCTTCCACAGTTCTTCAGCATCCTGATAAGCCATGCTGTTGTTCCAGATCAGTTTACCGAAGGTCAGGGTCGCTGTAGCGGACAGGCCGTAACGGTCAGCCAGGTCGCGGGTTGTACCACCTTCGGTCTTGTATACGGAGTCGTCTGACATCTCATATTCGGCACCAAAGCTGATACTAACGTTTCCATCATCACTCAGGTAGTTAATGGCAGGGCGAACCAGGAAGCTATTGCTTTTAGACTCAGCATCAGTTTCTGCTTTACCGACAATCTCTGTGGTGTCGCCGTAAACGGTAGAAACTTCAGAAGTCCAGTTGCCAAATTGACCGGTAACCCTTGCCTGACCCGCTTTACCACGTCGACCACGGCCTTCTTTTGCCATGTAGTAATAAACACCTTCACCCATTTCATCACTGCCAGCCGCATAGAAAACAGCAGTATCTTTACCCAGTGGGAACAGATCTATGGCTTCGTAACGACCAATCTGGAACATCCAGTCCTTGTCCATACCGAATGCGAAGTAGGCATCATCCAGTTCAACGTTGCCGTCTGCTCTCAGCAGAGGCTGAGCAGTGGCCTGAACAAAGCTGCCGTCTTCACGGGCGTCACGCCAGGTCACGTCCAGCATGACGCGGGAGTCGTCAGCTAGCTGGGTGTTAGTGTTACCATTGTTGTCTTTTATTGTTGGACTGTTGACACCGTTTTTGTTGTCAACCATGTCAAAGTTCATCTCGGCATCGCCACCAATGGTCAGTCGACCATCGTCAGAAGTCCAGCCAGCAACTGCGCTGGAAGAAGCGGTAATAACGGTGATAGCCAGTAATGTCTTTTTCATTTCTTTACTCATGTGCTTGGTTTAACAGATCAATAATCGGTGGTTTAAAAGTGCGGCCAGTACCCGTCAGGGATAAAGGCCGCAAAAAGCCACTCTTTCTTTAAAAAGTTATTTAAACGTTGTTTATAAAAAGCCGTTCAAAAACAGGTCGTCAGATTTACTCAAACTTATTTATGACGTTGCGGTACTTCATGAAGAAGTGCGCTTGTTCATGAAGTTGCGGTACATCATGTAAAAGTGCGCGGAACTCCAGCCAAAGTTGGTAGCGCCCTGAACTGCACCCGTTTCAGGGTTGTAGTTCTCCCTGATAGCACCGTCTTCCAGCAGACCGTCGGCGTTGTTCAGGATCTTGTCCATCAGCTCCTGGGCTTCCTGGTCGAAACCGTAGTTCGCCAGGCCTTGCAGGCCGAAGTACACCTGATCAACCCAGACACGGCCACGCCAGTAGATGTCCGGATGGTAAGCCGGGTTGCTCTTGGAAGCGGTTGGGAATGGTACAGCCTCAGCGTTGAACTCGTCCTCGTCCATGATCACGTCACGAACCTGGTGGGCGTTTTCTTCCGATGCAATATTGTTAAACAGCGGGGACCAGCCTTCAGGGCCACGACCGCGTTTAGTTAGCAGCTCAGCTTCATCGTTGACACCGTAAGGTTCTACATCGTCCCGGGTGATCTTCAGGTCGTAATAGAAGCCGCTTGCGTTATCAAACATGTTTTTGTTGATGTACTCGGCGATTTTCTCTGCGTCGTCACGATAGGTTTCAGCAGCAGCCTCGTCGCCCAGAATCTCAGCCATATCGGCCAGGAAGTTCTTTTCAGCCGCCAGATAGGAGTTGATATCAACAGATTCCTGATTGATAACGTAGCCCAGCGCGTCACCTTCATTGTTCTGAATCTGGAAGAAGCCCGGAGTCCAGTCCGCACGGGCCAGTACCATGTCGCCACCGTATTCTTCATCGGCATACTTTTGTAGCTGGTCTTCATCAATGAAACCGAAGTTGGCCGCGTTATCCCGGCCGGACTCCCAGCCTACGCCATCTTGTGCCGGAGCGAAGATATCCGCCTCACCCCATTCTGCCATTGCGTCGTACATATCTGTGCTGAAACAGGTTTGTTCCTGGTCATCACCTTCAAGGCAGGACTCTCCCATCATGTCCTTCAGGTCTTCAGACATGTTCAGGTCGTCGGAATAAGTGAAGTGGAACTTCAGCTCTTCACCTTCAACGATTTCACCGCCAACCAGCGCACCATTGTGAGACGGATCCATGGTGGCGCCGTATTCAACAATGCCGTTGCCGTTGATGTCGCGGTTGCTGTACCACCAGTTATGGTAGTCAACCAGCTGAGGGTACATTTCCTTGATCCATGCTTTCGCATCGTCTTCACGATTTTGCTCTTTCAGGCCCAGATAAGTTTCCCATACGGCCCAGGAAGCCAGAGATGGCTTGGTGTTCCGCTCGTTCCAGTTGCCACCGTCGAGGTGTCTGGTGCCATTTTTTGTGACCTTGTTGTAGAAATCCTGATCATTGTTAAATGGCTTGTCTTCGCGCAGGCTCTGCATGTTCGGGAAGACAACGTCAATGATCATGCCGGCATCCTGTGGACGCAGGGTGTCATCTTCGTCAACCTGGTAATCAAACATGGAGCGAACGTTATCCATTGCCAGATCCGGGTTGATGTGCGCCAGAGCGTAAACGTGCTTCCAGCTGTCCCAAGGCCATACACCACCGGCAAACCACGGAGCGGTGTAGGAAGGGGTGACACCGGCAGTTTTCAGGAAGCCGTAAGGGGAGCGCCAGTTGGTGTGCAGACTCTGAATGGTCTTAACCGCCAGACGGGTTTGCTCTTCTGTAGCGTCTTTGTTGGTCAGGCCGTTTTTCAGGTAGCCTTCCCAGCGATCTGCAGATTTCTGGAAGTAGCCTTCCGGATTGTCCAGAATTTTTGTCGTTGTCTGTTCAATCGCTGCGACTTCATCAGCATCATGACCGTAAGCCTGGGTTGTCCAGACTGTGGTTGCTGCATCGGAGGCGACAGTGACAGAGCTGGATTTAACTTCGTAGCTCAGCGAGTCAACTGTATTTGGCGTGGTTTCAAGATCGCGACGAATCATAAAGGTTGCGTCGTCCTGGGTTAGCATTGACCAGGTGTCACGCTGCTCGTTCAGGCGAACATTAATGCCGTCGTTGGTGGCGGTTAATGTGCGGAAGTCTTCGCCGTATTCTCCGGTTACTGTTTCCGGGTCTGTGCCATCCGGTCCGCGATACAGGGTTTCAGTTAATTCACCGGCCCAGTTAAAGGTCAGTTCCTTGGCAGAATCCGTTTTGTTCAGAACCGTGGTTTTAACCAGTGAGACACGCTCATCAACAAAACGCATCTCCATAGCAACTTCAATGTCACCCAGGTCATAACGCTGGTACAGGGCACCAGGGTAGGAGATCAGCTCAGGGGCTTTGGCGGCTGTCAGGTCGTAAACCTTACCTTCGCTGTCGGTCAGGGACAGCTGATCCATGTATTTGCCCAGCAGCACATTGTATTCTTCCGCAATAATGGAAGGCCCTGTGAAACTGCCGTAGGTGTCAGCGCTGCCCGGCAGCAGGAAACCGTGCCAGCTACCGTTGTCGTACAGTGGATTGTAGGCAACGTTGTCGTATTCGTCCTTGTCATGCAGGGCCAGCGGGTTACCGGTACGATTCAGTACGTTTTCATACTGCAGGGCGATCTCACCCAGAGGCTTCAGGGGAGGCTGACCAACCGTGATTTCGTCGTCACTACTGTTGTCAGTACAACCGGTCAGTGCCATCGATGCGATGATCGATGCCGCCAGTAAACTTTTCTTAAAGCGCATAGCTGATAGAGGCCTAACGAATGCGTGAATGAACTTTTTTCAGGCAAAAGCTGTCCGTCCCGTTGAAAAGCAGCAGGCAAGCAGCTGAAAGAACTGAAATCGAATGCGTAAACAGAATCAGCAAAACCCAGATGTAGAGATGTAGAGTTACGTACCGACAGGTAAAGCTGGGTGCTGAAACAGTTCCTTACAAAAGGTGGTGAAATGTTATGTAAGATTTCGATAAAAAAATATGATCTTCGTCAATTTTTAGTAATCGTGGATTTGTGACTTGTGCTTGGCTGGTAGGTGCAAGTGTGAGGTTTTGTGGCGAATGCGCTGATGCTTATTGTCGATAGTGTCCGGTGATGCCAGAAGCCTTAAGGCTTAAGCCCTGGCGATAATCTATTTCTTTTTTTTCAATTGATAACATGGATTTTTAGGCATCTGGCTGGTGAAGTTAGGGATTGAGTCTGACGTTGGGTTTGGATGTTGTTCTTGTGTCAGTGTTTTGATAATTGTTCGTACTTAGGTGTTGAAACAGCGAGTTAAATTATCGGGGCTTTTCGAAAGAAAACGGGGGCTTTTCGAAAAGCCCCCGTTTCTGATGTCGCTTAATTTAATCGGTTAACGATTGATTAAGCAGTTGCCGGAGTCATGCCGCCAGACTTGTTCACTTCGTTCATGGCAGTCTTGATATTCTCAGACTGTGTGCCGAAGATAGCCTGCATGTTGTTACCAACCACCATAACACCGCGAGCACCCAGTGCCTTGATGGCAGCCTGGTCAACCTTGTTTACGTCAACCACTGCGACACGCAGACGGGTGATACAAGCGTCGATGGACTTGATGTTAGCGTTGCCACCGAAAGCGGTGATCAGCTTGCCAGCCAGCTCAGGGCCTACTTCTACCTGAGAACCACTTTCTTCGTCTTCACGACCAGGAGTCTTCAGGTTGAACTTGGTGATTACCGCACGGAATACGCCGTAGTAAACCGCAGCGTATACAGCTCCCAGAGGAATCAGCCAGAAGGACTTGGTACCGATGCTGGAGAACAGGGCGAAGTCGATCAGGCCGTGGGAGAAGGAAGCACCCATCTTGATTTCCAGGAAGTTGGTAATCACGAAAGCGAAACCTGCCAGCAGGGCGTGTACAACGTACAGAGCCGGAGCCAGGAACATGAAGGAGAATTCGATTGGCTCAGTGATACCGGTCAGCATGGAGGTCAGGGCTGCGGATACCATGATGCCGCCAACACGCTTCTGGTGCTTGGTCTTGGCAGAGTGCCACATAGCGATAGCCGCAGCAGGCAGACCGAACATCTTGAACAGGAAGCCGCCAGCCAGGAAGCCTGCAGTCGGGTCACCAGCGAAGAAGCGAGGAATGTCACCAGTGAATACCTGGCCCGCTTCGTTAACAAACTGACCCATTTCCATCTGGAAAGGAACGTTCCATACGTGGTGGATACCGAAAGGAATCAGCATACGTTCGATGAAGCCGTATACGAAGCCCATGGTTACCGGGTTGCCTTCAACAGCGTAGTTACCGAAGGAGTCGATCACCGCACCGATTGGAGGCCATACGAACGCCAGGATGGTACCCAGAATGATGGCACCGAAAGCGGTAACGATAGGTACGAAACGCTTACCAGCGAAGAAGCCCAGATATTCTGGCAGCTGGATCTTGAAGAAACGGTTGAACATGACCGCCGCCAGAGCACCAGACAGGATGCCGCCGAATACGCCGGTATCGATGGAGGTGATGCCCATGATGGACTTGGTTTCAACACCCATCAGGCCTGCAACCAGACCCATGGTGGCCAGCATGACCACGTAGCCAACGATTGCAGCCAGAGTGGAAACACCGTCGTTGTCAGTCAGACCCAGTACGGTACCGATAGCGAACAGCAGTGGCAGGTTGCCGAAGACGGCACCACCGGCCTGTTCCATCACCTGGCTCAGCAGGGAAGGCAGGAAGCTAAAATCAGCAGCACCGATACCCAGCAGGATACCCGCAACTGGCAGAATGGCTACAGGCAGCATCAGCGCACGACCGATTTTCTGCAGCACCCCAAAGGCGTTTTGCAACATTATAATAATCCCTAATAGATTGGTTGGTGAGAAAAAGGGAGGTGGATAATAACCTGACACAGACGACAGTTGAAGTGTAATGTCGGTGTCAGGTTATCGACTTCCGGAATGTCTGATTTTCTCAGACTATTCGTTTAGAAGTAGTAGTTAAAGCGCGTACGGAAGGCTGTAGTTTTCTCGTCATTGCCTTTGGTGCCGTAAGCATTTTCTGTCTTGGAGTGGGACAGTGCGAAAGTCACTTCGGCGTTATGGAAGTTCAGTACTGGTACAGTGTAGGAGGTGTAAACCAGGTAGGACTTAGGCGCTGCGTAGTTTTCACCCTTGTTTCTGTCGGTGTACTTGTTCTTGGCGTAAGAAGCACCCAGACCGAACGCATTGTACTCAATGTTACTGTTGAAGGTTTGAGCTTTATGCAGTTCCTTGGCGTCCTGATAGGCGGCGCTGTTGTGCCATACCAGATCACCGAAGGTCAGGGTTGCTGTAGCAGACAGGCCATAACGATCAGACAGGTCGAACTCTTTACCTTGATCGTTTTTGATCAGGACAGAGTCGCTGTTGGCTTCGTATTCACCACCAAAGCTGATGCTGACTGTGCCGCTGTCGCTCAGGTAGTTCACAGCAGGGCGAACCATGAAGCTGTTGTGCTTGGACTTGATGTTACCGCCTTCTTCAACGCCAAGAACATCAGCGGTATTACCATAAACTGTGGAAATCTCGGTAGTCCAGTTGCCTGCATGACCTGCGATTCTTGCCTGACCTGCGTCACCACGACGACCACGACCTTCTTTAGCCATGTAGTAGTAAACGCCGCCACCCATCTCATCACCACCGGCTGCGTAGAACATGGCAATATCTTTACCCAGTGGGAACAGGTCCATGGCTTCGAAGCGACCGATCTGGAAATCCCAGCTGTCTTCACGGCCAAAAGCAAAGAAGGCATCATCCATCTCTACATTGCCGTTTGCTTTAAACAGAGGCTGTGCAGTGGCCTGAATGTAGCTGCCGTCTTCACGGGTATCGCGCCAGGTTACATCCATCAGGATGCGGGAGTCGTCGTTCAGCTGGGTAGAAGTATTACCGCGGTCGTCACGGGTTGGAATGCTTGCACCAGTTACGCCGTTTTTATTGCTGAAAGCGTCAAAGTTAATCTCAGCATCACCACCAATAGACAGACGACCATCTTCGGAAGTCCAGCCAGCAACAGCGCTGGAAGAAGCGGTAATAACAGCGATAGCCAGTAATGTCTTTTTCATTTCTTTACTCATGTGTTTGGTTAAGTAGCCAATGTCCGGTGGTTTAAAAGTGCGGCCAGTACCCAGTCAGAGGTAAAGGCCGCAACAAGCCACTCTTTATTGAAAAGTTATTTAAAAGTTGTTTATAAAAAGGCGTTCAGAAACAAGTTGTCAGATTTACTCAGACTTGTTCATGAAGTTGCGGTACATCATGTAGAAGTGCGCCGCACTCCAGCCGAAGTTGGTCGCGCCCTGAACCGCACCCGTTTCAGGGTTGTAGTTTTCCATGATGGCGCCGTCTTCCAGCAGGTTTTCGGCGTTGTCCAGAATCTTGTTCATCAGTATCTGAACTTCTTCGTGGTGGCCGTAGTTCTGCAGACCCATCAGGCCGAAGTACACCTGGTCAACCCATACGCGCCCGCGCCAGTAGATGTCCGGGCCGTAGGCCGGGTTGGTCTGGGAGGCGGTTGGGAATGGAACCTTTGGAGCGTTGAACTCATCCTCATCCATGATTACGTTCTTAACACGCTCCGCATTTTCATAGGTGGCAACGTTGTTGAACAGTGGAGACCAGCCTTCAGGGCCACGGCCACGCTTGGTCAGCAGCTCACCGTTCGTGTCACACTGGTAAGGTTCCATCTTGTCGCCGGTGATCTTGAAGTCGTAGTAGAAGCCGCTTTCTTCATCAAACATGCAGGTGTTGATGTAGTCCGCAATCTTCTGTGCGTCAGAGCGATAAGTCACTGCTTCAGAATGCTTGCCCAGAAGCTCAGCCATATCAGCCAGGAAGTTCTTTTCAGCCGCCAGGTAGGAGTTGATATCAACAGACTCCTGGTTGATGGTGTAACCCAGTGGGGTACCCTGTTCATCCTGAATCTGGAAGAAACGAGGTGTCCAGTCTTCACGGGCCAGTCTCATTCTTTTAGCTTCATCTTCAATATCTGCATACATCTCATTAGCGTATGGAGTCAGCTGGTCCTTGCGCTCAGGGTTGTTGGCTTCGTCTGCTGCGGTGTAGATGTAGCCGAAGTTGGCAGCGTTATCGCGACCGGACTCCCAGGCTGCACCTTCTTGCGCCCATGCAAAGAGGTCAGCTTCACCCCATTTCAGCATTTCTTCATACATTTTATTGCTGTAACAGATGACTTCCTTGCCAATTTTTGCGTCAAGACAAGACTGTTCCATCAGTTTTAACAGGTCGTCTTCCATTCCTGGCAGATCACGAGAGTAAGTAAATTTAAATTTAAGTTCACTTCCCTCAACAACTTCACCACCTACCAGCGCACCATTGTGAGATGGATCCATAGTGGCGCCGTACTCAACAATACCATTGCCGTTGTAATCACGGTTTGTGTACCACCAGTTATGGTATTCAACCAGCTGAGGGTACATTTCCTCGATCCATGCTTTCGCATCTTCTGGACGATCTTGCTCCATCAGACCCAGGTAGGTTTCCCATACGGACCAGGAAGCCAGGGATGGCTTGGTGTTGCGCTCGTTCCAGTTGCCACCGTCCAGATGTCGGCCTTCACCTTTTGTGACTTTGTTATAGAAATCCCAGTCTCCGTTGAAAGGCTTGTCTTTACGAAGCCCCTGCATGTTCGGGAACACAACGTCGATGATCATGCCAGCATCTTGTGGACGCAGAGTGTCTTGTTTGTCTTCATTGTTTAACACCTGATAGTCAAACATGGAACGAACGTTGTCCATCGCCAGGTCAGGGTTGATGTGCGCCAGGGCGTAAACGTGCTTCCAGCTGTCCCATGGCCATACACCACCGGCAAACCATGGTGCGGTATAGGAAGGGGTTACACCGGAAGTTTTCAGGAAGCCGTAAGGGGAACGCCAGTTGGTGTGCAGGTTCTGGATGGTTTTAACCGCCAGACGGGTCTGCTGTTCGGTGGCGTTTTCGTTGGTCAGGCCGTTGACCAGGTAGCCTTCCCAGCGATCCGCAGATTCCTGGAAGTAGCCTTCCGGGTTGTTCAGGATACGGGTGGTGCGCTGTTCAATGGCTGCGACTTCGTCTGCGTCATGACCGTAAGCCTGGGTTGACCAGACAGAGGTAGAACCACCAGCAGCGATGGTCACCGGTGCGGACTTGGACTCGTACTTGAGTGGGTCGATCAGATTGGATGCTGCGCCAAGTGTACGACGAATCATAAAGGTCGCATCGTTCTGGGTCATCATTACCCAGGTGTCACGCTGTTCGTCCAGACGAACATTAATACCGTGGTTGGTGGCGGTTAAGGTGCGGAACTGTTCACCGTATTTTCCGGTTACTGTGTCACCGTCGCTTGCACCTTCTCTGCGACGCAGGTCTTCGGTCAGTTCACCCGCCCAGTTAAAGCTCAGCTCTTTATCGGAGTTGGTTTTGTTCAGAACGGTTGTCTTAACTAGGGAAACACGCTGATCAACAAAACGCATTTCCATAGCCACTTCAATATCACCCAGGTCATAACGCTGGTACAGCGCGCCAGGGTAGGAAATAAGCTGAGGGCTTCTGGCGGATGTCAGGTCGTAAACACGGCCTTCGCTGTCGGTCAGGGACAATTGGTCCATATATTTGCCCAGCAGCACATTGTACTCTTCCGCGATAATGGAAGGACCAGTAAAACTGCCGTAAGTAGCAGCGCTGCCCGGCAGCAGGAAGCCGTGCCAGCTACCATTGTCGAACAGAGGGTTGTAGGCAATGTTGCTGTAGCCGTCCTGGTCACGCAGTGCCATTGGGTTACCGGTACGATTCAGTACGTTGTCATACTGCAGGGCGATCTTACCCAGAGGGTTCAGGGGAGAACGATCAACCGTGATTCCGTCATCTTTACTGTTGTCAGTACAACCTGTCAGTGCCATCGATGTAATGATCGATGCCGCCAGTAAACTTTTCTTAAAGCGCATAGCTGATAGAAGCCTAACCAATGTGTTGAATGAACTTTTTTCAGGCAAAAGCTGACCGCCCTGTTTTTTGAGCAGGTAGCAGGCAGCTGACACAACTGAAATCGAATGCGTAAACAGGAACTCAGCAAAAAAACAGATGCAGAAACGTAAAGCTACGTACCGAAAGGTGGTGTTAAGTGCCGAAATATTTCCTTACAAAAGCCGGCAGGAGCTTATGCGAAATTTCGATGTACTTATATGATCTTTGTCAATTTTTAGTAATATTTGATTGGTAGTTTGTGTTTTTTTGGTAGGTGAAAGCATGAGGTGTTTTGGCGGGAATGCGGATTTTTATTCTTACCAATGCTCGCAAATGTCAGAAGTATCAAGCCTTTGCATTGAAATATTTCTTTTGATATCAATTGTTTACAGGGTATTGAGGGTGATTCTCTTTTGAGAGTAGAGGTTGAATCTAATGTCGGGTTCAGGCGTTTCCCCTTGTGGAAGTTTTTTGGAATTCGTTCGTATTCAGGTGTCGAAATAGTGAAATTGATTATTAAGGTTATCTTTGTTTTAGTTATTTTTACTTAAAGTATTTGTGTCGAAATCTTTCTTATTTCGTTGTTTTTTTGCTGAAATAAAGAGGTTCTACTGACTTGATGGTTTTTTTTAGGAAAATTTCTTGCCTATGGTATAAAGGCAGTTTTGTTCTCAGGAGTTTATATGGCCACGCTAAAAGAAATTGCACTTGAAGCAGGGGTTTCGCTTTCAACGGTATCCAGGGTGTTAAATGATGATCCGACAATCAGTGTAAAAAATGAAACCCGCCACAAGATCCTGGAAGTGGCCGAGCAGCTGCAGTATAAAAGTACACGTAAAAGAAGAAACAGCCAGGAAGAGGCCCTGAATATATTGGCTGTTTACAATTACAGTCATGAAAGTGAACTCCACGACCCCTACTATTTGTCTATCCGCTACGGCATCGAGAGCCAGTGCAAAAAGCTGAATATCACCCTGAATGAGAGTTATGGATTTGATCCGGAATCGGATACCGGTGCCTGTAGTGGTGTGCTGCTGGTTGGCTGTGCGCCAGATACTTTGCTGCAACAGTTAAAGGAACGCTTTCATTATGTTGTGTGTATAGATAGCGCCCGCTTTGAGGGGCAGGTTGATTGTGTCTATACCGATCTGGCCAGAATCAGCCGTCAGGCTGTTGATCTTTTTATTAATGAAGGCTATTCAAAGCTGGGTTTTATTGGCGGCAGTGATGCTGTTGATGTGGTTGATAAGCGTGAAGAGGCTTTTTTGGATTATGGTCAGGCAAAAGGGGTGGTTTCACCGCGTGATGTTTATCGTGGCGAATTTTCAAGTTCTTCAGGCTACAAACTGGCGCAGGAAATGGTTAAAAAGTCTCTGCCTGAAGCTGTCTTTGTTGCATCAGACTCTATTGCCATTGGCGTACTGCGGGCGCTGCACGAGTGCCAGATAAAAGTGCCTGATGATGTGGCGTTGATTAGTGTCAATGACATACCGACGGCCAGGTTTACCTTTCCTCCTTTGTCTACATTCAGAATCCACTCAGAAGTGATGGGGATTCAGGGGGTGAACCTGCTGTCAGAACAGATCAGGGAAGAGCGTGATATTCCACTGACCCTCACCATACCGGCCCGGCTAAAGAGCCGGGGAACAACTCGCTAACCACTGTGTACCGATATCAGGGAAGAATACCGTCACAGACCACTCCGGCTGGTGTTTTGTAGCTCCGGCTTCCTTCAGACATGACTGAAAATAAAAGACAGTAGTCTTATTTTTTTCAGACTCCCTGACTAAGAACTCTGGTTGCTGGGTTTTTGTTTCATTTCATCAGATGTGATCAATAAAGGAATGATATGTTCAGTATCTTTCTGAACTGTTGGTGATTTTTGATCTGAATCAGTTATTTCTGGTGAATATCCGGTTAGAGTTACAAGTAAAATTTTACTAAAACACATTTTGCCTATAGTTGTCCGGGGATTATTGATGTCAGATAACAGGAAAGTAATAGGCTTTGGTGCCTTGGTCATGATGGTGATGACCGCCGTCTTTGGCTTTCGAAATGTAATTAACCAGTACGCTATGATTGGTCCTTCCAGTATGACCTTGTGGTTTGTGGGTACGCTGGTGTACTTCCTGCCGCTGGTGCTGATGATGTCAGAATACGCCAGTGCCAACGAAGGCAAGGAAGGCGGCGTATACAGCTGGGTGGAGTCTTCCATGGGTCCTAAGTGGGCATTCTTTGCTTCCTGGACTTATTTCTTCGCCAATATTTTCTACTTCGCGACAGCGACCTCCAATATTCTGGTATACGGCAGCTGGGGGTTGTTTGGTCGTAATATCTTTGGCGACAACGCTGGTATGACTCTGGCGCTTTCCTGTATCGCCCTGTTCTGGATCAACACCTGGGTCTGCACCAAAGGCGTTAAGTGGCTGTCCCGCCTGACCACTATTGCAGGTACTGCGGCACTGACCATGGGGTTTGTCTTTATCGCTTTTGCGCTCATCTCCGTTCTGGTGCTGGGTCATGAGCCTGCCCAGGAAATCACTTTCCAGAGCATTATGCCGAAAATCAACAGCTGGGGAACACTGATGACCGTTTCCTGGTTGCTGTTTGCCCTCGGTGGTGCTGAAAGTATTGGTGTTTATGTGAATGACACCAAGGGTGGTAACAAAACCTTTGTTAAGGGTGTGATTGTCGCTGCTATTGTGACCGGTGGCCTGTACATCCTGGGTGCTTACGCGACCTCTCTGGTACTTAAGCAGGATGAAGTAGACCTGACTAACGGTATCTTCAGTGTCTTCATTCAGCTGGGTTCCCAGATCGGTGTTGGCCCATGGATTGCTAATTTTGTAGGTGTCATTCTGGCAATCACTGCCATTGGTGGCCTGGCCCTGTGGACCGCAGCTCCTGCCAAGATCATGTTCTCCGAACTGCCAAAAGGTCTGCTGCCAGACATGCTGCTGGAAACCGATGAGCAGGGGACCCCGGTGAATGCGCTCTGGGTTCAGGCCGCTATCGTTACCGTACTGATGCTGATCCCTGGCATGGGTATCGACTCTATTGAAACCTTCATGCAAACCGTTATCAGCATGACCGCGCTGAACTCCCTGATTCCGATTATCTTCCTGATCATTGGTTACATGGGGTTGCGTATCAAACACAACGATATGCCTCGTTCTTTCAAGATTTCCGAAAGCAATACCGTGGCTCTGGGTATTTCCGGTCTGCTGCTGGTGATCTTCTTCGGTGCCTCCATTGTGACCTCTATCCCGGCTCCAAGCGTCTGGGAAGCTTACTTTGCCGGTCAGGACCTGGGTTCAAACGCCAACCCATGGCTGACACTGGGTATCAACTTTGGTGGTCTGGCCTTCTATCTGGGTCTGGCATGGGTGCTGTATGCCCGCTTTGAGCGCAAACAGTCTGAACAGGGTTCCCTGGTCTCTGCGCCTGCTGTCTAACCGCTTTTTCTGAATTCTCAAAGCCCCGGTCAGTCACTTTCTGACCGGGATGCTGAAACCAAATAAACATTTCTGGAATAAATATGTCTGCTGTCGTGTATGGTGACCGGGAAGTCATCGATCTGTACGAAGAAATCAATCATGTCCCTGCGGTGATGGAAAATCACCAGATCAACGGTATTAATAAAGAAGCCCCAAGAGTTAATGCATTTCCTTACACCGTTGAAGCGCTGGCGCTGAACAACAAGCCGGAGCTGGCGGGCAACTACCTGTCTTTGAACGGTCTGTGGAAATTCAATTGCGCTATTAATCCCCAGTCCCGTCCGAAAGGATTCCAGCAAGAGAACTTTGATGTTTCCCAGTGGGACGATATTCAGGTTCCCGGTAACTGGGAAGCTCAGGGCTTTGATAAAGCTATCTATCTGGATGAGCGTTTTCCATTTCAGACGGAATGGCCGGAAGTGCCTAGAGAATACAATCCCGTAGGCTCCTATCGTCGTACATTTGAGATGGATAAAAGCTGGGAAGGCCGGGAAATATTCCTGCAACTGGCGGGAGCGCGAACCGCTACCTTTATCTGGATCAATGGTCAGCGTGTTGGCTACACTCAGAACGCTAAGAATCCGGCTGAATTTAATATCACTGACTATGTTCGCGAAGGTGAAAACAGCATTGCCCTGGAAATTTTCCGCTGGTCTAATGCCAGCTATCTGGAAAAGCAGGATATGCTGGATATGTCTGGTCTGGAGCGTGAAGTCTTTATCTATTCAACCGATAAGACCCGTATCTTTGACTTTGACTGTCGGGCTACTCTGGACAACACCTTTACCCAGAGCGAAATCAACCTCGACGTAGACCTGAAGCATTTTGCCGAATCTGCCCCGCAGGATCTGACCCTGAAAGCGCAGTTGCTTGACGATAAAAACGGCTTTGTGGCTGTCGTCAGTCAGCAGCAAAGCGTAGCGTTTGACAGCACTGAACAACGGTTGACGTTTATTGCTGAAGTGGCAGAGCCTCGACTGTGGAGTGCTGAGGCGCCCAATCTTTATACCCTGATGCTGACTCTGAGTGATGGCAGCGGCAAGGTTCTGGAAACCACTTCCCATAAAGTGGGTTTCCGTCGTATTGAAATTATTGACGGTCGACTGACGGTCAATGGCAAGGCGATTAAAATCAAGGGTGTAAACCGTCACGAGTTGCACCCAACCCTGGGGCATGTGGCCACTGAAGAGACCATGCTCACCGATATTCGCCTGATGAAAGAGCATAACATCAATGCGGTGCGCACCAGTCACTTCCCGTGCCATTCCCGCTGGTACCAGCTGTGTGATGAGTACGGCCTGTATGTTGTTGACGAAGCGAACATTGAATCTCATCCGCTGGCCCTGAGCCCTGAAACCCAGATTGGCGATACCGAGTCCTGGATTCCGGCTCATCTTGACCGTATGCAGGCCATGGTGGAAAGGGATAAAAACCACGCCTGTATCGTTATCTGGTCCATGGGCAATGAAGCCGGTAAGGGTTGTGTCTTTGAAGCAATGTACAACTGGGTAAAAGAGCGTGACGGTAGCCGTCCGGTTCAGTACGAGCCAGCTGGCGAAGCACCTTATACGGATATTGTCTGCCCGATGTACCCAACCCTGGAACGCCTGAAAGAGTTTGCTCAGCAAGACGACGGTCGTCCGATGATCATGATTGAGTACGCCCACGCTATGGGTAACTCTGTCGGTATCCTGAATGACTACTGGAAGATCATTGACGACAGTCATTGCTTGCAGGGTGGTTTTATCTGGGAGTGGATGGACCACGCGCTGGAACTGACCAACGACAAGGGTCAGAAATACTGGGGCTATGGTAAGGACTATCATCCTGACCTGCCTACCGACGGCAACTTTATGAACGATGGTCTGGTAGCGCCTGATCGTACGCCTCACCCTCACATGGCAGAAGTGAAGAAGGTTTATCAGCCTGTTCGTTTCCATGGGGTTGACGCTGCCGCTGGTCGTTTTGAAATTGAAAACCGCTATGACTTTATTGGTCTGGACAAGTTTGAAATTCAATACCACGTGAGCGCTGACGGTATTCAGGTGGCTAAAGGCTCCCTGGGTGTTAGCTCTGTAAAGCCGGGGCAGCGTGAAGCGCTGGTGGTTGATCTGTCCGGACTGGATATCAGCGAAGACAAGGAATACCTGATTACCCTGAGTGCTTTAACCCGCGACGATGAGCCGATGCTGGGTTCTGGTTATGAAGCTGCATGGGATCAGTTCTCCCTGACCGCTCGTCCTGCCTACCAGCAGCCTGCGATTAACGAAGAGCACTGCGTTAAGCTGGCGGAATCAGAAACATCTGTTTCTCTGAAAGGGCATAACTTCGACATTCGTTTTGATACGAAGACAGGGCAGATGGCTGAGTACCGGGTGGACGGACAGAACCTGATTCGCACCGGTCTGGAACCAAACTTCTGGCGTGGCCTGACCGATAACGACCTGGGCGCTAAGGCGTTTGAGTGGGCGACCATCTGGCAGGATGCCGGAGCTAAACGTCAGTTGATCGCTATTGAAGTGGAGCAGTCCGGTTCGCAGGAAGTTCAGGTGATTACCCGCTTTGACCTGCCAACCATCGAGTGCCAGTACGTTCTTACTTACACAGTCTTTGCTGATGGTGAGTGTCGTGTGGCGGCTGAATTCACGCCGGGTGAGAAAGAGCTGCCGGTGATGATGCGTTTTGGTCTGCAAATGACTCTGTCTTCTGACTACCAGTTTATTCAATGGTTTGGTCGTGGTCCGGTAGAGACTTACGAAGACCGTAAGGGTGCAAAGGCGGCCGTGTATGGTGGCACCATTCAGGAGCAGATTCATGCTTATCCACGTCCACAGGAAACAGCTAACAAGACGGATGTTCGTTGGGTGGCGCTGACGCAGCAGGATGGTGTTGGCCTGGAAGTGGTGGCTGAAGACACGCTGCTCAATACCAGTGCCTGGCCTTTTGCTGCTGCAGAGCTGGATTTTGTGGCAGACGATGGTTCCATGGGGGCATCCGGCCTGACGCCTATGTCCTGCAAGCATGGTGCTGACCTGTTGCCTGGCAATCTGGTGACCTGGAATATTGACCTGACCCAGATGGGTACCGGTGGTCAAAACTCCTGGGGCTCCATGCCGCCAATGCAGTATCAGCCACAGGTAAAGCCTTATCAGTACGCATTCCGACTGCGACCTGTTAAAGGCTAACTTCATTTTTCTGAAGTAAAAGCGGAGCCGTACTGGCTCCGTTTTTGGTTCTGCCTTATAGAAATACCCCTTGTTTATTGAGTGACATCACTTATGAATAATATGCTGCCCCAAAATGAGCTGACTCACAGAGAAAAAAGTTTTATCAGTGGAATGTTGTATAACCCTAACACTGAAGGGCTGCCAGAAGATCGCCTGAAAGCGAAAAAGCTCTGCCATCAAATCAGTACATGCTTTGATGAACGGGAAAAAAGCGCTTTGGTTGGTCAGCTGTTTGGAAAGTCCGACGACACTACGACGCTGAACGGTCAGTTTTCCTGTGATTACGGTTACAACATTAAAGTGGGTAAAAACTTTTACATGAACTTCAATGGCGTCATTCTGGACTGCGGTAAAGTTGTGCTCATGCCATTGAATCGCCTGCTGGTCTGTGACTTTTGTTAACTGCCCATCCTGAAGCCATGCCTGTACCTGCCGGGTGTCATCTATCGACACCGCACAAGCCGCTTCAACCAGATCAAGCGACGCTGACACATTCAGCACAATACCCTGAGCAAAAAAGCGCTCCAGTGCTTTCCAGGGAATCCGGGCTGTTTCAAGATTCAGTTTTTCTTTTACTTCCTGCATATTTTCTCTTCTTAATGGTGGGTGTCTCAGACAATCCTACTGTATCAGTGAGCTTTTTAATTCAACCGTGTCTCGTTTTAACAGTCCTTGGCTATACTGATCCGCCAGGCTCAAAAGCACCTGCTGCAGCCTATATACCATAAACACAATATCCGTTCAGGATTGAGTACTTAGGGACATCAAGCTTTCATAATTCATCAACCGAAGTGAGATGTGTAAAGTGTTCAAAAAAAAATGGTCACTCTCCGAAGTCTCTGACCACTGCAGCAAACATTTGCTGCTGTCCGCCAGCCTGCTGCTTTCTCTTTCAGCGGGCACTGCCTATTCAGTTATCCCCCCCAAAGGCACTGGCTCAGATACCGCCAATGTAATGCTTCCTCCCCGGGTCGAGCTTAATGCGAATATGGAAAACCTTAATCTGCAACCCGAACCAGGCGTCACAGTCCCCCTCCCCCCTGAAACCGATGGCGATGAGGCTGTCGATGGGGATGAGGGTGCCAATGGGGACGCTGCCGTAACGGACGAATTCATCAGGCAAGCCAATACTCACTGGCAGGAACGACGTAACGCATTAATGACAGAGCTTTTGGGTGAAGACCAGACTGACGGCACCACCGATGTATTCCCGGTGCGTGTGCCAGACTCATTGACCGACCTGAGAGTCAATGAGGCTCTGAATGCCATTCATACGAGTCCGCACAGCTATACACTGATTGATCTTCACTATGCCCTGTGGCAGGTTGCACAACAACTTGGTGACCCGGTTCTGCTCAGGGCTTTGAGTGCAAACGCCAGAATGCTGGACCGTTATCTTAGCCAGGGCAGAATAACCTTCAACCAGCAGCTGGGGGAGCAGCTGATTGAAGGAGAGACTCTGCTCAACTCGGTGCGAACATTACAACATCACATCAATCATCCTGAAGCCGACAGCGATGTTGTGGCCAGATTCACCGATGTAGTGTTTGTCGCCCTGTATAACTATATTAATGTCATAGCTTTAAATGCATTCAGAGTTCAGTTAAATGCAGAAAACAATGACCCTCAGGCAGGCCACATCCTCACATTCCTTCAGAATCTGGCCCAGATATCCTCCATGCGGTTTGATGGCGTCCGTCACGTTCAAAGCAATAATCTGGCTTACGCCCGAAGCAGAGCGTGGTATTTCCTGCTTCATCAGTCAACTTCCACAGAGTCTGAACGCAGCCCGCAAGAAAATCGCAACCTTTACGCTTCCTACGTGTCCTTGACGGCACTGTTTACCGCCTTTTTGGGACAAACCAACCAGGCATACAACATGTTGAGCGAGCTTGAACGGGTGGAACCGGCGTTTTGGCCGAGATATGACGCACGCTCGATCAACTGTATTGTCAGCTGGGTGGTCGATGGTAACCTGAGAATGTTCAATTCGCCTGATAGTCATTGGTTGCGTAACCGGATTGTGCAAGCGCTGTTTTTCATGATGAAATATCCGTTTAGTCCCCACACTCCCCATAACATCATTCTGGAGGGACAACTGCAGGTATTCACAGAAGTGCAGAGATTACTGGGACCAGTGGTCAATGCAGAGCCCGAACTATTCAGCTTTAACCCGGGATTGTTGCCTCAGATCACCACTAAGGAGGCCTTTGAAAAGGACGTCATAGAAACTCTCAAACAACAACAGCAGCGATCCCGGGCCGCACAAGACAAGCAGTCAGAGGAAAGTAAGAAGCATAAGAAAAGTGGGGGATGGAAGTTCTGGAAACCTAAAGAAGATGAGCAAGGATAAATAAGCTTTGCAAGCCTGCTACCAGGGTGGCAGGCTTGTTCTGCCAACCGGATGGAAAAAACTGCCATCCCGAACTATTAATGTCGCTTGCCACTATTTTTCCTACCCATTCAAGGCACTTTTTCAGAACCCGATGGTCATACCACTATTGACCCCATAATCACCAGCTGCCCGTCACATCTTGGCAGGTCTGGCTTCGGTTTTATGTGTTCACCACAGTTCGAGGGATACGGACGTACTATCTAACGCCCCGGAGGCTCTGTATGCCAAAATGTTCCTCTCAGCCTTCACTCTTTCAGATCATCATTGTGCTGGCTATTTTCCTGCTACTGGCCTTTTCATTCACAACCCTGTTTGAAGTGATAGGCGACAATGTGATGATCGGGCCAAACGTTACCCTGTGTACAGCAGGGCATCCGTTGGATACCAAAACCCGCAACTCTGGTGAAGAGTTCGCCAAACCGGTAACCATTGGAAATGATGTCTGGATTGGGGCAAATGTTCTGGTTCTTCCTGGTGTCACGATTCACGACGGGGCTGTTGTTGGTGGAGGGAGTGTGGTAACGAAAGATGTCCCAGCCCATTGTGTGGTGGTTGGAAATCCTGCAAGGGTGGTCAGGGAAGAGATTAATAACTGATGCAGAAGCCTGTCCGGGAGAGCAGGCTCGTTGTTAAACCCGGACAGCTTTAACAGACAGGTGTTCCGGGCTTCATTGTTTCTTCGGCCTTAAGCAGTTTGCAGATACTGCTGTCTTCTGTTTCTGCACACAGCAACATAATTTCCGACAGTTCACCGCGCATTTTAGCGGGTTTCAGGTTGGTGAGTACCACCACTTCTTTGTTCATGAGTTCTTCTGCGGCGTAATAATCGACCAGGCTGGTTACGGTCTGGTACAGGCGCTCGCGACCGATGTCTACCTGAACCTTGTAGAGTTTTTCGGCGTTTTCAACGCGCTGTACTTCCATGACACGGCCAATGCACATATCCAGTTTCTGGAAGTCCTGAAAGGTAATCTCGCTACTCATCATTACTGCTCCTGGTGGTAAATTATTTTAGTAAAATATTTTACCATAGTGCTGGCTCGCTGGCATCCTTGTTTTTGTCACCCCATGATGAAGCATTTCCAGCGTATAAAAAAACGGAGGCTTCTCTTATGAGAAGCCTCCGTTTTGAAGCTAACTTAATCGGTTTAAGGATTAATTAAGCTGTTGCTGGAGTCATGCCGCCAGACTTGTTCACTTCGTTCATGGCAGTCTTGATGTTCTCAGACTGTGTACCGAAGATAGCCTGCATGTTGTTACCAACCACCATAACACCGCGAGCACCCAGTGCCTTGATGGCAGCCTGGTCAACCTTGTTTACGTCAACCACTGCGACACGCAGACGGGTGATACAAGCGTCGATGGACTTGATGTTAGCGTTGCCACCGAAAGCGGTGATCAGCTTGCCAGCCAGCTCAGGGCCTACTTCTACCTGAGAACCACTTTCTTCGTCTTCACGACCAGGAGTCTTCAGGTTGAACTTGGTGATTACCGCACGGAATACGCCGTAGTAAACCGCAGCGTATACCGCACCCAGAGGAATCAGCCAGAAGGACTTGGTGCCGATGCTGGAGAACAGGGCGAAGTCGATCAGGCCGTGGGAGAAGGAAGCGCCCATCTTGATTTCCAGGAAGTTGGTAATCACGAAAGCGAAACCTGCCAGCAGGGCGTGTACAACGTACAGAGCCGGAGCCAGGAACATGAAGGAGAATTCGATTGGCTCAGTGATACCGGTCAGCATGGAGGTCAGGGCTGCGGATACCATGATGCCGCCAACACGCTTCTGGTGCTTGGTCTTGGCAGAGTGCCACATAGCGATAGCAGCAGCAGGCAGACCGAACATCTTGAACAGGAAGCCGCCAGCCAGGAAGCCTGCAGTCGGGTCACCAGCGAAGAAGCGAGGAATGTCACCAGTGAATACCTGACCCGCTTCGTTAACAAACTGACCCATTTCCATCTGGAAAGGAACGTTCCATACGTGGTGGATACCGAAAGGAATCAGCATACGTTCGATGAAGCCGTATACGAAGCCCATGGTTACCGGGTTGCCTTCAACAGCGTAGTTACCGAAGGAGTCGATCACCGCACCGATTGGAGGCCATACGAACGCCAGGATGGTACCCAGAATGATGGCACCGAAAGCGGTAACGATAGGTACGAAACGCTTACCAGCGAAGAAGCCCAGATATTCTGGCAGCTGGATCTTGAAGAAACGGTTGAACATAACCGCCGCCAGAGCACCAGACAGGATGCCGCCGAATACGCCGGTATCGATGGAGGTGATGCCCATGATGGACTTGGTTTCAACACCCATCAGGCCTGCAACCAGACCCATGGTGGCCAGCATAACCACGTAGCCAACGATTGCAGCCAGAGTGGAAACACCGTCGTTGTCAGTCAGGCCCAGTACGGTACCGATAGCGAACAGCAGTGGCAGGTTGCCAAATACGGCACCACCGGCCTGTTCCATCACCTGGCTCAGCAGGGAAGGCAGGAAGCTAAAATCAGCAGCACCGATACCCAGCAGGATACCGGCAACTGGCAAAATGGCTACAGGCAGCATCAGCGCACGGCCGATCTTCTGCAGCACTCCAAAGGCGTTTTGCAACATGGTGTGAAACCTCGTGATGATTGAGTCTGGGCAACGTCACACAGGCTGTTGTCCGCTGTGAACCTGTGTTGGTTTGTTATCGTGGGCGGAGATTAACAAAACGATCGTACCTCTTGGGTAAGGGAGGTAAACGAAATGTAACGAACTCTTTCGTGCAAAAGTGTGATCGGGAATGCATTGTCTTATGTCAATTTTGCGTCAATAAATGGTGACTATTTTTATAGCGAGTTTGATAGCGAGTTTGATGGCGAGAGCAGTGCGGCAGATAGCGATTTTACTGCCTGTTCCGGTGTTACGACCGGGTCGGACATGTAACTACTGACAAAGTTAATGGCGGGTATCTGCAGAGACTCCCTGGTTGCCATTCCATGAATGATGCTGGGTACCAGAGTGTTGGCTTTGATGCTGGCCTGAAGGTCTTCCAGACTTTGCTGCTGGCAGCCCTGAAGATATTCTGCTGCGTCCATTCGCACAGGGATTGAGCCTTTTTTCTCGTTGAATGCGATTTGTGTCTCTTTGTCCATCAATTGGTGGGTCAACCCGTGCTGTGCCTGACGGTCCCTGAAGCGTCTGAGATTAAACATAACAAAGCTGTCGATGTTGTAGATGAATTTTTTGTCGGTTCCGAAGGCGGGCTGGCAGTAAAAATCCTCTCCTTCGACCTGACCATTCATTTTGAATTCCCCAAGCGCCCAGTCCCCCATCAGCATCACGGCAGCCTGATTGTTAATGATTTCCTGTGTTGCTCTGTCCCATGACATTCTGGTCCGGTTGTCAGGGGTCAGTGAGGCAATCTGTTTCAGTTTTCGAAACACCTTGATCATGGTGGGGCTGGTCAGGGCTTTATGGTCGTGATCTACCAGAGCCTGCCGGTAAAAATCGGCGCCTCCTTCCGAGAGTACGACAGACTCGAAAATCGCAGCCTGTTGCCAGGCTTCTCCGCCATGAGTCAGTGGAATAAAGCCCGCACGGCGCAGGCGGGGAGCAATGGCAATCAGGTCATCCCAGCTGGAAGGAATCGCAAGCCCGGTTGTTTCAAAAGCTTTTGGGTTGATCCATAGCCAGTTGCTCCGGTGAATGCCAACGGGTACACCGTAGTAACGCCCCTGAAACTGGATGGTCTCTGAAACAAATTCTGGTAGTACAGAGGTCCATTGATTGCGATTTACTGTGCCGTCAATATGTGCCAGAAGACCCAGGCTGGCCCAGTCCTGGATACCCTGGCCACTGATCTGGGCTGCATGTGGGGGGTTGCCTGAAATAACTTGAGACTTCAGTACAGTCATGGCCCTGCCGCCGCCACCGCCGACAATAGCTTGATCAGTCCAGGTAAATCTGGACTTTGCATAGTGATCTTTCAAAATGTCCATGGCGGCGGCTTCACTGGGGGAGGTCCACCAGTGGAGTACGTTAACTGTCCCTGTGGGGCGGTTTGATGGCGCGGCGCTGGCTGTTACAGAAGTGGCCAGACAGGTTAGTAGTGTTGTTATAAGCAGGCGCTGGATCATGAGTGATGAGTTAACCATTAATTAGTTAAAAAATGTGCAAAATTAAATGTGGATAGTTAATTCATAACTGAAAAGGAATATTTTGCTGTAGATCAACTTACCGGTTAATGGTTTGACTTAAATACGTGTAATTACTTGAAATAAGGCGGTGTAACCGGTTACATTCTCGGGTGAAAACTGATTCTGTCATTTTTTGTACGAGATCAGACAGTAAAAATAATGAAGTGCAGAGGTGAAGTCGTGGATGTGCTAGGGTATTTGCAGCGTTTGGGGAAGGCACTTATGTTGCCAATTGCAACCTTGCCTGTTGCTGCCATATTGTTGCGTGTCGGGCAGCCGGATCTGCTGGATATTGCGTTTGTGGCAGAGGCGGGTAATGCCATTTTCAGCCACCTGCCGCTGTTGTTTGCCATGGGTATTGCAGCGGGTCTTGCGGAAGATGATGCCGGGTCAGCTGTTCTGGCGGGGGCAGTCGGTTACTTTGTTCTAACCGCTGCTGCCAAAACGATTAATGCCGATATCGACATGTCGTTTTTCGGGGGTATTATTGCCGGTATCATTGCTGGTCACAGTTATAATAAATTCCATCGTGTCCAGTTACCTCAGTATCTTGCCTTTTTCGGTGGTAAACGACTGGTCCCGATTATGACCGGGCTGATCGCCCTGGCTGCCTCTGTTGTTGCGGGGTTTGTCTGGCCTGCTATCCAGTCAGGTATCAATGCCTTTGCCAGCGGTGTTGCTGAATCCGGGTCCGTTGGGCAATTCGTTTATGGAGTACTCAACAGGGGCCTGATTCCTGTTGGCCTGCATCATGTGGTTAACTCTATTTTCTGGTTTGGTCTTGGCGAATTTACCAATGCTGCAGGTGAAATCGTTAATGGTGACCTGCCACGCTTCTTTGCTGGCGATCCTACCGCCGGTGTCTTCATGGCTGGTTTTTATCCGGTTATGATGTTTGGCTTGCCAGCAGCTGCCCTGGCGATGTATCTTGCTGCTCCCGGGAAGAATCGCGCAAAAGTGGGCGGATTGCTTTTTTCGGTTGGACTGACCGCGTTCCTTACGGGCGTCACTGAGCCTCTGGAATTCCTGTTTGTCTTTCTGGCGCCAGGGCTGTATGCCGTTCATGCTGTGCTGACAGGATTGTCACTGGTCGTGACCAATCTGTTTGGAGTACTGCATGGCTTTGGTTTTTCAGCGGGTGCCTTTGATATGGTACTTAACTGGGGACTGGCCACCAAGCCCGTAACCCTGGTCATTATTGGCCTGGCCTTTGCTGTGGTTTACTTCTGCACCTTCTATTTTGCGATCAAGGTGTTCAATCTGAAAACTCCGGGTCGTGATGACGATGAGGTTGAGCAGAAACCGGTCAGGGTGGTTTCGGACTCCGACCGGGCGAAACACTACATTGCACTGCTGGGTGGTAAAGATAACCTTGAGTCTGTTTCTGCCTGCATTACCCGCTTGCGACTGACTCTGGCAGATCGTGACAGGATTGATGAGTCAGGCCTTAAAGCCATGGGGGCGAAGGGAGTTGTAAAGCTGGGTTCCAATAATCTTCAGGTAATCCTTGGTCCACAGGCTGAAATTATTGCCGGTGAAATCAAGCTGGAGATGGCTTAGCGCTTGTTTTGGGTAATTGGCGTGGAGAATAGCAATAGCGATAAACCGCTATATCAATTCGTTTCGCTTTTTATTCCAATAGAATTGTAAGGGGTTGCCGTTGTGCAACCCCACTGGTTTTAATTTGAGCATCCGAAGAGGCTGGCTTATCCTTCTGGAATTCAGCTTCTTCATCGCTCGCAAGATCTCCACGTTATTGAGAGAAATACAATGTTTAAAAAAGACGTAGTTATTACTGCTGAAAATGGCCTGCACACTCGTCCAGCTGCTCAGTTCGTAAAAGAAGCCAAAGGCTTCGAATGCGACATTAAACTGGAAGCAGGCGGTAAGCAGGCCAGCGCCAAGAGTCTGTTCAAGCTGCAGACTCTGGGCCTGACTCAGGGTTCTACTGTGACCATTATCGGTGAAGGTGAAGGCGCTGAAGGTGCTGTATCTCACCTGGCTGAGTTCATCACTACCCTGAAGTAAAAACTTTTGCGGTCCGGGATTTCCTGGATCTGCCTGCAGATGTTTGATGGCTTTTTCAAAGACTGATTTATCGTTGAAATTCATCAAAAGTTAGGTATAGCTGCTATTGGTGGCTATATTTCAGTCTGCTGGCGAAGCAATAAGAAATTATCAGGAGCCTGTTGGGTCGTTTTAAGTCCGGCAGGCCTCTGGAATAAGCTGAGCAAACTGGGAAGTGTCAGGTAGCGACATGATGTTGTCTTATCGCTGATGCTTTGCAGGGAAGCTCGGCTTTTGTCGTTTGGGAACAATGCTCTTTCGATAGACAGCTCTTTCGATAGACAGCTCTTTCGGCAGACAGCTGTTGATGACGAAAAGCCTGACAAAAGTGTACCGGAGGGTGATGTCTTTTGAGTATGTTTGCGATACAGGCCCAGGAGTTTATCAATAGTTGATTTTATTGATCAGGATCAGTTTTTTGAGTTGGGTGGTATAGCGTGTTCACATCTGTATCTTGTAGTGCATTTTGCTGTAATGATCGGAGTGGGTTTGGGTGTTTGTTGTCCATCCTGTGAACGGCCTGCCGGGCGCTGTCCTGATGTGTGAATATTTGTTTTGCGAGCCTGACAAGATCTGTAAACCCTTGTGTTTCAAGGTGTTCATAGAGTTTTGTAGGTATTTTCACTAGGCTGTATTCGCACAAAAAATCCTATTTACTAAAGGCTATAGCGGCTTGTCCGCTGTGACTAAGGGTATTGGAGACGTCATGATCAAAATCGCTATCAACGGCTATGGCCGTATCGGCCGTAATGTTCTGCGCGCACTGTATGAAGCAGGTCGCCGTGATGAATACCAGATCGTTGCTATCAACGACCTGGGCGATGCAAAAATTAATGCACACCTGACCAAGTACGATACTGTACACGGTCGTTTCAACGCTCAGGTTGAAGAAGGTGAGAACGCGCTGTTCGTAAACGGCGACGAAATCAAAACTTTCTCCGAGCGTGATCCTTCTAACCTGCCTTGGGCTGACCTGGGTGTGGACGTAGTATTCGAATGTACTGGCGTATTCCGCTCCAAGGATGCTTGTAAGCCTCACCTGGACGCTGGTGCCAAGAAGGTAATCATCTCTGCTCCTGGTTCTAACGTAGACGCTACTATCGTTTACGGTGTTAACCACGAGACTCTGACTTCCGACATGACCGTTATCTCTAACGCGTCTTGCACCACCAACTGCCTGGCTCCAATCGCCAAGCCTCTGAACGACGCTCTGGGTATCGACAAAGGTCTGATGACCACTATCCACGCGTACACCAATGACCAGCGTCTGAGCGACGTATACCACAGCGACCTGTATCGTGCCCGTGCTGCTGCACAGAACATGATCCCAACCGCTACTGGTGCTGCTGCTGCTGTTGGTCTGGTAGTTCCAGAACTGAAAGGCAAGTTCGACGGCATGGCTGTTCGCGTACCTACTATCAACGTATCTCTGGTTGACCTGAGCTTCGTTGCTGGCCGCGAAACCACTGTTGAAGAAGTTAACGAAATCGTTGCTGCTGCTGCCAAGTCTTCCGAAGCTATGAGCAAGGTTCTGCACGTGAACTACGAGCCTCTGGTTTCCATGGACTTCAACCACAGCCCGTTCTCCTCCAGCTTCGATGCGACCCAGACTCGCGTACAAGGCAACCTGGTTAAGGTAATGTCCTGGTACGACAACGAGTGGGGCTTCTCCAACCGTATGCTGGACACCGCTAAGGCTTTCATGAACGCCTAAGTGATGTTTGACTAAAAACACAGGCTCTTTGTGGGCCTGTGTTTTTGTCGTAAAAGCAGTAGTAAAAAGAAGACGGTGCTCGTTAGGTCAAGGGCTATACTGTCCAGGGAGACTGCCTTCTTTTTTCTGTTGTTTGACGTATCGTGTATTCATCATGTGGTCACCATGAATAAATCATGAAGTGATCGTGAGTTGAGAGTTAGCTGTCCCGGTACAAACTGCCACACAGGTGACCCACATACAGGTCAAACTTGAGAGGATAACATGCTCAGACGCACGCAGCTCAGACGCACGAAGATAGTCGCTACACTCGGTCCTGCTACTCAGACCGATGAGCAGTTAACAAAGCTGATTGAGGCCGGTGTCAATGTTGTCCGCCTGAATTTTTCACACGGTGATGCAGAAGACCACCGAACCCGTGCGGAGCAGGTTCGTACCATTTCTACCCGCCTTGGACGCAGTATCGCCATACTGGGTGATCTTCAGGGACCAAAAATACGTATAGGGCGCTTCCAGAACGGTAAAATCCATTTGCCCGACGGGGCTGAATTTGTTCTGGATGCAGAGCTGCCTGTTGATGCAGGGGATGAGACTCAGGTTGGGCTTGCCTACAAAGACTTGCCAAATGACTGCAAGGTGGGCGATGTCCTGTTGCTCGACGATGGTCGTTTAAGCCTGCAGGTCGTAAACATTGATGGCTCCCGTATCGTGACTACCACTCTGGATGGTGGTGAGCTGTCGAACAACAAAGGTATTAACCTGGCCGGTGGTGGCTTGTCGGCAGATGCGCTGACCGATAAGGACAAGGATGATATCAGGCTGGCAGCCGATATTGGCGTCGATTACCTGGCGGTATCCTTTGTCCGCAATCCTGAAGATATTGAACTGGCGCGCACACTGATGAATCAGGCCGGTGGCAGTGCTTCCATTCTGTCCAAGATCGAAAGGGCCGAAGTGGTATCTGATCCGGAATTGCTCGAAGCGGTTATACGCGCATCCGATGCCGTGATGGTGGCCCGGGGAGATCTGGGCGTAGAGATCGGCGATGCTGAGTTGATTGGTGTTCAGAAGAATATGATCAATGAAGCGCGCCGTCTGAACCGTCCGGTGATTACTGCGACCCAGATGATGGAGTCTATGATTCACAACACTCAGCCGACCCGTGCGGAAGTGTTTGATGTGGCCAATGCTGTGCTGGACGGCACTGACGCAGTGATGCTGTCCGGTGAAACAGCAACGGGAAAACGCCCTCATGAGGTGGTCAGGGCAATGGCACGCATTTGTGTCGGTGCTGAGAAAAACCCGGAACTGATTGCCCATGTTGATCGTGAAGCTGTTGGCAGTTTTGAAGAAACTGACGAAGCCATCGCGCTTGCAGCCACCTATGCAGCGAACAACTTGGGGGTCAAGGCCATTGTCTGCCTGACCAAATCCGGAGCAACACCTTTATGGGTGTCTCGCATTAACACCGAGCTGCCTATTATTGCGCTGACCCGTTACAAAACGACCGAGCGCCGTGTCGCTCTGTATCGAGGGGTCGAGGCTGTCGCTTTTGACAGTGGCACCAGGTACGGTTCTGAAGTCAGTGACCGTGCTATTAAAGAATTGAAAGAGCGTGGTTTGCTGGAGCCAGGCGACCGTATCATTCTGACCAAAGGTGAGAGTGAAGAGGTTGAAGGAGGCACCAATACCATGCAGATCATTACTGTTAAATAAGTCTGTCGCACTGAAAGCGCTGTGAGTCATCTTCACACCTATTCCGGAAGAGGCTTTTTTGAGCGAGTTCTGGCGCGAGTTTTAACGCAAGTTTCAGACAAGTTTCAAGACTAGGGAGACGAACAGAACCATGGCAGAGATGAAAAAAATTGGCGTTCTAACTTCGGGTGGCGACGCTCCGGGTATGAATGCTGCCATTCGTTCCGTTGTACGCAGCTGCATTTACTACGGCGTTCAGCCGGTAGCGATTCATGAAGGCTATAAGGGTCTGATTGAAAATAACCTGGAAGAGGTTAATGCCCGCTCCGTTGCCAACATTATTAACCAGGGTGGTACTTTCCTGAAATCTGCCCGTTGTGCAGAGTTCCGTACCCCTGAAGGTCGTGCCAAAGCGTTTGAAAATGCCAAAGCTGCTGGTCTTGACGGACTGGTTGTTATTGGTGGTGATGGCTCCTTCACCGGTGCCATGCTGATTGAAAAAGAACATGGCCTGCCTTGCATTGGTGTGCCGGGTACTATCGACAACGATATCTTTGGTACTGACTTTACCATCGGTTATGACACTGCCCTGAATACAGCGGTAGAAGCCATCGACAAAATTCGTGACACTGCAACCTCTCATAACCGTCTGTTCCTGATCGAAGTCATGGGACGTGATGCTGGTTTTATCGCCCTGAACAGTGGTATTGCAGCAGGCGCTGAAGAGATCCTGATTCCGGAAGAAGACCACTCTGTAGAAAAGCTGATGGATTCTCTGGAAAACAGCGGTCGTGCCGGTAAAACCTCCAGCATTGTTGTTGTGTCTGAAGGTGAAAAGATTGGCGGTGTGGTTGAGCTGGGTCGCGCAGTCGAAGAAAGCTTCCCGGAGTACGAAGTGAAGGTCACTGTTCTGGGTCACATTCAGCGTGGTGGTAAGCCAACCTGTTCAGACCGTGTACTGGCTAGTCGTCTGGGTGTTGCAGCTGTTGAGAAACTGCGTGAAGGTCTCAGCGGCGTAATGGTCGGTGTTCGTGACCAGAAAATCGTGACAACGCCTCTGGAGGAAGCCATCAGCAAGCATAATGCCATTGATGATGCGCTACTGAGGGTTGCAGATATTGTGACTGTCTGATAAATAGAGAGTTATTAAAGAAATGCCCCGCTCTGGCGGGGCGTTTTTTGTTAATGGTGCATATAGATGCAGCTATATAGGAACCTGTCGGGCTTAAAGCTGTCGTGCCGGTTCCAGCCATTAATTTACAGAAACGGTCATTAACCGTCTAAAATCCAATCCATCTTATTATGTGGGATAAGTAGTATGGGTCTGTTTGATTCAATCAAGAAAAGCATGGGTCTCGGTGGCGATGAAGGCACTGTGATCAAGTCACCTCTGACGGGTGAGATCGTAGCTATCGAAGAAGTGCCAGACGCGGTATTTTCTGAGAAAGTAGTTGGCGACGGTATCGCAATCAACCCGACTGGCAACAAAATGGTTGCTCCTTGCGACGGTGAAATTGGCAAAATCTTCGAAACCAACCATGCGTTCAGCATGGCGACTCCATCCGGTGTTGAGCTGTTCGTACACTTCGGTATCGACACTGTTGAACTGAAAGGCGAAGGTTTCAAGCGTATCGCTTCTGAAGGTCAGACCGTTAAGGCGGGCGACACTATCATCGAAGTAGACCTGGATTTCCTGAAAGCGAACGCCAAGAGCGTTATCACTCCAGTAGTTATCTCCAACATGGACGACGTTGAGTCTCTGGAAAAGTCTTCCGGCTCCGTATCTGAAGGCGCTGACGACCTGCTGGTTGTTAAAATGAAGTAATATTTGCTTTATTTACGCCTATAGCTCCCGGATGTATTCCGGGAGCTATTCTTCTCAGGTTTGTCAGATGAGTATGCTGACGAATATGCGATCATTCGTTGGATGATCTCAGGGAGTACTCAGCATCTGGGATGCTGCTCTCATATAGGCCGCAGCTTTGAACTCGCCAAATCCAGAATGGTAGGGATTAGTCGAGAATACAACACCCACAAAGTCTTTGACTGGATCAATATACAACATTTGTCCCAAGTTACCGCTTTTTGCTATGGCTCCGTCGGAAAAGACAAAATCAAACTGGTAAGACTGATACTTTGCCTGATCATTAAACATGGAAGGCGCACTTTCATACTTACTGCTTCCTTTGTAGGAAGCCTGATTCCCACTGTTATAAATGCGATTCAACATCTCATTACTGACGACAGGTTCAACAGCTGAGGTTTCCCAGCTGGGGGTAAACAGCAGTCCAAATCGGGCCATGTCTTCCAGCGTTGATGACATCAGCCCTACCGGCAGGGCGGTACCGTCGGGTGTAAGATTGAAAAGCGCAGGTTGTCGGGCCATCATTTTTGACCAGACCCGCTCCTCAAACACATCGACCCATGGTTTACCTTCAATGTTTTCAATCATGAGGGTCAATACTGTCGTATTTAATGACGCATAGCGGAATCGTTTACCGGCTGATTCTCCGTTTATCTTATTCTGGTCCTTCGCAACATCCAGCCAGCTTTCGACTTCGCCGGTAGCCTCCCTCGGTGATCCAAAGCCTGCTCCGAAGAATCTGACTACGGCTGAATCCGGATCAAGAATCGATTCCAGCGTTTCTTCATTATCAAGCCCCGTCGTATGGTTCAGGGCATCCAGTACCGTCACATCATCCCATACCGTTTTTTTGAGTTGGGGTACATAATGGGTGATGGATTTGCTGTGGTCTACTTTGTTCTCTTCAGCCAGCATCGCCACAATCAGGCCAACGGTGGTTTTGGCAGATGATGCCCAGATATGGCGATCTGTTGATTTCATGCCAGGGTAACTTTCATAGACGACCTTCCCTTTATGTATCAGGATTAATCCCTGTGTACGGAATTGTGGATGAACCATGTACTCATCAAGGGTCAGTTCTCCCAGACTGGTCATCTGCCTGAGTTCTCCCAGCTTCGGGTTAATATCTCGACTCAAAGCCTGGTACTCATCATTCGGAGACGCAATAGCCGTGGGCAGGAATTCGGACATCCGCAGGTTGTAATAAAGGCTATGGTCTCCTCCCATCTGCCAGTGAAAGTTGTTCAGGTTATCTCTTGCCTCACTAACGAACTCATTAGAGAAAGGCTGCTTAGCTGAACTGACCGGCTGATTGACTTTAGCGCCGGTTACTTCCAGAGCTTTTTCTACAGGGTTGGCCCTCACCATAGAGGATGAAAGGGCTAGTAACAGTGCAGCGGCAACAGTGGATAAGGTAAGTGATGGAAGGTCAAACTTCATGAAGGGGCCTGTTTTCATTGCGGATACTGAGCAATGAATCTACCCCTTAAGAATAAGCCTAAACAGGTCAGTTTACGCCAATTACTTTTCAGGTCAGATTTATTTCCAGCTTCAGGAGTACAATGATCAATATATCCTCACTGCATTTTTTTGATTATGATTGCCCTTCCCGATAATGACACCCTGTTTATCTGCACCTATGATAATCTACAGCCTTTTCTGACTTATTTTGATGACAAAGGTATCCATTGGAGAGAAATTGCCAGACAGTACCATATTCCTGAACACTCACTGGACAGTGGACACTGGTTACCTACCCGGAATACTCTGGCTTTTTTGGCAAAGCTGTTTTTAAGCACTACGGAACCTGTTGGCATTAATGTTGGTGAAAGCCTTACGCTGTCACATTTTCCCCAACTGGATAAAGCTCTGAAAGACGTTTACTGCCTTGAGAAAGCTGTCGATATCTATGTTGAGATAAGCCAGTCAGCATTTAGCAGCCACCTGCACATCTGGACAGAAAAATATCAAAACCAGTGGCTGCTTTGCCACCGCAGTGCCTTTCCCTCCACAATGCCCGGCTTTAATCAAATTGAGTGGTATAGAACATTAGGGCTGCTTACCTTGTGTCGTCATTATCTTGGGGCAAACTGGCAGCCAGAAACTTTGTGGATGAGTATGCCGCAATATCTGGCACTTAGCTGTCCAGAGGCTCTAAAGCACACTGATATCATCTTCGGTCAGCCATTTGGCGGTATTCCTTTACCTTTTGCAGAAGACTACGAACCCATGCAGAATCATCTGGAAAGATTTGACTGGCTGACGAAGGTTAAAGCACTGATTACAACCTATGCAACACTTCCAAGGTTTTCAGTATTCTGGTTTTCACAGATGATTGGCATGTCTTCCAGAACCCTGCAGCGTCGTTTGAGGGAACAGGGTACGAGTCTGTCGCGATTACGGGGAATAGCCCGGTGCGAAAAAGCGAAGTTATTACTGACATCAACAGATCTGCCCGTTCTTGAAGTCGGACATCTCTGTGGTTACACGGACTTATCAAATTTTAACCGGGCATTCCGCTCATGGAGTGGCATGACGGCACCACAGTACCGTCATAGCCTGGCGTCAACGTAGGAGGGTAAGATTATTCACCGAACTTGCAGACTGGTACACACAGGCTGATGCACATTTCTGATTCAGGGTGGTGGCGGCAGGCTGAAGCGCACTCGTCCATTTCACCATTGAGTTCCTGACAGGTTTGTTCTGACATAAACTCACACTCATTATGTCCGGGCAGCCACTCTCCATCAGGATTCTTGAGGCAGGCTGCGATTGGTTCCAACTTGACCGGGTTGTCAGTAGCGTGATCAAGCCCTGTCTTTACTTCAGCACTGCTTATATGAGTAGTATCGGGTGAGGCCTGCAAATGAACAGTCAGTCCACAAAGAATGGCAGCAGCAGTCACCAGGAGTGAAAATTTATTTGATGTGGGCATATTCATTAATAGAGCCACTTACGCCTGTTTACCAATAAAATCTTCCAGCCTTTCTATAGTCGTTATTGAAACAAGCTCTTCGTTCATGTAAAAGCTGACCATGTCATTGCTTTTTACTCCTTTAAGTGTTGTAGTTTCTCCCGATTCATAGTTAAAGGTCATTTCGAATGAATTTTCATCTATTTCTGTTATTTGGCTGGAGCGAATAACATTATGGCTGGAGGATGTTTTTATTGGAGCATCTCTTAAATTTGGGTCAATTTTATCGTTGACCTCAATAAACGATTCAGTCTCTGTGTCAAAAATATGTGGAGATCCGTTAATCGGGTTTTTCCCTGTCCAGAACTCCAGGGCATTAAACACAACATAATCAGCTGCAGTTGAAATGCCATAAACCGGAGCCAGCAGAAAGTTAACACCCGCACGGGCATAGCGGTTATCAACTGTCTTTATATTGAATTCAGTTACTTTCCCGGTAACAGCATTACTGCCAACGCAGCCCGATAAGAGCAGGCCTAAAAAAGCACATGTGGTAGATTTAATGACAATTTTTTTCATATTGGCTAATTAGAAAGTTAAAAATAAAGTTAGAATTTATGCGAAAACAATCAGGCAAAAAAAAGTGGCAAATATGCCACATATTAATTGCATTTTGACCTTGTAACAGGGTTTGTCAGGCTGGCAGTGATGAATCCAGTAACACTGTAAATGGAGTACAGCCTGCTTTCCCCTTTTATCGCAGCGTCCTGCCAGTATTTATTAACCCACAACACAAAGGATTGGTTTGAATCTTATCCATGCTGTAGAGGAGAAAAAAGGTCTTTTTGCGCCACTTTTACATTCGTGGATGTATAAACTGAATTGGGAAATCATTAGGCAGTGCAGCTACTGGCAATTTGTTTTCAGGGTATGGGAGATGGCATTGATAATACGATGGGGGCTGATTGTTTGTGGGGTTAGTATTCCTGACCACTTTGTCAGTGATGAATGGTAGTTCCTGAACTATCCTTGCATGCAGTTCTGACTTTTCCAGCGGACTGGAGACCCTATATGAAAGGATTATCGATTTCACTTTTTATTACTCTGTATATATTGATTGCGCCTGCACGGGCTGCTTTTCCTGTTCCTCTTTCTGCGCCTGTACAGGAAAGCTCTCAGCCAGAAAAAATGACCATTGAAGCCAGACAGGCTGAAATCGACCAGCTGGTTCGGAAGCTGGCTGCTTCAGGTATTGATTTGACTCGCGCAGCAGATGAAGAGTCCGTGCCTTCCCCCGACTCAAAACGACAAATTCCACTCTATACAAAAAAATCGGTTAGAACGATGAGTCTCGGTGACCTGCTCGATTATCAGGATCAGCTGCGTGCGCATCTGGCTGAGCTGGAAAATAAAGAACGCAAAGCAAAAGGAAAGGACAGGCTCCGGGCAGAAGATGCTGAGAAAACTCAGGCAGAGAAACATATTGCTATTCGTCAGTTAAGGGAAGTGGACGCCGAGCTGGGTGATGTATTGATACGCCGGGCTATGAAAGGGGTTGGTAAAATGGTGCCTGTTCCTAAATTTACAGACTATGAGAAAGAACAGGCTGGTCAGTCTTCTGATCGAACGGGTTCAGGCTCTTCGAATAGAGAGTCGGATAACGAGTCAGATAGAGAGTATCCGGATCATGAGTATATTGATTACGAAATCGACGCACCGGTTCTAATAACCGGGAAACCGGCCAAAAAAATTCGTATGAAAGCAAGAAGGGGGGTTATGGAGTTGCACCAGCAGATTCAGGATTTGAATCAGGTATTGATTGACAGTGCAAAACGTATGATTGGCAAACCTTACTAACACTTCTCTGTCGGCTTGTCATTCTGCTGGATGATTCAGGACAAAATACTCTTCAAATTCACAGGTGACCTTTCAGGTGACCTCTAAGGCTCTAATCGGATTTAAGACTGCTAAACTACATTTCACAAAAATTGTGTGAATGACAGTCTTGGCAGTGAACATAGGTAATATTTCAGAATTCATCAGCGATACAACCTGTTTTGAAATGATCTGTGAGGTTCGTTGCAAAATTCTTCAACGACATGGCAACGTAATCTGTAAGCTGACAGGCTGTCTCCGGAGATCATTGTTATGGCCAATATGTTTATGAGTATCGAAGGCATTGACTTTCCCGGAGCAACCATCACAGTCACTGGGGAGAAACCCGGCAGAGGTGCCGCTCCAAGCTGGTGTTCCATCGATTCCTTCTATTGGGAAGCGGCCCGCTCGGTCTCCATGGATATTGGAAATGGTATGAACCGCGACTCAGGCATGACGTTAATGAGTGAAGTTTCTATTACCAGGGAGCTGGATGGTGCTTCAGAGTATCTTTTGTCGCGAATGTATGTTCCCGGCAACGAAGGTGATGTTATTACTTTTATTGCGACCAAACCGGATCGTGACGGAAAAGGGGGGCATATTTATTTGCAAGTGCAGTTAGTGAAAGCCCGCATAGTCTATTACAACTTTAGCGTAGTGGACAGTTCAATACCGTCTGAATGTCTGTCGATCTCTTACGACAAGTTCCGTTACGTAAACTGGCACGAAAATGTAGGCGGTGAGCTTGAAAAGGGGGGTATTATTGAATATGACTTGGCTACCGGCGCAGTTAACTCTGTAGCCCTTCTCTGAAAAAATGAGTACCTCTCTGTCGCTGCCTCCTTTGTCATTACCCACTTAACAGTAATACCCACCGGCACAAGTCGTTCGTTGTTACTCGTAATTCCTCCTTTATACCCTTCAGGGTATTATCGTGCGGTGGTTCAAAATGACTTGCTCATGATCATAGTTATAAGGATAAATAGTCACAAGGCGAAATAGTCACAAGGCGAAATGGGTATAACCAATATTTTGGAGTTCATGTCATGTTGGGAGAACTGGAAATAGAAGTTTGTATTAACAGCGCGAGCGTGGACTATGTCAACAGGGCAGCTGCAGCGGCAGAGCTGGGCGGTGCCAGACGCATTGAGCTTTGTGCAGCGATGGATCAGGATGGCCTGACACCGGCTATTGAACATATAAGAGCTGCCAGAAAGGCATTCAGGCCAGAAGGGTTGATGGTAATGGTTCGTCCCCGTGCCGGGAATTTTTATTACAGCCTGGAAGAGAGTGATGTCATGGTACGACAGATTGAAATGGCGGCCCGGGCTTGTGCTGACGGTGTTGTCCTTGGAGGGTTGAGAGCCAGAGACAATGCGATTGATGAAGGACTCTTGCTGCGACTGCTGGATACCGCCAGAAGTCTGAAACTGACGACCACGTTTCATCGAGCTTTTGATGCAACCCTCGATCCTGAAAAATCTCTGGATACATTGATGCAGCTCGGTGTTGACCGGGTATTAACAAGCGGTACACGCTGGGGCTCTGGTGAAGCCGCAATGCAGGGAGTGCCATTGCTGAACAGGCTTATTGCTCAGGCAGGCCAATGTATTGAAATTGTGGTTGGGGGTGGATTATCGCCGGATAATAGCCCTGAGTTAATGGGGCAGTTAGTGCGGTCCAGTGGGAAGGTCAGCCTGCATGCTTATAGTGGCGTTCTTCATAATGGCGAAGTGTCGTCTGAACGGGTTCGGGCAATGAGTCGGGGGACTGCTTAAGATCCCGGTTGTTGACCAGCACCCGGTGCAGTGCTGAGTGCTGGTCAGAAGACAGTTGATAAAAGAGCTACATCGACTTGATGGCTTCCTGCATTTCAGTTCGTATGTTGTCTGACTGGGGGCCGAAAATCGCCTGCATGTTTTTGCCTACTACCACAACAGCGGTGGCGCCAAGTGCTTTAATACGGTTCTGATCCACATCATCCGGATTGTTTACCGTGATCCTTAATCGTGTAATACAGGCATCCAGGTTTTTAATATTGCTTTTGCCTCCAAACGCTTCGACCAGGTTTCTGGCCAGTTCCGGAGTGACCTCAACTTTACCTTTTCGGGTCTCCTCTTCCCGTCCGGGGGTCTTGAGATCCAGTGCCAGAATAGCAATCCGGAACACGCTGTAGTAAACCGCCGCATAAACCAGTCCAAGCCCTATAATCCAGGCGGGCCTGGTGGCAATGGTGTAATAAAGGACATAGTCAATCATCCCGTGGGAGAATGACATAGCCATTTTCACATCCAGATAGTTGGTGATGGCAAAAGCCAGACCTGCCAGAAGGGCATGAATACCATACAGAATCGGCGCAACAAACAGGAAGGAGAATTCAATCGGTTCTGTAATGCCTGTCAGCAATGAAGTCAGTGCGGCAGAAATCATAATGCCGCCAACAGCATTGCGGTTCTTTGGTTTGGCACAGTGCCACATGGCAATGGCGGCAGCAGGCAGACCAAACATCTTGAACAGGTAGCCACCGGCAAGGAAGCCTGCCGTGGGGTCGCCGGCGAAGAAGCGGGCAATATCCCCGGTATAGACATTGCCAGCACTGTCGATGTATTGCCCCATTTCCATCTGGAAGGGGACATTCCAGATATGGTGCAGCCCGAAGGGAATCAGACCCCGCTCAACGACACCGTAAATAAAGCCCGCCATGACCGGGTTCTCGGTAACAGACCATTGTGAGAACGCATCAATGCCTTCCTGGATCGGAGGCCAGATGAAACTCAATAGAACCCCAAGAACAATAGCGCACAACGCCGTGATGATCGGGACAAACCGTTTTCCGGCAAAGAACCCCAGGTATTCTGGCAGCTGGATTTTGTAATATCGGTTGAACATGACCGAGGCCAGCATGCCAGCCAGAATACCACCAAATACACCCGTGTCGATGGAGTCTACCCCCATGATCACACTGGGTTCAACGCCCAGCTGCAGAGCCATGACGCCCATGGTGCCAAGCATGACAACGTAGCCAACGACGGCAGCCACCGAGGCGACACCGTCATTTTCTGATAGTCCAATGGCTGTACCAATGGCAAAGATAATGGGCAAATTACCAAAAACCATTCCGCCTGCCTGGGCCATGACGCTGGACATCAGGTCTGGAATGAATGAGAAACCGGCACTGCCTACGCCCAGCAGTATGCCTGCTACAGGCAGTACGGCTACGGGTAGCATCAGTGCTCGACCAATTTTCTGGAATGTGCCGAACACGGTTTTAACCATGAGGAATAACTCCAGGAAGATTCTGCTGGATTACAGCGGCAGAACCTCAATCAGAGGATGGACTAACGCTGCAAGTTAAGAGGTAAAACTCTGGAAGCATAGACTATATGTGCGACTCGGCAATCTCATTCTGAATAAGTGAACAATTATTTTTGTTTACTTGCTCTGTCGAAACCGGCTGTTAGCGGCTTATGCGGGTGGGATTGTTTTTCAGCCGCAGGTTGGGGCGAACGAAGAGCCTATGCTTTCGACCCAGCCTGGGCGTCACATTGCATCAAAAAAGAAAGAGGCTACAGGCTTATCAGTTTACTGATTTCTTTATAGTCGGTCAGTTCAACTTCCCTGCTGGCCAGGTTCTGCTGAAGTTCCGCTGAGGTCAGAATTTCAAACTCCCTGACTCTTGCCTCGGTGTAGGAGCTGGCTTCCATCAGGCCCTGGTCGATGTAGGCGGGGTGGCACATCACTTCAAGAATGGCATTATGCCCCCTGGCTGCCAGTTCTTTATCTACAATGTCCAGCAACATCTGCTGGCTTGTTTCTCCATAAAAATGGTCGGTGAAACGGTAGGTGTATTTCGCTGTTTCTGTGACTATTTCTGTAACCCGGGAAGCATCCACGGTCCGGTGGGGAAGATCGTACTCTCTGGATAATTTGATGATCACAGGCTGGGCGATTGGGTGACCGTAGCAGTGATGGTGACTATCCAGGTGAGTGGGTGTCAGTCCCAGTTTCAGGAAGTGCTCAATCTGGGCGCGGAATTCCTGCTCTATTTCTTTGGGACACAGGTTATCACTGTCGTAGAAGCTGAGCTGGTCGAGAAACAGTCCGGATGAATCGGTCAGTGTTTCAAGGTTGTCGCACAAGGGTTTGCCTGCAGTCAGGCGTAAATGGATACCGACGGACAGTTGTGGGTTGGCCTTTGCCAGCTCAACCCCATGAGCTTCACCGGGCATGCCAACCATCATGGTGGTGGAGCGAACAACGCCCAGCTTAAAAGCGTCCACGATACCGTGGTTGACCCCCGGGCTCAGACCAAAGTCATCTGCATTGATAATGAGTTTCATTGTTTTCCCTGATGTTGGGCAGGCAGGGCTGATCCTGCCTGTCCCGGGTTGTTTTGTCTTTACTGGAACTGGGGCAGGTAGTCGGCATTCTGCTCAAGAATATCATCCAGAATGAGTTTTGCTACCCTGGCGCTGGGTACCAGAGGGTTAGCGACCAGAGCCTGTAATGCCAGGCCATAGTCCCCTTTTACGGCGGCTTCGATGGCTTGCTGTTCGTAGGCTTTTACGCTTCTGGCCAGGCCAATCTGGTTCTCAGGCAATGTTCCCTGGGTAATGGGGTGAGCGCCGGCGCTGTCAATGACGGCACTGATTTCTACCACTGCATCGTCAGGCAGATTGCTGATAGCGCCGTTGTTGACAGTATTAACGACATTGATGGCGCTGGTATCATTGTAAAGGGCGTCGACCAGATTCAGCGAAACATCGGAGTAATAAGCGCCACCACGTTGTTCCAGCTGCCTGGGTTTTTCAGCCAGCTCCGGATTCTGGTAGAGCCTGAACAGTTCCTGTTCGGTTTTCATAACGACTTCAGCCCGTGTGCCAGTGCTGGCCGCCGATTCCAGTTCTTCCTCCAGCATGTCGTCCTGCATATAGAAGTACCGGTGGTAAGGGCAGGGAACTACGCCGAGTGATTGCAGGAATGCCGGGTCCCAGGGGGACTCATGGATATTGTTCATATTCATGTGTGCGCCGTCGCATAACATCTCAATGACCTTGTGCGTCACATCCCGGCCATCCAGTCGGATGTTGCTCATCCAGACCAGATGGTTGAGTCCGGCAAAGTTGACTTTTACCCGGTCAACAGAGGCACCAAGGGCTTCTGCGGTTTGATGGTGCATATTAATAGGAACGTTACACAGTCCCAGAGCCTTAATGCTGGAATATTTGTGTACGGCTTCGGTGACCATGCCAGCGGGGTTGGTAAAGTTGATCAGCCATGCGTCGGGTGCCAGCTCTTCCATATCTTTACAGATATCAAGAATTACCGGAATGGTGCGCAGGGCTTTGGCAAAGCCGCCGGGTCCCGTTGTTTCCTGGCCGATGACTTTGTATTTCAGGGGAATGTGTTCGTCTCTTGCCCGGGCTTCCAGTCCTCCGACCCGTAGCTGGGTCATCACGAAACTGGCACCCTGAATGGCCTCCCTGCGATCGAGACTGTGGCGCACCTCAATATTCAGTCCGGACCGGGCAATCATTCGCTGCGCCAGTTGGGTGACTATTTCCAGCTTCTCTCTTCCTGCCTCAACATCAATCAGATCAATCCGGGTGACAGGCAGGCGGTCAATCCGGTTTATGATTCCTTCTATCAGTTCGGGTGTGTAACTGCTTCCCCCACCGATAACGGCTAGTTTTAACGATTTCATTGGCTCACCTGTCGTTTGCTCTGTTGACCGCCACTGCTGGCAGTGGTGTCGTTTATAGTTTTCATATTGCGATCATTCGATTACAGGTCAGCAGTCGTAAGAGTGGCCGGCTCTTCTGAGTGTCTGACCCGGGTTACAAGGGCTGTTTGACGGACTGTCTGATTCTCAGTTCACCTTTAAAGTGCTGTTGGACTGGCCTGTTAAAGCCGTCGATATGCATCTGACTCATCAGCAGGGTACCCGCAACACTGGCCATTTCCGTAATCGGGAAGTGCAGGGCGGATACATGGGGTGTCAGGAATGTACACAGATCAACGCTGTCGTAGCTGATCAGAGAAATGTCATCCGGAACTTTCATATTCAGTTCCCGCAGGGCATCCATGCAACCGACAGCCATCTCTTCACTGCAGGCATAGACGGCGGTGACAGGCTTTCCTGTCGACAATATCTGTTTCATGCCACGGTAACCGGAATCCCGGTCGTAATCGCCTTCTGTCACCAGCTCCATATCCAGCTGAATGTCTTTTTCTTCAAGTTTATTGGCATATCCCTGAAAGCGCTGGCGGGCATTTTCTTTGAATAATTTGCCTGCCAGGCAGGCGATGTGGCTATGGCCCTGATCAATCAATACCTGAACAGCCTGTTCACCTGCGGCTATATGATCAAAGGTAACGCAGCGATCAGCCAGAGCCTCTATATAACGATCCAGCAGAACAAAGGGAGGCATTTTCTCTGCCATTTCAATCAGTTCTTCATCGCTCAGGTAACGTACATGCAATAACAGACCGTCACAGCGCATATTCATAAGATGCTCAAGGGCAGCGCGTTCGCATTCAGCAGAATGTTTGCCCTGAGTAACGATCATAACTTTGCCTGCGGTATCAGCAACCTGTTGTACCTGGGCCATCAGGTCGCCGAAAAACCCCCCTCGAAAAGAGGACACCATCAGTCCAATGGTGTTGGTGGTATTGCACGCCAGTGACTGGGCAACCGGGTTTGGTCGGTAATCCAGGACTTTGATGGCAGCATTCACCCGGTCTCTGGTACTCTCTGTTACCTGTCCAGTGTTGTTCAGTACCCTGGATACAGTGGCTCGCGATACTTGTGCGTGTTCCGCTACGTCTTTAATTGTGGCCATAGTTAGTCTTTCTTAAAGTAGGATTGCTGGCATTATCCCCGCTGTGCCAGCCTTCTGTGAAGCGTAATCAGCTCTGTCACCATTTCCTGTGCGAGCATTGAGGTCATCAGGTGATCCTGGGCATGAACCATGACCAGTGTCATGGGCGTTTTTCCTGTTCCCTGATCCTGTTCGATCAATTGGGTCTGCACCTTGTGAGCCTGTTTGGCAGCTTCTGCTGATTCGTTCATCAGAGTTTCTGCACCGTCAAAGTCACCCTCCTTCGCTTTACCCAGTGCCTCGTAGGCAAAACTTCTGGCCTGTCCGGAATTGATGATGATTTCCATCACGGTAGATTCAAGGTCCATAGCGCAACTCCAATATTTCGACGTTGTGTCTGTTTGGGAATCGAGTTCAGTGTACATCGCTTTTATTGATTTTGAAACCGGTTACTGAAACCGGTTACATCGAGAGGTAACTAAAAAGATGGCAAACTTGATTCAAGTCAAAAATGGCGGTGGATAGCTCGGTATGTGCGAGGACATTTATAGCTGTTTGAATAGTGGTGATGCGGAAAAAACTAGGTAGAGTGCGCAAAATGTTGATTTGGATCAATTCACACCTACGTAACAATACGTATAGTTAGAGCCGTGAACGATTCACCAGCCAGATAAGCTAAAAATAATTCCTGTCTGGGTCTGGTAGCGTCAGACAAGCCTTACAACTCCTGAGATGGATACAATAACAGAAGCGGGAACCGCCAAAACAGCCAGCCAGTAAAAACCCGGGTTTGAGGGGACCCGGGTATTTTTTTGTCGTGAATAATCTGAAAATGTCCGGGGCATGCCTGCCTGTTCTTCATCGCTATAAATAAGCTTGCCCTGTTGTCGATAGTTTTAAGATATTTCTCCGGAATTCTTATCTTTACAGATCTGTATGAAAGTGGCAGAAAAGCTGGTAAAAAAGTAAGCGCAAGTACATGGTCAGGTAGCTGGCAATAACAGGTAAAGTAGTAACAGGTAGATAGCGTCATGAGGTAAATAGCGTCATGCACATTTTGATTACAGGTGGCACAGGTTTTATCGGCAGGCGGGGTCGTTCGCGCCCTTATCATGAGTGGTCATCGCGTTTCTGTACTCAGCCGTCAGTCACCCAGCGACGTTCGCCGGTTGCTGACCAGCAGTGTACGCCCGGTGCAATCCCTGAATGCCATTAATCCTTCTGTAGCATTCGATGCGATCATCAACCTGGCAGGTGAGCCTGTTATGGCGAAGCGTTGGTCTCACCAGCGCAAAAGGTTATTGCTCGATAGCCGGGTAGGGTTGACAGGCGAGCTGGTGGACCTGATTGAGCGACTGGAAAACCGCCCTGACACCCTGATCAGTTGTTCCGCTGTCGGATATTATGGTCATCATAGTGCTTCAGAGCCTCAGAGCGAATCATCGACTGCTGGTTCAGACTTTGCTGCTTCATTGTGTGAGCGCTGGGAGCAGGCAGCCAAACGGGCGGAAAGCCTTGGTGTCAGGGTTTGTATCGTTCGAACCGGGCTGGTGTTGCATCAGAATAATGGTGCGTTGCACGAGATGCTGCCACCCTTTCGTCTGGGACTGGGAGGGCCGATTGGCTCCGGTAAGCAGATGATGTCCTGGATTCATTCAGACGACATGACCAGGGTTATTACCTTTCTGTTGAACAACGAGTCCCTGAGGGGAGCTTTTAATGCAACGTCGCCTAATCCGGTATCCAACAGAGAGTTTGCCAGGGCTCTGGGCGGGGCGTTGCGTCGTCCCGCTATTATACCGGTTCCGACCATTGTACTGAAGTTGCTGCTGGGGGAGTCCTCAGCAATGGTAACCCATGGCCAGGCAGCCATCCCCGAGCGTTTGCAGGAAGCGGGTTTTATCTGGGAACAGCCGGAAATTAAAGATGCCCTCAGGCAGTTGCTGATAAAACCTTCTTATTTTTAGCGTTCTCTGGCAGGTCGTACCGGGCAGAAAGTGTTTCTGCCCGATGTGCTGATTTCTCCTGACTGTTTTTAGAGCTTAAGGCTGTTTTTAGAGCTTAAGATTGTTCTTAGCGCTTAAGGCTGCATATAATAACATTGCCGTTTATAAAGGCAGCAGTCGCTGTCATTACAATAACAATCTGGCAGACAATGAATCAGGCCCTGACAATAAAATCCCTGCGCAAGACCTACGGAAATGGTTTTGAAGCCTTAAAGGGAATTGACCTTAATGTGAATGAAGGCGACTTCTTCGCCCTGCTTGGCCCAAATGGTGCCGGGAAATCAACGGCTATTGGTGTTGTTTCCACTCTGGTGCAGAAAACGTCCGGCTATGTTGATGTATTTGGTCATAATCTCGACAAGAATATGACTCAGGCTAAGCGCCTGCTGGGTGTGGTTCCCCAGGAGTTCAACTTCAATCAGTTTGAAAAAGTAAAAGATGTCGTGATGACTCAGGCCGGGTACTACGGTATTCCTGCCCGTGATGCCCGTCAGCGTTCAGAAAAGTACCTCAAACAACTGGGCTTATGGGATAAGCGCAATACCATGTCCCGAATGCTGTCCGGTGGTATGAAACGCCGACTGATGATCGCTCGCGCCCTGATACACAACCCTAAACTCTTAATTCTGGATGAACCGACAGCCGGTGTGGATATTGAACTCAGGCGTTCGTTATGGGAGTTTGTTCAGGAAATTAATGAACAGGGAACCACCATTATTCTGACCACCCACTACCTTGAAGAAGCTGAACAGCTTTGTCGCAGTGTCGGCATTATCGACAAGGGTGAGATCGTAGAAAGCACCAGTATCAAGAAGCTTCTGAGTCAGCTGCAACAGGAAAGCTTTGTGCTCGACCTGAAAGAACCGGTGGATGAGTTGCCCCGGTTTGCCGGTTACGACGTTAAGAAGGTGGAAGATAACAGTATTGAGGTAGAGGTCGGTAAGCATCAGGGTGTGAATGACCTGTTCCGCCAGCTCAGTGATTACCAGATAGAAGTAGCCAGCATGCGCAACAAGGCTAACCGGCTGGAAGAGTTGTTTATGAAAATGACGTCCGGACACTCTCAGTCAAGCTCTCCTCAGTCAGCTTCAGACACTTTTTCAGAGTCTGTTTCCAACCAAAAGACCAGTCGGGGGTAGAAGATGGCTTCAGAATGGAAGTACCAGGCCATCGCGTTCAAAACTATTTTTGTTCGGGAAGTGCGCCGCTTTATGCGTATCTGGCCTCAGACGTTATTGCCGCCCGTGATTACCATGGCGTTGTACTTTATTATTTTTGGCACTGTGATTGGTTCCCGCATCGGAGAAATGGCTGGTTTTAAATACATGACGTTTGTGGTGCCGGGGCTGGCAATGATGTCAGTGATCACCAACAGTTTTACCAATGTGGTATCCAGTTTTTTCAGCAGTAAGTTTCAGCGCAGTGTGGAAGAGCTACTGGTATCGCCGGTATCCAACAGCATTATCCTGATGGGGTATGTACTGGGCGGAACCGTCAGAGGTTTGCTGGTGGGCATTCTGGTGATGCTGATGGGGGCTTTTTTTGTAGACCTGCAAATCTACAGTGTGTCGATTACCCTGCTGGCGGTATTGATGACAGCCATACTGTTTGCCCTTGGCGGGTTTATTAACGCCATCTTTGCCAGAAAGTTTGATGACATCTCCATTATCCCAACCTTTGTACTGATGCCCATGACTTATCTGGGGGGCGTATTTTATTCCATAGAACTGCTCCCTGAACCCTGGCGCTCTGTTTCCATGCTCAACCCGATTCTGTATCAGGTGAATGCTTTCCGGTACGGGATTCTGGGGGAAGATGGAGGAGTGAATGTCACCATGGCTTTTGTGGTGATGGCCCTGGCTATTGCCCTGTTTGCTGCTTTTGCCCTCTGGCTGCTCAGAACCGGTAAAGGGCTCAGAACATAGGCGTTTGAATAATAAACGGGCTTCAATGATAATCCACGTCCTTGAATGACTATTCTTCAGTCACAACCTGATACAAGGGCGTAGATTACCATGTCTAATACGGTCGAAATGTCCCAGCTGGGCAAGACCAGTCTGTACGAAACTGAATACAACCCTTCCATCCTGTTCCCTATTCCCCGCCGGGAAAAACAGGAAGAGCTGGGTCTTGATCCTGACAATCTGCCTTATGTGGGTTGTGACGTCTGGTACGCCTATGAAATTTCCTGGCTGAATGCCCGGGGCAAGCCTCTGGCTATGGTGGCTCGCTTTGAGCTGCCCTGCGACTCTCCCTGCCTGATTGAGTCCAAGTCGTTCAAACTGTACCTGAACTCATTTAACCAGAGCCGTTTCGACAGCGTTGACGTTGCCCGTGAAACCATGATCAAAGACCTGTCCACTGCAGCGGGCGCTCCGGTCAAGGTTGAACTGATGACCGTGGCAGAGATGGAAGCCTTTGGTTTCAGCAAGGCTCCGGGTCAGTGTGTTGATGAACTGGATATTGCCATTGATACCTACATGTATCAGCCGGACTTTCTGCTCAAAGGTGAAGGGCATGCTGAAGAAGCCATTCATTCCAACTTGCTGAAATCCAACTGTCCGGTGACCGGACAGCCTGACTGGGGAACCATTGTCGTGGAATACAGGGGAGAGGCCATCGACCACGAATCGTTCCTGCGTTATATCTGCTCATTCCGGGAACATCAGGAATTTCATGAGCAGTGTGCTGAGCGAGTCTTTACTGACATCCAGCAGCGTTTCCAGATGGATGAGTTGACGGTTTATGCGCAGTACGTTCGTCGTGGCGGTCTGGACATTAACCCGTGGCGCAGTACCCACCACAAAGAAACCAATCGCCTGCGTCTGGTAAGGCAATAAAGCGCGCTGATAACTGACCAGAGTAGTATATTCTGGTCAGTGTTGACACTGGCTTTGTGGTATCCTTACAGCGTTCATACATCCAGTTTAAATAACGAGAACAATACTATGATCTGGATAATTGCCCTTGTCTTTCTGGTTATTCTTGGCAATCTTTTCTGGCTTCTGCCTTCCAGGGCTGAGCGTCATCGAATGGCGCTGCGAAATAAAGCCATAAAACTCGGGCTGACCTGTCGTGAAATCAGGGGAGCCAGTGCTTTGCCTGTTGGTGTCGACCCCGTTGACGGCCCCTGGCTGGAGTACGCGCTGACCATTGATACAGCGGATGAAATGGTGCCGGTGTCGATGGAAAAAAGTCCGGAAGGTCGCTGGAACGGATCGGCTGATCTTACGCAGGAGTGGCTGGCTTCCCTGCCGGAGTCAGTGGTTCGGGTAATATGCCGGGACAACACGGTAGCGGTTTTATGGAATGAGCAGGGTGAGAAATCCGATGTGGTTGAGATCAACCAGTTTCTGATCCGGGTTGCGGAGTCGTTTAAGTGGTTATAGCGATTGTTATAGCAAATTAGTATTAAAACGTTTTGTCCAGTAACTCTTTAGCACTGAGTTTCAGTGTCTTGATGATTCTGCGAACTTCATGTTCTTCCACCGAATTGAGGTCAAGGGACATGGCAAAGCCTTTGGTCTCAAACGTCAGCAGTTCTTTGCCGGAGCCGAGGTTCTTGCGGAAATCCAGTACCCGATAGGTGGACACTGGACGACTAAAGCCTTTTACCTGGATGTCTCCCATGGTCTGACAGAGAATGATGTCCTTGATCAGAGACCAGGTTTCGTGGGAAATCAGAATATCACCGGCCTTGGCTACGCTTTCCAGTCGGCTGGCCAGGTTTACCTCTTTGCCAATAATGGTGTAATCCATACGGTTGTCCGCGCCAAAGTTGCCAACTGTGCAGTAACCGGTATTGATGCCCATACGAATTTCAAGGGGTTTTTCTATCCCCTGATCAAGCCATTGCCGACGCAGCACCGTCATTTGCTCACGCATGGCCAGAGCCATGGACACGGCTGCCCTGGCATCTTCTTTTGGCCCCCGGGTTTTGGGGTCGCCAAAAAAGACGACCATACTGTCTCCGACAAACTTGTCGATTGTGCCGCCATGTCGCAACGCTATCTCAGACATCTCCGTTAAATACTGGTTCAGCAACTCTGTCAGGGTTTCCGGCTCCAGTTCTTCAGACAGCTCAGTAAAACCTTTGATATCAGAGAAAAAGAGCGTCAGCTTTTTGCGCTGGCTCCCGAGCTTGACCGCTTTTCTGCCTAAAAAAATAGACTCCCACACCTGTGGTGAAAGATATTTAGCCAGGTCATGAGCCAGTTCGGTATAACGTTCCTGCTGTTGTTCGGCTTCCTGGCTCAGGCTGGTAAAGGCTTTGTGCTTCAGGCGCAGCTGACGGGACTGGATAAAGGTGTTCAGGGCAAAGATGGCGATACAGAACAGCGTCAGCCCGGGCGGCATAACAACAAGAAGTTCGGGTTGAAACAGGTGGTGAATGACCTCGATGGCAATCAGAAGGGTTGGAATACTGTACAACAGCGACCTGACACCGAAGCTGATCAGCCCCGTTGACACCAGCATAGTGATAAACAGAGGAGTTTCCAGCAGGGGCAGGCCGCTTATGGTTAATATTGCTCCCAGGCTGGCCGCATCTGCCATGTGCGCTGCAATCAGGGCTTTTTTGCCAATAGACTGCTTCAGGAAATATAACAGTAACGTGGCAATGTGCGGATAAGCCAGACAATAAACGACGGCAATATAACGATTGGCGGGAAGACTGCCAAGATAAATGCCGTAAGCGATAGCCAGAGCCGTTAGCGAGTAAGACAGAACCCGTACCGGGTAATTCCTGCAAGCCGGTTGGCTCAGAAAGCTGCCAGCTGTTTCTTTGCTCATGGGTGTGCCAGTTTTTTTGTTTTTCTGAGTCAGCAAAATTATTCCACACTTTTGCTATGGAAATACAATTTTCCGTACAGAGTGGTCTGGCAGAGTCATACGGCTGTGTTTCGTGCTAGTGTAACTGACGGAAAATAGAGTAACTGCGAGAAAATAGTGTAACTGCGAGAAAATAGTGTAACTGCCAGAAAATAGCGCATCTGCCATAAATGGGTTGAAGGGGGAGTAGTTATGGAATTATTACAAGGGCTGCAACAACGAGTGTCGACACCAAGGCTCACGGAACCTGGCCCGGACGCCAGACAACTGGAGCAGATTTTTCAGGCGGCGTTGCGCGCACCGGATCATGCCCGTCTGCGCCCCTGGCGTTTTCTGACCATTAGCGGGGAAGCCCGGCATGCGCTGGGTGACGTGTTTGCCAGAGCCGCTTTGGAAGACCAGCCAGACCTGGCACCGGAAGCGATAGCACGGTTTAAAGGGTTGCCCCTGAGAGCGCCTTTGCTGGTGGCTCTGGTGTGCAAGGTTAAAGAGCATCCGAAAGTACCGGATATTGAACAGCAGTTGTCTGTAGCGGCTGCCGCACAGAATATTCTGAATGCGGCTTATGCCCTGGGGCTGGGTGCCATGTGGCGAACTGGCGCGGTCAATTATCACCCTGCAACGGCCAGAGGGCTGGGGCTGGCAGAGGATGAACAGCTGCTGGGTTTTATCTATATGGGAACGCCCGGTGGTTCCGCTAAAAAGCTGGAACCACTGGAGGCAAAGGATTATGTGATGGCGTGGGAAGGTTAGCCAACGGGTAACATGGGAATAATATAGTCTTCCCACTCGTCTTCTGGCACCTGCTGTTCGGAAACCGCAAACCTCTGCACCGAGATTCCGGCTTCATGCACACTGTTTGTGGAGCTGGACACCAGCGGGTGCCATGCCGGAAGTGGCTGGCCTTCGGCTAACAGTCTGTAGGCACAGGTGTCTGGCAACCAGTGAAACTGAGGAACATCTTCCAGTCCCAGCTTCAGGCAGCCCGGAACCTTTGCCTTGCGATTCGGATAATCGGAGCACTGGCATGAGTGGGTATCCAGCAACTGGCAGGCAATAGCGGTATAGTAAACCTCACCCGTGTCTTCGTCTTCCAGCTTTTGCAGGCAGCAACGGCCGCAGCCGTCGCACAGTTTTTCCCATTCTTCCGGGGTCATTTCAGAAAGGGCTTTGTCTTCCCAGAAGTATTCTTGAGTCATAGTCAGTAAAAAATTTTAAATAGATCAGTCAAAAGCGGAAGCTGGGGACAGCCTCGGCTTCCGTTGCGATACTGTGCAGTTCGGCCTGCTGATGCTTATCTGAAAATATATAGCGGGCGCTTGCTGACAGCTCCGACAAATCTGGCCCGCGTAAAATATAGGGGGCGCAGAAGGTGCGACGACCGTCGTGTTGATCAAAGGTTTCAGTCGGAACGGGTTTATCAGGATAGCCGTCAAGATCAGGGATAACGTCTGTCAGCTGCTGGCTGTGTATCTTTCCTTCAATGCTGACCTGCTGGATATCGTCGCCGTCCAGCCGGAACAGTGCCGTATCGAAACACCATCCTCCTGCCCGCCCGTCCCCGAATTCATAGGCCGGGTGAAAGTAAGGTCTCGTGGTGACTGCGACATAACGTTCTTCAATGGGCAAAGAGGCAGCGTGCAGGGTAACAGAGAGTAAACTCAACACAAGTGTCAGGGCACCTGGGGTGGACTTTTTCATAATGGTGTACAGCAACCTTATAGTAACAGTCTGTCAGTGTTGTGTGTCCGGGTCGGAGGGCGGTGTTTGCAGGTAGAAACCCCGGGTTTCAATATCATTGATCACCTTATCAGCCTCGGCTCTGGCCAGCTGGCGATCGGGAGTCAGTAGCAGATCCATGACGTGCTGTTCTTTGCCAAACATGTCGAGCAGTGGAGCAGGTACTTTTTGCAGACGCTCCTGTTTCTGTACGTACAGATACATTTCATCCCTGCGGCTGCTTTTATAGATAGAGACCAGTAACTTCTTCATAGTGAGTGCTTGCTTCTTTATTGTTCAGGCTGGTTCAGCTGCTCAACCATTGGTTCAGCAAAAACGGTACGACGCCAGCCTTGCAGTTGTTCCGGCAGTTTGAACAACCCGTGTTCCAGTCGGCTGCGGAGCATGGGAGTCAGAATCTTGCCCAGCATCAGCAGCTCGACAGGGAGGTTAAGCTCTTCTGCTTTCTGGCTGGTGTATCGTTTGACCCGTTTGCCATGCTCTTTTGCGGCTTTGGGCAAAGGGGCTGGCAATGGTTCCGGGTGCTGCTCTCCCGGTAGTTCACTGGCCATTTTGATCAGGCTGAGAATTTCTTCCCCATAGTGGCGGATAATGGGGTGACGCATGTCCTGAATAGCCGACAGTGAACGGATATTGTCAGGCATATAGCGTGCCAGCGGCCACAAGGATCCTTTGGGTATCACCCGGTTTCTGGGGACATTGCTGCGACGGGCTTCACGCTCACGGTATTCAGCCAGAGTCTTGAGTACGCATAACTGTTTTGGTCGTAACTGCCAGGCGCGTTTAACCTCTTTCCATTGTTCTTCCGGCTTCGGGTAGAGAGCCCCGGTGGACAGGCTGGCGCAGTCTTCAAGCAGCCAGTTCCAGTGAGGCATTGGCTGTAAACGTTGTTTCAGCAGGTCATACACCTCAAGCAGATGAACCACATCAAGGGCTGCATAACTGACCTGACTATCGGTTAAAGGTCGTTGTAGCCAGTCGGAGCGTGTCGCGTCTTTTGGCAGGTCAATGTCCAGAAGCGTTTTCAACAGGCTCTGGTAGCCCAGCGAATGCCCCAGTCCGGCATAGGACGCTGCCAGCTGGGTGTCGAAAATAGCGGCAGGTTTGTCGCCGGTCAGGATGTGGAAAACTTCAATATCTTCGCTGCAGGCATGCAGAACCTTGATCACCTGTTCACTGCCAAGCAGCTGGGCAAATGGCCGCCAGTTATCAATTCTCAACGGGTCCAGCAGAAACACTTCCTGACCTGTACCCAGCTGAATCAGGCCGGGCCTGGGGTAAAAGGTATCGGTTCGGATAAATTCGGTGTCCAGCGCAATCGCATCCAGTTTCAACCATTGGGTGCAGTACGTGGCAAGAGTGTCGTTGTCTGTAACCCAGATGGGATCGGGATGTGATACTGGCATAATTGACCACTGTCAGAGTAAATGCCCATTATAAACAGCCATGAGCACAAGAAACATTTTTTCGTCACCCCCGGTGATGAAAAAATTTTATGGTAAAAAACGGGCATTGGATGTGATTGGTATAATTGCCGAAGCGCTTCTTACCTCTAATGGTTGGGCAACAGAGGTGTTCTCAAATGATCGGAAGGATTGGGTAAAGTCTCCAGCTGGCTGGCGGGGTCATGATATTCAGAAACCGGTAAGACCGTCATCCAGTGATTAGCGTTATGCACCAGAACCATAGTATTTCTGGTCATTACATTGAAAATATCTTCCTGATCAACATTTTGCTGACTGCCTGATGCATCAATCAGGGTTGCTGTGACGGGTAGCCCGGCTTCGATTTGGGCATTATTAAGCACCAGTACAGGCACTTGAAGTATTGGGGCGATGAGAGCATACAGCATATCGCTGGTACCCCATAACTGGATATTAGGCTTGTCAACATGAAACGCTGCTGCAATGGCATTAAGTTCACGGTTTTGAGGGTGTGATGCAGCCAGCTCGATGGCATAGGGCGCTAAAGCAAGAAACAGTGCCTGCCCATTATGAACATTTGGAAAGGCCGAAGTAGCCTCCCGGTGATGGCTGAGCCAGAGGTATATGGCGTTGAATAGACAAAAGTGATCAGCCTCAACATCCTCAATCGCCATGTTTGCGGGTGCCAGAAACTGATTCAGGCGGTAGTAAGGTAGTGGCTTAGAGTCGTCTGAATCCAGTGTCAGCTGACTCAGGCGGTTGATAAGTGACTGAATATTTGAAGGTTTAATCACTATTTTTTGGTGTTTTTTTCTGAGCTTTTTGAAGCTGAACTGAGGGTTTTCTGTATGAAACGCTCTGTACATTTCCCTGATCGGGTAATGAGAGAGGTTAATGGTTTCTTCAGAGGCAGCATAAGAGGGCAAATTCCAGTGTTTTTCAGTTTTTTCAGCCTCTTTCAGGGCCTCTCTGAAGGTGCTGTAAAGTGTGTCTGGTTTGCGGTTGGCTGACTGCCGGTTTCGTGAGTGTGGGTAATCGCTTTCTGCCTGCTGATCAGGATTTAACTGATGTTTTAATGCCTGTAGTGACTGTTTGTATTCTGCCTCTTTAGAAAGCTGATCGGTGTCTCTGTTTTTTTGTGATTCGTCTGATGGCATGTTTAAGATAAAGTCCCTTCTCAGGTTATAGGTTTCAAGCAGAGCATCGACGCCTCCTGATAGCATGTGCCGTATCTGTTCAAGCTGTACTCCCTCCTGCTTCACAATAGCGTGCAGTGTACTCGCCTGGTTTTGTGCCAGTTGTTCAGCAGGTATAGCATTAAGGCATTGCATCGATTTCAGATGGTACTCAGCAGAGTATTTAATGGGTTCATCCAGCTCTTTTGCATTTGCAATAAACTGTTCTACCAGAGCGTTCAGACGTTTCTTGTCAACAGGCTTCTGCGTCGCATGCCGCATAGTGTTGAGTAAAAGCTGGGTTTGACCAAATGCCTGATTGACAGTATTCAGCAGCATTTCGCCGGGTACAAAGTAAGTGTCAGCAATGGCTGAATAAATTATTGCTTCACCTAGCAAATCGGGCTGGGCATTTAGTGCTTCCTGAAAAAGAGAGCGAGCGGCAGTGAACTGGTTGTTGGACAGCTTCAGGGAACCTTTCTGGTAGAGTTCTTCCCATGGTTCCAGTTTATATTCAGGTTCGGAAGCGTCGATGAGTGACTGGCTATCAGAGTCAGTTTCCTGTTCTGTGGTACCTGGCTGTGTATCATCAGCCCGTGTCGGGACTGTTTTAACCCTTTTTTTACTGACCATCAGGCTTCTGGCCAACCTTGCCTCGTTCAGCGCCTGCTGGTTTTGTTGATGTTCTTTTTCCAGTTCGTTCAGCAAACGATCGGCATTCTCCTGAGCCCGCTGATTCAGCAGAGCTTCATAATATTCTATGTAGTCCTGTTTCGCTTTTGCATAGCTGCTGATAAATTCACTCCAGCCGGTCGTATCGGTGTTGACATGCCTTGCCTGTTGTTCGAACTGTTGCAGTTGTTCGACAGATATATCCTGGTCAGGCATCAATTGTGTTAATTTATTCCAGATAGAAACAAAATAAATCATCGGTGAAGAATAACTTGTTATCTTCAAACTCGTCTTTGTCCGCACCTTCATTAGAGTATGTGTCTTTGTCGTAATGCTCACTCAGGTGTTGCGCAAGCAGAAACATAAGTTCAACATCGTTGTTTCGAATAAAATTCTGACCGGCAATGCTGAACATGTTGTATACATCATCAACGGCTACGAAGTGCCAGTGATTGCTTATGGTCGTTCTGAATATTCTGGCTATTACATGGTAGATCCTGTCGGGCAGCTGATAGCTGTCCTGATCAGAAAATACAGAATATATGATGTTGCTCAGTACTCCATTGATGCGGCCTGTGATAAACCGAAGCTGGGTCGGGTTTTCCCCAGCGGGGAGTAATATAGTCGGCAGAACACTGTAACAGTCGGCAATAAATTCGATAAAGGTTTTTTTTTCGCCATTTATTATCATGTCTTTAAATAGTTCATCCATCGTCATTACACCAGTTCGAAGCAACAGCGTTTCCATGGCTGTGAGGATAGACTGGTAGACGGCGTTAAGTTTTTTTGTATTACTCCCTGATTTTTTATTTACGGTTCGTTTTTTAGGGAAGGCAATAGCATATCTGATTTGATCCAGCTGGCTGATTAACTGTGCTGTTGTTTCAATGGCAGGCATTGAAAATTCCAAATCAATAACAGCCTTTTTAAAGCTGTGTTTCATCAGAATGTCAATGTAGCCGTCGAGCTGTTTTGATAATTGTATGGCCTCGTCAGAGTTGATTGTTCTGGTTGAACGGTGGCTGGTACCCGGATGGAGCTGGATCGACGGGGTTGCAAGCTTAAATTGCTCTGATAACACCAGCGGACGACTGTTAAGCTCAGTGTTGCGAACCGGTTCCCCCCTTGACATCAACCAGATGTGAGTGGAATAGATAGTCTCATAATGTTGATCATATAAATGCTGACCGACAGTGGCGGGTGATAAATAGATGACTAATGCTGAGTCCTGGGCAACGGTTTCATCAGACGTTTCTGCCTGTGAATGGCTGTCTGGTGTTTGATCTGCTGAACTGGATGGCCTGGCTTCGATTGGGAGAGAAATCTGTTTGACTGCATGGTTTAAATCAGCTGATTGTAACGTAACAGAGGCTGTTTCAGGAAAGGATATCAGGCATTCTCTGGTTAAATGCTGAAGCCTGATAATTAAGTGCCAGTGACCATCAGACCCTTCCAGAGTAACGGCGTCATTATCACAGATGGTTGCATAAAGATCATCCAGACCTGTACCAGAAAATGAGAATACGAGTATATCCGGACTCTCAGATATAGCCGAACTGTTGTCCGGCAGGGTTTGATTCAGTGAAGGTATAATCAATAAGCTGTGCTGGGACTGTTTGTTCCAGTGCTTATTATTGTCTGGGTTTACATTGTCTGGATTTAAGCTGTATGGATTTAAGTTGATCAATAAATTTTCAAGCTTTAACGGAACCAATGCGTCCTTACTTCTGAGTTGAACTTCTTCGGTGTAGCCGCTCCCTTCCATTTTCAGGAAAGAAGCTTCCTGATGAGGAATAAACCCCGAAAAAAGAGTATTAGTAGACGGTGCTTTCTCTCCGGCAAAATGATCTCTGAGGCCAGCTTTCTGAAATAAAAAGACAGTTGTTCTTTGACTGTCATCCAGGCTATTGGTTGCGACAACGAGTTTCCAGCCAGGTATTGCTGACTGAGCTTTGTCGATGGACAGTAAACAGAACAACGATACGCAGAAAAATACGACTAAGCGACTGTTTCCAAACATAATTATTATCTTTATTGGATAAAAAGGACTGTTCCAGATGAATCAGAAACTGGAACAAGGATACACAATAGTTGATAAATACAGATTGTGGTTGATTATTTTTATCTGAGGAAAGCTGACCGTTAATGTTCAGGTGAGGGATAGAGGTTTCAGGCAGGGCAGGCTGTGAGGATAAGAGATATCCCCACAGCCTGCTTTTTTAACGAGAGGATTGAAGAGCCAGAATCCGGTCTTCCAGCGGTGGATGGCTGGTGAACATGGCGGCGATGCCACTCTTCAGTCCACTGCGAATACCAAAGGCACTCATGGTGGCAGGCATCACGCTGGGGGCGTCGTATTCAGAACGCAGGCGTTCAAGGGCTGCGATCATATCGCTGCGCCCGGCCAGTTCGGCACCGGCCTGATCAGCACGGAATTCCCGCTGGCGGGAGAACCACATAACAATGGCACTGGCGAGAATCCCCAGGACAATTTCTGCCACGATGCTGGTGATGTAATAACCGATACCCACGCCGCCGGAGTTTTCATCATCGCGACGCAGGAAGCTGTCGACGGCGTAACCAATGATACGGGCGAAGAACATGACAAAGGTATTGACCACACCCTGAATCAGGCTCAGGGTGACCATGTCGCCATTGGCAACATGACCAATTTCATGTCCGATCACCGCCCGGGCTTCTCTTGGGCTGAAGCGATCCAGCAAACCCTGGCTGACCGCCACCAGAGCAGCGTTTTTGTTCCAGCCGGTGGCAAAAGCGTTGGACTCCGGTGAAGGGAAAATACCCACTTCCGGCATGCCGATACCGGCTTTGTCTGACAGCTCTTTAACGGTATCCAGCAGCCAGCGTTCCTGAGCTGTGCGTGGCTGATCAATAATCTGGGTGCCGGTACCCATTTTGGCCATGGTTTTGGACAGCATCAGGGAGACAAAGGAGCCGGCGAATCCGAATACGGCACAGAACGCCAGCAGTGCGCCCATGTCCAGCCCGTTAGCAGTCAGAAAGCGGCCGACACCGAGAATGTTAAGCGTGATGCTTGCCACCAGCATAACCGCCAGGTTTGTGGCCAGAAATAGCAGTATTCTTTTCATTACAAGATTTGATACCTGTATTGGTTCAAAAGTTGACCCGACAGTTCGTATAAATCAGGCCATTAGATAGTGGAAATATGATGTGAGTTGAAGTGTTTATCAATAGCGATTGATTACTTTTACAGTTTGCTGAAAGATCATTCAAAATTGCTTTCTTCTTCATAAACCGGGCTTCATAAAAAGAAGCGCCGGGCCGTCAGGCAGATGGTCTCGCTACTGCCTGACTTTAATGCCTGCTTCAGGTCCCAGGCCAGGCTCGAACGTTTGCGGGCAATGCTGGCCGGTGTTGATGAGTCCGGTTCGAAGGGTATGAGCTGGTTCAGGCGCAGAAAGGCTTTTTCAGAGAGTACCACCTGATCCAGACCTTCAAGGCGAACCCGGTCCAGGTAACGAATATAGCCTTCTGCAGCCAGCCACAACAGAGTGTCGAAGCAGGCCTGGTGGCGGCGTGAAGGGATGCCGTATTCGTCCGTTTCAAAGCGACCGATGATATCGTCAATGTAAACCGATGTCAGACGGGGGAAAGCTTCATACAGCTGCACCAGAATCCGGGTGCAGTCGTGGTAGAAGTCGTCAATATGAATATCAGCCATGATCTCCCCCGGTGCATTTGCCAGTCTGCCAGAAATTTATTGTTTATATCGGCTCAGGAAACGTTCAAGCTTAGTGGCAACCGATTCAAGATCCTCTACCCTGGGAAGGGTGATGATTCTGAGATGATCGGGGTTTGGCCAGTTAAAGGCGGTTCCCTGAACCAGCAGAATTTTTTCCTGTAGCAGCAGATCCAGAACCAGCTTTTCGTCGTCGTGTATCGGGTAAACCTTTGGGTCCAGTTTAGGGAAGACATACAGTGCGCCTTTGGGCTTGACGCAGGAAACTCCGGGAATCTGGTCCAGCAGGCTGTAGATCGTATTACGCTGGTCGAGCAGTCTGCCCCCCGGAAGGAGCAGGTCATTAATACTCTGATAGCCTCCCAGCGAGGTCTGAATAGCGTACTGTGCCGGGACATTCGAGCACAAACGCATGGAGGCCAGCATCTCAAGACCTTCAAGATAATCCTGCGCCAGATGCTTTGGGCCACTGGCAATCAGCCAGCCCGCCCGGAAGCCTGCTGCACGGTAAGACTTGGACAGACCGTTAAAGGATATACACAGCACATCATCTGCGATGGAGGCCATTGCGGTGTGTTCGGTGCCGTCGTAAAGAATTTTGTCGTAGATTTCGTCAGCGTAAATAATCAGGTCATGTTCCCTGGCAAGCTGTACGATCTGTTCCAGCAGTTCTTCTGGGTAAACTGCCCCTGTCGGGTTGTTGGGGTTAATAACAACAATGCCACGGGTTTTCGAGGTGATCTTGCTGCGAATATCCTCAATGTCCGGATACCAGTCGGACTGTTCGTCGCACAGGTAATGCACTGCCCTTCCGCCCGACAGGTTGACGGCAGCCGTCCATAACGGGTAATCCGGTGCCGGCACCAGCATCTCATCGCCATTGTTCAGCAGTGCCTGCATAGCCATTACGACCAACTCGCTGACACCGTTGCCAATGATGATGTCGTCCAGTTCAACCTGTGGGAAGTTCTTCTGCTGGCAGTACTGCATAATGGCCTTGCGGGCTGAAAACAGACCTCTGGAGTCTGAGTAGCCCTGGGCATTGGGCAGGTTCAGGATCATGTCCTGAACGATTTCTTCTGGCGCTTCAAGGTCAAAGGCTGCAGGGTTACCGGTGTTCAGTTTCAGAATTCGATGGCCTTCTTCTTCAAGGCGCTTTGCTTCACGCAACACTGGACCGCGAATGTCGTAACAGACATTATCCAGTTTCAGGGATTTTTCAATTGCCTTCATGGGGATACCGGTAATACTACTTCCTGCTGGCGAGCGTTCCTTTCTGATAAAACTCTCTGTTATGCAGCTAAGAGCCTGACAGGAACGACGTAAAGGATTAATTCTGGTTTTTGTCGTTTTTTTCGAACTATTGTTTGAAAAAAGATACTGTTGCAGGGTAATTTATCGTCGTCTTCTGTGGATGTCTAGCCTGCTGTATTAATTCTCAGCCATTGATCTGAGGAGGAAGTAAACGATGAAAGTAGAGAAAACAGAGGCTCAGTGGCGTGAGCAGCTGACCGACGAACAGTTCAGGGTTTGTCGGCAGTCTGGTACAGAAACCCCTTTTTCCGGTGAGTATGCTGTGTTTGACAGAAACGGGGTTTATCACTGTGTCTGTTGTGACCAGGTTCTGTTCGACTCAAAGACCAAGTTTGATGCAGGTTGTGGCTGGCCCAGCTTCTGGCAGGCTGTTAATCAGGAGGCTGTCGTTTATCTGGAAGATCACAGTCATGGTATGCAACGAACCGAGGTTCGCTGCTCCCGATGCGATGCACACCTCGGGCATGTGTTCCCGGATGGGCCTGAGCCAACAGGTCATCGCTATTGTATGAATTCGGTTGCCCTGAGTTTCCGCGACAGTGAGGAATAGAAATCCATCTTTGTCAGCTTAAAATAGCTGTGTAATTCATGTTTAGAGGATGGAATGGGTATCAGTATTCACCGTCCTCTTCATCATCGTCATAATAGTTTTGAGTACCATCCATTTCGTCCTCATCAAAGACCACTTCTTCCTGACCTTGATAATACGTGTCGTTCTGGTACTGATTGTCAGCATCGGACTCTTCTTCAAAACCAGTGATCATGTAATCGTCATCAGTCTCCTGCTCTGATGTCGCATTCTGGTAATAGGAGTCCTGACTGTCTTCAAACTGGTCGTCGTCCATGTCGGCAAAGGCTAACGGGGATACCAGGGCAACAATAATGGTCAATAGTGCTGCGGGAAGAAAGCGCAATGCTAATGGTTTCATAGTCAATGTCTCTGCACGTTGTTATGAAAAGCTGTTATGACAATTAGGTGGTGTAGTATTGAGGGGAAAGGTTCATTTCTCCCCTCTGGTTTCAGAGATTAGCGACGTGCGCCTCTTCTGGTCGGTGATTGTTCTTCTTCAATCACCTTGTTGTGCTGCCATTGTGTTGACATTAGCGTCCGGACTATCGCTAAGACCTTCTTCATCGTCTTCGTCATAAAGGTCTACAGGATCCTCCTCTTCACCGAAGTAGGGTTCTTCTTCCTCACTTTCTTCTTCACTGGTAGTTTCAGGCTTATTAACGTCATCTTCTGTTGCTGACGGCTCAATTGCCTGAACCTGCTCAGGCGCAGAGGCTTGATCAGCAACTTTGTTTTCGTCGTTTTCATCCTGGTCTGTGACGGGGTGCTGGTCGGGAACCTGTTCGTCAGAGGCTTCGCTTTCTGTTACTGACGGCTCTTGTTCGTTACCTTGCTCAAACGCAATGGTCTGATCAGCGACTTTGCTTTCGTTGTTTTCATCCTGGTCTGTGACGGGTTGCTGGTCGGGAACCTGTTCGTCAGAGGCTTCGCTTTCTGTTACTGACGGCTCTTGTACGTTACCTTGCTCAAACGCAATGGTCTGGTCAGCAACTTTGTTTTCGTCGTTTTCATCCTGGTCTGTGACGGGGTGCTGGTCGGGAACCTGTTCGTCAGAGGCTTCGCTTTCTGTTACTGATGGCTCTTGTACGTTACCTTGCTCAAACGCAATGGTCTGATCAGCAACTTTGCTTTCGTCGTTTTCATCCTGGTCTGTGACGGGGTGCTGGTCGGGAACCTGTTCGTCAGAGGCTTCGCTTTCTGTTACTGACGGCTCTTGTACGTTACCTTGCTCAAACGCAATGGTCTGATCAGCAACTTTGCTTTCGTCGTTTTCATCCTGATCTGTGACGGGGTGCTGGTCGGGAATCGGTTCTTTAAAGGCCTTATCTCCTCCTGACTGCCCCGGGTCGACAGTTTGAGACGTGTCATGTTCGCTAACCACTCCAGGTTCTGATTTTCTTTCCAGCTGGTAACCCATTAATTCATAGATCCTTTCTTCAGCAGATCGCAACACCTCTCGTGCTGTAAGGGCTGTGGAAACAATGCCACTACCCACTGTTGAAGCACCTCCAGCGGCTGTTGAAAGAACGCTCATAACCGGAGGTCTGACCTTGTCAATGCCCCACAGAACAGCATCTGAGGCACCGGAGCTTTTCATAGCCCAGGCTCCGTATTCGCTTAGAGTACTTATCCATGATGATACTGTGTTGGGTCTTCTGACCTGATCGGCAAGATCAGGCTTACCAAATTGGTCATAGGTTCCCTGAGAGAAGCCTCCCAGTTGATCAAGTCCGGTTGCCTGACCAACCCTGGCAACGGCTGTGGCAACAAATTTCACGGCATTGGTGAAGGGAGTCCAGGCCTCGAGGTCTTTGCCTTCCGCAAACCGGGTATCCTGGTGACTGAGGCTCAGTTTATGCAGGTTTTTCTCAAGACCCTGGGAGTAGCTGTTTTTGGCGGTAGCGGGGACGCCATTCATGTAATCTGCAAACCCGGCAAAGCCTTCCAGTAAGTATTTGGTACCGGCAAGGTCGTTGCGACTCCAGTCATTAACGCCTTTGGCCAGATAATAGGCTGAGACAGATTTAAAACCAGGTTGCCAGTATGGCACTTCCGGCTTAAGAGGGGCTGCCGCTCCAGCATCCAGCAAAGCCTTGTTTGCTGCCCTGATAGCAGGGTTAGTTCTTGTGAATGCTATAGGATTCAATGCTGGAATCAAGGCTGAGCTGTATATTTTGGTTGTGATCAGGCTTTGTGCCAGTTCCGCAGGAGCTCGCGTCATTTTTGCTCCAATGCTCTGTCCCAGGTAGTCATTCCAGCCGTTCCAGTGCTTGGCGGTTGAAGACCAGAGCTCCGAATAATACTTATCCTCCGGGCTGGACTGGTCGGAGTACAGATGAACTTTACTGTCCATCCACCCTGCAAGGTTTGTCATAGCCGGGTCAATGGCCTGAATCATCATCTTGTTGTAATGGTTGCCCCTTGACATATCGACAATGAGACCAATCGCAGTGTAGCCAAAGGTGTGCCAGGCGGTGTTCCAGCTCCAGACGTTATCAGCCCCGCCAAGTTTCAGCATGACGCCGATTTCGTGAAACCCGACAGGTGCCTGAACGGCTAAAGCGGCGGGTTTGAGAACATTGTCCATAAAGTCGGCACGCTCTCCCAGTGTGGACCGGAAGTACTCGTCGTAGATATGATAAGCCTCTTTACCAAAGTAATTCAGGATATCTGACACAATCTGCTGCTGATGTTCTCCGCGAACCAGTCCGGCAGCCAGAAGGAATTCATCCAGCCCTTCCCCTACGTCATTAATGGCGGCAATCAGTCCCTTGCCATCGTTATAGGCAATATCATCCAGATAGACATTAATGCGATTTCTGAAGTACAGGTACAGCAGGTTTTCAATGGTGTGGTAGGTAGCCTCTCCGGCAATGTAGCCATTGTCCATTAACCACTTCCGGGTGCTCGCCGTCTTAGTGTCAAGACGTTGTGCCTTGTCACTGGCGTATTCTCTCATTGCGGCAATTTTCTGTTGGACCTTGTAACCGAACTTCTCGTATCTCCTGAGTTCTGCTTTGACCATGTCAAGAAGCGCTATCTCAATGATATCTGCATGTGTCAGATCATCATTAAACATCCAGTTCCTGGTGATGTGATTGAGGAGAATTTCAGACTTTTTCCGGGTCAGGCCGAGTTCATCCAGTGTTTTCTGATCAGGGGCGATCACGGTCGGATCTTCTATACGTTTGCCTTCAGCGTAGAACTTCAATGTTTCCAGCACTTTATTGTGCAGTTCAGGGTCGTTTTTTTCAGCAATGATGTAGGGCATAGCAAAGTCGTAATATTCTTTCGACTTCATCATCGCTTTGCGGTAGACACTGGATGAGCTCGTCAGATCCTGATCAGCGGCTGCACTGCTTTCTGTGAGAGCTGTCTCTAATGTTTCTCTGTGGGGGACAGGTTCAGTTGCTTTGATTTTCTCAAGTTTATCGAGCATTGGCTTAATAAGCTCGTTCGATTCCATCAGTCTTACAGTTATCATCTCTAACGCTTCTGGCTTTATTTCCTTGTTTTTCGCCAGACCTGCAAGCCTCATAACATCCTGAGGGCTTTGGAAATCCAGTTTACTGAAAGATTCCAACGGAACTCCTGCCTGAGTGAGTCTCAGTAAATCACCCAGCAACAGAGCCTCAGAACTGCCGGGTTTCAGCTGCAGGTAATGGTCGATATAAGACTCAGAGGTGGCCGGTAAAGGGCTGTTAGCCAGCTTCTCTTGTAATGCTCTATTTTCTTCCTCCAGCTTCTGGATGTTAAGCTGGCCTTCTTTGTTCTTCCTGAAGGCTTCTTCCGGGTTTGAGGAAAATAAACGATATGCATTGATATCTTGCTCTGCTTCCTCCAGTGGGCCTTTGATCTCCTCCAGTTTATCTCTCAGAGGGTACCCATTTTTATCCGTCAAATCATCGAGAGGCTGGTTTACGTGTTCTTTCCAAACGTCTGTCTCATGGAGCTCTTTATATTCACCCGCGAAGTTTTTAATGGTTTCCTCATGTCTTTGAAGGTAATCCTGATCAACATCCTCATCTACTTGAAGGGCGGGTTCGCTTATGAATTTTCTGATGTTAGCTGTTGTCTCCACAATACCATCAACCGTCTCCAGGGCTTTGTTTATCGGTGATGCCTCATCGGACAGCTGAAGGCTTTTGACCACTTCAATGACTTGGTCTGGTGTTGATTTTTCATTGATATCAGCCAGCAGACCCTGAACGGCCTCCACTCCTTCAATTTCAGATGCACCGTCTGTTTCTGCAGCACTTTTAAGACTAAGTAGTGTCTTATGCAACTCGTCCAGATTTGACAGGTCATCATTGATTTCAGACAGTTTTTGGCGGATGTTTCCGATTGTGATGGCCTCTTTTATAACCTGAGACTCCATCGCTTTTTTAATCTGTTCTCTGAAATTTGGAGACGGTTTCGACGAGGCCCTAGCAGCCTCTAAATGATGTCGGGCACCCCCTTTTTTTGTTGCAACGTATTGATTAAATGGCTTAGCTGTTTCTGAATTTCTATCTGTTGCCCAGGGCTTGATAATTTCAGCAGCTCTGGTGTTTTGTTCTTCACTCCACTGCTCAACTTTAAGTAATTCTTTTAACTCAAGCATGCTGCTATGGACTTCTGCGTAAGGTCTTAAGTCCCTTTTGCTTTTTGTATATTTAACAAATTCTGTTTGAAACTCTTTCGGCTCCGTGAGCTTTAATATCTGGGCTAAAGCATTCTTTTCCTGAAGGCGATCTCCGCCGCTATGGCTGTTGGCTGTCTTCAGCTGATCTTGCAGCGGACTTAAATCCAGCATGTCGGGGCCAGGATGAATAAACAGTTCGCCGGGGAGCTTTATTTTACGAATGCGATGCAGTGGCTCTTGGATATCATCTGTGATCTTGACAATTTTTACATCATCCCAGCTTTCAAGCAGCTCCCTGGTTTCTTTCAGATTGCTGCCAGTCGTCAGTGAGTCAAGTTTTTCTTGCAGCTGCTTATTATATAGTGGGGTCTCTCCCCCGGTTGTTTTTGAGAGTTCAGGCAGCTTTGTTTCTCTGATTTCCTGTTGGATACTTTCAAGAGTTTCTTTTAATTGTTTCTGACTTGTAAGCCGCTCTGCGTCGTAGTCTGAATCGGCTGTATAGGTTTCAACCAGTTTGTTAACAGCATTAAGCCCCTTGTGTCCCTGATCAAGTTTCTCTGTTCGTTTAGAGGCTGATTTGGTAGCCATGAAATCATAATATTTTGGATTGTTCCGCAACACCTGTCGCTGATCCATGATTTTTTGGGGATCGGCTTCCTGCATTGCTACTGCAATATGTTCAATAGTCAGCACTTTAGCTTGTGGGTGCTGACCAAGAGTCAGGGCTTCTTCTTTAAAGTTTTCCAGATTCTCTCTACTGTTTTCACGTGCCAGTTTTATATAGTTCAGAACTTCTCTGAACTTTCCTTCAAGAGCTGCGCCCATGAGGGATTCATTAAATTCCATTTCTCTCCCGGGCAGAATTCCTTTGTTGGGATCAACCAAGTCTATAACGCTTGGTATCGTCTTAATCAGGCTGTTATATTCATCCGGTGAAAAATGGGCAAGGAGTCTTGCATACTTCACAATATCTCTTCTGTCGAATCGATCTTTCAGTTTGTGATAGAACGCTTTTAGCGGCTCTACCCATTTTCCGTCTTTAAGGTCGCTATTATCCGGGAAACGCTTAAGCTGCTCTGAGGAGTAGACAATATCGTCGGTGGCAATTTGTGTCAGCTCATCCATACGCTGATCTGTTTCTGCCTGTAATGCTTTTTGTGCGTTCAATTTTACTTTATAAGCATTAGGGCTTAGTTCCTTGAATTTCCTTGCTTCAATGACGGTGACTGGATCAAAAGGCGATTTCGCCAGTTTCATTTCTTCAGGTGTGACATGATCGGGAAGAACTTTTTTCGTTCCACCATTATCTTCAATGACTTCATACGTATGCTTCCATAAGCCTGCAGGTTGCCTGGCTAGTGTAAGCAACGCTTCCCAGCTTTCTTCTGGTATATCTAAACGGTGTGCAATCCTTCTGTATTGAGCTTCAATGTCAGGGTCACTGGCATCCGCTTGCTGTGGTGCAGGGGCTTGTTTCAGTTCAACCTGCAACTGAACGAGCTGTTCAGGGGACAGGTAGTGCATCACTTTGCCCGCTGCCTGAATGTAGCTGGCAAGCGCATCAGCGGTCAGTGAAGGGGAATAGGAAGCAATATCTTTAAGGGTTTGCAGGCGTTTTTTGTCTGGGAGGTACCGGGATTCAGGGAAGTCATTCAGCTCCTCTACATCAGGCACGAACATAGTTTGATCTAGCCATTTTTGAAGTCTGGCCAGTTCCAGCTGGTTCCACATAATCCGGTATTCTACAGGTGCGTGCTGATAGTACTCGAGCATTGTCGATAGCGTATCGTGATCAACTCCGGCCTGCAGGGACATAATGTGGTAGGTATTGAGGCGTTGTAATAGCGGTTGTTCGGTTGAAGGCGGAACTATTTTATTGATATCTCTGACATATTCGCCAAATGTCAGAACATCTTCAGGGTTGAAATTTCCTATAACGTTAACAAAAGGGGTTGGATCCGCATTGCCGAAATTTTTTCTGATATAATTTTGGAACTCTGTTTCCAGTTCCAGTTTAATTTGCCCGGATTCACCGGCCTGCCGGGGGGGCTGAAAATACGTTTTCTGAAGGTCAGGTAATTCGTTGGCAAATTGATCCAGAGTTATGGAGTTCTTCCCATCAAAATGCTCCATCAGTGGTTCCATGTACTTCAACCTTTGAACAACCTCATCAGGCAGCATATCTTTGGGTAAGTTCAGCTTTTGCATCGCCATAAATTCGTTCTGAGACAAAATGTCGTCATGCATGGCAATGTCCGGATGAAGCAGGCTGGCAGCGTCTCCTCTCACATATCTGGTAGCATCGGGATGGAAGCTACCATCGCGGTTGTTTGCTGTTGTACCGAGCAGTTTGCTTATCGTATCCAGTTTGGATTGTAACTCTGTGTTTTCGCGTGTCTTTTGCTCAATATCATGTTGAAGGGTTTCTATGGACTGTTTTATGGATTTGTTATCCTGTACCTTTGCTATCTGCCTTAATTCTTCCAGCTCCTTATTTAAAGAAGAAAGCTCGTCGTTGTCTTTTTGTACTTGTTTCTGTATATCATCCTTATCACTAGCCAATTGCTGCTGTTCCTGAACCAGATGATTCTTCTCCTGGTTTAATTTGTTCAGATTGTTATTTGCAGCAGCAAGTTGATCTTTAGTCTTTTCCAGTTGTTCCTGTAGATCTTTTTCATTGCTGGCTAATTGCTTCTGTTCCTGAGTAAGACGGTCGTTATCCTGCTTTAATTGTTCCCGGTCGGCATTTGCAGCAGTCATTTCATCTTCGTTCTTTTGCAGTTCTTCCTCTATTTTTTTCTTATTGCTAGTTAATTGCTTAAAATTTTTCTGTAGTGCTTCCTTTTCACTAGCTACTTGATTCAGTCGTTTCTGCAGATTTTCCACCTTGCTAACTGATTGATCCAGTTGCTGAGTGAGATGCTGAACACGTCCTTCTGCTGCTTCTGCTTTTGCTGCATTGAGATGATCATTGACCCGTTGCTTGCTGGAGCGATGTGTTTTCCTGTAGAACGCATTAAGATAATTGAGACTATCCTGATCACCTTCTGACAGCTGACTACCGGTCCGCTCAGGCAGATGGTCTTTTACAGCTGCTTCTAAATCTTTACCCATTACAAACCCCCCAACTTCGGGATGGTTCATAAACTGACTGCGGAGATAAGTCAGTAATGATTCCGAAGTCATCAGGCGGGCGGTGCGACTTTGCTCCTGGCTTGTTAGAGTTATCGAGGTTTCTGCACTTGCCTCGCGATCTAACTTGGCACCACACAGAAAAAGCAGTTCCTGATCAGAAGCCAGCTTCTTTATCTCCTCTTGTCCGGGCAAAGCAGCTAAGCCCTGTTTACGAGCTTTCATCACAATAAGCTGCTGCAGCAGAGAAGAATAAGCTTTCCGTTTTAAATCCTTGGCAGACGATTTGGACAGAGTAATATCCTGATAGCTGTCAGTTTCCTCTTTGTATCGTTCAAGAAGGACGGTGGCAGCGGCTGACTGGGGAATTAATTCGATCTTTCTGGGATCGCTGCCTTCGGTGTGGTGGATGAGGAAGACCGGGACATCTTCAAACGGAGCAAGAGCAGTAATGTCCTGGGCTCCCACCATAAACCCCGGCTGTTTTCTCAGGATCGATGCCAGTAAATCGTGAGATCCTTTCTCATCACTCGATGTTGTCAGGTAACTCTGAGTATAAGCTGTCATCATAGCAGCTATGGCGCCATCAACGTCAACCATAGTGGCTTTGTCAGGTGATGCGCTTGCAGATGAGACAGTGTTTATAAATGGAGGGCTATTGGATACACCTTTGAGCGGTATTTCTATTACTGTGAAATCATCTTGATCTCTGCTAGTTAATGCATGCTTATTGATGGCTAACCTGTCGAAGATGACTTTTGCAGTACTGGGTGCTGCAACTTTCGTATCATCGATAGTCAACGCTTCGGTATGATGTTTTTGCAAATAACTCTTTAATTCACTATGAAATCCTTTGCCTGTATGGAGCTTTTTCTGTATTGAAAAAATTGTCTTTCCGGTTTCCAGGTCGCGAGACATCTTGATAGCATCCGTTCCATCTTTTTGGATAGAGACTATAAAGTGACTTGCTATTTGCCCTGTTTCTAATTCTTTGTTTTTTGTCTGGACTACGATGCCAACTCCTGAATCCTTCAGTCCTTTATTCAGAAGACTGAAATAAGGCATGTTTTTTTCATCCAGCCTGGGTGTCTGACCGATAGTTTGCCTAAAAGAGCTACCTTCACTTTTTGTTTGTTCAAGTTCGACTTTGGCAGACCCCTCAGCAAAAACTGAATTTTTCGCGTCCCAGGTCAGGGTATTTATCTCAAACTCATCACACAAGGCTGCGGTACAAATGAATGAGGAGCTAATCGCCGCTGCAATGGCACTTCTCATAAAGCTGGGACGTTCGTTTCTCATTCTGCTACCTCAAACGGCTGGAAAGTCACAAAGCGTTTGCATGAAAAAATTGACTTTAAACAAAGACTTTTAGCAGTTAATGAGATAGCTGCAAGTCGATGCTGGCAATTTTGATTTTTTGACTTCGAATAATCGGGGATTACCCCCGTAGATTGGACAGAAGGAGGAGACCGCTTTAATAGCTGTATTTAGAATAAAAAATATGGGTTTATAATTATTTTTATTGTAGTGGTAAAAAGACAAAAAAAAGCCACAAACAGGGAGGCTGTCTGTGGCTTTTTCAATTTAAGCGGTTGTCTGAATTAAGCCGCTTTAGCTGAACCAATAAACTGGCTGCGCAGTTCTTCGATTTTCTGGATATAGCCGTTGTATTCCGGAGAACCGTCGTGAGAGTAGTTCAGGTTCTTGAACAGGCCGGTCAGTTTCACGAAGTAATCGCGGGCCACTTCTTTGTCTGCAAAGTTGTAGTTCTGGCGAATCAGGCTGACTGCCAGTTCAAAGCAGGCTTTCTGGCGCGACAGAGGACAGCTGCTGTCGACATCGTCAAAGGCGTCCTGCTGCAGGTAAACCATGTCCAGCAGGAAGGATTTCTGAAAGGTGACATAATCGTCCAGAGTTACACCTTCTTCACCGGTTACCTGCATCATCTGGTTGATGCTGTCACCCTGAACCAGCAGCTTCTGCATTTCCTTAACGTCTTCTACCCACTCCGGAGACAGGTTACTGCCGTACCAGTCTTTCAGCTGATCCAGATAACGGGACCAGGAAATCAGAGGGTCGATCGCCGGATAGAAACGCTTGTAAGCGCGGTCGTAAGACAGGCCCAGGAACGTCTTAACGGTACCCAGAGTCGCCTGAGTCACTGGCTCTTCGAAGTTACCACCGGCAGGTGATACAGAACCGATCATGGTCAGGGAGCCTTCCTGCTCCTCTTCGTTGGTGATAACGCCGCAACGTTCGTACACACCCTTGATTGCAGAGTCCATGTACGCCGGGAAGCCTTCTTCACCCGGAATCTCTTCCAGACGGTTGGAAGTTTCACGCATGGCCTGCGCCCAGCGGGAAGTGGAGTCAGCCAGCGCCAGAATGTTGTAACCCATCTGGCGGTAGTATTCACCCAGGGTCAGACCGGTGTAGATAGAGGCTTCACGGGCCGCTACCGGCATGGAGGACGTGTTACAGATGATCACGGTACGATCGATCAGTGCGCCACCAGTCGTTGGATCCTGCAGGTGCGGGAACTCTTCAATGGTTTCCACCACCTCACCGGCACGTTCACCACAGGCGGTAACGATTACGATGTCGGCGTTACTGTAACGGGAGAAAGAGTGCATCAGTACGGTCTTGCCGGAACCGAACGGACCAGGAATACAACCGGTACCACCACGGGCAATCGGGAAGAAGGTATCGACGATACGCTGCGTGGTTACCAGAGGGGTGTTCGGGTATTGGCGGGTAGTTTTACCTTTCTTCTGCAACGTCTCGGAAATAGAGCGACGTACCGGCCATTTCTGGTACATGGTCAGCTCGACTTCTTCGCCACGCTCGTTCTTCACGCGGGCGACAACGGTATCAACAGAGAAGTTACCTTCCTGAATCCATACCACTTCCACTTCGCCGTCGGTGTCGAAAGGAATCATGATTTTGTGGGTGAAGCGACCTTCCGGTACGGTACCGAAGGTTTCACCGGCACGCAGTTTGTCGCCAATCTTGGCAACGGCTGTGAACGCCCAGGTCTGGGCGCGATCCAGGGATTCTACGGCAACGCCGCGCTGCAGGAATTTGCCGTGAATGGCTGCCAGTCTTTCCAGAGGGTTCTGCAGACCGTCATAGATCATGCCCAGAATGCCCGGACCCAGGTCCACAGACAGCAACTGGCCAGTCTGGATGATGCCATCGCCCACAGCAACACCACGGGTGTCTTCGAACACCTGGATGTCAGCCGTGTTGCCACGTACCCGCAGAACTTCCGCCATCAGTTGTTCTTCTACGGCTTCATTGGAACGACGGCTTGGCAGAACGTACACCACTTCGTTTTTTACCAGCGGTTTTTCGCTGGTGCTTTCGATGGTGATGATATCGCCCATCACTGCCACTACCCGGGCAGTTGACTCAAGTTTTACTTCAGTACTTGCTTGTTCACTCATACTTCAATGTCCAGTAATCCGGATCAGGCTGCGGTGCCGGGCAATTGCTTAACGAATTCGCCCAGTGCCTGATCGGTTAGCTCGCGGAAACGTTCCATTGCCTGCTCGCCATTGTAGGCGGTCCAGCGGGCAACCAGGCTCCAGCGCAGCACATAAATAATAACGGCTTCAAAATCGAAGCTATGCTTGCGACCAACGTCGTCCAGCTTGCGCCACACGGCTTCCAATAGAGTCTTTTCCAGCGTCAGGTAGTCCTGCTTGTTCAGGCACTCGATAACGGTTGGAATCCATGGGAAGGCGTGCTGCAGCCCCAGGGTCGGGTTGCTCCAGTTACGACGGATGTAGGCGTAACGGGAACCGTAGCTCCACTGAGGATCGCCCGGAGCCTGTGCTCCACGCATTTTACGACGCAGGGCTGCTACCACGGTGCGCATGTCCAGTCGCCAGTCCACCAGTTCTTTCAGGGTGTCGCTGGTCAGCTCGGAACTCAGACGCGCGGCCAGACGGATCAGCGCCGCTTCATCGACGTCTTCGCCCAGGTGGCTCCAGTGCATAAGCTGTTCCACCTTGATCAGGGTGTCCCGGTCTTCTGTGGACAGCATGGACAGTCGACGATCAAGCTGCAGACGGGAGATCGGTGTGATCTTGCTGTCAAACAGCGAGTCGATATGCGGCAACGATGTCAGCAAGGTGTAGTAGGCATTCTCTGCCATTGCATTCTCCTTGACTTGCGCGGGTTGGGGCGGGCGTTTTGCCCGTCCCAACCGGCGTTATTTAACGATGCCTTCCAGCAGTGCGCGGAAACGTGGCTGCAGGTGGCGCAGCAGTACAGCCGCTACGGCTTCATCGTCCAGCTCGACTTCGATGTCCTTGTCTTTCAGACGGAAACCGATGCCGGTATTGTCGTCGATGGTGAAGGTGACACCTTCGCCCAGCATGTCGGCAGCCTGTCTGGTCACAAACTCCAGCAGTGGGCCTTCCTTCACTAGCTCCGGTTGTGAACGCAGTTCGTCAACACCGATGACCTTGCGTGGCAGTACAACTTCGACATTGTCTTCACCGCGCAGATTGTTTTCGCCGGCTACTTCCAGAATCATCTTCTGCAGCAGTTCTTCTTTTTCCATGGAGCTGCTGACAACGGCAGTTACTTGCTGGGAGAACTGCTCCAGCAGGTAGTCTTTCAGTTCCAGGATGGCATTGCGCTCTGCCAGTTGCAGGGCTTCCTTACCGGCTTTGGTGATGAAGTCTGCTTCTTCACGGGCCTTGCCGACAATCGCGTCAGCTTTGGTCTGTGCTTCTTTGATCAGCTCGGCGGCTTTTGCCTCGGCGTCGCTGATAATCTTGTCCGCTTCAGTACGACCGTTCTGAACACCCTGCTTGCGCAGTTTTTCAATCAGTTCCTGAACGCCAACGGACGCTTTACCTTCGGGGTGCATCGCTGCAGTCATAATGTATTTCCTCTGATTTCCATTGGCTGAATCCGCTGCTTATATTGAAGCTTTTCATATAAAAGCAGCGGCTCAGCATCATCACGGGATGAGTCAGACGGCTCAGGCGCCGATGGCCTGACCCATAACCAGAGCGAATACGAATGCGAATACCGCGAAGCCTTCTACAATCGCAGCTGGTGCGATGGACAGACCGAATACTTCAGGCTTGTTCTTGGAAGCGTTGATTGCAGCAGCAACCGCCTGACCCTGGTAGGTAGCGGAGTACATCAGGGCAACACCGGTCAGCAGACCAATACCGAACAGACCCGGAGCAGTCGCTTCAGATACACCCAGACCGCTCAGGGTGAACATGATTACGATACCGTAGATAACCTGGGAAGATGGCATCGCAGACAGGCCGACGAATTTACCGTAGCCACTCTCGACGTCCAGCATTGCACCACAGGCCGCCTGGCCGGCAACCGAACAACCAATCGCAGAACCTACCGCACCCAGTGCAACAGGAGCAAAAACACCCAACCAGCCCAGTGCAATAATTAATTGTTCCATTATCAATCCTCTTTCTTACTAAATGCTTTAAACGGGTAGCCCTCGTCGGACAGACCCCAGTTAACAAATTCAATTACGTTAAGACGCATGCCGTGAACCACGCCGCTCATGATACACAGAGCGAAATTCAATACGTGACCCAGTAGCAGAATCAGGCCTGCAAACAGCACACCGATGACCGGGCTGGAATGCAGTGCGTCCATTGCCAGTGAGTTAAAGGTCATGGCCAGGGACGCACCGGACAGGCCGAGCGCGAACAGACGCATGTAACTCAGAACATCGCCAAAGGCCGATGTGATGTTGTAGACCGCTTTCAGACCGTCCAGGCCGCGCAGGAGCAGGTCACCTGCCGAGCGAACCTTACGGGTACTGGTGAACAGGAATACAAACGCACCGCCCACTGCCATCATCGCCGGACCGAACAGGTCGGCAAAGGCTTCCGGCAGCGTGCCGGACATGCCGAGCCAGATGCTCAGGCCGCCACCCATCACCAGCGCCCACCCCAGCGGGGACAGGGCATAACTGCGTGAGCGGTTGACCCAGGCGGTCATGATATTAGCAATGATCAGATGAGCCACACCGATAAAGACGGAGAGTTTCATCATGGCGTTGTAATCGTTCAGGTCCACAAAGGCGATACTGTCGAGTATCCCGCCACCGGGCGAGGCTCCGAAGTAACTGCCAATCATGGCGCCCCAGACGATACCGACGGCGGACATGAAGTACGCCAGGTTCATCAGGCGGGAGCCGGCTTCTGATTTTTTCAGCTTGCCACGGAACATGAAGACGATGAGACCGAACAGAAAACTGTACATCACATCGGACATGATCATGCCGAAGAACAGCGAGAACGAGTAGAACACCACGTTACCCGGATCCCAGGCCCGATAGTTCGGGGTCTGGAAAAAGCCCAGGGCGTCGGAGCCACCACCGGTGCCGGGCTTTTTCTCCAGCAGAGTCGGTGGATGGTCGTCTTCGGTGGGTTCTTCAAACAGGGCAGCCACACCGTTCTCAATACAGAACGCTTCAGCTGCCTGACGCTCGCTTTGAGGAATCCAGCCCTGTACCAGGAAGAACTCCTGTTCATCCTGAGTGGTACTCTGGGCTTCTGCCAGCTCCGCAGCGTCCTGTCTGGCGGCAACCGCCTGACCCAGCAGGTAGTTCCAGCGAGTCAGGGCTTCGCGCTCGGCGTACAGGTCTTCCAGAAGCTGTTCGGACTCTTCCAGTTCGTCTTCAAGGCGGGACAGAGGCACGATACCGATATGGGACCGTGAAACCGGCAGGAGATCCTCTGCAGGTTCCTGCTCGCTGATCACGATCACATAAGCCAGTTTTTGCCTGTTATCCTTTGCCATGAGCTGCCAGGGCAGTTCAATGTCATTCAAAGCTGACATATCGCCCTCTGGCAGAACATAGAACCAGAAGCGCTGACCATCAAGCTGGGAGACTTCCGGAAAGTGGAATTCACCCCAGGGGCGAACTTCCCGAACACGTTCTTCCAGCTTGTCACGGGCATCGCTGACTTCGCGGGTGCTGGACTTGTTGTCCAGTACTTCACGCACTACCGTGTCGATATCCGCTATGGACTTGTCCTTCACCTGTCGTCTGGTTCTGGGCGCTCGTTCCAGCCAGGCCAGTGCTTCGCTGGCTTCAGCTGGCTGCAGTCGTACAGAGGCTTCTGCAGGCTGATCCGTCAACGGGATCAGGTGCAGGCAGCCCATTGACTGCAGTCCCTGCAGAACATGAGCCTTGTCCTGGCTCGGTCCGTACAGGGTGATCTTGTTAAGTTGTTTTATAGCCATGTCTTATTCCCAGATAGAATGCCTCATTCAGCCAGCCGCTGCCGCTTTGGCTTCCTGCGCCAACACCTTGCCCTTGGAGAGCTTGGCGTTCATAACGCTGGCGCGGTCCTGGTCGGACATGTAAATCTGGATTTTCTGGATGTTCTTCTTGGTCTGAGGAATCAGTACCTTGGAGAACAGGTTGACTCGCTGAGAAGTCGTACGGGTTGCCTTGTCGAGTTCAGCATGACGCAGTTCGCGCACCTGATACTCAACACGCAGCCGTACCATCTTCTGCAGCAGTTCCACCAGGAAATCCACCCAGTGAGGCTTGGCCAGGTCGCTGTATGGCGTCAGTTCAATATCGATGTTGCCCACGGCAGGTACAGTGGTACCGACGATGTTTTCATCAATCAGTCTGACGTTCCTGACTCGAACCAAATTTTCTACCGGAACGTCGGCACGGGCCAGCATGGGTAGTTGTGCCTGTACCAGACGTTCAACGTCAGCCAGTTCGGTTTGAGCCTCAGCCAGTGCCTCTTCCGCTTTCTTACGTTCAGCCATCAGCTGCTGGCGCTTCAGTTCCAGCGCCGGCAGGTAACGGTTGTACGTTTTTAAGCTGCGCTTTTCTTTGTTAAGCGAACTTTTGTTGAGGGCTACCTTGGCCATGGTTTATGCCTCTGCTGCTGCGAGTTCTTTTTCCTCAACACCGACAGCTGCCTTGTTTGGCCAGTACTTCTCCAGCAGGCTCTGCTTCATCAGGGTTTCGCCCGGTTCAAAGCATTCCGCCAGAGTTTCCCAACACAGATCCAGAGCGTCTTCCAGGCTCATAGCTGCGTCCAGGGCCATAAAGCGCTCTTTGAACAGGTCGCCAAACCGGATGGTTTTCAGGTCGTAGCTGGACAGTTCAAACGCCATGGCCTGCTTCTGCTTGGCATTCACAGAGTCGGAGTAGAAGCGGATCATGGTGTTCATGATCGGTGCGTGGTCGTCGCGGGTTTCTTTACCCTGAACCATCTGCTTCAGTCGGGACAGGGAACCAAACGGATCCAGTACACCGTCGTGCAGATAGAACTGACCTTCGGTGATGTAACCGGTGTTATCCGGTACCGGGTGAGTAACGTCATTACCCGGCATGGTGGTTACCGCCAGAATAGTTACAGAGCCTGCACCCTTGTAGTCGCAGGCTTTTTCGTAACGCTTTGCCAGCTGGGAGTACAGGTCACCCATGTAACCACGGTTAGCAGGAATCTTATCCATTGCTACACCGATTTCCTTCATCGCGTCAGCGTAGGAGGTCATATCGGTCAGAAGGACCAGCACTTTCTTGGACTCTTCTACAGCGAAGTGCTCTGCCACGGCCAGCGCCATGTCCGGAGTCAGCAGACGTTCTACCGTCGGGTCGGACGCCTGGTTGGTGAACATAACGGTACGGGAGGATACGCCCGCTTTCTCAAACTCGTTACGGAAGAAGTGGTAATCGTCGAAGATCAGACCCATGCCGCCGAATACTACGACGTCGGCTTCGGCCTGAATCGCAATACGCGCCAGGAAACGGTTGTACGGTTCACCGGCCACGGAGAAGATAGGAATCTTCTGGGACTCTACCAGGGTGTTGAATACGTCGATCATTGGCACATTGGTACGTACCATGCGGGACGCCAATACACGACGAACAGGGTTTACGGAAGGGCCGTCGATCTCTACCTTGGGGTCCTGTTCCAGTGCAGGGCCACCGTCAATCGGTTCACCGGCACCGTTAAAGATACGGCCAAGGATGTTCGGAGAGTAGGTCGCCTTCATTGGCTCACCCAAAAAGCATACGGCGGCACCGGTAGACAGACCTTTGGTGCCTGCGAATACCTGCAGGGAAACCTCTTCATGGTCGATCTTGATGATCTGGGCCATGGAATAGGGCTGACCATTCTGCTCGATCAATGCCAGGTCGCCATAATTGGCCCGGGCATTGCCCTCCGTCAGGTTCGGCACTTGAACGCGAATCAAGTCACCAACAATGCTGAGAATGTTGGTGTATCGCAATAAGCTCTGGGGCATTTCTGCTCCTCTGTACTGCTCGGAACCTGTTGGGCTTAAGTCAGTGACCCGGTGACGGGGGACTCAGGCCTGTCAGGCTCCATGGAAAACACAGCACCTCTATTGGACGTTTGTTTTCATTGAATGAAAGAACGTTTTGATAGAAGCACTAAGACCAATGCCCTCAATTGAGGCTGTTGCAAAAGAACGGAGCTGCTTTGGCATGACTGGCTTCATAACAAACCGTTCATGCCACACTGTTCCAAACCTTTGCAACAACCCCAAATAATGTAGAACAAAAGTCCTACAGGTTTTCAGAAAATTTCGGTGTGAGGGCAACCCAAAATCTCTCAATAGTAGACAATCTCAGCGCCTTCGGATGAAGAAGACGCTGATGCGCTGATCCGGGTTCCGGACTGACCGGAAAGCACACTGGCAGCGTTGTGCAGATTGCCTATTGCACAAAATCGTCGCCTGTCGTTTAACTGGCGGTCGGCTAAGTCATCTTTAGCAAGCTCGTTTTTAGCAAGATAGCCACTGGCTGCTTTCACCTTTGGAGCCATCGCCGTGTCATTGAATCCCAGTGATTCAAGACGGTTGATGGTAATGGTGCGAATCTGTCTTGCTTCCGGATGGCCGGGCTTGTCTAAAACGGCATCGATGCTGGATAACATCAGCAAAGCATTAGCATTCAGTTTACGCGCAATAAATGCGGCAGTTTCATCTCTGTCAACCATGGCTTCAACACCATGGAGGCGGTTATCTGTGTCATTTCGGACGGGCAGACCACCGCCGCAGCCGCAGATAACGAATATATTGTCAGCGGCGACCAGATGTTTCAGAGTCGCCATTTCCAGGACGTCTTTTGGTACCGGGGCCGGGATCATCCGGCGATAAAGCCTTCCTGTCCGCTGCAGTACCCAGTCCGGGTTCTGCTCCTGTACCAGTTGTGCCTGTACTCTGTTGTACAATGGTCCAACGTAACGTGTCGGATGCATCATTGCCGGATCGTCAGCGTCAACCAGTGTCAGATGCGACATGCTGCAAAATGACTTTTGCGGCAGCTGGTTTCTCAGCCCCTGTTCCAGCAGGAAGCCCGTCATTGCCCTGGCCTGGGCTCCCAGAACATCGGCGGTACCGGTATTCAGGTCGGCGCAGTTGCCATTCATCAGGGTCAGAAGGCCAATGGCCGGACCATTGCCATGCAGCAATATCACCTGATGTTGGTTTGCTATTTCGGCAATGCATTGGGCTGCGTGTTGAATGCATTGTCGCAGCGCATGTGAATTGAGAGGTTGGTCTCTCTGCACAATCGCGCTGTCTCCCAGGGCAATGACAACCAGCATGGAATATCTCCGGTCTGTCAAGGCCGCTGGGACAGCTGGGAGATTAATCGCCCAACGTTGCCACCATAACAGCCTTGATGGTGTGCATCCGGTTTTCGGCCTGATCAAACACGATGGAGTGTTCAGACTCAAAGACCTCTTCGGTCACTTCCAGCCCGTTCATTTTCTCTTCACCTTTGAAGAAGTGTTCCGCAATTTCTTTACCAATGGTGGTTTCGTCGTTGTGGAACGCTGGCAGACAGTGCAGGAAGCGAACATCCGGATTGCCGGTCTGTTCCAGCATGGTCTGGTTGACCTGGTAGGGGGTCATCAGTTTTACCCGCTCTTCCCAGGCTTCCATCGGTTCGCCCATGGATACCCAGACGTCGGTGTAAATAAAGTCGCAACCGGCGACTGCGTCTTCAACCGATTCAGTAATAGTGAGTCTGGCACCTGAGTCTCTGGCGATGTTCTGGCATTGTTCAACAAGTGCCTCATCAGGAGCAAAACCAGCCGGAGCAGCGATTCGGAAATCCACACCCATTTTAGCTGAACCCACCAGAAGTGAGTTGGCGACATTATTACGCCCATCACCCACGTAACACAGTTTCAGTTCGTTCAGCGGACGACCGTTGCCGTGTTCAATCATGGTCAGGAAATCGGCCAGAATCTGGGTTGGATGCCATTCGTTGGTCAGACCATTCCATACGGGAATACCGGAGAACTCGGCGAGTTCTTCGACGTGCTGTTGTAAATGTCCGCGAAATTCTATGCCATCATACATGCGTCCTAACACTCTGGCTGTGTCTTTTACGGACTCCTTACTTCCCATTTGTGAGCCACTGGAGATGTAAGTGACATTGGCTCCCTGGTCAAAAGCTGCCACCTCAAAAGCACAGCGTGTGCGGGTGGAGGCTTTTTCAAAAATCAGGGCAATGTTTTTATTTTGTAAAAAACGAGGCTCTTCGCATGACTTCTTCGCGGCTTTTAATTCGCGGGATAGTGTCAGCAGGCTGTTGATTTCTTCGGAAGTGAAATCCAGAAGTTTGACGAAGTGACGATCTTTCAGTCTGAAATCCATAATATTGCTCTTTTTTAATCAGTTTCCTGTCAGGAGGTTCTGGAACAAATGTCCAGTAAACTCCGGATACACAGAAAAGTTGGATCGCTGATTGAGAGGCTGCAGGCTGAGCCCTAATCGCAGAATCGAACATCTTCTATCGCCTCAGGTCTGATGTCCAGACTCTGAATGCGAATAAGTAATATCGGGTAGAGTAGCGTGCAGTCGCTACGCTGATGAAATAATTTTCCAAACAACCCTTTATGCAGAGCTGTAAAAACCCATATCGTTTACGGATTGAACACAACGGGTATAGGTTATCGTTGACGTATGTAGATAGCACTACGTACAAATACGTTTACATAGTGGCATGGCGTAGCGTTTGTTCGGAGGCTCTATGCTTCTGGCGCTTTGTGTTTTCGTTTTGCTGGTTGTTGAAGCGCGCTGACACCTATGAGTATGTGATTTTAATGGGACTAAATACTTAATATGTAAATATTATTTACACTCAAATGTTGAAAGTTGTTACTGATAGGGCAGGGTTGGTGTTAGTTGGTCGCTAATGGTTTCTCCTGTGATTGAATTAACAATAAGGCGTTTCCGATAACCGTTTTCATCCAGATAAACGATCTCTCTGACTGGGACGTTTTTGCGGTGTTTTGAAGTCGTTCTCAGGATGATCATATTTTTGTGGGTTTTGCGGGCTTCGTTAAGAATATCACTCAGCGGAACCTGTTTACCGGATAGTGTGAACTCGAACGAGTGTTCATTCAGTAGCAGGCCAGTGTAAGCATCTGTTTCTGCATGCCAGCGTTTTTTTGTGTTGTCAGTGAATTCGACCACCCGAATCTCGTTACCCTGATTGTTTTCAATCCAGGTTTTGGTGATATTGGCAATCTGGTGATTTTTGCGCAGGTTAGCCAGTGTTTTTTCCAGTGACATCGGGAGGCGCATGGTGACCAGTTCAATCTCTTTACCGGTGAAGGCATCGACCACCAGGCGCTGCATTCCCTGACGGCTGATTTTAAACTCGGGAGTAAAGTCAATAAGACGAACAGTACGCCGGTCCTCCTGTATAAGGCGTGCATTATAAACGACAACGTTACCATGCTGTTTGCGCATCTGGCTGATGATCTGCTCCAGCGGGATTGGACGTTTGGTCGTGTTGGTCTGGCAGTAGGCTGGTGAGGTCGCGGTCAGGGTGACAGCAAAAAACGGAACCAGTACACACAGCGCTTTTGACCGGATAAAGGTATTCATAATGACCTTCCTTATGAAGGCATTGACGTTCTTGTTAGCCAATGATGAAGACTCGTTGTCGTACGTTATCAGAGTGTTGTAACAGGAAGCAGCATCGGGGAAAGGCTTCAGAACAGACTCTCTGAACAGCAAAATCTGCATCCGATAACTTTAGGACTGATTTGAGGAAAAGCAAGGCAGGTTCCCTTTGAACAGGGAACCTTTATGAACGGGTTATTCTGCGTAGGCTTTGCGAATTTCTTCAGCAATAATGGCAATACCCTGTTCGACGGTTGTATTGTCGCGGGTAAAGGTCATGCGAATGCATTCGTGTTTATGGCGCCAGTCATCAATGCCGGGGAAGAAGTAATGTCCGGATACGACCAGTACACGACGCTGCTTCAGTCGTTCATACAGTTCCAGGCTGGAAATGGGCAGGTCCTTGAGCCAGAGCCACAGGAACATGGCACCTTCCGGTTTGTGTGCGTGCCAGGGCAGGCTGTCGTCCATATAACGATGCAGGCATTTTATGGCAAAGTCAGCCTTGTTTTTGTAGAACGGCCGGATAAGGGAATTGCTGATATCGACAATGCTGTCATCCCTCACCATGTCCAGAGCGACCAGACTGCCAAAGCTGTTGGGTGCCAGGTTCATAATGGCGTTAATGCCAGTCAGCGCTTTAATCACTTCTTCGTTAGCAATGACAATTCCGGTTCGGGCCGCAGGCAGGCCCAGTTTGGACAGCGTCAGGCACAGGATGGTGTTGCTGTTCCATTGAGGCTGTGCATCGGTGTAAATCAGGTTAGGGAAAGGGGTGCCGTAAGCGCCGTCAATAATCAGTGGAATATCGTGAGTGCGGGCAAGAGTGTCGAGGGTGCTGACCTCTTCGTCGGTCAGGACATTACCGGAAGGGTTGGTAGGTCTTGAAGCACACAGCGCACCAGTAGAGTCATCAATGGTCAGGTTGCCGAAATTGACCCGGTACTTGAACTGATGAGGAGCTATGTGATCAATAGCCGGACGGCTGGCTATGAAAAAGTTTTCACTGAGGCCAGCATCGGTGTAACCGATGTACTCTGGGGCAATGGGGAGCTGAATACGTTTGTGGGAACCGTCGTCGAAATCACCGGCAAACATGTTGAACAACATGAAGAAGCCTGCCTGACTGCCGTTGGTCAGGGCTATATTGCGTTCGCTCAGCTGCCAGCCAAACTGACGCTTCAGGAACGCCGCCACTTCGTGGACAAATTCTTTTTCACCCTGTGGCGGGTCATAGGTGCCTACCAGCCGGGTAAATTCGCCCTGGTTGTCCAGAATGCGCTGCAGGCGGGTACGGAAGATTTCCTCAACTTCAGGGATATGGGCTGGGTTGCCGCCACCCATCATGATCATTTCGTCTTCTGTTGCCAGAGCGTTACCAAGGTCATCCATTAACGAGAGTATGCCCGAATGAGTCGTGAACTTGGTACCAAAGGTGGAAAGCTTCATGCTTGCCTCGATTCTTATTGATAATACTGCAAAGGGGCAATTCTAACTGACTAATGCGGACTCTGCATGGTCTTGGAGGAAGCCTGGCCACATGGACGGTGCATGAAGATCTATCTTGATGACGAACTTGAGCCTCTGATTGCCGGGTTCAAAGATTCCCCGGACAAGGTAGCGAAGGTTACCAGACGGGCATCAGGCAAGCTGGCAAACATGGATCCGATGTTACTGAAACCATTTTCGGAACTGATGCGACAGGAGCTGAACGATGCCCGGAAAGGTCTGCCGTTTAATATCCGGAGGCATCGGGTGACGTTCTCACCAGCGCAGAATCTTGGATTTATCTCTGACGATTTTGCCAACATCACTTTGCAGCTGGATGTGCTGGCAGTCACCTCTGTCGCTGGCAACGGATTAAACCCGTTTATGCCGATTGATCTCGCACAATGATAAGGACCCTGGTTAATCACTCATTGATTGATATATCCCAAAGGTCGTTGTCTGGATTATAGTTATCATCATCGCTGTCAGGGCTGGGGGCAACACTGGTTATACTCTTACCTGACCCCCAGGCCACAATTGTTGTTGTAGACGAAGCTGTACGAGTCTCCACAACGTGGGCGCTTCCTTTTGGGGACCTTACATCACTGATCGTGGTCAGCTGGGATGTAGATGCCAAGGTCTGAGTTACTGTCGTTACTACTCCTACCGGCTCTGCCTGAGCGTGTACAGTAGACGTAGACTCTCCTGGATTCCCGGGATGTTTGTTTCGTCTGTGTCTATCACGATTGCCACTTTTAGAAAAACGTGTACCACATACATCACAGCAGAAAGGTTGTTCACCTGTATGGGTTCGCTTATGGTCAGTAAGGTGACCCGGCAGCAAGAATCTCCGCTTACAAATGTCACAGACGTAGGAGCGTTCGCCAGTATGGCATTTTATGTGCTTGGCTAAAACATCCTTACGTGCAAATTTCTTACCACATACCTCACACTGATGAGGTTTTACACCAGTATGAACTCGCATGTGCCTATTCAGTATTTCCTGAGTCGTATAGCTTTTTGGACATTGAGGGCATTGATAGACAGGCATATCGGCTTTCGCTTAACTACTGGAAGTAGAGCATACACACCGGAGTCTAGTTAAGATCTGGAGAGTCTGCTGCTTCATCAAAAGGATGGTTAGCCGCGATAAGCTTCAGAACGCTCTGAACCGTTAACCTGTGCGCTGGCTCTGAGCCAGAAACGGGTTCAGGGCTCTTGCCTGGACAGTTGTTGTGCTGTGTTCATTCAACAAGTTATCTGTTAATCACACTGCGTAATATTCTCAAGCTGAATCAGGTTTGTCATTGCCTGATCTCTGCCAGTGCCACAAAGGTCCGGGTCTGCCTGAAAACTCAGGCATACGGCTGGACGTTCCGGCTTGCCAAACAGTTTGCACAGGTTGTTGTCGTCCAGTTGTACACAACGCACTCCGGCAGGTTTTCCTTCTGGCATACCGGGTATGGGGCTGGAGATAGAGGGTGCAATGCAGCAGGCACCGCACCCGAGTCGACATTTCATGGCTGTCATCCGGAAAAGTGGTTATCACTGTCCAGGGGATTACGACCACTGGCAAGCTTGAACATGGGGTCTGAGCGTAGACGATTACAGTCGTTAGCGTCTTCATAGCCGCAGGCCATTTGCAGCACTCGCTGAACCAGAAGCTCTTTCATTGTGTGGTCGATGTAGGATTGGTGACGCCTGTCGTTGATAGCATCAGTCAATCCGTTAATGAGCCCACTCTGAAGGATAGTTTCGCGTAGCAGCAGGGTTCCAAAGTCTGACGATAGCTCTCCACCGTTAAAGTCAGCCCGGATGGTTTTTCCATTTGAGGGGTGAAAACGAAGCTGTTCTTGTGTAGATTTAGACATGGCAAGTTCCGGTCTGCTTCTTCCGAAGCGGTTTTTTGGTCGACCCAATTATATCAAGTGATTGGGCGGAACTTGCCTCCTTTCATGAAATATTCGGGCTAGTAAACAGAATGAAATACGGTTCATAAAAAATACACACCTCTTTAAAAAAACATTAACTATAATGACCGTTCAAAATCTGGTTTATTTCGAGATTTTTATTTTATAGAAAAGGAAAATCAGGATTTAGAATCAAAGGGCATTGATGTTTCACAAACCATTCAATGATATGAGAACGTAAAAAATGTTTAAAAAAAAATGCCATTTTCAACCGTTCCAGAAAAGGTTGGCAAGTCTTTTTTTGGTCATGAATCAAATGCGTTGATCTCGTATATCTAACGACCAATACTTGCTGTTATCCTGCCGATTTTCCTATGGCAATTATTAAAGTCGTTTGTGCTCACTGTGATACCACAGATGGTGTCGTGAAAAATGGTAAAGCGCCCTCAGGCATACAGCGCTATCTGTGTCGAAATTGCAGGCAAAGCTTCCAGCTTGAATTTGTCTACAACGCCAACAAGCCCGGTGCTCACGAGCGCATAGTGGATATGGCCATGAATGGTTCCGGTGTCAGAGATACGGGACGCGTTCTGGGCATCAGTCCAACGACGGTCATCAGCCACTTAAAAAACTCGTCCCGCGACAGGTGACATCACTCCCCTTCGACAATGAAGAGCTGGTGCTCATCTGCCAGATGGATGAGCAATGGTCTTATGTCGGCAATAAAAAGAATCAGCGTTGGCTATTCTATGCGTGGGAACCTCGCTACCAGAGGGTGATCGCTCATGTTTTTGGTCGAAGAACGAAAAAGACCTTGAAGAAACTGATAAAGCTGGTCAAACCTTACAAGTTCAAATTTTACTGCACAGATGACTGGAAGCCCTACGGATCAGAACTGCCGGAAGATAGCCATGTTATCAGTAAGAAGCTGACCCAGAGCATCGAGAGAACAAACCTAACGCTTCGCACTCGGCTGAAGCGGTTAACACGTAGAACGATCTGTTTCTCTCGATCAGACGAACTGCATGATAAGGTTATCGGGGAGTTCATCTCACGAACGTGGTATCAACGTGTTTGATGCGTGACCCTTTTTTTCTTTCATCCAGCCTGTTAGTTTCTCTTTCTGTATGCCCCGTCCATGCAGTGCTGCCCGGGAAGGGGGATGTTCCGGATACAAGCAACATAGCGATACTGGCAGCATTAGGTGCTTTTGGTCATCAAGCTTTAAATTCAAATAATGTTGCAATCCCCGAAAACCCTCAGCAACAGATGGAACCACATCAACAGCCTGTCGCTGAGAGCACTGCAGTCCGACCAAATCTTCCAGCAGATGCTTTGGAATATATCAGAAGTCTCGAGGTCAATACTCTTCCATTCGAAGATTCCGAATATCAGGCTAACCAGAATCAGGAACCTGTACCGGAAGGAGCAACCGCTGTCGATTCTAATGATGCAGCCAGTCCTTCCACACATTCATCAAGTCGTTCTGACTCACTTAACTTCTTAATTGAAGCTAATCGTTTCTGGCAGCAAAGCCACCGCCAACTGGTAGCGCCACTATCGAGTAGTGATCGCGCCAATAGAGATCGCATGGGTGGTGGAAACGATGTATTGGATGGTGTATTTGATCGTTTTCCGGACACTGAGCAGGTCAACCCGTGGCTACAATCAGTAAATGATTTTACTGCCCTGGATTCTATAGTTGAAAATTTCGCCCAGTATTCGCTCATTGATCTTCATTATGTACTCTGGAGAATTGCTCATAATATCGGGAGCCGGGGGCTTATGAGGACGTTGGTTTTAAACACTAACTTGCTGTCCCGCAGTTTTATGCGGGATCTGATCACTTTCGATCAACTGTCCGGAGAGTTTATTGGAAGAGAGGCCTTGCTGAGCAGATTGAATGATTTAAGAATCGCCGTCAGCATCAGTGCAAATGCAGGTAATGCTGCCCAGTTGTTGCCGGGTATTGTTAACTCGCATTTATACAACGCTATTCGTTTGTATGCGCTGGAACAGTATAAAAACGCTCTGGCGAACCCCGGAGGTCGTCCTAATATTGGACAATTACTGGTTTTTATTCGTCATCTTTCCGAAAATGTGGCATCAACATTTGATGGACAAAACTATCTGGAGGGGAACCGGGAAGCGTACGCCAGAAGCAGAGCGTTGTTTTGGCTTTTCCATCTCTTCGATGGGGTTCGTGAGTTTTCTCGTGAAGAGAGTCGCTATATTAATTCTGCATACCGATCTTTTACTGCTCTCTACATGACATTTATGGGGGATACTTCACGAGCCCACGAGATTCTTCGAACCGTTGCCGATGGAGAAGTTACCTTTCCGCGAGGTGAAGATAGTCAGGAGGTTAGCTCTTTAATCAACCGGGTGGTTGACGGTAATATGGACATGCTCAGCACACTAGGATTGCAGTACTATCGCCCTGACGTGTACCACTCCCTCTATTTTTTGATGAGAATGCCCTTCTCTGGTCAAACGCCTCATACTATCGTGAACTCAGGCAGTCTGGATGTTTTGCGCAGCATTCGAGAAGCACTGGCTTTTCATCTTGACAGTCTGCCCGTCCTGTCCGATTCCAATGAAATTCTGACAGCCCACATTACCGATATCGCGAGATTTGAGCTGGGTGTATTACAGGGTATTGAAGCACGGCAGAAAAATTCACGACTGGCTCTTGAAAATAAAAGGCTCGAAATTAAATATGCTTATGATAAAAAACACAGTAAAAAGCGAAATCTTTTAAATGTGATTAAAAAGACAATGGAGCCACGGAAACAGTAATGCTTTGTCGTTTAAAGCTCTGAAGGTTTTATTCCCCGCAGAAAGGTGGGGATTGTACCCTGATCCGGAGAGAAAAGTGAGAGGCTGTTTCAAAAGCTATAGACCACTGACTCAAGAAAATTTGTACGCAATGTATTACCCTTTATAAAGTTCCTTTGATGGAGGGTTGTCCATGTACCCCTCAGGTTTGACTGATGACCAGTGGAAAGTAATTCAGCCCTTCTTTCCCGATCCAGGATATGACCAACCCAAAAATGGCAGACCCAGAGAGTGGACTTATCGACACATTCTGGATGCCATTATCTATGTCGATAAAACTGGTTGTCAGTGGCGACAGCTGCCTTCTGACTTCCCGCCTTGGGGAACTGTTTACACCTACTTTCTGGAGAAATATTGCTTGCCTGCGTGATCAAGCACTTCAAGAGAATCCGTAAGGTTTGGGCAGACTGCGGCTACAGAGGGTATCTGGAAGAGTGGTTTTATCGGAGAAAGCCGAGACGAGAGCTGGAAATTACAAAGCGCCCGCAGGGTAAGTTTGTTGTGCAAGCCAGGCGATGGGTCGTAGAGAGAACCTTTGGGTGGTTTGAAGGCTCTCGTCGCTTGGCAAAGGATTATGAGCAACTACCAGAGAATTCAGAATCGTTTATCTATATATGTATGATTCGAATAATGGTTAAGAGGCTTGTTTAGTTTTAAAACAGCCTCTGAGCGGTCTGACTTTAACTGGCCATCAGAGATTAAGCCTTCAGCTCAACCTCGGGCAGAGGGTATTCATCCACCACTACTTTCTCAACAGCCGGCATGATTTCAGCCTTCCCTTTTACGACGGTTTTGCCATCCTGATTCACTACATTGGTGGAAACTGTCGCACGCTTGCGGCGTTCGTTAATGTCCAGCACTTCCAGTTTAACGGTCACCGTGTCGCCTATCTTGACCGGGCGCATGAACTTTACTTCCTGAGACAGGTAGATGCCGCCAGGCCCCGGCAGTCTGGTGGCCAGCGCACAGGAGATAAGGGACGACGTCCACATGCCGTGGGCGATACGACCTTCAAACTGGGTAGTGGCCGCGAAGGCTTTATCGAGATGAACCGGGTTGGTATCGCCGGACACTTTGGCAAACAGCAGCAGGTCTTCTTCGGTCAGGGTGCGGGTCAGGGAATCGGTCTGGCCCACGGTGAGTTCTTCAAAGGGAATGTTTTCCAACTGGCGCATACGTCTTTGAGTCCAATTATTGAATTTTAGATTCAAGCCATTCTATCAGGTCTGAGACAACCTGCTCACGATTAATTTCATTGAACATTTCGTGGCGGCCTTCAGGATAGAGCGTCAGGGTGACATCTTTTACGCCTGCTTTCTGTAACGCCTGTGACAGTTTATGTTGTCCGTTTTTTGCAGACGGTGCTGCCGGGGCACTGACCGGATCGTGCGTTCCCCCCATCACCAGTATGGGAAGTTCAGCATTGATCTGTTGCAGTGCTTTGGTAGAGGAGATGGATTGCAGACCCCCAAACAGGTCGTACCAGAGGTGGTTTCCGGGACGTTGTCCGCAAAGAGGGTCATTAACATAGGCATCCACTGCAGCCGGGTCTCTGGAGAGCCAGTCGAAGCCTGTGCGATTAGGTTTGAATGCCTTGTTGTACTGACCAAATACCAGCGCATGAATAATCGGGCTTTGCCCGTTTTCCCCCTGCCGGTAGCGTTCAATCTGTGCAATGAATCGTGCCAGAGTCAGCAGGGGCTGTGGGGCAAGGTTGGAACCAGACAGTACAGACCCGGCCACAGATTTTGGTGAATAGCGCATGAGATAACTCTGCAGGATGTAGCTGCCCATACTGTGTCCCAGCAGAAACAGAGGCTTGCCCGGAGATTGCTCGTCGATGCTTTGTACAACAATGTCCAGATCTTCGACCACTTTGTCCCAGCCTCTTTTGTGGGCAAAGAAGGCGGGCTGCGAGGCAGAGTGTCCGTGTCCCCGGTGATTGTGGGCAAAGACTTCAAAACCAGCGTCGTTCAGTTGAAGGGCAAGTTGGTGGTAACGCTGTGCGTGTTCGCTGAGTCCATGGCTGATATGCACAACGGCTTTTGCCTGATCACACGGCCACTGAAAAACGGGAATACTATGACCGTCATCAGTTGGCAGGGTTATTGTTTGATCCATGCTCTTCTGGCTCATTTATTTTTTGCGTAGTTATACCATCGTATTACTTTTGTGTCCGTATTTTTACAGTTCGGGCTTCGGACTGTTTTGTTATTCCCTGCATAACTGAGCCTGAAGCTCAGTTACAAGAAAGAACAAGGTATTTACCGAATACTGCCTGTTCGTAAAAAGTCAAAACTGATAACCTTTCGGCGCCGGGGTTGGACAGGAATTAAAAGTACCTATGCATCCAGCTCCAATCTGATTGAACTTTGACCGTATTGAGTGGTAACGGATTTCGTGATTTTTATGTCTAAAGGGCAGCTGCCGCAACGCACCGGTTCCCTCAACGGAGGGCGACAGTGATTAATAACAACTTCTGGCATGACAAGTACCCTGATGGCGTACCATCCGAAATAGATACCGGACAGTACCGTTCTATTCTGGACGTTCTGGATTATTCAGCACGCAAATACGCTGATAAACCGGTGTTCAGTAACCTGGGTAAAACCCTCACTTATGCAGAGCTGCACCACCAGAGCGGACTGTTCTGCAGCTATCTGCAAAACCATACCGACCTGCGTCCGGGCGACCGTATTGCCGTGATGCTGCCCAACCTTTTGCAGTTCCCGGTCGCTGTGTTTGGAGCTCTGCGTGCGGGGCTGGTTGTCGTGAATACCAACCCGCTGTACACCGAACGTGAAATGGAGCACCAGTTTAATGACTCTGGCGCCAAGGCGTTGGTGGTGCTGTCAAACATGGCTCACATGGCTGAACGTGTGGTGCCAAAGACCAGCATCAGGCATGTCATCATTACCAATGTGGGCGATATGCTGCCAGCCGTGAAGCGTGTGCTGGTCAATGCGGTAGTTAAGCATGTGAAGAAAATGGTGCCGGACTATGTTGTGTCCGACGCGGTGCCGTTCACGAAAGCCATGAGACTGGGGGCTTTGAATACGCCTCTGGATGCCCGCAAGGAAGGCGACGAAACTGCAGTACTGCAATACACCGGTGGTACGACGGGTGTCGCTAAAGGGGCGATGCTGACACACCGCAATATTCTCAGCAATATGTTCCAGACCAAGGCCATGGTGGCCCGCAATCTGGAAGACGGTAAAGAGCTGCTGGTGGCACCTCTGCCGCTGTACCATATTTTCGCGTTTACTGTTCACTGCATGGTCGGCATGTTGGTGGGCGCTCATAACCTGCTGATTACCAACCCGCGGGATATGAAAACCTTTATGAAAGACCTTAAGGGTAAGCCGTTCAGCATGTTTGTTGGCCTGAATACCCTGTTTGTGGGACTGATGAAAAATGAAGAGTTCCGCAAAATGGACTTCAGCCACCTGAAGAACACTATATCTGGCGGTATGGCATTGCAGATGGATACTGCTGAGCGCTGGGAGCAGCTGACCGGCTGTAAAATCTGTGAGGGTTATGGCATGACGGAAACTTCGCCGATAGTCACCATTAACCCCCTGGATCGTATCAAGCTGGGTACCATTGGCATTCCTGTTCCGTCCTGCCAGCTGAAAGTGATTGACGATGAAGGCAATGAACTGGGTCTGAACAAGGCCGGTGAACTGTGTGTTCGTGGTCCGCAGGTCATGAAAGGCTACTGGGAAAATGAAGTTGCCACCGTCGACAGCATTGATGGGGATGGCTGGCTGAAAACCGGTGATATTGCCAATATTGACCATGAAGGTTATGTCACCATCGTCGACCGCAAAAAAGACATGATTTGTATTTCCGGCTTTAACGTTTACCCGAACGAGCTGGAAGAGGTGTTGACCATGCACCCTGATATTACCCAGAGTGCCGCCATCGGGGTTCCCCACGAGCGCAGCGGCGAAGCGATTAAGGTCTTCCTGGTATCTTCTAATCCTGAACTGACCCGTGATGATGTCATTGCTCATCTGCGCAAACATGTTACAGGCTACAAGGTCCCTAAGCAGGTTGAGTTCCGTGATGAGCTGCCTACCACGAACGTTGGTAAAATCCTTCGTCGTGAGCTGCGTGACGAAGAGCTGAAAAAGCGGGCAGCGTCTTAAAGGCAACCGGTTGTTGTTTAGAGGCATTGTTGCTTAAGACATTGTTGCTTAAGACATTGTTGTTTACAGGCAAAGGGCGGGTATAATCCCGCCCTTTCTTATTTGATGTAAAAAATACAGGAGAGCTGAGTGTCCGGTAAAAACGAACTTCGCAGTGCCATTAACCAGTGCATGATCAGGGATCGTTATCCCCTGCGGCGGCAGTTGCAGCGCCTGAAGCGCAGCGATGAGCCAGCACTGAAAAAGCTGCAGGATCGTATCGAACGCTCAGTTAACCGGGCGCAGGCGCGAGCGGCTGCCATCCCTGAGGTCGAATACGATGACGCTTTGCCCGTTGTGCAACGTCGGGATGAAATTGCCAAAGCCATTCGTGAACATCAGGTGGTGGTTATTGCCGGTGAAACCGGTTCGGGCAAAACCACACAGTTACCCAAAATCTGTCTTGAGGCCGGGCGTGGCGTTTATGGTCTGATTGGTCACACTCAGCCACGTCGGCTGGCAGCCCGTTCGGTGTCCAGCCGCATTGCGGAAGAGTTGAAAGTGCCAGTGGGTGAGCAGGTGGGTTATCAGGTTCGTTTTACCGATCATGGTAACGAGAATACCCTGGTTAAACTGATGACCGACGGTATTCTGCTGGCTGAGGTTCAGAACGATCGCTTTCTGAACCGCTACGACACCATTATTATTGACGAGGCGCATGAGCGCAGCCTTAACATTGATTTTCTGATGGGCTACCTGAAACATCTGTTGCCGAAACGTCCGGATCTTAAGGTCATCATTACCTCGGCCACCATTGATGTTGAGCGTTTCTCGAAACACTTTGATAACGCCCCTGTGATTGAGGTTTCGGGTCGGACCTACCCGGTTGACGTCAACTATCGTCCTCTGGAAAACCTGGAGCTGGAAGGGCGTGATGCCGATCAGCGTTTACAGCAGGGTATTCTTGCTTCGCTAAGGGAAATTGAAGATCTGGAGCGGGGCAGTAAAAGCGGAAGGCTGGGCGATGTGCTGGTGTTTCTCAGTGGTGAACGGGAAATCCGTGAAACGGCAAAGTTCCTGCGGGATGCCCGTCTGGCGCATACCGAGATTCTTCCTCTCTATGCCCGCCTGTCAGCGGCTGAACAGAACCGGATTTTTCAGTCGCACTCCGGGCGTCGTGTAATTCTTTCCACCAACGTCGCGGAAACCTCCCTGACGGTTCCGGGCATTCGCTATGTGATCGATCCGGGAACGGCCCGGATCAGCCGCTACAGTGTGCGTTCCAAAGTACAACGTTTACCAGTAGAGCCTGTATCCCAGGCGTCGGCTAATCAGCGCAAAGGCCGTTGTGGCCGGGTAGCGGAAGGGCTCTGTTTTCGTCTGTACAGTGAAGAGGATTTTCTGTCCCGGCCTGAGTTTACCGATGCTGAAATTCTTCGTACCAACCTGGCAGCGGTTATCCTGCAGATGTTACGACTGGGGCTGGGCGATATCGCGGCTTTTCCGTTTGTGGACTTACCGGACTCCAAGGCGATTAACGACGGCTTTAAACTGTTGCAGGAGCTGGGGGCGGTTAATGACGATCGTTGTATGACCCGGGTGGGCAGGCAGTTGTCGCAGTTACCGGTTGACCCAAGACTGGCGCGCATGCTGATTGAAGCCCATAAAAACCGCGCCTTGAATGAACTGCTAATTATTACCAGTGCCCTGGCGATTCAGGACCCAAGAGAACGTCCGGCGGAAAAACAGCAGGCAGCGGATCAGCGCCATCGTGAGCATTACCATGATGACTCCGACTTTATGAGCTTTGTACAGCTCTGGGAAAGTTATGAAGAACAGCGTCAGGAACTGTCCCAGAACCAGCTGCGTAAATATTGCAAACAACAATTTCTGTCGTTTATGCGGATGCGTGAATGGCGTGACCTCCACCGTCAGCTGGCGCTGGCCTGCAAAGACATCGGGCTGAAGACCAACGATGAGGCGGCGAGTTATGGCGATGTTCATAAATCATTGCTGGCCGGTCTGTTGTCCCATCTGGGCAATAAGGATGAAGAAGCGGATTACATGGGAGCGAGAAACCGTCGTTTCTATCTGTTCCCGGCTTCAACCCTGTACAAACGCAAACCCAAATGGGTGATGACGGCGGAACTGGTGGAAACGTCCCGTCTGTTTGCCAGGGTCAATGCCAAAATTGAACCCCAGTGGATTGAGCCGCTGGCCGGACATCTGGTTAAGCGCAATTACTTTGAACCACACTGGGAGAAAAAACGTTCCCAGGTGGTCGCCTATGAACAGGCCACTCTTTACGGGCTGATTATTGTCGGGCGTCGTCGTGTGAACTACGGGGCGATTGATCCGGTGGTGGCCAGAGAGATATTTATCCGCGAAGCGCTGGTGGAAGGGCATTATCATTCCAAAGGCGCTTTCCAGCAGCACAACCTTGACCTGATTGGTGAGGTGGATGAACTGGAAGCCAAGTCCCGTCGCCGGGATATTCTGGTGGACCCGGAAACCCTTTACGCCTTTTACGACGAGCGCCTGCCAGAAGGCATTCATAATGGTGCCGGTTTTGAGAAGTGGCGACTAACCGCTGAGAAAGAACAGCCGCAACTGCTGTTTCTGACCAGAGAATACCTGATGCGCCATGATGCGGATCAGGTGACTGAAAACAAGTATCCCGATCGTCTGCGCTGGGAGGGTCTGGAACTGCCGTTAACCTATCATTTTGAACCGGGTGCTGTTGACGACGGTGTGACACTGACACTGCCGGTTCAGGCGTTGCGTCTGCTGCCTAAACACCGCCTTGAGTGGCTGGTTCCCGGTATGTTGTACGACAAGTGTGTGGCACTGGTACGTGCCTTGCCCAAGGCAGTTCGTAAGAATTTTGTACCGGTGCCGGACTACGTGCGGGGTGCCATGGAAGCCATGTCGACCTGTGACGAGCCGTTGACCGAAATTCTTGGTCATCATCTGCATCGAATGGCAGGGGTTCGCATTCTGGATGAGCACTGGAATGTGGATGACCTCGATCCGCATCTGCGCATGAATTTCCGTCTGATTGATGAAAACGGCAAGGTGCTGGGACAGGGGCGTGACCTGATCAGGCTGAAAGAGAAATTTGGCAACCAGTCGGAAGACAGTCTGCGCAAACTGACTGACAGCTCTCTGGAGCAGGAAGGGTTGAAAGACTGGAGCTGTGGTGAGCTGCCACAGGAGATCACCCGCAAGGTGGGCGGACTGGTTCTGAAAACCTATCCGGCGCTGGTAGATCAGAAAAACAGTGTGGCGGTGAAGCTGTTTGAAGATCAGAAAATGGCAGCCAGTGAGCACCGTAAAGGTTTAACGAGGCTGTTCCGGTTCAAGTTGTCTAACCAGCTTAAGTTTGCTTTGAGCAAAATGAAAAACCTTGCCCAGGTTAAGCTGCTGACCACAGGGATTGTTCAGGCGCGGGCGCTGGAAGATGACCTTCAGAGCTTTCTGATCTCTGAGGTCTTTGTGCAGAACCCGGAAGAGTGGCCGCGAAACCAGGACGCTTTTCAGGCTCTGGTGGATCAGCGTAAGGGTAATCTGGTGCCTTTTGCTGAAGAGATCGACAAGCTGCTGCTGGAAATATTTAAAACCGCTCACTCGGTCAGCAAAAATCTCAAGGGGAAGATCTCCTTTGACCGGGCCTTTTCCCTGGCCGATATCAAGGCGCATCTGGGACAGCTGATTTATCCGGGCTTTATGCAGGATGCGGGCATTGAGTGGTTGAGGCATTATCCTCGTTTTCTTCGGGGTATTGAGCTTCGTCAGGAGAAACTGCCCGCCCAGATTAATAAAGACCGGGCGTGGACGGAAGAGTTGATCCTGCTGTATCAGGGCTGGGAAAAGCGCCGGGAGATTCACCAGAAGCATAAGCTGGTGGATGAAAAGCTGGTACTTTACCGCTGGATGCTGGAGGAGTATCGGGTGTCTTTGTTTGCCCAGCAGTTGGGAACCCGTTTTCCGGCGTCAGCCAAGCGCTTGCGTAAGCTCTGGGAGGAAGTTCAGGATATATAATCCTGTTGATTGCATATACTGTTACTGGAACCGGATTGAAATGCCACCACATGAATTGCAGGTGGCATTTTTCTATTGAACAGCTGCAATCAGCTTAATCAGCAGGGAGGCTGAGATGATTAGACCAGTGCTAGCCATAATGACGGTTTGCTTCTCATTAAATCTTATGGCGAACGATGAAGATGGTTCTGATTATACGACTGTAAATGGCTGGGAAGATCAGAGCGCAGAAGATGACTCCGAAGGCCGTTTTGATCCCTCCATGATGTTCAGCAATGAGGAAGAAGAAACCGGTGATGATGCTGAATACAACCAGTTTGAATCGACTTATGATGACGATGAGTATGGTGATGAGTCGGATATGGGTGAAGATGATTCAGAAATGTATGACGAATTTTATGAAAATGATGAGCAGTCTGAATCGGATTATTATGACGAAGAGTAAAGGGCTCTCGCTCCTTTGTTGTCCCTTAATAGATAAAAGCCTTCAGTTTAAAGGCTTTTATCTATTAAGCCAGTTGTTTTTTTATTGACTTATTTCTGTTATCTCACAGACATTAAACTTTATTTTAACTGTCATGCCAAAGTAATAATTTCCGACCAATATACCTTCCCGCACGAATAAGAAAACGCCAACACATTAATAAAAACTAAAACATATCAAGGAGAGTTCTATGAAACTCAAGGCTATCTCTATGGCTGTTGCTGCTGTAACCGCAGGTTTTGTTTTATCTGCCAGCGCCGGTGTTGTTAAGACGGAAGGTGAGGATATTATTGTCAGCACCAGTAATGGCGGGCTTCAGCTAAAAACAGAAAGTGGTGATTTTTCATTTAAGGTCAGTGGTAAGCTGCAGTGGGATTATGCGGACTACAGTGACCTGATGGTTGATGCTGCTAAAACTCAGGATAAAGGACGTTCCGGTTATATTCGTCGCGGTGAAGTGGCATTCAGCGGTAAGGCTTATGATTCCTGGAAATACAAGCTGAAGCTGACAAGTGATGAGGGTAATGAAAAAGTAAAGCTGGATGATGCATATATTGATTACACTGGCTTAAACCCTGTTGATGTAAGAGTTGGTCGCTGGGACCGGAGCTTCGGCCTTGAAGACTCTACCAGTTCTTCCTGGATTATGGCGATAGAACGTCCCATGATATTCAGTGCCTTGAATGGTGGTGGGGGCAATAAGTACGGTATTCAACTGGCTACTGAAGGTGATAACTATACCTTGTCATTAGGTCTTCATAACAACGGTGAAGTTGATGAAGAAAATACAAAGCAGGAACGCCTTGCCAGTTACGCGGTTCGGGCTACTTTTGCACCGGTAATGGAAGATAACATGTTGGTGCATGTTGGTATCAACTATTACAACGCCAACCCTGACAAGAAAGAAGACAGAACTATTTCGGTGGCACCGGCTGTTAAAAAAGCGGCTAAAGTGGATCTGGTTAACCTGACCAGTGTTAAAAGTGATTCTGAATATGTGCTTGAGCTGGCGGGTCAGTTCCAGTCATTGCAGGCTCAGGCTGAGTACGCTGTGCGTGACCTGAAATCCGACGATGCTAATGCAGACGGCAAGGTATCGGGTTATTACGGTCAGCTGTCTTACATGCTGGATGGTGGAAAGCGTTCTTATAAAGGTGGTGCTTTCAGCAAGCCGGAAAGTGGTCAGTGGGAACTCTTTGGCCGTTACGGCAAAATCAAAGGTGAGAAAGACGGTGTTAGTGAAGACACTGAAATAACCACTTACACGCTGGGTGTTAACTACTTTGCTACAAAGAACATTCGTGCCAGCCTGAATTATGTGAATGCAAAACTGGATCACAAAGTGGATGCAGATAAGCATGACAAAGGTTCGGCTGTAGTTGGTCGCCTCCAGTACGTATTCTGATCTGGCTCTTGATTGCTCTGTGAATGCCTCGCCCAGACTTTTGGGTGGGGCTTTTATCTGTCAATAAGCATTAAAAAACACTTGACCCCTCCCAAAATACAGCCGCATTTCCGACGAATTGCAAAAATCCCGATAAAAATTTATTAAAGTTCGAAATAAATTTGACGAAACAGTGATTTAGACCTTAACTGAATTAATAAGAGTATGTTTTATAGCGATTCTGATTAATTCAAGCTGTTTTTTTTCATTGCTTTGATGACAGGGACCGTCGTTACAATGGAGACAGTGGATCAGGTGCTCATCATAGAAGACGCTCAACAGCGTCGCCATGACCTCAGCACCATACTCGAATTTATGGGGTATCGCACCAAGGCTGTCGGTGCAGCATACTGGGAAGAAGCCGTCAGCGACATGGACAAGGGTGGCTTCTGTGCCTTGTTCCTGGGAGATTTTCTTCAGGCTGAAAGCTCTCTGCAGGGAATGATTGCCCGTATACAGCGCTGGAGCGGAGGTGTACCGGTCGTTCGTATTGCTGAACCTCTTCCTGAAAACCTTCAATCCTCACTTCGCCGTCAAATTATTGCCCGCATCGACTGGCCTTGCACCAAGCCGCAGCTGCTTTCGTGTCTGCATTACGGACAGGTGTATCGTGAGCAGTGGCGACAGGTGCATCAAACAGGCTTTAATCATCAGGTTGAACTGTTTCGCGGACTGGTGGGCAAAGGGGAAAAAATCCGTAAAGTACGTGCCGCCATGTCAAAAGTGGCAAACAGTGATGTCAGCGTGCTGATTACCGGAGAGTCCGGAACTGGCAAGGAAGTGGTAGCGCGTAATCTGCACGAACATTCTGACCGGAAGGATGGACCTTTTGTTCCGGTGAATTGTGGTGCGATTCCCCATGACCTGCTCGAAAGCGAACTCTTTGGTCATGAAAGGGGTTCTTTTACCGGAGCAGTGGCTACCCGGAAGGGACGCTTTGAGCTGGCTCAGGATGGCACTCTGTTTCTGGATGAAATCGGTGATATGCCCATGCACATGCAGGTCAAGCTGTTGCGTGTGTTGCAGGAAAGAACCTTTGAGCGGGTAGGTGGTTCTGAACCCATCGAGGTGAATGTCAGAATTATTGCCGCTACCCATAAAAATCTTAAAGATATGATTGAGGTGGGCGAGTTCCGGGAAGACCTGTATTACCGGCTAAATGTATTCCCGATCGAAATGCCTGCTCTCAGGGAGCGCCCTGAGGATATTCCACTGATTCTTAATGAACTGGTGGGTGCAATGGAAAAGCAGGGCAGGGGTTCTATCCGGCTCAGCTCTGCTTCGATTCTTTCTTTGTGTCGCCATGACTGGCCGGGCAATGTCCGGGAGATGGCCAATTTGCTGGAACGCCTGGCTGTAATGTATCCCTATGGTGTCGTCGGTATTCAGGATCTGCCGCCAAACTTCTGCCATTTCGATCAGCAAACCGGTGACGATGACGGAGTTGCTGACCTCTTCCCCGATAGCATTCAACCCGCAGGCAGTGGCGGTGTGGATGAGCTGGCTGTGCTACCGGTCGGAGGCCTTGATCTGAAAGAGTTTCTGACCCGCCTGGAAAAAAGCCTGATTCAGCAGGCATTAAGTGACTGTAATAATGTTGTTGCCAGAGCTGCTGATAAGCTTCAAATTCGTCGTACGACGCTGGTTGAAAAAATGAGGAAGTACAGTTTACACCGCTACGAAGAAACTGCCCGCTAATTATTTCCCTGACCTGAAAAAACGCCATAGACTTGTCTATGGCGTTTTTTTTCGTTTGAATAAATCGCCTGCAATGCCCGGCCGTAATTCCTGTTTCTTTAGTGAAAAATAAAAGCGACATAAAGTTGTCGTTTTTGTTTTTGTGATGAATGACGTCTGTGAACGACAAAAGAATGTCTTATTTTTCAGATTAAATCTGAAAAGTTTGCCATTAATCCGTCACTATAAACTGACACTGTCAATTAATTTTCGTTACGGTTTTCAAAAAAACAACCAGTTTGTATTAAATGGCGACAGTGTTTGTGTAGTGTCAATTAACTATCACGCCAGAAAAATGAACGATAAATATAAAACTTGATATTATCAATGACTTATCTGTTGGTTTTGTTGCCGGGTCAAATTATTGCCACGTCAAGGTGGTGACAATTCGCGTATTTGCTGTTTTTTAAAAGACTGGCATAAGACTTGTTATATAAAAGGTGACAGTAAAAAAGTTGTTGAAGTAAGGAATTGATGTAGCGGTAAAAGATAAATGTCGTTTTTAAATGCCGACAAACTCAATCTGAAGCTGGTCAATTATGAACTCATCAACAAAACAAGTGATTGCTGTTGCGGGGTGTAAAGGCGGGGTAGGCAAAACACTGGTGTCTGTGAATCTGGCTCTGGCTCTGGCCAGAAAAGGACGGAAAGTTGTTCTGGTCGATGGCAACCTGGATGTACCGGATGTGGGGGTTACTCTGGGTCTTGAGAAAGACCTCGATATGAACGCTCCTGAAACCAGTCGTTTAGAAGCTTATGACCACGGTCTTTTAAGACAGGGACCTTCTGGCGTTAATGTCCTTACACCCGGAGGAAAGCCTATATGGCGGGAGTCTATTAATGTTGGTCATGCTGTTGAAATGATTGATAGCCTCGAACCACTGGCTCCCTCTCTCGATACCCTTATTCTTGATACCTCTCCGGGTCTGGCACCAGACAATATCACTCTGATTCAGGCAGCAGGAGAAATTCTCATTGTTGTTAATCAGGAAGTGGTTTCATTACTCGACGCTTTGCGTTTAATTCGGGTTTTATACCGGATTTATGGTGTTCAGAAATTCGGCATTATCGTCAATGCAGTGAGTAATCGTCGTTCCGGAGCGCAGCAGTTTGAAAAACTGCAGGCACAATTAAAAGACGAAGTTGAGATTGTTTTGCGATTCCTGGGAACCATTCCTTTCGACAAGACGGTTGCAGAATCTCTGAAAGAACAAAAAGCGCTGCTTGAACACAACCCTGAGTGTCGTGCATCCAAAGCCATTCTTCGAATTGCGCATCAACTGCATTCCATGCCAGTCACGCCTCCCCGTGGGCGCATTGAGTTCTTTTTACCAACAAGAATAAAAGAAAGGGTTTAAGCATGAACGAGATCACTCAAGAGTCCGGCAAGCAGTTTTCTGAAACTGAACAGACTGAAGCGCAGAAAAAACGGAAAAAGGCAGAAGTGACTAAACTGGTTGAGCTGCATCGTGGGCTGGTGAAACGCATTGCTAATCATCTTGCTGCCAGAATGCCTGCCAGTGTTCAGATTGATGACCTGGTTCAGTCTGGCATGATTGGGTTGCTGGAAGCTGCCGGAAAGTACGATGCCACTAAAGGTGCGAGCTTTGAAACCTTTGCCGGTATTCGTATTCGGGGTGCGATGCTGGATGAAATTCGCAAAGGCGACTGGGGACCAAGGTCTGTTTATCGCAACAGCCGGAAGGTATCAGAGGCCATACAGAAAGTAGAGGCAAGACTCGGGCGTGACGCCAGGGATTTTGAAATAGCAGCGGAACTCAATGTAAAAGTGGGAGAGTTTTATACCATCCTCAGTGATTTACGTGGTTGCCGTCTGTTCAGTTTTGAAGAGCTGTTTGACAGTGAAGAATCCAGAATGCAGGCGCGTTCCGGTGATCAGGGACCTCAGGCAGACACTCAGGAAGAAAAATTCAAATACGCCCTGGTGGATGCGATTGAAAAACTGCCAGAACGGGAAAAACTGGTTCTGATGCTTTATTACGACGAAGAGATGAACCTCAAGGAAATTGGCAAGGTGCTGGGGGTCAGTGAATCCCGCGTCAGCCAGATTCATTCTCAGGCTGCCCTCCGACTCAGAGGCAAACTTCACCACTGGTTGAGCTGAGCTCTTCCAGTGGGTTCATTCCCAATCGCACCTTTAGTAAAGACTTCTTACCGAAGAATGGCCGGATTCCTGCTGCTTAACAGGCCAGCTTCTGCTGGTTAGTTCATTGTTTTGCACAGTTTATATACTGCATCGCTTTGAGCAGGCGATTTTTAGTTTCTTAATGTTCCATGTAAGCCGTCATGCGCTCCATATACTTTTTTATTAAGAAGTTTTATAACGGACTGTATCAATATGAAATGGATTTCTTATGTAGCAGGAATCATTCTTGCTCTGTCCAGCCCTTTTCTCTCCGCACAGGAAGCGCCCGTCAATATCAAGGATGTCGTCACAGTCAATACCCATCAGGCCAAGAGACTGCACGAGCTGGGTGCTCTGTTTATCGATGTTCGCCCTCTGGACCAGTGGCGCTGGGGAAGGGTTGATGGAGCCCATAATCTTGACCTGAAATCGGGCTTTCGGCAGCTCTTTATGCCAGGCACTCTGGATAAAAATACGCCAATCGTGATCTATGGAAACAGCACTTACCACATGCGCGGGGCTATCGCCAGCTACCTTGCCGCGCTCTGGGGATACAAACGTGTGTTTTTCTTCCGGGACGGTTACTACTCCTGGCTGGCGCTGGATTTCCCTGTCACCCTGAAGTCTGACTCAGAGCCTGAAGAAGTCGTCACCATGAGGCCAGAATAATCCGCTGGAAACAGTGGTGATACATGATTGTTTCCTGCCAGCCTTATCCACAGGTTTGAGTGTTTGACTTCTGTCTGTGGATAACCCCTTTTTCCTCCTCCCTGCTGCTGAATTTAGTTTTCTGTCTTATTCATCTGTGCATTTCAGGTAAAATCCGGTACTGTTTCGTTACCTGTGGCGATGAAAATCGCATTTTCATAGTAAAAACTAATAAATAACAACGAGATAGTCTAAGCAGTAATGAGCTGGCGTATTTTCCACAGACTGGGTTCTCCCAAATGGTTCTACGAAATCAGCAGTCGATGGTTGCCATGGTTGGCACTGTCAGCTGCACTGCTGATCCTTACAGGTTTAGGATGGGGGTTATTGTTTGCCCCACCGGATTATCTTCAGGGAAACAGCTATCGCATTATTTTTCTCCACGTCCCCAGTGCGTTTCTGGCTTCAGCTATCTACGCCATGATGGCAATAGCGGCAGCTGTCAGTCTGATCTGGAAGATAAAACTGGCGGATATTGCTTTGCAGTGCAGTGCGCCGATAGGTGCCTCATTTTGCTTTCTTGCCCTGGTGAGCGGTGCGATATGGGGTAAACCCACCTGGGGTACCTGGTGGGTCTGGGATGCACGTCTTACATCAATGCTGGTCCTTTTCTTTCTTTATCTGGGAGTTATTGCTTTAAGGGGAGCAATAAACGGGACTCATGCTGCATCAAAAGCCTGTGCAATCCTGGCGCTGGTCGGTGTGGTCAACCTGCCCATTATCAAATTTTCTGTTGAATGGTGGAATACCCTGCATCAGGGAGCAACACTCAAACTGACCAGCAAACCATCGATGGCACCGGAAATGCTTTGGCCGCTACTGATCTCTATTGTGGCCTTCTATCTGTTTTTTGCAGTGGTTCTGTTATTGCGAATGAGGGCTGAGATTCTCAGCCGGGAAAGACGTACCAAATGGGTTCAGGCATTACTGACACCCACAGAAAAACCCTTATAACAACTGATAATAAACACATTTCTTTCTACTTCAGCAATAAACAGAACAAGTTTGGGGGAAGATATTGAATGGTTTTTGACAGTGTAAGCAGTCTGATTGATATGGGCGGGCATGGGGTCTATGTCTGGACCGCCTACGGGATCGGTTTACTGGTAATACTCTACAATATCGGGGTTCCTTTGCTGCGTCAGCAGCAGGTCATCCGTTCAATACAAATCCATGGTCGTCGAACAAAACATAGTCGTCGAACAAAAAAAGTAATAACAACATCAGGCAGGCCGGTTCAGACGGACAGTTCGACGAACAAGGGGGAAGTATTATGAACCCGGTTCGGCGGCAGCGGTTAATTCTGATCTTATTGCTGGTTTCTGGTGTGGGCCTGGCGGTAACACTGATGATGCTGGCTTTGAAAGATAACATTAACCACTTCTACTCCCCGTCACAGATCGTTGCCGGAGAAGCACCTGAGAACACTCGCTTTCGTGCTGGTGGTATTGTTGTTCCGGGTTCAGTAAGAAGGGATAGCAAGGGCCTGACCGTTCATTTCAAAATTACGGATGGTGCGGCAGAGGTGGACGTTCAATACACGGGCATACTTCCCGACCTCTTCCGAGAAGGGCAGAGTGTGGTTGGAACGGGCAAACTGGATGATAAACGTCGTTTTATTGCTGACGAAATTCTGGCCAAGCACGATGAAAACTATATGCCGCCGGAAGTGCAAAAGGCGCTTGAAGACGCGGCTCCCCATCCCATTAAAAAGCCAGCGGTGAAAGGAGGTGAACAATGAACCCTGAACTCGGGCTACTGGCGCTGATCCTTACATTCTGCATGGCGCTCCTCCAGGGCATTATCCCGCTGGCGGGCAGTTACATGGGTAAGCTGCGCTGGATGGCGATGGGCAGAACCCTGGCATTTGGACAGTTTGCTTTTGCATTGCTGTCGTTTATGTGCCTGGTGTATGCATTTGTCAGCGACGACTTCTCTGTGGCTTATGTCGCCAGCAACTCCAATACCCTGCTTCCGTTGCAGTACAAAATTACCGCCACCTGGGGAGGCCATGAAGGGTCTCTGTTGTTGTGGATTCTGGTGCTGGCAGGCTGGACACAGGCAGTCGCCATGTTCAGCTATCGGTTGCCTCATGAACTCTCGGCAAGAGTGCTGTCGGTACTGGGACTGGTTAGCGTCGGCTTTTTGCTGTTTATCCTGCTTACTTCTAATCCGTTTGCCCGAATTCTACCGTTTCCGCCACTGGATGGTAATGACCTGAATCCGCTGCTGCAGGATTTTGGCATGATTGTTCATCCACCCATGCTGTATATGGGTTATGTTGGGTTTGCTGTTGCTTTTGCTTTTGCGATTGCAGCGCTCCTTGAAGGCAAAATGGACAGCGCCTGGGCGCGCTGGGCCAGGCCGTGGACGACAGTAGCATGGTGCTTCCTGACTCTTGGTATTTCTCTTGGCAGCTGGTGGGCCTATTACGAACTGGGCTGGGGAGGCTGGTGGTTCTGGGACCCGGTAGAGAATGCGTCGTTTATGCCCTGGCTGGTGGGTACGGCATTAATGCACTCGCTTGCAGTGACGGAAAAGAGAGGGCTGTTTAAAAGCTGGACACTGTTACTGGCTATCTTCACCTTTTCATTAAGCCTTTTTGGTACGTTTCTGGTTCGCTCGGGCGTGCTGACATCTGTGCATGCGTTTGCCAGTGATCCGGAAAGGGGTCTGTTTATACTGGTTTATCTGGTCGTGGTGGTGGGGGCGTCATTAACGCTGTTTGCTTTCAGGGCACCGCAGGTTCGAAACCGGATTGGTTTTGCCCTGCTTTCCAGAGAGACCTTTCTGCTGCTCAACAATATCCTGCTGACCATTGCGGCGGCGACTGTGTTACTGGGAACGCTGTTCCCGCTGATCCTGGATGCTTTGGATCTGGGCATGATCTCCGTAGGCCCCCCTTATTTCAATACGCTTTTTGTACCATTGTCGATGTTGCTGGCGCTCTGCCTTGGGGTTGGCATCCTCCTTAACTGGAAGGAAAGCCTCGCTTCCTGGTTGTGGTTGCAGGTCCGCTGGATTGTGCTGGTGTCAGTAGTTGGAGGGTTTGTATTCAGCCTGTTTTACGGAGATGTGTTCCTGATCAGTGAAGCTCTGGCAATGGGGCTGGTGTTGTGGATTGTTTTAACCATTGCCCGGGACATTGCGAATAAAACCCGCCACAAAGGGTTGTGGCAGGGTATGAAGAAACTGCGGGCCAGCTATTACGGCATGCAGCTGGCTCATCTGGGACTGGCTGTTACCTTTATTGGTGTGGCGATCAGTGCCGGTTATACGGTGCAGAAAGATGTCCGCATGGCTCCGGGAGATATGGCCACTCTGGGCGAGTACACCTTCCGTTTCGACGGTATTCAGCGCCGGCAGGGCCCTAACTATCTGTCTGATTATGGCACCATGACGGTCTTTAAAGGTCAGCGGCAGGTTGCCCTTATGCATCCGGAAAAACGGCTTTATCAGGTGCAGAATATGCCCATGACGGAAGCCGCGATTCATCCGCGCCTGTCACGGGACCTCTATGTTGCGCTGGGTGAAAGCCTGGGTGATGGCAGCTGGGCGCTCAGGCTGCATGTAAAGCCCTTTGTCCGTTTTATCTGGCTGGGTTCCATCTTTATGGCGCTGGGCGGTTTTGTCGCTATTGCTGACCGGCGGTACCGGCTGCGCGTGGCTAAGCGACAATCAACGATTAATTCCGGTAAGGACGATGCAGAAGGAGTAACTGTGTGAAGAAATGGACACTGGTGCCTCTGGTTTTATTTCTGGTGTTGTCCCTGTTGTTTTACCGGGCTCTGTTTCGGGAAAATAAAAATGAACTGCCTTCTGCGTTGCTGAACAGACCCCTGCCGGAGTTTCAGTTGCCAGCGGTGTCAAATCCTGAGCGTTTAATAACGGAAAAAGACCTTACAGGGCAGGTGTTTCTGCTTAATGTCTGGGGCTCATGGTGTGTCGCCTGCCGGGTTGAGCACCCTTACCTGATGGAACTGGCCGATCAGGGGGTCACTATTTATGGTGTGAACTACAAGGATGAACAGGCTGACGCCCGGCAGTGGCTGAAGCTCAGGGATGACCCCTATGTCTTCAGCGTCGCTGATATGGATGGCAGGCTGGGTATTGACCTGGGGGTTTATGGCGCACCGGAAACCTTTCTGGTTGATCAGCAGGGTATGATCCGCTACAAGCATATTGGCGTAGTGGACAAGCGGGTCTGGGAGGAAGATCTGAAACCCCGTTACCAGGCTTTGCAGAAGGAGTCAGGCTGAATGCTTCAGGTCATCCGTACTGTTATTTCCCTGCTAACGCTGTCGTCGTGGATGATGGCAGCGAATGCCGCGGTAATAGACGACTATGTTTTTTCAACACCGGAACAGCAGAACCGGTTTATTCAGCTGACGACGGAGTTACGCTGTCCGCAATGCCAGAACCAGTCTATTGCTGATTCTAACGCCACTATTTCAGAAGACTTGCGTCGTGAAGTTTATCGACTGATTGATGAAGGGCGGGAGGATCAGGACATTATCCGTTTCATGCAGGAGCGCTATGGCGACTTTGTGCTCTACAAACCCCGGCTTAATGCCCAGACTCTGCTGCTCTGGTTTGGTCCCTTACTCCTGCTGATTCTGGCGCTGGGGGTTCTGGTCGTGATCGTAAAAAGGCATCGTAAACCTGCTCAGCCCTGTGTATTGGATACAACGGAACAGGCTGAACTGGATAACATTCTGGACGGTAAGCAATGATAATGAATTTCTGGTTTTCTGCCGTTTTACTGATTATGGCTGCCATTGCTCTTGCTGCAGTACCTTTGCTGGTTAAACGGCGAAAGTCGTCTGGTACGTCAGCCCGGGAAGCCAATATAGAACAGTTTCAGGAGCAACAGAAAGAGCTGGAAGCCCAACTCAGTCAAGGGCTGATTTCGCCTTCCCTGGCTGCAGAGATGCGTGCTGAGCTTGAGAAAAAACTGTTAAGTGATGTACCAGCAAGGCGCAATAAAGCAAAAGAGGAAACGAAAGAGTATCTCGACGTTCGTCCCGGTGTTGCCCTGTCGGCTCTGCTGGTGCTGTTGATTCCCCTGCTGACAGTGCCTCTTTACTGGAAGCTGGGCGCACAGACTGAACTGCAGGTGGCAGAAGCGCTGGCAGAGCCAGAGCTGAACGCGGATTCCTTGTTGGATACTCTGGAGAACTGGCAACAGAGTAAGCCTGACAACCCTCAGGCGTTGTATCTGTTGGGGGGGCGTTATCTGGCTTTGGGACGAATGGATGATTCGGAACAGGCCTACCGCCGCTTTTATGAACTTACTGACAGTGACCAGGGGGCTGCCCAGCTGGCTCAGGTACTGTATCTGAAAAACAACAGCCGGCTTGATGCTGAGATCAGTCAGTTGCTGCACGAAGCCCTGACACGCAACGAATTTAATACAACAGCCCTGGGGATGCAGGGGATTGCCGCTTTTGAACAGAAAGACTATGCTGGTGCGCTGGCAGCCTGGGATAAGGCCTTTTCTGTTGAGACCGACCCGGTGGCAAGGGAGTCGTTGCTGACCGGAATTAATCAGGCGAAAAAGATGCTGGGTGAGCCGATGCCCTCTCTCAGGGTTATGGTGTCTCTGGCGCCAGAGCTGCAGTCTTTGCCGGGCAATACCAGGGTGATGGTATTTGCCAGAGCCAGAGAAGGGCGTATGCCATTAGCTGTGAAACCTGTTCTGGTATCAGAGCTTCCCGGGGAAGTGGTGTTGGATGACAGCACAGCCATGATGATGGGTGGCAGTAAACTGTCGGAAACGGATCTGCTTGATGTGGTGGCGACAATAAGCCTTTCCGGCGACGTGATGAACCCAGATTATAAAGGTGAAGTGAAGTCTGTCCGGTTTGAAAGCAAAGAAGTGGTTGAACTGTTGATACGACCTGCCGGTTAAGCCTGCAGGTCGTATGCTTAACTCTCTGGGCAAACAAAAAAAAGCCCCGCAATAGCAGGGCAGGAAGTTCAGGTCCTGTTACAGACACTGGTGGTTAAAATGATATCTGGAGACTGTAATTCAAATTGTGTAAACGCTTGTCGTTAAAACTCCAAAGAGGAGAATAACAATGAGCGTTGACATCGATCCGGAACTCGTCGAAAAACTTGCCAGTCAAATAAAGACTCAAGATGATCTTGCCGAACTCAGTCGTCAGCTGTTGAAAGTCTCTGTTGAGCGTGTCATGGCCGCTGAACTGGAAGATCATCTTGGCTATTCCAAGCATGCGCCTGAAGGTCAAAACTCCGGAAACAGTCGCAACGGTTATTCCAAAAAAACACTCAAGGGCGACTTCGGTGAAGTCGAGGTCAAAACCCCCAGAGACCGCAACGGTGAATTTTCACCTCAGCTTATTGCCAAAGGTAAAACCCGAATCAACAAGCTGGATCAGCAGATTCTGGCTCTGTACTCCCGTGGAATGACCACCCGCGATATAGCCGATGCCCTGGAGGAAATGTATGGCGCAGACGTGTCACACAACCTGATATCCAAGGTGACTGAAGCTGTTCAAGAGGAAGTACAGAACTGGCAGAACCGCCCTCTGGAAAGCCTTTACCCCATTGTCTACCTTGACGGCATCGTCGTTAAAGTCCATCAGGATAAGCGGGTTGTCCGTAAAACCGTTTATGTCGCTCTTGGTGTTGATATTGAAGGCCAAAAGGAACTTCTCGGTCTCTGGATTGCCGAAACAGAGGGAGCCAAATTCTGGCTCTCGGTTTTAACAGAGCTTCAGAGCCGTGGCCTTGAAGATATCTTCATTGCCTGTGTTGATGGACTGTCAGGCTTCCCTGAAGCCATCAACACGGTTTATCCAAAAGCCCAGATTCAGTTGTGTATCGTCCATCAGGTTCGTAACTCTCTGAAGTATGTGTCCTACAAGGATCGTAAGGCCGTATCAACGGACCTGAAGAAGATCTACCAGTCAGCTACTGTGGACGAGGCTGAACGTGAACTGAGCGCTTTTGAGGTGACCTGGGATGATAAGTTTCCATCGATAGGTAAATCCTGGCGCAACAACTGGGATAACCTGATAACCCTGTTTGACTATCCTGATGATATCAGGAAAGCGATTTACACGACGAACGCTATAGAATCGCTGAACAGCGTGATCAGAAAAGCTATCAAGCAACGGAAGATCTTCCCATCAGATAACTCTGTGATGAAGGTGATTTATCTGGCGATGGAAAGAGCTTCAGCGAAATGGACGATGCCCATCAGGAATTGGGTATCAGCTCTGAACCGGTTTGCAATTATGTTTCCAGACCGGTTCAGGCAGTAAAGTTGGTTGAGCGTTTACACAGAATTAATTACAGGCTCGATATCTGACCATAAGCAGCCAGCTCTGAGTCAGAAGTCGTAACGAACGCTGACTACAACGCCATGGGCGGTGTAGTCACCCTGCCAGTTGTAACCGTAGTTCAGGCCCAGGGTCAGGTCGTTGTTCATTTCATATTTCAGGCCAACACCTGACAGAACACGATTATGGTTACGGTTTTTACCAATGACATGATAAGCTTCGTGACCAGTCAGGAAGATACCCCGCACTTCAGGCTTCTTATCTTTAAAGTCGTGATAACCCATCAGAGTGAACTCAGGCCTGAGCATGCCGTTAGAAACGTCATATTCAGCTATTAGTTTGAAACCTGCGCCCAGCTCCATCACTTCAAAGTCGTTCATTTTCACAGACTGCGCAAACTCTCCGTCCCGTGGCTTTTCCCTGAAGTCATCGAACTTAACTTTTGCATAGTTAAACTCTACCTGGGGTTGAATCAGCCACTGGTTGACCTGGTAGTTGTAACCACCGACCAGGCGAATCGCCAGAGTCTCACTCCTGGTATCAGACTTGTAGTTACCCTGGCTGGTCTTCCGTTTCATGTCGAGACTGCCGCGTCCATAGGTCCACATGGTATCGAAGAAGTAATCATCCATGGTCCAGCCTGTATAGACAGTAGCCATATAAGTATCGCCACTGGCTTCCTGGCCAAGCTTATTGGTTTTAGTTTTTACATCACCGTATGTAAAGGCAAAACCAGCGGTCAGTTGGTTGTTCAGCAAGGCATCAAAACCAAGGTTAATACCATTCACTGTATTCTCGAATCCACAGACATCACGGGTATCATCCATTTCACCTTCACTGAAGAAATATTCACCCCAGAAACCCCGTGACTCAAACATATCGCCCGTCGCAATTCCGATACGGTGCCTGTTCAGATGACGGCTGATGGACTGATTCGTTTTCTGAGTCACCGTCACCGCAGCCATTCCCATGCCTGCATGGGGTTCCCACTTGTGCTCTCTGGCTATTTTCTGGTAACCGCTTTCCTGAATAGCATTAAACATCGCCTTACCGGCTTCACCACCGGCCTCCAGAGAAGACAGCAAAGCGGCAGACGCGACTTCAGCATCATTGTGGCTCATATTCCACATGGAACGGAAAGTGCCTCGTGGATCTTTGTTGAATGTCAAACTGACTTTATAGGATTTATCATCGTAACCGGGGGAACCCTTTTTAATCGAAGCCACATTCAGCAATGGGTATTCGCTGACAGGCTCCTCAAACGTCCCGTCAGTAGTCTTAAAGCTGACAATCGTCATAGGAATGGGAGCTGCTGAACCATCTTTAGCCGCTTTGTACAACTGTTTCGTTGCCTCATAAGCACCGGGTTCCATTAAGTTCCGGGGACGAATATGAACCCTGTTGTCACCTTCAAGTTTAAGTGTGCCTTTACCTGAACCGTCCTCTTTAATATTCAAGTAGGCAGTATTCAAACCAACCCTGTCAGCTGTCATATCATCAACGACGACAGCCAAACCACTACCTTTCTGGAAAGTCATACTACCTTTTACATTTACGTGTGACTCACCTTTTTTCAAATCACCAGCTTTTGAGATTTCAACAATAGCAGCATTTGTAACAGCGATATCACTGTGCATATCAATTGACTTAGCTTTTGTACTCTGAACAGTACCGTCATCATTCATTTTTTTCAGTTCGGTGACAACACCAGGCATCAAACGAACCGGGCCAGAAATAGTAATGGACTCCACTTTTGTCACTTTACCACCCTGATAAGTACCTGACTTCATTTCGACAGAACCTTCAAAGGGATTTTTTTTACCTCCAACATTCGGCTGAGAACCAGTCAAATCACCTTCCAGCAAGCCACCATCAAGAACAATTTTATTAAAGCCTTTAACATTATGAATAACGGTCACACCGTTACCAATCAACATATCAAGCTTTTCACTACCATATATAGCTTTACCATCAATGCTATATATGCCAAGAAAAGCACCTTGCTTTAAATCGAGTTTATTGATTTGTTTTGCTGGTGAACCAATCTTATTGGAAATCAAAGTACCGCCAACGGTTCCTTCTTCGTAGTCCTTAACGTTAGCCCAGACTTCAGAACCCTTGCCTATTTTGAAGGTGTCTACCGAATCTTTCGTCAGATTTGCGCCAAGAATGGTCGTTAAGCTCTTTTTCTTTTCATCAGTATCCTCATCAACCAAAGAAATCTTTGATGAACCTTCCACAACCAGATTCTGAGTTGCAATAGAACCTGCCTCATGAGCTATACGGATGTCAGCGTCCTTGATCAACACCTTAGACGCAGATACGCTACCATTTGCCCGGAATTTAGACTTCTCGACGATAAAAGCATCTATCGATTTTTTACCACCGACTGATAACTGATAAACATCGGAGCCTTCAGCGACAACATAAGTACCATAAGGTTCTTTTGACGCAGGATTATCAGGATTAGCAAAGCTCACATCTGGCAGTCGGGATTCCAGACTGTTTTTAAAACCATCCAACTCTACCGTCCCTAATTTTGAGGCAAGTACCACAGCCCTGTCTGAAACAGGGTTAGAAGAATCATACAATTCAGGTTTAACTCCCTCAACAATGCGCAGCCCAAAGGCTACAGCAAGTTCACGAGTACGCAAGTCAAAGCCTTTAAGCCTGATTACCTCAGGAACAACATATTCTTCCTTACCAGGCTCCGCCTTGGGGTTTTTCATCAGTAACATCTTTCTGAAATCATCTGCTGGCAGATTGTTAAATTTATCTACAGCTTTTTTAACTCTGTTATTGAATTGATCTTCACTTTCTCGTTCACGTTTAACGAGTGAAACATCAAGACCCATTTTCGAAGCATCTACCGTGATACCTTCAGATTTCTTACGCAGCGCATCAAAGTCGACCTTATCTGAAGGTTTTGTTTTTTTTACACCCTCAGTTGCAGCCGGCGGAGGCGGAGAGGTGGCTGATGATCCTCCTCCTGATGGTGAATCCTGTTGAGCTTTTGTAGCTGACCCATAACCACCAAATGCTGAAACTACGGCTAAAGAAAGTAGGGTTTTTTTTAACACCTGAACTTGTTTCATTCTTGCAACTCCAACTTCTAGTCTGGATCTTATGCTCGTTGAATAATCTCGATTTTGAGCGCTCTCAAGTAGAAAAAGAGTCAGACACACAGCCTAAAGGTTCGGCATCGTACAGTTGGCAAACCATAAACTTAAAGTAATATTTTCGAATTAAAAAGGCCTGTAAATCCGATAGTGTTTTATAAGGAAAGAAACCCGTTGCATCAGTTCAATTCGTTCGGCAGAGCTTGAGTTACCACCATGTTTATCGAGACAGGTCCAGGCTATGGGAACCGATACACCTTGCCACGCAATGGATACTACAAGATAGTTGATGTTCTTGGTCCCGTACTTCCAGTTTGTTCGATCCAAACAGAGCAGATAACGATCCAGAGGCAACCAGTGAAGAATCAGCTTGCCAAGTTGTTCGTAGCAATAACTGTAACCATGGAAAAAACGCTTGATGCGACGGTAGCTCGACTCCACCTGGGCAGAGGTCTGGAACTCTTCTGCAACCCGATAGAGATTCGTTGAACGACTCAAAATCAAAGACAGAATAAACTGGGATAAAAAGATAATTCGGGCTTGATGCCAAGGCAGATGAAGCTTAAGCTTCTCGGCCAGTGAGCTGACTTCTTCCATGTACGACAACGGTAAACTGTACGGAGGTTAGAGACCATACAGGTTACTCTACATGGGAGTCAGCTCATACCCTCCAACCCCTCGAAAATCCAAGCTTCTGGAATTTTTGTCCCGTACACAGGCAAAAATTATTAAGCTGATTGAAGGCAGGTATTTGAATCAGGTCATTTTGGCTGCTTTGAAGTAACCTCTCATGTAGCAGAGGTCAAACAATACAGTTGTGGTCATACGACACAGGACTTATTTCCTGAAGGCGTTGACTCCCACGTCTATCAAAAACTAGTACATCGTTTCATTACGTTTGACTTGTAGGTATAAACTGATATTTTCGTTATTTTGCACTAGTATTAAAAAAATCGATTAAAATCAACCAATTGGCTGCAAACAACCGGGTAGTTGATTTGATTGATTCTCGGGCGGACGCGGTTTTCTGAGTAGCGTTCGGGGGTAAGTTCTCAGGATTTCTTACCTTTAAATGGAAAAGAGCCGGGCAGATTGCTTATGTATTACTTCAAAAAAGTTTTCCATATCAAACAGTTATTCAATTGCTGCCCGTTGGAATAAGCATACCTTGCAGCCTGTTACTGCGCCAGGTGGCATTTGTGCTGCCATGGTAGTGGACTGGATAAAAAATGCATCGCTTCAGGGGGTAGAGGCGTCCAAAGTGCCAGTGAGTTTGATATGGAGTCAATCTCAATTACTCAAGGGGCCTACATGATGACTTGCAAACCTGGTTTTCTAAAAAGTCTGATGTCTTGCAAATCTGCTTTTATAGACAGTCGTTGTCGCGGATTTGAATTTTTATTAGAAAGCCAAAACCTTATTGTTTTGGATCGTATAGAAGGAAGATCGCTTAACGATGCAATTCAAATTTGTAGCTGGGTGGAAGAAAATTCTGGACTTTTTTATTTAGCATTTTATATGGAAGATAATCTGAATGGTCATGCAATAGGCTTTTGACACGAAAATGATACGCTGGAAATGTTTCAGCCCAATGAGGGACTTTTTTGGTATGCCGGCGAAAGGGCGTTTAGAGGAGTGATAAGTCAATATCTCTTGGGTCATCTCCCTTTTTTTAAGGGTATGTGGCGCATGTTCAAAATTGGATCGGAGCCATGATATGCCGCAACCATCCAGCCGCAGAACAGACTTAAGTGCAACATCTAAGCTTCTGCCCAACTCGTTAATCAAGTGTCTGCAGGCAAAGCTATACTGACCATTCAGCCATAAACCTGAAACTCGACTCTCGAGTTTAAGTTGTGGAGCCTGATTAGTTTCCAGAAAGTTGGGCATACATTACTGGAATAGAAAGGATTCAGCAAACAGGTTGGATTGATTATATTGCCAGGTGTTTGAGTGTTGTCTGCTGCAAAACGACCTGTTATCGTCAAGCATTCACTTAAAACAATAAAAAAAGACCATGCTGAAAAAACTGCTGCCAGCCACCCTCTTTTGTTTATCGCTACATGCTTCTGCCAATGGCGACTCTGCCAATAACGACTCTGCCAATAACGACTCTGCCAATAGCTATGTGGGTCAATGGCATACCGTGAATGAAAATACCAATGAGGTCGAAAGCCTTGTTTCCATTTACATGGAAGACAATCAGCTCAAAGGACGAATTGAACAGATTGCCGATCCGGCATCCAGGGGCAAATTGTGTGAGCAGTGCAAGGGTGAGTTCAAAGATCAGAAAATAGAAGGAATGACCTTTATCTGGGGATTAACCAGGGATGGCGATAAATACGACGATGGTAAAATTCTTGACCCTGCTTCCGGGAAAATCTACAGCGCGAGCCTGTCGTTGACAGAGGGTGGAGAAAGATTAAAAGTCAGGGGTTACCTTGGATTTGCCCTTATTGGGCGGACTCAGGTCTGGTTACGGGCAAAGTAGCTGAGTAAAAGTGATTACCTTCTTCACTTCATTTGACAGAAGCACCATTGCCTTCTAATAAATAGTCAGGCTGATTTCAGGTCAGCCTTCACGTCTTTCTCTCTTATTTTGTCTTTCCTTCCGAATCAGTCAGGTACTCCTGCTATGGTTAAATTTTCCTGCAGTTGGCTGCTTGCCTTGCCTCTATTGGGTTCACTGGGGTCTGTGCCGGTTTCGGCGATGACGGCTGAAGAATGCGTTGAGTTTCAGAAGCAGCCTGATAACACGAAGTTTGAACAGTTAATGGCTGCACAGGATGAATTTATTACTTCACTGCGGCTGGAGCGCAATGGTGAAAAGTTCCAGTATGTTATGAAAGAAGGGACGGAAAATGATAAATACCATGAACTGCCTCTACAGGCATTTCCTGATGCGGTAAAGAAACACTATCCAGAACTGGAAAACGAGATAACTGCACTGGAGGCGTCGCAGAAAAAAGTTCAAACAATAGCCAGATGCTATATGTATGGTCGGGTTGATGAGTCTGATCCGCCAATTCTCAAATGGCGTTACTATCGTATAGCTGAAACGGACAAACCTCTGGTGGGTTATATCAGGCCCGATCCGGATGCGAAGGTAGGGGATGATGGAAAAGTGCCTGAAGTTGGCCGTGTAACAGATGCCGGACACTGTCGTCAGGGCGCATGTGATTTCAGAATTGTCAGGTTGAACGACATCGACAGGGATGCGGTGCGCCTGGTTTATCGTTTTAAGCCAATGTCCATGGTTGCTGATCCTGAGGCTGCTCCGGAAGCAGAAGCTTCAACCACAGTGGATGGCAGGAACTGGGCTAAGGAAACCAGACTGCTCAAACTTAAGCTAAAGCGCACCGGGGAGTGGTTCGGCAAGCCTGAAATTTATTTTCTGGTTCTTTACTACAAAGATGGCAAATTCATTCGCATGGACACCGTTGATGTGGACTGGGCGACCGAAAAAGGAATGAATGAAGGAAATACCGAACTGCTTTTCTGGAGAGGGGCTGATCAGGTTCGGCTGGTACTCAAGGAAAGGGATCTTAACATTTCGTTTGTTAAAGTGTTGAAGTTTGCCGTAGAGGCTTTAAAAATTGCCGGGGTAGATACCCCCTGGTTTGATGTGATTTCAAGCGGTGTGAACGCACTGCCTGAAGGAAGTGATATTGATGATGTTGATCCAAGGGATATCACTGTCAGGGGGGAGCTGAGCCGCCGACATAAAGCCACCTATCTCGACGACATTAAAGTCTTGCGAAGTGAAATGAAAGCAAAAGAGAATACCTATCCAATGTTCAGAGGTGCTCGTATGACCGTTACAAGCATTATGTACGCCGATGTCCATGACGAACATTAACGGGTAAAGGCCGCAGGGATGCGGTTTATGACCACATGTGAACTAGTTTTCCATCATCTTGTCTTATCTTTTCGGATTTAACGACTTTTCCTGTTAGTCTAATCCTGTGTACACTCTGAAAGTTAAGGCTTTTGGCAGCGAAACGTTGCTGAACGTCATCAGACTTGATTCGTTCAATACGTCAGTAGGTGATCCAGGCAACACTCGAGGACAGGGAATGGGGGCCGCGAGGCGGCATGCTGTGGCCCCGAAAGCGATGAGCTAAAGGATAAGATGCGTCTAAAATCGATCAAACTGGCCGGTTTCAAATCATTTGTGGACCCAACCGTGGTTCATTTCCCCTCCAATATGAGTGGTGTGGTCGGGCCTAACGGGTGCGGTAAGTCTAATATTATCGACGCTGTGCGCTGGGTAATGGGTGAGTCTTCCGCCAAGCACCTGCGTGGCGAGTCCATGACCGACGTTATTTTCAAGGGGTCAAACAGTCGCAAACCGTCTGCCAAAGCGTCGGTTGAGCTGGTCTTTGACAACAACGAGGGCCGGGTGACCGGAGAATACGCGGCATTCAGCGAAATCTCCGTGAAGCGTCTGCTCACCTCTGAGGCCAAGAATTTCTACTATCTCAACGGTACCAAATGTCGCCGCCGGGATGTGATGGATATTTTTCTGGGTACCGGTCTGGGACCTCGCAGCTATGCCATCATCAGCCAGGGGATAGTGTCCAACCTGGTGGAATCCAAGCCGGAAGAACTGCGTGTCTTTATTGAAGAAGCTGCTGGCATCTCCAAATACAAAGAGCGCAGGCGGGAAACCGAAAACCGCATTCGCCGTACCAATGAAAACCTTGAACGTCTGACCGACCTGCGTGAAGAGTTGGGTCGGCGCCTCGGCCATTTGCAGCGTCAGGCGCAGGCTGCGGAAAAATATAAAGAGTTCAAAGGCGAAGAGCGTTTGAAAAAGGCGCAGTTACAGGCGTTGCGCTGGAAAACCATTGATGAAGGCGCGAAATCTCAGGAACACGTTATCAGTGAACTGGAAGTTCAGCTGGAAGCGGCTGTCAGTCAGCAGCGCGCAGCAGACGCCCGTTCCGAGGAAGACCGTGCCGCACAGATGGAACTGAGCGATCACTTCCACGAAACTCAGGCCAGGTTCTATGGTACCGGCAACGAAGTTACCCGCATCGAACAGACCCTTCGCCACCGTGAAGAACGGGCAAAAGAGCTGAGCCACGATCTTGAACAGCTGGAACACAGCTGGCAGGAAGCCCGAGAGCAGATGGCAGACGATCAGGAACAGCTGGAACTGCTCGAAGCTGAAAAACTGGAGATTGAGCCTGAACTGGAAATGCTGCTGGAGCAGGAAGCCGGATCCGGTGACGCTCTGGCTCAGGTGGAAGAAGAGATGCACCGCCTGCAGCAGGAATGGGACCAGTTTAACCAGCGCTCTCATGAACCCCGTCGTACGGCAGAAGTGGAACAGTCCCGCATTCAACACGCTGAACAGGTGATTCAGCGTCTGTCCGAGCGTGACCAGCGCCTGAAAGGCGAGCTGGATGGCCTTGGCGGTGGTGAAGACCAGGAAGAGATGGAGCTGCTGGCTGAGCGTCTGACCGAACTGGAAATGACCCGTGAGACTCAGGAGCTGCGTCAGGAAGATACCCTGACCGAAATCGAACAGAATCGTACGACAGTGGATGAACTGCTGGAGCAGCGTGATCGCAGCCGTTCAGAACTCAGCACTTTGCGTGGTCGCCATGCCTCTCTGGAAGCCTTGCAACAGGCTGCCATGGGGCAGGATACCGGCGTGCTGGTATGGATGGAAGAACATGGATTGCAGAACCGCCCCAGGCTGGCAGAAAAACTGCAGGTAGACAGTGGCTGGGAACTGGCCATGGAAACGGTTCTGGGCGACAGTTTGCAGGCATTATGTGTCGATGGTTTTGATCCGGTCACCCGTTTTCTCGGTAATCTGGAACAGGGTTCAGCCATATTGCTGGATTCCAGCCAGACCGTAACACCGCAGGCGGATAAATCGGGTCTGGTGGCTCTGGCCAGTAAAGTGGTGGCTGGTAGTGAGGCCCTGCCTTTGCTGGCGGGTATTTTTACCTGTGAATCACTGGACAAAGCGTTAGGGCTGCGTGCGTCACTGGAATCCCATGAATCGATCATTACCCCGGAAGGTATCTGGCTGTCCCGCAGCTGGCTGCGGGTTAATCGCAGTGCCGATAACAGCTCTGGTGTGCTGGAACGTCAGCAGGAGCTGGAAGAGCTGACCATCAGGCTGGAACAGCTGGAGCAGTCGCTCGAACAGTTGGGTGAAGATCTGCAGACCCGCAGGGAGCAGGGCGATGTTCTGGAAAATCGTCGTAAGGAAATTCAACAGCAGTTGTCCGACCTGAACCGTCAGCAGGGTGAAGTGCGGGCAGACCTTCAGGGGCGTAAAGTTCGGCTGGAACAGTTCTCCGAGCGACGCAGGCGTCTTGAGCAGGAGCTGACGGACTGTCGTGAACAGCAACTGCTTGAGCAGGAGCGTATCAACGAATCCCGCCTGAAACTGCAGGAAGCCCTGGACATTATGGAGTACGACAGCAGTCATAAAGACGAACTGCTGGAAAAACGGGAACGTTGTCGTGAAAAACTGGAAGACGTCCGGCAGCGCTCCCGTCACGATAAAGAGCGTTCTCATCAGTTGGCACTGAGGCAGCAGGGTATCAACAGTCAGGTCATGTCGCTGCGGGCAGCGATTGAACGGCTGAGCCAGCAATCCACTAAACTGCGTGAACGCAGAGAATTGTTACAGGCTTCCCTGAGCGAATCTCACTCGCCTGAAGGTGAGCTGCAGGAGCAGCTGGAAGAATTGCTGACCCGTCGTCTGGAAGAAGAAGAAGCCATGCAGACGGCCCGCAGTGAACTGGAAAAGGTTGAACAGCGTCTGCAACAATACGAGAAAGAGCGTCAGGCTGCCGAGCAGAAAGCACAGACTGCCCGTTCCCGTCTGGAAAAACTGCGCATGGACTGGCAGGGCATGCAGGTACGCCGGACGACGCTGGCTGAACAGCTGAAAGAAGACCAGTTTGATCTGCAGACGGTACTGGCCAATATGCCGGAAGAGGCGTCAGAGCAGAGCTGGGAGTACGAACTGGAACGTTTGCAGGCAAGAATTGAACGACTTGGGGCGATCAACCTGGCAGCGATTGAAGAGTATGAAACGCAGTCTGAACGTAAAAACTATCTGGACGCCCAGAACGAAGATCTGGAATCTGCGCTGGAAACGTTAGAGAATGCTATCAGGAAAATTGACCGGGAAACCCGGCAACGTTTCAAGAGTACCTTTGATAAGGTAAATTCAGGTCTGCAGGACCTGTTTCCCAGAGTGTTTGGCGGAGGCCGGGCTTATCTGGAACTGACGGGCGAAGATCTGCTGGATACCGGTGTGGCGATCATGGCGCAGCCACCCGGTAAAAAGAACAGTACTATCCACCTGTTATCCGGCGGGGAAAAGGCACTGACTGCCATTGCGCTGGTTTTTGCCATCTTCCAGTTGAATCCATCGCCGTTCTGTATGCTGGACGAGGTGGACGCGCCGCTGGATGACGCTAACGTTGGCCGCTATGCAAAAATGGTGTCGGAGATGAGTGACAAGGTACAGTTCATCTACATCACCCACAACAAGATTGCAATGCAGGCGGCTAATCAGCTGGTGGGGGTTACCATGCAGGAGCCTGGTGTTTCCCGGCCGGTGTCTGTGGATATTGAAGAAGCAGCTGCTATGGCTGCAATGTAGTAGCTATTTATTAGTAGCTATTTATTAGTAGCTATTTAGTAGCGATGTAGCATTAACATAGCAGTAATGTAGTATAAAAACATGGTCGTGTATTGCTTTCGGGGTAGTCCGATTCATGTATTTTTGATGTACCATTGAATGAAATACACCTTATTTTTCCGGTTCGGGAGTCAGGTAGTAAGCACTGAGCAACCGGAAAGTGCGGTAAGACGGATGGCATGGACATGAGTTTACGAGAGTGGCTGATAGTAATCGGAGTTATCGTCATTATTGGAGTAATTATTGATGGATACCGCCGTATGCGTCTGGCTCGTAAACGAGCCTCTGAGTTGACGTTTGGAATTGAAGAAGTAAAAGGCTACGACGAGTCATTTTCCAGTGAGCTGCCCAATGGCGGCGCGCGTCGCCCTGGTGCGCAGGATGAACTGCCTGAAACTGAGGCGGTTGAGTCCGATGCACCAAAACGTGTACGCAGGGAAGACCGGTCAAATCGCTTTGACCGTATCGAACCGGATTTTGACAGCATGGACTTCGGCTCAGCCATTGAGCCCGGACTGGATCTGTCAGAGCCATTAGCCAGCGGTCGTACAGGAAACGTGGAGACCGGGTTTGACCAGCCTGCTGCCCCTTCTGTCGATGATCAGCCGCAACCGGTTGATGACATTAAGCCTGCACAGGATAAAGCCCGGGATGACGCAAACTCAGTAGCAGCGATGGCTGAGCCTGCCGCTCCGGAGACAAGGGCTAAGCAACGACCTGTCAGGAAGGTGGAGAAGGACAAGGAAAAACTGTCTGACCGCCCTGCGATTGAAGAAGTGGTTGTCATTAACGTGCTGGCTAAAAACAATGAGCTGTTTGACGGTACCCGCCTGCTGCAAAGTGTACTGACGGCTGGCATGCGCTTTGGTGACCGGTCGATTTTTCATCGCTACAGCAGCAAAGACGGCAGTGGGCATATACAGTTCAGCCTTGCCAACGGTGTGAAACCGGGTACGTTTGATATCGAACGGATGGAAGCGACAGAAACGACGATTCTCAGCCTGTTTCTGTGTCTGCCCGGACCGGAAGCGCCGCAGAAAGCCTTTGCCCAGATGGAAGAAACTGCAAAACAGCTGGCACTGGATCTTGGTGGTGAACTCAAGGATGAGAATATGAGTGTAATGACCCAGCAGACGCTGGAACATTGTCGCCAGCGTATTCGTGATTACGAGCGTAAGCAGCTGGCCATCAAGCTTTCTCATTAACGCTCTCACTAATTCTCTTATTAGCCCCGTCGCTGTTAACGGTTAGTTAAGCGACGGGGCTTTAATACTCTCCCGGACCATGACTGACCTAAATCTATTCTCTCAGGAAGCTGTTGAGCAGGAAATTCAGGACCTGCGTCAGCAAATTAACCACCACAACCACCGCTACTATGTGCTGGATGATCCACAGATCAGTGATGCCGCTTACGACCAGTTACTGCAACGGCTGAAACAGCTGGAAACCGACCATCCGGAATTGACCACCGGAGACTCTCCTACTCAGCGAGTCGGTGCTGCCCCCCTGAAAGAGTTTGGCCAGGTACGTCATGAGCTGCCGATGCTGTCGCTGGATAACGCCTTCGATGAAGTCGACCTGCAGGACTTTAACCGTCGTGTAAAAGAGCGTCTGAACGTTACGGCTGATATCGAATACGCCTGTGAACCCAAGCTGGATGGTATTGCCGTCAGTTTGCTGTACGAGAAGGGCGTACTGGTTCGTGGTGCTACCCGTGGTGACGGTACCACCGGGGAAGACATCACCCAGAATGTTCGAACTATCTCATCCATACCGCTGAAACTTATGGGGAAAGGCTGGCCTGAACGACTGGAAGTGCGCGGTGAAATCTTTATGCCCAAAGCCGGTTTTGAAAAGATGAATGCCCGCGCTCGTGCCAGAGAGGAAAAAGTTTTTGTGAACCCCCGTAATGCGGCTGCGGGTAGCCTGAGACAGCTGGATTCCAGGGTGACAGCACGTCGTCCTCTGGATATGTACTGTTACAGCGCAGGGTTTGTTGAAGGCGGCAGCCTGCCTGATAAGCACGCCGACATTCTGGAACAGTTCAGTCAGTGGGGGCTGCGCATTAACCCGGAAATGCAGGTCGTCACCGGTATTAAAGCCTGTGAAGATTACTATGAACAGCTGGCAGACAAACGACAGGGTTTACCTTACGAAATAGACGGCATTGTCTACAAGGTGAATGATCTGGCTCTGCAGGAACAGCTGGGCTTTGTGGCCCGCGCGCCACGCTGGGCGATTGCCCGCAAGTTTCCTGCCCAGGAAGAGATGACCCAGCTGAAAGACGTTGAGTTTCAGGTGGGGCGTACCGGTGCGGTCACGCCTGTCGCCAGACTGGAGCCTGTGTTTGTCGGTGGCGTCACTGTCAGCAATGCCACGTTGCACAATATGGATGAAATTATCCGCCTTGACCTGAAAATTGGCGACACAGTCATTGTACATCGGGCGGGTGATGTTATCCCCAAAGTGGTGGGTGTTGTTCATTCCCGCCGCCCTTCAGACGATCAGCTGCGAGATATTGTTATGCCGGACACCTGTCCGGTATGTGATTCTGAAATCGAGCAGGATGAAGGTGAAGCCGCTGCACGCTGTTCCGGTGGTTTGTACTGTTCCGCACAGCGTAAGGAAGCCATTAAGCATTACGCGTCCCGCAAGGCGCTGGATATTGAAGGACTGGGCGATAAACTGGTGGATCAGCTGGTGGCAAAAGGTCTGATTAATACCATTGCCGACCTTTACAAGCTGACAGTAGAGCAGGTGTCTGGCCTGGAGCGTATGGGTAAAAAATCAGCCACCAACCTGATCAATGCCCTGGATCGCAGTCGTACGACAACGCTTGCCCGTTTTATTTATGCGCTGGGTATTCGGGAAGTGGGAGAAGCGACGGCACGCAGTCTGGTCAGTCATTATAAAGCGCTGGAAGCGATTCGTTCAGCCTGTGTTGATGACCTGCAAACCGTTGATGATGTTGGCCCGGTGGTGGCGTCGCACATCGAGAAGTTTTTCCGTCAGCCCCATAACCGGGAAGTGATTGCAGAACTGCTGGAACAGGGGGTTCACTGGCCAGCCATTGAAGCACCTACCGAAGACGTTGCCCGGCCGCTTGCCGGGGAAACCTGGGTGTTGACCGGCTCTCTGCATTCCATGACCAGAGATCAGGGAAAAGAGATTCTGCAACAGCTGGGCGCGAAGGTATCCGGGTCTGTGTCAGCAAAAACAACAGTACTGCTGGCGGGGGAAAAAGCGGGATCGAAATTAACTAAAGCGCAGAACCTGGGGGTTAAAGTGATCTCCGAAGACGATTTCATAGCACTGAAAGCGGACTGGGGCGTTGAATGATACAAAAAATACTGGGGGGGCTGGTCGTGACGATCAGCCTGCTGCTGACCGGGTGTGGCAGTACTGCGCCGCCTTCTGACGCACACAACCTGTGCAGCATCTTTAAGGAAAAGCCCAGCTGGTACCGGGCTGCAAAAAGATCCCAGAAGAAATGGGGGACACCTGTACAGATCCAGATGGCGATCATGTTTCAGGAGTCCAGCTTCAGGCACAATGTCAGGCCGCCCCGTCCTTACTTCCTGTTTATTCCGTTACCGCGTAAATCTTCAGCTTATGGTTATGCACAGGCTCAGGACGGCACATGGCAGGAATACCTGGATGAAACCGGTGGCTGGTTCAAGAGCCGCGACAACTTTGCCGACGCAATTGATTTTATTGGCTGGTATACCAACAAAACCCGTCGTGTAAACGGAGTGTCCCTTTGGCGGGCTGACCAGTTGTATCTCAACTATCACGAAGGTTGGGGTGGTTATCGCCGTGGTACCTACAAGAGTAAGCCATGGCTGATGAATACGGCACAACGTGTGAAGAGTCGGGCCAGTAATTATGGCGAGCAACTGCGACGCTGCAGATTATAAGTAAGAAGTAAAACCGATGACGAAGACTAAAAAAATATGGATATCCGGTATCGCCGGACTGGCAGGTCTGGCTGTGCTGGGCATGCCTGCGCTGAATGGCTTTATTCTTGAAGGCCGCCTGAAGAATGATCTGGTCGATCTGGCAGAGCAGCACGACTATCGTGTTGAAAACCTGTCCGTCAGCCGAGGTTATGGCAGTACGGATCTGGAGCTGACACTGCAGGGGACGGGGCTGCGCAAGCTTAACGGTCAGGCACTGGAACTGACCGGCACACTGGATCATGGCAGTCTCTTTTCTGCGCCGGGCATGATCTCTGGTGATCTGGACGTCAACTATCACGCTTATGAGCAGGGCGTTCGTTTTACCATGCCGGGAACCATCAGTGGCTCCATGAACCTGAACGGTTCCGTCTCCGCAAGACTGACGACAGAAGGCATTGAATTGCCCCTGGACCCGGGGCCGGTGCTGACCTTGCAGGTTGATCCGGCACAGGGACAACTGACAAGCCGGCGCTCCGGAACCGTTGCTGTGGATATGGAACCTCTGGTCTGGACGGTGCATGAAAACAGCGAACCCCTGTTTCGCATGGCGATGAATTCCCCGCTGGTGGAATTCAGTACCCGTGAACAGAGCTGGTCGATGACTGCTCCGGAAGTGTCTTACTCTATGCCTTCTGTTTCTTCAGACGTGTTGCTGGTTGTGGATAACTTTCAGGCTGAAGGTGGGCAGACAACCGACAATGACCAGATGAGCAGTCATATGGTCATGAGTACGGGGCCGGTCACCGTTCCGCTGTTGTCCGAACAGGGGTTGGATAACCTGATTGAAGGAGTAAGCATCCGCTCCAGCGTAGAAAATCTTGACCGGAATCTGCTTGAGCGTATTCCTGATCTGCTGGGGCGCGGCGATGCTGAACAGGCCATGTCGGTTGACGATGCCAGTCAGTGGCTGCTGGATCTGATGAGTTCTCAGCCACGTATTGCTGTTGATGAAGTCTCTGTGCAGACCAGCAAAGGGCGGTTTGCCTTTGCCTTTGATCTGGCAGGTACGGAAAAAACCAAAGTCTTTGTAGAGCAGCTGCTGGATAATCCACCTCAGACACAGGTGGAAGAAAGCCTGATGACTAGTGCCGCGATGCAGTCGCTGGCTGTGTCTGCTTCTGTTCATCTGTCCGATGAACTGCTGGACTGGGGCTGTGAGTACATTCCTCAGCAGATGGTTCATGAGCATGGCGGACAGCCAGCAGAAGCCGTGTTATACAGCGCTATGTGTCAGACCATGGTGAACAGTGGTGACTTTCTCACAGCTTCCTGCCTGCAGTTCGGGGATTCTGGTCAGCAGATGCAATGCCTGAACAGCATGCAACAGGCAAAAGCGGTCTGGCAGGAAAGCAGAACCCTGAAAATGGCTCTGGAAGATGGTTTGCTGATGCTGAATGGTGCTGAACTGACTCGCTTTCCGCTTTGATTGGTATAGAGCTCAGGGAAGGAGCCGTTACGTAGGTTGGGTCGAGCGGAACGTGTTTATGCCCTTCAGGGTAATACCCAACACGGTCAGCATCATTGGGTTCCCGTGTTGGGAGTCACTTCGTTCGTCCCAACCTACAGGTCATGTTTCGCTTATTATATAGTCACTGTCGATATCCGTCGTGGTGACCGTATTTCTCGGCACTATATTAACACTGTCCAGATTCGGATCAAAAACAATCACTACTTCTCCTTGCTTCAGTTGTTTCAGGATACTTCCTACTTTTTGTTCCAGAGGCTGATCGTAGCCATTGTCGGTGCCATCGCGGGTGACAAACTCTTCAATCAGGTTGTTGAGTGTATCGGGTTCAATTTCCTTATAAGGTATAATCATTCAGCATTCCGTCATCAGACATTATCAGACAACCAGTATTTTCATTGCTGGTGGTTTTTTTCCAGAAAAGATTATACCGGTTTAACAATGTGAAGGCTGGCTTATTCGGAAGGCAGCGACGGACACTCATGAGCAGGGTATTTATGAAGCTCTTTGGGGTTTATCGGCGCAATACTGTAAACAGGGCCTTTCTGTTCTTCCTTCTTATGGATAAGTACAAGAGTTCCGGGTGGCATCAGCTTTGGACTGTATTGCCTTAAATCAATGGGCGCGTTCTTTTCGGAACAGGGAGCTACAGTGTAATGATGGAGTCCATTACCCTGACGACTGGTTCCATACCCATAGCCCAGAAGAGCCCCTGATGCGCCACCTATCCCCCCACCTGCAACTGCGCCATAGGCAACCAGCCCGGGAATAGCCGGCGCACAAAGGCCAAAGGTTACAGCAGCACAGCCTGCACCGGCAGCTGCGCCGCTGATGCCTCCAATGATTGAACCAAGGGTAGCGCCGCTTAATGCTCCGGTTTTCGCTTCGTCGGTCCGGTCAACGGGAGCCAGCAACTCTTCCCGTAAAACAATACCGTGTCCCATTTGTTGACCAGTGGAGCAGGCAGAGAGGGTAGCGCATACCAGAAGCAAAACAGCGATTTTATATCTGAACGGGGTCTCCATCATTAATTCCCTACTTCATCGTTTTTTTTGGATATCTCAGGAGTATAGGAAATGCCTCTGGTGATGATGTTCTCAGGGGGGAGACAGGGCAGGGTTTCTATATTTTGTCCCTGAAGCTGCAGTCTCCGATGGAATCCTGTGGGAGGTATACGTAAGGCTTTGAAAGGATGAAAATGATACTTCTGTTCAGAAATAAATAGTTGGGCAAATTCAGAATGCTTCCTTTAAGTTCATATTGTGCTAAAAAAATAAATTGATAATTGTCTGCGTTCTTTAAGCTAACTGTCTATTCTTAGCATTCAGTTATTAGAGCCCGAAGATAATATGCGACAGTTCTTTTCTTTGTTATTGGGTAGCCTGCTAGCGGGTTTTCTATTTCCCGGTAGTGCAGAGTCGAGCGTCGAACCACTCAATTCCACCTGGCCGGCAGTCCCTGATGAACAGCACCCTGTTATTGAGATCCAGCCTGACGGTACGATTAAAGATGATGGTACAAACTGTGTTCTGGTTGGCCCTGATGCTACTGCAACCGTTTATCTGGTTGCTCCTCCGCAGTTAAAGAACGATTACTGGGATAGCCAGGAGTACAACCCGATCCGCCCCGGCAACACCGCCACTGAGGAGGGATTTGATTACACCCATCACGGCCTGTATCTGGATCTGGCCTCCATTAACGCTATGGGGCGCACTGAATTTGACAGTGAAAGGCTGGAAACCCCTCTGACCAGAAAACGGGTTATTCGCTCGCCGGGTAATGAGGGCAAATTGATCTGCCTGACCACACTGCATAAACCGGGGCGTTCTCCTTATGTCAGGGTTCAGTCCCTGCTTGAAACTCTGGGCTATCACGGAATGGTAGTGGCTTTTTCCGGGGGTATTGATAAGGCCGCAGGAAATGGATTAAATAACTTTAAGGATGGAGGCGCGTTCTCTTATCTGCATGCTTACAGTATGTTATCAGTGCAGCTAAAGGCAGGGCGTGACCTTAAGCAGTTTTTCGCGAATCGTGGTTTTTCACCGGCTCAGGCAACCTGTTCAGCAGCCGCTATGCAGGCATCAGCTTTTCCCCTGATACAAAGACTGTTAACACCTATGGGGGAGCTTTCACTGGCAGGACGCTATGCCACTTTCTGGCTCTCATCGTTTTCTGGAAACACCATAGACTGCATTGGGCAAGCTGTTTTTCAGCCAATAGGGGAAAAACTGTCGCCTGCTGATGGCACCATTCGTCAGCCTGGTAGCAAAGCGGTTACCGATGCCTGGGGTGGTTTTGGCGCTCTGGGTAGTGCTTACGCACTGGCTGGCAAGAGTGATGGCCTGCATGTCATGCTGGTGAAAATTACCATTACCTCCGCAGGAAGAACCCGAAGTTTTATAAGAAACATCAATGAGCAATATTTCTGGCGTGATTCTCAAATGCTGCCTCTGTTGCAGGATGGTCTGGTTTCTGTGTCTATGGCACTGGTGGATACCCCCGGTGCGGTAACAAACGTTTTTTTTGATGAATATCTGAAACAGATGAGTTCTTCAGCCACAGGTTACATGCTGTCCAGTAGTCAGCGAATACAAGAAATGGAAGAATGGTTTCAGAGTCAAATTAGCAAGGCTGCTTTGACCATGGGGGTAATGGCTGGGGGGGCAGTAGCCTCCCCTTACGTGGGCCAGATAATCAACTACCTTATTCCCTACGGTAAAGCTTATATACCGGGGTTTGCACCTGCAACAAACCTGCTAGGCAGGGTTTTATCAGTACCAGATCAGGTAAAAGATGCTGCCCTTTCTGCAGGAAGTATTATTGGTGGTAAAATCAGGGCGGTTCCCGGTGTTGAGATGCTTCAGTCTTATCTCGTTTACCCTGAGCTGTTTGCCAGCAACTCTGCAACCAAAGGCATTTTTCTCCATGTTGCTGTGAACTATGCCGGACCGGCCTCAGTTTTATTCACAAAAAAGATCGCCGATATGATGACGGATGCTTCTGCCCCCCGGGCCCCAATCCGGACACTGGTTCAGGCTGACCAGAGACTGGTCATTGATCACTATGTTGCCGGTAGCACCAGAGCAGCTACGGATGGCTTGTATAAGCTTCCAGGTCGGTGACCAGAAAGTGGTCACCTCTGGATTCCCAGACCACGTTGACATCCCATAGTGCCGAGCCATGCCGTCGCCCGGTGGTTTCACGCAGATAAGCCGGGCGAGGGTCTTGCCCGAGAACCTGCTGAATAAGCAGTACCAGCTGTCGACCGGTTTTCTGTTCGTAGTTCAGACATTTGGTCATGGCCTTTTCTGTGAACTCTACTTCTGCCATAACCGCTGGCAGTGGTGCAAAACCACCTCTGGCTTCAGGCAGGGCGTCTGCATAAGGCAGATAAGGCTTTATATCAATGACCGGCGTGCCATCCAGCAGATCGGCTTCTGCGAGTTTAAGGATCAGCTTACCATTGCCAGACTGAATGCCTTTTAAGCGAACTACCGAAAGACCTGCCGGGTTTGGACGGTGCGTCGAACGAGTGGCGAAAACGCCCATGCGCTGTTTGCCACCCAGACGGGGTGGGCGAATGGTGGGGCGCCAGCCTTCGTCCATGGTTTCATGAAAAATAAAATGTACCCACAGGTGCGAAAAACCTTCCAGCCCCCGTACCAGGTTTTCTTGGTTGTAAGGTGGCAACAGTTCCAGTTCAGCCTCGGCGGCGGTGACGATGCCGGGCTGGCGGGGAATACCAAACTTCTGCCGGTAACAGGAGTGGATGACACCGATCTGGTCGAACTGAAAGCTTCTGGACACACTGATTCCATCTGGGATTACGATAAACCGCGGACTTTACCGAATAGGCAGAATTATTCAATAGGGCGCAGGCCGGAGTGCCTGTAGAAGAGGTGCATTTTTTCTTCCAGCTGGTTCCGTAACCACTGATGAGCCTGACTGTAGTGCCAGTGCTCTGGCCACCATAGAGAAAGATAGTTGGAAGCTACCTGTTCAGGCAGGGGAATTAACTGGTAATCGGGATTACTCAGCAACTCCGGACACATGATACAGGTTGCCATGGAAAAACAGTCATCGTTTTTAATCAGCTCCAGAGTAGCCTGAAGGCTGTTCAGCTCAACCCAGGGAGAGCGGATGCTGGAGCATTGTGAAGCGATGTGTTTGGCAACGTGTTCGTTCAGATATGGACCGAGAGGACGCAAGAATGGGTAGGGATCAAGGTCACTGAGTTGTGTGACCCCTGTCTGGCATAAAGGGTGATGTTTTCTTACTACGATGTAAATCGGGCTTCTGGCAACAGGCTTGCTGGAGAGGAAATCGGGCTTCGAGGTTTCCGGCAACTGAAGTATGCCCAGGTCAAGGTTGCCTGCTTCCATTTCCTGAAAGGTTGATTTGCCCGTTGACTTCAGGCTGAAGCGCATACCGGGGGCTTCTTTCCTTATTTCTGCCAGAGCTTTCAGCAGGAAGATTTTTTGAAAAATCGGACTGGTGGCGATGCGAAAGTGCATTTCGCTACTGGATGGAGAGAACGTTTGTTCGGTAAAAAGAGAGTCTGCGTCATTGACCAGTTTGGCTACCTGTGGCTGGATCGCCAGTGCTTTGCTGGACAGAGAGATAGCATTACCTTCCCGGACCAGTATAGGGTCATTCAGAATCTCTCTGAGCTGAGACAGCGTCCGGCTCATTGTCGATTGGGTGACATGCATAATCGCTGCGGCCTGAGTCACACTGGCGGTTTCCAGTAGTGCATGCAGTGCAGGCAGCAGACTCATTTTCAGGCGTTCACTGACCATTTTGAAATACCATAATCAGTCACGAACAGAGGAATATTTTTCGTCATTCATGAGGGAATGAATAAAGTGGTGATAGAGTCATGATAAAAAAAACCGGCACTGACAGGTTGCCAGGCCGGCCACACAACACATTTAGCACGAACCGTGTACCGGTTTGTGCTGTTTAAGATTATAGAATTTTTATGCCGGGAGCGAATGGAACTTATCCATTGGTAGATGGTGATTATCGATGAGTAGGTTGTATATCGATCTTCGCTATGTACTTATGAAGATAACCCACGTGACCATGTGTACTTTAGTACAACAGAATGCCGCCTGACCAAACAAACACATCAGGAGTGCGTTCTGTGTATAAGAAATTACTGGCGGTAGCTGTTGCTTCTTCAGTAGCTGTTCCAGCTATGGCGTTAACCGCTTATGACGACGGTACCGATAAGCTGACCATCGGTGGCCGGGTTGGTGTTCAGTCCAAGACCATGGATGGAGACACTGAACTCAACAACGACAGTGCTCGTATCAACTTTGGCTTCGAGCATAAGTTCAGTGAAGACCTGACCGGTTTCGCTATGGCGGAGTGGGGCATTAACGCTATTGACCAATACGATGAAGGTTCTAAAAAAGATCTGTTCAGCAACCGTCTTGGTAATATCGGTGTTGCCCACAGCACTTACGGTAAAGTGACTGCGGGTAAGCAGTGGTCCGTGTACTATGATATCGCTGGCTGGACTGATATGTATGCGATCGGTGGCGGTACGTCCATGGGTATATACGACGGCTACTCGACTGATGGTGGCGTTAACGGTACAGGCCGTGCAGATGACGCTATCAGCTACCGTGCCAGCGTTGGTGGTCTGAATGTCGGCCTGCAGTATCAGATGCGCGGTACTTCTGGAAGCGACATTGATGGCACTGACCAACTGGTGATGGATCGTGCCTGGGAAAGAACCGGTGGTGGTCAGGCAGCGCTGTCTTATGACTTTGATTCCGGCCTGTCTGTTGGTTACACCTACAGCCAGACCAGCTTCGAACAGCGTGAGAATGCCCACGCCCAGTCGGCAGGGATCAAGTTCGATACTGAACAGATGTACCTTGCTGCTACCTATGGTAAGTTCAAAAATCACACGAATGCGACCCTGGCTAACCGCAAGCCTATTGGTGACGAAGGAAGTACAGGTTATGTACCTACTGGTCACTTCGACAAAAAATCCACTGGTATTGAATTGTTCGGTCAGTACAACCTGCAAAGCGTTGCAGGCCTGAGCTTCTACGCGGGTTTGAACCAGCTGAAAGTGGATGAGCAGCATGACGGTTCTGATTCCGATGGCAAGCTTGACACAAAATCTTTGGGCGCCCTCTACAGAGTTGGCCCAATGCAGTTAGCTGCTGAATACACAGTGGATGACAGCAAAAAGCATGACGGCACTTCCGATGCGGATAACTACATGACTCTGCAGGCTCGTTACTACTTCTAAGTGACCTTGCTCCCTTATTAGTAAAACCTTCAGATTGGCGACAGCATACTGGATAAATAAATGGTGTGCTGTCGTTTTTTTATGGTTTGCAACCGTTATCTTCTGGTTCGGTAAGCATGACCGTTTTTACCTGTAATTTGTGGTTAATACTCAAGTTCAGCATTCATAAATTTTAATAGAATGCTGTCATGCAAAAGACTTCCAATACCTCACGATCTTCAGGCAAGACCATCAGCTCTCTGGTGTCAGCGGATACCGTTAAGTTCGAGCTGGCTTTCCTGCATCCGAAATACTGGGCGTTATGGTTGCTGGTAGCCATGTTGTGGATAACCACGCAGGTGCTTCCCTATCGCTGGCAACTGTCCCTTGGGCGCAGGCTGGGACGACTGTTAATGGTGGTGGTGCCTTCCCGCCGCAAAACCGCTGAGCGTAACCTTGAACTCTGTTTCCCTGAGATGCCAGACGACGAACGTCGTGACCTTCTGGTGAAAAACTTTGAATCCACTGGTATTGCCCTGTTTGAACTGGCAATGGCCTGGTGGTGGTCGGACAGACGCCTTAGCAAACTGCTGACGTTTAAAGGGCTGGAACATATTGAGCAGGCCCAGAAGGAAGGCCGTGGTGTTTTGCTGTTTTCCCTGCACAGTCTGACGCTGGAGATTGGCGTTCGGCTGTTTGGCCTGAAGTCTGACGGTATTGGAGTTTATCGTCCGCATAATAATCCGGTTATGGAATACCTGCAGGTTCGTGGCCGTTCCCGTTCCAACAAGGGCATGATCAACAAGTTCAAACTGAAGTCTGCTATTCGTGCGCTGCGTCAGGGAGAGGTTGTCTGGTATACCACCGACCAGGACTTTGGTCGTGACGGTGCTGAGTTTGTACCTTTTTTTGCTGTGGAAGAAGCCGCCACCATTACGGGCAGCAGTACTATGTGCCGAATTTCCAAAGCAAAGATGATGTCGTTCCTGGCGACCCGTAATGAAGACGGTTCAGGCTATACGCTGGAAATTTCTGAACCTCTGGAAGGTTTTCCAAGTGGCGATGACCGGGCTGATGCCATTCGCTGCAACAAAATTATCGAGCAGGGTATTCTGAAAGCACCGGAACAGTATATGTGGCTGCATCGTCGTTTTAAAACCCGCCCTCATCCTGATGATCCAAATCTGTATGGTCAGCAGCCTGGTTATGGCGATATGTCAGCAACGGTGGGTTGAGGCGATAGTTCTCCAAACCTGTACAGTACTACAGGTTTGGAGAACGGAAATTTAGCTGATCAGGCTTCCAGAGGTTGTTGGCGATTGCCAATGTGGTGGAAGTCGATGTTTTCTTCTCTCTCGCCAGCCGTTGCGTCGTTAAAGACGGACTGATCCAGGGCGCCTTCACTCTTCGCTACGATGCAGGTGACAACACTGTCGCCGGTAATATTAACAGCGGTTCGCACCATATCCAGCAGACGGTCAACACCCATAATCAGGGCAATACCTTCCAGTGGCAGGCCAACCTGTTGCAGAACCATGGCCAGCATCACCAGGCCAACACCCGGAACGCCTGCGGTGCCGATAGAGGCCAGAGTGGCCGTCATAATGACCAGCAGGTAGTCGTTCAGGAACAATTCAACACCAAACGCCTGGGCGATAAATACCGTCGCTGCACCCTGCATAATGGCGGTGCCGTCCATGTTAATGGTACTGCCCAGAGGAATAGTGAACGATGCAATCTGGTTCTTTACACCCATGCGACGGGTCACCGCTTCCAGAGTCACCGGAATCGTGGCATTACTGGAAGCCGTGGTAAACGCAAACATAAAGGCGTCCTGAATTTTCTTCAGGAACAGGCGTGGGCTCAGACCTGTAGTAACTTTCAGCAGACCACAGTAAGTGATGAGCACCTGCAGGGCCAGAACGCCGACCACCACCATAAAGTACTGGAACAGGTTACCAATAGCGCCAAGGTTCATGCTGTAGAACAGTTTCGCCATCAGGCCCATCACACCGTAAGGTGCCAGGTTCATAATCAGGGTAACCAGCTTCATCATCACTTCATTCAGGGCGACAAACAGGTTGACCACAGGCTGGGCAGGTTTACCCGCAGCGGCGATGGCAATACCAAACAACAGCGCAAACACAATGATCTGCAGGGTGTTACCGGAAGCCAGGGCTTCAACCGGGTTGCTTGGGAACATGCCGATGATGACTTCGGAAATGGAAGGTGCGGTGGATGCAGCGTATGTGCTGACGCTCTCCAGGTTGGCGCCTTCACCTGGGGACACCACCAGGGCTACTGCCATGGCCAGGCTGATCGCAATACAGGTGGTCAGAAGGTACAGGGCAATGGTTTTACCACCCAGGCGACCCAGCACACTGATATCTTTCAGCGAGCAGGCACCACAGACAATGGAAGTGAAAACCAGTGGTACTACAATCATTCTCAGGACGGTCAGGAATACCTGGCCGATGATGTCGAACAGACCGTTCACCAGGTACTGTTCCACGAAGGCAACGCCTTCAAACTGGTGACGCATGATCAGACCGATCAGCAGGCCGGTTACCATACCAATCAGAACTTTGGCGGTTAGAGAGAGTCTAATCCACTGCTGCATATTGTTTATCCTTTATTGCCAAACATCGTGTATTGCAAAAGATTGTGCCTGCGTAAATGTCATTGTCGTTTAGTTTCTGCAGGCTGAGTGCGGGGAGGATGTTCGATCAGACTGTTGTGGTTATTATGGCTGGTCAATCTCAGCGGGTGATAAAGCTTTAGCGGGTATTAGAATCGTTATTGAACCCACGGGCGAAGAAGAGTTTTTGTTGGTGCAGCTTATCAACCAGAACCCCGGTGGCTGTAAAGGTTAGAGATGCGCGGGGCAAGTGCGGTTGATCCAGATCAATAAATAGCAAAAGAAGAATTTAAATGCCTGTTTTAAGGATGAAAAACCATGTTTTTTGCTTTTTTGCAGGCTAAATCGCCACCCGCTTCGGTCTGTATTTATATGGTTTCGGCTACTACGTAACTAAAAGTTGTTGATCTGGATCAAGCAATTTCAGGCAGGGAGTGGGCTGATAGATGCCTTTTGCTCATGTTTTAGCCAGATGAGGTGATTTTTAAGCCAATGACACCAGTAATAATCAACGCAACGCTGACAAGCTGCATAGCGCTGATGGGTTCCTTCAGGAATGTATAACTCAGAGCCAGGCTGCCAGCGACCCCGATCCCCACCCACACAGCGTAGGCAATCGCTACCGGAATGCCACGCATGGCCAGGGACATCATCAGCATACTCAGGGCAATGGCAATCGCCGTCAGAATGCTGGGAATCGGCTTGCTGAAGCCGTCACAGAGCTTAAGGCCTATGGCAAAGGCGGATTCAAACACTCCGGCCATAAAAAGAAGGAACCAGTACATAAGCAGCAGTCTGTCAGTTGGATAATGGTTGCTGGTAGTAAAAGACCAAATTCTTTTACTTTCCTCTTCTTGTTCTAAGAACAGTTTAGTTCATAGCACTTCGAAATTGCGAGCTGTTCAACGGATGATGTGAAGGCTGAGTGAACTCACTGTAGCCGATTTTAAGAGCGTTTGAATGATTGTTGCAAAGCGACCAGCTGGCTTTTCGTGTTTTTTATAGCGTCTACTATCTCTTTTGCCTCGTTACGTTGACGACTGGTTAATGTCGTTTTTTGATCCCTGAAATAGTTCTGCTTTATTTCCAGGATGCCCAGCTGGTTCTCAAGGTCTTTGACCTGTAGCGCGTTGTCGACTTCCAGAGCCTGTATCATCAATTGTGCCGTTTTCCGGGTTGGTCTCCCGTTGCGTCCGTTTTGTGCGACTTCTACCTGACTAATAAGGCTGTTTTTTTGCTGCATAAGGCTGGCGGTCTGGTCCAGATGCTTTGTTTCCTGTTCCTTCAGACGTACATCCTTTTGAGTTGCGTAATACCTGACAGACAGGTCTGAAAAGGCTTTTTTCTGTTTTTTGGTTGATGGCAGCCAGTGACGAAAACCATTCATTTCCTGACTCAGCTTTTTTAGTTCAGCATTCAAGTCTTCTAATTCCATCCTGGCTTGTAAGCTCTTGACTTCAATCCCCATCACTGAGACCTGTCGCTCCAGCGAAGCAACTTCCCGTTCTGTCGTTTCATCGGGATTTGCCTGCAGGCGAGCCCCGGCGCTTTCAAGCATCTGTTCAAGGCGTGCCAGTTGCCGGAATGCCTCCTGATGCTGGTTTTGAAGTTGAAAATGCGCGCCTCTGGCCTGAGTCTTGCCACTCTGGAAAAACGGTAGTTTCAGGGCTTGTTCGGCGGAAGGTCTGGCTCGTGGATCAAGGGCAATCATACTGAGAATGGTATTCTTTGCATCTGGTGACAATTCAGAACGGTTCCAGATTGAATGGGTAAACTGGTTATACAATTGCTGATTAAATTGCTTGTGTTTTTGCCCCTGATACTCAAAATCCTGAAATAAATAAGGTGGCCTTTCTCCGGTCAGCAACTCTGACAGCATCATTCCCATCGACCAGCAGTCGGCTTTTTCTGAGTAAGTTTGAGCATGAAAGGTTTCCGGAGCCATATAGATGGGGGTTCCGGCAGAACCGCTGAATTTCAGGGTGTCAGAACCGTGCTGTCTGTTGTCAGGGTTTTCTTTCTGGCTGACTCCAAAATCGGATAATCTGGCTTTGCCCTGATGGTTGATCAGTACATTCTCAGGCTTGATATCCCGGTGAACCACTCCCTGTCTGTGCAGGGAAGATAGCTGTGAAATAAGCTGTGAGCCTATGGCCCGGCAGGTTCCTTCATCCAGAGGGTTGGCCGCGCCACTGGCTGAGCGTGCAATAATTTTGGCAAGCTCCTGCCCGCCGTGTTCCATCATAACCTGATGATGCAGTCCTTCTCTGTCCCGATAGACGCTTTCACCGGCAACAGGCACAGCGCCTTTTGCCTGCCTCTGGAAATCGACTTCAGCACGGGCTCGAGCCAGTTTTCGCTGGAATTTCTCATTACTTGCTTTTTTACCCAGGTTTTGATCTTTTACCACGTAATTTTTCTGTAATACACCGGGCGTTTCGGAATCATTGGCAGGTGCATCGTTTTTAGCAAGGAATACCTTGCCAAACGCCCCTTGCCCAAGCATTTCTCCAATCTTTACATCGCCCAGCCTGGGAGGGGGTTGCACCTTGCCCGGCATCATTTCAGGTATGACATCCTTTGCCTGCCTCTTGATATAAGGTGTCTGCTTCTCTGTTGCTACCACTTTCCTTTCTTTCAGGGGTTTGTCGGGAAGAGGGTTGATGGGTGGCAGTTTTGGTGGTTCTGGCAGTTTTCGCTTTGGTGTGGCTGTTTGAACGGTACGTCCCGCATTGCCCATTTTGCCAGTTCGCAAAGGCGGAAGTTTGGGCCTTCGACCGGGGATCGGTGGTAGTGGCCTGTTGACACCAGTGATATCGGGCATATTGTGAACACGGTTTGGTGAGTATATATGCCATCGTCAAAGAGCTGGGAAGTTTTAATGCTGTTTTCTGGCAGGAGTCTGACCGGCTTCTGCAACAAAAGGAACAGGTCATTAAAGCGAATTGCCCCTTTTGTTGTGTCTGACTGTTGAATGACCAGCAGGCTCAACCAAAGGCTGAAGAGTAGGTCACTTCACCTTTTGGGATCTCTGAGCTGTTAGGCAGCACCATAAAATATTCTGGTGGAACGCCCGGCAGAGTGAGTTCCGAATGGTGCGAGAAACCGAAGCGACCATAGTATTCAGGCTCTCCCAATACCACAAAGCCTTTGACTCCCTGTTCCTTTAACTGTTTCAGTGCCTGGCTGATCAGTGCCGAGCCAATGCCTTTGCCCTGAGCGTCGGGTGATACCGCGACAGGGGCAAGCCCCAGCCAGTTATGATCCTGTCCATCAATTCTGACGGGCGAGAAAGCGATATGACCAATGATTTTATCATCCTGCTCAGCCACCAGAGAGAGTGACAATTCGCCATCTTCCCTGAGTTTGTCAATAATGCTGTGCTCTGTGGGTTCGGCTCCGGGCTCATGGTGTGGATGCCCTTTGAAAGCGGCATAAACCAGATTACGTATAGCGCTGATGTCGTCTGGTGTTTCTTTGCGAATCTTCATCATTTTGTTTCAGTGACTGTCTGTTGATATTGTGCTTTCTGCTTATGACTTTTTTTGAAGAACCATAATCATGTAGGTGAAGCGCCCTTTAAAGCGATCGAGAATACCGATCTCTTTGCGAAGGTCTTTGATGGTCTGGGAACCCGACATTTCAGGTTCCAGCTGGTTAAGGCGCTGCTCCAGAGGTCTGACATAATTGTCCCATGCGTCTTTTCCCTGCATCCGGGAAGCAACCAGCTCATAGCCATGATGGCGACACTGGTCGAACCTCTCCCCGGCGGTTTGCATATCGGGGTATCCCATCCGCCAGAAATCGGCAATGTCGTCATCCTGCTGTTTGCCGGTCCAGACCAGGTCGCTGACTACCAGAAATCCATGGTCTTTTAATAAAGGACGCCATTGTGACAGGGCATGAGCAAAGCCCATGATGTAGGCACTGCCTTCACTCCACAGCAGGTCAAAACTGGCAGGCGCAAAAGGTATGTCGGTCATATTGGCGTTGCAGGTTTGAATTCTGTGGGACAGTTTATTTTTTTCTGCCTTTTGTTTCAGACAGTCGAGGCTTTCCTGAAGGTTATCGAGGGCTGTCACACGGGCTGACGTCTGTTCCGCAAGAAGCAGCGAGGATGCTCCTGTACCACAGCCAATATCAAGAATGCTTTCAGGGCTGTTGCCAACCTGGGAAAGCGCCCATAAAGAGTCCTGTTCAGAGCCTGGACCATGTCGGTCCAGCCCTTCAAAAATACGTTTAAAATCGTTCATATAATCGCTGTGTTGATGCAGGTTTCGGGATAGCCAGCGCAGTTGCAAACGGTCGGTCTGGTTAAATCCCTGAGCCTGTAACCATTGTTCATGGGCTATTGGTGCGCGTTGCTCCAGATTAATATGGAAACCGCGCAGGGTGTTGTCGTCTTCACCCAGCAGGGAGGACAGGAGTTGTCTGGCCTGCTGTTTATCGGCTATTTCCTGATCCAGTATTTTCAACCGTTGCCTGAGAATGGCAGGATCGGGTCCACTGTTCAGGCAGTTAAGGCATTCTTTCAGTGAAAGTCCGCCTGCCTGCAACTGTCTGATGAGAAACAGTTGCTGTAAGTCGGTGTCGGTGTAATATCGATAGCCATTGGCACTGCGCTGGCCACGGAGCAATCCCAGTTTCTCGTAGTACAATAAGGTCGAGCGGGACAAACCGGCCCGGCTGGCAAGTTCGGAGATCTTATACATCAGGCGGATGATCTAACAGTTGTAAAGGTCTGGTCACAGCAGGCTGCAAACGCACTTAAACCAACAGAATCCGACAACAGTCAGAAACAACGGTGTGAAAGTGTAAAGTATAAAGCTGTAGACAGGTCAACTATTTGTTATACATCTGATCAAACATCAATAAAGCGGGTGGTTACTATGGGAAAGCAATTTGAGGCAATAACCGATGAACAGGCTGAGTTTATTGGCAATCAGCATGTTTTCTTTGTGGGTACCGCCGCCGAAGAGGGAACGGTTAACGTATCACCCAAGGGCATGGACTCTTTAAGGGTTCTCAACAGAAATACGGTTGCCTGGTTAAATTTAACCGGCAGCGGCAACGAAACTTCAGCCCATGTTCAGATAAATCCCAGAATGACGATCATGTTTTGCGCTTTTGAGGGGAAGCCCATTATCTTAAGGCTTTATGGGCAGGCAAAAGTGTTGCATCAGGCCGATCGGGAGTGGAACGATTACATCGGTTTATTTCCAGAAATCCCGGGAAGCCGGCAGATATTTCTGTTAAATGTGGAGAGAACCCAGAACTCATGCGGTATGGGGGTTCCGTTTTATGACTACAAGCAGGACCGGGAGGCATTGGTGAATGCATTCCAGCGAAGGGGCAAAGAGGGAACTGAGAGTTACTGGAAGCAGAAAAACCAGACAAGCATCGATGGTTTTGATACGCATATTGCTGAGCTTTCAGGACTTGATGAAGCATAACCCGTGACTCAGTTTTCTGTGGCCTCCCGGCAATGCGGTCTCTTTCTGAGCGCTTTTGGCGGCAAGAGGCCGAACGGTTCAGTTTGATGCTGTAGACAGACGATCCCCCTGTGCCTGCCAGTCTTTTAACCCACCCTTATAGTGGCGAACACTGGTATAACCCCGTGCTGCTGCAAAGTCGGCTGCTTTATGCCACGCCGTACATTGGGGGCCACCGCAGTAAACAATGACGGGGTAGTCTTTGTTGTAAGGCATACGCTCTTCCAGCTTTTTTTCATCAACCATAGACACGGCGGTAGGCAGGTGGCCTTTTTTGAAAGTCTGCTCACTGTTGACATCAATAATAAACACTTCACCCGCATCAATGGACTTTCTCAGTTCGGTGTATTTTATTTCCGGGTAGTGTTTGTCATAAGCTCTTGCCTGATCCATCTCTCCGGCAAACAGATGACCTGAAAGCAAAATAACAGTCAGAAGCCAGTATTGGTGAAGCTTTGAAAACAGCATGGTGGGGTTACCCGATAATGAAAGATAATAAGGACTCAGGAGTATAGATGGCAGTTGAGGATCTGCCATCTGGTGTTTATCTGACGCCCACTCTGTGGAGAATTTGAATATAAGGCACGGCATGCTGGTGTCTGGAGAGCACATCAAGGAAGCGATGACCAGACCGGTCACAGGGGTTCAGCTCTAACCCGGTTTCTGCATAAAACAGAATGAAACGGGAAAAGTCTTCCTGCCTCAGGGTGCGGTAAGCCCTGGTCAGAATATGGAATGAGCGGCTTTCACCGACCGGGGGCTTTAGCGCCAGGAGTTCTTTAATACGCTCATTGCTTAATGTTTCTCCGATAATTTTTTTCTTGTCTTTTTTCATGGTTCGATCCGGAAAATGGTCTTACATGATTCTAACTGAATAACTAATCGAGGCATTAATCCAGGTAGTTATATGGATATTCATACCCTCTTTGAAAGTGTGTTTTTCTGTAAACACGGGAATTATTTCTGAGCAGAATGTCTATACTCCTAACGGCCTTACGGGCTGTTTATCAATTCAGGCTATTTTTCTGATGCTGATGTTCTGCATCAGGGCAGCCTTTGGTACGACAGGCTTCTGAAGGCTGATAATCAGGCAGGAATGGAAACCGGCTATTAATACTGAAGTAACAGAAAGCGCTAAGTTTGAGGAGAACTCAATGCCAGAAAATTCTGCAGAGCTTGATGTAGGGCGGGCAGAGGCTTTTGGCAGCTCTGCCAGCAACTGGACTTCCCGCGATACAGGCTGGATGCTTAATTTGTTTGGAACTGCCATTGGTGCTGGTATCCTTTATTTGCCCATCAGTGCCGGAGCGGGTGGTATCTGGCCTCTGATCATATTGTCTGTCATGGCTGGCCCAATGGTCTGGCTGGCTCATCGTAACCTTGTTCGTTTCTGCCTGTCTGGCAGTGATCCGACAGCCAACATTACCTCTACTGTCAACGAACATTTTGGTGAGAAGGCAGGAAGGGTCGTCACTTTAGGCTATTTCCTCTGTATTTATCCCATCATTCTGCTTTATGGAATAGGTATCACTAATGTAGTACTCAGTTTTATTGAGCATCAGCTGCAGTGGGAGCTGCCTTCCCGGCTCTGGTTGTGCCTGTCTCTGGTGGTGGTACTGGTGGCTGTTATGCACGCCGGGGAAACCTGGATGCTTCGGGCTGTGAAATTGTTGTGTTATCCACTATTAGTCGTATTGCTGGGCATTTCCCTGTATCTGGTGCCGCAATGGAATTTTTCGGCTTTTAATCAGCCAGTAGACATTCAGAGCATGGGGGTTACCCTGTTTCTGACGACTCCATTGCTGATTTTTTCATTTAACCACTCGCCAGCCTGTTCGGCCTTTGCCCGGGCTTACCGGGTGCAGATCAGGGATGAACAGGCATGTGCCCGCAAGACGTCCCAGATACTGAAACGCAATACGCAGCTACTGCTGTTAGTGATCCTTTTGTTTGTTTTTTCTTCAGTACTCAGCCTTTCTGCAGAGGATATGGCTCAGGCAAAAATGGAGAACCTGCCGGTTTTATCTGTACTGGCTAACCGGTCGGGTAATCTGTTCTTCTCTATTATCGCCCCCTGCATTGCTTTTCTGGCTATTGCCAGTTCCTGGTTCGGGGTGTACCTTGGGGACACTTGAAGGTATTCAGGGGCTGGTGGTGCAGCAATGGATGAAAAAATGGCCGGAAAAGCCTGTCAATACGGTTGGGCTGAAGCGTTTTTCAGTGGTGTTTGTGGTGTTGACCTGCTGGATTGCCGGTTATGCCAACTGGAGCGTGATTGGTATGGTGGAAATGGTTGTAGTCCCTGTACTGGCCACTATTCTTTACCTGATGCCGGTTTACGCCTTTTACAGGGTTGAGCGGCTGAAACACTTCAGACAGCCGTTTCTGGATGGTTTTACCGTGTTGGTCGGCGTTGTAGCAATAACAGCCTTTCTTGTAGATAAAATTTTTTGATATTTCAAAATGATATAAATTCTAAACGATAAGCCTGATGGCTATAGCTGATACTTAATTTATAACTGAAAGGACTCAGTAACTGTTGCGAGTACTTTTGCAACATAAGAACAAGAACGTTCACGGTATCAGCTTATGTCATCAATCGATAGTTCCGGAGCTGCCAGATCAGCGCAAATCCTGAAACAGGCGACTCAATCGGCTCCGGCAGCAACAGGAAAGTCTTTTGGGAAGTCGGTCAGCTTGCCGCCAAAAGCGGCATCCATGCCTACCGCCAAATCACCACCTTCACTGCCTACGTCTCCGGATCACAGCCAGCTGCTTGCCAGCAGGCGAACTTCATGCCATACGCCAGTACAATCTTATATCCCTCGGCCTGCATCGAATTCTGGTGTAATAACTCCAGACAGTAATGATTTGCCGCCTCCGCCATCTGAGAGTGAACTTCGCCAGCTTTCCGGTAATACCGATGCTCAACCCGGGGACAGAACGGATACCCGCAACAAAAAGCAGAAGGTGGCGGATGCTATTCGTTCAAAAGGCCGCAAGCTCAAGTCAGCGGTGTTTAGTGAGGCAAAGCGTTGGGTAACCGGGAAGAACTGGAAGAAAGTGCCTCCAGACGTACTGAAGACCTTTCCAGAAGACCTGCAGGCTAAAGTGGAAGCCAGAAACGAAAAGCTGGAACGTCTTGATGGGCTAAAGACCATGAAGCAGGAGTGGCAGCAGTTTGAGCGTCAGTTTGGCAAGGAGTTGGATTTACTGGATAGTGATAAGAGTCCGAAATCAGGCAAGTTCAAAATTCCGGATACGGGAAAGGAATTTGTTTTCTCTAAATCTCAATCCAGAGATCAGAAAAAAGAGATGTTGAGAGAGTTTAAAGAGGCATTCAGTGAATCAGCGGGATATAACCATTATAAGAAAGCATCTGAGCAAACCGCTGATATTGATTCCCTCAGAACCAGTCTGAAAGATGAGTTATCGTTATCGACTAAAGAGCTTAGTGCGGCTCTTGACCAACACTATGAGCAGGTGGAAAACCAGAAACACAGCGGTATTGACAAAGCCACTGAGACCAGACACAAAGCACTGGGTCAGGAAAAAGGCCGGGTGGAAGAGGGGTACGATAAACTGCTGGTACATTATCAGGATAAAGTCAGCGAGGCGGAGAGAAATCTAAGTGACCTCAGGACTACGCGGGATAAATTCCGGAGTGTCGAAATTCCTAAAAAAAGGCGTGGTATTAAACAGTTAGAGGCTCAGCTGAAAAGACAAAAAAGCAGACTGGAAACTCAGTATAAGCAGCTACCGGAGGCAGAAAGAAAAACAACGTCTAAAAAAGAATTTTTACAGTCAGGTCTTGGTGAGCTAGTTGGAAAGTTAAATAAAGCCAAAAGCGAAAAAGCAGAGATGGACAAAAGGGTCGATTTTTACCCATTAGATCGCAAAAAGCTGACAAAGAAACTGGAACAAGCCAGAAGTGACCTGAAAAAAGTCACTGACAGTGACGCTTTCAGTGCAACCCTGGAAAACCTGGATAAACGTACTCACAATGAAGACAAGGTTGCAGAGAAAGAGCACAAGCAGGTAACTGAAACCTTAAGGAAGGAAAGAAATAACATTAAAAAAATCAATACGTGGCCGCTGAAGAAAAGATTCATCCTTTCAGCTTTTTTAACAGGTGTTTAAGCAGTTGGTGACATACAAAAAAACCGCTATTCCGTAATAAAATAGCGGTTTTTTTATTGAGCCAAAAAGTCTCAGTGACCTTTCAGGGCAAAAATGCCATTAGCATTACGCCAGTAACCCTGATAGTCCAGACCGTAACCGAAGATGTAACGGTCTTCGATTTCCAGGCCGCAGAAGTCGGCTTTCATGCCAGGGCGAGCCTTACGGTCGTGATTCTTATCGATCAGAACGGCAGTCAGTACTTTCTCGGCACCCTGTTCTTTACAGAAGTCAACTATGGCCTCCAGAGTGTGTCCTTCGTCAAGAATATCGTCAACCACAACAACGGTACGACCTTTCATGTCCTGGGTTGGACGCACTTTCCAGTTCAGCTGTCCGCCAGTCAGCTGGTCTCTGTAGCGGGTTGCATGCACGTAAGATGCTTCCAGAGGGAACTGCAGGTGGGTCATCAGTTTGCCGGTGATGACCAGACCACCGTTCATCACACAGTAAACCAGCGGGTTGCTGTCACTCAGCTGTTCGGTGATGGCTTTACCCATGCTGGCAATAGCTTCTTCAATCTGCTGCTCATTGTAGAGACAGTCAGCTTCGTCACGAACTTGCCGGATATGATCTAGATCAACAGACATCGGGTGAGAACCTCAGTAAAGTGAGCAATCTGGTCAACCTGACGACAGGTTTGACTCTGATCAAAAAAAGAAGAAAAAAATACCTGTGTTTGACCAGAACAGCAAGTCGAGGCTGTACGAGGTGGTTTTCGTAAAAAACCTATGGAGTTGTGTTCAAGTTGTGTGACAATAAGAGGGTTTACGCTGTTAGCGGTGCATTCTAAGGCATGGTCTGTTCAGACAGCCGCTTTTCTCCATACTTGTTCGCTGTAACTCTTCAGGAAATTTTCCAGAAGAACGCTATTCGGGCAGGAGAAAGATAAATGACACCGGATTGAATTGAGAGACACCACACTGGTCGAGGTTTTGGCATGAGTGTACAGGAAATTAAACACCCTCTGGTACAGCATAAGCTGGGTATTATGCGTACGCGTGATATCAGCACCAAGGGTTTTCGCACCCTGGCAAATGAAGTAGGTTCCCTGCTGACTTACGAAGCGACCAAAGATCTGGAGCTGGAAGATGTCACCATTGATGGCTGGGCTGGCGATGTTCAGGTCAAGCAGATCAAGGGCAAGAAAATTACCATCGTACCTATCCTGCGAGCCGGACTGGGAATGATGGACGGTGTTCTGGATTTGATTCCAAGCGCTCGTGTCAGTGTTGTCGGGCTGTACCGCGACGAGGAAACCCTGGAACCAGTACCTTACTTTGAGAAGCTGGTAAAAGATATTGATGAGCGCATGGCTCTGGTGCTGGACCCGATGCTGGCAACAGGCGGTTCCATGATTGCGACCATTGATATGCTGAAAAAAGCGGGTTGTAAGGAAATTCGCTGTCTGGTTCTGGTAGCTGCACCTGAAGGTATTGAAAAACTGCTGGAAGCGCACCCGGATGTTAAACTTTACACCGCTTCAGTGGATGATTGCCTGAACGAACACGGCTATATCATGCCAGGGCTGGGTGATGCCGGAGACAAGATCTTCGGAACCAAATAATCCATAAAGAAAGGCCGGAAGGCCTTTTTTTATGGATGCTGAAAAGAGTGGCGGGATAAAAGGCGTAAAAACAGCCATGAACGCAAGAAACATTTTTTCGTCACCCCTGATGATGAAAAAATGTTCACGCTAAAAAGAATGATTAATTTGCTGACTTGAAGAGAACGATTATGACTGACACAAACTCTCTGGGAGACGATATGTCACTGGGGCATCAGGTGCTGATGGGTGGACAGATGCTGTTCGTTGCCTTTGGCGCACTGGTGCTGGTTCCTATCCTGACCGGACTGGACCCGAATGTAGCCTTTTTTACGGCGGGCGTTGGTACCCTTATTTTCCAGCTGGTCACTCGCCGCAGTGTGCCTATTTTTCTGGCATCCTCTTTTGCGTTTATTGCACCGATCACATTCAGTGTCGGGCAATGGGGCTTGCCAGCGACCATGGGCGGTCTTATGGCGGCAGGTTTTTTCTATGTGGTGTTGAGCCTGATCGTCCGTGTTCGTGGCAGTGGTTTCCTGTACCGGTTGTTTCCACCTGTTGTGGTCGGCCCTGTGATTATGGTGATTGGTCTGGGGCTGGCACCAACAGCTATCAGTATGGCAGATGGAACGGCTAACCCTTCTATCAATGAAACCACCTCCATTATTCTGGCGGGTGTTTCGCTGCTTACAACGTTACTGGTGTCGACAGTGGCGGGTGGTATTCTGAAGTTAATCCCCATTTTATGCGGTGTTGCGGCTGGCTATTTCACGGCGGTTTTCATGGGTGTTGTAGACTTTACCGCCATGCACGAAGCAGCATGGATTGGCATGCCAAACTTCAGCCTTCCGGAATATAACATTAACGCCATCCTGTTTATGATTCCGGTTGCTATTGCGCCCGCGATAGAACATATAGGCGATATGTTGGCAATCAGCTCTGTGACCGGGAAGAAGTATCTGGAAAAACCAGGTCTGCAGAACACTCTGTTGGGTGATGGTCTGGCTACGTCTGCAGCGGCAATGTTTGGTGGTCCGCCTAATACCACTTACAGTGAAGTCACCGGTGCTGTGATGCTGACCAAAGCCTTTAATCCAAAGATCATGACCTGGGCAGCCGTGATTGCCATTGGGGTGGCGTTTATCGGAAAAGTTGGTGGACTGCTGGCGACCATTCCGACACCGGTGATGGGGGGCATTATGATTCTGCTGTTTGGTTCTATTGCTGTGGTGGGCCTGAACACTCTGATCAAGGCTCAGGTTGACCTGGGCAAAGCTCGCAACCTGGTAATTGTTTCCATTGTACTGGTGTTCGGCATTGGCAATATGGCACTGAGCTTTGGTGATTTCACCCTGCGTGGTGTTTCCCTGTGCGCGATCACTGCGGTACTGCTGAACCTGCTTCTGCCTCATGCGGAGCAAGAGGATCGCTTTCAGTCCGTGGAAGTTGAGTCCTGATGTTTGGTTAATCGACCTTCCAATAAAAACGCCCATGACCAGAATGATCATGGGTGTTTTTATTCAGTGAATGCTAATCAGGCAGATGTCATAGCATAATCGCAGCACCAGGACCCAGTGGCAGGTTCAGTACACTCCAGATAATAAACATAACAATCCAGCCCCCCAGGAAGAAGAAGGTGTATGGCATCATCATGGAAATCACGGTACCAATACCAATCTTCGGACCATTCTTCTCTTCATAGCGAGCCGCAAAGCTGGCAATGATCGGGAAATACGTCATTAGTGGTGTAATGATATTGGTGGTGGAATCACCAATACGGTAAGCCACCTGAGTGTATTCAGGGCTGAAGCCCAGCTGCATGAACATCGGGATAAAAACCGGAGCCATAATCAGCCACTTGGAGCTGGCACCACCCATAAACAGGTTTGTGACCGCTGCCAGAACAACCATAGCCACTGCCAGCGGAATGCCTGTAAAGCCAATACCGTGCAGCATATCTGCGCCGGAAACTGCTGCCACAATGCCAAGGTTTGAGTAGGCAAAGTAAGACACAAACTGTGCGGAGACAAAAATAATTACCAGCACGCTGCCCATGGAAGACATTGCCTTCACCAGACCTTTAACGACATCGTCAGGGCTGGTAATGGTTTTGGCACCGTAACCGTAAGCGACACCGGGAATCAGGAAAGCAGCCGTCAGAATAACAATAATGGACTGCATGAACGGTGAGTTACCCAGAATGGCACCGGTAGCCGGATCACGCAGAGGCGCAGATTCTGGCAGTACCAGAGCCGCCACGATGCCTGCCAGGGTCAGGAAAGCCCATTTGGCACGCTTCAGGCCTTTCAGTTCTTCAGGCGACATCTGGTCAGCCTGTTTCGTCATCTCACCGTTATACTGACCCAGACGGGGTTCAACGATTTTATCGGTAACAAAAGTACCCACAATGGTGATCAGGAATGTCGACACAAACATAAAGTAATAGTTTGCGACCGGGGTCACCATATAGGTCGGATCAAGAATGCGTGCTGCTTCAGTAGAGATACCACCCAGCAGAGGGTCGGTAGAGCCAATCACCAGGTTAGCGGAGAAACCACCGGATACACCGGCAAACGCCGCCGCAATACCCGCCAGCGGGTGACGGCCAAAGCTCATAAAGACAATGGCGCCCAGAGGCACAAGAACAACATAGCCAGCGTCGGATGCCACGTTGGACATAATACCGGCGAATACCAGAATAGGTGTAATCAGTCGTTTAGGTGTCGCCAGTACAACGCGCTTGAGCATGGCGCTGATAAGACCGGAAGACTCCGCGACCCCGACACCGAGCATGGCCACCAGAATGGTGCCAAGCGCCGCATGGCCGGTAAAGGCGCGGATGGCATTGGTAAACATGAAACGAACGCCGTCTGCTGTCAGCAGACTCTGAATAGTCACGGTGGTCGGCATCAGCTCGCCGGTAGCCCGGTCCATGGCATCGTAGGTGACCGATACACCCAGCATGTTCAGGACAGCAGACAGGGCAACGGTGCCTGCCGCAAAGTAGAAGAACATGATGATCGGGTGAGGCAGGGCATTACCGCCTCGCTCGATAATATCCAGGAAACGCTGAAGTGCGCCTTTCTGTTTATTGTTGGCTATTGCGTTGACCGCTGTGCTCATAAAAATTCCTGTTTTAATAGGCTGCCGGGGCAGCGGGCAATGCAGAGCCAGGATGTGTTGTGGTGTTAAAAAGAGACTGCATTGATCAGGTCAGCGGGATTATTGAATTTTTATGCACAATAAGGAGTTGGGAAAAACGGCAAAATAGCTGTGGCTGGTATTGATTTATGTCAAATATATTGAACCATTGTCCGTTAAGTTGCAGTATAAATGCAGACTGATAATAAGTATAAGCAGCAGGCGGGACTCTCAATGAGTGACTTCAGGGCAGAACTGGCAGAGTTTCTCGAACATTACCCGAATATTCAGTATATCGACACACTACTACCGGATACCAACGGTATTGTTCGTGGCAAACGTTTCCCTGTATCAGCCGCCAGAAAACTGGATAAAGGCTGCTATTTTCCCGGCTCGGTGTTCTCCCTCGATATTACCGGTACCACTATAGAAGACACTGGACTTGGACTGGATATAGGCGACCCTGACCGTCATTGCAGGGTTGTTCCCGGAACACTGGCACCGTCGGCGGTTGACCCGGAGCGTATTGGTCAGGTGTTGTTAACGATGCTGGACGAAGAAGGTGAACGGTTTCTATACGAACCCAGAAACCTGCTGGCAAACCTGATTGACAGTTATACGGTGTCAGGCTACAAACCCGTTGTTGCCCTGGAACTGGAATTTTATCTGATAGATCCGAAGCGGGACGAACAGGGCGATATTCAGCCTCCCATCGGCTACCTCTCCGGAGAGCGGGAAATCCGTAGCCAGCTTTATACGGTTGATGGGCTGGATGACTTCAGCGGTTTTTTAAGTGACGTGAATGAGCTGGCACAACTACAGGGTATTCCTGCCGATACGGCGATTGCCGAAGCCTCACCCGGCCAGTTTGAAATCAATCTGCGTCACTGTGATGACCCGGTTGCTGCCTGTGACCATGCTGTTTTGCTCAAGCGTCTGATCAGGTCGGTGGCCCGGCGTTATAACTACGAAGCGACGTTTATGGCAAAACCCTATGCAGAGTTCACCGGGAATGGTCTGCATATCCATACCAGTCTGCTCGACCAGTTTGACCGCAATGTATTTTCTTTGGGTGATGGACAGGACAGCGATACCTTGCATCAGGCTATTGCCGGCTCTCTGGCATTAATGCCTGATACGGTTGCCCTGTTGTGTCCGAATGTAAACTCTTATCGCCGTATGGCGCCTGATATGTATGTTCCCCTGAATGCCAGCTGGGGTCATAACAACCGAACAGTGTCGTTAAGAATACCGTTCAGCGACGGGGGGAACCGTCGGATTGAACACCGTCTTGCCGGTGCAGACGCTAACCCTTATATCGCCCTTTCGGTTGTTCTGGCAGGTATTCTTTATGGTATTGAGAATAAACTGACACCACCGGATGCCGTAACCGGTAATGGTCTGAACCAGACTCATCCCGTGTTGCCCTGCCGTCCGGCAGAAGCACTGGCATGTCTGAACAACAGCAAAGAGCTGCCTAATTATCTCAGTAAAGAGTTTCTGGATACTTACGTGGTACTCAAACAAAATGAGTTACGGCAATTTGAGCAGCATATTACTCGCCTTGAAATGGACTGGCTGTTAACAACAGCCTGAACGATGACAACTCATCAGGTTTTGATTCAGGGTTAATTCTGAATTAAAGCCTCCATTGCTGGTCGACTGATGACTTTATTAAAATAATTTTGTCATCATTGAGCTTTAATTAACTTGAATTAACGCCATTCAACACGCATTAAAACAACGTAGAAAATCTTTTGATTCTAATAGTTAAAATGTTATTCGTTTTTCATCATTGTATGACCCATATCATATTCATTCTTTAAAAATGGAGTAAAAATCGAGTTTCCAAAAAATTTACCGTGAGTGGGTAATCATAATGAGCCGAGAACAGGGCGAAATGTTTGGGGTTGTGTCATACCTTGAAAATTTACGGGAAGAATTTGAGCGCAATCTGGATATCCAGTTCCGGGATGAGCTGGATGAGCGTGACAATCGCACGACTAACCTGCAGCTGGACTGCAATGGTGTACTTATCCAGGTAAAGCGCAGACATACAGCTCCTGAACGGTTCAAAATTGACTTGCAGGCGTTGACTCCAAAGCAGGAAGACAGAGAGCACCTGAGCTACATTGCTGATAAAGTCGGCTGTGTAGTCAGAGAAAATGGCAAATACGCCAAGCTGAATATCTTTGACCAGTTTGTAGCGGTTGAAGAAGCCGTTCCTGTACTGGGGAAACTGTATGAAACCATTAACGCGGTTGATGCTGCCTGATTAACAAGGCTGATAAGACAGCAATCCTGATTACAGGCATTATGGGGACAACAGACTTCATTCATTGCATGCCTTCCTGCTATGCTTCAGAACTATCTGGATAAACACTAACGATAAGGTCTTATTGATGGAAACGGTTGTGCTGCTGGTTGATGTGCAAAATATTTACTACACCACCAGAAGTTTTTATCAGTGCAATTTTGATTACAACGCCTTCTGGGCTGAAGCCACCCAGGGGCGCAAGGTCATCAAAGCTATTGCCTATGCCATTGACCGTGGGGATGAAAAACAGCGACAGTTCCAGAGAATCCTGAGAGCCATTGGTTTTGAGGTAAAGCTGAAACCTTTTATTCAGCGCAGTGATGGTTCCGCCAAAGGCGACTGGGATGTCGGCATCACGCTGGATGCCATTGAATACGGCGCACAGGCTGACAGACTGATTCTGGCCTCGGGTGATGGCGACTTCGACCTGCTTGTTAAAAAGTTACAGGATCGTTTTGAAACCAGGGTGGATGTTTTCGGAGTGCCAGCTCTAACAGCAGGCTCTCTGATTGATGCTGCTACGAATTTTATTCCGATTGATGAAAAGCTGCTACTGTCTCCAGCATCACGTCAACGCTGAATGTCACGGATCAGAAATTGGCTGGTGTCGTACAGCTGATCAGACGGCAATCCTCGTCTTTATCGGGATTCCTGAAACGGTGGGGACGGCTGCTATCAAAGTAATAACCGTCACCAGGTTGCAGGGTGTAGATGTCGGTTCCCACGGTCAGCTCCAGTATGCCCGATATCACGACACCGGCTTCCTCTCCTTCGTGGCATAGCATTTCTGCGCCGGTGTCGGATTCCGGAGGGTAGCATTCGTCCAGAAATGACATTGCTTTTTGCTGACGAAACTGCCCAAATACTTTCATACGGACACCGCCTACTTCCATTGGCAGAATATCGGACTCCCGGTAGATAACCGGTTCATAACCTTCTTCATCCAGTTCCAGAGAAAAAAAAGTGACCAGTGACATGGGAACGCCACTCAGCACTTTTTTCAGGGAGCTGACCGAAGGGCTGACACTGTTTTTCTCAATCATCGAAATGGTGCTGTTTGTAACACCTGCCCGTCTGGCCAGCTCCCGCTGGGACAGGGTATGCATTTTACGAACGGCTTTTAAACGGCTTCCGACATCCATTCTGCATCAGTCCTTTATTCTGTTTTTGTTGTTAAACCCTGTTGTACTGGCTTTCTGTTAATTCTCAGTACCGCTTTGATCCGGCGTTCGGAAAAGTCTGTTGATTCAGTGTCTGCCACCTCCTGCCGGAGCAGGGCGACGCGACGGGCTTCCTGACGGCGTAGTAGCCACCAGGACACGAAAGCTGCCAGGGAAACTGCAAAAATAATCAAGGTAGCCAGTGCATTAATCTTGGGCGTGATGCCAAGACGCACCGATGAAAACACCACCATCGGCAGGGTGGTTGCTCCCGGCCCGGAGACAAAACTGGATATCACCAGATCGTCCAGCGACAGGGTAAACGACAACAGCCACCCTGCGGCAATAGCGGGCAAAATAGCAGGCAGGGTAATCAGCATAAAGGTTTTGAACGGTGGTGCTCCCAGGTCCATGGCTGCTTCCTCCACGGACCGGTCCACTTCCCGTAAACGTGAAGAAATAACCACCGTCGCATAGGCCGTACAGAAGGTAACGTGGGCGATCCAGATCGTCAGCATGCCCCGGTCGGCAGGCCAGCCAATGCTGTTTGCCATAGCGACAAACAGCAGCAACAGAGACAGACCCGTGATGACATCGGGCATAACCAGCGGTGCAGTAATCATGCTGGAAAAGGCGGTCTTGCCCCTGAATCTTCGCAAACGTGTCATCACAAATGCTGCCATGGTCGCCAGTACAACCGCCATACTGGCACTCCAGAAACCAATTTTCAGGCTGGTCCAGACTGCCCCCATTATTTGCTCATCACGAAACAGTTCGAGGTACCATTTTGATGAAAAGCCTGCCCAGACTGTTACCAGCCGGGATTCGTTAAAAGAATAAATCACCAGAATCAGCATCGGCATATACAGGAACAGCAGACCCGCAATCAGCACCCAGTCAGAGAAACCCGGCTTAGTTTTCATAGCGACCCTCCAGCTCCTGTGACTGATAATGATGGAACAGCGCCATGGGTAGAATCAGCAGGATCAGCATGACGATGGCCAGGGCAGAAGCCACAGGCCAGTCCCGGTTGCCAAAGAACTCCTGCCAGAGTACACCGCCAATCATTAATGTATCCGGTCCTCCCAGCAGCTCGGGGATAACAAACTCACCGACTGACGGAATAAAGACCAGCATGGAACCGGCAATAACCCCGTTTCTGGATAATGGCAGGGTGACGGTCAGAAAAGTCTTCCATGGTTTAGCACCAAGGTCGGCCGAAGCTTCCAGCAGCGAAGCGTCGTGTTTAATCAGGTTGGCGTACAGTGGCAATACCATAAAAGGCAGATAGGCGTACACAATGCCAATATAGACGGCAAAGTTCGTGTTCATCATGATCAGGGGGCTGTCAATAACGCCCAGGGACATAAGGAGGTTATTGATCAGTCCATTGTTTTTCAGGATGCCCATCCAGGCATAGATCCGAATCAGGAACGATGTCCATGACGGCAGCAGGATCAGTAACAGCAGGGTAATCTGCATCTGTCTGGAAGCTTTGGACATGGCATAAGCCATGGGATAACCGAGCAACAGACACAGCAGGGTTGAGTTAAAGGCAATGGTGATTGAGCTGATGTAAGCATTTACATACAGGTCATCCTCTGCCAGAAAAAGGTAGTTGCCAATATTAAGGGCAATGTTCAGGGATTCATCGACGTATTCGAACAGCCGTGTATAAGGTGGAATGGCGATCGCCATCTCGGCAAAACTGATTTTCAGGACAATGACAAACGGCATCAGGAAAAACAGCAACAGCCAGAGATAGGGAATACCAATCAGTAGTCGTTTGTTAGCCAGCAGTGATAACCATTTCATCAGTCAGTACTCCCTAGCTGTTAAGCACAACAGGGCTGGATGCATCCCAGCTGATATAGACCGGTTCATTCCAGGTTAACCGGGTTCCACGACGCTCTGTATTGGCCTGATTAGCCTGAACAACTTTTCCTGAAGGCAGTTTGACGTAATAAACCGAGTGTGTGCCAAGATAGGCAATATCATCAATAATGCCTTCTGACCAGTTGTTGCCGGAAGCCGGTTTTTCGGTGCTGATCCGGGTTTTTTCCGGTCGTACTGCAATCCATACCTGAGGGTTTTCTTGTGCGGTACTGATACCGTGACTGATTCGAACCGGCGCTTCGAGTAAATGGGAACGGATAATCGCATGATCGGCTTCATCTTCAGTCACTTCACCCTCAAACAGGTTCACTGAGCCTATAAATTCTGCGGTCATACGACTGTTAGGGCTTTCGTAGATATCGACTGGTGAGCCGGTCTGAACAATCCAGCCATGATCCATAATGCCAATGCGGTCAGCCATGGTCATGGCCTCTTCCTGGTCATGGGTGACCATAAGGCAGGTGACGCCCACCTGTTCAATAATATCAACCAGTTCCAGCTGCATACGAGTCCGTAACTGCTTATCCAGCGCACCCATAGGCTCGTCGAGCAATAATAGCCGGGGACGTTTGGCAAGACTGCGTGCGAGGGCTACTCGTTGTCGCTGGCCGCCTGACAGCTGGTGAGGCTTGCGTCGTGCAAAACGACTCATATCCACCAGTTTCAACATGGCTTCAACCCTGTCGTTAATCTCGTGCTTTGCCAGCCGGTCCTGCTTCAGACCAAAGGCTATGTTCTGCTCAACCGTCAGATGAGGGAACAGAGCGTAGGACTGAAACATCATATTAATTGGGCGTTTGTAGGGGGGAAGGGCAGTAATATCCTGCCCATCCAGTATGATCTGCCCGGAGGTCGGAGTATCAAAGCCTGCCAGCATACGCAGCAATGTTGACTTGCCCGATCCGGAGGCACCTAACAGGGCAAAAATTTCTCCCCGGCTGATCTCCAGCGATACATGGTCGACGGCAGTGATGCCATCAAACTGTTTAGCGACTTCCCTGATTTCAAGGATGGTAGGGCTTGTTTCGGGCATGATCGTACAACCGCTTATGATAATTATTGAGTTAACGGGCATTACGTTCCCCGTTAACTCTGTGGTTAAAAGTACATTGACGCTTATCTTCCGGTTGTCACTCTGGTAAAGGTACGGTTTACCAGACGGTCAATTTTAGGTGGTAATACCTCAAAAACGTACAGGTTCGCTTGCGCTTCCTGGGTGGGGTAAATGCCAGGATGTTGTACAATCTCGTTATCAACAAAGCTGACCGAAGCACTGTTACCACTGGCGTAAGAGACATAGTTGGAAATTTCAGCCATCACTTCAGGCTCCAGCAGGTAGTTCAGAAAGGCATAGGCTTCTTCAACGTTTTCCGCATCTCTGGGAATCGCCAGCATATCAAACCACATACCGGCACCTTCTTTCGGGATGACGTACTCGACGGTAATACCGCTCCCTGCTTCCACCGCGCGGTCGCTGGCCTGCAGAATGTCACCTGACCAGCCCAGGGCAACGCAGATATCACCATTAGCCAGGTCACTGATAAATTTGGACGAGTGGAAGTAGGTAATATAAGGGCGAATGGTTTTAAGAAGCTGTTCTGCTTTTGCGTAGTCACCCTTGTTTTTAGAGTTAGGGTCAAGACCAAGGTATTTAAGGGCTGCCGGTATCACTTCGGTCGGTGCATTCAGAACGGCAACGCCACACTGGCTGAGCTTGCTGATATTTTCCTCTTTAAACAACAGGTCCCAGCTATCTACCGGAGCAGCGGCGCCAAGGTATTTTTTTACCATATCCGGGTTGTAACCAATGCCTGTTGTTCCCCAGAGGTAGGGAAAAGCGTGTTGATTTTTACTGTCGTATGTTTCCAGGCGCTTTAACAGGTTGTTGTCGAGGTTTTTCCAGCCAGCCAGTTTGTCTTTTTCCAGCGGCGCAAATACACCGGCCTGAATCTGTCTTGCCATAAACGACGCAGAGGGTACGACAATATCGTAGCCTGTCTTGCCGGAAAGCAGTTTGGCTTCCAGAACTTCGTTACTGTCGAACACATCGTAACGAACCTTGATGCCGGTTTTTTTCTCAAAGTTAGCAATAGTGTCTTCGGCTATATAGTCAGACCAGTTGTAGATATTGAGCATTTTGTCGTTAGCCACTGACAGAGAAGAGAGTGACAGGGAAGAAAGCGCCAGAGCGCTGGCAACCAGGCTGCTGGTAAGGAGTTTTTTTATCATTATTATGTTCCTTTTCTATTTTTAATGAGCCTTCAGCTTTTAATAAGAACCTACAGCAATGCTTTAGCTGTCTGGTCGAGGCTTTTCCATGCCTTTTCAATCAGTTCATCAATTTCCTGTCCGGAGATCACCAGCGGTGGTGAAATAATCATGGTGTCGCCTACGGCGCGCATAACGAGACCATTGTTAAAACAGAAATCCCGGCACAGGGTGCCAGCCGTACCTTTGTCATCAAAACGGGTTCGGCTGGTTTTATCGCTGATTATTTCCAGAGCTGCGACCATGCCTGCTCCACGGGTTTCCCCCACCAGAGGATGGGCTGCCAGCTCTGACCAGCGTTGTTGCAGATAAGGGCCGGTGATCGTTCTGGCTTTCTCGATAATGCCTTCATTCTGCAGTATTTCTATATTCGCAAGGGCGACGGCCGCCGCTGTTGGATGGCCGGAATAGGTAAAGCCGTGGTTAAATTCACCGCTCGTTCTGATCACTTCAGCCACTTTGTCGCTGACCATTACCGCTCCCAGGGGCAGGTAGCCGGATGTAATGCCTTTTGCCAGACTCATGAAATCCGGCTGCAGATCGTAGTAGTTGCTGCCAAACCAATGCCCTGTGCGACCAAAGCCGCAGATCACTTCATCCATGACCAGCAGGATGTCGTATTTTGCCAGTATTCTTTTGATTTCCGGCCAGTAAGTGTCTGGCGGAATGATCACGCCACCGGCACCCTGAATGGGTTCTGCAATAAAGGCAGCCACCTTATCTTCACCCAGTGACAGAATCTGCTCTTCCAGAGCCCTGGCGGCATGGATGCCGAATTCGTCGGCCGGGAGATTTCCCCCTTCTCCATACCAGTAAGGCTGCTGAATATGGACAATACCGGGGATGGGGAGCTGTCCCTGCTTATGCATGGGCGTCATCCCACCCAGACTGGCACCGGCAACGGTTGAGCCGTGGTAGGCGTTCTTCCGGCTGATAATAACCTGCTTGTCTGGCTGCTCTTTTGCAGCCCAGTAATGGCGAACCATTCTTAGAACGGTGTCATTGCATTCAGAACCTGAACTCGTGAAAAAAGCATGATTGAGATGTTCAGGCGCAATTTCAGCCAGTTTTTCTGCCAGCCTGACTGCCGGAGGGTGTGTAGTTTTGAAGAAGGTGTTGTAGTAAGGCAGCTGCTGCATCTGTTGAGTTGCGGCATCCACCAGCTCCTGCCTGCCGTAACCAATATTCACGCACCACAGTCCTGCCATGCCATCAAGAATCTTGTTGCCATTGCTGTCGTAAAGATAAACGCCCTGCGCCTTCTCTATGACTCTGGCGCCTTCCTGCGCCAGTGCGCCGTTGTCTGAAAAAGGGTGCAGGTGATGTTTATGGTTATTGGCCTGCAACGTTTCTGTACGTTGTTTAAAACGACAAAGTTCAGGTTTCTTCAGCTTTTGCATAATGCTTCCTCCTTAAACTGTCAGCTGCAGGTATTCCCGTTCCCAGGAACTGATGACCTGTTTAAAGTTCTGGTATTCCGCCCGTTTTACTTCAACAAACGCTTTGACAAAGAGGTGTCCCAGTGTCTGCTTCATTACATCGCTGTTTTCCATACGTTCCAGCGCTTCTTCAAGGTTCAGTGGCAGGCGTTCAATACTGGATTCCTCGTAGGCACTGCCACTGATCATACGACTGGGTTCAATGTCGTTAACCATGCCCAGATAGCCACACAGCAACGACCCTGCGAAAGCCAGGTAAGGGTTGACATCGGCCCCGGCAATACGGTTTTCAATACGGCGGTTTTCCGGGGTGGAATCCGGAATACGCAAACCTGCGGTACGATTATCAATACCCCAGGCAAGGTTAACCGGTGCCGAAGTATACGACAGGAAACGTCGGTAGGAGTTCACATTAGGGGCAAACAGGGGCATGGACTCCAGCAGATATTTCTGCAGACCTCCCACATAGTGGTGCAGCATTTTGCTGTCGTTACCATTAGAGAGGGTGAAAATATTACCGCCCTTACTGTCCAGAACACTCTGGTGCAGATGCATGGAACTGCCGGGCTGGTGGCTGATGGGTTTAGCCATAAAAGTGGCATTGATGCCATGTTTCAGTGCCGCTTCCCGAACCGTTCGCTTGAAAATAAAGACCTGGTCGGCCAGTGATAAAGCGTCACCATGGCGGAAGTTAATCTCCATCTGTGCCGCGCCTTCTTCATGGATCAGGGTATCAATGTCCAGTCCCTGTTCTTCACACCAGTCATAAACATCTTCAAACAGAGGATCGTACTCATTGGCGGCATCAATACTGTACGACTGCCGGCCAGACTCCGGACGACCGGAACGGCCTACAGGCGGCTGTAGTGGGTAGTCAGGATTGTCGCTGGGTCGAGTCAGATAGAACTCCAGCTCAGGGGCTACGACAGGTCTCCAGCCTTTGCCTTCATAAAGTGCCAATACCTTTTTCAACAGATTTCGGGGTGCCATCTCAACGGGCGCGCCTTCTTTGCTGTAGCAGTCATGGATAACCAGCGCGGTGGACTCCAAAGCCCAGGGAACTTTATGGATGGCATCCTGGTCAGGCTTCAGCACCATATCCATTTCGGTGTTGCTGATCAGGTCATCGTAAACACTGTCGTCTACGTAATCTCCGGTTACTCCCTGGATCAGAACGCTTTCAGGCAGGCGGATGCCAGCTTCTGCCAGAAACTTGTTGCTGGGCATAATTTTGCCACGGGCAATCCCGGTGAAATCAGAGATAACCGCTTCGATTTCATTAATGTTGTGCTCTTTCAACCAGGCCGCCAGCTTTTGCATAATGAACCCTGTTTTTTCCTTATTATTGTTTTTATGTTTGCTCTTTGACGACAGCTGTTCAAAATAATGGACAACTATTCATGGTTTTGAAAAGCAAGCTGTATACCCTCTTTCAACGTATTAACCAGCTGTCGAATATGCTCCTTCTCAATAATCAGAGGCGGTGACATGGCCAGAATATCTCCGGTCCAGCGCACCAGTACTCCCTGCTCGTAACAGTGCTGGAACACCCTGCGGCCACGCTCTCCGGGCTGACCGTCAAGTGGTTGTAACTCGATAGCGCCAATCAGTCCGATGTTACGAATGTCGATAAGGCCGGGCAGCCCTTTGAGACTGTGCAGTCCTGCTTCAAAGACTGGTTCCATGGCTAATGTACGCTGGAACAACCCTTCCTGCTCATAGATGTCCAGCGCTGCCAGCCCTGCCGCACAGGCGACCGGGTGACCGGAATACGTGTAACCATGGAACAGCTCGATCATTGATTCGGGGCCAGTCATAAAAGCGTCGTGTATTGCATCGCTGACAAAAACGGCTCCCATGGGAATTGCGCCGTTAGTCAGCCCTTTTGCAGTGGTCATAATATCGGGTTCAATACCCCAGCGACTGGCAGCAAACGCTTCTCCAACACGACCAAAGCCTGTAATGACTTCATCAAAAATAAGAAGGATGCCGTGTTTGCGGGTTATCTCCCTGAGCTTTTGCAGATAACCGACAGGCGGCATGATCACGCCACCGGAACCGGCAACAGGCTCAACAATGACGGCTGCTATATTCGATGCGTCGTGTAGTGCGATCAGTTGTTCCAGCGCATCAGCCAGCTCTGTGCCATGCTCAGGCAGCCCCCGGCTGAAAGCGTTTAAATCAATGTTCAGGGTATGGGGCAGGTGGTCTGTTCCTGGCAGTCCGGAGCCAAAGGTTTTACGGTTGTTGACAATTCCACCCACGGATATACCACCAAAATTAACACCGTGGTAGCTACGCTCCCGACCTATCAGCCGTTGGCGGGTTCCCTGACCTTTCAGGCGATGATAGTTCAGGGCAATTTTTAATGCGGTTTCTACCGATTCAGAACCTGAGTTGGTAAAGAAAACATGGTTAAGGTTTGGCGGAGTGTGCTGTATCAACCGTTCGGCAAATTCAAAGGCCAGCGGGTGTCCCATCTGGAACGGGGGCGCGTAATCAAGCTGACTGACCTGGCGCGCAACGGCTTCAGAAATTGCTTCACGCCCATGACCGGCATTAACACACCACAGGCCGGCACAACCATCAAGGATCTGTTGACCTTTGTCGTTTTCAAAATACATGCCGCTGGCACTGGTCAGCATTCTGGGGGCAGACTTGAACTGGCGATTCGCTGTGAAAGGCATCCAGAAGGCAGCCATGGATGCTGGCTGGTGGTCAGTGACAGTAGATATCTGACTGACCAGAGGCTCGGTCAGCGTTAGTTCGGACATACATATACCTTTATTATTGTTTTGATAGTCAGGTATTCACGATGCCTGTGAAGTTAGTCACGGCTGCTATGTTATTTCGAACGTTCTGTAGAATATTTCAAACATTGGTCATTGAATCAAGAACTGATTTTGATTTAGTGTTCAGATGAATGAACAATTTTAACAAGCAATCAAAACAGTCCAGTGTGGAGGCAGCATGAGCAATTTGACGCGTTCCGAATGGGAAGCCATGACCAACAGTCTCTCGATCAATGGCAGGGCGTGGATCAATGGTGAGTATACCGATGCCGAGTCCGGGGAAACCTTCGATTGCCAGTCGCCGGTAGACGGGCGTCACCTGGTAAAGGTAGCCAGTTGCGATTCTGTAGACGTTAACAGAGCCGTAGCTGTAGCCCGCACAACGTTTGAATCCGGCGAATGGTCAAGGTTATCTCCTGTCAGGCGCAAAAAGACACTACAGGCTTTTGCTGATCGGATAGAAGAGCATGCTCAGGAGCTGGCACTGCTGGAAACGCTGGATATGGGCAAACCCGTGTCGGAAGCGTTGAATGATATTTTCAGCAGTGTGAACAGTATTCGCTGGTGTGCTGAAGCGATTGATAAACTGTACGACGAAGTAGCGCCCACCGGAGACGATGCACTAGGGCTGGTGACCCGTGAACCCATTGGTGTTGTTGCTGCCGTGGTACCCTGGAATTTCCCGCTGAGTATGGCTTGCTGGAAACTGGGGCCGGCGCTGGCAGCAGGTAACAGTGTGATTCTGAAACCTTCTGAAAAGTCCCCACTGACTGCGATTCGTATTGCTGAACTGGCTGAACAGGCCGGGTTGCCCAAAGGGGGTTTACAGGTGTTGCCGGGCTTCGGTCATAAGGCGGGTAAGGCTCTGGCACAGCATAACGACGTGGACTGCATCGCTTTTACCGGGTCGACGGCTGTTGCCAAACAGTTGCAGGTGTATGCCGGTGAATCCAATATGAAACGGGTCTGGCTGGAAGCGGGTGGTAAAAGTCCACAGATTGTTTTTGCCGACTGTGAAAATCTGGATAAAGCCGCCCGTGTGGCTGCCATGGCCATTGGTTATAACCAGGGAGAGGTTTGTACAGCGGCTTCCCGGTTGCTGGTAGAACGCAGTATTTATGACGACTTTATGGTGTTAGTGAGGCAGCATATGCACGACTGGCATCCGGGCAACCCTCTCGACCCTGAAACCAGTTCGGGTGCCATAGTTGACCAGATTCAGACGACAAAGGTTCTGGAGTATATTGAGGCTGGTCAGCAGGAAGGTGCAAGACTGACCTTTGGTGGCCGACAGGTGATGCAGGAAACCGGTGGTTTTTATATTGAGCCGACCGTGTTTGAGGGGGTTGATAACTCAATGCGCATTGCCCGGGAAGAAATTTTTGGCCCGGTACTTTCTGCCATTGCGTTTGATAGCGAAGAAGAAGCGATTCAGGTTGCCAATGATACGATTTATGGTCTGGCCGCTGCGCTCTGGACAGACAATCTGGGCAGGGCGCACAGAGTAGCCAGACGGCTGCGTTCAGGTACGGTGTTTGTGAATAATTATCATGGTGGGGATATGTCCGTTCCCTTCGGTGGTTTCAAACAGTCTGGTAACGGACGTGATAAATCGTTACATGCCTTTGATAAATACACAGAGCTGAAAACGACCTGGATAGCGTTGTCCTGATACTATGATTGCAAAAGCCGCTCTTCACACTTCCAGTCATGCCTGCTCATACTATGCTGCCAGTGTCAGTCGGGACACGTCTTACCCTCAACTGAAAGGTTCTCAGACAGCAGACGTTTGTATTGTGGGCGGTGGTTTTACCGGTGTTGCAACGGCGCTGGAACTGTCAGCCAAAGGCTACAGCGTGGTGGTACTTGAAGCACGAAAACTTGGCTGGGGAGCCAGTGGACGCAATGGTGGTCAGTTGATCCGGGGGATTGGTGAAGAACCTGAACAGTTCCATAACCAGATAGGGGCGGAAGGGGTCAGGGCGATTCAGCGTATGGGGTTTGAATCGGTACAGCTGGTTCGGGATCGTATTGCTGAACATGAAATTCAATGTGACCTGAAAATGGGCTATATGGATGTTGCTCTGAACCAGAAACATTACCGGCTTTTTCAGGAGGACTATGACCAGCTGAAGGCGCTGGAATACCCTCATCCATTAAAACTGGTGACCACTGAATCCATTCACGACTATGTGGGCAGTGACCGTTATTCCGGTGGGCTGTTTGATGGGGGAAGTGGACACTTACATCCTCTGAATCTTTTGCTGGGCGAAGCCGCTGTTGCTGAGAAACAGGGAACCCGCTTTTTTGAATACTCAGTCGTTACTGATATTCAGAAGGGTCGTCATCCCGTAGTGAAAACCGATCATGGCTCAGTGACCTGTGATTTTCTGGTACTGGCCGGTAACGCCTATCTCGGCGATCTGGAACCCGAGATCAGTGCCAGGGTGCTGCCTGCCGGAAGTTATATTATTGCCACAGAGCCTCTTTCGGAAGAACTGTGTCGTCAGTTAATTCCACAGGACTCAGCAATTTGTGATGCCGCTATTGCCCTGGACTATTATCGCTTATCGGCTGATCGTCGTCTTCTGTTTGGTGGCCGGTGTAACTACTCGGGTCGGGACCCTCAGGATATCACGGCAGCCATGCGTCCGAAGATGCTGAAAGTCTTTCCGCAACTCCAGAATGTTGCGATTGATTTTGAGTGGGGTGGGCATCTGGGAATCGGGGCTAACCGTATGCCCCAGATCGGACGACTAAGTTCTTCTGTTTATTTTGCCCAGGCTTATGCCGGTCATGGCGTTAATGCAACCCATATGGCAGGGCATGTTCTGGCAGAGGTGATCAGTGGGCAGGCTGAACGTTTTGATGTCTTTGCCGGTATCCGGCACCGGCACTTCCCCGGTGGCAAGCATTTCCGGTCCGAACTGTTAGCGTTGGGAATGCTCTGGTACCGGATGAAGGAGTTTTTCTGAAAGAAGCGGGAGAGGTGAGTGCAACAATCGTTGCACTCACTGTAATGATCAGGGTTTTACATCCCTGCACCTGCACTGATCATGACATCGTAAAAGAAGATACGTCCCAGCAGTTCAGCAGAAACGACCATAACCAGTGATGTGGTAGCAACCGCCATGTTTTGGTTAGAGCCACGCATTGCTGAAACAGCCCAGACCAGTACACCAGCAACCAACAGGGCAACCCGGGTGATCAGCAGATTCAGGTGATAGTCAGACACCATAAACACATTCGCTGAAAGAGACAGTTGACCCAGCCAGAACAGGTAACCGGCGTAGCCTGCCATCGCAACGGTCAGCAGAATACAACCCGTTGTTGCCAGAGCTTTGTCGGCAGCTGCCTGAACACTGCCCAGAGTGCCGGACTCCAGACGCAGCAGGACCGAAGCCCCCACCGGGCCAGCGATTGCAGCGGTCATCAGAAACTGGAAGGTGGTCCAGCCAGAATCCCAGGTAGGTACTGTTGGCAGTGTGTAAACACTGGCAATCGCCCTGATCAGTACAACGCCCAGAATCATTGCAACGACCAGCACCCATTTCTGCAAGGGTCGGGCAATGTTAAACAGGCGCATGGCGGTGAAAGCCACGCCAGTACCACCAAACAGTGTCAGGGCCATTATTTCCAGACTCAGTGGCGAGCCATGCCCGACGCCGATCAGAACATTGAACATTCGTAATGGCTGAGCCAGGTGGGTCATGGAGGCTAAAGCGGCAATCCCCAGAACCCCCCAGACCGCAATAAATGACTTGTTTAGTGTTCTGGCATCCGGTTTTGCCAGCAGCTCAAACAGCCCCAGAGCGATAAAAATACCAACGGCGACCTGCGCCAGTACGGTGAAAAATACCAGAGATAACTGATCCATGATTAAATTCTCCCGCACGTTCATAATCCGTCCGGAAGTGTCGCCGGATGGGCGTGCATTTTTAGAGGTACGAATGACCAGATTAGGCCGGGTCAGGGACGCTTCCGGTAGTGGCGCAATATCTGCCCTGTCGCCGTAACGGGCGCGCAGTTCTTCAACCGGTCCGAACTCAATGGCGCGCAGAGGGCAGGAGTCCACGCAAATGGGCTTTTCACCTTGTTCAACTCTGGCAAAGCAGCCATCACACTTGGTCATGACTTTTTTCTTCGGGTCAAACTGTGGAGCCCCGTAAGGGCAGGCCATTTCGCAGTAACGACACCCAACGCAGACATCGCCGTTTACGGCGACCAGGCCATCCTGTTCCCGTTTGTGCATGGCTCCGGTGGGGCAGGCCTTGGCACAGGCAGGCTCTGAGCAGTGGTTACAGCTGATGGAGACATAGTGAGCAAAAACATTCTGCTCCCAGGTGCCGTCTTCATTCTGAAGCCAGCGACCACCGCCGTATTCATAAACCCGACGCCAGTTCACACCAATATCAAGGTCGTTATCGTCTTTACACGACAATTGACAGGTTTTGCACCCGGTACAGCGGGCAGTATCAATATAAAATCCGTATTGAGTCATGGTCTACTGATCCCTTATACCCTGGCAATTTCGACAAGGTTGCTATGCTGTGGGTTTGCTTTTGCCAGTGGCGACGGGCGTTGTGTTGTCAGTGTATTAATGCAGGCACCGTGATCGACTCCCTTGCGATCCGGTTTGTACCAGGCACCCTGACCCATGGCGATCACACCGGGCAGAATACGTTCGGTCACTCTGGCTGGAATACGCAGTTCACCCCGGTCATTCCAGACTTTCAGCATGTCACCGTCTTTAATGCCACGTTTTTCAGCGTCGATGGGGTTAACCCACAGTTCCTGTCGACAGGCGTCGTCAACCAGCGCGACGTTGCCATACGTTGAATGGACACGGGACTTGTAATGGAAACCAAACAGCTGCAGCGGGAATTTACTGGTCAGCTCTGATTCATGGCCTTCCCAGGAAGGAGCGTACTCTGGTAGTGGTGTAATGATATCGTCTTCATTGAGGGTCCAGGTGGCTGCTATATCGGCAAGGCGTTCCGAGTAAATTTCAATTTTCCCTGATGGTGTACCCAGAGGGCTGGCTTCCGGGTCTTTACGGAAGCTTTCGTAAGCAATATTAGGCTTGCCCGGATTCTTCTGTTTAACAATGCCCATCTGGCGGAATGCATCAAACTCCGGAAGGTCTGGATTATTTTGCTGAGCCTGCGCATAGATATGGCGCAGCCAGGCTTCCTGATCACGCCCTTCGGTAAAGGCTTCTTCCACCCCCAGACGTTTTGCGACCTCTGAACACATGTCGTATACAGAACGGCATTCGAACAGTGGCGAAACAGCGGTGTCGGTGAAAATGACGTAGCCCATGTTGCCTGAGCTGCCAGCAGGCGAAAAGTCAGGCTGTTCAGCCGCAGTAAGGTCTGGCAGAAGAATGTCGGCGTAACGCGCACTGGACGTCATGTGGTTTTCGATCACGACAATCATTTCGCACTGACTGTCATCCTGAAGAATGTCGTGGGTACGGTTAATGTCCGAATGCTGGTTGATGATGCAGTTACCGGCGTAGTTCCAGATAAACTTGATGGGCTGATTCAGCTTTTCCGCACCACGAATACCGTCGGTTTTGTCCGTCATTTCATGGTAGCGGGTAATGGCGTCGGTCCACAGGAACATCGGAATGGAGGTCGAAACCGGGTTGGTCAGTGTCGGGAAGGCTGCGAACGGCATCGCGTAGGACGATTCCCGTGCGCCTGTACCACCACCGGAAATGCCTACATTACCGGTCATCACCGCCAGCATGGCGATGGAACGAGCCGCCTGTTCACCATTGGCGGTACGCTGCAAACCCCAGCCCTGCTGTATGTTACAGGGTTTGGTCAGCGCGATTTCACGGGCAATACGGATGATGGTTCTGGCTGGAACCGAGGTAATTCGTGCAGCCCATTCCGGCGTCTTTTCAATGCCGTCCGCTCCCTGACCGAGAATATAGGATTTCCACGAAGAACCTTTCGGTGCGCCGGCGGGCAGACTGTCTTCGTCATAACCTACGGTATAACGGGTCAGGAAGTCGGTATCCACCAGGTTTTCCCTGATCATCACCCAGGCCATGCCTGCGACCAGAGCTGCATCGGTGCCCGGACGAATAGGTACCCATTCGTCATTGTCGCTTAATGTGCTGTCGGTTTTGCGGGGATCAAAGGTGATCATGCGCATGTTGCCACGCTCTTTGGCTTCGGCCATCTGATAGACAACACCGGCACCACTCATGCGGGTTTCTGCCGGATTGTTACCAAAGTTGATGATCAGCTTTGAGTTCACCAGGTCAGAACTGCAGTTGTTCATGTTGGAGCCATAGACGTATGGCATACCGATAGCGATCTGGGCGGTACTGTAAGTACCGTAGTGATTCAGGTAACCGCCCCAGCAGTTCATCAGCCGGGCAATCGGGCTGGAACCCGGAGGCCATGATTTGGAGATCGTTCCACCCAGAGTACCTGTCGCATAATTGATATAAATGGCTTCATTGCCATAGTCTTTTCTGATGCGTTTCAGGTTATCGGCAATGGTGTCAAACGCTTCTTCCCAGCTGATGCGTTCAAAGTGACCTTCGCCGCGTTGACCGACGCGCTTCATCGGGTATTTCAGACGATCAGGGTTGTATACCCGCTGACGAAAAGAGCGCCCGCGCAGACAGGCACGTACCTGATGATGGCCATATTCATCATTACCGGTATTGTCGGTATGGGTGGCAATAATCTGATCGTCCTGAACCTGGTGCCTTAATGCACAGCGGGAACCGCAGTTAACCGTACAGGCTGACCACACAGACTTGATTTCAGGGGTTTTTCCGGACGGTTTGCTACTAGCAATGGATTTGAGAGGCAACGCTGAGCCTGCTGTAAAGGCGGCCCCACTCAGCGCCGCCCCCCACTTTGCAAAGCTCCGGCGACTTAACGGGGTTTTATTCAGCCAGTTTTTCATTCGACAGTTACAAACTATTTAATGTATTAATCATGCTAAGGGGGTCGGATGATAGATGGTCTGTTGCAGCTCTGGTTATGATTCATATCAAGACAGGTCGATATTTACCCAGATATAGATAAGTATTGTTACTTTGTCGTATATATTTCCTGAACTGTTGATATTTAAGGTTAACGGGTGTGCATTTCCACTTAACTGTGACAATAAAGCGAAATTTTACGGGTATTATCAGAAATTTAAATGTACTTATTTACCTAATAGTTAATATATTTGATATTGATCAAAATTTGATAGATTCGATTTGCGTATAGTCGGCGCTCCCTCATTTATAGTTATTATATTAAATAGTTATGCTGGTAGCGCAAATTGTAATGGGGATAACATTATTATTAATGATATCCGGCCGTACCCCTCTTTATCTGACCGCTATTGTCGGTTCTTTTATCACAGCCATGATCGCTGGCTTCCCGATGACCGGTGGTGAAGGCCCCTCCGTCACATCACTGATCAACGGTGGTCTGAACCCGGTTATCGCCGATATGGCGGGTGTACTGATGTTCATTGGCGTTATGGAACGTGTTGGCTTCCTGGACGTGATCATCCGCAACATCATTAAAGTCGGTCGTCGTCTGGGTGGTGGTGCCGGTGTTGCTACGGCGGGTGGTATTGCTGCTGGTTTCATCGGTATGCTGACCGGTTTCACCCAGCCAGCCATTACCGCTGTACTGACCGGTGCCGCCAGCTCCAAGCTTGGTGTGAACCCTTCCAAGTCTGCCGGTGTACACGCTCATGCGGGTCATCTGGGTAACTTTGGTGGCTTCACTCATCCGACTCAGGTGGCAGTGGTTGCGATTACCGGCATCGGCTTCGGTATGATCAACGTTTACGGTGTGCTGATTTCCCTGGCTATCTTTGCCTTCAGCTTCATGCGTCTGCGTAAGGAAACCGCGAAAAACGGCCCTATGACTGATGAAGAAGTGAATGCTATCGCCAAAGAGTTTGAAAGCAGCGAACACAACTACGCCTTCTGGAAAACCATGATGCCTTTCCTGGTGCTGATGGTTGGCTTCGTACTGGGTTACCCGATCTTTGTCGTTGGTGTCCTGAGTAGTATCGTTACTATGGTTCTGAGCGCTACATGCTTCTCCAAGGCTGAACAGTTCATGCTGAACGGCGTGGGTCGTATTGCGACACCACTGGTGGCTACCATTGGCTTCCTGTTTATGTCTTCCGTGATCAACAACATCGGTATGGCAGACTCTATCGCTAACCTGTTCCGCCCAATGCTGACGGTAGCGCCTCTGCAGAGCATGCTGATTGTTGCGGGTATTGCGTCGTTTATCACCCAGTCTAACGGTGCTTCCGCTGCCATCTCCATTCCATTCCTGCAGGCGGTGATGACCGCAGTTCCGGAAGCAAGCCCGCTGGGTCTGGCTGTTATGGCTGCTGGTGGCGGCGCAGTGATGCAGTACTACCTGACCGGTGGTCCGGTAGCGGCTCTGGCAACGGTTATTCCTGTGATCAAGGGTTCCGAGCTGAAAGAAGCGAACCTGTTCCAGCGTCCTGCCATGCTGTTTGGTATGGTTCTGCTGCTGGCGGTCTCTTTCTTCTTCTGATGAACTGAGACAATCCGAGTGTTGGAAAAGCCTCCCTGCAAGTCTGTTGGTGGGGAGGCTTTTTTTTAAAGCTATAGCTTCCCCAGTCCCGAATCCTTCTCATAAAGCAACGCTTCTGCTTCATCGACACCACCGACGATCTGAATGTACCGGGTGATACCGCAGAGTCTGAACAGTGAGGCAATGGCAGAAGACACGTTGCACAGGGTCAGACTGTGAAACCGTGCCAGCTGGGTTCTGGCGTTCATCAGCACACGCAGCCCTTCTGAACTGATGCTGGACAGGTGTGAACAGTCCAGGACCAGATGGCGGTTTCCTTCAAAAGTGGCCGATTCCAGCGCCCGGTCAAGCATCTGAGCCGAGCTGGCGTCAACCTTGCCTTCAATCTCTACCAGTGTGTAGTTGTAGTGGTCTTCCAGATTAATGGATAGTGCCATGATTTACTCCTTCCATGGGGCTTGTCCTTTACTGGTGTCAATCCTACAGAGTGCATTGAGAAGCTTGCATAACCAGACTGTTAGTCAGGCTGACAGAGTGAATTCCTTTCGGTGGGGTCATACGGACTGTTTAGGGCCAGGTCATTATTTCCTGAGGCATTGAGGCTGTACTTTCTGATTAAAGTTACTGAACACAGTACTGCTATTTGAGGAGCTATCAAAAAAATGTGACGGAATATTCATAATAAGATGTTTCGTATTTTATAGTGGAAAAAGTTTCATTCGCTCGCTCATCGCTTTTTAGAATATTGGCTAGACTGTTTTCGTCATGTTATGAATTTTCATTTTATATCAGGTAGTTAACGGTGAAGGTTTTCAAGTTAATCTTGCAGCAGGCTCTGGTTCTGCTACTGGCGACCACAGCTCTGAATTTACAGGCTGGAGATGAATTTAAGTTTATTAACAACGAAACCAATGCAGAAACCAAGGTAAAAACGGAAACGGTTAGAGACGGAGACCGCCACAATCTCGTTGTAAACTCAGAAACCACTCTGCCCGACGGGAGTCGTTTGGAGCGTGATCCACACACGATACAATTAGACTCTGACGGGACAAGAGGGGAGTTAAATATTCAGGGTACAGCCACTGACGATACCACTGCCGGAGGGCAGAGCGATCAGATTATAGAGTTTTCAGTTATGAACAATGACTTGCTGAGGAGGCAGTCTGAAACGGGCCAGCCGGAACCAGGCCTTGTATTGCTGCCGTTTGGTGAATATGACGATGGCGATGTCAGAAGCAAGGGATTGTTAAGCGATATGACAGTGACTCGGGGCGAGACTGAAAATGCTTTCATTGCTGAGGGATATCTGAATCTGGATCCTGGCGAAGGGCAAAATGGCCCGGTTACTGTCCATATCAAAATCGATGTTGCATACAACCCGGACAACAATCAGCTTGAAAGGTTTGAATTTGAATGCACAGGGAAAGATAACAATACCGCTGTGAACGTCAGTGGTTCGCTAATCAGAGACAGACAGGATGCCAGCAGTAACCAGAATGTTGGAGCCGACACGCAGAATGAGCAAAGCGGACCAGGTTCAGAAGACGAGAAACAGACGCAGGAGAATCAAGAGGTAACAGGTTCAGAAGATGAGAAACCGGATGATCAGCAGGCCGCAGCAGATTCAGGCTCAGACCCAAGTGATCATGCAAAGGTGTCTCATGACGACATATCTGCACCATCGAAATCAGAACCCGCTGATGATGAGGGTATCAGACCTGAAGATTCTGAACTCGTGACAGGTGCAGGCGAAACTCCACCAGAACCTGCCGATGAGGAGGGTGTCAGATCTGAAGATTCTGAACTCGTGACAGGTGCAGGCGAAACTCCGCCAGAACCTGCCGATGAGGAGGGTGTCAGATCTGAAGATTCTGAACTCGTGACAGGTGCAGGCGAAACTCCACCAGAACCTGCCGATGAGGAGGGTGTCAGATCTGAAGATTCTGAACTCGTGACAGGTGCGGGCGAAACACCATCAGAACCTGCCGAAGAAGGGGATGCCAAACCTGAAGATTCTGAACCCGTTACAGATACAGGTGAAACACCATCAGAACCTGCCGAAGAAGGGGATGCTAAACCTGAAGATTCTGAACCCGTGACGGGTGCAGACGAAACACCATCAGAACCCGCCGATGAGGGTGACTCTTTACAGATTCGTGTTCCGGCGACCGATCAGTCTCTGGTGGCCAATTTACCTGACTCGTCTCCAGGTGATGAATTTGAAGGTCGCATTGGCGGAGCAAGAACTCTTGTAACAGGCAGTGTCGGTCTGGGTGGCGTTGGAGCTGGGGGAGAAGGTGAAGACAGTACCGAGAAAAATAGTCCTGAAAACCAATAAACAACGATTGGCTCAGGTTTGGTGAATGCTGGGAATCCCGGGCGAAACGATAAAAAAATCGGAGGGGTCAGAAGCCTGACTCCTCCGGAAAAAAATTTTAACCTGCGCTATAGAAAGTCGCAGCGCCAGGTCCTACTGGCATATCGAGGCCAAATACCCACAGGAAGAACAGCAGGCTCCAGCCAATCAGGAAGAACAGGGAGTAAGGCAGCATCACAGAGACCAATGTACCAATACCCAGGTCTTTCTTGTAACGGGTAGCGAATGAAACGATCAGGCCAAAGTAGCTCATCATTGGTGTAATGATGTTCGTTACTGAGTCACCAATACGGTAAGCGGCCTGAATCACTTCCGGCGCATAGCCTACCAGCATCAGCATTGGCACAAAGATAGGCGCTGTCACAGCCCATTGTGCAGAGGCAGAGCCGATCATCAGGTTAACGAAACCACACATCAGGATGAAGAACAGGAACAGCAACGGACCGGTCAGGCCAATGCTCTGCAGGAATTCTGCACCCAGTACGGCAAAGATGGTGCCGAAGTTGGTCATGCTGAAGTAAGCCACAAACTGCGCCGCAAAGAACACCAGCACGATGTACATGCCCATGGTGCTCATACTCTTGGACATACAGTCAATTACGTCACGGTCATTCCTGATGGTGCCGACCACTTTACCGTACACAATGCCGGGTACTGCAAAGAACACCAGAATCATGGCGACGATACCGCGCAGGAAAGGAGAGCCTGCAATCGCACCGGTTTCCGGATGACGCAGAATGCCGGATTCAGGCACAACGGTCATTGCGATCAGGGCAGTCAGGATCACCAGCGACACACCTGCCAGCTTCAGGCCGCGCTTTTCAACAGCGCTGACTTCTTCCATCTTCTCTTCAGACAGGTCAATGCTGGCGTCGTTGCTGTTGTACTCGCCCAGTTGAGGTTCAACAATTCGGGTAGTGACCCAGGAACCGACGAAGGTGATCATAAAGGTACTCAGCATCATGAAGTACCAGTTCACTTCCGGGCCAACAGCATAGGTCGGATCGATAATCTGTGCAGCCGCTTCAGTGATACCCGACAGCAGCGGGTCAACGGTACCGATCAGCAGGTTGGCGCTGTAACCACCGGAAACACCGGCAAACGCAGCCGCCAGACCGGCAATAGGATGACGGCCCAGAGAATGAAAGATCATGGCCGCCAGTGGGATCAGAACCACATAGCCCAGCTCTGCAGCGGTGTTAGAAATAACACCGGCAAACACCACAATCATGGTAACGGTGTGGCGGGAGGCTTTCATCACCAGCGAGCGTACGGCGGCACTCAGCAGGCCTGAGTGTTCCGCAATGCCCACACCCAGCAGCGCCACCAGAACCGTACCGAGAGGCGCAAAGCCAGTGAAGTTGCGAACCAGGTTGCTGACAATCATACGCAGACCGTCGGCACTGAGCAGGTTGACCACTTCAATAATACCGCCGGCGGCACGACCGGGTGCGCCTTCGGGGCGGGGGTCAACCACGCTCAGCCCTGCCCAGGAGGCAAGGCCACTGAGTACTACGATGCCGACCGCAAACAGGGCAAACAGGGTAATCGGGTGAGGTAACAGGTTACCAAGCCACTCAACGGCGGCCAGAAAACGGGAAAAGGCGCTGCGCTTATTATTTGTATTATTAGCATTGCCTGTTGGTAGTACTTCGGAATCGTACGACATTATCCACTCCAACAGTTTTTGTTCATTGTGATACCCGCCAGCAAAACTCCCTTTGAGCGTTCCCTCTGGCAGGTGTACGACTGTTATCGATTATTGATAACAGTGTACCGTCAGGTTCATGGATAGAACCTGATCGTCTCTATGGCCGGGCAATAACACCCCGACAAAAATCATGCCGGACTGACATACGATAAATGTCGTCCAGCAAAAATGAGCGGGTATCATAGCGTAAAGCGAAACAATGATGCAATTTTCGCTACATTTGACGGGTTTTTGTGCGGTTATCGAATTTTTGCACCTGCGAATTATCGGTTTGTTGTGTGTTTTTTCGGTGTGAACTGTGACGAGTAATTAATTTTTTACCAATTGTCAGCTGCTCCTTCTATATTTACCTTTCTCTATGTGGAGGTAACGCTCATGGATTTCGAAATTAACGGTCTGTATGCCCGTGAAATTCTTGATTCCAGAGGAAACCCTACCGTTGAGGTGGAGTGCAGCCTGATCAATGGCATGACTGCGAGGGCTTCCGTCCCGTCCGGTGCCAGCACGGGTTCCAGGGAAGCGGTTGAGCTGAGGGACGATGAAGAGGGGCGATATTCAGGCAAAGGGGTACAAAAGGCCGTTGAACTGATCAATACCGAAATAAATGAGCATTTTTATGGAGCTAATGTTCGGGATCAGTCCTGGATTGATAATCAGCTGATACAACTCGATGGTAGCCGGGATAAATCGCGTTTAGGTGCCAATGCCATTCTGGGCGTCTCTCTGGCGGCGGCAAGAGCAGCAGCTACCGCCGTACAATTACCTCTTTATCAGTATATTGGCGGAATCAGCGCTAATCTTCTGCCCGTTCCCTGCCTGAATATTATGAATGGCGGCGTTCACAGTCGCTGGCAGGGCGCTGATTTTCAGGAATATATGATTGCACCTTACGGAGCCGATACGTTTGCTGATGCTATGCGCTGGGCCAGCGAAATTTACCATGCCCTTCGTGCTGTACTGCTGGAGAAAGGGCATCATACCGGTGTTGGAGATGAAGGCGGGTTTGCGCCTCAGGTCGCTTCCAACAGGGAGCCCCTGGAACTGATGGTTGCCGGTATTGAGAAAACAGGGCTGAAACCGGGCAAGGACGTTGGAATATGTATTGATCCAGCGTCGTCTGAGTTTTACAAGGATGGAAAATATCACCTTCATACCGAGAATCGCTCGCTCACCGCTGAAGCAATGACTGACTATTATCGGGAACTGGTTGATGCTTTTCCGGTCATTCTGCTGGAAGACGGTCTGGCAGAAGACGACTGGGAGGGCTGGCCTGTGCTTAATGAGGCCCTGGGTGACCGGATTGAGATAGTGGGCGACGACATCTTTGTCACCAATGTTGAATATATTGCCAGGGGTATAGAGCTGGAAGCCGCCAATTCGGCCCTGATTAAACTGAATCAGATCGGAACACTGACGGAAACCGTGGATGCGGTGCATCTTTGCCATAGCTGCGGCTGGGGGGCTTTTGTATCGCACCGCAGCGGTGAAACCATGGATACTTTTATTGCCGACCTGACTGTGGCACTGGGAACCGGACATTTGAAAACCGGTGCGCCCTGCCGTGGCGAGCGGATAGAAAAATACAACCAGCTGATGCGAATTGAGGAAGAGCTGGGCGATATGGCGGAATATGCGGGTAAGGATGCTTTTGTTCGTCCGGTTGAGTGGTAAAAATGACTGACTTCAGGTGAAAAGCAGTACCCGGCTTTTCACCTGAAGTCAGAATTGATCTATCGATTCTTACTGACTACTTTTACCATGCATAGAGGCCTGTTGGGCATTAAACAAAATATGTTTCAGCTAATAATTGCGATTGGTATAAGTACTATCTCATTTGTTTTTTCTTTTCATCCAAACGATATAGGTTGTTGACTGTCCAGCCGGCTTTTGAACGTGACAAACGTTTTCATTTTACTTTGTTCAGGGTAAAGAAAAATGTATCCATTTTATTCAGGTTTTTCTCAATACCGGGTTTCGCGCATCATAGTCTTTTTAGGAGTTCTGTTTTTTATGCTCTCTGGCAAGGGGTGGGCATTTGAATTAGTTAAAGGCAAACCTGTTGTCATTGCAACTTTCCATGCAAATGGTAAAGTGAACTCACAAAAACTAACGAACAAACCAGAAAATTTGTTTAGCAATGGCTATGAATTAAAGGATCGCTATGGAGATTTTCCATCTTTTCTTTTAGATGGACATCTCGGGTTTGGAACCCTGGATCGCACGATGGTTGGGGCAACCTATGCAGGTAACGATCACTATCATGAATGGCAAATTTTAGTAGCCAGGGCGGGTAATATTGATGGATTCATTACGGAGTGGGGTTATGATAACGATAATAGTTCTGCCGATAAAGCAATTGAATCACATAGAAATATTTTACGCAGACTTCAAAAAGTAGATAAAGATAAGTTTTTTGTAGCCCCCATGTGGTTGCCTCACTGGTTCACAACAGAAAAAAGCAAAACGCAAGAATTCTGGGAAAAAAACTATAAAGAACAGATTTATAAAATAACGTCAAGCTTTTATCAAAATGGTGAAGGAATTACCTATGAGGGAAGGCCGTTACTTTTTGTTTTGGATTTAGGTATTATTCGTAGATCTTTAAAACGGTCACAGTTATTTAACTTTTTTGCTACAAATGAGTTTGATGATAATCCACAGTTTATTTGGCGGATGGGTGAGGCGGACAGTAGAAATTGGAGAGAACATATATCACTGATTCCTGAGGTTGTTGGTAATTTACCATGGGTTGCTCCAAGGCAGCGATTAACAAATAAAAGTGATAGAGCATTTATCAAAGACAACTTTGAAAAGTTTGGCAAACATCACGATCTTAAAACTACCATTAGGCGCCTTAATGTGCTTAACGAAAAATATAATAATCTTATTCCTCTGCGTGTTCAGTCAGTTTCACCAGGAATGGATACAAGATATTCAAACTGGAATAGAACAAAAAATGTAATAATGCGCTCTGAAAGAGGTGTTAATACTTTTGAGTTTATGTGGGATCAGGTTTTGCTTGAGTCCTATGATAAACCTGACATTGTATTGATAGAAACATTTAATGATTTTTCTGAAGGCACGCATATTGAGCCAACAGAGGCAGGCGGTTTTGATGATATTGCTATTTCTGCAAAAAAATCATGCTTGCTGAAGAAAGGTAGAGAAGTGGAAGACTATCTTTGTGACCATCAGGGAGATCAGGCAAGGCTGCTTTCATGTCATGCTGCTAAAATATATAAGTCCAGAAAACTGCTATCAATTCTGGAGAAAAATCAAGGGTCGAAAAGCCCATTGTTGAAAGAAACTGAAAGTATTGTAAATTCATGGTCTGGGTCTGTATTTGAAAAGCTGATTAATGCTTCAGGAATGTATGAATCACGATTTAAAAAAATAATTGAAGCGGCACCTTTAGGAATAAAAAAGATAGAAATTTCTGATCTGGCTTACACGCTTAGTCCTAGTGTGGCAACAAGTGAGATTGTTGTTTTTCAAAAAATGGACAGCTATAACAAAACTCGATTAGCTCAAGGTGGTGAAAATTCCACTGTAAATGGAACCGTTTCAGGTGATAGTGCTTCAGGTGATAGTGCTTCAGGTGCAACATTACCTGAAAGAGGCGATAACGGTTACCAATTTAAAATCCAACTTGGCGACAGGGCTGACTTTTTAGAAAATGACTACCAGATTTCAGCAGCCAGTATTACTCTTTCAAGAACCGGAGAATACAGTGATGAGGAAAAACCTCTGGAAGTTTATCAAGTCTATCCAGATAAAGACGACGAGCTGGTAGCTAAAATATATCTCGATAAAAAACAGAATTCACTGAATACTATTATTTCACTGGATTCTAAACACTCTGATGGTATCTTCCATAAACAATATAAAATTGTTAACCCCAGTCTTCACTTCGAACTGAACAAGATATTTATTGAGAACTATTTTAGTTCGAAATACAACGAGCCTGAGAGTGGGTGGATTGAGGCTGCAAGCCTGAGCAGGGCTTGTGATGCTTTTTGAGAGATTACTGATCGTTACTCATATTTAATTAATGTCAACGTTTACTAAAACTATTTTGCAAGAGGAAGCAAGGTTGTTTCGCTTATTAGTAAGGAAATAGCTCAATAATAACAACACAGAGAAAGGTGAAAAGCCAGGGACGTAGCTTTTCACCTTCAAGAGTATGCAATGATTGATTTTGAGTAGTGATACCTCCTGTAGCTGGCTGATAAATTTTAAAGCAATTAAGCAGCTTCCGTCGTTTTTTTTAGCGGATTCAGTGACCTGGGTTTAACGGTGATGGACTCCACTTTCCTCTGTTTTTCATAAAGGAACTTTAATACCTCTGACCTCAATCGTGTATATTCCGGGTCACTGGCTAGCGTTAGGCGGTTTCTTGGTCGTTCGAGATCAATCTCCAGAATTTCACCAATGGTGGCTGCCGGGCCATTCGTCATCATCACGATCCGGTCTGAGAGCAGGACAGCTTCATCAACATCGTGAGTAATCATAATGACGGTATTATTCAGCTCGTTCTGAATCTCCATCAACGAATCCTGCATATGCGCCCGGGTCAGGGCGTCCAGTGCGCCAAAGGGTTCGTCCATTAGCAGAATATCCGGCTGCATTGCCAGCGCCCTTGCGATGCCAACACGTTGTTTCATACCGCCGGAAATTTCACCCGGGCGCTTGTGCATAGCGTGTTCCATGTGTACCAGCTGCAGGTTGTGTTCAATCCAGTCACGCTTTTCCCGGCGGGACTTGTGCCTGCCAAATACCTGCTCCACTGCCAGTTCGACGTTTTCGTAGGCTGAGAGCCAGGGGAGCAGAGAGTGGTTCTGAAACACAACAGCACGATCCGGGCCGGGCTCTGAGATTTCTCTGCCATTAACGATGACTCCGCCTCTGGTCGCTTGATACAATCCGGCAACGATATTCAGAACCGTTGACTTACCGCAGCCGGAGTGACCGATCAGGGAGACAAATTCACCCTTGCCGATCTTCAGGTCGACTTCTTTCAAAGCGGTAAACGATCCCTTTGGGGTGGGAAATTCCATATCGATCTGGCTGATATCGAGAACAGGGTTCATGGTTTTAGTCCTTTTGTCATGATTACAGAGACGTTTTATCCCAGGAGACCAGCTTCTGCAGTTGCAGCATTGAGCGATCGAGGAGAAAGCCAATAAAGCCAATAACAAAAACCGCCGCCATAATCCGGCTCAGAGATTGTGAGCTGCCATTCTGAAACTCATCCCAGACAAACTTGCCAAGCCCCGGGTTCTGCGCCAGCATTTCTGCCGCAATCAGTACCATCCAGGCAACTCCCAGCGACAGTCGCATACCGGTGAAGATCATGGGTATGGAAGCCGGTAGAACAATTTTCTGAATATGCTTCAAGGGCGGTAGCCGCAGAACCTTGCTGACATTGTTTAAGTCATTGTCAATGGATGCGACACCGACTGCCGTATTAATCACCATGGGCCACAGGCAGCACAGCGTGACCGTGATCATTGAATTAAGGAGTGCTTTCGGAATGACCGGGTCCGGTGTCGCATACAATGCACTGACGACCATGGTCACCAGGGGCAGCCAGGCCAGGGGAGAGACGGGTTTGAAGATTTGAATGATGGGGTTGATTGCTGCATTCAGTGTTTTGCTGAGTCCAACGGCAATGCCAAGGGGAATGGCGATTAAAGCCGCCAGTAAAAAACCGCTCATGACGGTGATCAGGCTGGTGCCAATCTGGTCTAAAAAGGTTTCTTTGCCAGTATAAGCCCGGATTTTGGGGACATAAGATGGGTTCATGGCGACGCGGTCGGCATTACGCTTTTCCTGTCGTTCATAGAATGCCTGTTCTTTTTCCCGTTCCGTTGCGTGTTCCTGATACAGAGTGCCAAACTGTTGCAGGACATGACCTGCGTTGGGAAACTGTCCCAGTGACGTATTAATGTTTTGTGCGGCAATGGTCCAGAGCAGCAGAAACCCCAGTACACCGACAACCGGAGCAATGACTGACCTGAGGTTAAGTAACAACGGACTGAGTAAACGGGGCAGGGAACCCGCTGCCCTGTCGGCTTTGCCTGCCATTGGTGTGGTGGATGCCATAATAATCCAATTCCTTGCTGAGATAGGCTTTCCCTTAAAAACTCCTAGAGGGTTTCACCCTGTTTCAGGCCAATAGAGAACTTATTGATGTACTCATTAGGTTTAAGGCCGCTGTAGACAATGCCATCTATAAAATGGGTCTGAGGGGAACGGAAACCGTCTTCACTGGCAAAGTCTGGAAAGTCCTCAATGCTTGCCAGTTTTTCGGCAACCAGTGAACGGGCAGCGGCTTCATAGATATCCGGACGATAGACTTTTTTCGCAGTCTCGAAATACCATTCGTCACTCTTGTCTTCCGCAATCTGCCCCCAGCGGCGCATCTGGGTCAGGTACCAGATGGCATCGGAGTAGTAGGGATAAGTGGCGTTATAACGGAAGAATACGTTGAAATCAGGCACAGGACGTTTGTCGCCTTTTTCGTATTCAAAGGTGCCGGTCATGCTGTTAGCGATCACTTCATAGTCGGCACCGACATAGTTTGACTGTGACAGAATCTTAACGGCTTCAGGCCGGTTGGCATTGTTGTTTTCATCCAGCCACATGGCTGCCCGGATCAGCGCCCGGGTAAGGCGGATCGTTGTGTTGGGATACTTTTCAGCAAAGGCTTCCGTGATGCCAAATACTTTTTCCGGGTTGTCTTTCCAGATTTCATAGTCAGTGACCACCGGTACGCCGATGTTTTTAAAGACAGCCTGCTGGTTCCAGGGTTCTCCCACGCAATACCCGTAAATGGTGCCAGCTTCCAGGGTGGCAGGCATTTGTGGCGGTGGTGTCACGGACAGAAGAGCGTCGGCGTTTATCTGTCCAGAAGTATCGCCTTTGTGAGGAGCGTAAAATCCGGGATGAATACCGCCGGCTGCCAACCAGTAACGCAGCTCGTAGTTATGGGTGGAAACCGGAAATACCATACCCATGTTGAACGGCTTGCCTTCTGACTTGTATTTTTCCACAACCGGTTTCAGGGCATCGGCCTTAACAGGATGCTGTGGTCGTCCATCTGCCTGTTTGGGAATGTTGGGTTTCATCTGCTCCCAGATCGCATTGGATACGGTGATGCCATTGCCATTCAGGTCCATGGAAAAGGGCGTGATGATACGCGCTCTGGTGCCATAACCAATGCTGGCAGCAATAGGCTGGCCAGCCAGCATGTGGGCGCCGTCAAGACGGCCATCAATAACGCCATCAAGCAATACTTTCCAGTTAGCCTGCGCCTCAATGGAGACGTATAGCCCTTCGTCTTCAAAAAAACCTTTTTCGTAGGCAATGGCAATAGGCGCCATATCTGTAAGCTTTATAAAGCCGAACGTCAGCTCTTCTTTTTCCGGCCAGCCCGGTTCCTGAGCGTTTGCTGAGGCGGCAATGACGCCTGCCATAATCAGACTTCTGACAGCCAGCTTTTTCAACCAGTTCATTATTCTTCTCCCTGAGTTATTGTTGGGTTTAAACCTGATCATTCAAAAGCTGTGCCAAAATTTATGCAGCCTTCTTATGAGGGTTTTGTGTAGTTCCGGTTAAATAATGCACGGTAAATGTGCGTTTTTTTGCCGGTGAGAGTAATCCTTGTGCAAACCGGGTCAGAATTGAAAATCTGTTCTGTCTCTGATAACCGGGCTGCGATAAGATCGGGACAGGCTGTGGGAGAAAAATGATGAAGCTACAGTTTCTTGGCGCAACAGGCACCGTCACCGGGTCGAAGTACCTTGTTGAATTCAGTGACCGGAAAATTCTGGTGGACTGCGGACTCTATCAGGGCATCAAGCAATACCGGCAAATGAACTGGAAGGATTTGCCAGTAAAACCGGGTGATCTGGATGCCATTGTCCTTACCCATGCTCACCTTGATCACAGTGGCTATCTGCCTCTGCTAGTCAGGAAGGGGTTTACCGGGCCGGTTTATGCAACGCCCGGAACCTGCGAGTTGTGCAAAATCCTGTTGCCTGACTCCGGCTTTCTGCAGGAAGAAGATGCCCGCTATGCTGCCCGGCATGGTTTTTCCAGACACAGTTCACCTCTGCCTCTGTATACAGAAGAAGATGCCCTGCAGGCATTGAAGCAACTGAATGCCGCCAGTTTTGGTGATATTCACAAACTGTTTGATAACGTCACTGTCAGGTTCCGGCCTGCTGGCCATATTCTTGGAGCGGCTTCTGTTGAGGTATTTGATGGTAGTCGTTTACTGGTGTTCTCCGGAGATGTCGGTCGTCCTGATGACCTGATAATGTACCCGCCAGAGCCTCTGAAGCGGGCTGACTATCTTGTTGTAGAGTCGACCTATGGTGACAGGGAACATCAGAAGGTGGATGCTAAAGATGCCATTGCTCAGGTGATTACCTCGACCGCCAGAAACGGTGGCTCTGTCCTGATTCCTGCTTTTGCTGTTGGCAGGGCGCAGATGATCCTGCATCTGCTGGAGTGTTTAAAAGCTAAGAACCGGATTCCTGACCTGCCAGTTTACCTGAACAGTCCCATGGCGATTAAAGCGACAGAAGTCTTTCATCGTTTTCACGAAAGACACCGGCTGACCAGAGACGACTGTGAGCGTATTGATGCCATGACCCGCTATGTGCGAACCGTAGAAGAGTCAATGAAGCTTGCGGCGCAGAACTACCCGGCGATTATTGTATCCGCCAGCGGAATGGCAAGTGGTGGCAGGGTGTTGCACCATCTTAAGCAGATGCTGCCTAATCATCGTAATACCGTTTTATTTGCCGGTTATCAGTCTATGGCAACCCGGGGGGAGAAACTGGTACACGGTGCCAGCAGTGTTCGTATTCACGGGCAGGATATTCCTGTGAAGGCAAGGGTTTGTCATTTTGATGCCTTCTCTGCTCATGCTGATGCCAACCAGATTGTCGAGTGGCTGCGCAGCATCCGGACACCACCGCAGCAGGTGTTTGTGACACACGGGGAAGCTGATGCGGCTTCGGCAATGTCTGAGAAAATCAGTCGGGAACTGGGCTGGAATGCCCGGGTTCCTGAGCTGGGAGAGCGGGTTGCGCTATAAGTGGCAGGACAACCTTAAGCCCTAAAGTGCAGATGTAGCCTGATATCGACTCAGGGCATTAGTGATTTTCTCAAACAGGCTAACGGTTAACTCCAGTCCCTGCCCTTTTACCCCCACTATCTTTGGGTTCGAAAGCTTCTGGTTAAGGGTAGGGTTTGATGAATCGCAAATATTAAAAATGCTTGCATTTATGTTGCAAACCTTAACCCCCAGCAGCCAGACCAGGTTGCCTTCCAATAAAAAATTTGTAGCGGGAGGGAGCTGAGGTACCTTGGTGAGTCTGATGTCGTTTCTGATACGGTTTTCCATGGTTGTCAGCTGGTTCTCGTTAACAACTTCAAGGGTCGCTGCTTCAAAGACAGGGTTTATCATTGGGGCATCGTAGAAAGAGTCACCAGCGGCTATCAGCAGACCTTTTTTTCCTTTTAGAAACTGCTTCTTAAGCAGAAGGCTCAGTAGCAACCGGGCGGCAGTGCCTTTGTTCAGGGCAACTCCATTGAAGCTGTAGTAGAGGATATCGTTCGTTGTTTTATAAAAAAGTGCTATGAATTGCATCATGGGGAGCGTATTAAACGGCCCTGTGATCAATGGGCTTCCCGAATTTTTGCGTGTGAGTATTATGGGGAGCCTTGTTTTCGAGCCACTTGAGTGATAGTGGTTACTAATCACGAAACTAGAAAGGACATTGGGCAATGCTTTTAAATCGTCCTCGCGCCACTGGTCAAGAGCGGCATTGATTTCTATAAGATCCGGAACTGTTGCAAAATCATCAGATGCCAACTCAATATGACCACCACCACCTGTTATGATGGCCCTTGCGGCAGGTAATTGGTATGTGATGTTATTCCCATAAGGCCCATCTGCCTCTGCCTGAATCGTTCTGTGGGGGCGCTCAAACGACAGGTCAGATCGGGCAGTATTGTAGAAAAGGTAAATGTTAGGATGCTCCCTGATGAACGCGTCAAGACGATCCAGTATTTTCTGCTGGTTTTCAGGGCTGTCAGATAGATTGTCTAAAGTGGGAGGGGGCAGGAAATGTATCATTACCCCATCAATATCCAGTTCAAGAATCAGAACAATATCCGGATGGCTTTTTAGCCAGTTATCAAGCTTATTCAAAGTGGTATTCAGACGGCCACTCAATTTTTCAAAATGAACATCTCTGAAAAAAGGTACAGCTTCTTGGGATTCCTGGTCATAATCCTCTTCTTCCGAGCTGAAGTCTTGATCGTTAAAGTTCTGGTGTTGAGGGAGCTGATTTTTTTTATTACCCCTTGGAACAGCTTTTATGCCCGCTTCATAAGGCTCAAACAGAGGTGATACAAATAATTCAATGGTTTGCTTTAGAAGCGTTTCAGGAGGGCTTTCCGATATGAATGCCGGATAATTCCGGAGCGTTCGCTCTGATAAAATCCCCCCTCTTGCCGAACCTGATAAAGAATAACCAGAGATCGACAGAATGATCAGCGTGAATAAAACGTACGCTGTACGCATGATATTCCTTCCTTTTTTGACTGTATGAATATTCAATCAGAAAATTTAGCAGCAAAGTCAGGAAGGGGTTAACTGAGTCATTGAAAATAATTCATTTTTTAAGAATGGTATGTTGTCAGCAGAATTCGGTTAAGTGATTATCGAGTCAGGGCTATTTCCACTGGCACAGCAGGTTTTCAACGCTTGTTAGCTCAATCTGATGTTCAAAGCGTGCAAAAAGAGTTTTTTTTAACAGCCATCTGAGTTTCAGCTGTTGAGCCCGCTACACCATCGGTGACCACAATCGTTCGATAATGCTTATCAACAGATGCTAATACTGTTGCTAACACACAGTAATTGGTTTTTACCCCGGTAAAAATTAGAGTATCAGGTTGTCGTTTGTCCAGTAACTCTGTGAACGCATTACTTTCAAAGGCTGAATAGGTGGTTTTCTCCACTACATTCGCTGGAGGAATAAAGCGTAACAGAGGGTCAATAAGATCGAACATTTCGCTATTCAGTGATCCCAGAGTACTGCTTACCCACTGTCGATAACATTCCTGCCATAAAGCTCCGGTCATCTCTTCTCTGTCTGGTTTCACGTAACGCGTAAATACAGTGTTCTCTGGCTGGAGGGCTGTGATTTTACCCACAACAGGGATAATTGATGGGAAGTCAGGGCAGAAAAAAGTACCCGGTTCAGCAAACATCCGCTGCATATCAATGGCGACATGAAACGCGTCATCGGCAATTGCACCAAAACGAAGTTGATTAACCATCATAAGAGAAGCCCGGCACATGATTCTCACTATTATATCAAATCAACTGAAGCGGCATTATGTCTGATTCGTCTGCTGAAGGAAGTGGGTTGGCGATAATGGAACAGGCATATGAGCCAGGAAGCAGAGGAGTTTTTTACTGTTTGTGATCGTAGTTGACTGGTACATAAGTCATAACTGTAGCTGAATGAGAATCATCGGTTTCAGGCCCGTATTTAAAAGTGAAAATAAGTAAATATAAAGGTCAGACTCAGTCTAGACTATGCCCACAATTTTGAATAAATGTTAAATTTACCGGTTGGCGGTGTCTCTATGCTGTTCGAATGGACTGTTTCCTTAGCTATAGCATTCTCCGGTGGTTTGTTTCCGGTTGAGGAAAAAAGAATACTGGAGCCAATGTTATTGCTTGCATTCGCCTATGTACATTCGACTCCTGAAGAAGTGCATCAGGTATTCATTGACACGACAGACCTGGATTATTACCAGGAACCAGAACTGCCGCCAGAAGATGGGATATTGAGCGAATATGAAAAAGCGTTACAGGAATGGTCCAGATCTTATTCTATAGATCAGAACCTGAGCTTTGAAAACCAGTTTCCCGATAGAGAGGTAGATGAGGAATCACGGAAAGAGAGGCTAGATGCTCCCGGGAGGCTCGGCAAGGTAGCTGTTTTATGGTTCCCTGATTTTAACAATTTATTGCGACAGGCTCCTGATGGTGAGGCAAGCAATGACGACACCAAAAAAGAAGAAAGCAATGAAGATAAACAGGATGAATCCGATGCAGATGAAGAAACCCAGTCTGAGGATGATAGTGGTCAGCCTTCGGGGGAGCCTGCCTCATTGAGTACACGGGTTGCGGCACGGATTGCAACGATGCGCAGTACTGCAAAACGACTCGGATCTGGCACTTATGGAGAGGTTTTTTTGGGGGCTCTGAACCAGGACGGAAAGCGAATAAGAATTGCTGCCAAAGTAATGAAAAAGCCCGGGAGGCGTGCCTTTCATAATCTGGACCGTGAAAGACGGTGGCTGCAAGTGCTTGATCACCCTGGCATTGTCAAGCTGATTGCCTATGAATCAGACGAAGTCAGAAATCTGGTGATTTATCTTGAGTATTTGCCTTACGGCTTCTATCAGCTGATTGTTAGTAAGGAGCCAGCTCAGAAGTTTACAGGGCTAAATAACAATGTGTTATCAGAGAAGGGATTAATCAATGTTTTCTTCTGTCTCCATGAAGTTCTGAGGTATCTGCGGCGGTGGGACATTATGTATTTTGACCTGCATAGTGGAAACCTGCGTTTCAATGAGAACGGCACCTTGAAGCTGATTGATTTTGGCCTGTTGTTGCAATATGACAAAAGTGAGGGGTTCTCCGACGCTGAAAAAAGCTACTACCTGGCACCGGAGATTCGTGCAGGACAAGAAGTGACGACTAAAGGGCAATTATTTAGCTTTGGTCTCTTAATGATACAATTGCTACACAATAAGTATATTGAGAACTCTCCCGAGGTTCAGGAATACATAGATAACAAGCGTCCAATGGATCAAAGTGAATTGCTTCGAAAGATGATTGTTTGCTGGGGTGAAGATATTGTTAGTGAGTACGCGTCATTACTAGATGATATTGGCTTCCCATGTTGCGAGTCTGACCCAGATAAGCGCCCTGATTTTGATGATGTGTCCACTATGCTGGATGAAATAGCAGATGCCATTGACCGAATAATGGATCCGGAATTTACACCTTCAGGCCTTATAGAGTTTGAGGGAGAGGCGAAAAAGGTTATTGAAGGTCATGGTAAGGATGTCGATGCCTATCCTCCTGTCAAGAAGCAAAGGCTGGAATATGATCAGATAGTCCCCGGATACTAAAGTCGATGGTGTGTAATACCAATCGCAGTTATTAACTATTCTATTGCGCTGACTTTTCAGCCGGTTATCCAGCGTTGGCGATCGTCGCCATAGCTAAGGCTATGACTCCTCACGCCGTCTTGTCTAACCGGCGGAAAAGTCATGCTCATGACGAAGCTAATAACTTTGATTGGTATAAATCATCCCAAACCTGTTTTAGCATCATAGTCCGGTGGCTGAAAAATAATTATTAACTAACCTGATAAGCCTTATACTTCATTTATTTGGTTTCTATGATCATTGAATGTGTGCTTTCCGGGGCTATCGTTTTATCAGGTGCATTTTATCCGGGTAATGAAAAAAATTTACTGGATCCTTTGCTGTTGCTGGCTTTTACCTATATGCGTTCCATGCCCGAAGAAGTAGATTCAACGTTAATAGAGATATCCGATGATAACTTTGTTGCTGAAGAGCCTTTTCATGAAGACAATCGTGATTTAATCACTGATTTATGGGGTGATGAAGAAGCTGGTGTGGATTCAGAAGATGATGAATACTCGGTTAAATCATTTGCACGACCGTTTTGCGCCTGCCATACATTGCCGTGGTCAGTTAATTATGAGAAATATGTACGACATTCACCGTCAAGTGAAGGCAGTGCTGGTACTGAGCAGCCGGAAGCTGACAATAACCAGGAAGACAGCCAGCCTGAAGAAGAAAGTTGTACGACGCCTCAAGTACAGGAAGCAAGTCAGCAGTCTTCCAGTGAAACGCCAGGCGAGCGTTCCTTAAAACAAGCGATAGAGTGTTGGCGAAGCAAAGCTCTTCTTATTGGGAGTGGTACATTTAGTGATGCTTTCCTGTTGCAGCGCGTTAAAGACGGTGTACAGAAAAAAATTGTTGCTAAAGTAAGAAAAACAGTTACAAACCAGACAGACGATCAACTCGTTGAAAACCTTTTAAAAGAAGTAAGGCAGCTTTTACAGCTCAAACACCAGGGGATAGTAAAGTTGATTGCTCATGAGGAAAATAAGTCAGAAAAACTGGTTGTACTGTATCTGGAGTACCTGCCTTATAGCTTTAAAGAGCTTATACTGAGTTCCCAGCGTTTTGAGAAACTTAAAGAATTTAAGTGCCGGTTATCTGCCCACGGATTTGGCGATATGTTTATGTGTATTCTTGATGCGCTGGAGTACTTGCATGAGAAGAATGTTCTCTATATTGATCTGAAGAGTTCGAATCTGATGTTTAATGAAGACGGGGAGGTGAAACTCATTGATTTTGGTTCTCTGTTTAAAGTAGAACCTGAATCAAAGCCATCCAGTGTTATTAAATGTTATCATCTGGCACCAGAAATAAGAGCAGGAGGGCTGGTAACAAAAAGAGGGCAAATGTATGGAGTGGGCCTGTTGATTATTGAGGTTCTACTGAGCAAGTATCTTGAAGACAGAGAAAATATTCAGTATCTCATTGGATTAGCGCAGAGAAGTCAGCAGAAGTATTTAATACGGAGTCTTGTAATAAAATGGGGTGAGTTTGCTGTTGAACAATACATTAAAGTTTTGAAAGAAGTAGCGTACCCCTGTTGCTGTATAAAACCTGAAAATCGTCCATCTATTGAAGCAGTAAAAGATTGTCTGGAGAGGGTGATGGAGGATATTGATCTGAACGAAGCTGATTCAGATGACGACTCTTCTGATGTTGATGAGCAAGCTGAGGATGAAAGTTCACCGGTTAAAGAACAGAAAGTTGAACCAGTGGGTGAGGAGCCTGAAAATGATTAAAATATATGTTCTTACTTTGTTGCAATGTATGAAATACTGCCTTTGGATCCATACTTAAAATACAGATCATTAACCAGGCGAAAATATTCATCATATTCAAAGGGGCTTAATAAATATCGGTTCGATAAATCCATAATATTCAGCCTCCATGGATAAAGGGATGCGTAATTGGCTAATAAGGCGATAGAGGAGGAGATAATTGGAGAGAATATTATCAAACCATTTTTTTTACAAAAAAAATCAAGATTTTCATAAAAAAACGGTTCCCGATATATTTTACCAGGCAAACCTTCACATAAGATAAATTGATACCGTTCAAACATTTCCATGTGCATACGACAAGTCTTGGTGATGTCACCTAAAATATCGGGTTCCATCTCACTGCTGATATCCATGGTATCACAACCTAAATGCCCCCCTGGATGGGTATGTCCGGATCCACAGCCAATGACTAACTTATTGCTACTGGGTACCTTGTTGAAAGTCAACATGATTAAGTTACCATTATGAGAGGCCATTTACGCAATGGGTATTAAACCTCTTGTCTGCCGGAAATGTTGAACGATATTAACCTGAAGAAGAGAAAAATAAACGATGCGCCTGTCAATAAGGCACATCGTTATAGTGGTTTTAGCCCAGCTTCTTCTTCAGAATCTGGTTAACCATTCCCGGATTAGCCTTGCCTTTGGAAGCCTTCATTGCCTGCCCCACAAAGAAGCCGATCATTTTTCCGCGCTTTTCAGGAGGTGCGGCACGATAGTTTTCGACCTGTTGGGCATTGACTGCCAGAACTTCATCGATCATGGCTTCAATGGCACCGGTGTCGGTGACCTGTTTCAGGCCTTTCTTCTCGATGACTTCGTCAGCGTCTTTGCCTTCACCGTTCCACAAGGCTTCAAACACCTTCTTGGCAATGTTGCCGGAAATAGTGTTGTCCTTGATACGGACGATCAGGCCTGCCAGCATCTCAGCGGTGACCGGGCTGTCAGAAATGGTGATTTCATTGGTGTTCAGGGACCGGGACACTTCACCCAGTACCCAGTTGGATGCCAGCTTGGCATCACTGCCTTTAGCAGCGGCTTCAAAGAAGGTTGCTGTTGCCTGATCACCGGACAGGATGTCCGCGTCCACATCACTCAGTCCAAACTCGCTGATAAAACGGGCTTTTTTCGCATCGGGCATTTCCGGCATGTCAGCACGCAGTTTTTCCAGACGGCTGTCTTCAATCACTACCGGCAGCAGGTCCGGGCAGGGGAAGTAACGATAGTCATTGGCTTCTTCCTTGCTGCGCATGGAGCGGGCTTCACCAGTGTCACCGTTGTACAGGCGGGTTTCCTGAACGATTTTACCGCCGTCTTCCAGCACATCAATCTGGCGTTCCACTTCTTTCAGAATCGCGGCTTCCATGAACTTGAAGGAGTTCAGGTTTTTGGTTTCGGTACGGGTACCGAATTCTTCCTGACCTTTCGGACGAACAGAAACGTTAACGTCGAAGCGCATGGAGCCCTGGGACATGTTACCGTCGCAGATGCCCAGCGTGGTGACGATGGAGTGCAGTTTTTTGGCAAAGGCAACGGCTTCTTCTGCATTGCGCAGATCAGGTTCGGTCACGATTTCGATCAGTGGCGTGCCTGCGCGGTTCAGGTCGATACCGGACATGCCGTGATAGTCTTCGTGCAGACTTTTACCTGCGTCTTCTTCCAGATGCGCATGATGGATGCGAATGCTCTTGCTGGAGCCATCTTTCAGGGTGATGTCAACATGACCCGCACCAACGATAGGTTTGTCCAGCTGGGTGGTCTGGTAGCCTTTTGGCAGGTCCGGGTAGAAGTAGTTTTTACGCTCGAATACGTTGACACGATTGATCTCGGCATCAATACCCAGACCAAATTTGATGGCCATGTTAATGGCTTCTTCGTTCACGACGGGCAGTACACCCGGCAGACCCAGGTCGACGGCGCAGGCCTGGGTGTTTGGTTCAGCACCGAACGCCGTGGACGCGCCGGAGAAAATTTTGGTTCTGGTTGCGAGCTGTACGTGAATTTCCAGCCCGATCACTGTTTCCCATTGCATTGTATGTTACCTCGGTATCAGGCTGTAAATGGACTGGCTTTGTGGAAGTCGGTGGCTTGCTGGAAGCGATGTGCAGCATTCAGCAGGCGGCCTTCATCGAAATGACGACCAATCATCTGCAGACCCACCGGACGACCCTCAACAATACCCGCAGGCACCGACATACCTGGCAGGCCCGCCAGGTTAACAGACAGTGTATAGATATCGGACAGGTACATGGCTACCGGGTCGTCGCTCTTTTCACCAATGTTAAACGCTGGTGTTGGTGCGTTTGGCCCCATAATGATGTCGCACTGTTCGAAGGCATTCATGAAGTCGTCACGAATCATACGGCGGATTTGCTGTGCCTTGCGGTAGTAGGCATCGTAGTAACCGGCAGACAGGGCATAGGTACCCACCAGAATACGACGTTTGACTTCTTCACCAAAACCTTCGCTGCGGCTGCGTTTGTACATATCCATCAGGTCAGCCGGGTTTTCACAGCGATGACCAAAACGCGCACCGTCGAAACGGGACAGGTTGGTGGAAGCCTCTGCTGGCGCAATCACGTAATAGGATGGAATGGACAGCTCCAGATTTGGCAGGCTGACTTCTTTTACGGTTGCGCCCAGCTTTTCGTATTCAGCAACGGCATCACGAATGCGCTGTTCAACCGCAGCGTCCAGACCTGTGGAGAAGTACTCTTTTGGCAGGCCAATGGTCATGCCTTCCAGAGAGTCGTTCAGGGTGGTGGTGTAGTCCGGCACTTCACGGTCCATGCAGGTGGAATCGCGATGATCAAAGCCTGCCATGGTATTCAGCATCAGGGCGCAGTCTTCAGCGGTCTGTGCCATCGGGCCTGCCTGGTCAAGGCTGGATGCGTAGGCGATCATGCCATAACGGGATACACGACCATAGGTTGGTTTCAGACCAGTAATGCCGCAGTGAGAAGCTGGCTGACGAATGGAGCCGCCAGTGTCAGTACCGGTAGCGCCGGCCGCCAGACGGGCAGCTACACAGGCAGCGGAACCACCGGATGATCCGCCGGGAATGGCTTGGGTATCCCAGGGGTTTTTCACGGCTCCGTAATGGCTGTTTTCATTGGAAGAGCCCATGGCGAATTCGTCCATGTTGGTTTTACCCAGCATAACGGCACTGGCTTCCCTGAACTTGCGGGTCACGGTGGATTCGTAAGGGGCTACAAAGTTGTCCAGAATATTGGAGCCGCAGGTGGTTTTAACGCCTTCGGTGCAGAACAGGTCTTTGTGAGCAACAGGGATACCGGTCAGGGCTGTGGCGTCACCGGCTGCACGACGCTCGTCAGCTTCTTTTGCCTGCGCCAGTGCCAGCTCTTCAGTGACAGTGATGTAACTGTTGTAATCGCTGTCCAGCTGTCTGATGCGGTCCAGGTAGGTCTGTGTCAGTTCAACACTGGACAGTTCGCCTGACTTAAGAGCCTGGCTTTGTTCGGAAAGAGTTTTTTCGTACATGATCTTCGTCAATCGCAGAGTTTCAGGAGTGGGTCTGGTTGCTTCTGGTTATCACTCGATAACTTTGGGTACCAGAAACAGGCCGTCCTCGACTGCAGGCGCGCAGCTCTGCAGTTTTTCGCGATTATTGGGCTCGGTCACAACATCTTCACGCAGACGCTGGGTAGCGTCCAGAGGGTGGGCCATAGGCTCTACGTTGTCAGTATTGACAGACTGCATCTGGTCCACCATATCCAGAATTTTACTGATGGTGCCAGCGGTGGCTTCTACCTGACTGTCATCAATAGACAGGCGTGCCAAATGGGCAACCTTCTGAATTTCAGAGGCATCAATAGCCATGGCGATCTCCGGAATCGGGTGCTTGAATCGGGGGAACGTATTTGCACTGACAGGCAAGTGTCAGTGCAAATATCAAAAATAATCGCTAAATGTATGGTCTATGGGGAGGAATCTCAAGGTGTTGGCGTGATTAAGTTGAGATTTAATCAATAAACCGGGCTGCCACCTGATCAACGCAACACAGTCGGGGAAACTCACAATTATTTAAAAAAATTGACCAAACTGACACAAACCTTGCGTAACTATTGATCTAAGTGGTTTTCACCTGAGCAACTTTCCGGTAACTTTTATGTACGACGGGATTAATTCACTATGCTTGTAGTTTTTGTGACATGAAGTGGTGAATTATTCAGTGACTGGCAAAGATTATGCGTATTCTTCAGAGCCGGTTTCACTGGACAGGTGTATTTCAGGCTGTTAGCTGTTCACCACACCGAACCAGGCTGGTTTATGAGGTAAATACCCTGTCAGAACAAAGAAGTGCTAGGATTTGATGCTTGCTCTGAATATCATGCGTTGATAGAGTTTGCGCCATTTTAAAGAAAGCCTTGAGTCAAGGTAACTCACAAGATGCTGAAAAGGTTACGGGGTCTGTTTTCCAGCGATTTGTCGATCGACCTGGGAACCGCCAATACACTGGTCTATGTCCGTGAAAAGGGCATTGTCCTGAATGAGCCATCGGTTGTGGCCATTCGCAATCTGGGATCGCAAAAGAGTGTGGTAGCGGTTGGTGCTGACGCCAAGCGCATGCTGGGGCGTACGCCTGGCAATATCACCGCGATTCGTCCTATGAAAGACGGCGTTATTGCCGACTTTGACGTGTGTGAAAGAATGCTCCAGCACTTTATCAATAAGGTGCATGAGAACAGTTTTATTCAACCAAGCCCACGGGTTCTCGTGTGTGTGCCGTGTAAATCCACCAAGGTTGAACGGCGGGCTATCCGCGAATCCGTCATGGGTGCCGGAGCCCGCGAGGTATACCTGATCGAGGAGCCAATGGCGGCAGCCATCGGTGCCGGTATGCCCGTTGAGGAAGCCAGTGGCTCCATGGTAGTGGATATCGGTGGTGGTACCACTGAAATCGCTATTATCTCCCTGAGTGGTGTGGTTTATTCCGAGTCTATCCGCCTCGGTGGTGACCGCTTTGACGATGCCATTGTGACCTATGTTCGTCGCAATTATGGCAGCCTGATTGGTGACGCTACGGCAGAACGCATCAAGCAGGAAATTGCGATTGCTTACCCAAGTGATGAACTGCTGGAAATTGATGTGCGTGGTCGCAATCTGGCAGAAGGTATTCCGCGCAGCTTCACGCTGAACAGTGCTGAAATTCTGGATGCGCTGCAGGAATCCCTCAGTGCGATTGTTCAGGCGGTCAAGAGTGCTCTGGAACAGTCTCCACCGGAACTGGCTTCAGACATTGCTGAACGGGGCATGGTGCTGACCGGTGGTGGCGCGTTGCTGCGCGATCTGGACAAGCTGATCAGTGAAGAAACCGGGCTGCCGGTTCTGATTGCTGAAGACCCTCTGACCTGTGTGGCCCGTGGTGGTGGCCGTGCGCTGGAAATGATGGATAAGCATCGTATGGATCTGCTGTCTACCGACTGATGGCGACTCCACAAACGGAGTGGGTTTCCCATCCGAAGCTGTTGGAAGCCTGAATGGTTGTCCAGCCTGCGACAGGTCAAACAGGGTTGCTTGTTTGGCCTTTTCGCGTTTAACGGGGTTAAGGAAAAATAGTGCGTTAATGGCATGATGTCTTTCATGCTTTTGATGATAAAAGGAGCGCTTTTATCAAACCGATATTCAGCCAACAACAATCACTGGCAACGCGCTTTGTACTGCTGACGCTCCTGTCTCTGGGGCTATTGTTTGTTGATCACAGTTTTAATTATTTATCCGTTGTCCGTAACTGGATGACGGCCGCTGCAACACCGGTTCAGTTTCTTGCCGATATCCCTTCCCGGGTCTGGGGCGTGGCCGATGAGTTTGTGACTTCCCGCAGCGACCTGATGGAAGATAACGCCCGTCTCAAAGCCAAAAATCTGATTCTGGAACAAAAGGTTCAGAAACTGGCCAGCCTGACGGCACAGAATATTCGCCTGCGCGAGCTGCTGAATTCCTCCGAACTGGTGGATGAACAGGTGCTGGTGGCTGAGATTGTCGGGGTGGACCCGGACCCTTTCAGGCATATCGTCACCATCAATAAAGGCTCTTTTAACGGCGTATTTGAAGGGCAGGCGATTGTTGATGCCCATGGTGTTATGGGGCAGGTGGTTGAAGTCACACCGCTGAGTAGCCGGGTGGTTCTGGTAACCGATAACTCCAGCCGGATACCGGTACAGGTCAACCGTACGGGTTACAGAGCTGTTGCCGCTGGCACCGGGCTGCCGGACTCTATGGAGCTGATGCATATTCCTGATACCGCAGATATACGGGAAGGCGACCTGTTAACCAGTTCCGGGCTTGGACAGCGTTATCCTGCCGGCTATCCCCTGGGCAAAGTCCGAAAGATTACCCATAAACCCGGTGATGCGTTTGCCAGCGTGGAGATTCAGCTGCTGGCAGAAGTGAATCGCAGCCGTTTTGTTCTGCTGGTCTTCCGTACTCCCCATGAGTCAATACTTGACCAGACGTTGGATGAAACGCCAGAGGAAGTAGTAGAGGGTAGCGCCGTAGAGGAAAGCGCTGAAACGGCTGACGGACAACAGGGAGAAGGTTCATGAGTGTACAGAGAGCCAATGCTCACTGGGTGGTTTGGGTCAGCCTGCTGGTGGCTTATGTGTTGAGCATACTGCCGATGCCTGCCTGGTTATCCATTGCCCGGCCAGCATGGATTCCCATGGTGATTTTATATTGGATCATGGCGCTGCCGGAACGCTTTGGTCTGTTGTTCGCTTTTCTGACCGGCATCGTTCTTGATGTTTTTCTGGGAACGTATTTTGGGCAGAGTTCTATGGGACTGCTACTGGTGGCCGTCATTGGCCTGGGCCTGCACCGGCGGCTGCGAATGTTTCCCTGGTGGCAACAGGCGTTCATGGTGCTGGTGATCATCGGGCTATACCAGATGCTCAACCTTTGGATGCGAGCCCTGCTGGGTGGAACGCCTCCCTCGTTATGGTACCTGTTGCCTTCGGTCAGCAGTGCGGCCTTATGGCCCTGGGTGTCCGGGGTGTTGAGATTTCTGCGGCGTTACTTTCGGGTAATATGATCGGATATGAGCGAGTAATATGATTTATCTGGCCTCCCAGTCTCCAAGACGGCAGGAATTACTGCAACAGATTGGCATACCATTTCAGCAGCTGGTGTCTGAAATTGATGAAACTCCGGAGGGCGATGAAGCCCCCGGGGATTATGTTTGCCGTATGGCAAGGGAAAAAGCCCGGGCTGGCTGGATGGAGGTGCAGGCCAGAGGTTTGCCGGAAATACCCCTGCTGGCGGCCGATACCTCCGTTGTCATGGGATCGAAAATACTCGGTAAACCCAATAATCCTGAACAGGCCTGTGATATGCTGTTGTCATTAAGTGGAAACTGTCACGCAGTGATGACGGCCATAGCGGTAACCAATGGGCATAAGACCATCGTTCGACTTTCTACCACTCAGGTGCAGATGACTCCTTTTGACCGGGTTCGGGCTGAAGCCTATGTCGCCACGGGTGAGCCTGCAGACAAGGCGGGTGCATACGGTATTCAGGGGTACGGAGCTATCCTGGTTGAATCGATTCGAGGCAGCTATTCAGGTGTAGTAGGACTTCCACTACAGGAGACCGCAGACGTTTTAAGCGAATTTGGCATCACTCCCTGGCATTCCCTGTAATGTTTTTTATTGGTTTTGATTTTTCTGGTATCGGTACAGCGTTGGATGTGTACTGCCATGCCAGCTTAAGGGGAAGGGAATGAGTGAAGAAATTCTGATGAATATCACGCCGATGGAATCGCGGGTGGCGCTGGTAGAAAATGGAGTCCTTCAGGAAATCTATATAGAGCGAGCCCGCAGTCGCGGTATTGTGGGCAATATCTACAAAGGCAAGGTGGTCAGGGTGTTGCCCGGTATGCAGGCGGCTTTTGTGGATATCGGTCTGGAGCGGGCTGCGTTTATTCATGCCAGTGAGATCGCGCCACGCAACAGTGAAAAAACCGACGAACAGGTAGAACGTCCCATTGGTGAACTGGTGCATGAAGGCCAGTCGCTGGTGGTGCAGGTGACCAAAGACCCTCTGGGTACCAAGGGAGCGCGCCTGACTACCCATATTTCCATTCCGGCACGCTATCTTGTGCTGATGCCACAGAACAACCATGTAGGCATTTCCCTGCGTATTGAAGACGCCGATGAACGCGAACGTTTGCGTCAGCTGGTCGAGAAATGCATTGAGCAGGAAAATTGTCAGGACAAGGGTGGCTTTATTTTACGCACCGCCGCCGAAGGCATTGGCGAAACGGAAGTGATGGCGGATATCCAGTTTCTGCACCGGTTGTGGGATACCACGCTGGAAACCATCAGGGAAAACCGCGCGCCTGCGGCCATTTATGAAGACCTGCCGCTGTCTCTGCGCACCATGCGCGATCTGGTGGATCCGGATATTGAAAAGATCCGGATTGACTCCAGAGAAACCTTCACCAAAGTCTCCAAGTTTGTGAAAAAGCTGGTACCCCAGGTGGATGGGCGGGTTGAATATTATCCGGGTGAGCGTCCTATCTTTGACCTGTTCGGGGTTGAAGATGAGATTAACAAGGCATTGAGCCGCAAGGTTCAGTTGAAGTCCGGTGGCTACCTGATTATCGACCAGACCGAAGCAATGACGACGATTGATGTGAACACAGGTGCATTTGTTGGTCATCGCAATCTGGAAGAGACGATTTTCAAGACCAACCTGGAAGCCTCCGTTGCCATTGCCCGCCAACTGCGCCTGCGCAACCTGGGGGGAATTATCATCATCGACTTTATCGATATGGACGACCAGGAGCATCAGCGTCAGGTTCAGCGCACCTTTGAAAAGTCTCTGGAGAAAGATCACGCGAAAACCAACATTACCGGAGTCAGCGAACTTGGGCTGGTGGAAATGACCCGCAAACGCACCCGGGAGTCTCTGGAAAATGTACTGTGTGAAACCTGCTCAACCTGTGATGGAAAGGGTAGCCTGAAAACGGCAGAAACCGTGTGTTACGAGGTTTTCAGGGAGATTCTCCGGGCGGTCCGTGCCTACGACAGCAAAAGCTACACGGTGCTGGCTTCTGAAAAAGTAGTGGATCGCCTGCTGGATGAAGAATCCAGCAATGTGGCTGACCTTGAAGAGTTTATTGAGAAAACTATTCGCTTCCAGGTTGAGCCTATGTACAGTCAGGAACAGTTTGATGTCATTCTTGTCTGAAGATTGATAAAGGAAATTGCAAAGCAGAATATACCAGCTTATCGTCATTCCCACGCAGGTGGGAATCCACCACGAACAGTGGTTCCCCGCCTTCGCGGGGATGACGATGAGGGGGGGTATTGGGCCGATGTCAGGTTTATTTATGCCGATATTGGCCGCACTTTTTTGAATGTATGAGAGAAAGACAAAGAATGAACTACGGCAGGTTTTATAGTTGATGCTATACCTTCTGAAGCCTGTTTTACGCTGGAGTTTGAAACTGGCGCTGGCCGGATTGCTGTTACTGGCCCTGCTGGCGCTTGGCGTACGTGTCAGTTTCAGCCTGCTGCCTCTGTTTCATGAGCGTGTTGTTAGTTACCTGAATGATCAGCTGGATACCGATTTTGTTATTGATGTTCTGGAACCCGAATGGGACGGCATTAACCCGACACTGACAATACGAGGTCTGCGGTTACAGGGTCATGAAGCCGGACGACCGGCTTTTCTGGTCGAACGGCTGGATGTGGAACTGAACACCGTGGCGACCTTTCTCAATTTCACCCCGATTGTTGACCATCTTGAGGCCAATGCCATCAGCGTTGTGCTGGAAGGTGATGGCGAAAAACACTGGTCGCTGTTTGGTATCAGGCAACTGGAAGAAGAGCGGAAGCCGTCCAGGTCCTTCGACCTCCAGACGACCATGCACTGGCTCAGTATGCAGGGCTATGTCGACCTGACCAATATTAAGCTGGAGCTGCTCCCTTACGGTCAGTCGCCGGTAGTATTTGACACTCACTACCTGTCATTAAGTGAAAAGTCCGGGCAGAAGCAACTGGAGTGGCTGCTAAAAGTAGGTGAGGGTTCGGTTGAATTTACGGCTTATGGCAGCGGGACTAATCGCTGGAATGCTGACTGGTCAGGTGCGCTGGACATTGAGGGGGCAGACGTTTCGAGACTTTGTCTGCTGGTAGACGACTGCAGGCAATATCTACAGGCTGCCCGTTTAGACGCTAACAGCCAGTGGCGTTTTCAGACCGGTCACTGGCAGGTTGACGGTGATCTGGCATTAACCGATATGGTTTATGACACAGATGGAGAGCTCTCTACCGTCCCGGCTTCCTTTAGTACAGAGCTGAAGGCTATGGGTTACAGTCAGGGACCGGTCATTTCGGACTGGAGTACAGAGCTGAGTAACATCAGCCTGACTCAGGGTGAGAACCAGGTGTCGATTGAGAATGCTGAAGTTCGTGGTCATCATCAGGGTGAAACGACCATCAATTTTGCCGTCAAAACGCTTGACCTGGCACCGGTTAAACATCTGGCACTTGAATCTGGACTGCTGCCTGAGTCAGCGGCTGACCTGGTCAGTACTCTGGACCCTTCGGGAACGCTTCGGGATATTACGATCCGTTATCTGCCTGACCGGGACCCTCTGGCAGACGGCTCTATCGTGACTAAAGCCAGACTGGACAATGTCGCTGTGGGTGCCTGGGAAGGTGCGCCATCGGCGGGCAATGTGTCAGGCTGGTTACACATGAATACCCTGAGTGGCTATTTTGATCTGGAAACCAAAGATTTCAAGCTTGGCTTTCCTGAGCTGTTTCATGACGAGTGGACCTTTTATTCAGCCAAAGCCCGGCTCTACTGGGATGTTGTGGACGACATCTATCGTTTGAAGAGTGATGATATTTCGGTGGTCGGCGACGAAGGCTGGTTGAATGGCACAATGTTGCTGGACATACCTTTTGGTCGTAAGGCGAATGAACCTAACTATCTGGATATTGATATAGGTATTGCTGATGGTGATGCCCGGTTTGCTAAAAAATACCTGCCTGTTCATATACTGAACCAGGACCTGTCAGAGTGGCTGGAAACCGCTATCGTCGGGGCAACTATCCACCAGGGCGGTTTCAGTATGGAAGGCCCGCTGGACAGTGATGCGGAAGAGCCTTTGCTATGGAACCTGTTTTTCGATGTTGAAGAAGGTGAGTTTGCCTATGATCCGGACTGGCCTGCTGTCACTGGTTTGAAGGGGCGGATATTTGTTGATGACGATGAGGTTCTGATTGAGGCAGAGCGTGGCAAAACCTTTGATACGGTGCTGGAGCAGGCAAAAGTGTCGCTCGACCTCAACGATAAGCTGATGACTCTGCATTTAGACAGCAAGGTTCAGGGACCGGGTAAAGATATTATACGGCTGCTGACTGAAACACCGCTGGCAGAATACTCCGATGAGATCGCCAGAGACTGGGCAATGGATGGCGATTTTTCAGGTCATTTCAATCTGGCTTTACCCATTGAGGATGTTGAAAAGGTCAGTGTTCAGATTGGTCTGGAAACCAGCAATGGTTATTTCGCGACAAAATCTCCGAATGTGGAGCTTGACCAGATTCGTGGCGCATTCTCGTATGATTTGCAAAATGGCCTTCAGGCTGAGCAGGTAGAAGCCCGATTCCTGGGGAGCAAAATCAGCGGCTCTATTGCTTCAACCATTGATTATCGGGGCAATGAAACCATGCAGCTGGACTGGCGCGGGAAGATGGCTACTGATTCTCTGCAGAGCTGGCTGGAACTGGATTTTCTCAGCCTGCTGGAAGGCGCTGCTGATTACACAGGCAGCCTGATGCTGAAAAGTTCCGGAGACCTGCAGGCGCAACTTTCTATTCAGAGTGACCTCGAAGGTCTGGAAATTGAGTTGCCAGCGCCCCTGGGTATTGCTGCGGAAGACAAGAATCCTATGGATATCAGGTTGAATGTCTTCAGGGATCGAAATGAGTTATTTGTCCGGCTGGGTGATGTCGGGCGAGCCCGTTTTCTGTTTGATCCGGAATTTGACTTCAGGGCCGCAGCGGTTCGTCTGGGAGAAAGCGGTGCTTTACCCGCCATGGAGCCGGATAAAATTCTGATATCGGGTACCATTCCAGAGCTGGATATTGGCCCATGGCTTGACACTTTTGATGGGCAGCCACCCGGAGAGGACGAGCTTAACCTGTTGTCCCAGGTGGAAATGAATAATGTTAAAATTGATAAGCTGATTTATGACGACTATTCCTGGAATGACCTGATGCTCAGGGTCAAGCTGGGTGCAAATTATACAGAGGTGACTGTAAACAGTGAGCCGGTTGACGGGCAGTTGTTAATCCCCAGTCGTCCATCTCTGCCGTTTATGCTGGATATGAACCGCCTGCACCTGCCTGAACTGCCTGAGCAGGAAGAAAAGGAAGATCGGGATGAAAGCAGGGAAGACTGGTTGGTCAATGTCAATCCCCGGGAGCTGCCTTCAGCGATTGTTAAAATTGATTCACTGAAAATCGGGCGTCGTAATTTAGGTGATTTGTCGTTTATTATGCAGCCAATACCAGACGGTAAGCGTGTCAGTGATATAAAGTCCGGCATAGAAGGTATGAACTTTACCGGAGCGCTGGACTGGCTATACATTAACGACCAGCATCAGACCCGATACCAGGGATCGCTGAGGGGCAGGCATGTGGATAAGCTGCAGGAGTCCCTTGGTCTGCCCGTTATGGTAGAAGCTAAAGATACCCGGATTGAAACCTCGCTGGAGTGGCAGGGATCACCTCTGGGGGTCAACATGAGTACCCTTAACGGTTCTTTAAAACTGCGCCATAAAAATGGAGTCCTGAAACAGCTGGATGGTGGTGCAGGAGGGGCGCTTAAGCTCTTTGGTATCTTTAACACGGAAGCGCTACTGCGGAGGATAAGACTGGACTTCTCTGACCTTTATTCTTCCGGTGTGAGCTTTGATACGTTGAAAGGGCAGCTGGATTTCGATAATGGCATCATTACCTTTGAAGACCCTCTGACCGTTGAGGGGCCGTCCTCTAACTTCAAACTGGATGGTCTGATTAACACGAGGGACGAGGTCATGGACCTCAGTCTGGTGGTAACATTGCCGGTTACTTCAAACCTGCCTATTCTCAGTGTGCTGTTTGGAACAACTCCGCAGGTGGCGGGTATCATCTATCTCGCGGATAAGCTGGTTGGACGGCAGGTTGACCAGTTAGCCAGTATTCGCTACCGGATTACCGGCAGTTTTGATGAACCTTCGGTCACCCTGAATCAGCTATTCTCCGGTGATGTGAGCAGACCTGCATCAAAATGAAGCGGGGATGGTTCGTGCATCAATAAAACGACAAATGCCGGATGAAGGCATCCGGTATTCTGTCTGAAATCATTGTTTTCATCCGTATAGGTACTTACTATAAAACCTGATCATAACCGGCCTGAGCAATTTATGACTGATATTCTTTCACAGGCGCAGAACCATCTGCTGGCGCCAGCCAATATTGAAGCCAGGGATCTGTCCCGGGTGCTGGACAGTATTCTGGGACACAACGTTGATGCTGCCGATCTCTACTTTCAATCCACCCGCCATGAAGCCTGGGTTCTGGAAGACAGCATTGTTAAAGAGGGCAGCTTTAATGTTGATGGCGGCGTTGGTGTAAGGGCGATTAGCGGCGAAAAAACCGGCTTTGCCTATTCCAATGAAATTGTAGTGCCTGCCCTGGAGCAGGCTGCCAGTGCGGCTCGCAGCATTGCCCGACAGGGGCAGCAGCAACAGGTTCAGGCCTGGGGGCGCAGCCAGCCGCTGGCGCTTTATCCTGCCGCGAACCCGCTGGATTCCATGACCCGGGAAGATAAGGTGGCTTTGCTGAAAGCGGTTGACCAGGAAGCCCGAACGATGGACAGCCGTGTCAAACAGGTAACCGTGAGCCTGGCTGGTGTCCATGAAGTAGTGATGGTGGCAGCTTCCGATGGCACTCTGGCTGGTGATATTCGCCCGCTGGTTCGGTTGAATGTCAGCGTGATTGCTGAGCACGAAGGTCGTATCGAAAGAGGTTCCGCCGGTGGTGGTGGCCGTGGCGACTATCAGCAGTTTCTGCTGGACGGTACGGCTAAAGGGTTTGCCCGCGAAGCTGTGCGTCAGGCTCTGGTTAATCTGGAAGCGGTTCACGCTCCGGCAGGCAGTATGCCGGTGGTACTGGCGGCTGGTTGGTCTGGTGTTCTGCTGCATGAAGCGGTGGGGCATGGCCTGGAAGGCGACTTTAACCGTAAAGGCAGTTCTGCCTACGCCGGTCGTATTGGTGAACGGGTGGCCTCGCCTTTGTGTACCATTGTCGATGACGGTACCCTGAGCGGGCGTCGTGGTTCACTGAACATGGATGACGAAGGGGTTCCTACCGAAAGCACGGTACTGATTGAGAACGGCATTCTCAAGGGGTACATGCAGGATAAGCTCAATGCCCGGCTGATGGGCGTTGCCCCGACAGGCAACGGACGACGGGAGTCTTATTCACACCTGCCTATGCCCCGAATGACCAACACTTACATGCTGGCCGGGGCGCATGATCCTGATGAAATTATTGCCAGTGTGGACCGGGGCATTTACGTCAGCAATATGGGTGGCGGTCAGGTGGATATCACCTCTGGCAAATTCGTTTTCTCAACCAGTGAAGCCTACCTGATTGAAAAGGGTAAGATAACGACACCGGTGAAAGGTGCCACTCTGATCGGCAATGGACCCGATGTGATGAACCGGGTTTCCATGGTAGGTAACAACCTGGAGCTGGATACAGGTATTGGCGTCTGTGGCAAAGATGGTCAGTCGGTGCCGGTGGGGGTGGGGCAGCCAACCCTGAAGATTGATGATATTACAGTGGGTGGTACTGCCTGAATGGCAATCAGCTGATGTTTATACTCTAAAGATGCAAAGGACAAAAGGACTTGTCTATGAGTATCCCTTCGGACCCTTCACGGGGAAGCCTTTCCCCGGCTCCTGACTCTTCAGGTCAGCAGGCAGAAGATGAAACGGCTTCAACCTCCGGTTCGGTAGCCAGAATGGATGTTCCAACTGAAATGCCTTCAACGTCTTCCGACGACACCAGTCAGGAAGGCGCTTTAGCTCTCCGGACTGTTCGTTATTTTCCTCCCAGGCGGGAAGTCGAGTCACCTGTTAAGTCGGTATGGCCCGATATATTTTTTGCTCTTCATCCCGATCGGCTGATACTTCCGGACTTCAGTCGGCACATTTTCAACGAGCGTATAAGAACGGGACCGGAAGATGCCTATTTTGAAGGGGTTTCTCACTTTATGATGTGGGAAATAAGAAAAGCCTTGGATTGTTTTCTCAGAGGTGCTGAAGCAGGAGAGCCTCGTTGCTGGAATAATGTTGGCGTATTGATCGATGTGTTTCCTGCTTTGCAAAGTGAGTCGCCTTATGACACTGCTGACTGTCTCAGGAATGCTCTGGAGTGCAGTCCTGCGGACACGAGAAGTCCACACCGTAATTTCTGTCCATATCCCGAGTATCATTACAACAAAGCCGCTATTGCGAATCATTACGGAGATAAGATCCTTGGGTGTAAGCATTATCGAAAGGCGGCCTATCTGGGATCGAAAAGTGCCTGTCAGGCTTTGGGCGATATGGATGACAGATTAGGACGAAAGGTTTTTTATTTTCTTGGTAGTCGTTATGGTTGTGACCTGAATACGAGAAAGTGGAAACAGCTGGAATTCGATGACCGCGAGGAACTGCAATCCCTTTTCCTCTTTCTGGAAAAAGGCCATGCCGAACTTGATATAAGCACTTTTGCTGGCCATTTTTACGACGAGTTTTTACAGGCTTGCTTTGGCAGGTATGAGACATCAAAAAAAATCATGGAGCCTTATAAACAGAAGCTGGAAATATTGTTAGAAGAAAGACAGCTCTCAGATGATCTGGCAGTGAAGGAACAGAAAGCGGGAAAGAAAAGAGCGTCATTCGCCAGTCCCCTGGAGCAGGACGGGCGACAACGGTCAGATGAAACTGATATTCAGTCAAACTCTGTCGGCAAGTCTGGATGATCTTTATGTTTCACCATCAGGGCAACATCTTCAGCAATAGTCCTGCCCTGTGAGAGGGGCGGCAGCTGATTAACATCGAAGAAATCAATCTCGGAAATCTCGATGTTTTCTTTTGCTTCTCCGCCCTGCAGTTCACAGCGAAACAGCAGTTTCAGAAGGTGATGGGCATTACGGGGATGATAGGGGTGTCGATGCGTATCCCGCACAGCAACCAGCTTCACAGCTTTGACGATATACCCGGACTCTTCCAGGGTTTCCCGTTCAGCGCCCAGGGCGGGCGATTCACAGACATCTGCCCAGCCTCCGGGCAATGCCCAGCAACCATCGGACCGCTCTTTTACCAGAAGAATTTTGTCGTCTTTAAACACCCCGGCCCGTATATCCAGCTTGGGGGTGGTGTAACCGTTTTCGCCGACAAAGTACTGATCGACTTTAGACCTTGGAGCGCCACTCAGCAGAGCCGTCATATCATGGGCAATCGTCTGCAGCTGGTGATAGCGTTCGATATCAAAATGTCCGTCGGCATAAGCCAGCCCGTTCTGGGCAATGGCTCTCAGCTGCTCTACCCAGTCAAGCCATTGTTGTTCCTGATGATCCATAGCTTATGCCTCTTGAATAGGACTATTGAGTAACATTAGAAGGTCTATCGGCCGTATCGTCACCCGCCCCCAGTAATTGTGCAAGGCCGTTATGCCGGGACGACTCCAGCAAAATTTTTATACACATGGTAAGAGGGACAGAGAGTAGCATACCAATGGGTCCCAGCAGCCAGCCCCAGAGCATCAGTGAAAGAAAAACGACCAGAGACGAAAGCCCCAGACCTTTACCAAGAACCCGGGGCTCGACCAGGTTGCCTATCACCATATTGATAGCGACATAACCGGCTGCAACCAGCGCGGCGTCGGCGGGACTCTTTTGCAGCAGGGTGATAAGGATCCCCGGTATAGCTGCGAGTATGGAGCCAATGTTAGGGATGAAGTTGAGAAAAAATGCCACCAGTCCGGCCAGTACGTAGAATTCAACCCCCTTTAACTGCAACATTGCCGTCACTAACAGGCCAGTGATGGCACTGAGTATGGATTTCAGAATCACGTAACGGTTGACGCTGAAGACAAAGCGTTCAACATCCAGAAGTTGTCGGTCCGGGTCGGGCAGCGCACGCTGGAGTTTACCCTGCAGCAGTGGCACTTCAAACAGCATGAATACCACGGTCAGTATGATCACTACGGCGTAGCTGGTGGCACTGCTCATGCGGGATACAAACGAGGTAGCAAGGTTAAACAGCCACTTGGAGTCAAGGGTATTAAACAGAGTGCTGAAATCCACACTGACGCCTCTTTTCAACAGCGACCACTGGAAACGTGTGACCATTTCCAGCAGTTCCTGACGGTAGCCGGGCAGGACTCTGGAAAATTCCTGGGCAGCATGACCCGCAATTCCAATCAGTGACGCAGCCATCAGCACCAGCAGTGAAATTACCAGCAGAACCCCCAGCCCTCTTGGCAGATACAGTTTTTCCAGCCCGGTGATCACAGGGTTTAAAATCATGGAAATAAAGAAAGCCAGCAACAGTGGTGAAATGATACTGCTGCTGAGGCGGATACCGGCAAGAATAACGACCACCGCTGCGATGGTCAGCAAAGCCTGGGTAGACCGGGTGTGTGTAAGCGTCATAAGTGAATCAGTGTTTAATAGTGATGGCAGAGGCGCATCATCGCTTAAAGCGATGAATTTGCCAATGCCTTCAGTCTATTCCCGGTCAGGCTTCCGGGGGGCAGGATTAGCTTGCGGATTCCTTAATGGATTCTGAAGGAGTTGATGCTGCCGGTGTGTTTTTTTTACCAGTGAGTTGTCGTTCAGTTTTGCGATGTTGACGCAGGCTGTCGGTAGTGAAGATAACCAGTGCAACCCAGATCAGGCCAAAGCAGATAAGCTGGGCGCTGGTGAAGGGTTCCTTAAACAGAAATACGCCAATCAGGAATGACATGGAAGGAACCAGGTACTGCATCAGGCCAATCGTTGACAGAGGCAGCTTTTTGGCCGCCATATTGAAGCAGATCAGCGGGAAGGTTGTCACAAAACCCGCCAGACTGAGCAGTGCCGAAGTACTCAGGTCGTCCATGCGGAAGTGGTAGTTTCCGGACTGATAGATCACTGCAAAGTAGAGCAGGGCAATTGGCAGCAGGAACAGGGTTTCAAAGGCCAGCCCCGGTACTGCAGCGACTGCCGTCATCTTTCGCACCAGTCCGTATGTACCAAAACTGGCAGCAACGGTGAGCGCGATCCAGGGAACCGTACCCAGCATAATGGTCTGGATAACCACGGCGGTGGCGGCCAGAGTAACAGCCAGTAGTTGGGCTTTGTTCAGACGTTCACCCAGAAAAACATAGCCAAGAAAAACACTTAACAGTGGATTGATAAAGTATCCAAGTGTTGTTTCCAGCAGACGGTTGTTGCTGACAGCCCAGATGAATGCCAGCCAGTTTATGGCCACCAGTACCGCAGACAATGACAGCCATGCCATAGTCTTTGGACTTTTCAGAATCGCAATAAACTGCGACATTTGTCGTTTTGCCGCCAGTAGGGCAAACAGCAGAATAGTGGACCAGAAAACCCTGTGACCAAGCACCTCAGTGGGAGGAACCTGGTCAAGTAATTTGAAATAAAGAGGTATCAGCCCCCAGAATGAAAATGCCATCAGGGCGACATTAAAACCGGAATAATCCTTGTTTTCAGACACGGTGTGATCTCTGTTGTAGACGTCGTTATGCGGAGGGATAATGCCTGAAAAACAGCTATCCAGTAACAGCTTTTTATGCGTATTTAATTGCGAAAGGCAGTAACCTCTGTGCAGTGTTGCATGACAGAGGTTACCACTGCTTTAATCTATCAAATAACGTTTTTTCAGATGTTGTTGAAAAAAGCTGGCATTCAGGTCTTCCCCTGTTGCTCTGACCATTAGCTCCGAAGTGGTATAGCGACTGCCCTGGCTCCAGATATTCTCTTTCAGCCAGTCGAAGATTGAAGACAGGTCTCCACGGCTGATTCTGGAGTGGACATCGGGAATGGTTGTCTGGATAGCAGCAAACAGTTGTGCTGCGAACATGGCACCTAACGTGTAACTGGGGAAATAGCCAAACGCACCAGAAGGCCAGTGGATATCCTGCATGCACCCATCTTTATAATTACCTTGTGTAGAAAGATTGAGGTATTTCTGCATTTTCTCATTCCATGCGTCTGGCAGGTCAGCAACCGCCATGTCGCCATTGATCAGTGCCTTTTCAATGTCATAACGCAGGATGATATGTGCCGGGTACGTTACTTCATCCGCTTCAATCCGGATAAAGCCGGGCTGGACACGGCGATAAATGGTTTCCAGATTATCCAGTTGATAGGCAGGCAGTTCTTTACCTTGAGTCAGGTGCTTTATGAGTAGCGGGCGAATCAGCGCCAAAAATTCACGGCTACGACCAATCTGCATCTCAAAGAACAGGCTTTGCCCTTCATGGATGCCCATTGAGCGGCCAAAGCTGACAGGTAGCCCCGGTGTATCTGCCGGAAGGTTCTGGTTGTAACAGGCATGGCCGGTTTCATGAATCACTCCCATTAACGATTCAATAAAGTCATTGTCCCGGTACCGGGTCGTGATGCGGACATCTTCGGGAACCCCACCACAGAAAGGGTGGGCACTGACATCCAGCCGACCCCGGTTGAAGTCAAAACCCAGCAGGGTCATTACCTCCAGACTCAGGGCTTTCAGGTGTTCAGTGGCAAAAGGGCCTTCAGGCATCTGGTATTGAACGGATTTCTGCTGCTCTGTTGCCTGTTGAACATAATCGGGCAGCCATTGTTTTACCTCTCCAAATAATGCATCCAGTTGCTGACTGTGCATACCCGACTCATAGAGCTCCAGCATGGCATCGTAGGGTGACAGGCCTGTAGACTCTGAGCGAATGCGTGCCTCTTCCCGGGTCAGTTGAAGGACTTCCTGAAGGTTTTTGCTGAATCCCTGCCAGTCATTTTCCGGTCTCTGGGAGCGCCAGGCGTGTTCACAGTTTGATGTTACCAGTGACCTGGCTTTTACCAGATCGGCGGGTATGACAGAAGCGTGTTGCCATTGTCGTTCCATCTCTCTCAGGGATGCTTTTTTGAAACTGTCCTGAGTTTTATCACTGGCAGCCTGTATCCAGTCCCCCACTTCACTGGCGGTCAGTAGTTCGTGGGTGAGTGTTGAGATTTCAGCCAGGGCTTCCGAACGAGCCCGGTTGCTGCCGGAAGGCATCATGGCAGCCTGGTCCCAGTTGGCGATGGCGCTCAGATGGTTTAGCCGGTGTAGCTTGGTAAAACGTTCGACCAGCTTTTCATAGGCGTTGTTGCTTTGATCACTCATCAGGCTTGCCCCAGGCGGATTTATTATCAGTGTATCGGTTGCTCTTGATTGTGGAAACCAATGTGAAAATATCATTGACTCATTGTGAATATGATGACTTTTTCTATACTGGCTCCATGAAAAAAATACAGTGTCTGCTGGCGGGCTTTATTCTGTCGTCGTCAGTGTGTTCCGGTGAGGCGTGTGCTGCTAAAGTGCAAGCCGGTCAATCTAAAGCAGTCAGCCAGAAGGCATTAAACCATGCTGAAGAACCCTCGTATTGCCAGTCTTTACAGCCGTCGGCTGCAGACCGGCTGGCTCTGCCTGAATGGATCCTGGGCTCGGACTCAGTACTTAAGCGTCAGGGGTGTTGGAAGTCGCACATCCACTGGGGCGAACAGGCACTTAAGGAGGCCAGGAAACGCAAACAGTTCAGTCAGGAACGGGCGCTGTTGCTCAGCCTTGCCTCCAGCTACTTCTATCTGGGTGAATATGCTCTTTGCCTGAGTTTTGCCAAAGCCGCAGAGACCCTGTCAGATCCGAAAAAAGACTGGCGATCCATCGTTGAAAGTCTTTATCTGCAGTCAGCGGTTGCCAGAGTCAAAAACGATGGCCGTGCCGTCAGTCTTGCTGAAAAGGCTCTGGCCATTATTGACAGACAGAAAGAATCAGCTCCGCTCCTGCGAGGTAAGGTGTTATACAACCTTGCAGCAGCACTGACTGACGGAAAAGAGCAAAGTCTGGAACGGGCCAGGGAGGCGCTGATGAATGCTGATACGTTGTTCAGGGAGGAGGGTAATCAGTATGACGTGGTCAGAACGGTGATCAGGCTGGCGAGGGTCAGTTATCTGCAGGGGAATTATAAGCAGGCATTAACCCGATTGAATGGTATTCAGTTCCAGTTGGGGCCACCCCGAACCCGGATGCTGTTTTTTCAACAACGAGCGAAAGTGCTGTTAGCCATGAAGGAGTGGCAGAAAGCGGAAGTGGATGCAGAAAAGGCGAAGGAGCTTGCAATGGCTCTGGATGCCAGAAAAGACCTGGATCGTATTGTGTTATTGCAAAGGAGTATTTCTGAACGCTCTACGATTATCAGTGAGTAATACCAATCGCCTTCACAATAAAAAAGAGCTCAAACAAAGAGCTCTTTTTTAACAGGAACCGAATAAATTAATTATTCAGTCTCAGCTTCCAGCATCCGCTGTCCGCTGATGGAGATTTTGCGGGGTTTCATGGCTTCTGGAATCTCACGTTCCAGCTCAATGTGGAGCAGGCCGTTGTCCATCCGGGCGCCGGTGACTTTTACATAGTCGGCCAGCTGGAATTTTCTTTCAAAGTTGCGTTCTGCAATGCCCTGATGCAGATACTGACGTTCAGTGTCGTCGGCTTGTTTTTTGCCCTGAACCACCAGAACATTTTCACGGCTTTCAATATCCAGTTCGTCTTCTGCGAAACCGGCAACCGCCATAGTGATTCGATACTGGTTTTCTGCCAGCAGTTCAATATTGTAAGGAGGGTAGCCGCCCTGTTTGGTACTCTGACTATTGTTTGCCATGCCTTCCAGCAGATGGGCAACACGGTCGAAACCAATAACGGAACGGTACAGTGGGCTGAAGTCTAAATCGATAGTACGCATTGTCATATCCTCAATCGAGCAATATGTTATTAACAGTGACCTTTCCTCAGGAACAGGTCGTTGGCTTTGCGACAATGCTCGTATGAGCCATCGTCGTTATTATTAATAAGGACGATGGTTTTATCTTTCAACCCTTTGCTTGAATTTTTTTTTAATCGAGCTGGTAATCCAGCATCGTATCGTTGTCGAACAGGTACCGGCCTGAGCAGGCTTTCCCTTGCAACATAAGGGGAAGCCAGACCTTGTCGTCTTCCCACATTTCTTCGTAGGGAATGGCCTCCAGTTCAAACCAGAGTGGAATGGCTTCATCGGTTTCAGTGGGTGTGCCTTCATAGTCGGTAGCAGTGAACAGGTGAACGTGGATTGAGTAACCGTCTACAAACTGAAACCGGCACTCTCCCCGATGTTGCATATTCAACGGGGTGATGCACAGTTCTTCCTGAACTTCCCTGACTGCGCATTTCAGCATGGTTTCTCCAGGCTCCTGACGTCCGCCCGGACCGTTTATTTTTCCGGCACCCAGTCCGCGTTTTTTTCGTATCAGCAGGATTTTGTTATTTTTAATCACAAACGTCAGAGTGGCCGGGTCTTTTGCCTGCCAGGTGGGCCAGTCGATGTCTGTCAGGGATTGTGGAAGAAACGTTGTAGTCATCAGGTTCATGTAACTCTTTCATCTAACTCTTTCATCTAACTCTGGTTGAGAGAATTATTCACTATTATGTCATTTTAAAGGTGGCGTACTCGACCCTCTTATGCAAGAGCAACCAGCTTTGATTTATTTATCAGAATTATCGGAAAACTCCGTATTTCCGGAAGGTGCCAATAGATGGCTTCTATACTGCTTTTTCTGAATACACTGGTATCACTGTGAACATGCATCTTTATTCATTGTTATTGCTTATGTGTATTAACTGCTACGGGATGGATAATCCGCCCTTAAAACCTCAGCCACACGTTCAATCTGGCAACCTGATAATTACGATAGAATCTATTGCGGAATTTATTTCCAGGGCGCTGGAGTTAAGTAAGTCTGAAAAAGTACTCGTCGTTTTTGATATTGATGATGTCCTTATTCGTCGGGAGAGGCGGAGTCACGCAGCAGTTGAAGAAAAGTATGATCCTCTGTATCTGCAACTCGGGGCAGAACTGTGGCGGGGGATGCAAAGCCTCAAAATGAGTGGGGTGGGCAGTGCATGTGCGACAGGCTTCAGCCCGGATCCGATCCAGATGCCCCGCCTCCCCTCACCTGAAAGCCGCTGGGAAGTTCGCATCCCGGCAGATTTGACCCGATGGGTGAATCATTTAACAACAGTCACTGATGTTATTTGTTTAACCATGAGAGGTTTTGACAGTCGGGCAAATTTACGGCAGCTGGGGATTAACTTAATGACCCCGGGCAATTGTATTGAGCCTGAATCTTCCCGGGTTGAAGCACTGAGCTCTCACGGCTCGACCTACAGAGACAATATTATATATACAGATCATAACCCTAAGGGGACTCCTTTACTGGATTTTTATCGGTGGAGTTCCGGTGATTATGACAGGGTTCTGTTCGTGGATAATATACGTAGCAATGTTGAAGATGTTGTAAGTACTTTAAGCGGCAATGGCGTTAATATCATTGGCTTTTGGCTTAGTTCAGACAGGATCGGTGAGTGTGATCGGGTAGAGCCAGGTAAAAGCAAGTCTCGCCCGTTTTTCTATGGCACTGAAGATGACAGTGATGATGATCAAAGTGATACAGGCAGCAGTGGGTCATGGCCAGACCTGACCTGAGGTTGCATGAACAGAAAAGCAGTCGTCAATCAGTCAGAGTTCTTCCAGATTGACCAGCGTCAGAATATTTGACGCAAAGGCTCCTGTGTCTATGTAGAAAGAGTTACCCAGCTGCTGTGGACATTCTACAATCGTATGCCCACAGATAATGGTATCGACTCCGGACACGGTTGAAGTATCCCCGCTTTGGACTTTCTGGCGTGACCACATCATGTATGTTCTCAGTTCATCGTCTTTTTCAATGTCGTCCGGCGCCCAGTAAGGCAGGGGGTATTCAGCATGACACAGGGCAATGAGTTTGCCGGACGTTGTGGTGACAGAAATGAGTTCGGGCAGGGTATCGACGAGGTCGGCATAATGATGCATTTTCTCAGTAGAAACCATCAGGTGCCAGAGCCCGCCGTTCAGAATCCAGTCGGCAGTGATGGCGGATGAAGACAGGTTACGAGCCACCATTCGCAATGTATCTTCATGATTGCCGCAGACCGGATGAAACCAGGGTTCCTTGATCAGGCTGAGACATTGTTCGGATTTAGCTCCCCGGTCAATCAGGTCGCCGACGCTGAAGCACCGGTCTGTGGCAAAGTCGAAATCCACTTTATCCAACGCTTCGAACAGCAGGTCGTACATGCCGTGGAGATCGCCAATGGCAAAGTCTCTGCCCTGATGATTGGCTGAAAATGACTGATAAAACATACTGAACCCTCCGGCACTTTCCCTGTGGTTGGGGACTGGTTAGCGACTATCTTGTTAGTGGCTATCTCGTTAGTGGCTATCTCGTTAGTGACTATTTTGTTATCGGTTACTTTGCTATCGAAGCAATACCTGTGACCGGATCAATGGTGACGGCTCCTTTCTTCGACTGGTGAAGGAGTCGATGAATCTGCTGATGCTGGCTGAGTTCGCGGAATGACACAGGAACCTGAAGGCTTAATTTGTCGTTTTTGCGCATCTGCTGTTCTTTGTCGATAACGTCAAGAAACAGCGGCAGGACTTTTACTACAGTATCGGTCAGTCCGGCTTCTACAACAGCGTTTGCAAACAGGGCCGGGGCGTAAGTAGGGGCTGGTGTTCGGGTATTCGTGAACTGGAACTGACTGTAAGCCAGCCAGCGTTTCTGGTCGGCCGGGGTGAGTTGCCTGAAAGCCTGGTAGAGCTGTTTTCCCTGTTCAGGTGAAAACAATCGCAGAGAAGCTGCAATGGAAGCCAGGGCCTGCTGTTCGTCGGTATTCTGCGTGAGTTTATCCAGTTGCAGCCAGTCAGCACGCTTTGCCAGATAAGCCCGCATCGGATTGAAGTCTTTTTTACGGGTACCGAGCTGATCCAGCACTGACTTAACGGCTGTCATGGCGTTGTAGGTATCCTGAGTCAGGTACAGTGAGCCTTTGGGGGCAATATGCCCACGGAATCCGGCGATATTGATCACCCAGTGGTAGTACCAGAACCTTAGGTCATCCCTGGAAACCGAGCCGTTGGCCAGCCCCTGATCGATATGCTCATACATTGCCAGTGAGCCCTCGTTATACATCATATGACGCAGGTGGCTGTCGGGCATAAAGGCCACTTCAAACAGATGATTGCCGGTTTTAAACCGTTTGTTCAATGCCTGTGCCAGAGGGTAAATTTTACCGGCTTCCGGCGCAGTGGCCGCCAGGAACTTTACGCTGTCTGTCGGAAGCTTGAGGTTCGGGATAAGCCGGGCTTTTTTAATGGCTTCCGGCGACAGGGTAACGGCAGAGATGATGGCTGCTGCTGCCAGTCCCTCATACTGATAGTCCTTCAATGCGCGAATATCGGCTGACAGTTGCCTGAAGCTGTCAGCCGAGAGAATTTCAACCTTTTCAGCTTTTTCAACCTTCAAAGCCTTTGCATCCTTCTGCGGAGCAATAAATTTCTCAAAGTCCTCGTTAGTGCCTGATCGCAGTCGTTGCAGGTTATAAAGCCGTGACAGGGCTCTTGGAACTTCTCTGTGAATCCCTTTGACTGTGTAGAAATCCATTTCCGGAGTCGCCAGCGGATTATCCATCACCCAGCTCAGCTGGTTTATCTGAGCGTCAGAAATCACCAGCTCCTGTCCATAAGTGGCTTTAATATAGTCCCTGAGAGTCGTGATATTGGCGTTGGCCAGACTACTTTCAGCAGCCAGCATCATCATGGGAAAGAGTATTCGGGCCAGCGTTTTCATGGTCACTCCTATGGTAGCTCCTTATGGTTAAGGCTGAGAGTACTGCCTCAATGCGCCGCTTAAGCATAGCAATCGACCGTGTAAGCCTGATCAAACCTATACTTAGGGTGGCAATTTGATGAAGAGTCAACCAGAGACATTAAATGAAAGGCAGGGGGGGAGAGCGATGGGGAATCAACCGGAAGCGATTACCACGTTGTTTGACCAGCAGGCTGAAAATTATCAGCAACGCTACATTGATGGCATGCTGGCGCACTACGCCCCGGACGCCGAGCTGCTGTTCTGGAGCAGTGAAAATGTCAGCTGTACCACTCATAGCGGTCTCAGGGTCTGGTATGAGTCCCTGTTTGACCAGTTTGAAATCGAATCCGTTCAATATCGGCTGGAATCGTTCTGGGAGTCCGGCGATGTGATTGGCTGTTGCAGTATCTGGCAGTTTGAAACCAGAATGAAACCGGAGGGCTCAGCCACAGAACTGCAGTCGCTGAGAGCGACTCATATTCTCAGAAAGCTTGGTAATGAATGGAAAATCGTTCATTTGCATGCTTCGCCTCAGTAATACCCTTTAAAATAATCAGCTTCTTTTTACTCCAACCGACCATTCGTCCTCACTGCAACGATGTACTAGTCTGTGTTATTCAACTAACAGGCGGGAGAAGGTGTAGTGACCCTGCAAAATATGCGTCACTGTACAAATGTTCCAGAAGAACAGTACCGACTGGCATTTGCTATTTCTCTGGGAGGGATGCTGGAACTCTATGACTTCATGGTTTATGCCATGATGGCGAGTTATATTGCGGAGTGTTTCTTTCCTTCCAGCGATCCGATGACTTCTCTGCTGGGAACCTTTGCAACCTTTGCTGTTGGCTACCTGTCACGACCTCTGGGTGGTATTTTCTTTGGGCATCTTGGTGATCGCCATGGGCGTAAAAGAACGTTCACATTAACAATATCGATTATGGCACTGACCACCGCACTGATTGGGTGCTTACCAACGTATAACAGCATTGGCATTTTTGCCCCTGTCCTGCTGGTTTTACTGCGACTGTTTCAGGGTTTTTCTCTGGGGGGGGAACTACCCGGTGCGATGACTTACATGAGTGAAACCACTCCCGGGCGCAGCGGGCTGGTTATCGGTATTCTGTTCACGTCGTTAATGTTGGGGCTTTCTCTGGCGACCTTTGTGCATGGGCTGCTGACACTGTTTCTACCGCCGGATGTTATGACGGAGTGGGGCTGGCGCGTGCCTTTCTGGATAGGTGGCCTGCTGGGAGGGCTTAGCTTTTATATACGACGACGGTTTGATGAGTCCGGACTGTTCACGGCACTGAACCAAGTGCGACAGCGTCAGGCTGTCCCGTTTCTGGAACTGGTACGTAACCATCTGCGTGGTTTTGTCTGCGGGTTTTGCATTATCGCCATCTGTGGTGCAGCAGTTACTGTTCTGGGAGTCTATATGCCCGGCTATCTGGTGACATTACACGGTTTCGCCAGCGATGAAGTCGCCTGGCAGGCATCGCTGGCCTATATCATGTCAGCCCCGATCTGTCTGCTGATGGGTCTGGCGAATGATCGCTACTCCCATAAACTGCTACTGTTGCTCAGTATTGTGCTGATAGCCGGTATCAGCCTGCCTTACTATCAGTACATCAGTTCTGAAGGAGCTGAACTCAGTAAGATCATGATGGTGGCAGCTATTCTTTCAGCATTCGTGACCGGGCTGCTGCCGCCCATGCTGGTAAGGCTGTTTCCCACGGAAGTGCGTTATACCGGGGTGGCAACCTCCTATAACCTGGGAATAACCCTGTTTGGTGGCCTTGCGCCAGTTTCAAGCACATTGCTGATTAAGTGGTTTGATGTAACAACCGGCCCGGCAATGTACCTGGTGATGGTTTCACTCTTCTCACTGCTGATTGTTTTTGTCGCCTGGCCTGATTACTCCATGGCAGTGGACAGGGGGAAAAGTCAGGGTCAGTAGCCATTCATCCAGCAACAGGTTTGGATTCCCGATGATGCGCAACCTTTGTCGTGGGCTGTTTGCTTTTGCCTGCATTTTTCCAGTTCATGGTTTTTCAGATACGCACCGGAAAGAGGCCGAAAGTGCCTACGAGCAATGCCTGATGAAAGAAGTCAAAAATGGCGATGACCAGGTGACACTGCATGAAATCCGGCGGCGCTGTGAACACTTTAAGCCTGAACACTTCAGCGAGCCGATACTCAGTGATACGGGTGAGCACGATGAACAGCTTGACGATGAACACGGTGTCATTACCGACCGTATTCTGAGTGAAGAAAGTGTTGAAGATAATCGTTTTGTTATCACACCCCACAGGCCAAACTACCTGCTGCCCTTTTCCTACAACGCATCACCCAATCGGGAGCCTTTTGGCAACCTGGGAGACAAGCTGTCGCGCTACGAAGTCAAGTTCCAGATCAGTTTAAAGGCTCCATTGTGGAAGGGAGTGTTCAGGGGCTATGGCGACCTGTTTGTGGCTTACACTAATGTCTCCTGGTGGCAGGCTTATAACAGCCTTTCTTCACCGTTTCGGGAAACGAACCATGAGCCGGAAGCTTTTTTTGTTTTTCCTACCGACTTTGATTTTCTGGGGTTAAGGCTCAGAGCCCTGAGTGCTGGTATAAACCATCAGTCTAATGGCCGTACTGGCTCCATTTCCCGCAGCTGGAACCGCATTCGATTCGGTGCTTATTTTGAACGGGGCAGTTTCTATCTTGCCCTGTCGCCATGGTACCGGATTCCGGAAAAGAGCAAGGATATTCATGACTCGAACTACCCCAACGTGAAGGGGGACGACAATCCCGGCATAGAGCGTTACATGGGGTATGGCGAACTGCTGTTTGGTTACAAGTTTAATCGTCATAACGTGGGAGTCATTCTGCGTAATAACCTGCGTTCAGACAATCTGGGTGCTATACAGCTGGACTGGTCATTCCCGCTGACTGAAAGATTCAGGGGTTATGTGCAGTACTTCAATGGCTATGGTGAAAGCCTGATTGATTACAACAAAAGTACTAATCGCATCAGTTTAGGGGTGATGTTAACGGACTGGCTATAACGTTTAACAGGCGTTGATAAGGCATTTTATGGTGATGAGCAACAGCACAGCAAATTTATCCCGGGAGCAGCTGGGATTAATATTCATAACCTCAATGGGTGGCTTTCTGGAGCTTTATGACTTCATCATTTATGCCCTGATGGCACCGTATATTGCCGATCAGTTTTTCCCCGGACACGACACTTACACTTCTCTGCTGACAACGTTTGCGACCTTTTCCATAGGGTATCTTGTCCGGCCATTAGGTGGGGTTGTGTTCGGGCATCTGGGTGACCGTTTTGGACGCAAACCTGTCTTTGTGGCAACGGTTCTGGTTATGGCGCTGTCCACCTTTCTGATGGGGTGTCTGCCAACGTATTCTCAGATTGGCATCTGGGCACCGCTGATGCTGGTGTTTCTGCGCATATTGCAGGGATTTTCCATCGGGGGGGAAATTCCCGGTGCCATGACTTACCTGAGTGAAACGGTTCACCAGCGTCGTGGACTGGTCGTCAGCCTGCTGTTTTCAGCATTAACGAACGGAATCCTGTTTGGTTCGCTGGTGAATGCCTTTATGCTCTGGTGGTTGCCTGAAAACAGCATGCAGGAATGGGGCTGGCGGGTACCTTTCTGGCTGGGAGGAACGCTGGGTATTTGCAGCTACATTGTGCGCAAACATTTTCAGGAGTCAGGTCTGTTTTTACAGCTCGCTAAACACAAGACACGTTCAGCTGTTCCCCTGGTACAGCTGTTGCAACAGCATCGACGTAAGTTACTGGCTGGTGTTCTTCTGGCTGCCCCGGGAGCAAGCTCTATAACGTTACTGTTTCTGTTTACACCGGGCTATTTGACAAAAATGCTGAATTATCCGGGCAGTGACGTTGCGCTGGCGGGCGGCATAGGTATTTTCTTTACATCGTTAGTGACGATTGTTGCCGGACACCTGGCTGACCTGTTGCCTGTCCGTCGTCTTCTGTTTGCAGCGTACGGCTTTATCGTATTGTTTTCTGTGCCAGTGTTTTACTGGTATGAAACAGGTGCTGATGTGTATCGTGTCATGTTGTTTAGTGGACTGATGGTGGGTTCTCTGACCGGTGGACTGCTGACCCTGTCGATTTTGTTCCCGGTCATTGTACGCTATTCCGGCATCGCCTTCTGTTACAACGCCGGTTATGCCCTGTTTGGCGGCTTGACGCCCGTGATAGCCATGGCGCTGATTGGCTGGAGTGACAACCTTCAGGCGCCGGCCTGGTACCTGATGACAAGCGGTGGCCTGGGGCTGCTGGCAGCATGGAAGCTGCCAGCGTTGCATAATACCAATTCTGCCTTGTCCAGCAGTCCAAAATGACTTGCTCATGGTCATATTTAGAAGGCGGAATTGGTATAACACTAGCTGACCTCTTTTCTGGCAGCCTCTAACAGCGTTTCGATTTCTTCAGGGCAGGTATCGAAGGACGTAACAAACCGGTAAACATCGAGGGCAGGCCCGTTCGGGTAAAAGGGGACAGCACGGATCAGTGCTTTTGCCATGGCTTCGGGCATGGTGACAAATACCTGATTGGTTTGTACCGGGTGGAGCAGCTCAATACCGTTGATCTGACTTAAACCTTCTGCCAGTCGTTTTGCCATTTCGTTAGCATGATGGGCGTTTTTATACCATAGCCGGTTCGTAAACAGCGCCTGAAACTGTGCCGAGATAAAACGCATTTTAGAGTGCAACTGCAAACCCTGTTTACGCAGGTGCAGAAAACCATCGGCAGCACTCTGGTCAAAAAATACCAGTGCTTCACCAAACATCAGGCCGTTTTTGGTGCCTCCCAGGGATAGAATATCCACGTGCTCACACAGTTCTGCCAGAGAGCAGCCAAGTGCAGCGGCTGCATTGTACAGACGGCAACCATCGACATGGAGCAGCAGGTTCAGTTCGTTGCAGGCCTGTTTAATATCCGCCAGCTCTTCAAGGCTGTAAAGGGTTCCCCACTCAGTGGACTGGGTAATGCTGACCAGCCTGGGCCTGGTGGCATGAGGACCCCAGTAAGTTTCATCAGCATACGCCCTGCGAATCTGTTCAGCAGTGATTTTTCCTTCAGTGGCTGGAACCGTCAGCATTTTGCTGCCCGTGGCATTGACCGGTGCGCCGACTTCATGGGTAACAATATGGGCGGTGTCGGGGCAGATAATGCTTTCAAAGCTTTTCAGGGCCGCTTTGCAGGCCAGGGTATTAGCGGCTGTGCCGTTGTAAACGAAATAAACAGCGCATTCCCTGCCCAGCTCTTTTCTGATCAGCATTTCAGTAGTCTGGGACAGAGCATCGTTACCGTAAGAGGCGGTATGACCCTGGTTGACCTGAACCAGGGCGTTCATGACTTCCGGACAAACACCGGAAGCGTTGTCACTGCAAAAGTGTCTTTCCATGAAAATATTCAATTAAGTAATGTTGCCAAACAGCCATGAGCGGAAAATGCAGCTCATCCCAAAACATGAAAATGAGTACAGAGTCTCTGAAAGCTGCATTTTCATACTAAAAAGGAAGGAGAGGTTAGCACAGGCAGGATTCTGGCTGCCAGACTGGCTGAACGGGTGATTCAACACTTTTCTTTTTTGCAGGGGGATACACGCGGAGTGTAGTGGTCAGGTTTACAGCTTTGAGGCATCCCCCCCGTACAGTTTTTTCTTATGGGGATCACTGAGCCAAGAACCAGAGCGCGGAGAAAGTGGCTAGCAACAAGGGTAAACTTCTGGTGCTTTCCAATGTCTGGCTACCGGCATTATTAGAGGCGTACTGGTAATGAACGAGTACCTTATACTGGCTTTTAGCGAGGGTTTGGTGTGAATCAGCATCAACAACAATGCATTGATGTTGTTGGTCAACTGTTCCAATAAAGAAGCGTTTTTTTGCCTTGCCCGATGGTTTTGCTGGCGTTGGAGCCTGTGTAACGTTAGTGGTGCTTTTGAAGTCCGGTAATCGAAAAGAGTCATCAAACTCTACCAGACAGGGAACGACGGGCTCACTCTGGTCAATATGAACAGATGTGGTTGCCAGGGGAGAGGGGGTTGTTGCCGTTTTGCTGATGGTAGTCGCTTCATCTTGCGAAAGAGTGCTGAAAATAACGTTGGGTGGAATGCTCTGGGACCAGTTATACCATTGGTACAGGGCGTTCACATCCCCAAGCAGGGTGTCAAAATCATTTTCGTTAAAATATTCATAATATTTTCCGGGGTACTCGTAGGCACACAGACAGCGTTTATTGGCAATGTCCAGTGTGCATATTGTGGCCTGAGAATCGCGGGTCACTTTACACATTCCGACTTCTGTCCCTTTATAAACCCTTGCTGCACCTAATAAACTGTTTCCCCAGGCAAAAAGCCTGTCATCATCTATGCCAGTACGACTGATAATAAAATCTTTCAGATAACTTGTTTTGGCATAATAGTTAAAGTTATAACTGTCTTTTTCCGGGTTTCCCTCCTCATCTTTCTCAACAACTAATCCACGACTTCCTGCACTGATAACGCCAATCATTTTGCGGGAGATGCCGTCTGTAATGAAGTAGGGGCCTCCCGAATCACCATAAAATGTCCCTTTCTCCCCGTCAGGAAGGGAGCTTGAGCACAGTAAATACTGTTTTAGTTTTGGGAATACGGAATTATTATTCCAGCAGTTCTGGCTTTTCAGCGGGCCTTGAACCAGTTCAGCTAAGGCTCTCGTGTTTTCAAGACCATCCTTGCCATAACCTGCGATAATGGCTCCATTATATTTTCCTGAGCTGATGTCGGCATCAGTGATTTCGTGGAAGTCTATCCCCATAGGTTTGATATTTTCAGGTGGTTTTATTTTTATCAGAGCGGCATCATTGATTTTAAATGTCTCGTAACGAATGATCCCGCCATTCTCTTCATCAGGGCTAATGATTATCTGTTCAATTGGGAACTTCGTTTCAGACAGCTCGCTGCTATTTTTGAAGTAGATAAAAAATTTGTCACGAGTTCTGTTTTTCAGACAATGTGCTGCAGATAATAACCAGGCTGATGCGGGTGGTTTTTCCCGGGACCTTATAAGCGTTGCAGTACAGGCTGGTTTAAATTCTTCACTGAAATAAGACTTAGCCTTCAGTAAGGCGATCTCTGGGTACTGATTAGATTGAACTAATGTTCCACCTATAATTCTTTTGACTCTGGAGTGTGATGGTAGCGCGGCAGCTGATGCAAACTGAGAAATAAGTACGAAAAAAAAGATAGTGAAAAAGATAGTTTTAATTGCTTTTGCTGATTCCTTATTAAAAGGATAAGCAGCCACTCTTATAGTCGGCGAACTTATAAAGTACATGGTAATTTTTTTATTGCGCTGAAAAAGGTGCTGTAAGGTTATATCAAAATGCTCATACTGCGACATTTTTTCATCATTTGTACACGCATATTCAGGGACAGGGTTACCTTAGAGGCCGTCTGTGTACGATCAGAACGCCTTACGATGCACTAAGCTTGCTCAGGGGTAAAAGCTTTACGATTTTTATAGTCGTTTTTCCCCCGGGCAAGCTTTGGTATTTCAGGAGCCCAGCCTTGAGTCAGTGCCATTGCTCTTACAGTCTGGCTATGAGTGTGGGTTAGCAGGTTATGTATGAGATGGAAAATGCACGTCAACTTTTAATTTATACCCGGGCTTTCTTTAAAGAGTCCCTGAAGTCAAGCATAAAAACATTTTCCTTATCTTATGGATCTGCCTCACCTTTTAGAAAACGAAGGCGTGTTTATGATGCGGAAAAATCCAGTGAAATGATTTGTCATTTGAGGGAGCATTTCGATACTAATGAATTGCTTAATGTTTTGCACGTGCTTGATCCTCTGGACAGAGCAGGTAACTGTCATGAATATGCCATGGTGGCTATCGATCATGGTGTGCAGGCTCGCATTCCAAATATATGGCTGGTGGGGCAAAACTTACATCAATTTCTGGTACTGGCAGATTCAGCCGGCTTTAATGATCTGACTGTGAATGAGTTTTGCCAGTACGAAGATAGCAGTTTCTGGGTGTGTGATCCGTGGTTTAATATTCATTGTAAAATGCACTTATATCATTTGATGGTCATGGGCAAATCGACTCAATGGGAACATGAAGGAAAGGAAATATATATTGACGATAACAATACTGAACCTGCATCTGTGTGGAGCAACAGATTGCTTTTGGAAAAAATGCAGTTTATTAAAATGACGGACTCAGAAGGACAACCTACCGATAACTGGAAACCGATTTCTCATCCATCTGCTCCGCCTGAAAGTTATTGGTAGTCATTAAGTATTTGCCTTCTCGAAAAAAACTCATGCTCTTTCGAAAATGGGAGCGAACAGGTTCTAAATTGTAAATATATACGATTTGTTCACTCCTCCAATACATCGAATCCATTTAAATTTCGTACTTTTGTATTAATTTAGTGTCTCAAGAGAGCGAAGCGTTTTAGGGAAGTTCGCAACGAGTTCCGCATTGGATACAAATTTTCCCTTTGCTTTAGCATGACCTTCCAGTGGCTTGATCAGCTTTTTCAGGTCACCCTTGAACTGCTTCTTCCCCTGCCTGGTGCTGGTCACTGTTGTCGGGGCTGGATTGGCTTTGATGCGTCCTTTGCTTTGCAGACGCTGGTACAGTTTTGGATCAATTTCTTTAACCTCTGGCTTTGCTGCCTGTTCTTCTGGTGTCCGCAGTTTGGCTTCACGAGCATGTTCGTTCAGCTTACGGATGGTTTCTGCGGCTGGCAGGTCGCCATGTAGATAGTAGTCATCTCTCTTAACCGTATTAAAGGCAAAGATGGATTTTTTTGTCGTTGCCTGCTCCTGCTTTACAGGGCGTTTCGATTCCGGTGTTTTTACTTCGCTCTGCTTTTGCGTGGCTTGCTGGCGCCCGGGCATGGGGATACCGGTTTTTCCACGATCCGGTCTGGTCAGTGAAACGCCTTCAGGCTTTTTCGTAAATTTGTAACCTGCTTTTCTGACTGGAATACCACTGGTACGTTCTTTTTCTGCTGGCGCAATGGATTCATCGGGCTTCTGTTCCTGAATAACCGTTGATTTGGGTGATGGTGTTTCCGGTCTGGTTTCCTTCATGTGCAGTTCAGGCTTAACGACACTGACAGAAGTATTTGTGTCAAAGTCCTCAAATGCACTGCTGATATCGAAATCGGGCATGAAGTCCAGATAGTAAGCAGCATTTTCCAGAGATAAAGCATTCCAGGCTTTTGTCAGTGCGCCAATCAGCCAGCTACTTTGTGTTTTCACTGGCTTAACGGTTTTACCCGGTCTGGCATCTGTAGCCGGCATAAAACCTGTTTGAGGTTTGAGTGTTTCTTTTTCCACAGACCCTTTGGGATTGAGTGGAGAAACATCAGGCATGCTGCCTGTGTTGATCAATGTTTGGTGTACCGAATCAAAAGACATACTGAATCCTCCTTGCTTGCTGTCGTGCGCTGCTTCATGCATACAGGTACACCGTACCCGTATTTGGCAATCAGGTTAATGACAGGGCTGTCAGTGCTGCTGACAACCCTGTCATTAACCTGCTGTTTGTTACATCCGCTGTGAATTTGAATGTTCCGTATAGCTCTGTGACTGATTCACTACGACTTTCGTATTATTCGTCCTGCATGTTATGAATCATCGAAATCCGTTCCAGGCTTGCATAGCTCAGTCTTAATGGTTCAGTCATAGGGTTCTTCACAACGATCATACGAGTGTTATCGTTCTTGATATAAAGTGAAGTCCGATACCTTTCCGCCAGCACAGCCTCGTTGAAACCAAAAAAGCTGACCAGCGTCATCAATATCTGGAACACCCCTCTGATGCGCTTAAACTGTCTTGTGTGCTGCATGTGTATAAACATGGTTCTATCCCTGTTATCACCTTCGTGGGGAAGATCTTAGGTAATAAATAACAGGGTTTGCATAACAGGGGCGTCAGCAGGGCTAACGTTCGCAACTCTATCTATTTCCTGCCGCCTGGTACTGACAGATAATAGCGCGCCGGACTGTCGTACATTTTTTGATAGGGAGTACTGAGTGGCGAGCAAGAGTATTGATCTGAAAAACGACCCGATTAAACGATCTTTCTTTCGTTATCTGATGCCTGCCATTACTGGCATGGTGATCAAGTCCATTTTTATTATGGTGGACACCATTTTCATTGGCCGCGGTGTGGGTCCCGATGGTCTGGCGGCGATTTCTATGGCTGTGCCGTTTTTCTCATTCTTTACTGCGCTTGCGATGATGATTGGTATTGGTGGTTCAGCGCTGATGTCGATTGAGTTTGGTAAAGGCAACCATCAGGCCGGTCAGGGACTGTTTGTACAGTCTATTTTGCTGGCGGTTCTGGTAGCAGGTGGTCTGGCGCTGGGTGGACGATTCTGGCTGGACGACATACTCGCCCTGGTCGGTGCAACCGGGCAGATAGCCGTTTATTCAGGGCAATATCTGGGCATTATGCTTAACTTCTTTGTCCTTTATTCATTAGGCTGGGTTTTGTCGTGCTTTGTCCGCAACGACACCAACCCCGCGCTGGCCATGTATGCGCTGGCGGGTGGAGCATTGATGAACATTGTACTGGATTACCTGTTTATCATGCGGTTCGGCTGGGGTGTTGAAGGCGCCGCTTATGCGACCATTATTGCTAACCTGATCTCAATGGTTATTCTGCTGATTCACTTCCTGACCAGACGGGGGCATTTGCGTTTTAGCCTGTCAGGGATAGGGGTTGACAGAATGCGTCGCATTTTGAATATTGGTTTGCCGATTTTCTTTATCGAATCTTCCGTAGCGGCGACATCCATGGTGTTTAATACGGTGCTATTGGCGAAAGGCGGACTGTATATCTCTGTCTACAGCATCGTACTGAACACAGCCGTGTTAACCCTCTTTATACTGGTCGGAATTGGTCAGGCGTGTCAGCCGATCATCAGCTTTAACTATGGCGCGGGTGCTGTCAGCAAGGTGCGTGAAACCCTGTTTGTTGGTCTGAAGTTTGCCATAGCAACAGGACTGGCTGCGGTTGCTATAGTCTGGCTGGGTGCTGAGTCGATTGCCAGCCTGTTTGTGGTTGATAATCCGGAACTGGTGGCGATGGCGGCTATTGCATTGCGCTTTTACTTTCTTGCCTATCCCTTTATGGGTCTCAACCTGATGGTTGCTAACCTGTTCCAGGCGACAGAGCGCTCTGCCAGCGCTACGGTTCTGTCGCTGGCAAGAGGCTTTGTTCTGGTGGTCATTGGCCTGCTGGTGATCCCTGTATTTCTGCCTGATAACGGAGTATGGCTGAGCCTGTTATTTGCCGAGGCGGTCACGGTTCTGTTCAGCCTGGTGATGTTACGTCGTTACCTTCGTACTCCGGCTGTTCCTGTACAGGCTCACTGATTGCTGAATCAATGTTCGTGCAGGGGGATGATTTCCTCCTGCATTTTCTTATGCCTTTTCTATACTCAGTGCGCATTTTTACTGAGAAAAGGCTTAATTCCATGAAGTATATTGTGCCTGTCTTTTTGTCAGTCTTGCTGACGGGGGAAGCTGTGTCAGCTCCAGTCTGTCCAACTCACATTAAGATCAATTTAATCAGCGAGAGTGTGTCAGGAGCATGGGAGTCTTATGCCCATTACAGCAGTGAAAGCGGAAAGATGGTATTACCCAACAATCAGTGCAAAGCGGTCAGCTGGTTTGTCTATCAGGATTTTAGTGACCCTGACTCTTATATTCAGCAACAAATTCCGCAATGGGTTGATGAAGACAACCCCGTTACTCTTGGGCATCAAAATGCTAAGGGTGGTGATTTCTGGGGAACGATCACCATTACCATGACGTGGCAGCCCGGGCATCATCAGAAGATAAAGCAATTACACCCTTATCTGTCAAATAATGAACTGAAGCAATTAGAATTATTAAAAAAACTGGATGAACAGAATGAACTATCAGAACCGCAACCTCCTGCCAAAACCTGTGTTTTCTATATTGCTGCTTCAGGCCCGGCACAACCAGTCACTAAAAAGGCCGAATTTCATGGTGCCCAGTGTGACTGGAGTGTAACAAAAGAAGGTGTCTACACTCTGAGGGCAAAATAAAAACCGATGCGCCATCAGGAGTCGTCCTGGTCAGCAGGAAGGCTGTTGCTTTTGCTGGAAGCTAAAGGTTGCAGGTTAAAACCACATCGTTGTCTATATTCAGCGGTCACCTCTTTCACCCTTTGTTTAAACTGTACAACCATTGGGTCGTTTCTGGTTTGAACGGGCTCAAAAAAAGCGAAGTCATAACGGAATTCGGTTTTAACCGGAACCTGGACGACATCATTTCCCATATCATGCGCTGCCAGAGGGTCTGCGATTGTGAAACCAAACCCTGAGGCCACGATACTGCAGGCATGAAAAGAGCTGGCTACTTCAACCGTTGGCTCTGGCTGCATGCCCTGTTGCTGATAGATGCTGGCAATGTTCCGCCCCGGCAGTGTCTGTTTTAAATAGGTGCAGACCAGCTTCTCTCCATACAGATCTTCCAGTGTCAGTTCAGACCACAGGGGAGACAAGCTGCCTGACCAGCCGTGCAACGGTATTAATGACGGCAAAATAACCGGGCTGAGTTGTGCCTCTCCCTTATTGTTTATAATTCTTTGAGTTACTTTTAGGTTTGTATATTTCTTTATCATCGTCCTCGTAAGGTCTACGGCAGTACAGACAGGTATGAAGAGCTCCGGGGAAATCCTGGTTTCTGGTACGTTCGTAGGCTGTGAGACATTCCGGGCAAACCACGGCATGGTTACACGTTTGGAATCGCACTAACTGTGCGTGATTCTCATCCAAACAGATAGCGCACATGTTTATCGGTATAGTGATAGGTTCTCTTTCAGAGGTAGCTCCGGAGGTGTCGGTGGCTCCTTGTTCTGATAGCGATGTTTGTGCCGGATTTTGCGATAATCCTACCACAGGTTCCTGATTTACCGGGGTTGATGCCTCTGCGTTCTCCAAAGTGCGTTGTTCTTCAGCCAAAGGTGTTTCAGGAATTAAGGTTACGAAAGGCATTGCCAGCCCCCAAAGGAAACTATAAAAATCGTGAATATCTTGAGGGGCATTCTCCATAAGAATACCGTCTTGTGACATTGCCGCTCTGGTTCTTCTGGCGATATTATGGATAGCCCTGATGTTTTGAGGATTTAATCCGGCCAGTGAGTTGCTTGCCGCTCTATGGCGGTTACCATTTACAGGCCCCTGATTGTTACCTGTCATTCCAGAAAATCCAGTCGCTATATCTAAATAGGCTCTTGATCTGAAAGGTTGAAATCTTTCGATTTGCGTTTCGGAGATGATGCTACGTCTGAGATTGTGGAACAAGGCCTGCCTTGCCCGTATATTGTTGTTTGGATTCAAAGCCACTATTTGTCCGGTTGCTTCGGGATGATTTGGATCATCTTGTATACGCATGTTACTTAAAATATCCATCAAAATTGCTGAAATTTCGGTAAACATATCTCTATCATTGGCCGGTTCATTTTGGTTGTTTTCTGTGGTATCTGTCTGAACCTGATGCTGTAGGCTGGCTCTTTGTGGCACGCCTTCCACAACAAGAGCCTCCGGTGAGATATTTGATGAAGCAGTAGTGGCTGTGCCTCCATTGACCAGAAAGTAAGGAAGTGATCTTGCAGAAGGGGTATTGAGGACTCTGAGAGTCGGAAGCATGACTGGAAAAAATAACGTTCCCAGACTCCGGGCTCTATTTGCCCAGAGACCTAAGTCATAAGGGGCCTCAACCTCACTTCGCTGGATAGAATGACCTAAGGCTCTTAATTGGGCAATGAATAAACTAATAAAAATATCCCGTGAAATATTAGACGGAAGCTGTGCATTCAGGACGGTTTGATAATCAGGCCAAAGTTGAAAAGGATCATTTTCGGCCGGTTGCGATTGAGCACGGAGGTACCGGGAAAAAGATTTTAGTGCCAGTGCCAGTAAAATATCATTAGCTATACCGCGTTCCCGCAAAAAACGTGCGAAAGTCTCATGATCACTGAAATGGCTAAAGTCGGGGTTAGAAGGGTTGAAAAGAGGGTTTTGCCCAGCTGCCCGCTGTAAAACTCTCACAATCAAAGCCTGTGTTGCAGTCAACAAATGAGCTTCAAACGTTTCCTGATTCTGAAACAATAATGGCCCGAAAAAAGCGGTCATAAGAGCCATTATACCCGTATCAACCCGCACAAGCCCGTCAGGGTCGAGGTGAAAGTTACTTGTCGGATTAAAATAATTGTCAAATGTAATTGGCCCTACCTGAACTTGTGTTTGTTGGCCGTGGAAATTCCTGTTCCTGTTTCTGTTTCCCCGGCGAGAACCCGTTGGTCTGCCTGTGTAACTATTGTAAGACTCTTGTATTTGGGTCCTCCATTGCTGTCTTGTGGCATCACTGGCTGTTCGCCAATGAATCGCCTGGTGGTGGAATATGCCGAGTAGCACAGACATAGCGGCATCTACAGATGATTCTGTTGAGTCGGGTGTTTGAGGCAAAGTTATTAAACCAAAAAATAAATCAAGAAGCGCCTTAGACTGATTATCCTCCATAACGGACATAGTTGGTTGATATGAGAATCTCTCATGATCAGGAATGTCAGGGGTTGTTAAATCGATGGTTACTGTACCTATATGAATATTTGTTAGTACTTTTTTTTTTCTAGCTGTTTGTTGAACTTGCTGATTGCTTTGAATTAATTTTTTAATATGATAAGTATCGGCTATTACGCTCTTGCCCCAAAAAAGCAATAATATAAAAAAAAGCCCCTTTACAATCATCTCAAAACCTATGGTAATGACTTTCATAATTCGATATCCACTGAATTGAATTAAAATAAAGACGCTTAAATAGTAGTTGTTTTTGAAAATGTCGAAAGGCACTGGAGAATTCAGTTTTACCATCACCTGAGTTTATTGCAGAAAGGTACCTGACCGTTTTTCTTAGGGTAGACATTAAGCACAAGAAAGCAGTATTTTCATCGACAGAACTCACTTTGAACAGCCAAAATAAGTTTGAATCACAGTATCAAAGCTGAACAAGATGAGTACTTCAAATAGTAGATTAATTGAAAAAAACTACTGGCCTGTTTCGGCCAGTCAGAGCTCCTCAGGATGGCTGAAGAACTGGATTTCACTATACGACAGCGACATAAAACCGATGCCATCAGGAGTCGTACTGGTCAGCTGGCAGGCTGTTGCTTTTGCTGGAAGTTAAAGGTTGCAGGTTAAAACCACATCGTTGTGTATATTCAGCGCTCACCTCTTTCACTCTTTGTTTAAACTGTGCAACCATTGGGTCGTTTCTGGTTTGAACGGGTTCAAAGAAAGCGAAGTCATAACGGAATTCGGTTTTAACCGGAACCTGGACGACATCATTTCCCATATCATGCGCTGCCAGAGGGTCTGCGATTGTGAAACCAAACCCTGAGGCCACGATGCTGCAGGCATGAAAAGAGCTGGCTACTTCAACCGTTGGTTCTGGTTGCATGCCCTGTTGCTGATAGATGCTGGCAATGTTTCGCCCCAGCAGTGTCTGTTTTAAATAGGTACAGACCAGCTTCTCTCCATACAGGTCTCCCAGTGTCAGTTCAGACCGCCGGGCAAGCGGATGGCCCGCAGGCAGAACGGCGACTGCCGGCAATGAACAGAATGAACGGGTAACAATGTCCGGATGCTGAGCCGGTAAACGCCCCAGTCCCAGGTGAAACTGAAAGCCTGCCACCCATCTTTGCAGATAGCGCATTGGTTGAACATCGACGTTTATTTTCAGCGCAGGGTTCTGTGTGCAGCTTCTGGCCACCGCCGGGGAGACAATCTGCCTGATCAGTCGCGGAACGGTAATGATGCGTAACTGTGGACTACAATCCCGTTTAATCGTGTCCAGAATATCTGGCAACTCCTGCAAACCGTAGATAATTCGCTGAGCTTCTTTATGAAACGCCTGCCCCTGGGAGGTAGGGATCAGTTGTCGTTTTTCCCTTGAAAACAGCTTAAAGCCAATCTGGTTTTCCAGTGTGGCAATCTGGCGGCTGGCAGCCGATTCACTGAGGAAATGCATTTCTGCCGCTTTGGACAGCGTACCCTGCTCCATAACAGAGGAGAAAATCTGCAAAGATTTCAGGTTGAAGTTCAGGTTCATTCGTAAATGGCAATTCTTGCAAAAAATGCAATTTTTGTTGTTTTATTTGCGATTGTCCAAACTTATTTTCTCAATTACTTTAAATGTTAAATATTCACTCATTAAGTAGTTGGTTGATAAACGAACATGGCCTCGTCGTTAGCAATGCCCACTGACGTTTCGTCAGAGCTGAAAGAGTCAGGCGCAGAACCCTGGTTTGCAGCACGTATGATTCCACTGATGCTGATCATTCTGGTCGGCGCACTGGCGTGGGGAATCATACCGCCTGATGGACTGGAAGTGTCAGCCTACCGAACGGCGATTGTCTTTATTGCTACCATTGCAGCCATTGTCACTAATGTTATGCCTACCGGTGCGGTGGCTATTGTGTCTGTTGCTGCTTATTCCATTCTGCGTCCGGGCGGTGAAGAGTCGGCTGCAGTGGTTATCAATAATGCCATTGGCAACTTTAATAATGCCCTGATCTGGCTGATTGTCATTGCCTTTATGGTTGCCAGGGCCTTTAGTAAAACCGGCCTTGGTCGTCGAATTGCCCTGTTGCTTCTGAGCAAGTTTGGTCAGTCTTCCCTGCGAATTGCTTACTGCCTTGGGCTGGCCGACTTTATTATTGCACCGGCAACACCGAGCAATACGGCCCGTGCCGCTATTGTTTCTCCCATTGCCCACTCTCTGGCCCAAACCATAGATAAAGCCGATAAAAAGCTGGGGCAGTTCCTGATCTCCTGCTCCAGTGCCATGAACGATGCGTCCGGAGCGGGCTTCCAGACTGGTTTTGCCGGAAACCTGGCGCTGGTGGGCATTGCAACTACCGTAGCGGGTGTAACCTTGTCGTTTACTGACTGGATGCTGTACCTGTTGTTGCCAGCCCTGGTTCTGCTGGCCGCCATCCCTCTGATTCTGTACACATTCATCTCCCCTGACACAAAGAAAACCCCTGAAGCTCCGGCGTTTGCCCGTGGTGAGCTGCAGAAGATGGGTGCTGTTACCCGTAGCGAATGGAAACTGGTTGGCGTGTTTATTGCGCTGATTGTTATGTGGATAGGTGGTTCTGCCCTGGGTATTCATTCGACAGCGGCAGCCTTTATTGGTCTTTCTATCCTATTGCTGACCGGCGTGTTGAGCTGGGGCGATATCAAGGCTGAAAAAGGTGCCTGGGATACGCTCATCTGGTTCTCTGTGCTGATGGGTATGGCCGGTCATCTGAAAGATCTGGGCTTTACTGGCTGGGTAGGTGGTCAGGTGTCTGAAGCGCTGTCCATGGCAATGGGGGGTGCCAGCCCAACCCTGTTCCTGCTGGCAATGATGGTGTTTTACCTGTTTACCGCTTACTTCTTTGCCTCTGCCACTGCCAAGGTGGTGGCTCTGGGTCCCGTTATTCTGGGCGCGCTGATGACTCTGGGCGTTAACCCCATGGTTGCGGTACTGGCCGTGGCAGGCATTACCAATATTGGTGGCAACCTGAGCACCTACAGCCATGCCCGTAACCCTTTGTTAATGGGCTACGGCTACCACACCGACAGCGAATGGATGCGTATCGGGCTGGTGATTTCTGTTGCCGGAATGGTGCTGTTTATGGCTTCCGGACTGGTCTGGTGGACGCTGCTGGGCGCCTGATACTGAATGAATCCCCCGAATTAAACGACTTTGGTATATACGACAATGAAATTGAAAAAACTGGTACTGGCTACTGCCTGCGCTTTTGCAACCATGACCGCCCATGCTGAACCGGTAAAGGTGAGTGAAGAGGCTGCGGTTAGCGTATTTGACTCCCGTGTCTATCGTGACCTGTTCGGTACACAGGCCATGCGCGCGATTTTCAGCGATGAAGCCATGGTCAATCACTGGATCAAGGTTGAGGTGGCACTGGCAAAGACTCAGGCAGAGATGGGTATGATCCCTCAGGATGCCTATCAGTCCATTAAAAAGGCGGCTGATTCTGTTGAGATTGATTACGACGCCCTGCGTGCCGGTACCAACCGTGTCGGTCGTGGCATCAGCCCACTGCTGGGACAGCTGCGGGCGGCGGGTGATGACAAGGTGGCGACTTATCTGCACTTTGGCAGCACCACCCAGGACATCATGGATACTGCGACGGTTATGCAGGTATCACAGGGTATTGAGCTGGTTCAGAAAGACTTGAAGAAACTGGTTCTGCAGCTGGCTGACCTGGCAGAAAAGCACAAAGACACGGTGATGATCTCCCGCACCAACGGTCAGGATGCGATTCCGACCACTTTTGGCCTGCACCTGATCACTTACATGACCGAGCTGGATCGTCATATTACCCGACTGGATGAAGCGTCTTCCCGTCTTGCTGTACAGGTTGGCGGTACGGTTGGTACTTTATCCGGCTACGGTGACCAGGGGCTGGAACTGCAGGCCGGTGTAGCGAAAAACCTGGGACTGAAAACGCCTTCCGCGCCGTGGAACCCAAGCCGCGACACCTTTGCTGAAATCGTCCAGACGCTGGGACTGGTAAACGCTACCTTTGGTCGTATTGCCAATGATGTGAACACACTTGGCCGTACCCAGATTCTGGAAGTTCAGGAAGGTGAGGGCGGTGCCAGCAGTACCATGCCACAGAAGCGTAACCCGCGTGCGGCTGAATTTATGGGTGGCCTGAGTCGTATGGGTAAGATGTATAACGCTGCGGCGCTGGATATGATGAGCCACTCTGATACCCGTCAGGGGTCGCCATGGATTCTGGAATGGTCTGTGATTCCGGATTCCTTTATGGTGACATCGCAGTCTGTTGAACGCGCCCAGCGTCTGTTCGCCAACCTGATTGTGAACCAGGATCGTATGCTGGAAAACTTTAACGCTTCCCAGTATTACGTTATGTCAGAAGCAGTGATGAATGACCTGGCGGAAAAGATTGGTCGTGCCAGAGCCTACGATGTGGTGAAAGAGGCTATTGCCGGCGCTCAACCAGGTACCAGCTTTGTGGATATCGTAAAGGGTACGCCTGAGATCACCAGTAACATGAGTGAGAAAGAAATAGACGCCGCTCTGAATCCGTCTAATTATCTGGGCGTGGCAGAGGAAACTGTTGAACGAGCTGTGCAAGAGGTAAGAGCCAGAAGAAAGTAAACGTAGATTGAGTTGAGTGTTTGATAAGCTCCCTGCTTTCTGGCAGGGAGTTTTTTTGTTCAGAGTTTTGTTTTGTTCTGTTCTGAACAACTGACTTCATGAAGAAAAGGAGCAGGATTGTAATGACCGCTATATCGGGTGTTAACATTTTAAGTTGCTACCTGCGGACCCCCCGGGCTATTGAAAGCTATATGTATCGGGGTTCAGCAGCCTCTGGCGTTGAACCCTCCTGAAGGCTGCCTCAGCCCCACCTGCAGGAGCCCTCTTGCGCAAAGGCAGCAAATGCTTAACAGGAGGAAGAAGGTTAATTTCATGGCTATAACGAGTTGGTTTGTAATGACCACTTTCATTATCCCAGGCAAACAGTTCACTCTTTTCAAGGACAAACTCTCCGGCATAAAAAACCGGGCTGGCGCGAGTGATTGATGTGTGGCCCAATTCCAGTTCAGGTGGAAAATTCCTGAAATTGATCTCGTCTGCAGTACTGTTGCTATATGCAGGAACGCAGAATACTTGCGTGGGGCGTGATGCGAGAACCACAAAAACAAATACTTTTCCGGAGCGTACGTGGACTATTTTCTCGTCAAAAGTCCTTTTTAGAAAATAGGTTTCTCCGGATCGACATAATTCGAACAGAAGACGTTTGGGGGCGATGCGATCCATCTCCGGATCAAGACATGGCAGCCTGACCATTCGACGACGAAAGTTCAAAACTTGTTCGAGCGTTAACATATTAAGTAACACCTTCTGGACGACATCATTCCCACATCATGCGCTTGCTATCTGTCAGGGAATTTTTTGTATTCAGAGTTTAATCTCGTTCTGAACACCTGACTCTATACAAAAATCTTCATCGTGGCTGACCAGAATAAAACTGCCTGGATAATCGTTGAGTGCCGCTGCCAGCAGTTGCTTTGATTCCAGATCCAGATGGTTGTCGGGTTCATCCAGAAGCAGCAACGGTTGTTCCTGCTGATGGCAGACGATCAGGAGAGAGAGCTTCATTCGTTCGCCACCGCTGAGCAGTGCTACTTTCCTGTTAACAACCTCTTTCCGGAAGCCGCCGACACTTGCCAGCAAAGTCCTGGCTTCAGGTTGTTTCAGGTGTGGACAGTAATCCAGAAAATTCTCCAGAATAGAGCGTTCGGGATTGATCAGACTGAAATGCTGGTCAAGGTATATACAGGCTGTGTTAATGCTGATTTCGCCTTTATAACCCGCCACTTCTCCGCAAATGCTCTTTAGAAACAGCGATTTTCCTGAGCCGTTATTACCAGACAGGCGCAGCTTGTCTCCAGAGTACAGATCAAAAGTCACTGATTTACACGAACCGTGTTGCTGTTTGACTTCCAGCAGGTGCAACAATCTGGACTTACGAATACTGGCAGCCGGTATTGCCAGTTTCTGTGGTTTGTAGTGTTCCAGTCTGCTGTTCAATGATCCGATTTTTTCCTGTGCATTAGACAGTCTATTGTCCGCAATAGCACTCTGTCTGGAGGCTGACTGAGTGGCTTTATCCCGCATTGCGTCCAGCAGTATTTTTGGCTGGCTGCCAGAGCGTCGTAGCTGTTTGCCTATGGCTTCGCGCTTTTGAGCTTTTTCCTTGTTTCTCTGGATCTGGCGCTCGGTGTTTTTATAAGAACGCTTAGCGTTCAGTAATTGTCGCTGGATAGCCTGCTGCTCGACGTTTTTCTGATGCCAGTAATGATCATAATTGCCACCGTAGCGCGTTAAGCCCAGTGAAGACAGTTCCAGAATGGTGTCAGTCTGTCTTAACAGTTGCCGGTCATGGCTGACCAGCAGTAACAGCCCGGGAAAGCGACGGATTGAATCTATTAACCATTGTTTGCCTTTCTGATCCAGATGGTTAGAAGGTTCGTCCAGTATCAGGATTCTGTGTTTGTCGTTAAATAACTTCCACAGGTTCAGCCGGGTTAGCTGCCCGCCACTCAATACTGAGCAGGGCAGACCAGTATCTGCCGGAAGCCCCATTTCGGTCAGTAGTTCATTCAGTTCCTGCTCCAGCAGCCAGTCGTCTCCGACAAGGTCAAAGTAATGGCTGTCACAATAGCCACTGGCGATTTTCTGAAGCGCATGCAGCTTCTGATCAATACGGAGGTATTGACTGAAAGTCTGGCCAGGCAGCTGTTCTGAAGGAAGCTGCGCAAACGTGTGTACAATGCTGTCAGCCTCGACACTTCCAGAGAATGGCTTGAGAATTCCAGCCAGAATAGAGGCCAGAACCGACTTGCCTGCGCCATTGCGCCCAACAAGCCCATACAGACCTTTATTCAGAGACAGGTTGATATCTTTGAACAGGAATTCGCCGTCATCAAGCTGAAAAGAGAGATGGGCAGCACGTAGTAAAGATTCAGATTGAATGTTCTGTTGCGACATTCAGGCTCCTGTAACAAACAGGGCTGCTGCACGTATGCCTGCTGAGCAATAGATGGCTCAGAAAATGATATTCAGAGAGTGTTGAATAGCTGCAGGACGAAGCAACGCCGACCAACCCTGTTTAATCCGGTTTATTTAATGTAAGAAAACGGAAAGACAGGTGTTAGTTGTTCATTATGGCGTTAGCTCCAATGGGGAATGAGTGACGCGGAACCTAACAGTAAAATCAGTAAAAAGCAATTTTAAGTCTCTTCCAGTATGAAATGCGCCTCAGGCTATCGACTGCGTGATGTATAGAGGTTATGCATTCAGTGGCGTTTAGAAAATATGAAAGTTTTCTCTGCTCCATATTTAATAGCGCTTTTGTGCAAAGGCAACAGATGTTTAACAGGAGGAAGAAAATTAATTTTATGGGCATCATCAGGTGTTTTGTAATGACCACTCCTGTTATCCCAGGCAAACAATTTTGTATTTTCAAGGACAAGCTCTCCCGCATAAAACACCGGACTTTTGCGAGTGATCGATGTGTGACCTAGCGTAAAAGCAGATGGAAAATTCAAGAAATTGATCTCATCATTAGTGCTTTTGTTATATTTTGGAACGCAGAATACCTGAGTGGGACGTGATGCCAGAATCACAAAAATATATACTTTCCAGGAATATATCTGGAACACTTTGTTATCAGAGGTTCTTTTTAGATAGTAAATTTCTCCAGACCGGCATAATTCGAACAGAAGGCGTTTGGGGGCAATTCTGCTCATCACTGGATTAAGGCATTCCAGCATGAACATTTGATCACGAAATGACATAACTTGTTCGAGTGTTAGCATCGTAAGCCACAACTCCCTGACTCATTCTGATAGGTGTCCTGATAACAGGTTCTATTGCATCTGTGATGCCTGACAGTAACCGGGAATAGCCTGACTGACTATTATTTTACACTCGATCCCAATTAAGTGAGCGTTCTCCAATGCCTAAGTCTCCGGTTCAACCAAAGCGAACGCTAACCGCCTTTACCTTGATAATGATAACGACAGGCACCATAACCAGTATTCACGGTGCGCCGTCAATGGCCGAATACGGGTTCGGCCTGATCTTTATCTATTTATTCGTTGCACTGGTCTTTCTTGTACCTTCAGCGCTGATCTCGGCTGAGCTTGCAACCGGCTGGCCGGAGGATGGTGGCGTGTATATCTGGGTCAGGGAGGCTTTTGGCGAACAGCTTGGTTTCGTTGCTGTCTGGTCGCAGTGGATTGAGAATGTTATCTGGTTTCCATCCATTCTTACGGTGGCTGTTCTGGCGGCAGCGTACGGGTTTGATGCCCGGTTAGCTGACAATGGTCAGTTTATCTTTCTGGCAGTCAACGGGGCTTTCTGGTTATTAACCATTATCAACCTGTTTGGCATGAAAACATCGGGTACTGTTGCCAGTGTCTGCACCATTCTTGGCAGGATTTTGCCAATTCTGGCCATATTCACACTGGCCTGCTTTTATCTGGCAAAAGGCAACCCGATGCCCATTGAATTCTCTCTGGAGAGTTTCGTCCCTGATTTTACAGATATCAATAAACTGACTTTTATTGCGGGGGCATTTCTTACCTTTGCCGGTATAGAAGCCTCTGCCTCCAATGCTGCGTCTGCAAGAAACCCGCAAAGGGATTATCCGCTTGCCATTCTTACCTCCGCCTGCCTGGCAGTGATACTGGTGACGCTGGCAGCACTGGCCATCGCCATGGTGATACCACAACACAGCATAAAACTGGATGCCGGTATCATGCAGGCCATTAATGTGATATTGAATCAGGCCGGGATACACGGATGGCTGGCTCCCTTCGGATTGATTATTGCTTTGGGAATACTTGGTGAAGTGAATAACTGGATTCCTGCACCCACCCGGGGGCTTCTGGTGGCAGGCAGGGACGGTATATTGCCGGTCTTCTGGCAACGGGAAAATAAATACGCCGCTCATCACAGAATTCTGCTGTTTCAGGGGTTACTGTTCTCAGCTATATCCACCTTGTATCTGTTTCACGACAATGTTCAAACCGCTTTCTGGCTGATGAATATTATTCCTACCATGTTGTATGTCGTCATGTATCTGTTAATGTTCGCGGCCGCAGTACGACTTCGCTACACCCGGCCCGGAGTGTCTCGTCAATACAAGGTTCCATTGGGTAACACTGGAGTCTGGGGGCTGGCTATTGTCGGGTCGATGGCAGGCGTTGTCGCTATTGTCTTCGGTTTTATTCCACCGGCTGTGGTGCCTGAAAGTGGACGTCTGACGTACGTTTTGGTCGTTGCCAGTGTGTTTGCAGCATTCACTGCGCTGCCATTCTTCCTGTTTAAACTGCAACGTCCCCAGTGGCGTGCAGCTCAGAATAGTGTTGTTGACACAATGGTTCGAAAAAAGAGCTGACAAAAAAGCCTTCCCTGAAAAGCAGGGAAGGCGTCGGGAATCAGATGGTTTCCGCCACCATCTCAATCGCTCCCAGCGGACATTCGGTTGCACAGACACCGCAGCCTTTGCAGTAGTCGTGGTCAATCTCGAAGCCCTGATCTTTCCCCAGCTTTTTAATGGCATTATCCGGGCAGAAACCGTAGCAGTTGTCACACTCCATACAGTTACCACAGGACATGCAGCGCTGGGCCTCACGGATAGCCTGTTCTTCGGTCAAGCTGCCTTTCACCTCCCGGAAATCAACAATGCGCTCGTCGGCTTCCAGTTTTGGGCGATGATGACTGTTTGCTGATGGATAATAGTCGGTATTCATCAGATCAAAGGTGGCAATGGTGCGCTCTTCACGCTGCGGGGACGATTGATCGTTCAACCACAGGTCGATGTTACGCGCTGCTTTTTTGCCGTGACCAATGGCAGCCGTTACGGTACGGATGGACGGCACCATATCACCACCGGCAAAAATACCCGGTACGCAGGTCATCATGCCCGGAGACACCGGCACTTCCCAGTCACCCGCCTTGGTGATGCCCATCTTTTCCATGACACCCAGTTCTGCACTCTGGCCCAGAGCCATAACGACGGAGTCTGCGGCGACGGTCACGTATTTGCCGGTAGGTAATGGACGCCCTCTGTCGTCGGCTTCCATACGTTCCAGAACGATTTCACCTTCACGGACTTCATCAATCGTGTGCAGGTTAAAGAACTCGATGCCTTCCGCCAGAGCATCATCAATCTCTTCCTGATGGGCGCGCATGTGTTCCATATCACGACGAATAATCATCTTTGGACGCTTGCCGGTAACACGCAGTGCCACACGAGCAACATCAATAGCGGTGTTACCACCACCCCAGACGACAACGGAGCCTTTCAGACCGTGGTCTTCACCGGTTTCTACTTTTCGCAGTACCTCAATGCCGTCCAGTACCTTTACGTCTCCCGTCGTTTTAACATCGACACGGCCTGGCATCCAGTTACCCACAGCGGTAAACACCGCATGGAAACCTTCTGCACGCATGACTTCCTGAATGTCGTGTACACGGGTGCTGGTGCGAACTTCTACCCCCATTGCCAGAATACGGGTGATTTCAGCATCCAGAATTTCTCTTGGCAGACGGTAGCTGGGGATACCGTAGCGCAGCATACCACCCAGATCCGGCATGGCTTCGTAAATGGTAACGGAGTGTCCGGCACGACGCAGATGATAAGCCGCCGACAAACCACCGGGACCACCACCAATCACCAGAACTCTCTGGCCGGTTAGCTTCTGCGGACGTTCAAACTGCCAGCCGTGTTCCAGAGCCGTATCACCAATAAATTTTTCGGTGGCATTAATCTGTACGCTGCCGTCTGTCACCTTACGGTTACAACCGGACTGACAGGGGTGGTAGCAGACTCGTCCCATAGTCGCAGGCAGCGGGTTGTTCAGCACAATTTCCTGCCAGGCGGCGTGAAAGTCGCCGCGCTGGGCATGACTGAGCCAGCTCTGAATGTTTTCACCGGCCGGGCAGGTGTCATTACACGGCGGCAGGTTTTTTACATACTCAGGGCGAAGGCTGCGCCAGCTGCCGGTTTTGTTGCTGCGGCTGGAGCCTGGTTCCAGCGTGGTGGCAAAAGGAATCAGTCGTTGCATGATTAGAATCTCTCTCCCTGAGCAGGGTTTTCCAGCAAGTCAAATGCCCTGATGTTGGCATCGGCAATGGCCTGGATCGCTTCCAGCTGATGCTCATTGCCTTTTTTGAACACATGGGCAAAACGACGCTGGCTTTTCAGGTAGGCTTTTACAGGCTCTGGACGGGCAATTTTGCTGACAGCTGTGATCTCTCCGTATTCTGCTTCATACAGAGGGGTCAGGCCACAGTTGTGTGCCTGACGGGCAACCTTGATGGTGTCGCAGCTGGCAGTACCCCAGCCCAGAGGGCATGGCACAAAAACTTCGATGTAACGCGCGCCACGAATACTCATGGCTTTACGCACTTTGGCTTCCAGATCGCGAGGGTTGCAGATGTTGGCGGTTGCTACGTAGGGAATACCGTGAGCCATGGCGATTTTCGGTACACTTTTGCCAACACCAAAGCTGTTGCCCGGATGTTCACCCACAGGCATTGTGGTGGCAGTACGTGCGGCACCCGGCGTCTGGCTGGAACGTTGTACGCCGGTGTTCATGTAGGCTTCGTTGTTGTAGCAGATGTACAGGACATCTTCGTTACGTTCAAACATACCCGACAGACAGCCCATACCGATATCGGTGGTGCCACCGTCACCGCCCTGGGCGATAACCCGCACATTCTCTTTGCCCTGAACTTTCATGGACTGGGCGATGCCGGACGCCACCGCTGCGGCATTACCGAACAGGGAGTGCAGCCATGGCGTGCGCCAGGCGGATTCCGGGTAAGGGGTGGAGAATACTTCCAGACAGCCTGTGGCATTGACGACAACCAGCTCACCATCGGTTGCGTCCAGGGCGGTATCAATGGCATGGCGGGCGCCCAGTGCTTCACCACAACCCTGGCAGGCACGGTGGCCGGAATCCAGGCTGTTTGCTCGTTCCGGTTTGCCCTGCAGACTGTCGTCTACGTCAGACAGACGGTTGCTGATAGTCAGGTCGCCGGTCTGCTGGTGTTTGATCACCGCTTCTTTGGCCGGGAAATGAAGGATTTGAGATTGCATAATGGTAGTCGTTTCCTCGGTCAGATGATGCGATCCAGCACCGCAGACTCACGGGTGATTTCACGATCCAGTGTGGCATGGTCCAGATCCAGTACTTCAAAGCCGGTGCGCTTATCGCAGCCCGCAAACAGTGTGCGGATAGATTCCCGGGTTACCGGACGGCCACCCAGACCGGCAATCACAGACTGAACCTCAATACCGGTGCCTGCCAGAGCCGCAACGACATCCTGATAAACAATGCCACCCATGCCCGGTGTGAAGGATTTTTCCAGTACAACTACTCGTTTTGCGCCGTTTACAGCTTCACGCAGAGCCTCTGTCGGGAACGGGCGATAAGTACGCAGGGTGACGGCGCTGACTGATTCGCCCTGGTCACGCAGTTCATTGACGACTTCTTTAGCTGTACCAATTACGGAACCCATGGTCACCAGCACGGTGTCGGCTTCGCCTTCATAATGTTTTTTCACCAGACCGCCGGAGTCTCGGCCAAAGATATTGGCAAAGGCTTCCATCTGGGCCGGGATAACGTCCAGCGCGCGCTCCATTCGCTTGTGAGCCAGCATACGTACTTCGGTAAAGGCTTCGGGGCCGACCAGTGCGCCCATGGTCACCGGGTCCTGCGGATCGAGCTTCTGGAATGGCTGGAAAGGAGGCAGGAAACGGTCAACCTGTTCCTGTTCCGGCATGTCGACACGCACGTAGGCGTGGGTCAGAATAAAGCCGTCCATGTTAACCATGACGGGCAGACCCAGGCTTTCAGCCAGACGGAAAGCCTGAATATGAACGTCGATGGACTGCTGGTTGTTTTCCACAAACAGTTGAATCCAGCCAGCGTCGCGTACCGACATGGCATCACTGTGGTCGTTCCAGATATTCAGAGGTGAACCCACTGCGCGGTTACCGACCGTCATCACGATAGGGAGTCCCATGCCGGAAGCGTTGTAGACGGCTTCTGCCATAAACAGCATGCCCTGACTGGATGTCGCCGTGTAGGTTCGGCTACCGGCAGCGGATGAACCGATACAGGCACTCATGGCACCAAACTCGGACTCCATATTCATAAAGCTGCAATCTGCCAGCTCTCCGCTTTTGACCAGCTTGCCCAGGGATTCAACGATATGGGTCTGAGGCGTGATCGGGTAGCAGGACACGACCTGTGGACGACACAGGGCAACGGCTTCACCAACGGCGTAAGACCCGTCCATCTGCTTCAGCATGGCTGTTCCTCTTTCATGCGTTCCTTGATCAGGCTGAAGGCGGCGTCAGCTGCCTGAATATTTTTTTCAGCAACAGGTTTTGGGAATTTCTGATGAATGGCTGCCCCCAGGGACTCTCTGGAGAACGAACCCAGTACTGCTGAGAAAGCACCCAGCAGAACGGTGTTTGGTGTGGGGCGACCCAGGTATTCCAGCGCCAGTTCAGTGCCGGGCAGACAGTGAACATGACCTTCTGGCAGGTGTTCGATTTGACTCTGAATACCCAGTTCTTCAATGGATCGGGAGGTGTTGATCAGTACATAGCCATTGTCGGTCAGTCCGGAAAAGACGTCCATGGACTGCAGCAGGGAAGGGTCCTGAATAATCAGTACGTCTGGTTCGGAAACGGGTTCGCGCAGCTCGATGTCCTTATCGCTGATACGAACATAGGCTTCTACCGGAGCGCCCATTCGCTCAGAACCAAAACTGGGAATAGCCTGGGCATGAGCCCCTTCGTGAAACAGGGCGATGGACAGCATTTCTGCAGCCGATACAACGCCCTGGCCACCTCGGCCGTGAATGCGGACTTGTAACATTGGTGATGCTCGCAATTTTAGTGCCGTTTCCGACACCGACGATTTTTAGCCAACAGTGGTTGCTGTTGACTGTTTCTATCTGGCAGATAACAGACACAGCCCTGTTAGTCAGTTAAAGGTGATTAAGAAGAGCGAGTGGATTTACGAATGGGTAAATGCTGTAACAGACATTTACAAAAAAAATGGTCCGGCGAATTAGATTAACCGTTTTATTATTACCTGTCGTGTTGTCGCGATCGCAGTCTGAAACATCCATTAACATCAATTAACAAGGTGGTGGTTGTACAGTATCAGGGCTTATTGTATTCCCGCAGTAAAGTCGATTTTCTGGGCAAAATACGCCATAAATACTGTATATTTCAGAAGTTACCACTTCAAAAATAGCCAAGCATATTATATATAGTTTGACCATCCGGTTAAATAATATGACGTCTATATTTTACGTAAAGCTGATAGTTTTTGTAATTAAATGAGAATCATTTTTATTAATTATGAATCGGGAGTCTGGTTGCACTTTTGAGTTTTGTTCAGATTTAAGGCAAAGCCGTTTGTTTGCCTCAGGGCAATGAGCCAGGAGCCTGAGGTTAATAAAAAGGAAAACTGTGCAATATCAGGCATTAAAATGTTTTAGTCGCCACTCTTTTTTATAGGGATAGACATCCACCAGAGTTCCGGATTTAATGACTTCCTGCGTTTTTTTCCAGAATTCAACGCTATATAAATCGTGATGCAAACAATCAAAATACTTTTTAGCCTCATGATGTCCGGCAAAAAATACCGGGAACTGTTCGGGAAAAACATCGTCTTCCCCAATATCGAACCAGGGTTGTTCAGACAGGGCATCAATCTCGTTGTCAGGTTTGGGCAGTGTGCGAAAGTGGCAGTCGGTCAGAGGGCAGATTTCATCGTAATCGTAAAAGACAACCCGGCCCCAGCGGGTCACCCCAAAGTTTTTAATCAGCATATCGCCTGGAAAGATATTGGCAGCCGCCAGTTGTTTGATGGTTGTGCCATAATCGTCAATCACCTGCTCAAGTGCCTGTTCTGACGCTTCCTTTATATACAGGTTAAGTGGCGTCACTTTGCGCTCAACATAGACATGCCTGAGGATCAGGGCGTTGCCGGACAGGGTGATGCTGTCAGCGACTTCACTGGTCATCTCTTCAAGTAGTTCAGGAGAAAAGCGCTGCCGGTCAAAGGCGAGATAGTTAAATTCATGAGTATCGACCAGTCTGCCCACCCGGTCAGCCTGTTTAACGAAGTCATATTTAGCCATTACTTCCTGACGGTTGCTGGTTTTAGGGGGGCGGAATCGATCCCGTATCACTTTGTAAACATAGTCTGAATCGGGGGTGGTAAAGACCAGCATAACCATCCCTCTGACACCAGGCGCACTGACGTATTTCGTCGTTCCGGGCATACGTTTTGTGTAATCTACCTTGAAACGATAAAACTCGGTTTTGGCGTGTTTGATAAAGCCGATCGCATTAAACAGCTCAAACCGTTCTTTGTTCGGTAGAAGACGACACAGATAGTCTACGTAACGAACCGGCTGGTCGGTATCGACCATAAAATAGGAGCGGGCAAAGCCAAACAGCTTACTCAGCTGTTCCTCTCCAATAATAAAAGCGTCAAGGTAGAGGCAGGTGTCGCCATCGTTGTTTTTCCGGTTGAGCAGCGTGATGGCAAAGGGCAGGTGTTCGCCAGATGAGGGATCAATCAACCGCCCAACAATATAGGCGGCTTTATTTCGGAAAAACAGGGAACGACCAAACTCAATCGTATCGTTCTGTCTGGTCAGAAGCTCCGGATTTATTTTTTCCAACACTCTGTGAGCCGCTTTAAGGTCTCGCTCAAGGTTTTCGAAGGGAATTCGCAGTGGAAAGACATTCAGCACTTGTCTAAGGCTGCCGATAATGCCCTCAGTTTCTGTCAATTGATAAAGAATGCTGTCTGTTGAACGAGGCTCCGGACGATACTTTTCCTGCAGAATAAAGCGGTGAACGTCGCGTATTTTCTGCTGCCCCAGCAGCGAACCATAAATGGAGTTGAAAAAAGTCTGGGCAATCAGCGCATTTTCGTGGTCAGCAACCAGTTGGGCGTAGTCGTTTTTAGCGCGGTGCCAGACATCTGAATGATCCAGTTCCCGGTAGGCGATCACTTTGACCGCTTCACACACCAGTTTGACCTTATTTTCATACACCTGAAGGCGCTGTCGCATGGCATCCTGTACTTCCTGCCAGGCAGCCCGCTCAAACCGGGACTGAGCTCCCAGGGTAATATTCAGGAACTCGGCAAACATGGATTCGAAACCGGCTAGAATGGCTCTGGCCAGTTTATGGGATACCTGTTGTTCGGTGGTGAAGGGATGCATGAGAGTGTGTCGTTATTATTATGGCTGAGTGATTGGTTATACAGAACAGACGGTTCACTATATTGTATACCATTGACGTTTATGGTTCCCCTGGTTTCAGCGAACCATAAACGTTTTGCCCGAAAGATTAATGAGCGTAATTCACAGGGAACCGGTTACGGGTTCTGTTGGCAAAGGATACCAGTGCCAGCATCACCGGCACTTCAACCAGGACGCCCACGACTGTGGCAAGTGCGGCTCCGGAATTAAGACCAAAAAGGCTGATGGCCACCGCAACCGCCAGCTCAAAGAAATTGGAGGCGCTGATCATACCGCCCGGTGCCGCAACGCTGTGAGGTTCCTTCCATTTATACATCCAGAAATAAGCGATGGCGAAGATAAGAATAGTCTGGATAATCAGTGGAATGGCAATCAGGACAATATCCAGAGGATTAGCCAGAATCTGGTGTGCCTGAAAACCAAACAGAAGAATAACTGTACTGATAAGCCCGAGTATGGACAGTGGCTTAGCCCTGTTGCCAAATGCCTGCAGGGCGTCAGGCGTTCTGAGCACTTTGCGGGTTATCAGGCCAGCCAGCAGCGGGATAACAATATACAGCACCACTGCCAGAATCAGGGTATTCCATGGCACAGTAACATCGGTCACACCCAGCAGAAAAGCCGCGACAGGGGCGAAGGCGACCACCATGATCAGGTCATTGACAGCCACTTGTACCAGTGTGTAATTGGCGTCACCTTTCGTCAGCTGGCTCCAGACAAAAACCATTGCCGTGCAGGGAGCAACCCCCAGAAGAATCATCCCGGCAACGTAATCATTAGCCAGTTCAGGACCGATCAGGCCCATAACGTCACCAAACAAATGGCGAATAAACAGAATGCCCAACAGTGCCATGGTAAAAGGTTTAATCAGCCAGTTAACGGTAAGCGTGACGATCAATCCTTTTGGACGACGATGGATATTTTTAATGGCAGAAAAATCAATCTGCATCATCATCGGGTAAATCATCAGCCAGATCAGCACGGCAATTATGAAATTGATACTGGCATATTCCAGACTGCCGAGATAAGCAAGCTCATCAGGGAAGAGAGTACCTCCGACGAGTCCTGCGATCATTGCAAGGCCGACCCAGATACTCAGATACCGTTCGAAAAAACCCATTGTCCATTCTCCTCAGTTATGTTTTATCGCCTATCGTCGAAAAGCGATTATAAATGTAAAAAAATGCCTGCAGTACAGGCGTTATTTCAGGTAGCCCAGCAGCTCGTTGAGTCGTTGCAGAGCGCCGGGTCGTAAACTGAAGCAGGTTCTCGGGTGTTGAATTTCAGCATCAACCAGACCAGCCTGCTTAAGAATTCTGAGATGCTCTGACACCGTAGACTGAGCCAGCCCCAGCTGTTTGACCAGGTCTGTTCCAAGACACCCGCCACTGGCGAGGATTTTCAACAGCCTCACCCGGGCAGGGTGACCAACAGCTTTGGCAAAACCAGCCAGTTCGGCTTCGGTTTTTTCATCAAACTGGAGATGGTTCAGGTTATTCAGGCACTTCGTCACAACAGAAATTCATAATCGTTAAATTGCGATAGAGGTTAATGTCTATCTCCAGAGAAGGCAAGGTTTATTATTCGCACAACGCTTCATCCGGAACTCTGGGCAATTTTGTACCATCAATCGAGGTGCGGACACCGCATGCGAAAATCTTGTCTTTACACTGACCATTGCTATCCCGCAGCTGAATGCTGCCATCTTCAAGCAGAATTTCTAAACGACAGTTAATGCCTTCTTTCGGATATGTCTCTTTATACACCAATGTGTTTTTTTCCTGAGTAAGCGGTAATCCTCTCTCGCTTTCTCCGGATATATCACAAATATGCCAGTTGGTTCCCCATAGAAACCCTTTAAGAAAGTATGCATCTTTCTCTTTTTTGATTGAGATAAAACTGACTTTACTGTCGGATTCACCACTGACCAGATCTTCAATGACATCACTTCGGGCATAACATCCCTCTGGTGAGGAAGCGGGCTTAACGGGAACAGCGGGAACAACAGGGGCTGCCAGAAGGCTTTCGGCAACCAAGGCAGATAAAGCAAAAAACACGACAGTAAATTGATTAACCATTTTTTTCACCGGTCAGGTCTGTTGCATCAAAGACAGCATAAGAGTATTTGATAGTATGGCAAGACCAATAAAAATTTGAAGCTGAAAATCAGTTTATTCAGCAAACAGAAAGAAGGGGAGTAGCTGCCTTATAAAAGGCAGCCTCAATCAAGGTTTAGTGATGCGGTGTATTAACCAAACTGATTCATGGTGTTGTCTTTACCACTGGCTTTCAGGGCAGCCTCACCGGAAAAGTACTCTTTATGATCGTCACCAATATTGGAACCGGCCATGTCCTGATGCCTGACGGTAGCAATGCCACCACGAATTTCGCGGCGCTGAACGTCGCGAACGTAAGCCAGCATACCATCTTCACCAAAGTAGTTTTTCGCCAGATCATCCGTTGACAATGCTGCTGTATGGTAGGTCGGCAGGGTTATCAGATGATGGAAAATTCCAGCCTGTCGGGCTGCATCACGCTGGAAGTTCCGGATACGCAGATCGGCTTCCTGTGCCAGCGCGGTGCTGTCGTACTCTTTACTCATCAACAGGTTGCGGTCATAGTTTTCCACAGCCTTGCCTTCTTCCTGCCACTGGTCAAATACCTGCTGACGGAAGTTCAGTGTCCAGTTAAAGGAAGGCGAGTTGTTGTAAACCAGTTTGGCGTCGGGGACGACGGAACGAATCCGCTCAACCATTCCGGCAATCTGGCCAATATGCGGTTTCTCTGTTTCAATCCAGAGCAGGTCGGCTCCGTGTTGCAGCGAAGTAATACAATCCAGAACCACCCGGTCTTCACCGGTTCCGGCCTTGAAACGGAACAGGCCGTTAGGCAGGCGCACAGGACGAGTCAGTTGACCATCGACCTTCATCAGCAGGTCATTATCATCTGCGGTTTGCAGGGTGACGGATTCGGTTTCAAGGAAGCGGTTGTATTGAGAAGCCAGGTCGCCCGGTTCCCGGGAAACCGGAATCTTCTGGGTCAGTCCAGCACCCAGGGAGTCTGTACGTGCAACAATAACACCGTCTTCTACACCCAGTTCCATAAAGGCATAACGAACGGCATTGATTTTTGCCAGAAAGTCTTCATGGGGAACAGTGACCTTGCCATCCTGATGGCCACACTGTTTGGCGTCAGAAACCTGGTTTTCAATCTGAATACAGCAGGCACCGGCCTCAATCATTTTTTTAGCCAGCAGATAGGTGGCTTCTTCATTACCAAAGCCTGCGTCGATATCGGCAACAATCGGCACGACATGTGACTCGTAATTGTCGATCAGTCCAAGTGTTTCTTCAGCCTTTTCCCTGTTGCCTGCCTGTCTGGCCTCATCCAGTTGTCGATACAGGTGGTTCAGTTCCCAGGCATCGGCCTGGCGCAGAAAGGTGTAGAGCTCTTCGATCAGGGCTGGAACCGATGTTTTTTCATGCATGGACTGGTCGGGCAAAGGCCCGAATTCAGAACGCAGAGCTGCGACCATCCAGCCGGAAAGATACAGGTAACGACCTTTAACGGTTGAGAAATGTTTTTTAATAGAAATTAGTTTTTGCTGCCCTACAAAACCGTGCCAGCATCCCAGTGACTGAGTGTACTGTTCCGGGTTTTCGTCGTAGGCCGCCATATCCCTGCGCATAATACTGGCAGTGTGGCGGGCAATATCCAGCCCGGTCTGGAAGCGATTCTGTAATCGCATGCGAACAATATGTTCTGGGTTCAGAGCCTGGGATTGGTTTAAGCGTTCCTGTAGTTGCGTAATGGCATTCTGATAATTAGACATGGTTGTCCTCTGCTCTTTTTATGTGGTGAACATTTTTCCATCATCTGAAGAGATGAAAAAAATTCCTTTGCCCGTGGCTATTTTTCTCGGTTGACTTGCAAAAACAATAGCAACGGCGATTAAATAGAAAAAATTTATAATTTTTATTTACGGTATTGATTCAGTGAATATAAGAAAAACAGACCTGAACTTACTGGTGTACCTTAATGTGCTGCTGGAAGAGCGTAGTGTGTCCAAAGCTGCTGACAAGCTTGCCATTACCCAGCCAGCCATGAGCAATGCTCTGAAGCGCCTGCGGGAACTGTTTGATGACCCGATCCTGGTGCGCACTGCCGATGGTATGACGCCAACCGACAAGGCGGTAAAACTGAAACCGGATATCGTTGAGCTGCTCAGTCTTGCAGAGCAGATCACCCAGCCAGACCGGGACTTTTCTATCAGCCATAGTGAAGCAACGTTCAGGGTCATGGCGTCGGATTACATGGAGGCAACCCTGATCACGCCGTTTATCCGGCACGTACTAGGTGATGCGCCCCATATCAATTTTGATCTGCTGACCCCGGGCGATGTAAGTCTGCACGATATGGAAAAAGGCACCGTTGATCTTGCGATTAACCGTTTTACTACCCTGCCAAAGTCGTTTCATCAGGCGACAGTATGGCGGGATAATTTCTGCTGCCTGCTGCACAGGAATCACCCCTATGTCAGCCAGCCCGACCTTGACAACTATCTGGCAGCTGAGCATATCTGGGTAAACCGGACGGGTTGGGGAGCCGAATCTATTGCCAGCAATAAATCAGGGGCGCAACGTCTTGGGTGGGTGGATGAGGCACTCTGGCAGCTGGATAAAACACGACTTATCCGGGTGTTTACACGACACTATATGATGGTGGAACTCTTACTGCAGGAACCTCAGCTGATCGCAACGATTCCACGACGACTGGCAAGAATCTATCAGGACCGAAAAGAGCTGGCTGTATGCAGGGTTCCCTTTCAGATCGTACCTTTTGAAATCAAGATGATCTGGAGTCCTTTACGTCATCACTCAAGAGCGCATCAATGGTTGAGGCGGTCGCTTCTGGAATTTTCGGAAACGGTTCTGGATCGGTGATACATGCTATTTCTGCAACGTGGTTTGCATCAGTCAAGGGCAGATTTTCCTTTGAGTATCGCCCACTCTCCTCCCAGACAATGTACGTAGTTCTGGTAGCATACTTCCTCCATATGTTCTTTGAAGCTTTCTGCATCAGAGTATTGAAATAAACCTTCATTGGGGTCATACATTTGCATTAGCTGATTTTCATATCGCATGCCTATTCCATGACGAGCACCATTAAAAGAGCCTAGGGGTACGCCAAAAGAAAACAGGCAGTGACAGGGTTCTTTTAGTACCCAGTCTACAATACCTGCAGGATCAAAGTATCCAGACCCGCTCATGGACTCTCCGGGCTCCAGGCTCTGAATAATGAACATTCGGGTGATGACATCAATTTCATGCTTCAGTTCTGTCAGGGGAACAATCATTTTTCTGTACGCGCCGTGTACAATTGCAGTCAGGTGTGGCGAACCAAGCTGTTCAGCGCTATCGATTCCTCCTCCCTTTGTAGCAATACTTTTTTTCATCCAGATTAACGACATACTCATGCACAGGCCTCCATCGCTCTGGTACCAGCAAGGTTCTACGCGAACTGAGTTGCCAGCTTTTACCTTATACCATTCAACACAGGCTGACTGATCATTGACCGTTGAAAAAATTTTGGTTTTCATGGTTGGTCTCCGTTACTTCAACACCAGAATTTACCAGTACATGCTGATTAGGCTTGAGTGCCTGCCCGTAATCGCTAAAAAGAGAATGGCAAAAGTAGTATACTGCACGGCGACCGTTTTACGTTTTTGCTGGAGCGGAGAGTTAACAGGGAAGTATGACCATTCACGAAACTTATACTTAAAATAAAAATTTATCATTTTAATTATAGTTTCGGTACATTTAGTCTGAGTTTGTAACTATTAAGAAAAACTGTTGACCGTTGGAGATCGTATGGCCCCCCAGATCCATTCAGACCAGGGATACAAGTCCAGGTGCAGACTGTTTGTTGATACGCCCCTGATTCATTTTCTTGAAAAAGAACTGCTGCCTGGCAGTGGCGTGTCGGTTGAAACTTTTTACGAGTCTCTTACAGCACTGGTGCAGGAGTTTGGTAAAACGAACAGGGCGCTGCTGAAAAAGCGTCTGGACTATAAAGACCAGATTGACCAGTGGCATAAAGACCGGCGTGATCAGGGGGTTGCCTTTGATGCCGGTGCTTTTGAACAGTTTTTACGTGACACAGGCTATATTGTCGAAGCGCCGGATCAGGTAAAGGTGACGACCTCCGGGGTAGATCCTGAGCTGGCGAGCATTGCAGGTCCACAGCTGGTGGTGCCGGTTAAAAACGCGCGCTTTGCCCTGAATGCTGCCAATGCCCGGTGGGGTAGCTTATACGACGCGCTCTATGGTACCGATGTGATTTCCGGGGAAGTGGGTAAAGGCTATAACGCTGAACGTGGCGAACAGGTGATTCGCTATGCCAGAAACTTGCTGGATGAGCTGTTCCCGTTGCAACAGGGTAGCCATCACGATGTCAGCCGTTATTGCGTGATGGACAATGGCTTTGCCATAGAGCTTTCGTCTGGAGCCATGACGACACTGGCAAACCCTGATGCGTTTAAGGGTTTTCAGGGCGCAGCAGATAGCCCTTCAGCCATTTTGCTGAAGAACAACGGGTTGCATATTGAGATCCAGATTGATCCGGAACACCCTGTTGGCCGTACCGACAAGGCCCATGTAAAAGATGTTGTGCTGGAGTCAGCCATTACCGCTATTCAGGATTTCGAGGACTCTGTTGCAGCGGTGGATGCAGAAGACAAGGCTGAAGTTTACAGAAATATGCTGGGTCTCTATAAGGGCGATTTATCGGCAGAATTTCAGAAAGGTGGTCAAACCCTGCTTCGCACCCTGGATAAGGATCGTGAGTATCGTTCCCTGTCGGGTGAACCTGTTCGTCTGCCCGGTCGCAGCACTCTGTTGATTCGTAATGTTGGTCACCTGATGACCACCCCGGCGGTTCTGGACGAACACTGTTGTGAAATACCGGAAGGCATTCTGGATACGCTGGTCACTGCGGTGATTGCCCGTTATGACCTGAGTAAAAAAGCATCTGACCCGATTCGTAACAGCCGCACCGGCAGTGTTTATATCGTTAAGCCCAAGATGCAGGGGCCGGAAGAAGTCGCATTCTGCAGTCAGTTATTTGCCCGCACCGAGCAATTGACTGGTCTGGCCAAAAACACCCTGAAAATGGGCATTATGGATGAAGAACATCGGACAACACTGAACCTGAAAGCCTGCATTGCCGCTGCCACAGATCGGGTTATTTTCATTAATACCGGTTTTCTGGACCGTACCGGCAGTGAAATGCATGTGAATATGGAAGCCGGTCCCATGGTGCCTAAAACCGAAATGAAGCACCAGCAGTGGATCAGGTCTTATGAAGACTGGAATGTGGATACTGGTCTGCAGTGTGGTCTGTCTGGCCATGCCCAGATTGGTAAGGGCATGTGGGCAATGCCTGATGCCATGGCCGATATGCTGGAAACCAAGGTGGCTCATCCACAGGCGGGTGCCAACTGTGCCTGGGTGCCTTCTCCGACGGCTGCAACGCTTCATGCAATCCACTACCACAGGGTTAAGGTGACAGACGTTCAGCAATCCCTTGAAAGACGTCATACGTCGTTCAGTGATTTATTGCAGGTGCCGGTTATGGAAGCGTCTGAATCCTTGCATCCTGACACCATCCAGAGAGAGCTGGAAAATAATGCGCAGGGGATTCTGGGGTATGTCGTGCGCTGGATTGACCAGGGCGTTGGTTGTTCCAAGGTGCCTGATATCAATAACGTTAACCTGATGGAAGATCGCGCGACTCTGCGGATTTCAGCCCAGCATATTGCTAACTGGCTGCATTTTGGTATTTGCAGTGAACATCAGGTGCGGGAAGTGTTTAACCGCATGGCGGCGATAGTTGACCGGCAAAATACAGATACCGAAGGTTATACCCCCATGTGTGCCGATCTTGATAACAGTACGGCGTTCAGGGCGGCTTTAAACCTGGTGTTTAAAGGGCTGGTTCAGCCTTCCGGTTATACGGAACCACTGTTGCACAAATACCGCTATCGCCTCAAACACGATCGTGACCTGAGCAGCATTGCCAGTCTGTGTAACAACGCTAAAGAAGCGGTAGCTGAGATTTAGAGACGTTCATGTTCTGAATAATGGCTTCTCCAAATTCAGAACAACTCACTTCTCTTGCTCCGGCAATCATTCGGGCGAAGTCGTAAGTCACGACTTTGGCCTGAATGGTTTCTTCGATACTCTTCCGGATTAAACCTGCTGCTTCTCTCCAGCCAATATGTTCCAGCATCAGCTCTGCACTGAGCAGCATTGAGCAGGGATTCATTTTATCCTTCCCGGCAATGGTTGGGGCGGTACCGTGAGTCGGTTCGAAAATAGCCAGCTCGTTGTTCAGGTTTGCACCCGGCACAATAGCACTGCCACCGACCTGGGCCGAAAGGGCATCAGCAATGAAATCGCCGTTCTGGTTCATGGTTGCAATCACATCAAACTGTTCAGGTTGCAGTAGAATGTACTGCAACATGCTGTCGGCAATGGCATCTTTGATGATCAGTGGATGCCCATTGTTGTCTATAACCAGCTCGCGACCATGGTTATATGGTTTTGCGTCAAACTCTTCTTTAGCCAGTTGAAAGCCCCACTGTCTGAAAGCGCCTTCCGTAAACTTCATGATATTGCCTTTATGAACCAGGGTGACCGACTGGCGCTGATGATCCAGGGCATACTGAATGGCGTGGCGAATCAGTCGTTTACACCCCTGTTCCGAGATGGGTTTGATGCCGAGCGCACATTGCTCGGTAAACCGTATTCGGGAAACCCCCATTTCCTGTTGCAGATACGCCATAAGCTGCTCTGACTGTAATGAACCGGCTTTCCACTCGATGCCGGTGTAAATATCTTCAGAATTTTCCCTGAACACGACCATGTTTGTTTTTTCAGGGTGAGTAATGGGAGAAGGTACGCCCGGTACCCATTGCACCGGCCGCATATTGACAAACAGGTCCATCTCCTGACGCAAGGCGATATTCAGGGAACGGAAACCACCTCCAAGCGGTGTGGTCAAAGGGCCTTTTAAGGCGACGACATGTTCCCGAATAGCGTGCAGGGTTTCCTGGGGAAACCAGTCTCCGTCGTAGAGTTCGGCCGCTTTTTCACCATTGAAGACTTCCATCCAGCCAATCTTCCGGCTTTCACCATAGGCATATTTAACCGCAGCATCCACGACTTTCAGGGTGACCGGTGTTATATCTGCACCAACGCCATCGCCCTGAATAAAAGTGATAATAGGATTGTCTGGAACATAAAGGGACTGGTCAGGATTGATGGTGATTCGTTCAGCGTTTGCCGGAGTGGTGATGTGCTGGTAATGCATGTCGTGTAATCAGGGCAGTGTAGTTATTATCATTGCCCTGATTGTGCATGGGTTTAGCTCGTTGGTAAACGACTTTAATTTATTAATAGAAGCTCATATCCGGTTGGGTATAGGCTTCGGTAATATGAGTACCGGCTTCACCGGTGACGATTTTTTCCAGATCGTACAGACTGCCAATAGCGGCATACTGGCCTCCGGCACGAACAAAATCAGCAGCGGCTTCCACCTTGGGCCCCATGGAACCAGCAGGCAGATCAAGGGTACAGATTTGATCGGGCGAGGCCAGGCTGATCTGCTTCTGGTCCGGTTTGCCAAAGTTGACGCTGACGGAATCAACATCGGTCATGATAATCAAGGCATCGGCTTTCAGCTGTTTTGCCATAATGGCAGCGGTCAGGTCTTTATCCACAACCGCTTCTACGCCATCAATCGTGCCATCGGGCTGCTGGCAAACCGGAACACCGCCGCCTCCGGAACAGATAACCAGTGCGCCAGCGTCTGTCAGTTGTCGTACCGTGTTGCCTTCAACAATTTTTTCAGGTTTTGGGGAAGGAACCACCCGGCGATAGTATTCACCATCTTCTTTAACGTGCCAGTTCTTCTCTTCAGCCAGTTTTAGTGCTTCTTCCTTGCTGTAGACGGGGCCAACGAATTTGGTGGGATTTTCGAAAGCAGGATCGTTAATGTCCACCAGGGTTTCAGTCACCATGGTGACAATCGGCATTTTGGGTCGCTGGTTTCGTAGCTCCATGTTCATCATATAGCCGATCATACCTGCCGTTTCTGCACCCAACACATCAAGCGGATAGGGAGAGACCGCTTCATAAGCTGCGTTCTGCAAAGCGAGCAGCCCCACCTGTGGCCCGTTACCATGAGTCAGAATAATTTGATGATCGTCGGATACTTTGGCAATTACTTCGGCGGCCTTGCGGATATTTTCCCTCTGGATATCAGCTTCAAGAGGTTGACCGCGCTGGAGCATGGCGTTTCCGCCAAGGGCAATAACAATCTTCATGACAATACCTGTTGTTATGCCACCCATCATGGATGGTATGTGATGCATAGAAGTGAATTGTCCTTGCCTGTTAGCGATTGTAATTTGAATTGCTAGCAAAAGTAAACGACTTTAATATTGTAAGTACAAAATATTGATACGTACATTCAAAAAATCATTAAATTATGTCTTATGATTTAATTCTGTCGTATATGCTTTTATGTGCTGTAAACTATAAGCGGTTGTCTTTTTTAGACTTAAGTGCTGTAGCAAAACTATGAAAACATTCAAAGCTCTCGAGGTAGAGAGAATATCCGACGCTATCTATAAAGCTATTATTGAACAACGGCTGAAAGCTGGCACCCGCCTGGTGGAAACCCGCCTTGCGGATATATTTTCTGCGAACCGCAATCATGTCCGGGCTGCGATAGAACAGTTGAGCCTGCGCAGGGTGGTAACGGTGGAAACCAATAAAGGGGCGTTTGTCTCCAATCCGGGTTCCGCAGAGTGTAAAGAGATTTTTATGGCTCGCCGCATTCTGGAGTGCGGTATGATCTCTGATGCAGCCAGAAAGTGTACCAGCGACGACCTCCGCCGGCTTAAAGAGATACTTGACCGGGAAAAGCAGGCAAGGAACGATAAAAGTCGACATGGGCTGGTCAGAGAGTCTGGTGAGTTCCATCTTGAGCTGGCTCGTATTCTGGGCAATGTACGTTTATATGAAATGCTTGAAGAGCTGGTGGCCAGCAGTTCACTGGTGGCGGGGCTTTATGAAAAGAATGATGATTTTACTGGCACCATTAATGAGCATGACATCATTTTCAATGCCATCAGGAAAAAAGACTATGACAGTCTGCCGGAACTGATGGCCGGTCACTTGTCTTCTATTGAGAAAAAACTGCTGCTTCGCTATCAGGAGCAGGATTCTCCGAACCTGGAATCTATTTTTGCATGATTTCTGTTCAATTGCTGCCAGCCAGAGAGTCTTATGGCTGGCAGTAATTGCCTGACATTATTCTCTTTACTTTCTCTTTTTTCCTCTTTGTTTGTGACTCTTTATTGAATGAGGGAGGCCGTTTCTCTTAAAAAAACGGGCTGTTTTGTTTATTGGTGAAAACCATTGACAAGGGTCAATAAATTATTAGCAGTTAAGAGTAGTATTGCTAGCAATTGATAAATAAATATAAAATAAAACACGACAACAAATTTAGAACAATAGACCCGGCCGTTGTCCTTGCCCTGGTAGCCGGGTCCCTCAATAAAAAAATCAACGCACTCTATGGAGGCAATTTGAATGAGCTTTCCAGACCTGAAAACACGATCAGTAGTAAAACCTGGCGAATATGCTGTTATTCCGCCTGAAGGCCGGGTTATTAATGTTATTCCCGGGCTTGAAAATTGTAAGCTCTCTATTATTGGTTCACCCAAGATTGGTTGCAGCTTTGTCTGGTATACAGGCACTGTTACCAGTGATGGTTACACGTCCAGACCTTTTGCTGCAGAAGAAGGCATTGAAAGCTTTATCTGGGTAATGGACGGTGAAGGTGAGCTGGAAGTTCGTGTGGGCGATGAGTCCGTGACTCTGGGGCAGGGTGGTTTTGCCTATGCACCGGATAATAAAGCACTGGAATTCAAAAACACTGGTAGGGGCGATGTTCGCGTGATCCTCTATAAACAGCGTTATATTCCTGCTGAAGGCAAGCAACCTTATGCGGTATTCGGTAACACTAATGATATCCCTGAAATAAACTATATGGGACTCGATCAGGTTTTCCTGAAAGACCTGCTGCCTGTCGATACCCACTTTGATATGAACTTCCATATCCTCAGCTTTGCGCCAGGCGGTTGCCATCCTTTCATTGAAACCCATGTTCAGGAGCATGGGGCTTACCTGCTGGAAGGCGAAGGGATCTATCTGCTCGGAAATGACTGGGTGCAAACCATGAAAGAAGATTTCATCTGGTTTGGTCCATTCACTCAGCAGGCCTGCTACGGCACTGGCAATGGCCGCTTCACCTACATTTATTCAAAGGACTGCCACAGGGATGTTGAGATCTGACTGATTTCTAACTTTGTCTGTTAATTACGGTTAAGGCTTCTTTTTTTTAAGGAGCCTGGTGCTCAGATATACGACATAAGACGTATATAACTTTCATTTACTCTTTGCAATAAAGAACAGGGTAACAAAATGGCTATTACTTCCGATTTCAAAGCAAAAGATATTCGCGCACATCTGGAAGCCACTGGCATGAAAGGGCGCAATATTACTTTTCTGGACGATTTCAGCAAAGAGCAGATTACCCATCTGTTCAAAGCATCTGAAATGCTGGAACCCTTCATGCGCACTGGAACCAACCTGCTGCAGGGTAAAACACTATATACCCTGTTTTTCCAGCCTTCTACCCGCACCCGCTGCAGTCATGAAAATGCGATGATCCGCCTGGGTGGTCAGGTGATTACGGAAGCAGACCCTGTTCACAACTCAGCTGCAGCAAAAAATGAAAGCCTTTATGACTCTCTGCGTGTGACGTCTAAATACGCCGACGTTATCGTAATGCGTCATCCTGACGATGAAGAAGCGCTGGGTGCTATTGAAAAACTGGATGGCCGTGGCGCGCCCATCATTTCCGGTGGCTATGGTCATGTCACTCACCCAACCCAGGGCCTGCTGGACAGTTACACGTGCTGGAGAGCGTTCAATGGTCGTCTGGATGATATGAAGGTGGTTATTTCTACCCCGGATCTGAGTCGCGCCCGCTCCGGTCAGTCCTTTGCACTGGCTCTGGCAGCAATGGGGGCTCATATTATTTACACTGGCTCCAGCGAGTTGCGTACACCTGAGATAGTTCGTCGCAAGCTGGTTGGTATGGGCGCTTCCTTTGAAGAGCATTTCGATCTGGATCAGAAAGATCACGAAGCGTTGTTTGTTGAAAAAGCGGTTGATCTGGTTTACCTGCCAGGCTGCTCCGTGAAGAAAGACGATCCTAATCGTGAAGACTTCATGAAGAAGATGGACAACCATTATCTGTCTCTGCCAATGCTTGAGCGTGTTAAAGAAGCAACTGGTAAGATCGTTGGTGTACATCACTCTCTGCCACGTAATCCTGGTGAGTTTGATTTTGCCATTGACGACTCTCCACATGAAATTTACTTCAAGGCCATTGAGTTCTCCGTTGCCATGCGTATGGCTCTGCTGTCTTCCGTAGTCGGTGTTAATTAATAAATGACAGAAGCCGGGTAGATCTTCTCAAATAGCTATCTTTTCAGGTAGCTATCTTCCCGGCTTCGTTTATTGATTTCCCTTGCCTGTTGTGGCCAGCAGGCAAGGGAAATCAATAAGTTTATCATCGGGTCTTTAGGGGGAAGTGCAATGGCAGGTCTGAATCCGACAGTAGATGTAGTCGTCAGAAATGGACAGCTGGTACTTGAAAATGGTGTGGTTTCCGGAGCAATAGCCATCAGGGATGGCAAGATTGTCGGCATTACCGATAACGACTGTGCGCCGCCTGCCAGTGAAGTGATTGATGCCGCAGGGCAGGTGATCATGCCCGGGCTGGTTGATCCCCACAGTCATATCTGGGAGCCCACCCATTACCCCGAGCGTGAAGACTACCTGAGTGGTTCGCAACTGGCTGCATCAGGAGGTATAACCACCATGATCGAAATGCCGCTGTCTGTCCCCCCTGTGTCCGATGCAGCAGCGTTTCGTTTCAAGGAGGAAATTGTCAGCAGTAAAAGTGTGGTTGACGTTGCCTTCTGGGGCGCCCTTATAGAAAAGTCCACAGGGCATTATAAAGAACTGAATGACTGTGGCTGTGTCGCTTACAAGGTTTTCATACCTTATGCCAGCCCGGATTATCCTCATTCGCCTGACTATGCCCTGCTAAAGGCGATGGAAGAGATCAGCCGGTTTAACGGTCTGGTGGGTGTTCATGCTGAAAACGCCGATATCCTGTTCAATCGTCAGAAAGAGTTTGAAGAGAAGGGTATCTTTAATGGCTCTGCCCATGAACAGGCTCGCCCTGAAATTGCTGAAGTCGAAGCCATCAGCCGGGTTATTCTGTTTGCTGAACACACAGGTTGTCGTCTGCATATCTGTCACCTGTCCACGGTTAAGGCACGCCAGCTGATTGCCGATGCGCGTAAACGCGGCGTTGATGTTACCGTTGAAACCTGTCCGCACTACCTGGTGCTTGATACTGATGATCTGGAAAAACACCATGGGTTTGCCAAGTGCAACCCGCCGCTGAGAAGTCCGGAGAACAAAGAACAGCTGTGGGATATGCTGAAAGCTGGTGAGTTTGACATGATCGGCACAGACCATACGCCTTATACCGATAATGATCGTCTTCAGCACGGTGACAATATCTGGAAAATGCCTCCCGGAATCGGTGGCATGGACCTGATGCTCCCTCTGATGCTGGATGAAGGTTATCACAAACGTGGTGTCAGTCTGGAAACTCTGGCACAGCTGCTGGCGACCAATCCGGCCCGACGTTTCGACCTGCCTCATAAAGGTTCTATCAAGCTTGGGAATGATGCCGATCTGGTGCTGGTGAATCCTGAAGCGGAATGGACGTATAGCTGGAAAGCGTCTTACGCCAAAGCGAAGTGTACCCGCAGCCCGTTTGAAGGCAGAAAAATGAAAGGGCGCGTTGAGCAGACGCTGGTGAGAGGTAAGACGGTTTACCGAAACAGGGAGATACTTGTTGAACCCGGGTTTGGTCAATTAAACCTGAGGCGAAATGCGTGAGTTTCAAATAACGGGAAAAGAATAATCAGGCAATCATCAATAGTGGGTTAATAACAATGATGACTTATATCCAGACCGAACCGTTAACCAGAGAACCCTTTGCACCCTTTGGTGATGTCATTGAATACCGTGGTGAAAGTCTGGGTAATAACCAGGGACGGTGTCGAAAATATCCGGCATTGGGCGTTATTCAGGCTGGTGGTGCCAGTGCTGTTAACGCTCATCTTTTTTTACAGGCTGAAGCCATTCAATTGCCTTGCCGTTTACAGGTACTGGAACGCCACCCTATTGGCAGTCAGATGTTTATGCCTGTCAATAAAGAACCTTACCTGATTGTTGTGGCGTCCGGTGATTCACAACCTGATTTAAGCACCCTTCGTTGTTTTATTGCCAGTCACGGACAGGGTATTGTTTACCATCCGGGAGTCTGGCATCACCCATTGCTGGCGATGTCTGACAAATCAGAATTTCTGGTGGCAGACCCGGCTGATGTTGGTAAGAATCTGGAAGAAGTCTTTATGTCGGAACAAAATATTTTCGTTCGAAAATAATAAACAGGAAAACGTGTTTTCTTTCATATTAAGGACAAGCAAAAGCAGAGCAAGGGAAACACAAATAAGTTAACCAGTGAGTTCTGAGAACAATTAAAAATATCACAGGAAACATTAACTTATTAACCGGGAAATTCCTAATACCAAAATAAAACCATGCCAGTGGAACCACTGATGATTTCATAGCATGTGTTTGAATGAGGGCATACCTGTGAGTGAACTGGCTGCTGATTCAAAATCTGGATACGAGGTTACAGGCGAAGAGATTCAAACCAAAAAAGCCGGTGAAGAGTCTCTTGAACCCCAGAAGCATCGAATTATGGGGAACTGGTCTTATCTGTTCACCTGGATGGGTGGCTGTGTTTCTATTGGCACCTTTGCCATGGGGTCAAGTATCGTCGGCACCCTGAACTTCTTTCAGGCCGTGGTGGCGATGGCTCTGGGCTGCGTGATCATTGGTGTTGCCCTGACCATAAACGGTATGGCCGGGCAGAAGTATGGTATTCCCTTTGTGGTTCAGGCCCGGGGCGCTTTCGGTTTTGCCGGTACCCGGGTTCCCGGCCTGATCCGGGCTGTGCCAGCTGTCGTCTGGTTTGGCTTTCAGAGCTGGATCGGTGCAGGTGCTTTAAATATGGTGTCAGCCACACTGTTTGGTTATGACAATCTGGTACTGTTCTTTATCTTGTTCCAGGGGTTGCAGATTGGCCTGTCTGTACTGGGCTTTCAGGGTATCAAATGGCTTGAGAATATTGGCAGTGGATTTATTCTCGCCTCCCTTGCTTACATGTTTTACAGCACGATTGATAAATACGGCGCTGAAATCTCGACCACCATCGTTAATATTGAAGGAACCTGGGGGCTGCCATTCTGGAAGGCCACCATGCTGTTCCTCGGTATATACAGCACCATGATGTTGAATGTGAGCGATTACTCCCGTGAAATGCAGCAGTCAGCAGGACGTGGTTTAATGACCGGCATTTATGTGGCGGCTATTCTGCCGGTGACCGTATTTATGGGGCTGATCGGTTTGATGGTTTCTGGCGCAACCGGTGTTTCTGATCCGATTCAGGTCTTCTCCAGTGCAGTAGATAACACCCCACTATTGATTATCACTTTGCTGTTTATCGCCTTTGCGCAGGTGACCACTAACGTATTGAACAATGTTGTTCCTCCTGCCTATGTTCTGATGGATACTTTCAAAATCAGTTTCAAAAAAGCGGCTGTCGCCGTGGGGCTGGTGTCGTTCTGTACCTTCCCGTGGGAACTGGTTAAAGAAGACTCTGCAGCGGGCCTGCAACTGTTTGTGCAGTCTTACTCTGCTTTTCTTGGTCCAATCTTTGCCGTGATGCTGGTGGATTATTTCCTGATTCGCCGCAGTACCCTGCACATTGCCGATTTCTATGATGAGAAAGGCCCGCTGCGTGGCGTCAACTGGGCAGGTATGATCGCTGTACTTGTCGGTGTTGTTTTTGCCTTTATGTTTGTCAGCGTCTCCTGGTATGCCAGCCTGATACCTGCCGGTCTTACGTACTATATCCTGATGAAGAATATGCCTTCTTCCCAGAGGTTCAGGGCAGGTCATTGATATAAGACATAAGTCGGCTGAATATGTGACAGACGGCTTCTGACCTTTAATGCTTCATTCTTAACTTCCAGCTTTTGTGAGTTATTGGGAAACAAAATGAAAAACAATGACAAGCTTATGGATCGGGTAATTACGGGTGGCCGTCTGGTGCTTGAATCTGGCGTGATTGAAGGCAACCTGGCCATTAAAGATGGCAAGATTGCAGCTATTACTGCTCCGGACGTTCAATTACCCGCAAAAGAAGAAACCAACGCTAATGACTTAATGGTGTTTCCCGGTGTGGTTGACCCACATGTGCATTTCAAGGAGCCGGGACCGGGGCAAAGCAGAGAAGATTTTGGCAGTGGTACACGACAGGCTGCAGCCGGTGGTGTAACCACTACCGTTGAAATGCCATTAAGCCAGCCGCTGGTGACGAGCCGTGATGCCTTTGCTCACAAATATGAAGTCGCTAAACCACAGGTTGTCACAGATTATGCCTTATGGGGATTACTGCCTGCCGATGAGCTGGAACGGGTGAAAGAGCTGGTTGAATGCGGTTGTGTGGCTTTCAAGACCTTTTTATCCACTGATCCTGATGCGCCGAAACTGACCGATTACAGGCTTCTGGAAGCAATGAAAGAGGTGAATAAATACCGTCGTTTTATTGGTTTTCACGCAGAGAATGCTGACATTATCGACTCTACTGCTGAAGCGATGCAGAAAGCTGGAATCAATGGTGGTTTAGCGCATTTGCAGTCTCGGCCTGACATCGCTGAAATAGAGGCTATTTCCCGAATAGCACTGTTTGCAGAAGAAACTGGCTGTGACATCCATATCTGTCATTTGTCCAGCGCACGAGCACGGGATGTGATCCAGCACGCTCGCTCCCGTGGGGTATCCATGACGGTTGAAACCCTGCCCAGTTATCTGGTTCTGGATGATTCTGATCTGCAGCGCTGTGGCGTTTTTGGCAAGTGTAACCCTCCCATTCGAAGCCTTGAGAATCAGGCCACCCTTTGGGATATGGTGCTTAAGGGTGAGATCGACATGTTGGGTTCAGATCACTGCCCCTACACGGACGACGACCGTCTTAAACATGATGGCGATATATGGTCAGTACCACCCGGTTTACCTGGCATTGAACTGATGCTGCCGTTAATGCTGGACGCTGCAATCAACCAGCGGGGGATGAAACCAGAGCGCCTTGCTCAACTGATGAGTTCCAATCCAGCCAGACGGTTTGGTCTGGGCAGAAGAAAAGGTGCAATACAGGTGGGACTGGATGCTGATTTTGCTCTGGCAGACCTTGATCATCAATGGGTTTATGAAGGTAAGTATTCACTCGGTAAACAGAAGAGCAGCCTGACTCCCTGGGAAGGTAAAAAAATTAAGGGCCAGGTGCTTGAAACCATTGTTCGCGGGCAAACGGTATTCCGCAATGGAAAGATAATTGCTGAGCCAGGCAGTGGGGAACTGATTCAGCCAGATTTTGAGAAATAAAAACAGACAATGAAAGGGAGTATGCCATGTCCTCGGACCATCAGTTAAATCTCAAGAACGTCGATCCGGGTCTTTATAATGAAGATCTCGCTCCATTAGAATCCAAAAACAGAACCTGGGGCTCTTTCGAAATATTTAATGTCTGGGCCAACGATGTACAAAGCCTTTTTGGTTATACACTGGCGGCTTCACTGTTTATTTCTTACGGTTTGAATGGCTGGGCTGTCATGGCCGCCATTATCCTTGCCGCTATTGTTATTATGTACTTGTGTAACCTTGCCGGCCAGCCCAGTGTTAAATACGGTATTCCCAGTCCTGTGCTGGCACGGGTCAGCATGGGGGTGAAAGGTGCGAACTTTCCGGCATTGACCCGTGGTGTTGTAGCCATGTTCTGGTATGGCGTACAAACCTACTTTGCAGCGACGGCAGTCACGTTGTTACTGGGTAGTCTGTTTAATGTACAGAGTACGCAAACCTATCTCGGCATGACCGCTATCAGCTGGTTCTCCTATGTACTGGTCTGGGCCTTCCAGCTGCTTATGTTTATGCGCGGGATAAGCTGGATCACCCGTTTCCTGAACTGGGCTGGGCCTTTTGTCTACTTCGTTATGATTGCCCTGATGATTATGATCTGGATACAGGCGGGCGATCAGATGTTGCCTGCTGTCAGTAATATTTTCAAAGGGAGTGGCAGTTATGAGGGCGGTCCGGTCATGGCATTCTTTGCAGCCATGGGAACCATGATTGCTTACTTTGCCGCCGTCGTTATTAACTTTGGTGATTTCTCCCGTAACGTGAAAGACGACAGGTCTTTGAAGCTGGGTAACTGGTTGGGTCTGCCTGGTAACGTTGCCCTGTTTTCGTTTATTGCCCTGTTCGTTACAGCAGGCACTGTCGTGGTGTTTGGAGAAGAGCTGACCAATCCGGCAGAAATTATTGAGCGGGTCGATAACCTGTTTCTGACGGTGGTTGCTGCTACGTGTTTCTTTGCCGCTACAGTGGGCATCAACCTGGTGGCTAACTTTATCCCATCAGCCTTTGGTCTGGCTAACCTGTTCCCAAGCAAGGTGAACTTTAAAGTGGGTGGCCTGATTACGGCCTTTATCTCCTTCTTTATCGGAGCATTGTGGGTGGTTCTGATCAGCCGGATCGGTATTGACGGTTTTGTGAATACGCTTGGTGCGATTCTGGCACCGGTTTACGGCATTATGATGGTGGATTACTACCTGCTGAAAAAACAGGAACTGGTTGTGCAGGATCTGTTCACTTACGACACTGATGGAGCGTATTACTACGATAATGGCTGGAACCGAAAAGCCCTGCAGGCTTTTGCCATCGCTGCAGTTTTTGCTATTGGTACGGTCTGGGTGCCAGCGTTGTCGGCACTGGCCGGTTTTGGTTGGGTTATTGGTGCTGCGCTTGGAGGGGTGAGCTATTTTTTCCTGATGTCCGGCGAGCAAAAAACTGTAGTGCATAAGAAAAAAATTGCTTAAGTCTTAGCAAAAGCCCTTGCCTGGCAGGCAAGGGTTTCTGTCCATAAAATAGCTCTTAGCTTCCAAAATAAATAATCGAACATCTCCACTGGTTCTAATATCAGGTTTAAGGTCAGAGAGCCGTACAATTCACTGTTACGTTGAACCTGTCTTTCATCAGTCTGCACACTATCCAAAGGCAGAACCTGAAACCCGGTATCGTTTGGCAAAATCAGGAACATTACTCTATAGAGTCATTCTTTATGACACACAGGTATGCCACGGTTGCCGGGTAAAAAGGGCGAGTCAATGGTTTTGAAAGTCCATGCAAAGGCTAATGGTGCATGACCGCCGAATCTTTTATGGTTCAAAAACATCTTCATCACTGAAATCGTAATCTTCATCACCGATGTCGTGATCTTCATTGGTTACTTCAGATAATTCACTAAAGCTTTTATATGAATAAATACCGCTGTCTGAAGAACCAGACTGGCCCAACGAATTCCGTAATTTTGTGTAGCTTTTTTCATCCAGATCTATACACTCTAAGTCGTCAAAATTTCTGAGCGCTTCTAGCATAGCGTCTTTATCATGCTTTAGTTCACCCATTTTTTCCCTGGCACGCCAGTCAATCTGATCCAGTTCAACATCAATTAAAGCTATCTGGCCATTAGAGTTGATGAGTAAGTTTTGGCCTGTTTCTTCTTTGATGTCTGTTATCAGCTTAGTTAGTTCTTCAATTAAATCTTCATGCTTTTTAAAATCATCCTCATTAAGCTTCCTTAAAGAAGGAATAAATTGTTGTATAACTACAAACATAAGAAGTTCAGAGTCATTATTGACGCGGAGGCTTTCTCGAAGTATAGAAAGCATAGGGTTGCTACTTGTTTTTAACTCATCAGGCAGGTTTTTGAGATAATCATCTACAGATACTATTGCAACGTGTGTTGTAGGAAATATAGTATCCTCCTCATATTGAGGAAAGTGTTCATTAAAGAAATTCTGAAATTGTTGAAAAGCCAAAACATCAAATACAGCCTGTTTGAATGTTATTAATGCCGGATCATTTCCATAAGATGATTGAAAATCACTATAGCCTGTGTCTGTCACTTTAATAACATATTTTCTATGATCAGGTGTTTCTGCAATGACTGTTAAACGATGCCCACTCTCAGCAACTGTATTAAATGTAAACTGCTTACTAAGCAGAAGTTTCTTAGGTATGTGATTTTCCAAGTGCAAATCGTTACGTAACCAAAGGCGGACAAACTGTGCATCCTGACTAAGTTGACAGGTCAGGCGGCGATGATGTATTTCTTCTTTTTGGGGTAGGTTTATAGTTAGTTGCAATTTGGGTTTCTTTTTATTCGGACCAACCGGACCAACCGGACCATTCGGACCATTCGGACCATTCGGGTCACTCGGACTATTCGGGTCATTCGGACCATTCGGACCATTCGGGTCATTCTGACTTTTACCACCTTCTATAGGAAGTGAGACGATCATAAAATCAGTAGGACCTGAGTAGGAATAACTTAAAAATCCCGGATCATCGTCTGGTAGGATTGCATGAGCTTCGTTTTCTACAGACTCACTTAACGGGTCCCCTGTTTCAATTGACTCCTTTCTACCAAAGATCACGATGATAATCATCTTTTTTGCTAGTTCCAAAAGTGTAATAAGCTCTTTTTCGTACGATCGTGTTATTTTTGAGGCTATCTCTATTTCCTGTAAAGTTGTTTCCGCGAAAAGGGCGCGATGAACTTTATCAGAAAGGGCCATTTGAGGAGGATGCATTGGTTCAGGTATTTTCGGTCCAAAGGAAAGAGTGGATGGGTTATTTTGAAAAGAAACAGAGCGCCCCATCAACAGTGTGTCGCCATTTGAGTCGAATGTTGTCGCAAAAAATAAACAACAAACAAGACGAAGCATTCTTTTTAAGGTTAGCTTATGTATTTTTTTGTTCACGACACGTCATTCATTAATCATAATGGTACAGTAGACAGTAGCTTATTATTTTCTGATTGCTACTAATATTGGCTCTTGTCGTCTTCCGGAGCAGGTTAATTACAGAGGCTCTTATCGGCTGCAGACTGCTCTATACAAAAACTGGTTACATGCTTTGGTAGACAAGGCATATGCGAAACTACTAACCAATATCTATGAAACTAAAGTCCTGTATGGGCTATGAGCAGGTTTCAACATCCAGTAGTTTAGAAGCCGATAAGAGCCTTATTCCCTTCAGGGTATTTATGTCCTTCAGGGTATTTATGCCCTTCAGGGTATTGCATAGCATCTGCCCAATAAGTCAGGAATATTGATTCCATAGGTTGAGTACTTAAGCGGTCTTGAGCGACTCCTTGTTCGTATCACGATGCTTTTTCCATCAATGGTCGAGGTGTATTGCTAAAGACAATAAAATCATGCATTTTACTTGCATGTTGGTTATTGTTGCAATAATTGATCTGTGGCAATTATTTGAAAATAAATGTTAGTAATATTAATAAAGATTGTTAGCAAAGGTCGTAAGGAAAATGAAGGTTTAAAAAGTTCAGTAATATTTTAAACAAGAATATTAAATGAGTTTTTAAGCAAGCATTAGCTACCGACAGGGAAGTCAGCGTATGAAATATACGCTACGGATGGAAACCATATTACTAGAAATTAAATAATTGTAGGTATGGTCATGGCGATAGCAGCTCAAATAGAAGAAAAACGAGATAAGAAAAAGTTCCAGTTCCCCGAGAGCCTGTAATTAATTCTGTGTAAACGCTCAACCAACTTTACTGCCTGAACCGGTCTGGAAACATAATTGCAAACCGGTTCAGAGCTGATACCCAATTCCTGATGGGCATCGTCCATTTCGCTGAAGCTCTTTCCATCGCCAGATAAATCACCTTCATCACAGAGTTATCTGATGGGAAGATCTTCCGTTGCTTGATAGCTTTTCTGATCACACTGTTCAGCGATTCTATAGCGTTCGTCGTGTAAATCGCTTTCCTGATATCATCAGGATAGTCAAACAGGGTTATCAGGTTATCCCAGTTGTTGCGCCAGGATTTACCTATCGATGGAAACTTATCATCCCAGGTCGCCTCAAAAGCGCTCAGTTCACGTTCAGCCTCGTCCACAGTAGCTGACTGGTAGATCTTCTTCAGGTCCGTTGATACGGCCTTACGATCCTTGTAGGACACATACTTCAGAGAGTTACGAACCTGATGGACGATACACAACTGAATCTGGGCTTTTGGATAAACCGTGTTGATGGCTTCAGGGAAGCCTGACAGTCCATCAACACAGGCAATGAAGATATCTTCAAGGCCACGGCTCTGAAGCTCTGTTAAAACCGAGAGCCAGAATTTGGCTCCCTCTGTTTCGGCAATCCAGAGACCGAGAAGTTCCTTTTGGCCTTCAATATCAACACCAAGAGCGACATAAACGGTTTTCCGGACAACCCGCTTATCCTGATGGACTTTAACGACGATGCCGTCAAGGTAGACAATGGGGTAAAGGCTTTCCAGAGGGCGGTTCTGCCAGTTCTGTACTTCCTCTTGAACAGCTTCAGTCACTTTGGATATCAGGTTGTGTGACACGTCTGCGCCATACATTTCTTCCAGGGCATCGGCTATATCGCGGGTGGTCATTCCACGGGAGTACAGAGCCAGAATCTGCTGATCCAGCTTGTTGATTCGGGTTTTACCTTTGGCAATAAGCTGTGGTGAGAATTCACCGTTGCGGTCTCTGGGGGTTTTGACCTCGACTTCACCGAAGTCGCCCTTGAGTGTTTTTTTGGAATAACCGTTGCGACTGTTTCCGGAGTTTTGACCTTCAGGCGCATGCTTGGAATAGCCAAGATGATCTTCCAGTTCAGCGGCCATGACACGCTCAACAGAGACTTTCAACAGCTGACGACTGAGTTCGGCAAGATCATCTTGAGTCTTTATTTGACTGGCAAGTTTTTCGACGAGTTCCGGATCGATGTCAACGCTCATTGTTATTCTCCTCTTTGGAGTTTTAACGACAAGCGTTTACACAATTTGAATTACAGTCTCTTCCCCGACATCTACGTCATCCTTTCCAGTTTTATCATCATTGTTGCCCTTCTAACCTGGGTGATACCTGCTGGTCAGTTTGAACGTGACACCCTCCCTAATGGACGACAGGTGGTAATTGCCGGCACCTACCAGCAAATTGAACAAACTCCTGTTGGTTTCATGGATGTGATTGAAGCCATTCCTGCCGGTCTGGTGGGGCGTCTTCGGTTGTGGTTCTGACCTTGCTGGTGGGCGGTGCAGTGATTGTACTGCAGAAGATTGGCGTTGTTGATATGGGCATCAACATGCTGGTAGATAAGCTGGGGAGAAGAACGGAATTTATGATTCCGATTCTGGTGCTGGTATTTGGCGCCATTTGTGCCTTTATCGGCACCCCGGAGCTGTCAATCGCTTACATTCCCATCATATTACCGCTTATGCTACGGCTGGGGTATGACTCCATGACCGCAGCGGCCACTGCAATTATTCCTACTACTCTGGGCTTCGCTTTTGGCGTCACTGCTCCGACCAATGTTGGTATCGGTCACATGATTACCGAACTGCCCATGTTCTCCGGTGCCTGGTATCGCATTATCTTCTGGTGCTTCGTCATGGCCTGTGTGATTGCCTATATTCTGCGTCACGCACGCCGGGTAAAAGCCAGTCCAGAATCCAGCATGATGTATGAAGACGACCTCAGGCTGAGAGAAGAGCTTCTCAGTAAAGACGACCAGAACATTGCTGTTGACTACGATCCAAGGCTGAAAATGGCGGGTCTGGCAACTCTGATCATGTTTTTGTCTGTTATAAGCAGCATCATGATATTCGGTTTAGGCTTCAATGCGATTTCCGGTCTGTTTATGGCTATGGCAATCGTTGCCTCTCTGATTGCCGGTAACTCACTGAACCAGATCTGCAACAACTTTAATGAAGCCATGCGCATCATGCTGGTGGGTGCTTTGATCTGTGGTGTGGCGCGCGGTGTTTCCGTGATGCTGGATACCGGTAATATTATGGATACGCTGGTTCATTATCTGGCAATGTTTATCAGCGGGCTGCCGGGCTGGGCAACCTCCGTTGGTGTTGTGATCAGCCAGGCGACCTTTAACTTCCTGGTTCCTTCAGGCTCCGGCCAGATGCTGGTAACTCTGCCTATTTTGAGCCCTGTTGCTGATCTGGTGGGTATGAATCAACAGGTGCTGGTATGGTCTTCCAATGTTGCGGATGGACTCTCCAACATCTTCTTCCCAACCAGTGGGTATTTCATTGCGGCGCTGGTGGCTGCCCGTGTGGATTATATTCGGTGGGTGAAGTTCTACTTCCCGTTCTTTATCTTCACTATCTTTGTTGCCTGCGGTGGCGCTATTCTGGCAGGTATGATTAATTACGGTCCTTTCTGACCGGTAACTGAATGTTCAAACTGATGAGAAGGGGGAAACAGCCGTTTCCCCCTTCTCATCGTTTATGTTGCCTCATTAATAATTCTGGCTGCAGCATAAGCTGCCAGCTGGCAACCCGTAATCAAATCACTCTCTCTGGTATCTTCCGCCAGATTATGGCTGATACCTTTAATGCTGGGAACAAACAGCATACCCGTTGGCATCACCGGTGCAAACATATTGGCATCGTGCATGGCGGCGCTGGGCAGGGATTGCCACTGTTCGGGGTAATGTTCTTCAGCGGCTTCCTGCAGACATGACTGAACCTGCCTATCCAGTGTCACGGCATCGGTGATACTTTCACGACTGACGGTGACCGGGAATCCGCTATGACTGCTGAATGTATCGACTAACTGTCGTAGAGCCTGTTCCAGCACATTCATCTGCCCCTGGCTGGTGTCTCGGAACTGAAGGCGCATGATCGCCTGCCCCGGAATCACACAGGCGGCACCGGGAAAATAATCAATCCGGCCTACCGTCCATACAGTAAACTGGCCAGCCAACTGTTGAAACCTCCGGTTGAGTTGCCCGATGAAATCCACCATGGCCATCCCTGCATCTTTACGCAGCTCCATTGGGGTGCTTCCTGCATGATTGGCTTCGCCGGTAAAGGTAATATCGTAATCACGGCAGCCGACAATGCCTGTAACGATCCCCAGTCGTTTATTGCTTAACTCCAGTCTGGGGCCTTGCTCGATATGAGGCTCCAGATAAGCGATATAACGGTCGGGCTGGTAACGGTGTGGTACACCGTTAAGGCCGGCGTCAAACAGAGCCTGTTCAAGAGAATGCCCATCGGCATTGGTGGCGGTTCTGATCACATCCGGTTCCAGCAATCCAAGAAAACTCTTGCTGCCCAGGAACCCATGAAAGGTGTGTTCTTCATCAGACCAGGACGCAATATCTACCGACATCTGTGTGGTTTCGGGACACTCCTGCAGAGCGCGACACACTTCCAGGGCGCAGATAACACCGTAGGCTCCGTCCAGCCATCCCCCCTCAGGCTGGGTATCGGTGTGCGAACCCATCAGCAGGGTAGGCCCTTGTTTACCGGAATAGCCAATCACATTGCCCACACCGTCAATATGTGCGTCCAGGCTGGCAGCCAGCATACGTTCTCTTAACCATCTTCTGGCTTCCATATCCACCGGAGACAGTGCAGGTCGTACGACACCTGATTTATATTCACCAAAACGTCGTAATTGCTGCAGGTCTGCTAACAGGCGTTCAGGTTTAATCTGTGGCTTGGTCATACTTCCCCCGGAAGTGTTATAAGTTCTTTTAAGCTTCTTAGTGTAAGACGCATCAAGGGCAGGTTAGTTATTGTCATTGGTTACATAACTTAGTGTCTGTGAATGAAAAAGGTTGTTTGTAGATATAAGTCAATAAGCCGGATGATTTTTAGCGATATTGACAGGCTCTGTTCATAAAGGTGTGTTTTATTCGTTTTCTTCTGTTCAGATTTGATCTGCAACAATAAATTTGCCACTCCTCCGTGAAATAATACCGACAAATTGCTAGCCACATTATTTTAAATTGCTAGCAATTATAAGTTTAAACAAGACTAATAAACGACGGAAATGTATTGCAATGGCTAAGATGAAAGCAATTGAAGCAGCCGTAGAGATTCTCAGGCGCGAAGGTGTTTCCTGTGCGTTTGGTGTACCCGGCGCAGCGATTAATCCCATGTATGCAGCCATGAAGAAAAATGGTGGCATTGATCACGTTCTGGCGCGTCATGTTGAGGGCGCCTCACACATGGCAGAAGGCTATACCCGAGCGAATCCGGGCAATATCGGTGTCTGTATTGGCACATCAGGTCCTGCCGGTACCGATATGATTACAGGGCTTTACTCTGCTTTTTCTGATTCCAGTCCGATCCTCTGCATCACGGGTCAGGCACCTGTTGCAAAAATTACAAAAGAAGATTTTCAGGCTGTGGAGATCGAAAAAATTGCAGCCCCGGTCACCAAGTGGGCAGTGACCGTTCGTGAAGCGGCCCAGCTACCGGGTACGATTCAGAAAGCTTTCCATATCATGCGCTCCGGCCGCCCCGGTCCTGTACTGGTTGATCTGCCTATTGATGTGCAGATGACAGAAATTGAATTTGATATTGATACCTATGAACCTCTGAAACCTTACCAGCCAGAGGCAAGCCGCGCTCAGGCTGAAAAAGCACTGGCCATGCTGAACGACGCTGAACGCCCGGTTCTGATCGCGGGTGGTGGTGTGATTGGCACCGGAGCTGCCCATCTGTTGCAGGAATTTGCCGAAGTCACCGGTGTCCCTGTGATTCAGACATTGCGCGGCTGGGGTTCTGTACCTGACGATCATCCTTTAATGATTGGTCGTGCCGGCATTCAGTGTTCACATCGCTATGGTAATGCCAGCCTGCTGGCTTCCGACTTTGTCTTTGGTATTGGTAATCGCTGGGCGAATCGCCATACCGGCGGTCTGGATGTTTATACAGAAGGTCGCAAGTTCATCCATGTCGATATTGAACCCACCCAGATCGGCCGTGTACTGGCTCCGGATTTCGGCATTGTGTCTGATGCTGGTGCGGCACTGAAGCAGTTTATTGCAGTGGCTAAAGAGATGAAAGTCGCTGGCACATTGAAAAACCGCAATGGCTGGGTAGAAGAGTGTCAGGTCCGTAAGCAAACCATGCTGCGCAAGACCGATTTTGACAGTAAGCCGATTAAGCCACACCGTGTGTATCATGAAATGAACAATGTGTTTGGTTCTGATACCTGCTACGTTGCCACTATTGGTCTTGCTCAGATTGCTGCCACACAATTCCTTCATGTTTATAAGCCCGGTCACTGGGTGAACAGCCCCCAGGCGGGTCCTCTGGGCTGGACACTGCCTGCGGCCCTGGGTGTTGCCAAGGCTGATCCACAACGTCCGGTTGTTGCTGTTTCTGGTGATTATGACTTCCAGTTCATGATTGAAGAGCTGGCAGTCGGCGCCCAGTTTAATCTGCCCTATATCCATGTAGTGCTGAATAACGCCTATCTCGGCCTGATTCGTCAGGCACAACGCAACTTTGACATCGATTACTGTGTTCAGCTGTCGTATGAAAACATTAACGCGCCAGAACTGGAAGGCTACGGCGTAGACCATAAGACAGTGGTTGAAGGTCTGGGTTGTAAGGCGCTGCGGGTGTTTGATCCGGATCAGATCGGGCCTGCGTTGAAGGAAGCGCAGGAGTTGATGAAGACCCATCGTGTACCTGTTGTTGTCGAAGTGATTACCGAACGGGTGACCAATATTTCCATGGGTGTGAATATCGACGCTGTTAATGAGTTTGAAGAAGTTATTGATCTTTGATTTCAATGGGGGGGCTCCATGCCAAAGTTAGCTGCAAATTTGTCCATGTTGTTTACCGAGGTGGACTTTCCTGATCGTTTTGAAGCCGCTGCAAAAGCCGGATTCAAGGGCGTTGAATACCTGTTTCCATACGATTACCCGGTTGAGGTAATTGCTCAAAAGCTGAAACAGAATGACCTTGAACAGGTGTTGTTTAATTTGCCTGCCGGAGACTGGGCTGCAGGGGATCGCGGCATAGCCTGTGACCCGGCCAGAACGGAAGAGTTTAAAGCCGGAGTAAACACCGCGATTGCTTATGCACAGGTATTGGGTAATACCCAGATCAACTGTCTGACAGGTATTGTTCCTGAAGGTGTGCCTGCTGCTGAGGCGGAAGCAACGGTTGTTGCCAACCTGAAATATGCGGCAGAAAAACTGGAGCAGGCGGGTATCCGTCTGATCATTGAGGCGATCAATACCCGCGATATTCCCGGCTTTTTCCTGACGACTACGGCACAGGCGCTGAAGATCAAAGAGCAGGTGGGCAGTGACAACCTGATGCTGCAATACGACATCTATCACATGCAGATAATGGAAGGTGATATTGCCACCACCTGTGAAGCCCATCTGGATGTGATCCAGCATGTTCAGCTGGCTGATAACCCCGGACGACACGAACCGGGTACTGGTGAGATCAATTATCACTTTATGCTCAGTCATCTGGATCGTATTGGCTATGACGGCTGGGTTGGCTGTGAATATAAACCTGCTACGACAACGGAAGAAGGTCTGGGCTGGCTAAAAATCTACAACCAGGTTTAAAAACGACATAAACACAGCATAAACATAATAAATCGAGAGAAATACTATGAAAAAAATAGGATTTATCGGCACCGGTATCATGGGTAAGCCTATGGCAAAGAATCTTCAGACTGCCGGTTATGACCTGTATTTCACTGAACACTTTGAACCAGCACCACAAGAGTTATTAGGAGAGCAGGGGCATGCACTGCCCAACCCTATCGACGTAGTGGAGGTGTGCAATATTACCATCATTATGGTGCCAGACACGCCTCATGTTGCTGATGTTCTCAAGCGTGAAAAAGGCGTGCTTGAGGGGGTCAGGGAAGGCAAAGTTATTGTTGATATGAGTTCTATTTCGCCGATAGAAACCAAGCAGTTTGCAGCGCTGGTTGTGGAAAAAGGCGGCCTGTATCTGGATGCCCCTGTATCCGGTGGTGAAGTAGGTGCTATTGCCGGTTCACTGTCTATTATGGTGGGCGGTACACAGGCAGCCTTTGATGAAGTTAAACCGTTATTTGAGGTCATGGGACAGAACGTTACCCTGGTGGGCAGCAATGGTGATGGACAGACCTGCAAGGTCGCTAACCAGATTATTGTTGCCCTGAATATTGAAGCGGTTTCTGAAGCGCTGCTGTTTGCCTCAAAGGCAGGTGCCGACCCTGTGAAAATTCGTGAAGCTTTAATGGGTGGCTTTGCGTCTTCCAAGATTCTTGAAGTCCATGGTGAGCGCATGGTGAAAGGCACTTTTGACCCCGGCTTCAGAATTGCGTTGCATCAGAAAGATTTGAACCTGGCATTGACCGGTGCCAGAGCATTGCAGTTGAATTTGCCCAATACTGCTACTGCACAGGAGTTATTTAACACCTGTTCAGCACTGGGTGGTGAAGCCTGGGATCATTCGGCGATGATCCGGGCGCTGGAGCACATGAGTAATCATTGCATCCGTGAAGAGTGAGGATAGCTGGCTGAGATTGCAGAAAGCCGGGTTATCGGGCTTTCTGCGCTTTTATACAGTTCAGCTATGGCAGTTTACCAAGGGTTTTCAAGCCTTTCGTAAAACGTCATAAACCGGCCACAGGGAAAAATAATTATGAAAATAGTCATTGCCCCCGATTCCTTTAAAGAGTGCCTGAGTGCGATAGACGTCGCTACTGCCATAGAAACAGGAATGCGTCGTGTATTACCTTCGGCTGAGTTCATCAAGGTACCCGTAGCGGATGGTGGTGAAGGGACACTGCAGTCGCTGGTGGACGGAACTGCCGGACAGTTCTATTCACGAACGGTGACAGGACCATTGGGGGAGCCGGTAGAAGCCCGCTTTGGTGTTCTGGGTGATGGCAAAACCGCAGTGATCGAAATGGCCGAAGCTTCCGGACTTGAACGGATCTTGCCTCATCTTCGCAATCCTTTACTGACGACAACTTACGGCACTGGAGAGCTGGTGCGGGAAGCTTTGAACCTTGGGGTCAGCCGGATTATTGTTGCCATTGGTGGCAGTGCGACCAACGACGGCGGCGCCGGTATGATGGCAGCTCTGGGGGTTCGTTTCCTGAATGACAAGGGGGAAGAGTTGCCTGCTGGTGGCGCGGCACTGGCAGACCTTGCCAGTATTGATTGCAGCACTATGGATTCTCGACTGGCAAACGTGCGTGTCACTGCAGCCTGTGATGTGAATAACCCGTTAACGGGATCGAAGGGTGCCTCGGCGGTATTTGGCCCCCAGAAGGGGGCAACTCCGGCTATGGTCGTGCAACTGGACAAGGCTCTGACAAATTATGCGGCAGTGATTCAGCAATGCCTGGATGTAGATATTGAACACGTTGCCGGAGCCGGTGCTGCCGGTGGCATGGGAGCTGCCCTGCTGACCTTTATGGACGCTGACCTGAAACCTGGCATTAATATAGTTCTCGAAACTGTCAGGCTGAAAGCTCAGGCTGGTGGCGCTGACCTGTTGATTACCGGAGAAGGACGTCTGGATGGTCAGACAGTGCATGGTAAAACCCCGGTCGGAGTGGCCCGGGTCGCTAAAGCGGAAGGCATACCTGTGATTGCACTGGCTGGCAGTGTCGGCAAGGGCTGTGAAGCGGTTTATGAACATGGCATTGATGCCGTATTTCCAGTGGTTCATGGGGCTGTTTCTTTGCCTGAAGCTCTTGAGGCGGGACGGGAAAACCTTGAACGTACTGCTGAGAATGTTGCCCGGCTGTTACAGCTAAAAGTACCGTTGAAAGGTTGAAGACTCTTTTTACCAGCTGAAGGTTTTCTATAAAGGCTGAAGGCTCCTTGTAAGAGCTGAAGGCTCTTTTTAATAGCTGAAGGCTCTCCATAAAGCCTGAAAGATCGTTCTGGTCTTTCAGGTGTTCAGACCAGTGTCGTCCTGAGATCTATGAGCTAAAGTGAAGGCTCGTGTTGATTAGCCGTATTGTATGACACCATCCACGCTATTCAGAAGTTGGCACTGGTGTGGGGAGAGTATCCGGTGAACTTTGAGACTTGGCTTTCTTATGTCGGAGCCGCTTTTATAGTCTGTATGATTCCTGGCCCAACGATTCTTATGGTGATGGCACAGGCGCTGAATCATGGCCCTAAATCGGTACTGCCACTGATTATGGGGACAGGGACGGGCAATCTTCTGGCTATGTCGCTGTCATTTATTGGACTGGGTGCCTTGATGTCTGCCTCGGCTGTCCTGTTTGGAGCATTAAAGTGGCTTGGGGCGGTCTATCTGGTCTATCTGGGTATAAACTACTGGCGTGCGCCGGTGGAGTCACTCAGGCTTCAGTCCGGCCTGATGGATGCCCGTCAGGTCTTCAGGGATTCCTTTATCGTGACAGCCCTGAATCCGAAAAGCATTGTGTTTTTTGTGATGTTGTTACCGTTGTTTATTGATGACCGTCATCCGATTCTGGTGCAGATGATGATTATGTCGGTCAGCTTTATTGCGGCATCAAGCTTAACCGTCCTTATTTATGGTTTATTTTCCGGTTACGTACACGACAAACTCCAGTCGCCTTTAACCCGAAAGTGGTTCAACCGTACCGGTGGTGGTCTGCTGATGGGGGCGGGCGCTTTAACGGCAATGATGCAAAGGTGATACAGGTGCTTTAATGATGCACCTGTATCACCTTTTCTCAGGCATAAGCCCTGTTAAGCCGGGCTTCTGCCCATTTCTGAAACCAGGTGCAGATAACAACGACAAACCAGTAAACCAGGGCAACGGTCAGGTAGCTTTCGAAAAAACGAAAACTGCTGGAGGCCTCCATCTGGGCTCTCGCCATAATCTCTACCACCCCCAGGGTGAACGCCAGTGACGTACTTTTCAACAGGTCAATGGTGTTGTTCATCAAACCGGGAAAGGCGACTCTGGCAGCCTGTGGCAGAATGATCCTGCGCATGGCCTGCATACGGTTCATGCCAACACTGAGTGCCGCTTCCATTTGCCCATTGTGAATGCCAATAATGGCTGCCCGCATACTTTCAGCCATGTAAGCAGAAAAGTGCAGACCAAGACCAATGATGACAGCGATGATGGCAGGCATTCCGCGCATGACTGGAAACAGTTGTGGCAGGCCATAGTAAAAAATAAACAGCTGAACCAGAAGTGGCGATCCCCGGAAGAAGGAGATGTAAAGGTCTGCCAGATAATGCAGGTAAAAGGGTCGGGTGACTTTAATCAGCGCCAGAACCAGCCCTATGCTCAGGGAGAGGGCCAGGCCCCCGACTGTCATCCAAAGGGTGGCATCAAGACTGGAAGTCACCGTTGGCAGTAAGCCAACGGTGTAGTCAAAATCAATCATGGCGCTCCTCAGCCTGCCGGTGGTGTGGTGACGTCGGCACCCAGCCATTTACCGGAGAGGTCTGCCAGGGTTCCGTCTTCGAGCATACTGTTGAGGGCGCTGTTCACCTGATCCCGCAGTGCAATACCCTGGTCATCACGCACAAATGGCATGGCACTTTCCATGACCTTGATGGGCTCTCCCGCCAGTTTCAGAGGCAAACCGGATTTTTCAATCAGGGCGAGTACGCTGATACGATCCATGATAAAGGCATCAGACCTGCCCATGGCGACGTCCTGCTCAATACCTGAGTCGTAGGTAATGATATTGATTTTGTTTTCAGGGTCTGATTCTCTCAGGACCTGTTCAAAATTGGAGCCAAGGTTAACAGCTACTCTTTTTCCAGCCAGGTCGGTGACTGAATTAATCTTATCGTTATCGCTGTGAACCGTTATTTGAACGCCGTCGTAGACGTAGGGATGGGAAAATTCATAGCGTTCGGCCCGGGTTTCTGTCAGCGTAATCTGGTTGGAGATGGTATCCAGCTGGCCGGCTTCGAGCATGCCAAACAGACCGGAAAAGGGTGCGGTCACAAATTCGACATTAGAGTCCAGACGTTTGCCAATCTCGTTCCACAGGTCGACTTCAAAACCCTGTAATTCACCTTTTTCCATAAAGGTGAATGGGTAATAAGTGCCGGACATGCCCACTTTAACGGTACTGCTGGTAGCTCCTGTACTGGTCTGTGCTGATTGCTCAGCGGAGCAGCCTGCCAGGGCTATTCCTGCTGTAACCAGTGAAGCGGTGAGAATTTTTTTTAGTTTTGAAGTGGACACATACATCTCCTTTTGCCACAGCGCCTTGTTGTTCTATGGTGGATTCTTTCAAGGTGAACTGCATTCAGGTGGAATTATTGTTAGGTAAATATGCCTATTCGAATGGCGCTGAGCGCAGGGTAACAGTATTTTTGATATAACTGAAATGGATATTATTAATATTCTTATAATTATTAAGTATTTATCCATCGTAGTATAAAAATCGCGCAGGCTTGTGCGAAAAAATAACAGGACTACGGGTTGACTTAAAGTTAGGTTGAAGTAATAAGATGCATTTGAAATTCGGGATCAGGTAATGCCTGCCTTTGATTTGTATCCAGAAGATGACAGGAAATAATGAATAACATCCTTGTAATTAACAGCAGTGTACGCTTTGAAAACTCCAATTCACGACAGTTGACACAGGTCTTGCTTGAGAAATTCAGCACAGAACGACACGGCGTAAAGCATCGTGACCTGGTGAAGCAACCGGTACCTCATTTTGATCACTCAGCGTTCTCCGGTTTTGGCGGTGATGACTCTCAGGCCAGCAAAAAAGCCTGTGAACTGTCGGATGAGCTGATTGGTGAAGTGAAAGACAGTGAAATCATTATCATTGGTGCGCCGGTGTATAATTTTTCGATTCCAACGACGCTGAAAGCATGGATTGATTACATCGCCCGCGTGGGGGTGACGTTTAATTATACCGAACAGGGACCAGTCGGATATCTGGACAATAAGAAAGTCTATATTGTTCTGGCTCGTGGTGGTGGCAGTGTTGAGCATATTGAAATGCAGCTCAGCCAGACGCTTGGGATGCTTGGCATGAAAGACATTACCTTTATTCACGCGGCCAACCTTGATACCCCGGAACGGGAAGAAGGGTTAGCAGATGTTCATGCGCAGATTGATGCAATTTGTCATTAACTTATGACAAGTACAAGGCGTTGATACACAGAGGTCTGTTTGTAACCTAACCTTTCTGAATCAGGCGCTATTTATACAAGCCGGTAATAGTTAGTAAGCGCAGTTGATTGCCTGAAAATGCCTCAATATACTCGCGCCATCTCTTAATTTCCCAGACCCCGCAGATAGAGCTGGCATAGCTTTCTGCGGGGTCTTCATTCTGTGTTTATTATTGGGCTGGCTATGAGTCGTAAAATTTCTGGCAAGCTGCGAAACAGCGTTATTGTTGCAGCGGTTACGAGCGTTGTTTTGTCTGGTTGTGTTCTGAAAGGCAACAATGAGGAAACTCAGGAAGAGTTGCCGCCACAGTGGCAGCAAAGTCAGGACAACCTTGACCGACTGACTGCCCCGGCCAGTTACGATTACATCCACGATCTGGACGATGAAACCCTGTACGCTGCTTATGAGTCGATTCTGATTAACAGTCAGTGTCCCGCTGTTGAAGACGATCAGCTGGCTGTCCGAAATGAACAGTTCTTTCAGCAGTATCAGGCTGACTTTATGCAGGGCGTGTTTTCAATCAATAACATTGCCCGCGAGCTGAACCGCATTCAGATCAACCTGTTGATGGAAGACGCACGGGTACGAGCCAGTGGTGAAGGGGAACTGCTGACTCAGGAACAGCGTGATGTGATTAATACCTACCAGACCCGCGACGATGGCCTGACCGTTCATCCGGATGATATTAACCATGATTTGCTGAAAGAAGTGCAGGCGGCTTATCCCCGGCATCCGGTAACACGTATCGATTTTGGCGAAGTGAGTCTGGAAGACCGTTTCCGCCTGCTGGAGCTGTTCTGGGAAGTGGATGAAGCGTTTGAAATCCGTATGGGAGTGGATTGCAGTAAGCTGAACAGCAACGTCAGTCGGGTGCTGGAAGCTATCGAAAGCTGAGAGTAGTTTTGTCGCAGAATTGAAAATGGCAGTTTGTGAGACTGCCATTTTTTACTGAAAGGGTGGTGCCTCAGACTGGCAGCCTTATTTCAAGAAATCACTACCAACGATTGTGAAGCATCACCCATATTGTCAGTGAATCTATCTGGTACCTGGGAAGTCGTTATCAGGTGGTTCGGCAGAAATGCTGATCAGCGGGTTTGGTAAAATGGAAATAGCTCCGAAAGCTCCTGATTAATACCTTTACGGTGTTGTTCATCAAGGATGGAAGGAGTCAGGCTTTGATTCAGGCAGTGATGAGTCCGGCAATTCTGTAATACAAAATGCCGGACTCCTTCCTGCTGTAAGCGTTTTGCCAGTTTCAACACCTTCTCTGGTGGCAACAGTTGCCAGTGTATCGTCGTACGCACCTCATAAGAGACGCCAGATTCCAGCATAAGCCGTAAGCTTTCCCAGCAATCTTTGCCTTTATCAATGCCGGTTGTCTCCGCGTAATCTTCCGGAAGGGCTTTAATATCAAAGCCTATCCAGTCAAGTTTTGTTATAACCCTTGCCAGTTTTCCGGGCGCACTGCCCACCGTATGAAGTCCCGCCTTGAAACCCATCGCTTTTATATCGTTAATGGCAGAAGGCAGGGCGCTTTGTAGAGTGGGCTCTCCACCGCTGAACACGACGGCATCCAGAAGACCTGTTCGTTTTTCCAGAAAAGTCTGAATTTCATTCCATGGCAACAAATGATCTGACCGGGAGGGAATTAAATGACCGTTCTGGCAATATTGGCAGCGCAGATGACACCCCTGGGTAAAAATAACCGCCGCCAGTTCACCGGGATAATCTATGGTCGTGAGGGGAGTAAACCCTCCTACCCTGAGTGATTCAGCAGGCGGTATTTTTTCAAAAGGTTCGGTCTTTATCAGGTTCATCAGCAGGCAATTTCGCTTTCTGTTATAGAAGCCCTTTTCGCGGCTTTGTTTTTCATACCCTGCTCCTGAAAGTGCAGCCGGTCATCATGCTCCTGATGCTTGCCGGGATTGAAAGCTGATACAGGACGGTGGTAGCCCATTACCCGGGTCCAGACTTCGCAACGCTGACGTTCATTGTCGTCCAGTGTGACGGGTTTGTTTTCCTCATCACAGTGGGGGCAGAATTCATGCTCACCAGACAGATAACCATGATGGAGGCAGATAGAAAAGGTAGGCGTTATTGTAATATAAGGCAGCCGGTAATTTTCCAGACTCCGGCGAACCAGCTTTTTACAGGCTTCAATGGAGGAAATGCGCTCGGACATGTAAAGGTGCAAAACCGTGCCACCAGTATACTTGCACTGCAATTCATCCTGGGCATCCAGAGCGGCAAAGGGGTCGTCGGTGTAGCCAACCGGGAGCTGGGATGAGTTGGTGTAATAAGGCTTGTCCGGCGTACCAGCCTGTAAAATATCCGGGAACCGTTTACGGTCTTCCTTTGCCATTCGGTATGTGGTGCCTTCAGCCGGTGTCGCCTCAAGATTATAAAGGTGGCCGGTTTCCTCCTGAAATGCCTGCATTTTTTCCCGAATGTGATCCAGTAAGTCCACCGCCATTTTATGTCCGGCAGGCGTGGTGATATCCTCGGCATCGCCGGTAAAATTGCGAATCATTTCATTAATGCCATTGACACCGATGGTAGAGAAGTGATTCCGGAGCGTACCCAGATACCGCCTGGTGTAAGGGAATAAACCGTCATCAATGTGCCGTTGTATGACTTTTCGTTTGAGTTCCAGACTGTTCTTCGCCAGTTCCATCAAATAATCCAGCTGTTGATAAAGGCTGGCCTTGTCGTTTTTATGGCGATACCCCAGCCGTGCGCAGTTAATCGTCACAACCCCAAGGGAACCGGTCTGTTCGGCCGAACCAAATAATCCATTGCCACGTTTGAGTAATTCCCGCAAATCCAACTGCAGACGGCAACACATGGAGCGCACCATGTTAGGGGTAAGGTCGGAATTTAAAAAGTTCTGGAAGTAAGGCAAACCGTATTTTGCAGTCATTTCAAACAAAAGGTCGGTGTTGGGGCTGTTCCAGTCAAACTCGGGCGTAATATTGTAAGTGGGAATAGGAAAGGTAAAGACCCGCCCTTTGGCATCCCCATCCATCATTACTTCAATATAAGCACGGTTGATTAACGCCATTTCATCCTGAAGTTCGCCATAGCTGAACGGCATCTCTTCACCGGCAATCACCGGAACCTGATCCTGCAAATCCTGTGGACACACCCAGTCGAGAGTAATATTGGTGAAAGGGGTCTGGGTTCCCCAGCGGGAGGGCGCATTCAGATTATAAATGAATTCCTGAACACACTGTTTAACAGCGCGGTACGATAAATTGTCCTTGCGGATGAAGGGGGCCAGATAAGTATCAAATGAACTGAATGCCTGGGCTCCCGCCCACTCATTTTGAAGGGTGCCAAGGAAGTTTACCATCTGGCCAATGGCTGCTGACAAATGTTTTGGGGGTGCTGCTTCCACCCGACCCGGAACCCCATTAAAACCTTCATGCAGCAAGGTTCGAAGAGACCAGCCAGCACAATATCCGGACAGCATATCCAGATCGTGAATATGAAGGTCGCCTTCTCTGTGAGCCTCGCCAATAGAGGGTTCGTAAACGTGGCTTAGCCAGTAGTTGGCAGTCACCTTACCCGCGACATTCAGGATAAGTCCCCCCAGAGAATACCCCTGATTGGCATTAGCTTTGACTCTCCAGTCGCTGCGATCAAGATATTCCGACATGGAGGCTTCCACATCCAGCATTGTGCGGCTGTCATTCCTGAGCACTTTGTGCTTTTCCCGATAAACAATATAGGCACGGGCTGTTTCAAAATGCCCTTCCGTCACCAGCACTTGTTCTGCCAGATCCTGAATTTGTTCTACCGTAGGAATGGTTTTATCACTGAAGCGAAAACTGATCAGAGTGAGTAATTTGGAGGCAATACGCTCAGATTCTGCGGCATCATATTCACCGGTGGCCTGACCGGCACTGTCAATGGCGGTTCTGACTTTTTTTGCATCAAAAACCACGATACTGCCGTCACGCTTGCGAACCTGTTTGAGAAAAGGCTGGGATTGTTCCGGGAATGCCAGAGGGATTGTGGCGGGCGTGTCAGTCATTTTAACAGTCCTTATTGTGTTCGGATGTTTACTACTTCCGTAATGTGGGACTTCATTTTTTGGAAAGATCTGGGTTCTGCTGATCACTGGATTGGTTTGTGACCAGATAAAAAGCAGAGACGCCTTAATAGTTAGTTAAGCACAATATATAGTATTATTGCAGTGATTTCAGTACAACATGTAGCGTAGATGAAAAGAGGGGTGAGGTTTTAGACAGCAAACGTTAGAAGGCCAGGGCTTACGCACCAGTCATGATATTACGACCATCGATTTTGCTTATATACGCCTCAAAAACAGAGGCGTAATTTATACCGGAAAGCTAATCGGAAAGTTTTGGCTCACATCAACAACGTCAGCTCTTATAGCTACAGCATTTACCAGATGTCTCTGGCCACCTCGGAAAGAGTGGAGACTATCTGGTCAATATGCTGCTTTTCAATAATCAGCGGAGGAGATAAAGCAATAGTGTTCTCCATACTTCTCACCATTACACCTTTTGCGTAACACTTTTTGAGGATATCAAAACCGATAGGCTTACCATTATCCTGCTGAGCAAACTGAACAGCCCCGATCAGACCGTAGTTACGAATATCAACAATGCCCGGGAGCTCTTTTAATGAGTGCAGCGCTTCCTGCCAGTAAGTCCCGATATCACCACTGCCCCGGGTGAGCAGGCCTTCTTTTTCATAGATATCCAGTGTCGCCAGTCCTGCAGCACAGGCAACCGGGTGACCCGAACAGGTGTAACCATGGAAGAACTCCACCGAACCATCAGCCGCTGCGTCATTAATCGTGTTGTAAATTTCATCTTTGGCAAATACAGCCCCAAGGGGTACTACACCACTGGTAATACCTTTCGCTGAAGTCATAAGATCCGGCAGAACATCAAAAGCTTCAGCAGCAAAGTTGGCACCAAGTCGTCCCCAGCCGGTAATGACTTCATCAAAAATCAGCAGGATATCGTGTTGATCACAGATATCACGCAAGCGACGCAGGTAACCTTTTGGAGGCATGATGACGCCGCCTGCACCTGCTACCGGTTCAACAATAACAGCCGCTATACTGTCACTGCCGTGGAATTTAATCAGTCGTTCCAGCTGTTCGGCTTTTTCAACCCCATTTTCTGGCAGACCTTTGCTGAAAGCGTTATTGGTTACATCGAGAGTGTGATCAAGGTGGTCTACAGGCAGTAAAGGACCAAAGCCCTTACGGTTGGTAGTCAGCCCACCTACTGAGATACCACCAAAATTCACGCCATGGTAACCCAGCTCGCGCCCAATAAGCTTGAATTTGCCTTTTTTGCCACGAGCCTGCTGATAAGCCAGGGCAATCTTCAGAGCCGTTTCGACCGCTTCGGAACCAGAATTGGTGAAAAATACTTTGTCCAGTCCTTTGGGAGTAAACTGCACCAGACGTTCAGCAAACTCAAAACCGATATCATGACCAAAATTGAAAGGCGAGGTGTAATCCAGCTCAGCTACCTGGCGAGACATGGCTTCGCCAATCTCTTTCCGGCCATGACCGGCATTAACACACCAGAGCCCCGCTGTAGCGTCCAGCAATTGTCGTTTGTCGTCACTGTACAGATACATGCCTTCGGCGCGGTTAATGATTCTCGGGTTTGCCTTAAAGTCACGGTTAGCGGTGAAAGGCATCCAGAAAGCGTCATAGCCAGATGTTTTACTCATTTTCAGCACTATTCTTGTTGTTCTTATGTGAACACAGGGTAGTGGTGAAGGTCAATCAGGAAAATTGTTTTGATTCAATATAAAGGTTTTACTCCTTCAAACTTTCCCTACCTCCGCCTGTAAAAACTTCACAAATGCGCTGGCTGCACTGGACAGATAATGACTGGATTTCCAGCCGAGACCCAGCTCCAGTGAAATAGCAGGATCAAATGAGACAGTTGTCAGAGGTTCCTGCTCGTTGAGAATCAACGACAAACAGGTACTGATCCCCACCTCTTTTTTAACCAGTGATTTCAGCAGCTCGGTAAGATTGGTTTCAAACTGAATATTCGGCTCAATTTGATTCTGACGGCAATAACAGCTGACGGCTTCACGAAGAAAGTAACCTTCACGGAACAGGACTAATGGCTGTTGACAGAACTCGGAAAGCGTAATGTGCTGCCTGCTGACAAATGGATGATGCTCAGGTATACAGGCAACGATTTCTTCTTGCAGCAGGCTAATGGAGCGAATTTGTTCATGAGGGCGGTCAGTTCGAATCAAAGCCAGATCCAGCTGACCTTCCAACAGCATTTTTTCCAGTGTCGCTGTACCGGCTTCATGAATATTGACCTGAATGCCCGGATACGTCTGTTTAAACAGGGCCAGGGCATCAGGCAGGAAATAAGAGCCCAGCATAGCAGAAACACCAAAGTTGATAACGCCGGAACTTAGTCCCTTCAGTTCCTGCAGTTCTTTTTCTGCCTGTTCAACATTCTCCAGAATGCAGCGCGCATGTTTCAGCAGCACGTCACCGTCAGTTGTTAAACTCATACGGCGCTCAAGGCGGTTAATCAACTTCAACTCCAGCTGATCTTCCAGCTTTTTCATGCTGATACTCAGTGCTGACTGAGCAATGCCTAATTGCTGAGCAGCACGGGTAAAGCTTCCTGTGTCTGCCAGGATAGTAAAGTAATACAGTCGTTTAATATCCATGCCATTATTGTCATCGTTATCAATAAAATATATAGAAACTATATTTCTAATATATTTTTAATTGCAAGAGCTGATCTCTATAGTTTGATCAAAACAATAAACAACAATGGACAGAGCATGTTTTATAAGAAGTAGCTTTGACCGAAACTGATACGACAAGGGAGATAATAATGACTGCAGCCGCCAGTGTTGTGCGCTACGAAGGATTTACTGTCAGCAACCATCCTGAAAACCCACGGGTTCAAGTGGTCACTCTGGATAAAGCTATCATTGACCGCTTTGAAAAGATATCAACCAAATGGAACGTTCAGGCTCTGGAGTATAAACCTTTCAATCGTTTTGCTGTTGCTGATGCTTTGGACAAGTGTTGTGAATACCAGTTGGGTAAATTTCTGGTAGGTACTATGGAAGAACGCGATACGGGCGCTTTTCTGTTGGAAGGTGATGAGGCCGCAAAAAAAGCCCTGGTGGACAGTGAAGAACAGCGGGATAGTTTTGTAAAACTGTCGACAGCAATTTCCCACCTGATCGGCTTGCCTAACTTTGATGCTATGTATGGCAAATACTATGCACGTTTTACTGTTACCAATGATGATAACAGCGACAGTTACCTGCGACAGGCGCACCGCCGCATGGAGCTTCACAATGATGGCACTTATGTTAATGAGCGCACCGACTTCGTACTGATGATGAAGATGGCTGAAGAAAATATGGAGATGGGCGACTCTTTGCTGCTACATGTTGATGACTGGCAAGAGCTTGATAAGTTCTATAACCATCCGTTAGCCAGGCAGGATATTCGCTGGTCTGCACCTCCCAGCAAGAATGTTGGCTATTCTATCGAGCACCCTGTCTTCTTTGAAGAAGACAAAAACGGCAAACCGCACATGCTGTTCATTGACCAGTTTGCCCAGCCGGAAAATACGCAACAGGGACTCTATCTGTATGAAATGGGTGAGTCTCTGGAAAGTGATAAAAACTGCAGTAATATCAGTGTCAATGTTGGCTCTATGCTAGTGATTCAGAATCATTGCTGGTTACATGGTCGTGACAAGTTCGTTGCACATCCGGGCCTGAAACGTGAGCTGCTGCGCCAGCGTGGTCATTTTACCCGTTAATGCTGAGTTGTCATTGCGGACCTTCGTCGCTTCGTACGGCTGAAACTGTTGGTTTAAGGAGTAGGGTCAGTGGAAAAAGTATACGACTACATCATAGTGGGTGGCGGTATTATTGGTATCTCAACGGCCTGGCAACTTCAGCAACGAAATCCTGACAAAACCATTCTGGTTCTGGAAAAAGAAAACGGCCTGTCACAGCATCAGACCGGTCATAACAGCGGAGTCATACATGCCGGTGTTTACTATGCCCCGGGCAGCCTCAAGGCCGAATTCTGTAAGGCAGGCGTTGATGCCACCATTAATTTTTGTAAAAAGCATGATATTCCGGTGGAAAACTGTGGCAAGCTGCTGGTAGCCACCAATCTCCTGGAAATGGAACGCATGCAGGCACTGTATGAACGCTGTACTGCTAATGCTATTGAAGTAGAACTGCTGACTGCTGAACAGCTAAAAGAGGCTGAAGCGAATATTGTTGGCCTGGGGGCTATTCGGGTTAAAACGACCAGCATCGTTAACTATCGACGGGTTACCGAAAAAATGGCTGAGGAGTTTGTCGACGCGGGTGGTGAACTCAGTATGCAGACGGAAGTTACTGGTATTACGGAATCGCCTTTGACCGTTACAGTTCAGGCCCTTCGCAGAGGTCAGCCAGTTAGCTTTAAAAGTCATTTTCTGGTGTCCTGTTCCGGCTTGATGGCAGATCGTGTGACAAAGATGCTGGGCATTGAAACCGATTTTCAGATCATTCCCTACCGTGGTGAATATTACCGCTTGTCAGCCAAACATAATCAGGTCGTTAACCATCTGATCTATCCGATTCCTGATCCTGAGCTACCTTTTCTGGGAGTTCACCTCACCCGGATGATTGATGGCTCGGTAACTGTTGGTCCAAATGCCGTTCAAGGCTGGAAACGGGAAGGTTATGGAAAAATTAATATCGACCTTAAGGATATCTGGGACATGCTGCGCTTTCCCGGCTTCTGGAAAGCGACATTGGCCAACCTGAAAAAAGGCCTGATTGAAACCAGAAATTCCTGGTGGAAACCGGGCTACCTGAAACTGGTCAACAAATATTGTCCAATGATCAGGTTGGAAGATCTGGAACCTTATCCAGCAGGGATTCGTGCTCAGGCTGTGTTGAAAGACGGTACACTGATTCACGATTTTCTGTTCGCAGAAAGCAAACGCAGCTTACATGTCTGTAACGCACCATCGCCGGCGGCTACTTCTGCAATACCTATAGGAAACCATATCTGTGACAAGATCGATGAAAGGCAGCCTGTGAATCGTATAAGCGCCTGACCAATCAAACGAACTCCCTGGATTGATGGAGCAAGGAGTGAAGGGTAATTGCAAAGCTTGATTATCAGCCTGCCCTGAACTTCTTCAATATCCTGAGAGACCAAAGCCTCCAGGAGCCATTAGTTTCTTTGAAAGAGCATTTAACAAACGCTCTGTAGCACCTGCATAAAACGATCCCTGACTTTATTGATTGCTGAAGTGTTACGGGTAATAGCCATAATATCCAGCTTGTAATATTTATTGCTTTGATCGATGGCTTTCAGTTGTCCGGAATCCAGATAGGTTCTGGCATAGTGCTCAGGCAGAAAGCCAATGAACTTTGATGAGAGAATCAGGGACAGCCGGGATTCATAACTGTAAGCAGTTGCTTTCTGATTCATCCTGGCCAGGTGTATATTGATATTGTCGTGAGCCTTGAATCCCGCATGAACAGCAGGAGTCGTATTTATCAGTTCGTCTGTCAGTTCATTGCTATCCAGAGAAAACAATGCATTACCTTCGGAGCAGTAAAGATAACAAATATCGGTATACAAGCGTTTATAGTTCATACCATCCAGACTGCGATGATAGGGTATAAAGCCGACATCAGCCTCTTCATTCATCACCATGCGTTCGATCTCGGTCATTCGGGCTACTTCAGCGGTTATGTGAACCTCACTGGCGTGCTGCGAGAAGCGCTCAATAGCTCGGGGTATGGCTGCGCGGTTATCCAGACTGATGGCATCACTGAATACCAGGTTCAGCTTGCCGGTCATACTGGTATCCAGACTATTTATAGTACTCCGAAAGTCTTCCAGTTCTCCCAGTAATTTAATGGTGGCGTCGTAAACCACGGCTCCCTCATTGGTCATAGAAAAACCGGCCCGACCTCGGCGACAAAGAGAGAGATTAAGGCGTGACTCCAGATTGGAAATATGAATGCTGATGGTGGAACGGCTGATATTGAGTTCTGTCTCTGCAGCGGAAAAACCACCGCAGTCTACAACAGTCTTAAAAATTTTCAGCTGTTTGATCTCGTAATCACCGATCTGCCCCATCGGAATAGAGATTCTTGTCATTGTTTTACATCCAAAAAACTAAAAATTTATGTGAAATCACATACGGTAAGGTTTGATCATTATAAAACTTTACATGGACAGAGCGGCATTTATCAGAAAGGCCTGAGTTGTAATGATCCTTAGAAACCATGACGTAGATCAATTTCTCTGTTCAGGTTCAAAGAACTTAACAACTGTAGCAGCGAAAAATTTCTGGTTGCCCCCACAGCCTGACCTTATAATACAACAGGCGACGTATAATAATAATATTGGAGTAAGATTATGTTTTCATCTCCCGTCAAGATGAAGAAAGTGCTGAAAAAAGCCATTACCGGATGCACTCTGGTAGCTTCAGCCTTCATGGCGATGGTTCCTAATGCGTTTTCTGCTGAACATAACTGGCGTTTTGCCAACCTCTACTCGAGAGGAACTGCTTACGGTGAGGTTTATCAAAACTTTGCCAACAATATCGAAACCATGTCGGGTGGCCGCATCAAGGTTCAGATGATGTATGCCGGTGAAGGAGTGGGGCAGACAGGTATTCTCGGAGCTGTGAAATCTGGTCTGATAACCATGGGGGCTCCTTTTCAGGCCATGCACGCCGGTGAATTTCCACCAGGTGTCGTAGAGGTGGGCTTGCCAGGCACTACTGATGATGTTGGTGAGCTTAGTGCCCTGTTCCATGAGAAAGGCTGGAACAAGATACTGACAGAAGCCTACGGCAAACAAAATATGGTCTGGCTGGAACCTTACATTCAACTGCCAGTTTATATACTGACCAAAAAGCCCATCAATTCAATCGAAGACTTCAAGGGCATGAAGATCCGTGCGCCGGGTGCGTATGGCAAATTCCTCCGAAACCTCGGGGCTTCCCCGGCTTCATTATCCTGGAGTGAAATTTATACCAGTCTGGCCACTGGTGTAATCGACGGTTCTATAGGCAGCAACCTGATTGACCACCGTGACGGCAACCATGCAGAAGTGGCTAAGTATATGTACCCCCTGCCTGTTGCCGGTGCCCAGACACTGCCTATTGTGGTTAACAAGAACGCCTGGAATAAACTGTCTCCGGAACTGCAGGCCATTGTTCGAACTGCCAGTGCTGCCCACGCTCGCGAGCAGATGACAAAATCTCGCCTCTGGGAGTCTCAGGCAGTTGCTGATATGGAGAAAAAGGGTATGAAGTGGAGTCCTGAACCAAGCAAAGAAGACGTTGCTGCCTGGAATGCGGCCGCTGAATCTCTTTGGTCTGAATATGCTAATGCTGACAAGTACAGCAAGGAGCTGGTGCAGATACTTCAGAACTAACTGCAAAGACCCCTACAGGTGGCTGGCCAGGTACCCTCTGACCAGTTACCTGTTGTTCTAAACCGATCAGTGTCGTGTGAAAAGAGAGTGTGAATCATACGGCTTTGGTTTTAGGCAACCGGGAGCCAAAAGGACAACAGTGAATTGGCTGATTGGGCTCTCCAGATAATCAGGACAAGCAGTTATGTTCAAGACGCTGATCCAGGCCTGCTGTATACCTATCAATCGGCTGGTGTATTGCACAGGTCTGTCCGCTTCTTTGTTAATGCCACTGCTGGCGTTAACGGTCGCATTCGAAGTCTTTTCCCGGTATGTGCTTAACAATCCAACCATCTGGGCTTATGACGTTTCCCTGTTTTTATTTGGTTATGTAGCTGCGTTAACAGGAGCGCTGGCTCAGCAGAAACGCTCTCATATTATTGTCGATGTACTCTATTTGACCGTTCCAGATCGTATAAAAGCATTGTTTAATCTCCTGACTTTTTCACTGGCGATATTTTTCCTTGTCATTGTTATGTACATGAGCCTCGGTAAATTCCAGGAAGCAGTGGAGTTCAATTACCGTCGCCAGTCTGAATGGGCACCTTCCATGGCCCACTTCTGGGTAATGATGATGGTGGCCAGTGGCATGTTCGTACTGCAATTTTTCAGCGATCTGCTGCAGAGCGGGTATTTCCTGGTGACAGGTCAGACACTATTGGACAATGAAGATTCAGGCGCCTCTACAGAGAATGAAGTAAAAGGAGAAGAGGCATGAGTATTGAAGTTCTGACTCTGCTGTTACTGGTCTGTATCCTGGTCAGTTTTGCCCTTGGAGCTCCGGTGGGACTGGCGTTGGGTGGCATTGCCATGGCTGTTGGCTATTTAACCTGGGGAGAAGGGATTTTTACCCTGATACCTACGACCATTGAGAGCAACTTCTTCAGCTTTATTCTGCTGGCTATTCCTCTTTACATCTATATGGGGCAGCTATTGACCCGTTCGGGTATCGGGGATGCCATGTTTAATGCCAGCCAGATGTTGATAGGCCGTATTCGCGGCTCACTGGCTATCAGTGTTATCGGTGTTTGCTCCATGATTGGTGCAATGGTGGGAATTATCGGTGCAGGCATCATGACATCGGGCAGTATTGCCCTGAAACCCATGCTGGATCGCGGTTATGACAAGCGGCTGGCTCTGGGTGTAATCATGGCCGGTGGGGGACTGGGCATTCTGATTCCTCCCAGTATTCCAATGATCATGTACTCTGCGACTACCCAGAATTCCGTGGGACGAATGTTTATTGCAGCTATCGTACCCGCCCTGATTTCAATCACCTTGCTGGTGGCTTATGTCATCATCAGCTGCAAGCTGAACCCTAAGAAAGCACCACTGGATACGGGTGATGAACGGCAAATGTCAGGTAAAGAAAAGCTGAGAACAGCTCGTGATGGTTTCTTTTCTCTGTTACTGATCGTGGCTGTACTGGGCTCTATTATCACGGGTATTGCGACACCTACCGAGTCAGGAGCAATAGGTGTAGTTGGCGCCATTTTGCTGGCTATTCTGTTTAAACGATTCAGGTTCAGGATGTTTCAATCAGCAGGTTTTGAAACAGCTTTGCTGGTCAGCGCTGCCATGTGGATTATTCTTGGCGCCTCGATCTTCAGTAATTTTCACATGCTCAGTGGTGTGCAGACCATGGTGGCGCAGTTTGCCCAGGATCTGGGTTTGCCACCTATTGGCGTCATCATTCTGATGCAGGTCATCATGCTACTGCTTGGCTTTATCATTGATGAGCTGATTATTGTATTGATGTGTGCGCCATTATTCACGCCGATTGTCGTCTCATTGGGCTATGATCCGATCTGGTTCGGTATTCTGATGATTCTCAATATTGAGATTGCTGTTCAGACACCACCATACGGTTTTGCACTCTTCTACTTGAAAGGTATAGCACCACCGGGAGTAACTATGATGGATATTTATAAATCCATTACTCCATTTATTCTGCTGAAGCTGCTGGTTCTGTTTATTTGTATGCTGTTTCCCGAAATAGTGCTCTGGCTGCCCGACAAAATTATGGGGGTAAGGGGTTAGATCTGCGATTTGGTCGCTACTTTCTAAAATAAGTCATATGACGTATTTGTAATCGTGCGATTCAGAGAATAAGGTGGGTATTTTAGATTCTCTTCAGGAAAAATAAGAATACCGTCTGGTATGTATTTACCAGACGGTATAGGTCAAAAATTAAACCTGATTTCCAACTTAGCTGTGTATCTGACAAGGCTGATAGATACACAATTAAGTTGGCAATTAGAGTATCTCGTAATCTCTTGATATTGCAGTAATTTAAACAATCGTTTGAATTTTGTTTTAACATTTAAGTTGGCAATTTGAGTTCTAACTCTACAATACAATATTGAATTTCTTAGTGTTTTCAATAAACTCTTTAAAAAAACAATGAGATAGAGCGTTTCTTAGACTTGGGATGGCTGTAGTGGTTAACCAATTCGAAAGTGGCAGAGTACCATCCATGAAACAGCAGTTCCTCCATCAACAAATGCACCTCATCAGTTTCAGGTGGGTGCTGGAAACAGTAGCCCACCCTTTGCAACTGAAGGGTAACTACATTGAAAAGTATCAAGAGAGCTATCCGGAGGCATCACGCTGCCCGGATCAAACAAAGATGTAAAAAGAACAATTATCATGACCTGAACAGCTGGTGCGACAGTGAACAGATAAAAGGCAGAATGGTTGGAAAAATTGCCAAGGCTCGTTGTATATGCTCCTGTGCTATGTGTGGGAATCCACGAAGATCCATCCTGAGCAGTGGGTCTGAACGCCTCTCAATCACAGAACGAAAAGCTAAATTTTTCACTGAGGAAATGACAAACGACAGTTTCTCGGTTTCAATAGCTCCATAAAAAAGAAGGTAGCCAGAGCAGCCAGAAAGAGATGGCTGCTCTCAATCAGCATAAAATAAATGTTTATATATTAAGCATAAAGACGAGTAGCGAAGGATGTTGCTGTGTATATTGTCAGCAAATACCATGATTATTATGATTCTGCGATTGCCTACGGCATAGATAAAACTATCGTTTACAAGCGTGAGTTTGAAAAGATTGAAAACACCTCGAATTTTTCTGTATCCCATCCCATACAAAGGCTGCTGGATAACTTCGAAAATGCCACGTCTCCCTGGGAGTTAGAAAGAGGTTGGAGGCATAATGACCCTGAATTGCGTTTTGCGTTAATTGGCTTTTGTGGAAAGTTGTATCCCTCCTATTGTTACCACTTACCTGCAGACCCCTTGATATCGAGGGTGAGGCCCAAGAGTGCTACTGCATGGAGTACCAAAAGCTTATTCGCACTGAAGCAAAGCATCTTTGACAGCGATAAACGCTTTACCAGAAAGGCTGCTGAAAAAGGCGATGCGGTCTTTGAGGGTGAGCGCCATAAGGGCTACTTTATTTCTCGTAGATTAACCCGAAAGCTAATGGAGCAAATGGAGCAGTCACAAGGCATTCCTGATGATGAACCATTCAGGCAATGGGGTGTACCTGTCTTTGCGTTGATAAAAGGACGGTTTGATGACTTTGTTTTATTCAAAAACCCTTCACTGATGCAACTGGGCTTTCAAACACGGGTAGATCCTTATACGGCTCATCAAAGTATTGCTCAGTATCTATCAGGCGTTCTTGGAGTGGGTGAAAAATCCACCATTACGGTAGACGACAGCAGCTTGCTCTTTGCCAAGGGATTTAATCAGAGAAGTTTTAAGAAAGAACCAACGAAACGCAAACACTGAGAACGAATAGCGTTATGTCCGCTTTTTATACATTAGGTCAGGTTGTAATCATTGGTGCAATTATTGCCATCACATACATTGTTGTTCCAGGGAGAAGCGAGCTGATTGTCGATTTGAAGACTTTACCTGATGAAAGGCAAGATGAGAGTAATATCGTATCTGCTCGCTATCTTGATAAATCATTAGGCCCTGCGTTAGCTGAAATACAGACAACAGACCGAATCTACTTGGTTAAGCGTGCTAACAATATCATCATAGGAGCCAAAAGCTGGACGGTTCAAAATAATGGTTTTTTAAAACGTTCAAGAACGCTTTTTTGTTGGGAAGGTTCTCCAAAATGCTACTTGCTGAAGTAACTTATTCCTTTCAAACTGTCTGAAAAGCGATCAGTAAAGTGGCTGTCACCGATTTTTACGCTAGACTCACAGTCCGCTGAAATAGCGGGCATTAATTTATACCTGATTGACTGATGCTGAAAATAAGAATCGTGAAAACTATCGAATATTATTACACCCAAGACATCTTCCTATGACTTTTTAATAAGTTGGAAGAAAAGATGTCTGTAAAGCATAAAGTAAAAGATCGAAATGAAAAGGGTCGCATTCGAAGAACGTATACGCGCTCAGAAAAAGCAGCTATCTACAGGAATGTACCTGCGTGGTGGGTAAAACTCTTCATGACTCGTCCTGAACGACGGGAAACTGCAAGGCTGTGTCGTAAGATTCTCAGAGACATAGATACTGAGAGTGCTATTTTTCCATTAGGCAACCGCAAACCCCATAAATACTACTGGTAAAAAAGATAAGAACATGACAGCTATTTGCTGTTGAATAGTTGTCATTCAATACTCTCACCATTTTCATCCAGTACCTTCCGAGCCATATTGCAAATTGCAGTGCTAATGACATTGGAAATCTTCTCTTCTTCAGTTAACTCCGGGTCACCATGATAAAGACTCAGCATCAGTTCTTTGAAGGGAGGGTTGAGCACCATGATCATGTTGGACGATTGATCATCATTTTTCTCGCAGGAGAGTATATATAAGTCACCTACTTCACCTGATTTCAGGTTGCGAGAGCTATTCTGTAAAAATTCCATACACAGTCTTTCGTTTTCAAATAAGTCATAGCCTGGAGGCAAAAACTGGTTCATTTCGGATGAAATGCTGCTGAGACATTCACAGAAGAACTCGGTATCTATCTGGTGCTGAGACTTTTTAATATCTGATTTTAGTGCAGATAAGTAATGGTCAGACTCTGACTTCTGCCCGACAGGGGGCTGTTTATTGATGAAAGTTTCAGCGAAGCAGAGCATTTCATCAAGATCTTCGACTCCGAAAGGGATCTTAGTTACGGAATCCTGAATTTTAAGGGATAATTCTCCGTTATTAATCGTAATAATGCTCATACTGCCTTCCTAAGAATAATTATTTTGTGCCAGTATAGCCTGATCTGAGTACCGTGCCCTCAAACATCAATGATTATATTCTCTCGGTGATTTGTCTTTTTTACCCAAGCCCATTTGCATTTTTTACCCACACCTATTTATATTTTTTACCCGATCTTCAAACTGATTTCCCAACGGAACTGTCATTCTCTTCTTGCTTTGACGTGGACAAAGTCTCTCCAGATGCTATTTTTATTTGTCGGTCAAAAAATGGATTAGGCTATGTTTAGGCCAGCAGCAACAGAGGGCTATTACAGCAAAAGCATCTTCTAGCTTTTTATTAAGTTGGAGATGTGAAATGGCTGTGAAAAATAAGGCCAAAGATCGTGATAGCAGAGGCAAAATAAAACGTAAGTACACTGGGCCAGAAAGTGGTTTTTGGCTGAGACAAACTCCTTCCTGGCATGTCACCTTGTTTATGACCCGCCCGGACAGAAGGTTGGCGAAAAGGCTCTGTGCAGATATTCAGCAGGGGCTGGACAGTGATGATATGACCTTTCCTTTGGGCAATCACAAGCCACACTATTACTATTGGTAGCCCTTGCCCGTCATGTATCAGCCGCTGTTGCCAGTGGCTGACTCTTGCAATAAGGTACGAAAATAAACAATGAAGACACTTCCTCTTTCTCGCTTTCGTAGAAATATGAACAGCATCAGCAAAAAACTGGCAGATGATCGTATTTCCAGATTGATTGTTACCCGGCGCGGCAAACCATGGATTGCTGCTCTAAGCCCTCAGTATTATGACGACCATGAAAACCAGATTAAGCAAAAAATAGAAGAGCTAAATCGCATACGTGGCAACGAAACAGAGGCACTTGATGACCAATGATCATCACTGAACGAAAACCTATAGAGCAAGATGTCGAGGTCGCAGTTGAGTGTGACCGTTGCGAAAAACGGTATGACAAAAATAAAGATCTCTGCGACTTTGAAGAAGTGCTACGTCTGGACTTTACGGCAGGTTACACCTCGGCATTTGGTGATGGCTACCGGATTCAGTGCGACCTTTGCTCAGATTGCTTGCACCAACTGATTTCCGGGTATTGCCGAAAAAGCGAATATTGAAGGTCATCTAACCTAAGCGATGTCGGGCCTCTTCCTTCTGGTCTGACAACCGCCAAACGTACCAGTAAAGCCCTCCCAGCATAGCAATTGTCAGCATTAATCCACTCATCCATAACCAGATCAGATGATTGTCATAGTAGTGCCATACAGCTATGAAGGCTAAAGCTATGGCGACAGGCAAGCAGACCAGGATTGCGAAACGCATCATCTTCTCCCAACGGTATTATCGCTTTTACGGCTTTAATCTGAAAACCAGTGCTTGATCGATTGAAGCATTACATCCATACAGGTCTGGTTTACAGATCAATCAACAACTGACCACTAAAATCAGCATTTTCATCGTTATACCCACGAGGATTGCACACCACCCGACAACCCTCAATGGTGTAATCGTTACTGGTATGCACATGCCCATGTAGCCATATGTCTGGTTGGTGTTGGCTAATGAAACCCTCGAGATCAGAGGCAAACCCAGTAGACAGGGTATCGCATTCATACTGTTCAGGAATCGATTTTATGGACGGTGCATGATGAGTGACAACAACATTTTTTGAAGTAGTTGAGTGCAGTAGCTGCTGCTCAAGCCAACTAATCGACTGCCTGTGAAATGCCAGAGTATCTTCTGGTGTTAACCGTGAATAGTTGGGCAGGGTACGGATTTTGTTGTAGTCGTTAAGCCTTGTCTTGCAGGTATATGCCGCCAGTGACGGGTTACCGAATAACTTAAAATCTGTCCAGAGGGTGCAGCCAAAGAAGCTGACACCGTCAATCACCACTTTATCGTTGTCGAGAAAGTGAACGTGGCTGCCGGAAAGCAATTCACGGATCTTTTGTTGAAGTTTGCCGCAAGTATTGCCATAAAACTCATGGTTACCAGCAACGTATAAAACAGGGGTGCGAGTTGGTAGTTGCAACAGCCATTTCGCACCTTTTACCCCAGTGGCAAGATCTCCGGCAAACACCACCACATCAGCACCCGAACAGTCAGGCGTAAAGTCACTGAACTCAAGGTGTATATCTGAAAAAAGCTGTATCTTCATAGGCCTCTCAGCGTTTTTCGTTCAGCTGATCTATCTTCTCTTTGATGCTGCGTTGTCGATTCCTCTCGTTAATATAATATTCCATGCGATTTTTAATTTGTTGATCTCTTGGGGTGTCTGCTTTGCCAAAGGTCAGCAAACCTGCCAGACTGCTTGGGTTTATTTTATAATCCTCAATTCGTTCGTCTACCTCTTTTTCAGTCAGTTTCAGTAGCGCTTCATCGTCGAAATCAATCAGATCAAAACGGGCATTGGTGAACTGTCGGATGTGCTCCCAGATTGCCAGTGGGATACGAACCATTACTTCATTATTGCTGGCCTCAAATTCCGCTTTCTCCAATGACAGATAGACATGGTAATCGTCAAACACTTCTTCATAGAGATGAAAATCATCACCATAAGCAAGACTACACTTTGTAGACATATTGCTACCCCTTTCAATAACTTTTATTCACGTTTGCCTGCTTCCAGAATAGGGATGTTTGCTTCTGTGGGAATATACACGGTGGTTTTGCCCGTTTCATTTTGAGCCACCTCTGTGATCCAGAGATAGCGCAGGTATGATTCATTTTCCCTCAGGCTTTCCCCAATAATTCGGTTGGCTTCTGCCACGCCTTTTGCACGCTCAACTTCAGCAGCGGCCAAAAGTGATGCAGCTTCTTTTTTGGCTTCAGCTTCCTGAATGGCAATTTGCCGGTTTTGTTCAGCCCGCTTGAGCTCTGCCTGACCTGCCAACCCTTGCTGCCAGACCCGGTAAGAAGGACAGCCAGCCATACTGGCAAGAATCAACACAATAAACCCCACGGAAAAATCACGCAGAACCACACCCCATTTGGTTTCATGTTCTTTTTCATCCCAGTATTTGCTCATGCTGCTCTCCAGAACTTAAGGCTTTATCCTGAGAGCGGTCTCAACAGAGTCAGACTCTCTCATTTAAAATGGGAAAAACAGTCTAGACTAAGTTTTCTGTGGCTCGCGGAAAATTTATTGGCAGCAATGAAAAGAAAAAATACACCAGAACTCTCTCGGTAGAGAAACCATGAGTGAACATTTGCTCAGTCAAAAAATGGAAGCTGTTCGTCTATTTTCCAATGGCTCCATCTCACTGGATTATGCTGCCAGACTGGCTCAGTGCAGCCTTGAAAGTTTTATTCTGGCTGCGGGGTCTCTTGGTGCCACTATTGTCGATTATCCACCGAATGAACTGACTGAGGAGCTGAACCTACTTGAGTCTTAAATTTACTGAGAATCAGAGATCATCAGCAAATGCTGATACTTTTGATGTTGATGAAGACAGCCTGAGCTATGAGGAAGCTTTTTTCCTGAGCCTGATTGATGCAGATATTCAGCAAAATCCTGAGCAATTAAAACCAATTCCCCAGGATCTTCTTGAATGCATAAATGATTTGGTTAAAGGTGTTGAAGTCGATCTTGACTCGCCTTTACCACTGGATGATCCCATCGAATAAGCCAAACTCACCAAAAGGGAATAGTGCCTGAATGACAGATAAAAGAAGCAAGAAAAATTGGTCACGCATCAAACACGTTGATACCACGTTCGTGAGATGAACTCCCCGATAACCTTATCATGCAGTTCGTCTGATCGAGAGAAACAGATCGTTCTACGTGTTAACCGCTTCAGCCGAGTGCGAAGCGTTAGGTTTGTTCTCTCGATGCTCTGGGTCAGCTTCTTACTGATAACATGGCTATCTTCCGGCAGTTCTGATCCGTAGGGCTTCCAGTCATCTGTGCAGTAAAATTTGAACTTGTAAGGTTTGACCAGCTTTATCAGTTTCTTCAAGGTCTTTTTCGTTCTTCGACCAAAAACATGAGCGATCACCCTCTGGTAGCGAGGTTCCCACGCATAGAATAGCCAACGCTGATTCTTTTTATTGCCGACATAAGACCATTGCTCATCCATCTGGCAGATGAGCACCAGCTCTTCATTGTCGAAGGGGAGTGATGTCACCTGTCGCGGGACGAGTTTTTTAAGTGGCTGATGACCGTCGTTGGACTGATGCCCAGAACGCGTCCCGTATCTCTGACACCGGAACCATTCATGGCCATATCCACTATGCGCTCGTGAGCACCGGGCTTGTTGGCGTTGTAGACAAATTCAAGCTGGAAGCTTTGCCTGCAATTTCGACACAGATAGCGCTGTATGCCTGAGGGCGCTTTACCATTTTTCACGACACCATCTGTGGTATCACAGTGAGCACAAACGACTTTAATAATTGCCATAGGAAAATCGGCAGGATAACAGCAAGTATTGGTCGTTAGATATACGAGATCAACGCATTTGATTCATGACCCTTGTTTTTAGACTAATGTTATCTAGTCTTCTGAGAATTATTCTCGGCTTCATTGAAGAGTAGCTTTTTATGTTACAGCTGGTTGAAACCCAGCAAAGAAGCTGGGCTTGTTGCAAGCCCAGCCTTCATACGACACTTCAACAGTAAAATTGTCGCCTTTCTCATGGCAACCATTTTGAATGTCCAAAACGCATCTAAATTCAATCATTCTATTGTTTCAGGATGGTTGACAGGATTTAGTTAAACTATCGTCTTGAATGAATATCCATATTAGGAATGATCTATGTCTCAGATGTCTTCAATAGATAACCAAGTAACGTACAGCGACATTTCTGAAGTATTCTTATCAAACGTCAGTCATAGTCTGAGAACCCCGATTAATGTGATTCTTGGAAATTCACACTTGCTGAGAGCAACGCTTGATTGTAACGAAGAACAGGCAGCGGTTATTGACCAGATAAACCATAGTGCAATGGAACTTTTATCTCAGGTTAACGATCTGGTCGATATGAGTAGAATTGAAAGCAATAAAATGACTCTTTGCAGTCAGGTAGTGAACCTCAAAGAGGTCATTCAGGACGTTTGTTTTATGATAAGCGCAAAGTCAGACAAAAAAGGTCTGATATTTCGCTATCAACTACCGGAAGAGCTGGATCAGTCAGTAACTATTGACGACTTGAAAATACGACAGATTTTACTGGCTTTGTTGGACAATGCTGTAAAGTTCACAGAGCAAGGGTATGTGACACTGCAGGCGACCATGTCTGAGTCTCGCATAATGTTTTCTGTGACTGATACGGGGATTGGTATCGAAGATAGTGAGCTGCAGAGAATTTATGAGCCCTTCTATCAAACTAACTCGGCTCGTCATGGAGTCGGGCTCGGGTTGCCAATTTGTAAGAGGGTGGTTGAGTTGATGAATGGAACCATTACAGTGAAAAGTGGCAAAGATCAGGGGAGTGTCTTCACTGTGACGATTCCTGTGCCTGTAGGTCGTTCAGAGCAACTCTAGAGTGAATTTTTTCGGGCTCTTGTGTCGATATCTACTGGTGCAAGAGTTGCTGTGTTTTTCTTATCCAGAAATAACGGTAGTGGGTCACTCTTGCATTTCCCAGAGCTTACACCTGTTCTCTGAACGAGAATGAGAAGATTATTTCTTTTTGGTAACAAAATACGCGGCCTGTTAAGAAAACTTAACAGGCCGTAGAAAACAGACAGTTACTCTGAAGAATACTTCGGACACATCAGTTCGATGCCATTCTGAGTGAAACTCATAGTTTCAAAGGCTGTAGGAGCGGCACGCATACTCCATTGAATGTCCGAGCTAGGGTGCCTGACATTTCTGTTGAGTTAACATCAGCCGCCTCCGAGGCGGTTCACGAGTATATGCAAGATGCTGGCGTTGAGGTGATCTTATCAGCCGCCTCCGAGGCGGTTCACTCATGAGTATTGAACTGTTGTGGGGTTCGAATCTTATCAGCCGCCTCCGAGGCGGTTCACTTGGATCGAAAACCCGCACCCTTGGATTTAATCTTATCAGCCGCCTCCGAGGCGGTTCACCCTGATTGAAAGTCTCGGCTTTCTGCCCCACTCTTATCAGCCGCCTCCGAGGCGGTTCACCGAAAGCAAAAGCTCCCAGCACATTGATTTTAGTCAATTTATTACGATTTCAACAAAAATACCAAAAATTTGATTCCATCTGGCACTCCTACAAATATCCTTAGTCTTCAGTCGGTTAACGGTCCTGACTTAGCAACCCGAGAAAAAGGGTATTTTGCACAGGTACTAAAGGCACTGTCGAACCCCCTCTCGATAGCCCATACATTGAATACCAGCCATCAATGCGTCTTTCACTCGAACGACTACATATGTGTAGTGGTTTGCGTTTTCCGCTAGTGCTGAAGTTGCATATTCGAGGCACTGGTTCTGTGAGAGGCGAAGGGTTGTGACTGAATTTCTGCGAACCAATGTTAAATGTGCGGTTTGACGGTTTTGTCTTATTTTTTTCAGATCGCCTTTCTGGTCTTCTGTCACGCTTGTTTATTACTTCTTCGCAGTCATCTGGCACAGATAGAATTTCTGATACAGAGCAACTGTCATCTGACAAAGATCTGGGTAAAGTTGTACTAATCAGGGCTTCGAGTCGCCAGGGTTCAGAGGAAATACAGTGAACAACATTACCGAGAAATTTTCCTGGGTGTTTAATGGCGTAGTGAAGACGATAGTGAGGATCTTGAGCATATTCAGCTCTTTCATACAATTCGAGCTGACCATATATGGGATATGACAATCCGATCCATGAACGATATTTGGCATCAGAGAAAGGATCATCGAACCGTTCGGATTGATCATGTAAAGCCTGAATAATGGTTTGATGAAATGTTTGAAACTCATCGTGTGATTCTGGCTGTAATAGCTCAATAAAAAAACGTGGTGCCATGATTGCTTGAATCCAGCCTTACTTCAGTTCTATTTATCGCCAAAAACGCCGCCTCTAATAAGGCAGGTAGCGGTATAAAGCATTTCGCCGGGAATTTTTTCAGGGTCATCAATAGACCTCAATCTTAGAGTAAACTTAGACAGTTTTTCCAGATAGTTGAAGATACAGTTGCCTTTTTGATAGTCACGAAAGTGTTTATATTTATCATAATTAAAGCCGGAAGGGTTGTTATTGATATGGTCAAGGTTGTTACCTTCAGCATACCAAGTATCAAAAGTATAGAGTGCATACAGTATTTGTCGCTCATCAAACAGCGGAATATTCCGGCACCTTGTTTCTTTGTCTATCCCCTTCAAAAACAATCGGCCTTCTTTCTCTTTTGAATTACTGCTGTCCGTCTTTGGTTTGACCGCCATTAACTGACTGGGATAGATATTCATTTGATGGCCCGTATATATCTCAGCGGTTACTCGAAACCAGCGATCAATATTACATTGATATAACCTTGTCTCGATGAACTCTATACAGTCATTAACTGCCTGAGGGGAAGATGCTGTTACTTGCTCAAGGCTTATATTACCCTCCTGCCAATCAGGCAGAGTAAACTCATGCTTAAAATAGTTGGTTTCAAATATTAATTTTCTTTTTAATAAAAAAGTTTCGTTGTTTTTTCGGAGCCACAGCAGAGTAACAAGATTAGTAAACATTAAGCGAGCGATGACTTTCAAGCCACCCTTTTGCTGCATGCGATTTAGAAAGTTTTTTATTTTGGTCGCTATTCGCTTATCTGGCGTTTTCGGTTTGAAAGCGTTTCTATGGATGTAGCCTTCAAACCGGATGCGCAACGTGTCCCCGGGTTCATTTCTGATAAATTCCCCTTGATAAATATTGGGGGTATCCAGATTTTGGTCATTTCGGCCTTTGAGGGATTTAGCATCACTAGGAGGGCCCTTAACGTCACGGGGAGGCGGGATATGGAGTGTCCAGATTCTACCTGTTTCTGAGTCCTTGGAATCAGCAATGCCACAACCGAATACCAGTGATCGGTCTGCATGCAACTGGTTTGGTAAAGCCATCATACTCCTCGCAGATAGTAGGCGTGACACTCACTATATAGACCCTGCTACAACAAATTTCTTAGAAAATGGTTTCCAGAAGAACGGTTCACTAGTACAAACACTGCGAGCAACACTGCATGCAGAAAATAAACGACCTAGCCCTAATACTGGTTCAGCAAAGCTATGCCCAATAAACTGGCGAGTATTCTTCCGTCTTTCAGGCTGCCCAAGGGAGATAAAACCAACATTTAATGGCGTTAGCCAGCCATGCCCAGATTCCTTGCTATTTTGGATGAGCCTCAGCAGTGTATCCAGAGCATCTTCTTCTGGTAGCCTTTCTGAGCGGCAAAGTTCAATTCGATCGGCAATAAAATATCCGTCAAGGTGCTGGCATACGTCCTTAACTTCTTCTGCTCGCAGCAGGGTAATATTCGGTTCTCTACTGGAGTACATGACAGCACCGCCGCACAGTTTTAGAGAGTAAAGTTCATCTAAGTGCTTATTCTCTTCGATCCAGCTTCTAACTGTATTGACTTTCTCTTTATTCTTCACTGTGACTCGAACGAGTATGGAGGCATCAAACCAGCTGTCTCGCGCAGTAATGACTCTGACATCCTGATGTCTATCCATATCTTGTAGAGAGAAACCGGGATATTTCTTCTGACTGCCAGACATATGAAACGAACTAATGCACAAAGCGATTGATTCGAAGTGGAGGCCTGACCCCTGAAGAGCATGATTAACTAGATTTCGCCCCATTCCAACCAACCCGTACATCGATGGCAAACCCGTCAGATAAGGGCACGGCATAGCATTGGCACGATTAATCTGCATGTTTTTTATTAACAGATAAAGCTCAATGTTGTCTGAAGTAGCCGATAATGGCATTTCGGATAACCTCTTGCTGATGCTCTGTAAAAGGTAATCCATCTCTTGGAATTAGCGAATTTATATGACATACAACCAGAGGCATCAGTTCATCGATCACTACGTTGATGGCTTTTGCTGTGTTAACACCTTTTTCAATCAGATAATCTTGAGCTTCATTCTGGTCGATCACATGCTGGCATCGTTTAGGAATGCATCTGCCAACAGAAAGATAAAAATTCAGTTTTCGGTATGAGCTAAAAATTGATGCTGTTATTTTCTCAGCTTGATTTTCAAGTACCTGATTTTGTCTAAAACTTGTCCATCGCTTTTGCTCGCCAGTTTCTTCATCAACATAGGCCGTAGAAAATTTTGTGAAGAAGGTGGTGATGCGACTGAAAGAATATAGATGGCCAGTAGAACCTAACTGATTGACCAGCTTGCCAAACTCCCCCCTTCTTTCAATGGGAGGCACTGAACGGAGGACACGTAGCCAACCTCCGGAATCAGACACTAAATCGCCGTAAGTGTTTCTGTCATTGCCAGTGCCTGTCACCATCCATGTGCTCAGCCAGGAATGACATTCTTTCAGCCTGAGGTTGATCTCAGACATCATACCAGTATGAGTAACAGGGGAGAGCAGTAAGTTCGGTTCATTTTCATCAGTAAACGCAAAAATCTGCGGATCAGTTGCAGTGTCCGGAAACTCTTCTGCTGGCAGTGACAGGATACTTTCATACAACTTATCCACAACCGATTCTCTTTCTTTCTGTTTCTTCTTTGACGACTCATCTTGATGGCGTCGGGCAGACTCCTCCGCTTCATAAAGCAGCGCCATAAATTGTTCAGCCAGAGAGCTGCCTTGCTGAATTTCCTCCAGCATCGATGTTAGCCTACCTTGGTAAACAAACTCTCCCAGCAGGGCTTTTGACGCCTTGATACAAGCTGCATCCCTGGAGTAACCAAAACGCTTTTGTAATTTCACACTGCCAGAATGCACATACGGGTCGCTATCATCGTAAGGCAATATGCAGCGGATATTTCCCCTGAGAAAACTCAATGGGAATTTAATATTATGGGTATGCCAACCTTTGATAGTAGCCAGAAAGCGCTTGATCAGCTGATTCTTATTTTCTTCCAGATGCTCTTTCGCCTCTTCAAGATCGAGAGGGTCATCAACATTTTCACGTTTAGCTGAAAAGTTGATCAGTAGACAGGTGGCTTCTTTTCGCAGTTGCCGATGTCATAAGGAGGCCGGTTTGCGCTAACAAAGCGATATAATACGTCATCGGGTTTATAATCCTTATCCTGACAGTTTTTACTTTCTTCGATTAGGTCTGCCAGAGTGTCTATTGATCTGAACATAAGCAAAGTAGCCTCAACATCAGGCTTTCAACACAGGGACATGATAGAAGTTATCTCCCGATCGTTTTAGAATAAGGCACTGGTTATGCAAATTCTGATGTAAAATACAGTTTTTTATGCATCACCCTTTTCTCCAAACAATACTTTGCATGGCTCAACAAAAGAATCCCGAATTTCTTCCCATATGCCTGCTCCCAGGTCATTCCCATAATGATCTTGCTTTGCAAGAGTCAGGATTAACAGCTTTTTCAAAGCCAAATTTGCACGGACAGGATCGTGTAGTATATTGGTCAGATTCCTTTTAAGAACGAGGCAAATCAGATCTTCTCGTTTCTCCGTGGCGGTATAGCCCTTATTTTGTAAAAGCATCATTAAAGAGTCCGACAGCAGTTTTCCTGATGTAGACATTCCGAACTCAGTGGCACTATCATGCTCAGTCTCTATTGTATCGATAGCTTCATAGATAGGGGGGATTCCAGCCCATCTCATCACAAAAGCGGTTCGGGTTCGGCCTTTGCTGCATGGGTGTGAGGCATGCCAAAGATAAGGAGAAAACAGCAAAATATCCCCAGCGGACATACTTAGCGTTAAACTTTTGTCACCCCAGAAATCAGCTGGATCTTCAAAGCCTTTCGACAAAAAATCCTGCTGAGGTTCTGCACCACTAAGGTGGCTTGCGGGAATGATTTTTAAAGCACCATTGGACTCATCAACATCCTCCAGTGCAATCCATGAACTAATGTCATATGCTTGTGAAGCATTTTTTAACCAATACCCTGCATCTTGATGACCATGAGTAGCTTTTCCTGCCCAGTAGTGTTTACGTATTACAGAAGCTCTGACGATTTCAACCGACCGATCCAAAATGGATGATATAAGAGGCTGGATTTTTGGTTTAAGTTCTCTAACGAATTTCTGCACGATATCATTGGGTGAATCCCACCTGCATACAGCTCGGAGATAATCATCGACTGGAACTCTGATGGCTTTAGCCTGGAGCTCTAAAGTTCGATTCAAGCGGGAACAGAACTCTCCTTGTCTGGTATCAACTCCGCCTTTGATGATCAAATAACCATTTTTCTTATACTCAGACTTCCAGTCTTCACTGATGATCATAATGCTCCCCCCCTTGAATGCTCAAACATTATGCTGCCCAGCCTTCTGTGCTTTACAAGATACCAGAAGATAAAACCGGTAACCGCTGCATCTAAAACAATCCCCATTCCGAAAAGGACGGCGATAGAATCCAGCGTTGGAACAAAATAACCAAGGCTGTATAGAATATAAGCGCCACTATAATAAACACCGCTCACAACCAGTGATTGATAGAGCAATAAATCCGTTCTCCCTATCCCATAAAAGTAACTGTCCAGAATATTGTTGAAAGCAAACACTATGTAGAAAACAACCAACACAAAGGCCAGCTGCGCTACCTGTTTCGCCTGAGGCGCCCCCATAACTGATCGTATAAACCACTCCCAGGCGGGCATTGTCAGAACCCACCCCAAAGCGATGAGCGCAGTTAACTGACAATACCCTTTGAAACGAGAGCCAATTTCTCCGTTACAGCATGCAGCATCTTGTTTGATCAGATTACCCAGAGCCAAAACAGGCAATAGCAACCACCCCCAGATAAACTGATTAGTCACCCAATAAACACCGGCTTGTTGAACTTCATTAACCAGTTTCAGAATCATAAGCATAAAAGCCAGATTCCTGACCAATGATTCCAAGCCCGATTTAGCACTGATCTTCATCCAGTTCTTTACCCAGTTCAACTGGCCATATGCAGGAATTGCTCGGATGGAAATACCCGATCTCGACAGCCACATAATTGATGCCAGAACCAGCACGCCATTGACGACAATATTGGTCCACGCCACCCCATTCACGCCCAGCTGAAGAGACACTGGTAGTTGACTTACAAACAGGCTATCAAGAATAACAATAAGAACCGTCTTAAGAGCCAAGAGCAAATACATCAGTTGCTCACGCTTTTGTAATACTAGTACCACCATCGCAACTGCATAAACCGACGAAAGCAACAAGGCAAGACTTTCCAATCTGATATAGCTCACTGTAGCCGTGAGCTGCTCCCCTCCTTGCCCCATAAATAACACAATGGGTTCAGCAAAAAGCAGTATGTTTACAGAGAACAAAGCAAAGGTTGCTACAACAACCCTTAACGCCACGCTCAGTCGCTCTGAAAAAGCTTTTGGCTGGCTGATGACTTGCCCAAGTATGAAATACAGAGAGAATAGTAAGCCTTCAGAAATCACTTCGTAGATCAGATTTAACCAGGCTGCCTGAGCTGCAATGCTATACCCCCAAGTATCAGGAAGGGATCCCAAAAAATACACTCTTACTGTTGAGTAAATAACCGGGATAAAATTAGAAAGCAATAATACAAAGAAAAGTCGATAATCTATTTTTTGAAAAGAAAACATCAGTTTTTAATTCCATTCTTATATTTTATACAGCTGCTCTATTAGATATTTTGATTCTTCAATCAGCTAAATCTCGTTTACTTGAGTCTATCTAAAAGCCCTAACCAAAAAACAGTTACAGATCAAAAAAACTAAGGTCTTCAAGCACAGGAAATAAAAGCGATGTAACTTTCAAGGCATCAACAGCAAGTTTACGAGAGGGTGAGCGCAAAGGCTCACCCTCCTTATCCTGAAACAGTTATTTCTTGCCCTCTTGCTGGTACTAACTTGCTGAAAATAGAATGCAGCCATACTAAGTGTGGAGTATTGATGGGGTCAACAGGATCCGGTCTTCATTAAAGCTAATTAAAATGGTTAGAGCCAGAAGGTTTCAGATTTATCTTTAAAGTAAACCGTAACCGCCTTAAAAGGGTGGGATAATACTGGCCGCACCCGGGTCACTCTGTAAACAAGGGCTTTGCCCGGAGTTATCAATGAGGAATAGGTGACTTTCAAGCTGAGCTTTGGCAGCGGGTAAGTCCAGGGAAGTCCATCTGAAGACGACAGTGCCTCACCGGCAAACAGCCCAACGGCTCTTTGCCAGCTCCGGTATTCCGGACTAATGGCCATCCAGGCGAATTGCCTTACTGCAGCGGTGGTAACACGAAAAGAGTAAATCTTATCCAGTTTTACATAGAGGTGATCACCATCTGGTCGGATATGACGCATGATCAGAGACTGGGAAAGAGGTTCAAATATAAATTCAGCAAACCCCGGATCGGGGAACAGGGCTCTCAATGCTATGTCTGCCAGTAACACTTGCTTATTACGTACTTGTATACAGCGCTGCTCGTAATAGTTTCCCTTAAAACCAGCCAAATTGGCTTCCAGAAGTTTATGTGGAAGAGTGCCTGTCTTGGTTTTCCCGGGGGTTATATGAAAGCCGTACAGAGCTGGCGCATTTGTCTGGTTAACCAGAAAGGCGTTATTGAAATGGCTGCCAAGGGTGAAATAGGGAAGTTTGGATAAGGGCTGCGGTGACTCATGCAGCTTTTTTTTCTCATCGCAGAACAGACACCAGATATGTGGCTGATCGTTGACGCTGCAGAGGTTTCCGTAAGCTATCAGAGTAAGCTGAAGTCGGGACTGATCAGGTAGAAGATCAAGACGAAGGGGAGCCATCTTTCGGGAGCTGATGCGTCGTTTCATTGCTGATAAGTTCTTCCAGCAGAGCTTCATGAATCTCTGAAGCAGTATAACGAACAGCTGATTTTTGAAGGATATTATTTCGGGTTATTGGCTTACCCTGCTGGTAAAGCTGCCTTGCCGCCCAGCGGAATTTTCTGGTGATAAAATCACCCCGGTCACATGCTTTGGTCAGATAGGTCATGGTTTTTGGGATTTTGTCAGGAATTTTTGAAAAAATATTGTTCTCACCCATGATTTTGCTGATCAAGTAGGGGGTTATACGCTGAGGTTTGCCTGGCGCTTTCAGGAGTTCTGCAACAATGTTTTGGGCTTCTTTGAGGTAGTAGGAATCTCTTTTGTTCCAGTCTACCAAGGTTTTCTTTGGCGGTGTTTTGGCCTTTGGTTTGTGGCTGTCAAACCAATCCCGTTCGTAACGCAGCAGAAATTTAATAGAGCTGCTGATTTTCTTTCTAAGTTCTATATCCGTTGCATTTGGGTACTTCTGGCGATAGCTGAGATAGCGTTTTTTGTGCTGTTTGGCTCTTTTCTCCATAAACAGGCTTGGTTTCTTCTTTTTAACCTGAGAAAGCCATTTTGGGGATAGGCCAAGCTCTATCGCCTTTTTTTTGATAACAGGACGGGTTACAGACATCAGCTGTTCAAGCCTGTGTATTGAGTGGTCTTCGTTTACATATTCAATAAACTGCTTCTCCCAGGCATCACCGAAGCTCAGGACATTGCTTGTATAAAGTTTTTTGGCATCAACCCGACTGGTAAAGCGGAAGCCGCAGGGGCAATGGATTTCAGCATAAACCGGTCCGGACTTGTTGTATTTATAAGTTCTTTTGACTTTGGCGCTATTTTCGTCGGGGACTGTGCAGAACTTATTTGGACATGGATAGTTTTCCTGAACTTCAGATTTGCCTGGCGTGGTACTTAGTTTTATCCGCTTCTTGTTCAGGAAAAGCCTGAAGAGGATATGTTCCAAGGGATGAGACTGAAGACCGGCTCTGGTTCTTCGTGTCATGAACTTCAGCCAGCTGAACTCACTGTTAAAATCGGCAACCACTCCAAGGTGTTGTAAGAGTGGTTCCTCCCAGTAAGAAGAGAACGCATCTTCCAGCTTTGCCTGATTTATCACAGAACCTTTATTAAAGCCGAGCCTGATAAGGTTTGGCCGGTAATGGGCAGAAGTGATTGGGCGGTGAAATTTAGAGACCAGCTTATGGCTCTCTTGGGCGATTTTAATCAGTCTGGGATCGGTGATTACTTTTTTCTGTAACACATTAGGTTTGGCACTTGTTGCAGCACTAATATAGAGGGGGCTTTTCAGGTGCTGTTTATCTACCAAAGAATTTAACGTAGGGCTGTGGTGATGCGGGCAGACTAATACCCCGGGTAATTGGTGAACTCTGTGCCAGTAAGGTTCATCGTAGTCTTTAATGTCCTGCTCAAGGCAGTTTTCGCAATATCGAAGATAGCGGAATTCTTTTACCTTTGAGCCAAGCGTTCCCAGAATTCCCTGCACATCAGAATTTAGATTTTCTGACATTCTTTCTGAAGCTACCTGTATGCGTTTTTTTGGTAAAGATGATGAATGGTAGGGCAGTGATGTGTGGTGGAGAATGATATCTTCAAGCTTGTAAGACATTAATGGTTGTAGCTGATTGCAGAAAGTCTGGAGTCCTGTCGGAAGGCCGTAAACGGCACAGCCTGTACTTGAGTTATAGATACTTTCAAGCGTACTTGATGCAAAATAATTTGCCGATCGCTCATGATAACGAGCGATCCAGCTATAAAATGTTTCATCAGGATATGGTCGTGGGAATTTTAGTATCATCCATGCCCTTTATAGATCGAGTTCCGTCTCAAGATTAAATCCTAACCCATGTTTATGAAGAATGCTTGGGACAGCTTCCGGTGATTTATTTTCTTTTTGCTCATCACAGAAAGCGCGAATTGCTGTTAACTCATCTTTTAGCTTGCTCAGATCAATATCGGCTCGATCGATGTCTGGGGATAGCTGTACAGGTTTGTTTGGTTTTTTGGTGAGTTTTTTACAAAGTTCGATAGCTTTTGCAATAAGCTCAAATTCGCTCTCGCTCTCGGTCTCGCTGTTGTAGGTATCCATGACGGCTTTAATGGCTTTGTCGGCTATATCTTCTGGTGCGTCGAAGCTCATTAGGGTGGATTTTAATTTAGATGGGATTTCGATATTTTTTTCATATTGTTCTTGAGCTTTGTTGATGTCTACGTCCGGTTCAAATTTTTTTGATACTTCATCTAAACGGAACTTTCTGAAATCTATGTCTTTCTTTTTTTGTAACTCTTTCTTGTTGCCACTAATGATTGCATCAATATATTCCCTGTTGATCTGGAAGGACTGCTTGGCTGTTTTTGAAATTAAAGCCTGGGTTGTTTTTATGGGCTTTGGAGATTTACTATTACTTTTGTTTGCAGCCCTCTCAGCCTGACCCTCAAGTAAGTTGATGTGCTGCTGAAGGAAAATAAACAGATAAATTGTATATTGAGTTATGCCTCCGGTTTCGTGATAAAAAGTGTCGGTTATCGATGACACTTTAGAATTTTTGTTTGCTGAACTGACGGCTTTTTCTTGCGCATCAAATTCTTCAATGCTTACAGGATGTTTTCCTATTTGATAACGCTTAAATAAAAACCTAATCAACGCTTTATACTCAGGAGGTGCTTTTTGGTTTTCTGGCTGAAAGGGTTCAAAGTAGGTGTCACCATATTTTGTAAGTTTTGACTTGAAGGAGAAGGATAGTTTGTTGAAAGCAGCAATAACCTCCAGAGTGCCAATGAGACAAATAGGTATGCCAATCTCATCACTCAGTTCAACTAAAAAATCCGCCAGTTGTTGCTTTAACTCGCTGTGAGCTAAAAACTGTATTTCATCTATGACCAATATTCCAAGGTGAATATCTTTAATCATCTGTTTTACGCGGTTGATGTAGACTTTTACATCCAGCTCAGTTCTGTAGCCCAGGCTCCTTTTAAATCTATCGGCATAATGAGTACCAAGAAGTGAATCTACAGCCGCTAATATATTGTTGCAAAGACTGATTGGCCCACCCGTTGATGGGCAGATGACCTTTAACCATGTGACTTGGATGACATATTCCGAGTCTGGGTTGGCTGCATTGCCGCATCGATAAGCGGATGAGCCATCATTCCATTCGCAGGATATGGGGCTGTCTTTAGCGGTTTCCTGTGAAGGGTTTGATGGGGTAATGTTCTCTTTTGATTCAGATAGTTTGGTTTTAGTTGTGCTATCAGCTTGGGAGGGAGGATCTAAATGTATAATGATTTGGGGAAAATAAGACAGACTAAAGTTTGTTGAAAAAGTTTTACCCTGACTACTTATTCCATAGACAGTTAAGCCACCTCGTGAATTTTGGATTTCACCATCGTGCACTTTATCTGTGTAGCTATCTCTAATAGCGGTACTAATTGATCGAAAGACCTCAAGGCTTTTATTCGTAACTCTGAATAGTTTTGAGATTGATTGTATTCTGACATGCTTTTCATCGTAGTTTAGTGATTTAACACTCTCATCAAAAGGATCAGGAAAAAAATTTGCATACCGTATAAAGTCGTCATTAGATAGAACTGGCGGAAGGGCCTGAGCAAAAATTGAGGTGCTGTAGGGGCTTATTTTTCTGTAATCTGTATATTGAGCTATCAGTGCTTTTTTTCCAGATTTTGAGAATTTGAAAAATATAGGTGGGGCTATTTTTCCAGATTTTACAGCATTGAAGAAAACTCGCTGGTCATCCTCTCTTCTGTCGGTGTGGTTGTTATCACTACTCATCGTCATTCTCCATTTCATCATCGATTTCACCGATGAGGTCAGAAAAATCTATGTCGTCATCAGAATACTGGTCATCGATTTTATCTTGTTGCTCAGTCTCATCTACCGATTGATAAGCTTTTTTAACCTCAGTCGCATCTTCTTTGTCATGTAGTTCTTTGATCTGTTTTTTTCTTTCATTCGCGCCAGCAAGAAATTCATTATTAGACATGTTTGCAGTAAGTTGGTCTGTTCTTTTTTTAGCAGCTTCTAGTCTTTGCTTTCGGCGTTCATTGATTTCAAATTTTATTTCTTGATAATTTTCATTAGCCACTATTTTGGTTTTCCTGTACTCATTTTTAATGTCATTGTACTCATACCATGACAGGCCTTTGATTGAGTTTTTGTCACTAATATCTATCCCTTCAGGTAGGTCGCTTTGTACTTGAAAATTGCAACTATCCAAGAGATTGCACACAACAGGATCATCATAACCATCTAAAGGCATATAGATTTGATCAACTATTTGTTCATGTTCAAGAATATTTAACTTGTTGTTTAATGCCGCTTTTCTGTATTGTGTGGTTTTGGATGAAGACAGGAAGAGATCAACGTCATCCATTTCGGGTAAATAAAATAAGCCATTGTATTTTATTCCTTGAAGCGTTTTTGTAGCTACTCCTGGCTTCAGTAGGTTTCGTAATATTTTGTCTCTGCTAAAGGATTTTATTGAGCCTCCGACTTTTGCTATTCCATGATTAAACAGCTCAACGGGAGCGGTTGAAATACCGGATTCTAGTATTGAAGTATTAAGCAGTTTTGGGTTGTCAATTGGTTTATAATTATGTTCAAAGATTGCGTCTGCTACCTCTATATTCATTTCATCGAAAAACCTAACAGCTTCTAATCGTACATCAGGGTCTCCATATTTCTTTTTTGGGTAGTTGCCGTAGGAAGGGTCATATATTTTGTTCCATCTTTGAAGTATGTCAAACCGTTTTTCTATAGTGCCTTTCCATTTTGGTTTTTTAGCTGGTGTTTGAATTATTTGTACACCAAATGTTTTTTGGAAGTGCGTGGGTATATTTTTTCTCAATTCAGCTTGATCGATAATTAATCCTTTAGGAATTCCTTGTATGGTGAATATGTCATTTTTATTACATTTGGATGGCTTTACATATCCAATTCTATTTAGTAATTCGGATTTGTCAGTCGCCATGTTTACAAGAGTTCTTAAAGCATTAGCTCCGGATGGTCTTCCTAAACATAAATTCCAAGCGATAATAAATCTAGAATAAACATCAATGATTAAATATAGTGTTGGCTGTCCTATGAGATTATATGGATAGAAATGAGAAACAATGTAGTAATCTAATACTGTTGCGTCTATTTCAAACAAATGACCAGGGTAGAGGGCTATCTGGGAGCCCGTTTTAGGTGATCTTTCCAAGTCATAAGTCCGTGCACTTATACGATTTTTTTCCCTCTGTTCTAGTGAATAGTGCTTGTAATAATAACCTTCAAATTGTCGTTGTGAAAGAGGTCCTTTTTTAAGTGTCTCAATATCTTTCTTTGAAATTGATAAAGCTTTATGTTGAGATGATTCGAATTTTTCGGGGTTGGAGTAATAAATTGATCGCTTTATTGCTTCGTATGTTTCTTCAATAGTGTTTTTATTCTTTATTAATTCATCTCTAATAAATTGCTCAAAAATAAGGTGGTCGATTTTTTCAGGCGCGCGTCCTATTGTCCTACATGGATCTTCCTTATAGGGTGGGCCGCGTCTTCTTCCTGGGTTTTCAAGATCGGGTGGAGTTGTTCCACAATTCTTATAATCATCGATAAGAGCCGACTCGCATTTTCCTCTTTTCCAGTAGAGTTTCAGGTATTTTAAAAAGTATTTGAGCTCGCACTTACATGTTATTCCATTTTCATCATTGTAGAATATGTATTGTGATGTATATTCTTTATCATTTTTTGAAATTCTTCTTTCTTTTTCTATAATCGTTGATCTGAAATTGCTATAAAAGATATTTGGTTCATTATGTACATGTTTTTGTATTTTTAGCCATCTCTGGTTAATTATATTTTTTTTCTTGAGCTTAAGGTTGGCTGTTTCAGTTGAGTCTGTTTTGCGAATTGTTAAGTCTACTGTTTCATCGAAAGGGTCTTTTTCTGTATATACAGAATAGTAACTGCTTTCAAGCTTTTGGTTGAATTCACTATATGATATTGCGAACGGAAGGCTATTGTTGAAGATGTGAATCAAAATTACGACTTCTTTTTCATCATCAAAAAAGAGTATTCGGTAAATTGTTTTGTCTTTAAGTTCAATCTTTGACTCTTGTTTTTGGTTTTTGATGATCAGGCAAGACTCAAAAATCAGATGTGTGGATTGATTCATGATAGGAATGATTTTTGAAGGAAGGATGAGTGAGTTAACGGTCCAACGGAAACTTTGCTTAGTTCTACATCTATTTTTCTCGTTCCAATCATATAGTAAAAAGCTCTTAAGGAATCACCCGGAGGAATGTCCAGTTTATGGTCTATGCTTTCGCAGATTAAATCTATCCTACTGCAAGTGGCGATTATTTCAGAAGCTATGTGTTTCTCAATTACGCTGAGATTTGGAATCATTTCGTCGATGAGTTTTTGTTTATCATAAAATGAACCTGAAAACTCAAGATTTCTAGAGACTTCTTTAGAAAATGAGTTATCTGTTATGATACAAAACCTAACACCCTTAAGCTGCCAGTATACATATTCAATAATCAGTTTTTGAAGGTTGCGTGATGATTTTAAGTCTTTAGCAGGCTTTATATATACGGCCAACTGTTTTTTATTACCTTCATTATCAAGATAATCAACTAATAAGTCAGTTGTCATCCAGTTGGCAATCTTTTCCTTGGTGTTGTAGTCGGTTACAGACGGGTGGCCTATCTTAAGTTTTTCAGCGATGGATAAGGTAACTTCTCTATCAAGTGGGAACTGCTCGCGGATGTCAAATACGTTTTTGGAAAGATCAAAAAATCTGAACACTTTGTATTCAAGGTCAGACATCAAATGGATGAGCCTGCCTAATACAGTAACACTTGGAACACTGCGTTTCCGGTTACCTTTGCCGGATGATGGAACTTCATTAATGTTTAAGCCTCGTATGTAACTTGCACCTGAGCCTGTCCCACGCAGCTCTTTTTCTAGCCATTTTACAAATAGCTTCTCTGATCTGGAATAAGGGGAGTGTTTTATATTCTTTGAAGGCATAATTGAGGATACTGTCTGGCACTTACATACCAGACAGTATAGGTCAAAAATTAAGCCTGATTGCCAACTTAAATGTCGGAATTGCCTACAAATTGTGCTAATTTCCAACTAATTTGTGCTAATTGCCAACTTAATTGTGTATCAGTCAAGGCTCTGTTGATCAAGCATAATTAGCCTGAGCAAACTCCCAGTTTACCAGCGCCCAGAAAGCCTTCAGATAATCAGGGCGAACATTACGGTAATCAATATAGTAGGCATGTTCCCACAGATCACAGGTTAACAGAGGCTTCTGGTCTGTGGTCAGAGGGGTGGCGGCGTTACTGGTGTTTACGATTTCAACAGAACCATCAGCATTTTTTACCAGCCAGGTCCAGGAAGAGCCAAAGTTGTTAACGGCCATATCAGTGAATTTGGCAACAAACTCATCAAAGGAACCAAAGGCTTTGTTAATGGCTTCAGCCAGTTCACCGGCTGGTTGACCACCACCATTAGGGCTCATGCAGTTCCAGTAGAAGGTGTGATTCCAGGTTTGTGCTGCGTTATTGAAGATGCCGCCTTCTGAAGTCTTGATGATCTCTTCAAGGGTCTTGCTTTCCAGTTCGGTACCTTCAACCAGGCCATTGAGTTTCACAACGTAGGTGTTGTGATGCTTGCCATAGTGATAGTCCAGAGTTTCCTCGGAGATATGAGGAACCAGAGCATCACGGGCGTATGGCAGTGCAGGCAATTCAAAAGCCATGTTAATCTCTCCACGTGGTTTTGTATAAAAAAGAATCAATTTTTGATCTGGTGTTTCGCAGAAGCGATATTACCATTAGTATTCATACGAATCCATATAGGTAATTGGTTGTTTTTATAAGAAAAGCCTTTCATTCCACAATATTGAAAACAGTGTTTATTTTGAGCTGTGTCTCTTGGGACTGAAGAACCTTTCTTCTAAAATGGCGTGATTGATTCTGGATGGATAACCCATGAGAGATGATGACAAGAAAATAAAGGCTGTTCCTGAATTATCCATTTCGGCAGATGAGCGCCCGGAGCGCCGTCAGTCAAAAGGGACTGCCAGAAAGCCCACAGCGGCAGAAGCACAGAAGGCACAAGCGCCAAAGGCGGCAAAGAAAGCGGGCAACGGTATGACCTGGTTTTTGCTGGTACTGGTAGCCGCTTTGGGAGGCGCTGGTGGCTGGCAGTTTTATGAGATGCAGCAGGTGCTTGAGGATACCCGTTCTCAGTTGCAAAATGCCAAGGATAACCTGAGTCAGGTGACAGGGGAGGTTTCTGCAACGGGAGAAACCCTGAACCAGAGCGATTCTTCTATTCGCTCTGAGTTAAAGGAAGTGAATTCCGAGATCCGCAAGCTCTGGGATGTGTCCAACAAGCGTAACCGGCAGTGGATTCTGATTAATAAGGATAATGTGGTGAAAGCCACCAAAAAGGCAGATGCCGCAGCGTCTGAGGCAGACAAGGCTAACAAAGCCATTGCCGGTCTGAGTAAGGAACTGAAGGATGCCAGCCAGAGTCTGAAGGCTATGAGTTCCGAACAGGTGGCTGCACAATCTGAAGTCACGATCAATCTTCAGGCCATGCGCAGGCAACTGGAAGAGTTGCAGTCGCAACTGGCACAGCAGAAAAAGCAGAATGCCGAGCTGGAACAGCGTATCAGGGATCAGTCTGATGCCGTGAAATCAATGGACAACTTCCGTCAGCAGGTTAATCGTCAGATTCATCAGCTGGAAGGAACGGTTCGTGAATTTACCCAGCCACCTGAGCAGGGTTTGGGGTTGGAATAGGTATTGATTCTGGCGGGTTTCTGACGCTTCTCTACAGAACTTTCGTCCATGAACTTTGCGCAGTCCAGGGTGAAAGGTCTATCTAAGATTAAAATACGATCAAAAGGATAGATGTAGGTAAGTAATGTCCAGAATGTATCGTTCGGTTATACGGCTGACTCCTGTTTTGCTGTCACTGGTTTTAACAGGATGTTCCTGGTTGAACTGGTTTAGCGAAGACAAGTCTGACAGTCATCGCAGAGACGGCGGGGTTGAAATCAGACAGGGTTGGGATTACAGCCGTGAGTGGCAGGTATCCGGGCTGCCTGACTCAGTCTCAGACCTCTTTACAGGCCCTGTGCAGCTGAGGGGACAGTGTCAAATGTCCCCCGGAATGCTGCAGACATTGAGTGACCGAAGTCAGAAAGGGCTGCTCCTGCCATTACTAAAAGTGGGTCAACAACACACGCTGGCTCCGGATGTCGAAGCCAGTGTGCCTCTCTATAAATCCCTTGAGAATCATCTGAAGCTGGAATCGGCTGGCATCAGTCTGGCGTTTTTCCAGACACTGCTGGCCAGTGTGGAACACGCATGCCCTGAGAATGCAACCCGGAAGATTGATGGCTGTGTGCTAAAAGGCTGGCTCAGTGTGGGCGGGTTGTTCAGCAGTGACAATCTTTACGACTGGGGGCGTATAGAGCAGTGGATGAAGTCACATGATTCAGTAGGGTATCTGCTGATGTCAACCTCTGACCTGTACAACGCTCCGGCCATGCTCCATACACGTTACTCCCCCTATGGTCGGGTGCTGACGAAAGCGGACGAATCGGCTCGTATAAAGGCCGTTAAACCTTATGTCGGGGTTTTGCGGCTGGACTGGGTTTCAAACGATTTTGTCAGTAAAAAGCAATTCAAAAGCCGTGGTTTCTGTCGCCTGGGTTGGGAGGAAGCCGGGAAAAGACTTTCTACCGCACAAAAGCAGGATGTTCAGGAAGCCCTGATGCCAGAATTCAGGCAATTCATGGATAAGGCTCTGCAGAACCTGCCGATAAGCAGGTAATGCCCTGAGCCTTTTGGTCCGCAGACATGGATGTCGATCGCTCCTCCAGACCCTTGAAACCTTTCCGCCCGGGCCATTCTGTGGATCGCCCGGGCGTTGTTCGTCATGGACCCTGGTCATTCAGCCCGGAGCGAGCCCTTCCCGGTGCTCGTGATGAAGTACCCGATGTTTCGCTGCGGGAACGGCGAAGGATGCAGCCTCCCCAGCGCCTCGGGGATGAACTTAATGCGATGATCAATCAGCTGAGCGTTGAGGCTGGTCATCTGGTTTCCTGCAAAAACCTTATCAGGGATGAACAGGATGTTGAGCGGGTGTTGCAGAGAACCACGCCCCTGTTGGAATTTATTCCAGAACTGGGAGCCCGGATACACGCCTATTCCATACAGCTGGCTACGGGGAATGCCCCGGCGCTTGAGGCAGAATGGGATGGACGGGGGAGAATAGGGGTTGAAGCGGACCTAAGTCGACTACAGACAAGCATTCAGGATCTGAACAGGGCAGTGTCTGGCCTTAAAGTGTCTGACCGTAGAGTGTCTATGCAGGAGGTCAATCGTTTGCTGCAGGCAGTGTTCGACGACTGTCAGGTCTTTCGTGACAGTGCAAGGCAATTTTTGGATGGTGTTAACGAAGCCTGCCGTCTGGGCTCCCGGCCATTGAATGGCCACAATGTCTCAACAGCCAATGAGCGGCTGGAACCGGATGTTGCCCGGGAGAGAACGGAAAGACGGGCTCGTGCAGAAAATAAATTGACACAATGTCTGCAGGGTCCATCACAGCTTATTCACTGTGTTGGCCAGAATCTGGGCTGGTTGTGCCATGGTGCTTATCGGCTGGGGTGTTATGGTGTGGGTAAGCTTGAAAGGCTGCTTGATTTTGTTTTTGATCCCGTGGGTGGCAATGGTGAAGCGGATGCCGCGCCTGAGGCTGAAGATGTCAGGCAGGATGTCAGTGTTGAGGAGATGTTTGGAGCGCCATTGCGGGCTGAAGCTCATCCTGAAATTCAGGGTTTCAAGCCAATACTGGGTAATAGACGACGACTGGAAAGATTACCTGAACGTCATCAACCGCCGGCTCCCATCGAAACTGAGGTTATCCCGGAAGAACCTGGTTTAGTACCTTTACGATCAGCCCCCCGGGGTCGCCGTACAGCGTTTAACCGGGAGAAAGGCCCACTCCGGCGCTTTTGTGCCGGAGCACAGCGGGCCGCTGTGGGCTGCCCTGCGCCTCCGTCATCAATCCTTCCAACGAAACTTAACGGCAGCCAGCTATTGCTGGGAAAGATAACCTCCCTGTTTGAACAGCCGACACCTGACCTGAAAGACTTTGTCACAAGAGAATTTTCAGACCTTGAGTCGTTACATGCTTTCCAGTTCCTTCACTTACAGGGTTTAGCGGCAACCCTCAGGGCTGGTCAGTTTGAGCAGCTAACACGGGCTCTGAAGGTTCAGAAAGAGCGGCTGGTTAATATTGCTGCCCATAAAGCCATTAAGGATGCCAGATCATTTGAGCACCTTTTTGCAGGAAAGGTCGTACCTGAAGAGTTTGACCCACGGCAAGGCATCGACCTGAATCGGTATATTGCCAGGATAGAACAGCATTTACAGGCAGAAGAGAGGCGTATGGATGCGTCGCTTCATGACGCCCATCAGCGCTATCAACTGTCTGAAGGCAAGGACCTTCAGGCTTTATTGCTGATGCGACAGTTTCAGATTCGCAAGGATGAAGTGGCAAGAAATTCAGCAAAAGAGGAAATCTGTCAATCGTTGCTGTTTTATGCCGGTGACCAGCTGGATGCCGGGAGTGTTGCCGTACAGGCCGAAGCGATAGAAGAGCGTTTAACCCGGCTTTATTCAAGGCTGGATGTCAGTCATGAACTGCTACCGGTTGACCGGGAAATTAACTTTCATAGCAGCACGCTGGATCAGTTGTCGCGTCATTTACACAAGCTGGAAAGAATAGGGAGTATTGATTCGAAAAATCCGGCATTTGACCGTCTTGCGCAAGCCCGGGCAACCCTTGAGAAGACAGTGGAAGGCATGTGGGCAGAGTATGAGGGTATTGTTCATGGAGATACGAGGGCTTGCAGGCAGAGAATTCTTCAGATTGTTGAAGATCAGCTGGACAGGTTCGCGGAGCTTGGCATTGAAGGAGCGGGGCAAAGTGACGATCTCCGGACCATCCGTTTCCTGTTAAAGGAAGGCTGGTTTAATTATTCGTGGTGTCAGCTGCACGCTGCTATTAATGAAGCGGGTCCCTGGTTGAAAAAACTGCTCTACAGGGAAATCGGTACTGTAAAATCCCAGGCATTGAATCATGCTGTTGAGATGCAAAACTTTTTCAGACGAACTTATGCGGCATTCCGGTGTACGAACGATGGTGAAATGCTGATCGCCCTTAAAGACACGCTGGATTACTTGAAAGACTCAAAACCTGCTTTTTATCAACACTTTATTCAGCATTACCCGGAGCTTCAGCCGCATAATATAGCCCGCATGAATGTCGGTGTATTAAGGAGCAAAGTCAGAGCCATTGCGGAAAAAGAGCAAGGCAACTGCGAACAGCGGCTGTTGTCTTATAAAGTGCCGGAAGCCAGCCTGATGGCTATGGTTGTGTCATTTCTTGAACACTCTGCCCGGGCGGGGCTCAGGCATCAGCCCAATCTTGAAAACTGGACTGCTGAGTATCAGATCCCTTTGATCCATAACTGTCTGGACAGGCTCTGCGAGGAGAGGAAGGATTCGGGTCAGCTGAAATTTCCATTTTTAATTGAATTGCAGAGGGCAGATATACAGCCAGCTGAAACTTTGAATATTGACAACCTGTGCAGTCAGGCAAAGCAGGCACTGAACAGGACGTCGTTGTCTGAAGGTGAATATCGCCAGCTATCGGCACTATATGCTCACCTGCTTGAAGAAGTACACAGACGCAGCGAAGGTGATGTGTTTCTGATTGACGGCTTGTATATATAGCGAACGCTAATTCTAAATTTGCTTGTTATTTTAAATTTATCTCTTGAGTTAAAAACCACCGTTAACTCCCTTGCTAGCCTCAATAGTTAGAGAACAAGCTATCTCACTCATAATGCAGTCTTTTTATGAGTATTAGCTATTGCAGTAAGCAGTGCTTATTGCAGAGGTTGATCTTATCCATCAGTTGTACCTTCCTGCTATCAAGATAGAAGTGCTTATTCCAATTTTTTTCTTACGAAGTTAACAGGGCGAGTTGTAACGGAATATGGATTTCCCTCCCCCAAGAAGTGATGGCACGCAGCACAGCACAGGCGCTCGTCACCCGGTCCATGTAGACTGGGGAGATGACAAGCGCCCGAATGTCAGACCGGTAGAGCCTGCCCGGTATCTTCCGAAGCCAGCTCATAGCCGGTCATCTTCGATGGAAGGTTCTCTCCTGGATATGAGTGAACGATCTGTTGAGGCTCTGAAAAGTGTTACCCCTGTTCTTTCTCCGCCCCTGACTCCGCCTGATAAGCACTACGGTAATCCTGCTTTAAAGCTGTCTGCACCATTTTCGCGTTCTTCCGGAGCAGAAAGCACGGTTATGGGCGTCACTGAATATGAGGTTCAGCGTGCCAGTGCCGCTAATCTTGAACAAATGCAGGCACGGGTCATTCGTTTGCATCAAGCGCTCAATTTTCCCCTGCCTCCACCCCTGGAAAATCTGGATGTGCGATCCCTCACAACAGAATCCCTTACAAGAGAAACAATTCCTCTGGGAAGTGTTCAGCTGACCGTTGCGAGGGCTAAGGTGATGAGGGAAGTCATCGAGCAGCGTGAAACTGCAAAAAATGAACAGCTGGAGAGAAACAAGACAGACGATGGCTTCTATCGAGCAATTATTCTCAGTGCGGAACTGGAAGAACTCAGGGAAGATCTCGAAGCTGTCACTGAATATTATTGTCGGAGAAGTTATATACCGGAAGGCTATATACCCTGCAAAGCACCTTTTGTCATACCGGGCAGTCCAGAAAATGAAACAGATTCAGGTTATTTCTCTGGAGAAGAAGTGTTCGAGGCACCGGTTGAAGGTAAGCTTTTTGCCGCCCCTCAGCCCCAGTACGCTGGTTTCACAGAAGGCAAAGAGGTTCAGAGAGGTAAACTCATGCCTGGCGAGCAGTACCCTGACTCTGGGGTGCAACCGGGCCAACCCTCAACGTCTCCCCTTCTTTCGCATGAAGACGAACTTCAGGAACAGCTGGAGGAAAGCCAGCAGGCTATTGAACAGCTGAAGGCCGAAGTGGAGCAGCTCAACAGTCATCTTGAAGAAGCACAGAGTCACGCTGAGCACAATGAGCAAACCATTCAGTTTTTAAACCAGGAACTGGAATCTAAGACTCAGTTGCTGAGTGACCGGGAAGCAGGGCTTGAGACTTTAAAGGATCAGTGGGAACGGCTGAAAACCAGCAATGACCAGTTAACGGATGAGAACGCCAGCCTTCTGGAGCAGCAACAGCACCAACAGGCGTTGATTGAAAAATTACAACTGGGTGAAGCCCGGATGAGAAATGCTTTGGCTGAGACGCAGGCCGCCAAAGGTAAACTTGAGGAAACAATAGGGGGACTGGAAAGGGAGATTGCCAGCCAGAAAGACCAGGTTCTGCAAAAGAGTTCTGCGCTGGAGCAGGAACAACAACGTTCCCGTCAGGCAGCGGCTGAGGCGGCAACACGCTTTCAGGAAGTGCATGATTTGCTGGAGGAGTCTGCCAGAAGTAACGATGAGCTGAAATCGCAACTGGAACAGTTAACGCTTGCAGAGTCACACCTCAAAGATCAGCTGGCTGAGATGGAACAACAGCTGGAGCAGGCTAAAAGTGCATCGGAAGCACAGTTGTTAGCTGCTGCTGAAGAGTTTGAGGCGAAACATCAAAAGACAAAAGACGAACTGCGAAAAGCAGAAGAGAATCTTAAAACACTGAGGAAAAACAGTGACCAGGCTGTTGAGGAACTGGTTGATGCGCTAGCGGAAGTCCATTCAAAGCTGGAAACGAAGAACCAGCAAATAAGTGCGTTAACAAAAGCAGCAGAAGCCAGCAAAACGCTGGAAGCCTCATTAAATACTCAGCTTGAGGAACTCAACAGCACACTGCAAAGCGTGGAGAAAGATAAAACCTCACTGGAAAGCAAAATTGAAGAGCTGGAACAGAGTGTTGCAGAGAAAGAACAACAACTGAGTCTTCAGCAGTCAGAGGCAGCAAAGGCCTCGAAACAGGCTCTGGATGAACAGCGGCAGTTAACCGAAGAGCTGGAAAGTACAAAACAGTTGAGTGATAAACTGCGCAACCAGATAGAAGCGAAAAACGAGCAGATAAGTGCGTTAACAGAAGCGGCAGAAGCCAGCAAAACGCTGGAAGCCTCATTAAATACTCAGCTTGAGGAACTCAACAGCACACTGCAAAGCGTGGAGAAAGATAAAACCTCACTGGAAAGCAAAATTGAAGAGCTGGAACAGAGTGTTGCAGAGAAAGAACAACAACTGAGTCTTCAGCAGTCAGAAGCAGCAAAGGCCTCGAAACAGGCTCTGGATGAACAGCGGCAGTTAACCGAAGAGCTGGAAAGTACAAAACAGTTGAGTGATAAACTGCGCAACCAGATAGAAGCGAAAAACGAGCAGATAAGTGCGTTAACAGAAGCGGCAGAAGCCAGCAAAACGCAGGAAGCCTCATTAAATACTCAGCTTGAGGAACTCAACAGCACACTGCAAAGCGTGGAGAAAGATAAAACCTCACTGGAAAGCAAAATTGAAGAACTTGAACAGAGTGTTGCAGAGAAAGAACAACAACTGAGTCTTCAGCAGTCAGAGGCAGAAAATGTCTTGAAACGGACTCTGGATGAACAACAGCAATTAACCGAAGAGCTGGAAAGTACAAAACAGTTAAGTGATGAACTGAACAACCAGCTGAAAGCCTATAAAGAGATTGAGGCAACGCTTAAAGCTGAAGCCAGTCAGGCTAAAGAGGCTCTTGCTGAGAGAGAAAGACAGGAAAGTATAGAGGTCCAGCATTTAAAGTCAGAACTTGAAAAAAATCAGGAAAAACTGAATCGGGAACAACTGGAAGTTATCCGGTTAAGAGCAGCCAGGCAGGCGATTGCCAATGCTCAACAGCAGACTGATGAAGACATTGAAGCGGTGCAGGCTGAAAGTAAACGGCTTATCGAGGAAGCGAATGAAAAGATTACCAGCCTTGAGCAGCAGCTTTCAGAAAAAAATAACAAAATCGAGGACTGGAAGCGTCAGTTTGATGAAGCAGTGGCTGAACATGAAAGCCAGCTGAACGCCTACCGTGATCAAATTACATCCTTACAATCTCTTACCTCAGAAACGGAACAGAAAAATAATCTTTCTGAAACTGAGAATAAATTATTACAACGTCAATTATCTGATCTTCAAGCCGGTGAGGCGTTATTAAAAGATCAGTTAAGTGAATGGCAGACAAAACACCAGGAGCTGGAAAAACAGCACAACCTTCTTAATGCTGCGGAATTAGAAAATCAGTCTGCACTGGCTTCAAGTCAGGAAGCGCAGGCTGATGCTGAAACGCGGGCTTCCGCAAGAGAAAACGAGTTGCAGAAGCTGAAGTCGGACTATCAACAGCTAATTGATGACTCTGAAACAAAACAGAAACAGCATGATCAGGTATTGAGTGAGGCATTAGAAGGAAGTCAGTTACTTGCGCAGAAGCTTAAAGACAGTGAAGAAGAGACCGCTGGCTGGAAGGCAAAAGCTGAACAGTCTCAGGAAGCGCTGAACCAGAAACTGTCAGAGATTGAAACCGCCAGTAAACAACGGGAAACAGCTGAAGAAAAAGCAAGGGCATTGCAGGATCAGGTAACGTCCTCTCAGCAAACGATCAGCGAGCTTCAGGAAGCGCTCAACACCGTTCGGGGAGAGGCTGAGAAAGCAGGGCAGCAATTGTCCAGCCAGGCTGAAGCTGACCAGAAAGCTCAGACCGAACTGGCTGGTTTAAAAGATAAGGAAACCAGACTTGAAAGAGAACTGGATGAACTTAGAAGTAAAGAGACGCAATACCTGCAACAGCTAACGGATGCTGAAAAAGCACAGACAACGATCAGTGACGAGGTGAAGTCTCTTGAGCAGGCGCTTAAAGAGCAACAGGAACAGCATAGCGTTGTTATCAGCCAGAAAGAGTCGGAGTTTGATCAGCAGAGGCTGAATCTTGAGAAAGAGCTTGCAGTAAAAGATAAGGCATTAACAGAGTCTGAATCGCATCGCCATGCTGTTGAGGAAGAGAAGCAGGCGACAGAATCCAAACTGAACAATCTGGTAGAAGAACAAAAAGTCTGGAACCAGCAGCGCAGTGAATTTGAAGCACAGATTCGAGCGCTTCAGGACAAATTAAGGAGTCAGGAGGAGACCTCCGGTAAAGAGCGCCTGGCTTTTGTCGCTGAACAGGAAAAACTGCAGGGACAGCTTCAGACAGAAACGGAACGCCTGACAGATCAACAGACAGCATTTGAAAAACTGCAAAGCCAGCTGGAAGAGTCACAGGCATTGCTGAGCGATACTCAAAAGGCTCACCAGGAAGCACAGGGACGTGCGGATGATTTCCAGACAAAGCTTGAAGAAGAACAAGCCAGAAATCAGCAGGCACTTAGCCGGGAACAAACACTTTCTGATGAGCTGGAACGCCTGCAGACAGCCAGGGCAGAACTGGAGCAGAAAAAGTCTGAGGTTGAGCAGAAAAGAGATGAATGCCTTACAGAGCTTGGTGACAAAACAGAGCAGATCCAGAAGCTGGAAGTTCAGCTCAGGGAGCGTGAATTAGAGATAGCAACACTCAATGACGGAGATGAAGGTGTAAAAGTCCTTTCAGAGAAAGTGACCCGACTTCAGGAGGATGTTAAAACCATTACGGCAGATCGTGATCTGCAGGCTGATGCTGTCAAAGATACTCTGCAACAAAAGCAAAAAGCAGAGCTGGAACTGGAACAGCTCAGGGTGCAGGGAAATGAGCTGGAGCTGAAAAATCAACACGCCATCAGAGAGGCTGAGGAACAGCTGAAGCAGCGAGAGCAAAGGGTTAATACGCTTGATGAAGCGCTGAATAAGCTGACGCTGGAAAAAGCGAAAGCTGACAGCCTGATTAAATCGGCTGAATCAGATTTGCAAAGTGTTAATCACGAGCTGGAACAGCAGCGTATTCTCAATACACAGTTGAAAGGTCAGGCTGAAGGGTTCAGGAGCGAAAAAGAAGACCAACTTAAAGAAGTTGGAAAGCTTAAACTGGCTCAAAGCGAATTAACCAGCGAAAAGCTGAGTCTGGAACGCCGGATTTCTGATTTGACGGAAAAATCTGAAGCACTGGCCGCTCTGCAAATTGACTATCAGGACGTTAAAAATCAGCTAAACGAAAGCAATAAAAAGCTGATTGAAGAAGAGACCGGCTTTGGTAATGAAAAGCGTCGCTGGGATAGCGAACGCAGCTTGCTTAATAAAGAGCTGAGCGATCTCAAAAATAAATCAGCAACCGCTGAAAAAAGAATAGAATTTTTATCCACGCAGATTGATGAATCCAAGAAAGATCACAAGGCTCTAAAACAAGCCCACACGCAGGCTGTAGATGATCTTGATAAATTAAGGCCGGAAAACGAACGATTAAAGAATGAGGAAGAGCGCCTCAGGGGCGAGCTGGATAATCTACAGAAAAAAAGCTCAGAAGATTACGGGACACTTCAAAAGGCACATGCTCAGGTATCCACTGAGCTGACCAACAGGACTAATGATCTTGAACGGAAAACCCAGGTCGTAGAACGGCTGGAAGAAGATCTGAAAGGTTCATCCAATAAAGTTGCTCTGCTTGAATCCAGACTGGAAAAAGAGTTGAGCGCTGCCCTGCAGAGAGCAGAAACCGCCGAAGCCCGGATATTGTCAACAGGCGATGATCTGACCGCAAAGCAGCAGGATCTGGCATTAGTAAGAGAAGAAAAAAGCATTGTCGAGAGTCAGTTGCAGGCAGCCAGAGAACAGGCTGAAAGCTTGCAGCAACAACTGAACGAGAAGCAGGAACAACTGGGGCATGAACATACAGAACTTTCAGAGACTTTGATTAAACTGAAGAACACTGAAGCCCGTGTTAAGTCACTGGAAGATAGCCATCATAAGCTGGAGGAACAAGAGCGTCAGACCAGTGAGCAGCTTGGCGTTACAGAAGTAAAAATTGGGGAACTGGAAAAACAGGTTGCGCTGGAAAAAGAGCTTGCTGAAACGGCACGTCTGGACAGGGATGAGGCGTTCCAGAAAAGAGATGAAGCCATTAATGAACAACAGGCGCTTTTACGATTCAGCCACCTGAAAAAACCTCTGGTTCAGGAAAGTGATTCCGATGATTTCAGTAGTACAGACTCTGGTTATTCCCTTGACTCTGGCAGCATGGGGGATGCTGTTGAACCGCTTGGTATTAAACAACTGGTTCAGGAACTTAAGAGCTTTAAGGTCAACGACTCCGGTTATGTAATACCTGAAGGGGATGAAGATCAGATAGGAGTAGCATTATCCAGGGCAGCCGCTGCACTTGAGGAAGAAATAGAAAAAATAGAAAAGAACAGCAAGGTTTATCAATATAAGCCCGACGAACCTCCCAGCCAGTCCGAAAAACGGAAGCAAATTATTCAGGCACTGAAGGTGTGCCATGACAAGGTTCAAAGTGTAAGAGATAAATACAAAACAGACGAACAAGAGTCCGGTTCCCGAAAAGCCGTACAAAAATATCTGGCCAGGATTGATGTCAACACGGCAGTGTTTGAGGCAGAGCAGAAATCTTTTGAAAGTGGAAAGGCACGCATCAGGGAGCATAGTTTTGATGAAAAGACCAGGCCTTTTGAAAGCCTGGTTCAGACGAATTCCGACAATCCTCATGATCTGGTGACCCGGGTTCTGGTTAAATTGCGCCATCTGCAACAGCATTCATCCAGATCTCCCATTCAGGGGGAGCTGGATGGCTACACAGCAGCATTTCTGGCGACATCGGCCTGTTCAACACTGCAGCGCCAGTTTCAGGAGAAAGTTAAGACTCTGGAAGGGCAGGGTGATTCTGCGTTAAAAAGCCTGTTAGCTTACAAGGAGGCTTTACAACGGATTTTGCCCGGACGGTTGCCTCTGGAACTGGCAAACGCTGTTTCTCCGAATGCCCGCCATTACATGGAAAAACAGATTGCCGGTGCCGTGGCTGCTATTGAGAACGCTGCTGAAGGCGATCGCACAGAAAGTACGGCTGACTTTGCTTCCACTGATTCAGAAGATCCCAGAGGTGAGTCTGGCAAGCGGCAGGCCTTGTCGCTGTTGGATAATCCAGTCTTTGCCCGCGATGTCCTGTCGTTTCTGACCAGTGTGCGTAAAGAACATCAGGGTATTGATAAGCCCTGGTACAACTACACGGCGGCATCCAGCGCCTGGCTCAGGGATATGCGACAGAAGCATGGTCTGATTGATATGCCGACCTTCAGCGAGTTGTACGAAGCATGCCTGTTTGATCTGGAGTCCAGAAATGCCTCAAGGCTGGTCACTGCCAAAGTCACGTCGAATGAAGGTGATTTTTCCAGTAATAAGCAGGGTACTAAACGACAAAAGCTGATTAATCAGGTCAAAGGCTGTCAGGATGAGGAGAAAAAACTGGAAGGCACTGCTGAAGCGTTTCGTGGGCAGTCCCATAATGACAGTCAACTGGTCGTCCATCCTCATAGACAGGTTCTGGACTGCTTCAAAAAGGGTACGGGGCAAAAGTTGCTGGATAGTACAGCGGTCTCCAGAGTAAGCGGCAGTTACCGTATTACTGACCTCGGGCAAAATACTAACGCACTCTTTAATACCTTTTTTGATGGCGCCGGAACAGCCAGTGTTAAGCAGAGTATCGTCACTGGCACCCGCTATATGCAGTTGCAGAGTAACAAGTGCATTCCTCCTCTGGTCTTTGAGGAAAAACGCGATAAAGGGCAGCTTGCTCAATGGAAAGTAGCTATGGGTGGAGCTGTCTGGACGGTTGACCCCACGCTTTTACTGGATCACCCGGAGCTGGAAGTGCCTTTTGAAAACCGTTCAGGAAAGCCCTCGGTACAAAGAGACTGGATTCCCGTTCGGGATGACCAGGGTAATACCGGCATTTTGCTGCTGCAAAAGACCAGGAGCAACCCGCAATACTTCCTCTATGAAGTGGATACTTCCGGCCAGCTGGTACCCCGGACTATCAGTGATAAGCCGGTTGAAGAGCTGCAACAGGCTCGCTTTTTATCAAAGGTCGTATCACTCAAACCGAACAATGAATCGAATTCGGTGGGTAAAAAGCAGCTTCTGGTTCAGGCGATCCTGGGCAGCAGGCGCAAATGGCTGCCAGTTAACTGTGAAGCTCAGGCGCACCAGCTGTATCTGGACTCTGCTGTTGATCATCCTGTGAAGGCACCGATCGATACGGTGGATGCTTCTGATGATCTCCAGTTCTACACTGTGTCGCTTAATCCGTTAAGAAATATCATCAAAACCAAACGTGAAGAGCAGCATAAAAGTGCCACGACTCTTGCAGAGTACAACCCTGAACACTATGCCTCCTTCAATGTCGATGCGACCTTCAATGTTGCTGGAGATGCTTTTATCAACACCTGTCAGGAGCATCTGAAACACGATAGCGACCCGGTGTTAGGGGAGCAGGCAGCAGAACAGGCCAGGTTCCGTAAGGAAGTCTTCAAACCCCTGTATGTGTTTGAAGGGTGTGAGCTTAAGCCTCAGTATATTCCTGCCTCCATGGATGGAGAACCGCCTGAAGGTTCTCCCGCCTTTGTTTCACGACGACTGGACCGTGTGATGACAGTGAATCGGGAACACTGCACTCGTCTGGTCGAACAGATGGCGGTTTTACGGCAGCAAATTGTTCAGCAGGTGGCCAGTGCTGATCAGGAGAAATTCAGCCGTTATTCGGAACGACAGATTCTGAATCAGGTGATGGCTGATTTTGAGCGTGGCCGGTTACCCGCTCACTGTAAGGATGGTGAGTTTATTAATCTTGTTGCCAATCTTATGCTGGCTGAGAACGATCTTGCCCAGACTCAGAAGATTATTTCCCGACAGGAAAGCATAAAGCGTGACCTGCAACAGCTGGCAGCGGATGCGCCCATGATGATTGATGAGAAAGGGGGAGATCGAGCCGCCTATGCTAACCGGTGCAGGAAGATAAATCTGAGCATGGCTGATTGCGCGACTGCGCAGGAGAATATTCACCGGTCGCTGGAAAACTATGCTGATGCCCCTTTAACGACGGACAGGCTGGCAAAGCTGTCCTTTGAGCGACGAGCCCGCACCGTTTTGAGGGAGAACCAGATTGAAGAGGTGAATGCAGCATTGCAGCAGCTAACGGAATGCATGGCAGATGATGCCAGTGACAAGTCGATGTCGAGGGTATCCCATAAGGGAACAGGTTGGGGTAAGTCGACCATTCTCAAGATCCTTACAGCCCATGCTGCCGAACTGGCAGAGGGACAAAAAGATTGCAGCGTGGTGGTCTGCGCTCCGGTCACTAACCAGGCAGAGCTGGATATTGACTTGTCACGCTTTTATGCCGCCAAAGGAAAGGTTTATCGCAGGTTGGATCTTGAAAAGGATTTTGTAAAACCGGGACAGGCGTGGTGGACAGAAGAAGCGGTTAGAAAAATAGAAAATATCGTGCTGGGTGTTGCTCCGGAAGTGCCTGAAAACCAGCGTCAGGCAGTGCTTCAGCAGGAGGGGCAGGCACCTGTCGGGATATCCGTAAAAGATGTCCAGATTTTGAAGCATCTGTTAAATGCACTCGAGTCGAAAGGCGACCTTCAGCCCTCGGAAAAGAGAGTTGTCGATCGACTTCACTCTATTTTTGGAATACTGGCTAAATCTCCCACCTTTATTGACGAATGGGTCAGTCTGGTTGTGCCATACAGAACCGGAGATCCGCAGAATGTACTGGATGCCACCCGGCGGGCGATCAGTGCATTGCCCGACTACCAGCCGACCATGGACGATATCATCCGTAGTCACGATGAATACGTTATGAGTTGTAGCCGCAGACATCTGTTGTGTGCAACCCCGGGTACTAATTACGCCCAGGCGGTCGTAGCAAAAGCAGACAGGGCGGAAGACATTAAAGAGCTGGCTCATACCGATCCTTTTACCACTCAGCAGCGATTTAATTTCTGGATGAGTAAGGCTGAACCCATTTTTGTCACGGACCCGGCCACCGCCAATCGTCCCGAGTTGCTCAGGCAGGTTGTGAACAAGGTAGGCACCGACCGGTCAGTACTGGTTTTTGATGGTACCGAGTCCGGCGATAAGACGGTTGAGAAAGCCAAAGCGTTTTATCAAGACCTGAAAAACGCCAGAAAGGAGTATGCTCCGACGCAGGCGCAAAAAGTCAGGGGAATGGTGTTTTACAACAAACAGAAGGAGATGCAGCAATACCTGGAGGATGACCCGCGTTATGGTCAGGAGTCCGGAGCGACAGTACTGCCTGAAGAAGAAGCCTTAATGCGACAGGAGGGCGGCACAGGCATTGATGTGTACTTTACGCAGGAGCAATCCGAAGGAACGGATGCTCCGCAGAAAGGCCCGGATGGCGAGGATGAGGGTTCGGTTGGCGTCTGCCTGGGGGTGGTTGAGCAGGGCAAAGAGGGCAGGGCCGATGCCGTCGCTCAGCAGTTGGGTCGTTTAATGCGGCGCTCGACACCAAGAAACCTTCAGAAGCTGTTTGTGGTGGTGGATATGAAAGCTGTGGCAGACATCTGTTCAGACTCTCCGCAAAAAAAGAAGCTGCAGGCTCTGTCCTCAGAATTGGAAACAGCAAAGGCGAAAATAAATGAGCACGCCGGGGCTAATCAGGAGAACCTGAGCAGCACACAGAGAAAACTGGTTAATCAGCCGCTGGAGGTTGAGGATGATATTAAGGCTGAAAAGCAGATCAGAAAGACTCATAAAGACAAGCCAGGCCTTATAAAATCGGCACTGGATGCACGACTGGAGAACCAGATGCAGGAGCAATTACAGCATTTAAAGACGGTCGAATGGTCCCAGTCCGGTATTCTCGGTGAATTTGCTGAAGACCTTGCTCACCTGAAAAAACTGGAATGGAAGGCAAAGAAAGCCTGGGTGGAGCTGGCTTTTGTGGAAATGGCGAAACGTGAGCAAAACGAAGACACCCGGCATTACGAAACATTGCTGGAACAGGCACAGGTACGCAGCCATGTGAGCGGGCAGCTGGAAAAAGAGCATCAGTGGCTTCAGCAGGGTTGTGCTGGTGTTTGTCAGAATCTGACTTTCAGTGAAGGTGTTAACAAAAAGCTTGGCAGTGAACTGAAGCAGAGTATGGTGCTTCAGTCATTCCGGGAGACGACTGAAGCGTTGATGCAGCAGAGCCCAAGACGTGTCGCTAAGAAGCAGATAGATAAATCAGAAGTAAAAGATATTGTTACGCCTGACTTTGTTAAACAGCAGATTGAGCGGTGCGCTAATGAAATTTCAATCAGCGGGCTTGAACAGGTGGTGACAGACCCTTTAAAAACGGTACGGAGAGATTTGTATGAAAAGGCGATTCAGGCCAGAGAAGTTCTGGTCCAGAGAGTCAGTGAGCTTGAGGCGCATATACTCGAGGCAGACAAGTCGGTTGCGACTGACAAAAAGGCTTCAGGATCGTATATCCGAAACTTGAAAGGTCTGACAAAAATACGTGAACAGGCGGAAAAAGAAATTACTGATTTCCGTTCAGTACTGGATAAGCAAAGCCAGCCCACTGATCGCCTGGATGATCTGGCCATCGAGTTAAAGACCGGTATGACAAAACGTCATGTACAAATGATGGATGCGCTGACCAATGTGTCTTTTACAACCCATATTAATCAGTCGTTAAGAGACTCTATTCTGGAAAACATAAAAGACTCATGCGCTAAATTTGTGACTAATTCAAGTCACAAGTTAAGTTTTTACTCAACCAGCCTTGAAATAGAAAAAAAGAAAGCACTGGCTCAACAAGAAACCAGGAAAAAATCGCAGAGTAAAGAGAAAGGAATAGATGCCACAGCCGTTCAGACAGAATTTACTGGCGTTCATCTTATTATCTGGAGAAAAACGTCTGGTAGTAAAGTAAGAGTAGATGCTTCTCAAAACGACTATGCATTTTCGAATATGCTGTTTGGCGACTCTATGGCGCAGGGTGACAAGTCGCCAAGAGCGAGACCTTCCTCACGGGGAGGTCGGCCGCTAAAATCCGCGAATCTCACTCGGCAATCGAAAGTCAAATTTTTCAGCACTCCGGACTTGAGAGAGAGACCAGACCCGGAAAAAGAGGTGGATAAGCTGATTAATACCGCCAGAAGCCTGAAACAGGAACAGAAAGAAAAAGAAGCCATAAGAGATTTTTGTGCCAACCCGGGTAGCCTGGTTTTCAAGCAATGTCTGGATGAATGGAAAGAGCAGGCTCTGAATGAAATGAACGCTTTTTACAGGGATCGTCAGGAAGAGTCAGAAGCCAAAGTGGATTTCATGACGCGACAGGCGAACATGATGCAACAGTTTACCGTTAAGACGCAGTAAAGGAGTGAGCAGGGAATGTCACTGATACCAAAAGGCAAGGAAAGCCGAACCATCAAACGACACCAGTTAAATGAATATTTACGGGTCTATAATCGCAATACCATGAGAGAGATGGGCAGTATTGGCAACATCAGCAATAACGGACTGATGTTGATCAGCACTGTACCCGTTTTAATCGGTGCGGTTTACAGTATGCGCATTATTCTTCCGGGTGATCATACACCGGTAGACTTTGAGGCCCGGTGCCACTGGTGCAAACCCGACGTGGGGCCTGAGTTTTTTGACTCCGGCTACAGCATTGTCAATGCTGACAATGATATTATTGATCTGGTTGAATCCCTGAAAGAGTTTTTTACTTTTCAGGAAATAGAGTGACACCCTGAGTCCGACAGGTTCCCGGGTGTCATAACGTCGAAACTCTGGATCTGTTACTTCATGTCTCAGGATTACGCTGTACCTGCCCTGGCGGTTGGCGATTTTATTGAAGTGGAAACCGAAATAAAGCGCAGCCGTTTTATCTGTTTTCTTGCCCGTGTCACTTCCCGAAGCGAAGCCCTGTTGTTTCAGTCCAGTCTGAGACAACGTTTCCCTGATGCCTCCCATCACTGCCTCGCTTTTATCGCCGGTCCTCCGGAAGGTAATACTGTGGTCGGTTTTGATGACGACGGGGAACCGGGAGGCACCGCCGGAAAGCCTATGCTAAACGTTCTTCAGCATAAAGGCATTGGCGAACTCTGTGCTGTTGTCGTGCGTTATTTTGGTGGTATCAAGCTGGGGGCTGGTGGTCTGGTCAGAGCCTATGGAGCTTCAGTTCAGGCGGCCTGTGATGCGTTGCCGGTTGAACAGCGGGTGGCAATGAAAACGGGTATAGTGGTTATTGATTATGCCTCTGAACAGGTCGTCAGACATTTGCTGGAAGGCTTTGGGGGGGAAGTGGTCAGCCATAGCTATTCTGAAGTCGTTGAATTACAGGTCTCACTTCCTGATTCTGAGCATCAGTCCTTTGGGTTCAGAGTGTCAGAGGTCAGTAAAGGGCAGGCAACCATACGATGGTCAGACGACTAACCCGGATATTTCTATGCTAAAAAGCTTTTTGTGGTTCGATTTTGAAACGTTTGGCACTAACCCTGCCACCGACTGGCCATCGCAGTTTGCTGCTATTCGCACCGATGCGGAACTCAATGAAATTGGCGAACCGGTCAACCTCTTCTGCAAGTTGCCTGATGATCATCTGCCTCACCCCATGGCGACCCTGGTCACAGGCTTAACGCCTCAGGTCGTCAATGCCAGAGGCTTGTCTGAACCGGAGTTTATCCAGCGCATACTTGATGAGCTGATGGTTCCCGGCACCTGCGCAGCAGGTTACAACAGCATTCGCTTTGATGATGAGGTCATCAGGAACAGCCTCTACCGGAATTTCCATGACCCTTATCTTCGGGAACGAGCCAATGGCAACAGCCGCTGGGATTTGATTGATCTGGTGCGTATGACGGGTGCTTTGCGGCCTGATGGAATCCAGTGGCCAAAACGGGAAGATGGCTTTAACAGTTATAAGCTGGAAGAACTGACCAGAGCCAATGGCATTGAACATGGTGATGCTCACGATGCGCTGTCTGATGTGCGCGCCACCATTGCTCTGGCCCGGTTGATTCGGGATACACAGCCGAGGCTGTTTCAGTTTTATCTGGATCATCGCTTCAAGGACAAAGCGGGTACCTTGCTGGATCTCCATACAAAAGAGCCGGTTGTTCATGTTTCCGGTATGTTTGGGGCGGCAAAACAGTGTCTGGCCGTGGTGATGCCTCTGGTTGAGCACCCTGTTAACCGGAATCAGGTGTTTGTGTATGACCTGAGTGTTGATCCGGCGCCTTTACTGGCAATGTCTGTGGAGGAAATACAGGAAAATCTGTTTACCCCAAGGCAGGAAGGTGAAACACGGGAGCGTATTCCGCTGAAAGGTGTCAGTCTTAATAAATGTCCGGCACTGGCGCCTTTGAAAGTACTGCAGGTAAACGATCAGGCAAGGCTTGGTATTGATCTTGATGTCTGTAAACGGCATAGGGAAACACTGCTGAACAGTCCGGGCCTTGTTGAAAAAGTTCAGGCCGTTTTTACAGGCTCGGCAGGTAAAGAGACTCAGGACCCTGATCAGATGTTGTATTCAGGGGGATTTTTTTCCTGGGCGGACAAGCGCCTGATGGATCGGATTCGTGAGGCGACCCCGGAGTTGCTGGGGCATTTGCATTTATCGTTTGAAGACGGTCGTCTTGATGAAATGCTGTTCAGGTATCGCGGGCGCCATTATCCGGAAACGCTGAATCAGGAAGAGTCCCTCAGGTGGCAGGAGTTCCGACGTCAGAGATTATCCGATAAGGATGCGGCAGTGCTTGGGTTTGGTCAGTTCCGGAGCGATCTGGACAGTGCGAAGCAGGATGCTTCGGTGGATGAACTCAAGCTGCTTGATCAGTTGGCAGCCTACGCTGACCAACTGCAAGCCGGTTTAACTCATTAATGCTGTGCGAGCCAGTGCCTGATTGAAATGCTCTGCCAGACGGCCGTAGATGACCGGCTTTTCGATGTAATCGATGGCTCCGGCTTTAATCGCTGCTACGGCGCTGGATACATCACTGTGATCACCCAGAATAATGACCGGTATATCATGGTGGTGAGTATCCAGTGCTTCCATCAGTGTCAGAGCCTGACCGATGGGTTCGTTGTTTGCCGCAACAATACAGTCAGGTGCCAGACCCTTTATAGCGCGCAGCAGTTCCTGACCGGATTCAAAGCATTCAAGCAGCATGGACTTTTCATCACACAGGCTGCGGATGGTATCGGTAATACCGGTATCTTTTTCCAGAAGATACACTGTTGCTTGTTTAGCCAGACTCATATAGGCAGCCTTGATGATTTAATAGGGCGTTAGATCCCGCTGTTCTAAAAATAGTCTCTTTGTTAAGAAGCTATAACAAGAAACTATAACCTTTAGCTGCAGGGCTTGATAACCAAGCGATGTGGCGGGTTATCACTAAGACTGAAAGAAGTTTAGATTTAGAGTCTGAATTGCTGAATGGAGGGATTTACTAGACGTTGTACGGGGAGTACTTAAAGCCTTGGTTCCGGTTTCGTGACGAATTGCAAAGGGATGTTACCGGCTGGTTCTGATGGTAGAAAGCCGTTGATTGTCTGGTATCGAGCCGAAACTAAAAAGACGGGGGCTGCAGTTTTTACCCTTTAGGGTAACCGCTGGCAGAGTGTTTTGGGTTTCTACGGTTCACTCTGCCTCGGTTTAGCTCTGTTTAACTGTTGGGATCTACTTAAATCTTGAAGTTAAACTCACCTTCCAGATGATCTTTCACTTGCATCACCTGACGCACCAGGTGGGCCAGGGATTTGGTTCCCATTTTTTCCATCACGCGTGAGCGGTGGATTTCTACCGTACGCTGGCTCAGGTTGATATCGGCAGCAATCACCTTGTTGGCTTTGCCTTCTACAACATGATGCAGCACTTCGCGCTCACGGTCGGTCAGGGTAGACAGACGACGCAGGATCTCTTTGTGCTCAAGCAGTTCGCGACGCTGCTGGGTATCCAGTTTCAGGGCATCGTTGATCAGGTCCAGCAGTTCCTGGTCGCGGAATGGCTTCTGGATAAAGTTCATGGCACCGTCTTTGATGGCCTGAACAGCCATAGGTACATCGCCGTGGCCGGTGATGAAGATGATTGGCAGAATACAGTGCATTTCGTTCAGTTTGTTCTGAAGCTCCAGACCGCTCATGCCTGGCATGCGAATATCCAGCACAATGCAACCCGGACGGTTTTCATCGTAGCTCTCCAGAAATTCTGCCGGAGAGGAAAACGCTTCAACAGCCTGACCAACAGACTTCATCAACATTTTCAGCGAGTCACGCACAGCTTCGTCATCATCGATGATGAAAACGGTGGGTTCCTGCTTCATGTCCTGTTGCTGCATAATGACTCCACTGAGTACAAGTTATCGTAAAAGGGTGACAGTTAATTGCCGTCTGGCCGGAAGGTTTCAGCTAACTTTCCATGCCTCGGTTCATGCCATGACCGTTCATACCGTGATTCATGCCATGAAAATGCCTGTAGTCATACCATCATTGTCATGATGTGCTGTAGGCCGTAATTCGGGTTCACAGTTGGGTAAGGGATAACGAACACAGAACCACTTCATACTTCTGTTCATCTCAGGCATTAGGTAATTTGCGTATGCTTGCTTGATCGAACTACAGTTGCCTGTAGCCGTTGTATGAAAAGCGGACGCAAAAAGATGCTTAACGGCTGTGGAATTCGATCACAGTTTAGCAGAGGATTTCGACATTGCGGAGTATGAGCCGGTGTGATTTCTCTACTCGCTACGATCGTGCATCTTACCATTAATAATGAGCAGTTGTTACGTTCTGTGAATTTAAGCTGTTTCGTTTTTGGCCTTGCCTTATGCGAATTGCGCAATGTTAGACGAATGGGGTGAGGTTTAAATTGGGGGATGTGCGATTGGAGGTGTGAGGCTTACTTAGTTTGCAGCGTTGTAGCTTGGTTAAAAACCGAAAAGCCCGCGTTCAGGAAGCTGAATGCGGGCTTTTCGGATGTTTACGAAACTGTATGACAACGACGTAAGCGACGTTAGTCTTTTATACCAGCTTGCTGCTCAGGTCCAGTGGAGCCACCATGTTTTCCGGCTTCAGAATTTCTGCCAGCTGCTCGTCAGTCAGCAGGCCTTCTTCTTTCACCAGCTCAACAACACGACGACCGGTGCGCAGTGCCGTTTTGGCGATGCGGCTGGAGTTCTCGTAGCCCAGGTATGGGTTCAGAGCAGTGACCAGACCAACAGAGTTGTCTACGTAAGCCTGACAAACGTCTGCATTGGCAGTGATGCCTTTAACGCAGCGGTCGGTCAGCATGAACATGCCGTTGGTCAGCTGCTGGATGGATTCCAGAATCTTGTAAACCAGAACCGGCTCAGCGTAGTTCAGCTGCAGCTGTGCAGCTTCAGAAGCCATAGTCACCACCATGTCGTTGCCGATGACGTGAAAAGCGATCTGGCTCATAGCTTCAGGGATAACCGGGTTTACTTTACCAGGCATGATGGAAGAACCTGGCTGCATTTCAGGCAGGTTGATTTCGTTCAGGCCACACAGAGGACCGGAAGACAGCAGGCGCAGGTCGTTGCTCATCTTGGACAGTTTTACTGCCATACGCTTCAGGGCGCTGGAGAAGATCACGAAGGCACCCATGTCGGAAGTGGCTTCTACCAGGTCGCCTGCCAGGATCATCTTCTGACCGGAGATTTCAGACAGGTACTGAACAGCCAGAGGTGCGTAACGGCTGTCGGCAGTGATGCCGGTACCGATGGCGGTGCCGCCCAGGTTGATTTCGCACAGCAGTTTGGCCATATCTCTGATACGGTCAATGTCTTCACCGATGGTGGTGGCGAACGCCTTGAATTCCTGACCCAGAGTCATAGGTACAGCGTCCTGCAGCTGGGTACGGCCCATCTTCAGGATGTTCTTGAACTCTTCTGCTTTTACTTCACAGGCATTTTTCAGGCTTCTGGCAGCAACAATCAGTTCGTTGTGCTTCAGGACCATAGCCAGGCGCATAGCGGTTGGGTACACGTCGTTAGTGGACTGAGCCATGTTAACGTGAGTGTTCGGGTGCAGATGCTCGTACTGGCCACGACGATAGCCCATCAGTTCCAGCGCGCGGTTGGCGATGACTTCGTTGGCATTCATATTGGTGGAAGTACCGGCACCACCCTGAATCATGTCAACACGGAACTGCTCGTGCAGTTTTCCGGCAATGATTTCATCACAGGCATCAGCAATGGCGTCAGCTTTGGCAGCGTCCAGCATGCCCAGATCACGGTTAGCCAGTGCGCAGGCCTTCTTTACCATGGCCAGAGCAGTTGGCACGTTGGCATAGTGACTCAGTTCAACACCGGAGATATTAAAGTTTTCCATGGCGCGCTGAGTTTGAATACCGTAATAGGCTGTATTCGGTACTTTGGCATCACCCAGCAGGTCGTGTTCAGTTCGATACTCGTTCAGTTCAGTAGTATCCAGTGCCATTTTGGTCATCACCGTGAGGATTGGAGGTCGGCAATAATGGATCGTGCAGCCAGTCCGCGTTTGTTGACCGGTGACAAGTGAGCACTTAGTGCTGTCAGCAGCCTAGATTCGCGGTGGAATTGCGTAGCGTTTGATCCGTGTGTTTGATGTGGTTAGTCTCTGCCTCTATAGAATTTGCAGCAATAAGAAAATCTACCTAACTCATAATTAGTTATTTCATTAACTGTGAGCATTGCCACTACCTGATGACTGATTAACTTCTTAATTGACTACGCTTTCATAATAACAGTAAAGGTTTACAGCAGTACTGCTTAATAATGTCCTGGGTCTGCTGGACCATTTGCGGGATGAATGACTGAACATTTGTTCCAGAGAAAACGTCATAGAAAGTCGTAGCGGTTTGTTTGATACTGCACCTAGGTGAGGTAGGGTAGGTATTAGTATGCCGAATGATTTGCAATGTAGCGTGTGCAAAAAGGTATTTTCCCGGGCAAGGGACCTCAATCGACACGTGCTAATCCATACTGGCGAGCGCCCCCATAAGTGTCTGACGTGCGGAAAGGGCTTTATTGATAAACACGGCCTGGCCCGGCACGAGCGGGTTCATAGCGATGACCGCCCCTATTTATGTCCAGTATGTCAAAAAGGGTTTAAACAGGCTGGATGTCTTACCCGACACATGCAATACCATGACAGAAGAGATACCTATCAATATCACTGTGAAGTATGCGGAATGGGTTTTACGAATCAGAGCCAGGCTACTCTTCACATGCGAACGGTTCATCCACCCACACCGCCTGCCACCAGTAGTCAAACCCATCAGGAAGCTGTGGGGGAAGTGACAGCGACGACGCATGTGTTTGCCGTTGGAAGTACTACAACAACGGTATCTCAGATTGCTACATCAGATGGAAGCGTCGATGTCGTCACGGTAAGCTCAGCAATATCAACTGGGACATCAACCATTACGACTGTGACACAAAGCTCAGGATTAGCGACCAGTGATGGCCGCACCAGTACATTAACGAGTTTGGCTATCGGCGGGTATGATTATTATCCTGACGATATGTTCGATGATATACCGACTGGGGATATGGCAGCTCGTCGTGATCAGCCTCCAGATAGTTGATGAATCAAAAATGGGTGCATAAATGTCACCATGGTTCTGTTTCGGAACCCCGGGGATTGTGCCTGAATTTATTCCTGAATAAGGTGAAAAGCCATGGATGGTAACGGACCGGTTGGTGGTGTACGCAATGCGTCTTCTAATCCTCTTGACCCGGCAAAACGCGATGAAGTTGTCCACAAACGCAGCAGTCGCCTGAACAGAGCCATCAAAAGCATTGGGGTAAAACTCAAAATCCTCCCCAGGTCTGCCAAAGCCTCCGGCAAGCGCCAACCGGCAAAGCGCACTATTCATGATCGTAATGTTGTGATTTCCAGCCCTCTGCCAAAGGAAGCCTCAGACGTTAAGCCACTGGTTGCTTCGGCCAGAACAGCCGCAGCCAGACTGGATGATTTACTGACTCTGTCGCAGGGAGAAAAAAGGTCTGACCCTGAGGTGCGGAGTCAGTTTGAAGCGGTTCGTAATGAGTACCTGAATGCTGCTTTAAAGGTGACAGACGATGCTATTGCAGAAGCTTCTGAATCCCGGGGTGGTGAACTGGCAGAGACACTGAAAGACATCAAAGCCCATCTGAAACAACTTCTTGCCAGTCATGAGTTTGAAGTCACGCCGGAATCGGTTAAATCCTTAAAGAACTACCCACAAACCTTTGCCTCTTTCGTGGATCAGGCAGGTTTGTCCGGGGAGGAGGTGCTTTCAGCCTTTAAGAGCCATGTAGCAGACAGGCAGGCAGAGTTGGACAAGCAGCAGCTTTCTTCGCCTCATGAAGATGAATTAAACGCCCATAGCACCCATAACCACAAAGAGCTGTTCAAGCTTCAGTCGCTTCAGTTCCAGGCGGCCAAAGCGCTGGTAGCCGATGAACTGGCTGCTGCCGGGAAGGCTGGTAATGAACCCCTGCAAAACCGGCTTGCAGAGGTCGAACAGCGGCTGGATGAACAGTTTGTCCAGCTTGAGAGGACCGTTCAGCTCAGTGGCGACGAGCCGGTATCGAAAGATGAAGTCAAAGTTGCCAAGGATCTGTATCCGCAGTTGTTGAAGGACGCTCTGGTCGAAGCCGGGGTTGAGCCTTCCCGGATCAATACCAGGTTTCAGGACGCCTATGCTGAGCAGTTGAATAACCGGGAGTGGAAGGTCATTCATAATTCGTTTGAGTATGGTGGCCGGGCCTTTTCTTCAAAACAAACCCCTGCCTCACAGATTGAAGTCAATGGAGAGCAGCAGAAACTGCTGGATTACCAGGGGAGCAAAGGTGTCAGCTGTGCTGATACAAAGAACCTGAAGCACGCGACCAACCTGCTGCGCACCGATTTTCAGGTTGGTGGACACAATGAATTTACTGGTATTCGACACGGTGTTGTAGACCCATATGGCGTGAAAGGCAGTGATGAAGCTAAAGCGTTAAAAGCTCAGGGGGCCAGAAAAAAAGCGGAAGAGATTTTGATTGCAGCTCTCTCTACCAAGCCTGAGTTATTTCAGCAGGCCCTAAAAGCGGCAGAAACCGGGAAAGAGATACCGACGCTTTTTACCACGTCAACATCACTACTGACAACCGGGGTAGGGTCCGGCAAAGAAGCGAAAATGCAGAAAACCCAGAATGAGGCCTTCAAACATTTCACTGCTCCCGGAAATCAGCCTGTAGAGATTGAACTGGCAGGGCCTGATGGCACCCCCCGAAAGATCAGGATGAACATACGGCAGTCACGGTTTAATATTCCGGTTAACTGGGGTGGTGTCGGGCCGTTGTCGTCAATTTTTGGCGGACGGCGAAATCAGGCCCGTATGAACCGGGAAGCCATCACAGATCTGGTTGGCAACCCGAAGCGCGGTGGTGAGGTTGGCGGAATGGCCGCTCATTGGCTGGGGCAGTACGAAGAAAAACAGAGGTTACTCGCTTACAAGCTGACGGCTGAAGAAAACCGGGCTAACCCCGATGCTGCTTTGATTAAAGCGATAAAGCAGGAATCCAGTCAGCTGGCAAAAGATAAGAAAACCATTCAGGACCTCAGCCGGCAGATCAAAGATATTTATCGAAAAGGCCGTCACCACCATGAACATAAAGATGCCTATAAACTGGCTGCAAGAGTTGCCCTGCTGACTCATAAGCTGGGAGGTGTGCCGTTAATTAACTGTAAAAGCGGCAAGGACCGGACCGGAATGCTTGATGCAGAGATTAAATTCCTGACTGCAAGAATTGCAGAAAATGGCGCTGTGCCAGAGCCGGGTCCACTTAATGAAGACGAAAAAGCCTTGTTCAGGGAAATTCTGCTGAAGTCCGGCAATCATGAAGTTCAGGAGATGAATGTCGGCGTCAGAGGCTATAAAACCGAACTCATTACCTCCATTGACGAGCGTGTTGGCAATAAGGACATACGGGAAGAGGTCAGGGGACTGTCAAAATCGGTGGGTTTATAGCTTATAGTTTATAGCTCTCCATACTTCTCCTGTTCCTTGAGGTCTTCCACCCAGCGGAAAACTTCGGCCACGGGTTCAATCAGTTCACTGGGAATATAGCTGGCAATATCGGTGTCAAACAGGGCATGTGCCAGGGGGACGTTTTCCAGGATGGGTATCCCTTCTTTCTCTGCAATTTTAAGAATAAAGCGGGCGCGCCCGCCACGACCTTTTACTGTGACAACGGGCAACGGGGTTTTGTCCTCACTGTAATGTAAACCGATGGCCAGGTGGGTCGGGTTCTTGATGACGACATCGGATTTTTTTGTGTTTTCAGCTTCATTAAGAATTTCCTGATGAATCTCTTTGCGTTTACCTTTGATCTCAGGGCTACCCTCGCTCTCCTTATGTTCCCGTTTGACCTCATCCTTCGACATCTTGTTCTGCTTGGTAAACTGGTGCTTTTCAAACATAAAGTCGAGTACGGCGATAACGACAAACGCCGCAATGGCGTAAATCAGCAGTTTCTTCAGCAATACACCGGTAATGGGAAGAATGCAGCTGCTGCCGCAATAAGGCATGTTGACCATATCACCCAGGCTGCCCTTGATCACGTAATAGACAACAATGGAAAGAAAAATGATCTTAACCACCGACTTGAAAAACTCCATAAGGTTTTTCATGGCAAATATTTTTTTAAAGCCGCCTATCGGGCTGATTTTTTTTAGGTCAGGCTTGATGGATTCACCGGCCAGCAGAAAGCCAAACTGCATGATATTGCCAATAATGGCACCTAACAGGGTAACGCCGACCAGGGGGATCAGAAGTTCAATGGATTTGTTGAGAATGCCCATGGTAACGATCTTGAAGGCTTCCTCAAAGGTTTCGTTGTAAACCGTAGAGGGCAGAATCACCATTTCCTGAATGGTGTTAATGTAGTTGTCACTCATAAACCACAGGGTAGCGATGACCAGTAGAAAACCAAAAGTACCCGACACTTCCTTGCTTTTGGCGACCTGGCCTTTCTTACGCGCGTCCCTCAGTTTTTTCGGGGTGGGCTGTTCGGTCTTTTCCGCACTCATCGCCAGAGTTCTCCCAGCATCATAAACAGCGTTGGAATGCCTTCGTCGTGTTTGCGTGCAAGTGTGAGTATGGTGCCGACATAAACCACCAGAATAGCGGCGGCTACACCACTTTTTATGGGCATGGCCAGAATAAATACGTTCAACTGAGGTGCCGAGCGGCTGATCAGGGCGATGCCAAACTCGGTAATGAACATGGCAATAATAACCGGCGCGGCCAGCCACATGGAGAGGCTGATGATCAGGTCAAACTGCTTCAGGAAAAAGATAGCGCCTTCCGGGTTCATGTTGGGAAAGTAGCTGAAGACAGGCCAGGTGGAGTAGCTGATAAACAGACTTTTCACCAGCAGCAAAAACAAACCACTGACCATGAAAATAGCCGTGAACGCCTGAGAAAACAGAATGCCCATCGGTGACGACTCAGCACCGGATAAAGGGTTCATGGCGCTCGCCATGGAGGCACCCCGCTGGTTATCAATAAAGAAACCCGCCGATTCCAGAGCCCAGAAAGGGATGGTAATCACGAAGCCCAGAAGCGCACCAATAAAGACCTCTTTTAAGACAATGAACAGGGTTGCGTAGATGGTGGGTGTTTTGTCCGGAACGGCTTCCGCCAGCATCGGGTGCATAAACAGCACCAGCGCCATGGCCACACCGTTACGCATCATGGCTCCACCGAGCATGCGCTTGTGCAGAAAGGGAATCAGTGTAAACAGCGCAACAATCCGTGGGGCTCCCATTGAGAACACATAAAACCATTCCTTGAGTTCATCAATCGGGATAAGCATCTCAGATCGTGCCAATCTTGGCCATGATAGCCAGCGAATAGTTATACACTTCTATGCCCAGCCATCGCGCAGTGGCAAAAATGCTGATGATGACGGCAATCAGCTTGAATGCAAAGGGCAGGGTTTGTTCCTGAATCTGGGTCAGCGCCTGCACCAGACTGATAATCAGGCCCACGCCTGCCGCCGCAATGATGGGGGGCATGGACAGGATCAGGGTCAGCAGCAGAGCCTGAGCTGTCAGCTGTATCACTTCACCATCAACCATTGTTCTCTCCAGACATTGTTTTCTCCAGACATTGTTTTCTCCTCCTGAAAGGTCTAGCTGTAACTGAGTACCAGGCTGTGAATCAGTCTTGTCCAGCCTTCCAGCAATACAAATAACAGCAGTTTGAAGGGCAGGGAGATGGTCATGGGCGACACCATCATCATACCCATGGCCAGAAGAATGTTGGATACGATCAGGTCAATGATGATAAACGGCAGATACAGCAGAAACCCGATCTGAAACGCCTTGGTCAGTTCGCTGATACAAAACGATGGCAGCAAGATCATCAGGTCATCGCCTGACAACTCTTTCTGGTAACGGCTTGGCCAAAGAAGCCGTGCGGATTTCAGGAAAAAGTTGCGTTCTTCCGCCGTGGTATTGGCTTTCAGGAATTCCCGGTAAGGAGTGATGCCATCCTGAACTGCTTCGATCCAGGACAGGTCTTCAAAATTCAGGGTTTCAGGTTGAATTCGCTCGTACATTTCGTAACCGACCGGGGCCATAATGTACAGTGTCAGGATAATCGCCAGGGCATTCATGGCGATGTTTGGGGGAATTTGCTGCAGACCTGTAGCGTTTCGCAGAATGGAAAAGACGACAACCAGTTTCAGGAAAGAGGTACCCATGACCGCCATAAAGGGAATCAGCGCCATAAGCGCCAATGGGATCATTAAATAAAAAGGGCTGGTGAGATTCAGTATACCGCTTTCCATGGGTCAGTCCTGTCCCTTGTTTTCAGGAGAACTCAGCTGGTTTACTGATCGTGCAGGTGAGTGATGCGTGCTCCAAGGCGATTTTCAATCTGTACCAGTTCGCAGTGACCAATCAGCTTGCCATTGGCACGAATGTTAACGGGCTGTTGGACAGAGCGGTCCAGTTCAAAAATATAGCCTGCCTGAATGCTCTGCAGCTCTGCCAGGGTGAGCTGCTGCTGACCGACTTCAAACATCAGGGTGACAGGCAGGTCGTGCAGGTCAACGCTAACGTCTGTATCGGCGGGAGACATTTCAGATGGTTCTTCCTGTTCATGGCCATCCTCAGCGTCGGCTGGTGCCTCTTCGTGCTCATATTCGTCCATTGTCTGATGCCTCTGTAAGATGCTGACTCCGGTATCGGCGATCTCTCCCAGAAATGCGGTACGCTGGTTGATACGAACAATGACCTGATCGTCGTTGATGTGCTGGTCTAAAAAAACAACATCACCAGCTTCCAGTGTTTTCAGCTCTGCGAACGACAACCGGGTATGCCCTTTTTCCAGAGTCGCCCAGAAAGGTATATCGGGCAATTGCTGTGGATGATGAGCAGGAATCGCCTTCAGTATGGACAACAGCAGATCATCAATCAGCAGCTCAATACGTGTGTTAATGGTGTTCTGGCGAATGTTCATGCCCAGGGTGGCAGGATGATCTGCCGAATCCGTAGGCTGGACTTCCTGCAGTGACCAGGAAATACCCAGCTGTTCAGCGAGTGGTGTAAAAATTGGCGTTATGGTGTGGGTCAGTACCGCGATGCGCAAATCGTCGGGTAACTTATTGAGTCCATGATGATCCAGCTTACCGGGCAATAGTGAATCCAGCAGGCTGTCACCGGCATAAATCTGGTACGGGTGGCCATTGAGTTCCAGATGGAAGGTATAGGAGGGCAGTGTATCGGCCGGCTGGTGACACAGCTCAAGCTCTGTCTCAGACTGGTTGATCTCGGTGGTAAAGACGCTCTGGCGATGACAAAGCAAACGACTCAGTTCAAGCTGAGCCGTTGACAGGGTCTGATAAGCCAGAGGTTCTGTAGACATTGTCAGCCTTCGTTATCATCCTGCTCCTGCTCTCCCTCATACTGCTCCCGGGAGCGCCCGTCTCCGGGCTGGTCGCCGCCGGACATGTTGATGTTGACCTGCACCTTGTCGCCAAAACGTTCATTCAGGCTTTTCAGCAGAGAAGATTCATTCACCGCCAGGAAGTTATGGGTGTCTGCTGACGTCGTATTCATGGTGACGGTCAGCTCTCCACCCATACGCTGAATGCGAATTTCAGTGCCGGGCAGAATGTTCTCTTTCATGGTAATGCGAACTTCGGCGCCATTGATGGAGTCCTTGACGGAAACGTGGATCTTATCCACAAGCTTGTTAATCACTTCGTTAATTTCTTTCGCGCCACTGACTTTATCCATGGCCTTTATGTCTGTAACAGACGTTGGTGCCTGAACTTCACGGGTTGTGTGCAAAGGCTGGTCCTGTTTCTCATTGCCTGTTGTGAGTGAAGAAAGAGTATCGACTTCCTCGTGCTGTTCACCCATGCTTCCACCCTTGCCACCTTTGTCACCTTTGTCATGTTGAGAGGAACCATGCTCTCCTCTCAGGCGCTCAGTGTCGGAGCCTTTTTTGCTGCGGGAAGCCAGCAGGCTCTCAAGGGTCATTTCTTCTTTGTCTGCGGTTTTGGGGCTGTCTTTCTTTTTGCCCATTTTTTTGGCGAAGTCGTCGGCCTGCCTTTCGGTCACCTGTTGCTGGTTACCTGATGAGTCCGGGGGAGGGCTGGCTTGTGGCTGGCTGCTTTGGTTAACTCCATCCATGGTGGCCTCGCTGATCTGACGGATCTTTTTGATACTCGTTGTTCTGTTTGATGGACAGAAACGGCTTTGCCTTAATGTCGGGGCCTGACCGTAAACTCTTCCATTTCCAGGTCTTCCAGACGAGCCGCTTCTTTGGCAGCGTCTTCGTCCAGGGCGGCAGTAAACTCTTCAAACTTCTTGACTGCCTGAATTGCTTTGGCGTGCTCCTCCCGAGCTTCCTCCAGAGCAGCCTCGGCGTCTACGACTTTCTTTTTGGCTTCGGCAATCGCCTGCTCCAGCAGTACGTCTTTTTCCCGCAGCAAACCGACTTTCTGTTTCAGCAGATCCAGATCGCTCTGCTTTACTTCCATATTGATAATATTATCGTAGAGCCGCTGCTCTTCTTTACCGCGCCACTCGACATACTCATGGAACTCTTGCTTTGCACGCTCAACCGCCCGGTGGGTTTCTTCGAGGTGGTATTTGCGTTTCTGGACTTCATCGTGGGCAGACTTTTCACGAATCTGTTTAACTTTCAGTAGTTCGTGCAGCATGGTTCAGGCTCAGACACCCACCACCTGCCTGAGCAGCTGAATGGTGTCGTCATAAGGGGTGAGTTCGTCGGTACGCTGTTTGAGGAAGTTACGGATATGGTCGATTTTCTGCAGGGCTTCATCGGCAACGGCGTCAGAGCCCTGTTTGTATTCCCCAACTTTTACCAGCAGTTCAATCTCCTCAAATTTTGCCAGCAGTTCCCGTAACCTGCCTGCTGCGGCTTTGTGCTCCTCTGGCGTGATCGCGTTCATAACACGGCTGGCACTGGACAGTACATCAATAGCCGGGTAATGGTTTGCGGCTGCCAGTTTTCTGGACAGGATAATGTGTCCATCGAGAATAGATCGTGTTTCGTCCGCTACCGGTTCGGTCATATCATCACCTTCCACCAGAACGGTGTAGAGGGCGGTAATGGAACCTGTGTGAGACATACCTGCGCGTTCCATCAGCTTTGGCAGGGTGGCAAAAACGGAAGGGGGAAAACCCCGGCGGGTTGGCGGTTCGCCCGCTGCCAGACCGATTTCACGCTGAGCCCGGGCGAAGCGTGTGACGGAGTCCATCAACAAAAGAACCCGTTTGCCTTTATCCCTGAAATATTCTGCGACGGCGGTTGCGGTATAGGCCGCTTTGGCGCGTTCCATTGACGACTTGTCGGACGTTGCAACGATGATGACCGATTTCTGCACGCCTTCAGGCCCCAGGTCGTGTTCGATAAATTCCCTCAGTTCCCGTCCCCGTTCACCGATCAGCGCGAGTACGGTGACATCGACTTCGGCACCTTTGACCAGCATGGAGAGCAGGGTGGACTTACCACCACCGGCTGCGGCAAAGATACCCATCCGCTGTCCTTCGCCACAGGTCAGAATGCCATCCAGAACCCGAAGGCCAAGAGGCAGTGGTTTGTCGATAATTTTGCGGGTCATGGGGTCCGGACTGTCGGCGTAGACCGGGTAGTAAGTTTCTGGCTCAATGTCATCGAACGCGGTTTTATCCAGAGGGTCGCCCATGCCATCCAGTACGTGTCCCAGCAGATGAGGGCCAACACCCACATGATGTACTTTGCCGGTCGGTATCACTTCTGTGGTTGAGGAGATGCCCATAATCTCACCCATGGGCGAAAGAACAGTTTCATGTCCCTGAAAGCCAACCACTTCTGCATAGCTGGCCTGTTCTTCACCCGGAGTGATCAGCTCACACAGCTCACCGATTTTGACACCGGGAACGGCTGCCTTGATGATCATGCCCTGTACTTCGGTCACCCGGCCGCGAATATCCACCAGTCGCTCACCGCCTACAGCGCTCTCAAGGGCATCTGTTAAGTACTTTAATGCTTCTGGCAAGCCTTATTCTCCTGATCATCCATTGTTCAAAGAAAAGTGTTCAAAGAAAAGTGCTTAGGGAAAAACATTCTTCAGAGAGAAAAAAAGGGCTGTTAAGCCCTTTTTCAACATTCTGTCCCGTCAGACCATCATGCCCATGTCGCCGGGACCGCCCGGACCAGGCTGTGGTGCAGAGCTGCCTGCTGCCGGAGTACTGTCCTGGTCAACGTTGTCCACTTCAGACACAATCCATTCCAGGGTGTTTACAAATTTTTCCAGGGTGGATTCAAAATTGCCGTAATCGCTGGAAGCCAGCATGGAGCGAATCAACAGGACTTCCGTTTTGTCATGGTTCAGGGCAATGAAAGCGCCCTGCATGCTGTGATGCTGGAGATTCAGGGAGAGCAGTTTTTCGAACAGCTGGGTGCGGGCATCGTCGTGGGCGTCCATGGGTTTGACCGAGGAAACAAAGACCAGAGCTTCATCTTCCTCCAGATACTCCATGTTGACAATTAAGGTGTCATCGAAACAGAGGCCGCAGGCATCGTGTTCGTTCAGACTGAGTTCACCAAGGCCAATGCTCTCGGCAAAATGCTGCAGATTCTCTTCGACGTTCTGCTTGTAAGACATTTGACCCTACCCTCCGCTGGTATCAAGTCATCAAATCTGGAATAAGAAAAACTTCTTTCATTCAGTATATATGGCTGTTGCCAAGAGCGTAGAGGATTTAACAACTAATTTTTATTCCTGTGTTCTCTTGATTCGCAGCAGTTACAGAGCCGTAATAATGGGCATCGGTCGGGTGCCGGTAAAATTAATAGCCGGCTGTAAAGTTTTTTGCGAATGCGGATGCTGTCGTCGATTTGACAGGCTTCCCCGGTTTGCCGTGTTTTCGTTGTATACTGCCTAGCTGTTAATTGACTTAGCCAAATGCAGGGCATTGAGACGGGTGTTAGAAAAAACTGATAGCGGCAAAATGGATAGCGGCGAAATGGGTAGCTGCAGAAGTGCCAGTGAAAAAACAGATAGCGACTGGATGCAGGAAGCCCTGTCTGAGGCTTACAAGGGCTGGGAAAAACAGGAAGTACCGGTAGGGGCAGTGATTGTCCATAATGGTGAAATCATTGCCCGCGCTCATAATCAGCCTATTTCCGCGTGTAATCCGGTGGCCCATGCCGAGATTCTGGCTTTGCAGCAGGCCGCCAGAGTGCTGGGTAACTACCGGCTGGTGGATTGCGACCTTTATGTGACACTGGAACCTTGCACCATGTGTGCAGGTGCTATTATTCATAGCCGCATTCGCAGGGTAATCTTTGGTGCCTGTGAACCCAAGTCTGGTGCTGTCGTCAGTGTCACTCAGGTGCTGGATCAGCCGCAGATGAATTACCGGGTGGAAGTAACTCAGGGTGTATTACAGGATGAATGCAGCGAAATGATGTCGGCTTTTTTCAGGGAACGACGCCGGCAGAAGAAAGAAGAAAGGAAGCGTTTGCGGTTATGTTAGCGATTGTCCGGAGTAAAAATAAGCAGTTATGTGTATTTTCCATGACTGGTTTCCGTACCACAGTTTCGATTATCATAGCCGCCTTGATCCCCCTGAGTTCTGCTGAAAAGTGTGTCATAGGCAGTGAACAGGCTGTTTGTGGCGAGCTTTCAGCTTCATAAACTGTATTTTTACGGTAAAAGCATGCTGATATTGCGTGGTGCTCCCGCTCTTTCTCCGTTTCGCAGCAAAAAACTGCTGGAAACCTTACAAAACGCTATTCCGGAAGTGTCCGGTGTCTTTGCCGACTACCAGCACTTCATTCAGAGCAGTGAGGCACTGTCTGAACAGGAACTGGCAGTTCTCGAACAACTGTTGACCTATGGTCCGCGCCTGCAGGAAGGTGCCTGCACTGGAACATTGCTACTGGTTGTCCCTCGTCCCGGCACCATTTCTCCATGGTCCAGTAAGGCGTCTGATATTGCCCATAACTGTGGCCTGAACAAAATTCAGCGTATTGAGCGTGGTATTGCTTATTACATTACCGCTGAAGAAGGGCTGAGTGAACTGCAGATTCAGAAGGCTGGTGAGCTGATTCACGACCGTATGACGGAAACGGTACTGAATAATCTGGAGGCCGCCGAGTCCCTGTTTGCAGAATCCGAACCCGCTCCTCTGACTGCCGTAGACATTCTTGATGGCGGCAGGAAAGCTCTGGAACAGGCGAACCGTTCTCTGGGACTGGCGCTGGCAGACGATGAGATTGATTATCTGGTCGAGAACTATATAAAGCTGGAACGTAACCCGACTGATGTGGAACTGATGATGTTTGCTCAGGCAAATTCCGAACATTGTCGCCATAAGATTTTCAATGCCTCCTGGACCATTGACGGACAGAAGCAGGACCACTCCCTGTTTCAGATGATTCGCAACACTCACGCCATGAACGGTGAGGGTGTGCTGTCTGCCTACAAAGACAATGCTTCCGTTATTGAAGGCTCTAAAGCCGGGCGTTTCTTCCCGAACCCTGAAACTAAAGCTTACGACTACCATCAGGAAGACATCCATATCCTGATGAAAGTGGAAACTCACAACCACCCTACCGCTATTGCCCCCTGGGCCGGTGCAGCGACAGGTTCTGGTGGTGAAATTCGTGACGAAGGTGCGACGGGGCGAGGCTCCAAACCTAAAGCGGGCCTGACCGGGTTTACCGTTTCCAACCTGAATATTCCCGGCTACGAACAGCCATGGGAAAAAGGCTATGGCAAGCCTGACCGGATCGTATCGGCCCTGGATATCATGATTGATGGTCCACTGGGTGGCGCGGGTTTTAACAATGAATTTGGTCGTCCGAACCTGTGTGGTTATTTCCGTACCTACGAACAGACAGCCAAAGCAGCCACTGGCGAAGAAGTGCGTGGCTACCATAAGCCCATTATGCTGGCAGGCGGTCTGGGTAATATCCGCGCTGACCATGTGGAAAAGGGAGAAATTCCTGTGGGCGCCAAACTGATTGTTCTGGGTGGTCCGGCCATGCAGATTGGTCTGGGCGGCGGAGCCGCTTCCTCCATGACCTCTGGTGAGGGGCAGGAAGATCTGGACTTTGCCAGTGTGCAGCGTGATAACCCGGAAATGGAACGTCGCTGTCAGGAAGTGATCGACCAGTGCTGGCAGCTGGGTGACGACAACCCGATTGCCTTTATCCATGATGTGGGTGCGGGTGGTCTGTCCAACGCCCTGCCTGAACTGGTGAGTGATGGTGACCGGGGCGGTCGTTTCCAGATGCGCGACATCCTGAACGACGAACCGGGTATGTCCCCTCTGGCGCTTTGGTGTAACGAGTCTCAGGAACGTTATGTGATGGCGGTGGCTCCGGAAGATATGGAGCTGTTTGAAGCCATCTGTCAGCGTGAACGCTGCCTCTATGCCGTAGTGGGCGAAGCCACCGAAGAAAAACATCTGTTGGTTGAGGATTCCCACTTTGGCAATAATCCGGTGGATATGCCTCTGGATGTTCTGCTGGGTAAACCACCCCGTATGCACCGGGATGTGGAATCGGCTGCTGTTAAGCAGGATGCCATTGACCTGAGCGGCATTACCCTGGAAGAAGCCAGCGAACGTGTACTGAAACTGCCTTCTGTGGCCAGCAAGAGTTTTCTGATCACCATTGGTGACCGAACCATTACCGGTCAGGTGGCCCGTGACCAGATGGTGGGACCGTGGCAGGTACCTGTTGCCAACTGTGCGGTAACGACAACCTCGTTCGACACCTGTACCGGCGAAGCCATGTCCATGGGAGAGCGTACTCCCGTAGCCATTATTGATGGCCCGGCTTCTGGTCGAATGGCTATTGGTGAGGCGATTACCAACATCGCTTCTGCCCGAATTGAAAAAATGGGTGATATCAAGCTGTCCGCGAACTGGATGGCACCAGCAGGTCACCCTGGCGAAGACGAAAAACTGTATGAAACCGTAAAAGCGGTGGGGATGGAGCTGTGTCCTGAGCTGGGCATTGCCATTCCTGTGGGCAAGGACTCTATGTCCATGCGTACCAGCTGGAAAGACGGTGATAAAGACAAGAGCGTAACATCGCCACTGTCTCTGGTGATTTCAGCCTTCGCACCGGTTTCCGATGTTCGCAAAACTGTCACGCCGCAGTTGCGTCTGGACAAGGGTGATACCCGTCTGCTGCTGGTGGATCTTGGACGCGGCAAGAATCGTTTAGGCGGTTCGGCGCTGGCTCAGGTGTTTGCGCAGATTGGTGATGAGGCCGCTGATGTTGATTCGGCTGCTGACCTGAAAGGCTTCTTCAGCGCCATTCAAAGCCTGATGGAACAGGACCTGCTGCTGGCTTATCACGATCGTGCTGACGGCGGTTTGTTTACGACTCTGGTTGAAATGGCCTTTGCCGGTCGTGCCGGTATGGATATTCATCTTGAGAAAATAACCCGGTTCGCTGATGGTGTTCTGCCAGCCCTGTTCAACGAAGAACTGGGTGCAGTGTTGCAGGTTCGTGCGGAAGATAAAGGGCGGGTTAAGGACATTCTTGCGGCGGCAGGTCTGGGGGACTGCACTCACACAATGGGTACCCTTCGTGATGACCAGCGTGTGAACCTGCTGTTCAAAGGCAAGACACTGACCTCTGAAAGCCGTGTGAAATACCAGCGCTGGTGGGCAGAAACCAGCTATCGTATCCAGGCTTTGCGTGACAACCCCGAATGCGCCCGTCAGGAGTTCGATAACTTGCTGGACGACAGGGACAGCGGTCTGCATGCCTCCCTGCCGTTTGATATCAACAATGATGTTGCAGCACCTTTTATTGCCACGGGCATTCGTCCTCAGGTCGCTATCCTGAGGGAGCAGGGCGTAAACGGTCATGTAGAAATGGCTGCGGCCTTTGATAAAGCAGGCTTTACTGCGGTTGATGTCCACATGAGTGATATCCTCAGCGGTCGTCGGCAGTTGGATGAATTCAAAGGTCTGGTGGCCTGTGGCGGCTTTTCTTATGGTGATGTACTGGGTGCGGGTGAAGGCTGGGCTAAATCCATCCTGTTTAACCGCCGGGGACGTGAGCAGTTCGCTGCCTTTTTTGACCGGAAAGACAGTTTTACTCTGGGGGTCTGTAACGGTTGTCAGATGTTATCTAACCTCCATGAGCTGATTCCCGGTGCCGACCTGTGGCCTCATTTTGTCCGCAACCAGTCCGAGCAGTTTGAAGCCCGGGTTGCCATGGTTGAAGTGCAGAAGAGCAACTCTGTTTTCCTGCGTGGCATGGAAGGTTCCCGTATGCCTATTGCTGTTGCTCACGGTGAAGGGCATGCCGAATTCGGTAAACCTGAACATATTGAGCGATTGCAGGAAACGGGTCAGCTGGCTCTGCGCTATGTGGACAATCAGGGTCAGGCCACTGAACGTTATCCGTATAACCCAAATGGTTCTCCCAAGGGGATTACCGGCCTGACCTCTGCTGATGGGCGTGTAACGATCATGATGCCTCACCCTGAACGAGTGTTCAGAACCGTTCAGAACAGCTGGCACCCTGACCACTGGCAGGATGACGCACCCTGGATGCGCATGTTCCGTAATGCGCGCGTCTGGGTTGATTAAATAGCGGGTTGACTAAGAAAGTGAGTTGATAAGAAAACTGATCGATTCAGTAACATAAAGCTGAGGAACTCCCTGCCTGTCAGGGAGTCCAACCGAATAAGCGAAGGAGCTGGCTTTGGAAAAAGCAGCTCCTTTTTTTAAGATACAGCTGTCAGATCCTTGGATACACTGGTAATAAAGGATAACGCAGGAGTAGACATTTATGACAAACAAAATCAAACAGGCTGGCCTTGCTGTTCTTGTGGCCGTTTCTTTGACCGGATGTATGTCCGATTTGACGGGTACCACTTATTCCAGCAGTGAAGCCCGGCAGATGCAGGTGGTACGTTTTGGTACGGTAGCGGAAGCCCGGTTTGTAAAGCTTGAGGGTACAGAAGGCGAGGTTGGCACGCTGGCTGGTGGCGCAACTGGTGCGGTGCTGGGCTCCCAGATTGGTGGGCGCAACGAGGGCATCATTGGTGGTATTGCAGGTGCTGTAGCCGGTGGTGTTCTGGGTAATATGGCTGAGAAAAAACTGACCCAGAAACAGGGCATTGAAGTCACCGTGCGTCTGGAAGATGGTTCTTATGTATCAGTGGTTCAGCAGCATGACCCGGCAGCGACCTTCAATGCAGGCGATCGTGTAAAGGTGCTTACTCAGGGTACGACCAGCCGGGTTGTCCGTGTACAGTAATAGCTCTGCTGCCTGACTTGAAAAGCCGCGCTCAGTGTTCTGAACGCGGTTTTTTTAGGGTTTTTTCCGGGCAGATAGAGGCTCCAGCAGGTAATAATCGGTCACAAACTCAATCGGCGGTTCAACGTTCAGCCGACTGACGGGTTTGAAACTCTGGCTGCCTATGTAGATGGCGTCAGGGTAGTTGCTTTTCAGGCGCTCCTGCACTTCGCCTGTATTTTTTCTGTCGTGACGTATAAGAATCATTCCTCCGCGAAGGCGGAAATTCTCAGGCTTCATCCAGCGGCTTTCATCAGGATTCAGGCCAAAGAAAGGAACAGGGTTGTCTTTACTGTAAGCGGCCAGCTCTGCAATGTGGTAATGCAGCCCCCCAAGATAGGGCATTGGGTAAGTGTAATATTCCTGCCAGAGTTTTTCTGCATAAGCCATTTCTTCACGGGCAGGCATATATTCATCAGATTCCCAGTATCTGTCTTTATAGAGAGGCTTGTAATACTGATAGCTGGTTCGCAGTGCGCAAAAGGTAATGCCCAGAGCCAGACACCAGACGACAAGAGTCTTAAACTGCTTATAGCTGATTTCTGGCTTTAGCCTGACCAGAATAAAAAGTGGCAGCCAGGCAAAGTAAGGCGTAGCCCATCGTGGAATAAGCTTTTCTCCTGTCATTAACCCAAACAGAAGGGTAAGCACAAAAGGCCCCAGGGCAATGGCTGTCAGGAACAGGGTTTTGAATGAACTGTATTGAATGCTGAGCTTTCTGGCTCGATAAAGAGGGATGCATAACAGCAGCAGGGGAATGATATTGTTAAAACTGTTGAAGGTGAATGACAGAGGGTAATAAAGTCGACCCGGCCAGTCTGAATCGGGCTGCCTGTTGGGATTATCAACGTAGGTTTCTTCCAGATAATTCACTGCTGCAAAGTCGTTATTCATCAGCCATTGCAAATGGGGCAGAATAATCAGAGTTGCTAAAATAGCTCCCAGCCATGGACCTGCAGTTTTAAGGCTTTTTTGGCCTTCCTGAGTTATAAACAGAACCACCAATAATGGCAGAAATAAAACCGCGGCTTGATATTTGGCAAGAACAGCCAGACCTGCCAGTACACCAGTCAACAGCCAGTATTTCAGGGATTCGCGGGTCACAGCGAAATAAAACGTTAAGGCCAGCAATGCCCAGACCGGCCCCTGAATGGTATCGGGTGTGACTCGTTCTACCCGGTTGCTGTAAAACAGCACCCCCTGTAACAAAAAGGCAGCCAGCAAGGCACTATGCTCTGGCAGATACTCTCTGGCAAGACGCCATACGGCGATAAACACAATAACGATGGATAACTGCGCCAGGAAATACACCGGAAGGTCTGAAGTGTCACTTAAATTTGCAAACAAAGCAGTTACCCAGGCAGCCAGTGGTGGGTGCTTGTCGTAACCCCATTGCCACAGGTTTCCCCAGGTGATGCCTTCCAGAGTATCCGAGTTGAGCGTATGTCGAACCCAGTTAGGAGCCAGTGTCCACAGGGTAAGCTGGAACAGGCAGAGGAGGCTGAGCCAGCGCAGCGGATGTTTCAGAAATTTTTTGGTACTAGGGTGCTGGTCATCCATAGGCTTTTCGTAATGATTGAATCAGTTTTATTGTTGGTAGGATGTTATTAACCATGAGTTAATTACATGACAGTGTTCTCGGAAAATTTTATGAGCTTAATCGTGTTTTCAGTGCAGTCAGAAGAAAAGTTGTTACTGTTAAGATAATTATACTCCTGCAACCTGGCTTCTGCGTGGTCAATACTATCGGGGGTTACCAACAGGGCAGGGTGGCACATTATCAGGCCGTGATCTTTTAAATGCCTCATCCAGTGTCGCATGTATTGCCTGAACGGCTGGTTTGGGGCTAAAGAATAAACACCGGCAAAGGCTCGGTTATGATGAATCTGGTTTGACTGCAATTGCCTGTGAAACACTCTTGCGCCACTCTGGACAATAATCCGGGCTTTTATGTCTGAAGCGTTGTAGTGCATTGGATGAACACTGCGAACCCAGAAACGATCTGACAGCGAATAACGGGTGATCACTTTCAGCAGGGCATCACGAACCTGGGGCAAGTGGTGTACGTGCTGATGGCCGTCAATAAAGTCAGGAAAAAAACCCGTTGCAGATGTGAAGGCTTCAAGCTGTGCTCTGGTCTCTTCAATCAGGTTCGATGTGTTCAGTAGTCTTAAATGGCTGAGTGCCAGTATTTTGCCAAGGCCGGGAAGACCATTAACATACCCATTGCTCAGTCCGCTGCCTTCAGTAAAGTTAAGGTGCAGACCAACATCTGCCTGAGCCCGAATGTCTGCAATATACTGGACTGATTCCTGCCAGTACGGTGAGGTAACCAGACAACTGGTTGCCTGTACCCGCTTCTGTTGGATCAGCTTGACAATAGCTTTCGACACCTGAGGGTGCATACCGTAGTCGTCGGCGCAAAGAGTCAGTGATTTCATCGGAACGCCCAGTATTTGCTAAGGGTAAAGGTGATGACTGGGATAGTAATCAGGACAATAAAGCTGGCGACCAGATAGTGCAGTGGTGTGTACAGAAACAGCAGTGTGTATAACGCCTGGTTGAGGAGAAAGCTGCACAATAACTGGATGATCAGGTACCGAAACGCGGCATGGTGGTTATGGGACTTATGGTTGAAAGTCCAGAGGCTCTGACCAGAAAAGCTGACCGTAAAGGCACAGAAGAAGGCGAGAATGTTTGCGACAACCGGGTCAAGGGCGAGAAAGTTCACAATCAGCCAGAGCGAGGCGAGATGAACCAGTGCTGCCAGGGCGCCTACCACGGTAAACTTGATGATTTGCATGGATAACCGTTGTTCTGTGGACGTACTAGTGTTTTTTCTTAAAACCGATCTGACGTTGAATCAGGTACCTTGGTCTCTGTTTGACTTCATTGAATATACCGGCAATGTATTCCCCCAGCACCCAGAGCGACAACAGTTGTATCCCCCCGATAAAAGTAATAGCAACAATAACCGTTGGCCAGCCAGGCAAAGGTGTGCCAAGGAACAGGGTTTTAAATATGATAAAAAAGGCATAAAACACGGAAACAATAGAAATCAGTAACCCCAGTCCGCCAACAATACGCAGAGGCAGGGTAGTGAATGCCGTAATGCCAGACAGGGCCAGGTTCGTCAGTTTGGCAAAGCCCCAGCCTGATTCGCCAGCCATTCTGTCCTGAACCTGAAAGGGCAGGCCGATGGTTTTATAACCTACCCAGGCGTAGATGCCTTTCATAAAGCGGTTGCGCTCGGGCAGGGACTTGAGCGCTTCAACCACCTTGCGATCCATCAGGCGAAAATCACCTGCGTGTGCAGGGACATTGATTCCTGTACTAGAGTGCATAATCTGGTAAAAAAGCTGGGCGCCTTTTTTCTTGAGATAAGGCTCATCGTGGCGGTTCTGGCGTATGCCATAGACCATCTGATAGCCCTGGCGCCAGTAATCAACAAAGACCGGAAGCATGTCCAGCGGGTGCTGGAAGTCGGCATCAATCAGAATAACAGCATCGCTGTCGGTTGCATCAATACCAGCTGTCAAAGCGGTTTCCTTGCCAAAATTCCGAGAGAGTTCGATCAGTTTGATGTGCTGGCCATCGCAATAGCTTTCGACCAGCTGAACGGTGTTGTCCTGGCTACCATCATCTACCACGACGATTTCATAGTCTGGCGTGATTCCCTGCAGGCGCTCTTGTAATGCCTCGAGAAACTGTACAATGACCGGTCCTTCGTTGAAAACGGGTACGACACAGCTCAGGCTGAAGGATGTGTTGTCGGTCATCAGCGCTCCGGGCGATTCTTTTAATGATTATTAGTGACAGATCAGTTAACACCACCATTATAAACGGTTATTGTTGTAAACCCTAATTACATGACCCGGGGCAGGCTCTGTTACAGCCCATAAGGTTGTCGCCATGTTTTCGGCTTTGAGGTTTGATATGAGAAAGGAAGTGCTTTGGGGTGCAGGTCTTGCAGTGGGTATAGGCGCGATTGTGACGGGGCTGTTTCTGCTGCCTGATAACAACAACGAAAATGTGACGGAGCTGCCGGTAGAAGCCATCATTGAGGAAACCATGATTTTTCCAGACCCGGTTGGCGTGGAGCCGGTTTTTCCTGAAGGCTATGATTTTGACAAAGACGATGATGCTGGTGCCGTTACACGGATTCTGATTGAAAATGGCACAGAGGATGCCGACGAGATTTCAAGTATCCTTTCTGAAAAAGTCATTATCGATAATCAGGTGGTGGATAAGTCCGGGGGGCTCACACCATAGCGCAGTTAAAAAATAGTGCAGTTAAAAGCAAGGTGTAGGATATTTCTTACAGTAAATGCCGTGATCTGCCTATAGCTCGCTCTGCCCGGGTGTTGTTATCTTGTAAGTGCAAGGACAGCGCTCATCACAAGGAAGTGATACAACCTGCCAGGGACTCGGCGGGTTACTTTTTATTACTTTCCTCTGAATATACTTTTCCCACCATACAACATTGCAAAAAACTCTTATCTCTGATGAACTTTATAGCGATTGACTGATAGTCTGATAACTGTATTCAAATAACTATTTTCCAAAAAATGGATTATCGAAAAGGATGTTATGTACCCTCTTATACGTCTATTGACGTCCAGCATTAAAGCCAGATTTTCATCACGCATTTCTGTCAGTGATCTCTGTGAGACCACCTTTCGCTGTCGTCCATGGGATCTGGATATGTTTATGGAGGTCAATAATGGTCGGATGCTGACTTTGTATGATATTGGCCGGTTCGATCTATCGATCCGCACGGGTCTGTCTGAGGTCTTGCGACGCAACCGCTGGGGCTTTGCGGTGGCGGGCAGTTCTGTGCGTTACCGCCGACGGGTCAGAATGTTTGACCGGGTCACCATACGGACTCAACTGGTTGGGATAGATGACCGGTGGACTTACGTTGCCCAGTCTATGTGGGTTAAGGGACAGCCAGCTTCGTCTGTATTGCTGCGAACAGCGGTGACCAGTAAAAGCGGGGGGGTTCCAACGCAGAAAGTTCTGGACGAGATGGGGCTTGAACAATGGGAAACAGAACTGCCTGAGTGGGTCAGATCCTGGGTCGAAGGAGATGCACTAAGGCCCTGGCCACCGGAGCCTTAAGTTGACTGAACAGAGGCGTCGTTGCTGTGTTCTTCCTGCCCGTGATATTCTCTCGTTAATCCAGCATTTGATGGGATCGTTATGTCGCCACTCATAGAGCCAGAAGTCCTGGCTACGCTGCTCAATAATGAGCGCATTGCCATCATTGATGCCCGTTATGACCTTGCCAATCCCTCAGCGGGATATTCTCTCTATAACCAGAGCCATTTGCCGGGTGCCTGTTATGCCGACCTGGAAGGCGATTTGTCAGGTGCCATTATCCCTGGCAAAACAGGACGGCACCCGTTACCTGAACCCGATGTTTTTGCAGAACGGGTTCGCTCTTGGGGAGTTAACGACGATACTCATGTTGTTGTGTATGACGATGGCGGCCATGCCATGGCAGCAAGGGCCTGGTGGCAGCTGCGCTGGATCGGAGTGCAGCATGTGAGTGTTCTACATGGAGGCTTTAAAGCCTGGCTCGCAGGTCGGTATCCGCTGACTTCAGAACGGCCAGAGATCCACTCCAGTCAGTTTATCAGCCATTTACACGACGAAGAGACGGTTTCGGCACAGGACATTCTCAGCCAGCTTGATGATCCTTGTTTTAGTCTGGTGGATGCACGTTCCTATGAGCGTTTTGCAGGAGAGTCTGAACCCATTGATGCCCGAGCCGGGCATATTCCCGGGGCTCTGTGTCATCCATTTTCAGACAATATGGATGATGAAGGACGCTTCCTTGCGGCAGAGTCACTCAGACAGACCTTTAACGCCTTGTTGCCTGCTGGCCTTAAGCCCGTCTTCTATTGTGGCTCAGGCGTTACGGCGTGCCACAATATTCTGGCAATGGAATATGCCGGGCTGGCGGGGGCGAAACTTTATCCGGGATCATGGAGCGAATGGATAACCGATGAATCTCGTCCGGTTGCAATGGGCCAGAGGCGTCAGGGATAAGCTCCCTGACGTCCATATCGTTATCGGCGCAGTGGTGTCAGCTCGCGGATCTCTTTTTCTCCCGCCAGTTTCATGATGACCTGATCCTGAGTATGAAAACCGGAAATGCACATTTCTACTTCATAGTGGTCACGATCAATATTGCGTTCTGCCGAGAAATGATTGATTTTCAGGTCATAACTGGCGTCGGAATGAAGAACCTTTTCCAGGTTGCCGAGGCTGCCTGTGGTGACCAGTCTCAGTTTCAGATAACTCACTGTCTTGTCCTTTTACTATGAAAATGCGGTTGATCAAGCTTTATCACGCTGGCTTGTTCTGAATTAACGGCATTTTCAGCTCATGGTTGATTGTTAACTTTGCACTGGTTCCCTTGCTGCAAAAGTCTGCAAGGTTTTTTTACCCGAAAAAAAAGCCCCCGGATCGTTTTCGATGCGGGGGCCTGTTCTGTGCCTTTCAGCTATCCACAACAGACCCCGCACCGCATAATCATGGTGCGTTTAATCATGGTCTTGGTCACAGATAGATGGAAAAGCATGCTAGGTAAAATTGTCTGGTTGAATTCGTAATGTACTGTATAACAGTGAATTTTTGCTGTGTAAAGTACGGATTTAAAATTGGTACTTTAGTGATCTTTTTTGTGTGCCTGTCTGTGAATTTTTTGGGTTATGCTGGCGACGGTGTTTACTTGTGCAATTGCAAAAATGTTTACGTATAAGACACAGCTTTGTTGAAATATCTGTTGTACTATTGCCAGCTGAGTAAAAATTGATTCATGAGAGAAGTGAATGAAGCAGTGGAATATTGACAGCTGGAGAGAGATGCCAGTTATCCAGTTGCCAGAGTATCCAGACAAGGCTCATCTGCAGCAGGTTGAAAACCGCCTGCGTAAAATGCCGCCGTTGGTATTTGCTGGTGAGGTGCGCGAATTACGCAGACGCCTGGCTCAGGCGACAGAAGGAAATGCCTTCCTGCTGCAGGGCGGAGATTGTGCTGAGAGCTTTCTGGAGTTCAGTGCCGATAATATCCGTGACACCTTTAAAGTTCTGATGCAGATGGCGGTGGTTCTGACCTTTGGTGCCAGTTCACCTGTGATCAAGGTTGGCCGGGTAGCGGGTCAGTTTGCCAAGCCGCGTACATCCGGTACAGAAACCATTAATGGTCTGGAACTGCCAATCTACCGTGGCGATATTATTAATGCCATGGACTTTTCGGCTGAAAGTCGTACACCTGACCCGGAACGCATGTTGATGGCTTACCATCAATCGGCTTCTACCCTGAACCTGTTGCGCGCTTTTGCTCAGGGCGGCCTGGCCTCCCTTGAGCAGGTGCATGCCTGGAACCTGGATTTTGTGGCGAACAGTCCGCAATCAGAGCAATACTCACACCTTGCCGACCGGATTGATGAAGCACTGGACTTTATGAGAGCCTGCGGTATTACGGCTGAAAACTCGGCTGCTATCAGCGAAACGGATCTTTATACTTCCCACGAGTCACTGTTACTGCCTTATGAACAGGCAATGACCCGTCGGGATAGCCTGACAGGTGACTGGTATGACTGCTCTGCTCATATGCTGTGGATTGGTGACCGTACCCGTCAGGTGGACGGTGCGCACGTTGAATTTGCCCGGGGTATTCATAACCCGATTGGCCTGAAAGCGGGACCAACCCTGCCTCCGGAAGACTTGATTCGTCTGATTGATCTGCTGAATCCGGAGAATGAAGCAGGTCGCTTGAATGTGATTGTGCGCATGGGGGCTGATAACGTTGAGAAAGGGCTGCCTGACCTGATTCGAGCCGTTGAGCGAGAGGGTAAAAAAGTACTGTGGAGCTGTGACCCAATGCACGGCAACACGATTAAAGCGGATAATGGCTATAAGACCCGTGAAGTCTCAAAAATTCTGAGTGAAGTGAAGCAGTTCTTTGAAGTACACCGTGCTGAAGGCACTTATGCTGGTGGTGTTCACTTTGAGATGACGGGGCAGAATGTCACTGAGTGTATTGGTGGAGCCCGCCCGGTAACGGTCGACAGCCTGGGCAACCGCTACCATACACATTGTGATCCTCGCCTGAATGCAGATCAGGCTCTGGAACTGGCCTACCTGATTGCTGAAACAATGAAGGATTGCCGCAAGCTGCGCAATGAGTGAAACGTGATGATTAAAGGTCGGATCAAAGTCGTACAGGGCGATATTACCAAAATCGCTGTTGATGGCATTGTGAATGCTGCCAATAGCCGCCTGGCTGGTGGCGGCGGGGTTGATGGAGCCATACATCGTGCGGCAGGGGCTGCACAGCTTCAACAGGCCTGTCGGGAATACGACGGCTGTCCTACAGGGCAGGTGCGAGTGACTCCGGCCTTTAATCTTCCTGCAAAAAAAATCCTGCATACTGTTGGCCCTGTATGGCAGGGCGGCGAGGCAGGCGAGACCGAATTATTACGCTCCTGTTATCAAAAGACCCTTGAACTTGCTGATCAGGAACAGCTGACCAGTATTGCTTTTCCAGCTATCAGTTGCGGTGTTTACGGTTACCCTTACGAAGAAGCGGCACATATTGCTATCACCACGGTTGTTGAGTGGTTAAAAGAGTCTGCTTGCCCTGAAGAGGTTGTATTTGTTCTTTTTGATCAGGCGATGACAGATATTTATCGTCGTCTTTTGCATGAAATCGTCCAGCGTCAGCCTGACTGTAAGGATTGACAGAAATAGTCAATTCACTAAAATAAATCATCAAATATAATCGGCGTGTAGCGCAGCCTGGTAGCGCATTTCGTTCGGGACGAAAGGGTCGGAGGTTCGAATCCTCTCACGCCGACCACACTTCCCCCCCCCACTGACATCCCAGCCAGCCTAAAAACTCCTTATACCAAAAGCCTTTTAGCTATTCTTTGCCGATAATGGTTCGGTTAAATCCGTCTCCATCCACATTCGAGCGTTTTAAGTCATAGAGCAACGAATAAAGACAAAACATCCATAGAGAAATGCCTGTCGCTTCAAAAAGCAATCTGAGTGAGGCTATCATGCAAAAAGAAAGCGATGTAACGGAATTGCTTCCAATGAACATTGACCGGAGTCGTTAAGATGCCCCTGTTGAGGTTTCACGGGTAAGCGTTGTTGGCTGAACGCTTATGAAATGTCGTCAGTATAGTGATTTTTTTGAGCCAATTTAGTACAGCGATACATTATAAAATGACATAATAGTACCACTCAAAAATCAAACTTGTTGAAGACTGTTGCCCGAGTAATGACTGACCATTGCTCATGTCTAAGCGGTAGCGTGCCTGTTATAGTCTGGATAAAGGACTTTTTACGGCGTTGCCGCCTTTATTCAAAACATGAGTGTAAATTTGCGTGGTTCGCAGGTCTTTATGTCCCAGTAGCTCTTGCACTGTACGAATATCGTACCCGTCTTCCAGGAGATGCGTAGCAAAGCTGTGCCTGAATGTATGACAAGAAACGGATTTAGCAATGCCTGCCTGCTTAACAGCCTGCTTAACTTGTTTTTGCAAGTGGCTATCGCTGAAGTGGTGTCGCCTTTTTTTACCTGATCTTGGGTCAATCGAAAGCCTGTTAGATTGAAAAATATATTGCCAATGAAAGCTTCTGGCCTGGTCCGGGTACTTTTTAGCCAGGGCATTAGGCATCCAGACTTCATGACAATTTTCCAGCTTATCGAGATTGTAATAGTATTTGGCTTTTTTAATTTGTTGTTTCAGTTTCGGGATCACTGTATCAGGTAGAATTGTGACCCGATCCTTGCGTCCCTTGCCGTCACGGACAACAAAACACTGATGGTCAAAATCAACATCCTTGATCCTGAGTCGAAGTACTTCCATTAGTCTGAGACCTGACCCGTACAATAACTGAACCATCAGGAGCGCTGTTTCTTGTAAACATTTCATGACTTTACGAACCTCTTCCCGTGAGAGTACTACCGGAAGTTTTTGAGGAGTCTTAGCCCGGACAGCATCAATATCTTTCAGTGGTCGACCTAAAACTTCTCGATACAAAAAAAGAATCGAAGAAAAAGCAAGGTTTTGCGTATTTGGTGCCACTTGTTTATCTACCGCAAGCCATGTTAAAAATTGAATGACTTCTTCATTTCCCATTTCTTCAGGATGCTTGTAGTTATGGTATCGAATAAATGTCTTGATCCAGTGACAGTAAGAATCTTCTGTCCTGTAACTGTAATGTTTTAATCTTATTTGCTTTCGAACTCGTACCATAAGTCGCTCAGACATACTGATACCTTGTTGTGTATATTTATACAGTATATATAGTCGCTCTGAATTTATGGTCAAATATTTATTTATCGGCTTAATTCAGAACCCTACTCATAAGCTGACCAGAACTCATGACACATAGGGATTTTACAAACATAGAGCCTTGCGTATTATGCAGATAAAAAGGCATTTTATGCAGAATTTGAGGATTAGTAGGACTCGTCAGGAAGTATGGCAAAAAAGTGTCTTCATCAGTAATGTTGCCTCAATTACGGATGAGTAGTTCTACTAAGCGTTAGGTGCCGTTAACTCAGTGCCAAAGGTGCATATCTTCAGGCTTTGTTTTCGCTGAGAGTTCTTTTGTTCAAACCGGTTAGTTTAATAAACGCCGATGGTTTATTTGTCCGATTCTGACGGTGAGTTCAGGTCAATTTGTGAGTTTGGTTCCGTTCAACCGGTTAGTTTAATAAACGTCGATGGTTTATCTGTCCGATTCTGGCGGTGAGTTCAGGTCAATTCGTGAGTTTGGTTCCGTTCCACGGTTGAGATTTTTCTGGCTCTCAACCTTTTGGTTGGTTGCCACCTTGCAAGTACAGAGCCTCTCTCAACGTTGGGGCTGGTTTGGAGTTTCTGGCGAGTAGCTTTGATTTCCAATATCAAGTAATCAACAGCGCCAGTATTGGCTTGGTCACCTTCTCAGCAGGTGCTGGCTGGAGATTCAAACCAGTTTGATGGTTTTTGGTTCGGTCCCACGGTCAGGTTTCTACAAGCTCTCAACGGTGCAGAGTATAATCTTAACTTCTTTGCCTTTCTCAGCAATGCATAGTGGAAAGCTCTGAGTAAACGGAGAGAGGAGCTATTTCAAGTGCGTTGCTCAAAATTAACAACAGAGTTGCGAGGGCACCTAACAAATGGTTCCAGTTCGTTCCGGGGCTTCGCCCCTCCACCCGACCGCCTTCGGCGGCGGCTGAACCAGGCGTTATGTGCCTTTAGACACTTGGTCATTTCTGTCGTGTAGTTAATTGCTGTTGTTAGTTGGGGTCTGGAAGTCTTTCCCAAGCTGGCGAAATAGATTTTACCCAGCAATAATCAGTGTCGTGCAATGCCAGCATAAAGTTCAGTTCTCTTTCCTGCTGCCAAGTGGGCTTTGTGAATGGTAGCGGCAGGGGGGGCTCGCCAGCACAAAGCTTTGATTATTTTGCCAGTTCATTCAAGCTGGCTGCAGCTTCCGAGTGTTTACCGCTTGGAATGGCAGCTTATAGTTTGGTGCGCCTTGCAAGGGTTAGTTCAGTGCTATGCTGGCAATCAGGCTTGGGTGTTCGTGCAACGCCAGCCCAGAGTTTTTGGCTTCTGCGTTTTCAGCAACACCGAGTATAGCGGGTAGCAGTACGGAGTGACTTTAAGGGTCTGCCCAGCAAAGAGTTCAAACAAAGCAACGGCACATAACAAATGGTTCCAGTTCGTTCCGGGGCTTCGCCCCTCCACCCGACCGCCTTCGGCGGCGGCTGAACCAGGCGTTATGTTCACTCAGCGAGTTCTACCTGTTCGATGGGATTAAAATCGACTACACCATAAAAACGCTCGCCTGTTTCTGGTGACTTCATTCCTACGATTCGTAAGCCTGCGGGTAAAGGAATATGGATAGTCGCTTCATCAACAGCAACCTCAACATCCATAAGCCCAAACTGGTAGTCGTTGTCTTCATGCTCTGTTTTAAGAAAATCTGACACGTCGCAAGAGTCATAAATAAACGGGACATCAACAGACTGATATACCAGTTCCCAATTATCAGGCAGCTCAAGTTTTTTCGCCGCAAACTGGCGATGTTTTTCGTTAAATACACTCATTTTTTTAGTCCTGTGCAATTCGTGAACATAACAAGTCGCTCCAATTCGTTCCGGCTGCGCCTCCACCCGACCAGCCTACGGCTGGCGGTTGAGCTTCAGCGTTAGGTGCCAAGAGTTCAGTGCAAAGGGTACACATCTTTAATCTCTGTCTTTGCTGAGAGTTTTTTGTGCAAACCGGTTAGTTTAATAAATGTCGATGGTTTGTCTGTCCAATTCTGGCGGTGAGTTCAGGTCAATTCGTGAGTTTGGTTCCGTTCCACGGTTGAGATTTTTCTGGCTCTCAACCTTTTGGTTGGTTGCCACTTTGCAAGTACAGAGCCTCTCTCAAGGTTGGGGCTGGTTTGGAGTTTCTGGCGAGCAACTCTGATTTCCAATATCAAGTAATAAACAGCGCCAGTATTGGCTTGGTCACCTTCTCAGCAGGTGCTGGCAGGAGATTCAAACCAGTTTGATGGTTTTTGGTTCGGTTCCACGGTCAGGTTTCTATAAGCTCTCAACGGTGCAGAGTATAATCTTAACTTCTCTGCCTTTCTCAGCAGTGCACGGTGGGAAGCTCTGAGTAAACGGAGAGAGGAGCTATTTCAAGTACGTTGCTCAAAATTAACAACAGAGTTGCGAGGGCACCTAACAAATGGTTCCAGTTCGTTCCGGGGCTTCGCCCCTCCACCCGACCGCCTTCGGCGGCGGCTGAACCAGGCGTTATGTTCACTCAAGTAGTTCTGGTGTTTCATAAATATTACCGACGACTGATTCAATATCTTCGATCACATCTTGGTAATCTAGCCGATCAGTACCAAAAGCCCAGTAGCCGCAACAGTCCCATTCAACTTTGCAATTACCAACACCAGCAATCCTAACAATGTCGCCCTCATAAATGTCTGTGCCTTGTTTATCTTTCAATCCAGTAAATTGCAGGATAGTGATTGGTTGACGCTCATGCAGCCAGTTAAAAACATCACCTTCAAAACCCTGATCTCTGTGCGGGATCATTGATTTTGCGCCGTCATGCCATGCTTTGAATTTGAATCTCATGTTTCTAGTCCTGTGCAATTCGTGAACATAACAAATCGTTCAAGTCCGGTCGCTTCGCTCCCCCGACTGCCTTCGGCAGCGGCTTAACTCAAGCGTTATGTGCCTTTAGACGCTTGGTCATTTCTGTCGTGTAGTTAATTGCTGTTGTTGGTTGGGGTCTGGAAGTCTTTCCCAAGCTGGCGAAATAGATTCTACCCAACAATAATCAGTGTCGTGCAATGCCAGCATAAAGTTCAGTTCTCTTTCCTGCTGCCAAGAGGTTTCTGTGCATGGTAGCGGCAGGGGGGCACGCCAGCACAAAGCTTTGATTATTTTGCGAGTTCATACATGCTGGCCGCAGCTTCTGAGTGTTTACCGCTTGGAGTGGCAGCTTATAGTTTGGTGCGGCTTGCAAGGGTTAGTTCAGTGCCATGCTGGCAATCTGGTTTGGGTGTTCGTGCAACGCCAGCCCAGAGTTTTTGGCTTCTGCGTTTTCAGCAACACCGAGTTTAGCGGGTAGCAGTTCGGAGTGACTTTAAGGGTCTGCCCAGCAAAGAGTTCAAACAAAGCAACGGCACATAACAAATGGTTCCAGTTCGTTCCGGGGCTGCGCCCCTCCACCCGACCGCCTTCGGCGGCGGCTGAACCAGGCGTTATGTTGCTACAGCTAGTTTCTCCAACCGCTGAAGGGTTTGTTCGACTGAAGCACGTTTACCCAGAGCAAACAACGATGGTCGTACAGTTCAGCAAAAGTGTGATAGCCGTCTGATACTTGGCTAACGTCACAAGGGAGTATAATTTTATTATCCATTCTAATAGTTCCTCATTTTACTTTACACATAGCCAGCCATTCCATCATAGTTTCTCGATTGTTTTTCAAATTGTATTCTTCTGGTTCATCGCTTACACCTTTCATTTTTTCAATTATATATAGGTTGTTATTTCTCAAATCTAGCGTTAGCCATTTCACTTTAGTTTCGTGCCTATCAATTTCTTTTCCCTTTGCTTTAGGGTGTCTTGACTCATTAATGCTTTGATATTCTTTAAACGATTTCATGTAAACTCCGTCGTTTATTTATATTTAGCTTTGTGCAATGCAACATAACAAATGCTTCCAGTTCGTTCGCTGCGCTCACCCGACCTCACTTCGTTCGGCGGCTGAAGCAGGCGTTATGCCCCTAACACCAACCTTAATTCACAATTTGTAAATCTATCTAAAGCGTGCTAAAGTTCACAATAAGTGAATGTAGAGGCTGTTATGCACGTTATCTCAAGAAAGCCGTTTAACGAAGCTGCAAAGAAATACCCAAATGATGCAGCTGCTATTGATGCTGCATATAAGTCATTGAGAAATGGTGACTTTCATAGTCCTAACGAGCTGAAAGCACTCTTTCCAAGCTTGGATAACTTCAAGTACAAAGATAAATGGTGGGTGATTGATATTGGTGGTAACAACCTCAGGCTCATAGCTTTCATTGAGTTCAGAGATAGCCGTATGTATGTGAAACATATTGTCACTCACGCTGAATACGACAAATTATGCAAGAAGTACGCAAAGGAGGCAGGTTCATGAGATTCTCAAATATAAAGCAAAAAGCTGTAGACTTCTTCTCTGAAGCCAGCTTTGTCGGGCATATTCATAATGAAGCTGAATACGAACAAGCCCTGGAGTTAATGGATGAACTCATTGAGGATTACGACAAATATCTTCCACTAATTGAGGTGCTTTCTGCTTCAATCGAAAAATGGGAGAATGAGTCTGAACAATTCTCTGAGTTCAATAAAAGAATTGAAGCACTGGATGATGGGGTTGCAATCCTTAGAACAATAATGGATCAGTATCAGTTAAAGGCTGATGACTTGAAAAATGAGTTGGGAAGCAAAAGTCTTGTATCTATGATTCTTAATGGCTCAAGAAATCTTACCAGAGATCATATTCAAGCACTTTCACAGCGATTCAAAATCTCACCATCTGTGTTTTTCAACGGGGCATAACAAATGGTTCCAGTTCGTTCCGGGGCTTTGCCCCTCCACCCGACCGCCTTCGGCGGCGGCTGAACCAGGCGTTAGGTGCCAAGAGTTCAGTGCAAAGGGTACACATCTTCAATCTTTGTCTTTGCTGAGAGTTTTTGTGCAAACCCGCTGGCTCTGTAAACGTCGATAGTTTATTGATTCAGTTTTATCGGAGAGTTCCAGCAAATTTCTGGGTTTGGTTCCGTTCCACGGTTGAGATTTTTCTGACTCTCAACCTTTTGGTTGGTTGCCACCTTGCAAGTACAGAGCCTCTTAGTTTATTGATTCAGTTTCATCGGAGAGTTTCAGCAAATTTCTGGGTTTGGTTCCGTTCCACGGTTGAGAATTTTCTGGCTCTCAACTTTTTGGTTGGTTGCCACTTTGCAAGTACAGAGCCTTTCTCAAGGTTGGGACTGGTTTGGAGTTTCTGGCGAGCAGCTCTGTTTTCCAATATCAAGTAATAAACAGCGCCAGTATTGGCTTGGTCACCTTCTCAGCAGGTGCTTGCAGGAGATTCAAACCAGTTTGATGGTTTTTGGTTCGGTTCCACGGTCAGGTTTCTACAAGCTCTCAACGGTGCAGAGTATAATCTTAACTTCTCTGCCCTTCTCAGCAGTGCATGGTGGAAAGCTCGGAGTAAACGGAGAGAGTAGCCATTTCAAGTACGTTGCTCAAAATTAACAACAGAGTTGCGAGGGCACCTAACAAATGGTTCCAGTTCGTTCCGGGGCTTCACCCCTCCACCCGACCGCCTTCGGCGGCGGCTGAACCAGGCGTTAGCTCGCTTATACAAAAAAACGTAATTGCTCAAAAAATGCAAGCAAAATGATTCTTTTTAGATAGTGCCCCTTGATTTTAAAGGCCTGTAGCTCATGGAACTGAAAAGTAGCCTACGAATTTTAAGCAGTTACAAAAAATCTAAAGGAGTAATGGAAATTATTTTTAAAATATTTCATGTTGTTCTTGTATTCATGGTTGGAATATTAGTATTTCGTTCTTATGTAAATGGTTTTCTAATTTCTGCTACATTCTCCTTGTTTTATTGTGTATTGAATTTATTAATCCCATTCTATCAAAAAAGAAGAAAAGAATACTTCAATAATGAATTAATAATAAGTAAGAAGAAGCTTGGCTTTGATAGTGTAACTATTAAATCACTCTTGATATCTCTTGGATTAATGCTTTTTATTCACATCACTAATGGTATTCAATATTCAGATAAAGGTGAAGATGTTATATTAACAGCATACAAAACGCATAAATCAAAAGGTCTTGAATATTTACAGCTAAAAAATGAAGAATATAATTTAGCGTATCCAGTACCAAGAAAATACGAAAATATCGACATAATAAACAAGCAGTTTTTAGTTGAGCTGAGGGCTGGATTATTTGGACTTGTAGCAATAAAACGAGTCAAACTGATAGACGCAAGCTAACAAATGGTTCCAGTTCGTTCCGGGGCTTCGCCCCTGCACCCGACCGCCTTCGGCGGCGGCTGAACCAGGCGTTATGTGTAGTCAATCAGCTTTATATATCTTGACCAACCACATATCTGTGGTCTCATTATATTCCACTGTTGTTGCCCCATAAATAAATACTGCCCTGAAAGCATCTAGTTCTTTTTTGACACTGAAACTGGTTTTTTCTTCATCTTCCATTTCTCCATATTTTTCAATCATTATTGTTTGATTGGTTTTAGTGCAAGCGAAATAGAATGGTTCTGTTTTCATTACAATTACCTCTTTTAGCTTCTAGTTGGTTGCTATGACTACACATAACAAAGTTTTCCAAAGGACGTACCCTCGGCACGCCTCTGAAAACGGCGTTATGTGCCTTTAGACACTTGGTCATTTCTGTCGTGTAGTTAATTGCTGCTGTTGGTTGGGGTCTGGAAGTCTTTCCCAAGCTGGCGAAATAGATTCTACCCAACAATAATCGGTGTCGTGCAATGCCAGCTTAAAGTTCAGTTCTCTTTCCTGCTGCCAAGAGGTTTCTGTGCATGGTAGCGGCAGGGGGGCACGCCAGCACAAAGCTTTGATTATTTTGCGAGTTCATTCAAGCTGGCCGCAGCTCCTGAGTGTTTACCGCTTGGAATGGCAGCTTATAGTTTGGTGCGCCTTACAAGGATTAGTTCAGTGCCATGCTGGCAATCAGGCTTGGGTGTTCGTGCCACGCCAGCCGAGAGTTTTTGGCTTTTGCGTTTTCAGCAACACCGAGTATAAGCGGGTAGCAGTCCGGAGTGACTTTAAGGGTCTGCCCAGCAAAGAGTTCAAACAAAGCAACGGCACATAACAAATGGTTCCAGTTCGTTCCGGGGCTTCGCCCCTCCACCCGACCGCCTTCGGCGGCGGCTGAACCAGGCGTTATGTGCCTTTAGAAACTTGGTCATTTCTGTCGTGTAGTTAATTGCTGTTGTCGGTTGGGGTCTGGAAGTCTTTCCCAAGCTGGCGAAATAGGTTCTACCCAACAATAATCAGTGTCGTGCAATGCCAGCATAAAGTTCAGTTCTCTTTCCTGCTGCCAAGAGGTTTCTGTGCATGGTAGCGGCAGGGGGCACGCCAGCACAAAGCTTTGATTATTTTGCGAGTTCATACATGCTGGCCGCAGCTTCTGAGTGTTTACCGCTTGGAGTGGCAGCTTATAGTTTGGTGCGCCTTGCAAGGGTTAGTTCAGTGCCATGCTGGCAATCAGGCTTGGGTGTTCGTGCCACGCCAGCCCAGAGTTTTTGGCTTCTGCGTTTTCAGCAACACCGAATTTAGCGGGTAGCAGTCCGGAGTGACTTTAAGGGTCTGCTCAGCAAAGAGTTCAAACAAAGCAACGGCACATAACAAATGGTTCCAGTTTGTTCCGGGGCTTCGCCCCTCCACCCGACCGCCTTCGGCGGCGGCTGAACCAGGCGTTATGTGCCTTTAGAAACTTGGTCATTTTTGTCGTGTAGCCAAGTGCTGTTGTTGTTTGGGGTTTGAAAGTCTTTCCCAAGCTGGCGAAACAGTTTTTTCCCAGCAATAATCAGTGTCGTGCAATGCCAGCATAAAGTTCAGTTCTCTTTCCTGCTGCCAAGAGGTTTCTGTGCATGGTAGCGGCAGGGGGGCACGCCAGCACAAAGCTTTGATTATTTTGCCAGTTCATTCAAGCTGGCCGCAGCTTCGGAGTGTTTACCGCTTGGAATGGCAGCTTATAGTTTGGTGCGCCTTGCAAGGGTTAGTTCAGTGCCATGCTGGCAATCAGGCTTGGGTGTTCGTGCCACGCCAGCCCAGAGTTTTTGGCTTTTGCGTTTTCAGCAACACCGAGTATAACGGGTAGCAGTCCGGAGTGACTTTAAGGGTCTGCCCAGCAAAGAGTTCAAACAAAGCAACGGCACATAACAAATGGTTCCAGTTCGTTCCGGGGCTTCGCCCCTCCACCCGACCGCCTTCGGCGGCGGCTGAACCAGGCGTTATACGCTTATTCAAATTCTCAAAGCCTGAATTAATTTGGAAGATAATTATGGAAATTGGAAAATATTATGATGTCTGTTTTTCAACAGGGCGCTACGAAATTGAATATGAGAACAAAGTAAAATGTATTAAAAAAACACCAAAATCTTATCGTGTCGAAAGGGAAGATGGTTCAACAAGACTGATAAGACAAGATGGAATAATGGAACTAAAAGAAGTTTCAAGATTTTCAAAATAAAGGATTTTATTTTCCGTTTTCACTATCCATATCTTCGATAATTAAAAAGCTATGTGATGATTTATTCATGACCATCGAGAAAGATTTAGAAATTATTGAAAAGTTTCAAGGTGAGTCTCTTACTAAGAGCTTGGCTGAAATTGAAAGTAAAATTTTTGGAATGTCTGCTAACGAATCACTTGGTTTCTGTAAATCTTTTGGTGTAAATGATGATTTAATCAACTCAGTAAGAGCTGTCAAGAAAGTTTCTGGACAAATAAATGTTATTCTTCATGCCACAGCAATTTTAAATTCTCTGAGCAAGCTTCTTAGTGATGGAGAAAAAATTGAAAGTGTTTCCCTTGGAGCAGGAAATACAGGACGAAGATTTGATTTAGAGACAAACTTACAAGTTGCTGAGTTCAAGTTTATTGATTGGCAAGGTGGTGCGGAAACTATAAGACAAAATGGTCTTTTTAAGGATTTTTATAACCTTGCAGAATTTGAAACAGAAAAAGAAAAGAAACACTACGTTGTTGGAACACATTATCCGCTAAAATTCTTCAATGGTGGTCGAGCTTTAACCAGTGTGCTTTCAAAACAGCCTGGAATTATAAGGGCAATTCAAAACAAGTACGGAAATACTGTTAGCAAAACCAGAGATTATTTTGCTATTCACAAAAAATCCGTACAAATTATTGATGTGACACCATATCTACCACGCGTATAACAAATGGTTCCAGTTCGTTCCGGGGCTGCGCCCCTCCACCCGACGCCGCCGTCGGCGGCGCGGCTGAACCAGGCGTTATATTCTCAATTCAATTTCTATGCCAACAGTCATTTTCGGGGATTGGATACCCCGAACAACAATACTGCTCGGCTGTAATACTGGCTCTCCCGCACTGCCCGTACCACCATCAATCGTCGAAGTTCTTCCAGTCAAAGCGTAAACAGTTCGCTCGCTAAAAATATCCCACGATTCTTTTAGGTAATTTATCCAGTCTTCATCCGGCGTTACTTTGCCATTAACTAATTTAGCAGGGATAACACAAATTCCATTCTCGTATTCTCCGGTCAACCAATTTATAGATTTCTCTCCCGTTTCTGATTGGAAATGCCCGAACCGTAAAAAAATAGGCATTGTTTTTGTCATCTTTTTTACAATTATAGTGTCGCCTGTATACGGGTAGTCTTCTATAACCATTATGTATCTCCTTAGTCCGAATATAACAAATGCTTCCAGTTCGTTCGCTTCGCTCACCCGACCGCCTTTCGGCGGCGGCTGAACCAAAGCGTTAGGTGCCATTAATTCAGTGCCAAAGGTGCAACTCTTCAAGCTTTGTCTGTGCTGTGAGTTTTTTTGGTTAGTGCAATAAAGATGATTCTGTCGGTGTCGTCGGTTCAGTGCCAAAGGTGCAACTCTTTAAGCTCTGTCTGTGCTGCGAGTTTTTTGGCTTGTTCAAAAAAAAGATGATTCTGTTTGTGTCGAGAGTTTTTTTGTTCCGTGGCAGCTGGCGTTCAGGCTTTGTCGTTTTTTCCCTATGGTGCAACGCCAGCCCAAGCTTCTGAGTTTTTCTTAAGGGTTGGGGTTGGTTCAGTGTTTCTGGCGTGCAGGCTCAGCCGCTTGATCCATAGCAGCAGTGCTGCGCCAGTATCAGCTTGGTCACCTTCTCAGCAGGTGTTCATAGTAAGTTCAAAGCAGTTTGCAGGTTTTTGGTTCGGTTCCACGGTCAGGCTTTTACAGGCTCTCAGGTTTTTGGCTCAGAGTTTAATTTCAACTGCTCTGCCTTTCTCAGCAGTGCATGGCGGAGAGTCCGCAGCAAATGGAGGGAGGAGTTGGTTCGAGTCCGGTGCCAAGAATCAACAAAGGAGTTGCAAGGGCACCTAACAAATGGTTCCAGTTCGTTCCGGGGCTTCGCCCCTCCACCCGACCGCCTTCGGCGGCGGCTGAACCAAGCGTTATGTGCCTTTAGACACTTGGTCATTTCTGTCGTGTAGTTAATTGCTGCTGTTGGTTTGGGTCTGGTAGTCTTTCCCAAGCTGGCGAAATAGATTCTACCCAACAATAATCAGTGTCGTGCAATGCCAGCTTAAAGTTCAGTTCTCTTTCCTGCTGCCAAGAGGTTTCTGTGCATGGTAGCGGCAGGGGGGCACGCCAGCACAAAGCTTTGATTATTTTGCGAGTTCATTCAAGCTGGCCGCAGCTTCTGAGTGTTTACCGCTTGGAATGGCAGCTTATAGTTTGGTGCGTCTTGCAAGGGTTAGTTCAGTGCCATGCTGGCAATCAGGCTTGGGTGTTCGTGCAACGCCAGCCCAGAGTTTTTGGCTTTTGCGTTTTCAGCAACACCGAGTATAGCGGGTAGCAGTCCGGAGTGAGTTCAAGCGTCTGCCCAGCCAAGAGTTCAAACAAAGCAACGGCACATAACAAATGGTTCCAGTTCGTTCCGGGGCTGCGCCCCTCCACCCGACCGCCTTCGGCGGCGGCTGAACCAGGCGTTATGCTGATGAACAAAATATCTTAATAATGCGTAAGCTGTTGGTATATGGTAAATTATTTTCTGATACAACAGTAGGTTATTAAATCTAGATATATGACAAAGAAAGCAATCATTACTTGGGTAGGTGTTGTTAGCGGAATTCTTACCATACTATTAGCTTTTGGTAATCCGTTCAGTAAAAAAGCATCTCTATCTGCTTATGTAACATCACATGAATTTCTTGAAATACCTAGCCAGCAAGAAGAGTCAAAATTTTCAAGAGATCATATTAGTAAAATTGAAATTACAAACACCGGAGATTTGCCAGCAAGAAAAGTGTACGTTAAATTAAACAGTGGTTATAATTTTGCTCAAATAATAGCAGGCAAAGAAAAATTTAATCACGAGAAATCAGAAGATATTTATATTGATATAATTGAGCCAGATCAAACAATAGAAATTTTTTTTTGGTCTTCATTCTCATATATTTCTTCTAGAAACATTGATGAACGCATTTCTATCTCTTCCCAAGATAGTGGTAAAGCTTCAATAAGAACTGACATTACAGGTGATGGTTTCATCTGGTATATTGAACAATATAAATTTTTCATTCCTAGCTTGATCTTCTTCCTCTTTTATATGCTTATTATGCTAATTGCTGAAACCATGAAAACAAAAGATGGAAAGCAAATTCCTCAAGACACTAAACAACAATTAGAGCTGCTTGAGCATTCTTGGTCAATAGGTCTGCTTTCTGAAGAAGAGTTTCAAGAGAAAGGCTCTAAAATTCTAAAAAAGCACATCATGTAGCACGAATCAGCATAACAAATGGTTCCAGTTCGTTCCGGGGCTACGCCCCTCCACCCGACCGCCTTCGGCGGCGGCTGAACCAGGCGTTATGTGTATTTACAACCTGCAATCCCAAAGAAGTTAAAATTGCAGGTTTTACAAATCATTGAGTTAAATCTTTATTTGTTCTAAACCTTGAAGTAAAGACTTGACATGGTATCCACTAATTTTAACTTCTCTTTGTTGCATACCATAGAACTTTATATCAAAACCATTTTTGTTTTCTTCTAAAAAACTAATTGGTAAAGATACTCCAACAGTTTCTGTCAAATAACAACCAAGATTTCCACTACAATCAACATCAGTATTAATTTTAGTTACAGAGTATTTATTACCATCTCTTGTCCTTGCAGAAGTTATATGTCCCCAATCACCCAAAAAACCTAGATCTACATATACCTGAAATTCATTTGGTTTTGTTTTCATTTTACTATCTGACCATGCTCTTAGCATAACTTTGTCTTGAAACTCTGTTTTAATAGTTGCTCTTTTAGCAAAGCCATCAATTTCAATATTCGCTTTATACTCAGCTGGCTTAACATTATTTGTCCCGTAAGCATAAGCAAGATCATTAACATTAAATGGTTGACCATCAACCTTTATAAAGGTGTCTTCATTTTGTACTCTGTCGTAATTTACATGCCCTTTAAACCATAAAGCAGTTTCACAGTTCTCGAACAAAACGGCAGTTTTAACGTTGCTATCAAACTGAATATCATTTCCATTGATATTCAATATCTTTCTATATTTTTTCTGGTATGATTTTTCTTGAGCTAGGTTACCCGAAAACTTAAATTTTTTCCCTTTTAGCTTGGTTCCAATATCAGATTTTCCTAAATAACCATTATCACCTTCAAAATATAGTGAAAAATACTTAGGAGTCCCGACATAAATAAATTCAGCACCAGGCATATTGTTATAGTGGCACTGATTCTCGTTGATGCTTTTTGGTGCATTTTCAGCCGAAGAATTGTTATTTTGTGACGTAGTGGCGCACCCTGTTAAGAGAAATACGGCTGTGGCTATTGGAAGAAACGATTTAATCATTAATACACTCATAGAGCAGTTATTGTTAATAATGAAATATCGTGCAAAAGTGGTACTGACATTTCTATGAGTATATCCCGCATACACATAACAAATGGTTCCAGTTCGTTCCGGGGCTGCGCCCCTCCACCCGACCGCCTTCGGCGGCGGCTGAACCAGGCGTTATGTGCCTTTAGAAACTTGGTCATTTCTGTCGTGTAGCCAAGTGCTGTTGTTGTTTGGGGTTTGAAAGTCTTTCCCAAGCTGGCGAAATAGATTCTACCCAACAATAATCAGTGTCGTGCAATGCCAGCATAAAGTTCAGTTCTCTTTCCTGCTGCCAAGAGGTTTCTGTGCATGGTAGCGGCAGGGGGACACGCCAGCACAAAGCTTTGATTATTTTGCGAGTTCATACATGCTGGCCGCAGCTTCTGAGTGTTTACCGCTTGGAGTGGCAGCTTATAGTTTGGTGCGCCTTGCAAGGGTTAGTTCAGTGCCATGCTGGCAATCTGGTTTGGGTGTTCGTGCAACGCCAGCCCAGAGTTTTTGGCTTCTGTGTTTTCGGCACCACCGAGTTTAGCGGGTAGCAGTCCGGAGTGACTTTAAGGGTCTGCCCAGCAAAGAGTTCAAACAAAGCAACGGCACATAACAAATGGTTCCAGTTCGTTCCGGGGCTTCGCCCCTCCACCCGACCGCCTTCGGCGGCGGCTGAACCAGGCGTTATGTTTCTATACCCAGTATCTTGTCTATGTTTTCTTTTATCTCCCAGCCAGCAACTTCTTTACCATGTTCAAAGCCACGGTTTTTTATATCGTCAAGCTGAGTGTTCAGAAATTCCATAGTTTCCTTGAAAGAAACATCAATACCGTTTATCTGCATTGATATTTCCATTTTTTCATTATCAAATTTACCAAACCTGTCAAACCCTGCTTTGGTCATAGCTTCAACAATGAACCATGCAATGACGTGTTCTTTTTCTTCGTACTCATTCCAGTCAATAGTTTCCATGATCTGCCTCTATTTAATTTATCGACTACGAAACATAACAAATGCTTCCAGTTCGTTCGCTGCGCTCACCCGACCGCCTTTCGGCGGCGGCTGAAGCAGGCGTTAGGTGCCATTAATTCAGTGCCAAAGGTGCAACTCTTCAAGCTTTGTCTGTGCTGTGAGTTTTTTTGGTTAGTGCAATAAAGATGATTCTGTCGGTGTCGTCGGTTCAGTGCCAAAGGTGCAACTCTTTAAGCTCTGTCTGTGCTGCGAGTTTTTTGGCTTGTTCAAAAAAAAGATGATTCTGTTTGTGTCGAGAGTTTTTTTGTTCCGTGGCAGCTGGCGTTCAGGCTTTGTCGTTTTTTCCCTATGGTGCAACGCCAGCCCAAGCTTCTGAGTTTTTCTTAAGGGTTGGGGTTGGTTCAGTGTTTCTGGCGTGCAGGCTCAGCCGCTTGATCCATAGCAGCAGTGCTGCGCCAGTATCAGCTTGGTCACCTTCTCAGCAGGTGTTCATAGTAAGTTCAAAGCAGTTTGCAGGTTTTTGGTTCGGTTCCACGGTCAGGCTTTTACAGGCTCTCAGGTTTTTGGCTCAGAGTTTAATTTCAACTGCTCTGCCTTTCTCAGCAGTGCATGGCGGAGAGTCCGCAGCAAATGGAGGGAGGAGTTGGTTCGAGTCCGGTGCCAAGAATCAACAAAGGAGTTGCAAGGGCACCTAACAAATGGTTCCAGTTCGTTCCGGGGCTTCGCCCCTCCACCCGACCGCCTTCGGCGGCGGCTGAACCAAGCGTTAAGTGGCGCCCAACCTGATAGCCCTTGCAATGAGATATCAGACAGTGGTAGTGTGAAATTTCCTGGCGATAGGCAGCATTGCTCAGTCTATCCTCATCTGTGTCACATTGTGATTCATGGATGACGCTATGTGTATCATATGTACTCATTGTGTCTCTCCGTTGGTTTTAAGGCCATGCGCTCAGCGCTAGGTAAGCCAGGACTTGAGATGAGGGATGTAATATGAAGAAATTCAATTACAGCCTAGCTCGGGAGCGAGTGGAACTTGCTACAGCTATTATCCTGTTTTTAGGAGCAGGTGTTGGCTTGGCAACTGAAGTTCTTACGTTCTTGAGCGTGGCTTTTAACTACTCGAAAAAGAATATCCTCTCATGCCTTCCCAACCCAAATGGATTAGCAAGTTCCAAATAAAATCAGGAACTTGGGTATTTGTTCCTTCAGAAAGCACAGTAAAGTCTGGCAAGCTCATAAAACGTGCCGTTGAATCAAAATGGACACCGCCTGATTACTATTATCACCTAAGAGACGGTGGCCATGTACTTGCATTGAAATCACATGTGATGAATGATTATTTCGTACATCTTGATTTAAAAAGCTTTTTCTCATCAGTAAGTAGAAGCCGTATCACACGTACTCTGAAATACTATTTTGGTTATGAAGCAGCCAGAGAAGTTGCTGTAGAGTCAACAGTTACAATTCAACAAGCTTTGGAAAAATCACATATATTACCATTTGGCTTTGTTCAATCACCGATTTTGGCATCTCTCTGCCTTCGGAAAAGTAAGCTCGGAAAAGTTCTCCATAAGATAAATCAGCTTTCAACAGCTTCTATCAGTGTCTATGTAGACGATATAATCATATCCACTAAAGATAAAATATTAGCCAAAGAACTTCTTTTACAAGTTAAAGAAGCAGCAGAGCGATCTCGTTTTCCATTAAATTATGAAAAAGAAGAAGGCCCAGCTGAATCTATAACAGCTTTTAATATTGAACTTTCTCATGATCTTATGGAGGTTTCGCCTTCTCGACTTGTTGAGTTCCAAGAACAATATCAGAAATCGGAAAATTTTCATAAATTGGCAGGGATTGTTGGCTATGTTTACTCAGTGAATCCAACTCAGAGTCAAGCAATAAGGTAAGCCACTTAACAAATGGTTCCAGTTCGTTCCGGGGCTTCGCCCCTCCACCCGACCGCCTTCGGCGGCGGCTGAACCAGGCGTTAGCTGTTCCTAAACTTCGGTGCCTTTCATTTCTGAAAATAAGAAGCTGTTGCCACTTCATTTATCCCTCGAAATCACCACTTAAAATCAGTATTCTCTGACTTGCAAAGTTAGAACGTGGTAAATGTCGTATATTTTTTATCCTGACTGTCACATGTGCGCAAAGGAATGTGCTGCAGGTTTTATCTTTGCCGGTAGGCGGTAGCGTTTATCAGTAAAAGACTTCTTTGGTTCTGTGCAATCTGGCGATCAGGTTTAGTGCCTTTTCCAGCGTGCAATGCCGCCAATTGGGTTAGGAGTTTTTGGCTCATTCCATTCGCATCACCTTCTGAGTTTACGGGCGGCAAGCAGGTTCAGAGTTTCTTTCCTTCGTGCAACGCCAGAATAGGCAGCAGAGTCAGTCTCTGGGGCAAAAAGACTCAGGTTCTGAGTAACTTCGAGCATTTGGGTTCAGAGTATGTGGCTGGGGTCAGAGTCAATAATGTTGGGCAAAAATGCGAGAGTTCACAGTTTGGAAGGAACAGCTAACAAATGGTTCCAGTTCGTTCGCTTCGCTCACCCGACCGCCTTCGGCGGCGGCTGAACCAGGCGTTATATGGCAACACATTAAATAGTAATATACCTTTTGGATAGTTAGAGATGTATAGTTTTAAAGAATATCTAATTCAAGAATTATTAGATTCGGATGAGTGTTTTTCTTGGAAGAAAGTTTTTAAAAAAATTAAAGGGAGTAGGGAAGCTGATTTTATTTTTTGGTATCGGTTAGCATATGTTTTATATCGAAAAGATAATCCATTTCTTAAGAAAATATCAAAAAAGATCAATAGGAAAATTAGATTTAAGTATTGTTGCGATATATATAGAGAATGTAATATAGATATAGGTTTGAATATAGTTCACCTGTCTGGGATAGTTATTAACCCTGTAGCTAAAATTGGTAAAAATTTTATAGTAAGACAAAATACTACGATAGGAATAGTTGATAAAGATGTTGATAGAGAAATAATAATTGGAGACAATGTAAGTATAGGTGCCAATAGTTGTATAATAGGTGATCGTTTAAGAATAGGGAATAATGTAACAATCGGAGCAATGAGTTTTGTGAATGAGGACATCGAATCAAATACAGTATTTTACACAGAAAAGAGAGCTGTCAAAAAAATGCTAGCGAATTGTGACTGAAGGCCATATAACAAATGGTTCCAGTTCGTTCCGGGGCTGCGCCCCTCCACCCGACCGCCTTTCGGCGGCGGCTGAACCAGGCGTTATGTGCCTTTAGAAACTTGGTCATTTCTGTCGTGTAGTTAAGAGCTGTTGTTGGTTGGGGTTCGTGAGTCTTTCCCAAGCTGGCGAAATAGATTTTACCCAGCAATAATCAGTGTCGTGCAATGCCAGCATAAAGTTCAGTTCTCTTTCCTGCTGCCAAGAGGTTTCTGTGCATGGTAGCGGCAGGGGGGGGCACGCCAGCACAAAGCTTTGATTATTTTGCAAGTTCATTCAAGCTGGCCGCAGCTTCGGAGTGTTTACCGTTTAGAATGGCAGCTTATAGTTTGGTGCGCCTTGCAAGGGTTAGTTCAGTGTCATGCTGGCAATCAGGCTTGGGTGTTCGTGCAACGCCAGCCCAGAGTTTTTGGCTTCTTCGTTTTCAGCAATACCGAGTTTAGCAGGTAGCAGTACGGAGTGAGTTCAAGGGTCTGCCCAGCAAAGAGTTCAAACAAAGCAACGGCACATAACAAATGGTTCCAGTTCGTTCCGGGGCTGCGCCCCTCCACCCGACCGCCTTCGGCGGCGGCTGAACCAGGCGTTAGGTGCCAAGAGTTCAGTGCAAAGGGTACAAATCTTCAATCTTTGTCTTTGCTGAGAGTTTTTTGTGCAAACCCGCTGGCTCTGTAAACGTCGATAGTTTATTGATTCAGTTTTATCGGAGAGTTCCAGCAAATTTCTGGGTTTGGTTCCGTTCCACGGTTGAGATTTTTCTGGCTCTCAACCTTTTGGTTGGTTGCCACCTTGCAAGTACAGAGCCTCTTAGTTTATTGATTCAGTTTCATCGGAGAGTTTCAGAAAATTTCTGGGTTTGGTTCCGTTCCACGGTTGAGATTTTTCTGGCTCTCAACCTTTTGGTTGGTTGCCACTTTGCAAGTACAGAGCGTCTCTCAAGGTTGGGGCTGGTTTGGAGTTTCTGGCGAGCAACTCTGATTTCCAATATCAAGTAATAAACAACGCCAGTATTGGCTTGGTCACCTTCTCAGCAGGTGCTGGAAGGAGATTCAAACCAGTTTGATGGTTTTTGGTTCGGTTCCACGGTCAGGTTTCTACAAGCTCTCAACGGTGCAGAGTATAATCTTAACTTCTCTGCCTTTCTTAGCAGTGAATGGTGGAAAGCTCTGAGTAAATGGAGAGAGGAACTATTTCGAGTACGTTGCTCAAAATTAACAACAGAGTTGCGAGGGCACCTAACAAATGGTTCCAGTTCGTTCCGGGGCTTCGCCCCTCCACCCGACCGCCTTCGGCGGCGGCTGAACCAGGCGTTATGCAGCCATACAAAACAAAAACATTATGAGTAAAATTGCAGTTTTATCTGATATTCATAGCAATATCTGGGCATTAGAATCAGTAATCAAAGATGCAAAAAAGAAAGGGGCAAAGAAGTTCATAAATCTTGGTGATATCTTATACGGTCCTCTCGCACCAAAAGAAACTTATGAACTTTTACGATCCGAAGAAATGATTACAATCAGGGGGAATCAAGATCGCCAAATTTATGAGGCTACACCAGAGGAAATATCTGATAATCCTACAATGCAGTTCATACTTGCAGAATTGCCAAATGAAGCTCTGGTATGGATGAAGTCTTTACCTTCTACATTATCTCTCCCAGAAGATATTTTCATGTGTCATGGAGTCCCTGATAATGATCTGGTGTATATGGTCGAGGATATATCATCTGGCATACCGAAGGTCAGAAATGAATCTGAAATAAGGCACTTTCTCAGTAACATAACAGAAAAACTTGTCCTGTGTGGTCATTCACATATTCCAAGAGCTGTTGAGCTTACAAATGAGCAGCTTGTCGTAAATCCAGGGAGTGTTGGTTTGCCTGCATACAAAGATGAAGAGCCAGTAATGCATAGCATGCAAAATTATTGTTCACATGCTTCATACGCAATGATTGAACAGTGCTCTAAAGGCTGGAACATTGAGTTTATTAAAGTACCATACGAACTCAATAGTGCAGTTAATGCAGCGAAAGCAAGAAGTCGCAATGATTGGGCTTATTCACTCAAATCGGGCAGGGCTGCATAACAAATGGTTCCAGTTCGTTCGCTTCGCTCACCCGACCGCCTTCGGCGGCGGCTGAACCAGGCGTTATGGTTCTATTACCAATAGCAAGGTTAAAGATCAGACGGATAGATTAAGAAATACACAAAAAGCAAGAACAAAATGCATACAATTGTTTTTATCTATTACTTAAGATTGACAGTATCTATACGTCTGTGGCTTTATAACAGATTCCTACGAAATCACTTTGTAAAAGTTATGCTATCTAGGGGGTAAGCATAAAATGATTAATAAAGGATCAAAAGTAGCTCTTGCATTGGCAGCATCCACACTATTAACTGCATGTGCAAGCATGACTCCAACACGGGAAGTTACAGAAGGATATCGAATTTACGATATTACAGGTGATGTAGGTTCCAGTGTTATCGCAGCAGATTTGAGAACGGCTCTACAGCAGAATGCTGATCAGGTTAGATTTTCAAACAGCATTCCACCACATCCTCTTCCTGAAACACCTGCACGCTTCACATTAACTGACCCGTTTGCCAACTCAAGCATGGGAACATTAATGGCAGCACAAGGTAATTCAATGAAAGTACCAGAATGCGAAGGATCTACATTCACAGCTACATCCAATGCAAATTTTCAAGGTGCAGAAAATACAACATTTTTTGTTTGTTTGATGCCTTACTCTGAAGGTCATCATGTAAATGTTTATTACAACTTTACTTCTGTTTCAGGTGGCTTTTCTCCAGAAGACCTTGGTAGAACCCTTGCACAATCCGTTGTAGGAGATAGTAGTCAATTTATTCCTAGAATAATTGCTTCACTAGAAACTGCTGCCGCGAAATCTGGTAGTAATGTAAAACTTTTAGAATCCTACCCTAATTAAGTTCTCCTAAAACGATAGACGAACCATAACAAATGGTTCCAAGGGACGCCGCCGTCGGCGGCGCCCCTGAACCAGGCGTTAGGTGCCAAGAGTTCAGTGCAAAGGGTACACATCTTCAATCTTTGTCTTTGCTGAGAGTTTTTGTGCAAACCCGCTGGCTCTGTAAACGTCGATAGTTTATTGATTCAGTTTTATCGGAGAGTTCCAGCAAATTTCTGGGTTTGGTTCCGTTCCACGGATGAGATTTTTCTGGCTCTCAACCTTTTGGTTGGTTGCCACCTTGCAAGTACCGAGCCTCTTAGTTTATTGACTCAGTTTCATCGGAGAGTTTCAGAAAATTTCTGGGTTTGGTTCCGTTCCACGGTTGAGATTTTTCTGGCTCTCAACCTTTTGGTTGGTTGCCACTTTGCAAGTACAGAGCCTCTCTCAAGGTTGGGGCTGGTTTGGAGTTTCTGGCGAGCAACTCTGATTTCCAATATCAAGTAATAAACAACGCCAGTATTTGCTTGGTCACCTTCTCAGCAGGTGCTGGCAGGAGATTCAAGCCAGTTTGATGGTTTTTGGTTCGGTTCCACGGTCAGGTTTCTACAAGCTCTCAACGGTGCAGAGTACAATATTAACTTCTCTGCCTTTCTCAGCAGTGGACGATGGTAAGCTCTGAGCAAACGGAGAGAGGAGCTATTTCAAGTACGTTGCTCAAAATTAACAACAGAGTTGCGAGGGCACCTAACAAATGGTTCCAGTTCGTTCCGGGGCTTCGCCCCTCCACCCGACCGCCTTCGGCGGCGGCTGAACCAGGCGTTATGTGCCTTTAGAAACTTGGTCATTTCTGTCGTGTAGTTAAGAGCCGTTGTTGTTTGGGGTTTGATAGCTTTTCCCAAGCTGGCGAAATAGATTTTACCCAACAATAATCAGTGTCGTGCAATGCCAGCATAAAGTTCAGTTCTCTTTCCTGCTGCCAAGAGGTTTCTGTGCATGGTAGCGGCAGGGGGGCACGCCAGCACAAAGCTTCGATTATTTTGCCAGTTCATTCAAGCTGGCCGCAGCTTCCGAGTCTTTACCGCTTGGAATGGCAGCTTATAGTTTGGTGCGCCTTGCAAGGGTTAGTTCAGTGCCATGCTGGCAATCAGGCTTGGGTGTTCGTGCAACGCCAGCCCAGAGTTTTTGGCTTCTGCGTTTTCAGCAACACCGAGTTTAGCGGGTAGCAGTCCGGAGTGAGTTCAAGGGTTTGCCCAGCAAAGAGTTCAAACAAAGCAACGGCACATAACAAATGGTTCCAGTTCGTTCCGGGGCTTCGCCCCTCCACCCGACCGCCTTCGGCGGCGGCTGAACCAGGCGTTATGTGCCTTTAGAAACTTGGTCATTTCTGTCGTGTAGTTAATTGCTGTTGTTGTTTGGGGTTTGAAAGTCTTTCCCAAGCTGGCGAACCAGCTTTTCACCCACCAAAAATCAGTGTCGTGCAATGCCAGCATAAAGTTCAGTTCTCTTTCCTGCAGCCAAGAGGTTTTTGTGCATGGTAGCGACAGGGGGGCACGCCAGCACGAAGCTTTGATTATTTTGCGAGTTCATTCAAGCTGGCCGCAGCTCCTGAGTGCTTACCGCTTGGAATGGCAGCTTATAGTTTGGTGCGCCTTGCAAGGGTTAGTTCAGTGCCATGCTGGCAATCAGGCTTGGGTGTTCGTGCAACGCCAGCCCAGAGTTTTTGGCTTTTGCGTTTTCAGCAACACCGAGTATAGCGGGTAGCAGTCCGGAGTGAGTTCAAGCGTCTGCCCAGCCAAGAGTTCAAACAAAGCAACGGCACATAACAAATGGTTCCAGTTCGTTCCGGGGCTGCGCCCCTCCACCCGACCGCCTTCGGCGGCGGCTGAACCAGGCGTTAGGCTTCCACAAAAATTGACAGTATGGAAAATATATCAGGATTGAAAATCCCATTTGGTTTAAAAAATGGGAAACTTGTTAGTGTCAGCGAGGTTGACTCTGGACTTGCTTGTAATAGCATTTGTCCAGCATGCAAAGGAATACTGCAAGCCAAAAAAGGTTATAGCGGTAGAGTCCATCACTTCTCACATGACCCAAGCAATAAAGATGAGTGTATTTCAGGTTATGAAACTTCAATACACTTAATGGCAAAACAAATTCTCGAAGAAGAAGGTAAGGTAAATTTGCCAGAATATAAAGTGTCAGTGTCTGATACAGATATCGATGGTAATAGCCATAGTGAATCAGAAATACTTTATATCAAGGGTTCATTGAAAATGGACTCAGTGGTTCTTGAGAAAAACATAGATGAAATAAGACCTGACATTATAGGTTTCTTCGAAGGCGAGCAAATATTAATAGAAATAGCTGTAAGTCACTTTGTCAGTTTAGAGAAAAAAGATAAAATAAAAAAACTTGGCATTCAGGCAGTTGAAATTGATTTATCAAAAATCAATCCACTAATAACGAAAGAAGAGCTTAGAGAAATAATAATTTCTGAATACAAACATAAAAAGTGGATAAATCAACCAGAGCAAGAAGCTACAGAAAAAATGCTTCGATATCGGTTGAAATCAAAATTAGAAACAATAAATTCTCAAATTCGCCAAAGAAGAAAGCAAGCAAAGCAACAAGCAGCTCAGAAACAAGTTGTCATCACTAGAGAAAAGAAACCACAGAAACAAACCGAATCAGGCGTTTACAGTTCTTGTTGGCTCAGATGTGACATGTGTTCACATGTTTGGCTTTATGCACCAGAGCGTATAATTGTTTTTCGCTCTGAGGTTACATGTCCAAAGTGCAGCGAAACCGTCTCAACTAAACCAGCAATGTAGAGAGGAAGCCTAACAAATGGTTCCAGTTCGTTCCGGGGCTTCGCCCCTCCACCCGACCGCCTTCGGCGGCGGCTGAACCAGGCGTTATGTGCCTTTAGAAACTTGGTCATTTCTGTCGTGTAGTTAATTGCTGTTGTTGGTTGGGGTCTGGAAGTCTTTCTCAAGCTGGCGAAATAGATTCTACCCAACAATAATCAGTGTCGTGCAATGCCAGCATAAAGTTCAGTTCTCTTACCTGCTGCCAAGAGGTTTCTGTGCATGGTAGCGGCAGGGGGACACGCCAGCACAAAGCTTTGATTATTTTGCGAGTTCATACATGCTGGCCGCAGCTTCTGAGTGTTTACCGCTTGGATTGGCAGCTTATAGTTTGGTGCGCCTTGCAAGGGGTAGTTCAGTGCCATGCTGGCAATCTGGTTTGGGTGTTCGTGCAACGCCAGCCCAGAGTTTTTGGCTTCTGCGTTTTCGGCACTACCGAGTTTAGCGGGTAGCAGTCCGGAGTGAGTTCAAGGGTCTGCCCAGTAAAGAGTTCAAACAAAGCAACGGCACATAACAAATGGTTCCAGTTCGTTCCGGGGCTGCGCCCCTCCACCCGACCGCCTTCGGCGGCGGCTGAACCAGGCGTTATGTGCCTTTAGAAACTTGGTCATTTCTGTCGTGTAGTTAAGAGCCGTTGTTGTTTGGGGTTTGATAGCTTTTCCCAAGCTGGCGAAATAGATTTTACCCAACAATAATCAGTGTCGTGCAATGCCAGCATAAAGTTCAGTTCTCTTTCCTGCTGCCAAGAGGTTTCTGTGCATGGTAGCGGCAGGGGGGCACGCCAGCACAAAGCTTCGATTATTTTGCCAGTTCATTCAAGCTGGCCGCAGCTTCCGAGTCTTTACCGCTTGGAATGGCAGCTTATAGTTTGGTGCGCCTTGCAAGGGTTAGTTCAGTGCCATGCTGGCAATCAGGCTTGGGTGTTCGTGCAACGCCAGCCCAGAGTTTTTGGCTTCTGCGTTTTCAGCAACACCGAGTTTAGCGGGTAGCAGTCCGGAGTGAGTTCAAGGGTTTGCCCAGCAAAGAGTTCAAACAAAGCAACGGCACATAACAAATGGTTCCAGTTCGTTCCGGGGCTTCGCCCCTCCACCCGACCGCCTTCGGCGGCGGCTGAACCAGGCGTTATGTGCTTCTACAAAGCATCAATTTAAGAGTAATGAAGATGTATACTTTTAAAGAGTATTTAATCTATGAAGTATTAAAACCAAAAGATAAATTTTCTTGGAAAAAAGTTTTAAAGAGAATACAGAATAGCAGAGAGGCCAATTATATATTTTGGTATCGTGCTGCATACGTTCTATACCGGAAAAATAATTTTTTAGCAGAAAAACTTTCTAAAAAAATCAATAAAAGAATAAGATTTAAGTATTGTTGTGATATTCATAGGGAAAGTAGCATAGATATTGGCTTTCGTATTGGACATTTATCAGGAATAGTTATTAATCCTAAAACAAAAATTGGTAAAAATTGTGAAATACGTCAAAACACAACAATTGGAACAATAGATGATGCCAATTCAGAAGGTGTTGTAATTGGCGATGATGTAAATATCGGAGCAAATACTTGTATAATTGGTGACGGTATTGAAATTGGTGATAATGTTACGCTAGGAGCAATGAGCTTCGTAAATAAAGATATAGAATCAAATACAGTTTTTATCACGAAAAAAGAATCAATTACGAAACAAAAAAATAGCACGCACATAACAAATGGTTCCAGTTCGTTCCGGGCTTCGCCCTCCACCCGACGCCGCCGTCGGCGGCGCGGCTGAACCAGGCGTTATGTGCTTCTACAAAGCATCAATTTAAGAGTAATGAAGATGTATACTTTTAAAGAGTACTTAATCTATGAAGTATTAAAACCAAAAGATAAATTTTCTTGGAAAAAAGTTTTAAAGAGAATACAGAATAGCAGAGAGGCCAATTATATATTTTGGTATCGTGCTGCATACGTTCTATACCGGAAAAATAATTTTTTAGCAGAAAAACTTTCTAAAAAAATCAATAAAAGAATAAAATTTAAGTATTGTTGTGATATTCATAGGGAAAGTAGCATAGATATTGGCTTTCGTATTGGACATTTATCAGGAATAGTTATTAATCCTAAAACAAAAATTGGTAAAAATTGTGAAATACGTCAAAACACAACAATTGGAACAATAGATGATGCCAATTCAGAAGGTGTTGTAATTGGCGATGATGTAAATATCGGAGCAAATACTTGTATAATTGGTGACGGTATTGAAATTGGTGATAATGTTACGCTAGGAGCAATGAGCTTCGTAAATAAAGATATAGAATCAAATACAGTTTTTATCACGAAAAAAGAATCAATTACGAAACAAAAAAATAGCACGCACATAACAAATGGTTCCAGTTCGTTCCGGGCTTCGCCCTCCACCCGACGCCGCCGTCGGCGGCGCGGCTGAACCAGGCGTTAAGTTTCAGCCTATAATGAAAGCCTTAGCAATGCTTTGAGACAAATGATATGAAAGATTCTGAAGCAGAATTGTTAAATGTTGATTTCAAAGAAATACCACAAGGAAATTTACCAAATGGTGATCAAGATGCATTTGAATTATTTGCTAGAGATTTATTTGAAGCACTTGGTTTCAAAATTGTCAAAGAGCCATCTCGTGGCAATGATGATCGCAAAGATATAATTATAAGTGAAATACGAGAAGGGGAATTTGGATCTAATGAATTTAATTACTTGGTTAGTTGCAAACATTATTCTCATAATAAAATATCAAATAAATCGGTAGGAAATAGTGATGAGAAAGATATTGTAGGCAGAATGAGGAATAATGGCTGTAAAGGTTTTATAGGTTTCTATTCAACTATTTCAAGTGATGCATTACAAAGGGAGTTGAAACAGGCTAAAGATAATAACCCAGCAGATTTTCTTGAAATTAAGATTTTTGATAGGGCTAAGATAGTTGACCTACTACATAAAAATGAAAAGACATTGTTGTTATATAAAAGGTATTTCCCCAAGTCTTATAGGTCACAGTTTATTAATGAAATTAATAGTGGGGTATATCCTCACAAGCCAAAAATATCATGTATTGAATGCGACATTGATATCATAGAGTTAATGTCAGGATATATTATCGAACTCACAAAAAGTGAACCCAAGATTAGAGATGGAGAGAAAGATTGGGATTATCCAATAGAAAAAGTCCAAGAAATTATTTTTTCATGTGAAGATTGCATCAAAAGTGTGCATAAAAAAATAAACAAAAAGTATAAAAATTGGCCATACCAGATACGTAAAACTGATATTACATATTTTACAGACCCCAAGTTTTTTATAGATAACCTGATGCGTAACTGCTCATTTATGAGAGCATACAATGACGGCTATACGGATCATGCATATCGTAAGTGGAATAATTTTTCCCGAGCAATGTTTTACTTTGTATCGCGTCCAATGAAAGTAAATAAAAGAAAGGCGGGACCTTCTTCTATAGATCGATATGAGCTGTGAGTAAAGAAACTTAACAAATGGTTCCAGTTCGTTCCGGGGCTTCGCCCCTCCACCCGACGCCGCCGTCGGCGGCGCGGCTGAACCAGGCGTTATGTGCCTTAAGGTACTTGGTCATTTCTGTCGTGTAGTTAATTGCTATTGTTGGTTGGGGTCTGGAAGTCTTTCCCAAGCTGGCGAAACAGTTTTTTCCCAGCAATAATCAGTGTCGTGCAATGCCAGCATAAAGTTCAGTTCTCTTTCCTGCTGCCAAGAGGTTTTTGTGCATGGTAGCGGCAGGGGTGCACGCCAGCACAAAGCTTTGATTATTTTGCGAGTTCATTCAAGCTGGCCGCAGCTTCGGAGTGTTTACCGCTTGGAATGGCAGCTTATAGTTTGGTGCGCCTTGCAAGGGTTAGTTCAGTGCCATGCTGGCAATCAGGCTTGGGTGTTCGTGCCACGCCAGCCCAGAGTTTTTGGCTTCTGCGTTTTCAGCACCACCGAGTTTAGCGGGTAGCAGTCCGGAGTGACTTTAAGGGTCTGCCCAGCAATGAGTTCAAACAAAGCAACGGCACATAACAAATGGTTCCAGTTCGTTCCGGGGCTGCGCCCCTCCACCCGACCGCCTTCGGCGGCGGCTGAACCAGGCGTTAGGTGCCAAGAGTTCAGTGCAAAGGGTACACATCTTCAATCTTTGTCTTTGCTGAGAGTTTTTTTGTGCAACTCCGTTGGCCCTATAAACGTCGATGGTTTTTGATTCAGTTTTATCGGAGATTTCCAGCAAATTTCTGGGTTTGGTTCCGTTCCACGGTTGAGATTTTTCTGGCTCTCAACCTTTTGGTTGGTTGCCAGCTTGCAAGTACAGAGCCTCTCTCAAGGTTGGGGCTGGTTTAGAGTTTCTGGCGAGCAGCTCTGATTTCCAATATCAAGTAATAAACAGCGCCAGTATTGGCTTGGTCACCTTCTCAGCAGGTGCTAGCGGGAGACTCAAACCATTTTGATGTTTTTTGGTTCGGTTCCACGGTCAGGTTTCTACAAGCTTTCAACGGTGCAGAGTATAATCTTAACTTCTCTGCCTTTCTCAGCAGTGCATGGTGGAAAGCTCTGAGTAAACGGAGAGAGGAGCTATTTCAAGTACGTTGCTCAAAATTAACAACAGAGTTGCGAGGGCACCTAACAAATGGTTCCAGTTCGTTCCGGGGCTTCGCCCCTCCACCCGACCGCCTTCGGCGGCGGCTGAACCAGGCGTTATGTGCCTTTAGATACTTAGTCATTTCTGTCGTGTAGTTAATTGCTGTTGTTGGTTGGGGTCTGGAAGTCTTTCCCAAGCTGGCGAAATAGATTCTACCCAACAATAATCAGTGTCGTGCAATGCCAGCATAAAGTTCAGTTCTCTTTCCTGCTGCCAAGAGGTTTTTGTGCATGGTAGCGGCAGGGGGGCACGCCAGCACAAAGTTTTGATTATTTTGCCAGTTCATTCAAGCTGGCCGCAGCTTCGGAGTGTTTACCGCTTGGAATGGCAGCTTATAGTTTGGTGCGCCTTGAAAGGGTTAGTTCAGTGCCATGCTGGCAATCAGGCTTGGGTGTTCGTGCAACGCCAGCCCAGAGTTTTTGGCTTCTGCGTTTTCAGCAACACCAAGTTTAGCGGGTAGCAGTCCGGAGTGACTTTAAGGGTCTGCTCAGCAAAGAGTTCAAACAAAGCAACGGCACATAACAAATGGTTCCAGTTCGTTCCGGGGCTTCGCCCCTCCACCCGACCGCCTTCGGCGGCGGCTGAACCAGGCGTTATGTTGCTACAGCTAGTTTCTCCAACCGCTGAAGGGTTTGTTCGACTGAAGCACGTTTACCCAGAGCAAACAACGATGGTCGTACAGTTCAGCAAAAGTGTGATAGCCGTCTGATACTTGGCTAACGTCACAAGGGAGTATAATTTTATTATCCATTCTAATAGTTCCTCATTTTACTTTACACATAGCCAGCCATTCCATCATAGTTTCTCGATTGTTTTTCAAATTGTATTCTTCTGGTTCATCGCTTACACCTTTCATTTTTTCAATTATGTATAGGTTGTTATTTCTCAAATCTAGCGTTAGCCATTTCACTTTAGTTTCGTGCCTATCAATTTCTTTTCCCTTTGCTTTAGGGTGTCTTGACTCATTAATGCTTTGATATTCTTTAAATGATTTCATACAAGCTCCGTCGTTTATTTATATTTAGCTTTGTGCAATGCAACATAACAAATGCTTCCAGTTCGTTCGCTGCGCTCACCCGACCTCACTTCGTTCGGCGGCTGAAGCAGGCGTTAGCTGTTCCTAAACTTCGGTGCCTTTTATTTCTGAAAATAAGAAGTTGTTACCACTTCATTTATCCCTCGAAATCACCACTTAAAATCAGTATTCTCTGACTTGCAAAATGAGCGCATGGGAAATGTCGTATATCTTTTATCCATGACTGTCACAGCTGCACAAAGGAATGTACTGCAGGTTTTATCTTTGCGGGTAGGCGGTAGCGTTCATCAGTAAAAGACTTCTTTGGTTCTGTGCAATCTGGCGATCAGGTTTAGTGTCTTTTTCAGCGTGCAATGCCGCCCATTGGGTTAGGAGTTTTTGGCTCATTCCATTCGCATCACCTTCTGAGTTTGCGGGCGGCAAGCAGGTTCAGAGTTTTTTTCCATCGTGCAACGCCAGAATAGGCAGCAGATTCAGTCTCTGGGGCAAAAAAACTCAGGTCCAGAGTAACGTCGGGCATTTGGGTTCAGAGTATGTGGCTGGGGTCAGAGTCAAAAATGTTGGGCAAAAATGCGCGAGTTCACAGTTTGGAAGGAACAGCTAACAAATGGTTCCAGTTCGTTCGCTTCGCTCACCCGACCGCCTTCGGCGGCGGCTGAACCAAGCGTTAGGTGCTACAACATCAAAAAGCAGGCTAAATCTGAACAATCGGTCAATATGTACTATATTTCTCTCGAATATTTGACCTGAGAAGTAGAAGCAATGGGTTATGAGGATAGAGTAAGAAAAAGACATAAATTCGAAGCATCTGTAAGAGAATTTCTTACATATGTTGTGGTAATGTCATTACAAGAAATCGAACTCAGTATTGGTAGAATTCTTGACAGAAGTGAGGAAAGTAATTCAGATGAAGAACATAATAATTTAGTTATAAAGAGTTTAATTCTCCAGAAATACTTGGAGCTAAGAAAAATCGGAGCTTTGAAGCAGAAAAGAATCAAAAATAGAATTCTAAAGAATGAAATGAATTATCTCTTCACTACAATAGGAAAAGAGCAACATCAAATTGCTCTTCTTAACTATAAAAAAGAAATTGATAAAAGTACGTGTATATATAATGAGAAGATGGCTTTCTATAATGACAATCTACAATACTGGAACGATGAAATTAGTAAAATTCCTTTCTGGAAGAAATTGTTTTGTATTGGCCAAATACCTAAAAAGCCAGTAGAACCCACATATAACAAGCCGTCACCCCCTTGCACTCAGGAAATTTATGTAGAGCACAGTCTGCAGTCTGCAAGTATGTCAGAGTTTTTGATAGAGCATTGTGCACGTTTTTGGTTACATCATGCACCTTTAGCATTAAATGAATACCAAGAGTCAGATATAAAATCACTTTTTGGTTTTTAAATCTTTTTTGGAGTTTATAATGCACCTAACAAATGGTTCCAGTTCGTTCGCTGCGCTCACCCGACCGCCTTCGGCGGCGGCTGAACCAGGCGTTAGGTTGCCAACCCAAACATCGAGAAATGAAAAATGAAAACAATAGGAATGCTTGGTGGAATGAGCTGGGAATCTACTACCAGTTATTACAGAGCAATAAATGAAGGGATAAAAAATTCTCTGGGCGGTTTAAACTCAGCAAAAATCAGTCTTTATAGCGTAAATTTTGATGAAATTGAAAAGTTACAACATCAGGGAAAATGGAGCGAAACAGCAACAATTTTATCCAATGCAGCTCTATCTATTCAGGCAGGTGGTGCTGATTTCCTTATAATATGCACAAATACTATGCACAAAGTAGCTCCCGAAATAGAGCAGTCGATATCAATTCCACTACTACATATCGCTGATGCAACAGCAGAAGAATTGACACGTGACAATGTAAAAAAAGTAGGCTTGCTGGGAACTCAGTTCACTATGGAGCAGGACTTCTATAAAGGTCGCCTCATCGAAAAATTTGGTATTGATGTAATAGTTCCAAACAATGAACAGCAAAAAATAATCCATGACATCATTTACTCAGAGTTATGTCTTGGCAAAGTAAAAGACAGCTCCAGGCAAAAATATTTAGAAATAATTAACCAGCTTTACGATCAAGGAGCCGAAGCTGTAATTTTGGGATGTACTGAAATAGCATTGCTGATTCAGCAAAAGCACACATCAGTAGCTCTCTATGACACAACAGAGATACATGCAGCTCAAGCAGTAAAGCTAGCAATATCCTGATAAAAGGCAACCTAACAAATGGTTCCAGTTCGTTCCGGGGCTGCGCCCCTCCACCCGACCGCCTTCGGCGGCGGCTGAACCAGGCGTTATGTGCCTTTAGAAACTTGGTCATTTCTGTCGTGTAGTTAATTGCTGTTGTTGGTTGGGATCTGGAAGTCTTTCCCAAGCTGGCGAAATAGATTCTACCCAACAATAATCAGTGTCGTGCAATGCCAGCATAAAGTGCAGTTCTCTTTCCTGCTGCCAAGAGGTTTCTGTGCATGGTAGCGGCAGGGGGGTACGCCAGCACAAAGCCTTGATTATTTTGCCAGTTCATTCAAGCTGGCCGCAGCTTCTCAGTGTTTACCGCTTGGAATGGCAGCTTATAGTTTGGTGCGCCTTGCAAGGGTTAGTTCAGTGCCATGCTGGCAATCAGGCTTGGGTGTTCGTGCAACGCCAGCCCAGAGTTTTTGGCTTTTGCGTTTTCAGCAACACCGAGTTTAGCGGGTAGCAGTCCGGAGTGACTTTAAGGGTCTGCCCAGCAAAGAGTTCAAACAAAGCAACGGCACATAACAAATGGTTCCAGTTCGTTCCGGGGCTTCGCCCCTCCACCCGACCGCCTTCGGCGGCGGCTGAACCAAGCGTTAAGCGCTGAACCGAACCTCAACCCTGTTGATCGGTTCATTGCCGTTGTGCTATGTAAAATTATATTTCTGCTAATTTATGATGAATTTTCTCCAACAGTTTCGATTGTCGTTCAAGCTCTTTTAAAATCATTAAATTACCGTATCCCATATAATCCTTTACAGTTTTTTTATCAATTTTTAATACTGGGATTTCCTGAGATATTTCATCAACTGTTTTGTTGACTATATCAAAATAATCAGCAACTAAAGGGAGCCCCTTTAATACAATTTGATTGCACATGATATTAAGTTTTAAAATTGTCTCATCAATATGATCTTTCATATTGCGATCAAAAAAATCCATATCGGTTCCTAACTCAATAATAAGATCTCTAGATATATTATTTAATGCAACACCTGCCAAGCAATCCCTTACTTCGTGCGGCTCCATAAATAACTCATCAACTAGATTGATATCACTAAAAACCACATGGTCATACCATGCGGCTAGCACTAAATATTTTTTAAAAAACTCAGAAACAAAGCTGTCAAATGAAGTATCTTTAGCTTCATTTATTTTTAATGCTGAGTTTGGTATTGGTACTCCAAAGCTATACATCTGCTTTAAAAGCGCAGGATAATCCATCATACACATGAACTCGCGCAACTCATAAGGTATAACATGAGTCGCTTCATCTTTATGCTTCATATAAGCAACCCAAGCTTGGCTATTATCTTTAGTTTTTGCAATTACAGCCCATTCAGAATCAGTTCCTGAAAAGTCAATGATTTTATTTAACTGCTCCCTTCTATCTGATGGAATTGGATCCCCCGATTTCCATTTAGAAATTTGCGCTGAAGATACTTCTAGTTCATTAGCTAGATCTCTTTGATTAAGGCCAGTATTTCTAATAATGTGGTCAATTATATTATTTTTCATTTCATTCTCCAAAGTTGAAAATGATAAGATAGATCATGATTTAACTTAATCAAGAAAAAAATTAACTTAATTAAATCCATCTATTTAACTCATTGATTTTAAGGAGTATATCTCAACAACGCGCTTAACAAATGGTTCCAGTTCGTTCCGGGCTTCGCCCTCCACCCGACCGCCTTCGGCGGCGGCTGAACCAGGCGTTAGGCTTCTATACAAAATCGAGACTTTAGAAAACGGTAAGATGATTAAGATTGTTTAAACACGATTTGTCCTAATTGATGTTTGCAGACCAGGGCTTACGCATAAAGAGAAACATTCTCATTAACAACATATCCTGGACAGGTTTTGGTTGAGAAATGTACTTTTCACACAGCACACATACAGGGCAAAAATCCTAAGATTTTGTCGTCTAAATGAGAATGATTATTCTCATGCGTAAATCCTAGCTTGCAGGTGAATCTGAAAATATCTATACGAATTCAGATGAGCTATTAAAAATAACCATTTGAAAATGAAAAATAAAAGACAAAGTAATTAATTATGAGAATAGAAGTTGATGATCTCTCAAGCCCTTTGATTGCAGAGTTTCTTGAACAGCATATAGAAGATATGAAATCAATTTCTCCACCTGAGAGCAAGCATGCCTTAGATTTGGATGCATTGAAATCTCCGGAAATTACATTTTGGTCAGTCTGGTATCAAAATAAATTAGCTGGGTATGGAGCAATTAAAGAGTTGGATAACACACATGCTGAAATAAAATCTATGAGAACTGCATCTGGTTTTAGAAAGAAAGGTGTAGCTTCATCTCTTCTTAAACACATTATAAAGATTTCAGAAGAAAGAGGTTATAAAAGGCTAAGTCTTGAAACAGGTTCAATGCCTTTTTTTCTTGCTGCTCATAGATTATACGAAAAATTCGGGTTTGAATACTGCGAGCCTTTCGCAAACTACACAGAAGACCCATATAGCAAGTTCATGCGCAAAACTCTCGAGCACGAAGCCTAACAAATGGTTCCAGTTCGTTCCGGGGCTGCGCCCCTCCACCCGACGCCGCCGTCGGCGGCGCGGCTGAACCAGGCGTTAAAATCTATGAGTGAATTCTAAGCAGCGTATTTTATTGGCTCCTATACTCAAATACACATAATAAGTATGGGGAGAAGAATTATGAGAAGGATTTCACTATTACTGGCTGCATTTATTGTTTCTATGGGCTTGTATGCTCAAGAATATACTCAAAAAAATGGCAATACCTATTACCATTCTGATGGTTCGTGGACCCAGAAAAATGGTAATACATACCATAATTCCGATGGGTCATGGACTCAAAAAAATGGCAACACATATAACCACTCTGATGGTTCATGGACGCAGAAAAATGGTAACACCTATCACAATTCTGATGGTTCCTGGAGCCAAAGAAATGGTAACACCATTTACAAATCAGATGGCACTACGTGTCAAATTAATGGCAATACAACATACTGCAATTAAATCTTTATGACTCTTGCTGTTTATGCCCAAATGTCTAAAAATACGATAAGGATTTATGCCATAGCGGCATAAACAGCAATTGAACATATTTAAAAGGATTTAAAATGCACACACTTGCTGCTGGATTATCATTAAAACTAGCCAAAAAACTGAAAACCACTCCGCTAAATGCCCAAATTCTTATCTTATTCATAATGTATCTTGCTGTCCTTGGCTTGAATAATGATTCCAGAAATATGTTTGGTTTTTTTATTTTCTGGGGCATATCTTCTGTTGTTTTATTAATAAATGTAATGATCAACGGTAAAATCTGGCTTGAAAAGCAAGAAGACAACTGATGGATCGATTTTAACAAAAAGTTCCAGTTCGTTCCGGGGCTACGCCCCTACACCCGACGCCGCCTTCGGCGGCGCGGCTGAACTTGGCGTTATGCGTAAGAAGTATTCAAGCAACTAGAATGTATTTCTATTAATTCCTATTTATGTCATTTGCAGACCTGTATTTCTTGTATGCGACCAATAAACCAGAAAATATAAAAGGGTAACTACACGAACTTATCTCTGTGAAGTTTCTTTTATCAACAGGTGTAAGATAATAGAAAGGTATTTGATGCAAGACTATATCTGCTATTAAAAAAGTCGCAAAAGCTGAAATAGGGCGTGGGATTCTTGATGCAAGTGTTTTATAAAGTGGGCGCGTAAAATATTTGTATTGCGGCCACTCTTTTATGTCTCTACAGGTCTTTTCAAGAGCAGAACCAAGGAATAGAGCTGAATCATCGAGCTTTGTAAAAACGCTAACTATATTTTGTTTTGAAACAGAGTATGCTTTAAAAAAATAACTATCAGATTTGTTGTCATTATTTGATACTATGTTTTCTGACTTATTAATCTCTGCAGCGGGTACTTCTAGAATCAATAGTGATGAGTTCATTACTTATCCATTTTGAATGATTGCATTAAGTATTATTGATAATAATTTATTGAATTAGTTCCTTTGTACCAAAAAAATTATTCAATAATGCCTGCTAGTTATAAATAACTGGAGTTTAGAGTGGGACACTTGGTCAGCCTCTTTAATCGCTTGTGCTGCAAGGGCTGTAGCTATTTGAGCAATTTGCACATGCTGAATTCCGAAAAATCGCGGAACCTTATGCAGCGCAAGGGCTTGAGGTTACTGACCGTTCGTCCCACTCTAAACTCCAGATAAATAAGTGGTATACGCATAACAAATGGTTCCAGTTCGTTCCGGGGCTTCGCCCCTCCACCCGACCGCCTTCGGCGGCGGCTGAACCAGGCGTTAGGTGCCAAGAGTTCAGTGCAAAGGGTACACATCTCCAATCTTTGTCTTTGCTGAGAGTTTTTTGTGCAACCCCGTTGGCTCTGTAAACGTCGATGGTTTATCTGTCCGACTCTGGCGGTAAGGGCAGTGGCACTGGGAAAATTACCAGAGTTAGTTTGTGAGGAACTGGTACTCGCGGACTCATCACCGGAATCTGGTAAGTTCTGATGTGCCTCTACCCTAAGTTCAGTTCAATTCGTGAGTTTGGTTCCGTTCCACGGTTGAGATTTTTCTGGCTCTCAACCTTTTGGTTGGTTGCCACCTTGCAAGTACAGAGCCTCTCTCAAGGTTGGGGCTGGTTTGGAGTTTCTGGCGAGCAACTCTGATTTCCAATATCAAGTAATAAACAACGCCAGTATTGGCTTGGTCACCTTCTCAGCAGGTGCTGGCAGGAGATTCAAACCAGTTAGATGGTTTTTGGTTCGGTTCCACAGTCAGGTTTCTACAAGCTCTCAACGGTGCAGAGTATAATCTTAACTTCTCTGCCTTTCTCAGCAGTGCATAGTGGAAAGCTCTGAGTAAACGGAGAGAGGAGCTATTTCAAGTACGTTGCTCAAAATTAACAACAGAGTTGCGAGGGCACCTAACAAATGGTTCCAGTTCGTTCCGGGGCTACGCCCCTCCACCCGACCGCCTCCGGCGGCGGCTGAACCAGGCGTTAGGTGCCATTAATTCAGTGCCAAAGGTGCAACTCTTCAAGCTTTGTCTGTGCTGTGAGTTTTTTTGGTTAGTGCCTGACTACGGGACATTTTTTGAGGAGAGTGCTGGCAAGGTCAGCAGCATGAGCTAAGAGAGTAGTTCTCACACAAACTTTCTTTGATGCCAATGAACCCTGTCACAGCACTCCAGGACAAGCTTAGTGTTCATCTCGATTGGAACAAGGCTCGTTGTGAATTTATTGCTCAATTTATCCTTGGTCTGATCAAACTCAGAACCAGCTCTCTATACAGACTCCGTGTCGCCTTTGTCAGAGAGGCCTCCCCCGACTCAAGCTACAAACGGATTCAACGTTTTTTCAGAAGCTACTCACTGGACTACTCCGCTATTGCTCGCTTGATTGTCACGTTAGTGCCTCTTGAGCCTAAGTGGACTCTCTGTCTCGACAGAACCAACTGGAAACTCGGAAGTCAGGACATTAACCATCTGGTTCTGGCTGTTTGTTGTCAGGGTGTTGCCATTCCTTTGTTCTGGAGCAACCTTGATAAAGCTGGTTGCTCCGAGTCGAATCAGAGAATTGCCCTCATGAAACGCTTTTTGGCAACTTTTCCGGATCAGCCAGTTGCCTGCCTGTCTGCAGACCGGGAGTTTCATGGACATGGCTGGCTAAGCTGGCTCATGGAGCAAGGAATACTGTTCAGAGTACGCATCAAGAAGAATACACAAGTGGCGAAGCCCGAAAGCTCTGCCATCTCCGTGCGGTTGCAGTTTCGTTCACTGAAGGCTGGCACTTGGGACGCAATTTCGAAGCCTTGCAAAATCTGGGGCTTGAAGCTTTATGTTGCAGGGAGTTTGTCCCATAAAGGCTACTGCTTTGTTGTCAGCCAGGATAAGCCTGATACGATTATTCCCGACTACCATTGCCGCTGGGAAATCGAGTCTCTGTTCAGTTGCCTTAAAACCAGAGGGTTTGACATGGAAGCTTGCAGGCTGACCGCACCAGAGAGGACGGACAAGCTGACGGCTTTGCTGGCTTTGGCATTCTGCTGGAGCTACACCGAAGGGTTGAAGAGGCAAGCAATTTCTCCATCAAGAATTGCGAAAACGCGCTTTGGTGCATCATGGCCAGCAGAAAGCATTTTCCATCAAGGCTTGGAGTACCTGCAGGAACTACTTCTGAATCCTGATAAATTGAAACGTGGATTTAAACAGGCTTTGAACTTTTTTGTCCCGTAGTCAGGGTTAGTGCAATAAAGATGATTCTGTCGGTGTCGTCGGTTCAGTGCCAAAGGTGCAACTCTTTAAGCTCTGTATGTGCTGCGAGTTTTTTGGCTTGTTCAAAAAAAAGATGATTCTGTTTGTGTCGAGAGTTTTTTTGTTCCGTGGCAGCTGGCGTTCAGGCTTTGTCGTTTTTTCCCTATGGTGCAACGCCAGCCCAAGCTTCTGAGTTTTTCTTAAGGGTTGGGGTTGGCTCGGTGTATCTGGCGTGCAGGCTCAGCCGCTTGATCCATAGCAGCAGTACCGCGCCAGTATCAGCTTGGTCACCTTCTCAGCAGGTGTTCACAGTAAGTTCAAACCAGTTTGCAGGTTTTTGGTTCGTTTCCACGGTCAGGCTTTTACAGGCTCTCAAATTTTTGGCTCAGAGTTTCATTTCAACTGCTCTGCCTTTCTCAGCAGTGCATGGTGGAGAGTCCGCAGCAAATGGAGGGAGGAGTTGGTTCGAGTCCGGTGCCAAGAATCAACAATGGAGTTGCAAGGGCACCTAACAAATGGTTCCAGTTCGTTCCGGGGCTGCGCCCCTCCACCCGACCGCCTTCGGCGGCGGCTGAACCAGGCGTTATGCCCCTAACCTCAACCCTTGATTCACAATTTGTAAACCTGTCTAAAGCGTGCTAAAGTTCACAATAAGTGAATATAGAGGCTATTATGCACGTTATCTCAAGAAAGCCGTTTAACGAAGCTGCAAAGAAATACCCAAATGATGCAGCTGCCATTGATGCTGCATATAAGTCATTGAGAAATGGTGATTTTCATAGCCCAGACGAGCTGAAATCACTCTTTCCAAGCTTGGATAACTTCAAGTACAAAGATAAATGGTGGGTGATTGATATTGGTGGCAACAACCTCCGACTCATTGCTTTCATTGAGTTCAGAGATAGCCGCATGTATGTAAAACATATCGTCACTCACGCTGAATACGACAAATTATGCAAGAAGTACGCAAAGGAGGCAGGTTCATGAGATTCTCAAATCTAAAGCAAAAAGCAGTAGACTTCTTCTCTGAAGCTAGTTTTGTTGGGCGTATTCATAATGAGGAAGAATACGAACAAGCCTTAGAGTTAATGGATGAACTCATTGAGGACTATGATAAATATCTCCCACTGATTGAGGTACTTTCTATCTCAATCGAAAAATGGGAGGATGAGTCAGAGCAGTTTTCTGAATTCAATAAAAGAGTTGAAAAACTTGATGATGGTGTGGCGATTCTCAGAACAATCATGGATCAGTATCAGCTAAAGGCTGATGATTTAAAAAATGAGTTAGGAAGTAAAAGTCTTGTATCTATGATTCTCAATGGTTCAAGAAATCTTACTAGAGATCATATTCAAGCACTTTCACAGCGTTTCAAAATCTCGCCATCTGTATTCTTCAACGAGGCATAACAAATGGTTCCAGTTCGTTCCGGGGCTTCGCCCCTCCACCCGACGACGCCGTCGGCGGCGCGGCTGAACCAGGCGTTATGTGCCTTTAGATACTTGGTCATTTCTGTCGTGTAGTTAATTGCTGTTGTTGGTTGGGGTCTGGAAGTCTTTCCCAAGCTGGCGAAACAGTTTTTTCCCAGCAATAATCAGTGTCGTGCAATGCCAGCATAAAGTTCAGTTCTCTTTCCTGCTGCCAAGAGGTTTCTGTGCATGGTAGCGGCAGGGGGGCACGCCAGCACAAAGCTTTGATTATTTTGCCAGTTCATTCAAGCTGGCCGCAGCTTCGGAGTGTTTACCGCTTGGAATGGCAGCTTATAGTTTGGTGCGCCTTGCAAGGGTTAGTTCAGTGCCATGCTGGCAATCAGGCTTGGGTGTTCGTGCCACGCCAGCCCAGAGTTTTTGGCTTTTGCGTTTTCAGCAACACCGAATTTAGCGGGTAGCAGTCCGGAGTGACTTTAAGGGTCTGCCCAGCAAAGAGTTCAAACAAAGCAACGGCACATAACAAATGGTTCCAGTTCGTTCCGGGGCTGCGCCCCTCCACCCGACCGCCTTCGGCGGCGGCTGAACCAGGCGTTATGTGGCAAATGCAACCAATAAGTAAAATATAAGTACAGATTGAATTAATACGTTGTAATATGAATAGTTTTAAAGATGATGAGACAGAATATTATTTAGTAACATTTCAAGATGAAGACTTGAAAAACAAAGATATTAAATATATTGAATTTGACTCATGCTCTTTTATCAATTGCGACCTGAGTGAGTCAACCTTTGAAAAATGTAAGTTCATTGACTGTTTATTCGATAAATGTAACCTCAGCCTTGTAAAAATTACTTACAGTCGTTTTCTTGATGTCTCGTTCACTAATAGTAAAGTTATTGGTGTAGATTGGACAAAGGCTACATGGGCAAATATCTGCCCATCATCACCGATAAGTTTCAGAAAATGCATCATAAATGATTCATCTTTTTTTGGTTTAGTATTGCCAGAGATTATTATTGAAGAGTGCAAAGCACATGATGTGGATTTCAGAGAAGGAAGTTTTAGGGAAGGTCAATTTGATTATTCAGATTTAACCAGAAGTGTTTTCAACAATACAAATCTTACTTCAGCTAGTTTCCTTGAAGCGTCAAATTACGATATTGATATAAACTTCAATAATGTAAAAAAGGCAAGGTTTACACGATACGAAGCTACAAGACTTTTAGAAAGTCTCGACATAGAGTTAGTGGATTGAATTTCTACTGTATTCGTGCAACATAGAGGGAAGCCACATAACAAATGGTTCCAGTTCGTTCCGGGGCTTCGCCCCTCCACCCGACCGCCTTCGGCGGCGGCTGAACCAGGCGTTATGTGCCTTTAGAAACTTGGTAATTTCTGTCGTGTAGTTAAGAGCTGTTGTTGTTTGGGGTTTGAAAGTCTTTCCCAAGCTGGCGAAATAGATTTTACCCAGCAATAATCAGTGTCGTGCAATGCCAGCAATAAAGTTCAGTTCTCTTTCCCGCTGCCAAGAGGTTTTTGTGCATGGTAGCGGCAGGGGGGCACGCCAGCACAAAGCTTTGATTATTTTGCCAGTTCATCCAAGCTGGCCGCAGCTTCCGAGTGTTTACCGCTTGGAATGGCAGCTTATAGTTTGGTGAGCCTTGCAAGGGTTAGTTCAGTGCCATGCTGGCAATCAGGCTTGGGTGTTCGTGCCACGCCAGCCCAGAGTTTTTGGCTTTTGCGTTTTCAGCAACACCGAGTATAGCGGGTAGCAGTCCGGAGTGACTTTAAGGGTCTGCCCAGCAAAGAGTTCAAACAAAGCAATGAGCCTGTAATTAATTCTGTGTAAACGCTCAACCAACTTTACTGCCTGAACCGGTCTGGAAACATAATTGCAAACCGGTTCAGAGCTGATACCCAATTCCTGATGGGCATCGTCCATTTCGCTGAAGCTCTTTCCATCGCCAGATAAATCACCTTCATCACAGAGTTATCTGATGGGAAGATCTTCCGTTGCTTGATAGCTTTTCTGATCACGCTGTTCAGCGATTCTATAGCGTTCGTCGTGTAAATCGCTTTCCTGATATCATCAGGATAGTCAAACAGGGTTATCAGGTTATCCCAGTTGTTGCGCCAGGATTTACCTATCGATGGAAACTTATCATCCCAGGTCACCTCAAAAGCGCTCAGTTCACGTTCAGCCTCGTCCACAGTAGCTGACTGGTAGATCTTCTTCAGGTCCGTTGATACGTAAGCGGTAATTCCACCACACCTTGATTCAAACTGGCTTCTGATTCCAGGGCAGCAACTGCTCGATATCGGCAATTGACTCTGCCCTTGGCAAGTCGTTGAAGACGGTCTTCAGATAATGGCAGGGTTCCAACCCGCAGGCTTTCGCTGTTTCTACCAGGCTATAAAGATTGGCGCTGGCTTTAGCTCCGTCAGTACTGTTGCTGAACAGCCACGCCTTGCGACCCACCACGAACGGGCGAATCGCATTTTCGGCCAGATTATTGTCCATACGCAGGTAACCCTCGTCGCAATAACGGATGAGCTTTTCCCACTGGTTATTCAGGTAATAAAGGGCCTTGCCCAACAAGGTTTTTGGCGGCACCTGGGGCAATGATTTATCCAGCCATTGTCGTAACTTCTGTAGAACCGGCAGACTTTGCTCCTGCCGTACCCTTTTTCGTTCATCCGGAGGGCTCTCTTTTATCCCATGTTCTATTTGGTAGAGCTTACGGATATAAGACAGCCCCATATGGCTTTTGCCGGTTTTGTTTTTATCTTTCTGCCCCTTGATGGCTTCGTCGAACTTCCGACGAGCGTGAGCCCAACAGCCTTGACTGATTACCCCGCTCTTGCGACCTATGGCAGCATAGCCTTCGTAACCATCGGTTTGCAGGTAGCCCCGGAAGCCATCCAGCAGCTTCATGGGTACTGAACCGCTGCGGCTGGGCGCGTAATCGAACAGAATGATCTTTTGATTTTTCACCGGTTCAGCCACCTGAACCCACATGTACGAATGACTTCGGGCAGCCTTGCCTTCCTCGTTGAGCACCTGGGTGACCGTTTCGTCACAGTGAATCAGTGGCGCTTCCAGCAGCTTGTCCCGCATCAGGTTGATTAACGGTTGCACCAGATCACCACAGCGCACCATCCACAGTGAGGTGGTGGCACGGGCAATATCAACACCCAGACGAGCCAGGATAAATTTCTCCTGACGGTATAAAGGCAATCCGTCAACGTATTTACTGGTGGCAATGAAGGCTAACAGCCCCGGAGTAGCTATGCTGCCCGGTATCGGTTGGGCGGGCAGTTTGGCTGTTTTAATGCCTTCTTCACAGCATCTGCAGCCGTACTTGAACCGCACATTCTGGATAACCCGGATTTTGGCCGGAATGATATCCAGCTGTTCGGTCACTTCTTCGCCTATACGATGAAGTTGACTGCCGCAGCCGCTGCAGTTTTTTTCATCGTCACGGATGTCGTGCTCTTCCCGGACTCTTGGCAGATCTTTGGGTAGCGGTTTTCGACCTTTCTTCTGGCGAGTATGTTCTGCAACCGTGACGTTTTCTTCGGGGTCTGGCTCAGGCTGTTCCGGTTGATCTTGCTCGGCTTCGTTGAACAGTTCCTGCTGATCCGGTGATGTCTTTTCGCTGGAGGCACCAAACTGTTTATGCAGAAGAAGGCGAAGGCGGTCTTCCAGCAATGCATTTTTCGCAAGGATGGACTGAACCCAGGCAATCAGCTCGGGGTTATTATCGGGTAAAGGGACAGGACAGGCTTCCATGCCGATTCAGAATAGACGGCGGCGCAGTCATTGCCACCTTGTTAGAGTAAAGTCGTATATTCCAGTGTTGGGTGAGGTGCTTTGGGGCGAATGTCATAACCATCCAGAAGCTGGTTGAGCAGGCCTCCATCGATCGCTTCGGGTGCTTCATTCCCCGGCCATTTAAAGCGGAATTTCTCCAGTCGCTTATACCAGAGCACAAAGCCATTACGCTCCCAACACAACAGCTTGATCTTGTCCCGCTTGCGATTACAGAAGACGTAGACCGTCTGATTAAATGGTGACTGTCCGGCTTGTTGTTCGACTAAAGCCGCCAGCCCGTCGATGGATTTGCGCATATCAACGTACTCAGCGTAGAGATAGACAGCCACCTCATCTTCCGGGCGGATCACGAGGCAGCCTGCAATGCTTTGATCAGGGCTGCTGCCTGTTCAGGAGCCGCTTCGATTCGTATGGAATCCATATAGAGGATCACCAGGGAAGGCGCAGAAGGTTCTGGCTGAACAACGCCCAGAGGGATCAATTTATTATCCGGTCTGGTGAGCAGTTTGTGCTTCCAGTAAAAAAACAGGTGCTGCTTGATGTCGTGCTTTTTACACCAGCCTGAGGCCGAGAGTCCGGACTGCTGCCAGTCGTTCATCCGCTCTTGCCAGAGTGCCTGGTTTTGTTTGCGCTCTTCAGGTTTCATGAGTTTCTCCGTTTTAAAACCTGAAGTATTAAGGGGCGTGGCTTTCTTTGGAATGTGGGGTTAATTTACCGCTTACGTTGATACGGCCTTACGATCCTTGTAGGACACATACTTCAGAGAGTTACGAACCTGATGGACGATACACAACTGAATCTGGGCTTTTGGATAAACCGTGTTGATGGCTTCAGGGAAGCCTGACAGTCCATCAACACAGGCAATGAAGATATCTTCAAGGCCACGGCTCTGAAGCTCTGTTAAAACCGAGAGCCAGAATTTGGCTCCCTCTGTTTCGGCAATCCAGAGACCGAGAAGTTCCTTTTGGCCTTCAATATCAACACCAAGAGCGACATAAACGGTTTTACGGACAACCCGCTTATCCTGATGGACTTTAACGACGATGCCGTCAAGGTAGACAATGGGGTAAAGGCTTTCCAGAGGGCGGTTCTGCCAGTTCTGTACTTCCTCTTGAACAGCTTCAGTCACCTTGGATATCAGGTTGTGTGACACGTCTGCGCCATACATTTCCTCCAGGGCATCGGCTATATCGCGGGTGGTCATTCCACGGGAGTACAGAGCCAGAATCTGCTGATCCAGCTTGTTGATTCGGGTTTTACCTTTGGCAATAAGCTGAGGTGAAAATTCACCGTTGCGGTCTCTGGGGGTTTTGACCTCGACTTCACCGAAGTCGCCCTTGAGTGTTTTTTTGGAATAACCGTTGCGACTGTTTCCGGAGTTTTGACCTTCAGGCGCATGCTTGGAATAGCCAAGATGATCTTCCAGTTCAGCGGCCATGACACGCTCAACAGAGACTTTCAACAGCTGACGACTGAGTTCGGCAAGATCATCTTGAGTCTTTATTTGACTGGCAAGTTTTTCGACGAGTTCCGGATCGATGTCAACGCTCATTGTTATTCTCCTCTTTGGAGTTTTAACGACAAGCGTTTACACAATTTGAATTACAGTCTCAAAGCAATGGCACATAACAAATGGTTCCAGTTCGTTCCGGGGCTTCGCCCCTCCACCCGACCGCCTTCGGCGGCAGCTGAACCAGGCGTTAGCTGTTCCTAAACTTCAGTGCCTTTCTTCTCTCAAAGCGAGAGGCTGTTACCACTTTATTTTTTCCTCGAAATCATCACTTAAAATCAGTATTCTCTGACTTGCAAAATGAGCGCATGGGAAATGTCGTATATCTTTTATCCATGACTGTTACAGGTGCGCAAAGGAATGTACTGCAGGTTTTATCTTTGCGGGTAGGCGGTAGCGTTCATCAGTAAAAGACTTCTTTGGTTCTGTGCAATCTGGCGATCAGGTTTAGTGCCTTTTCCAGCGTGCAATGCCGCCCATTGGGTTAGGAGTTTTTGGCTCATTCCATTCGCATCACCTTCTGAGTTTACGGGCGGCAAGCAGGTTCAGAGTTTCTTTCCATCGTGCAACGCCAGAATAGGCAGAAGAGTCAGTCTCTGGGGCAACAAAACTCAGGTTCTGAGCAACTTGAGGCATTTGGGTTCAGAGTATGTGGCTGGTGTCAGAGTCAAAAATGTTGGGCAAAAATACGCAAGTTCACAGTTTGGAAGGAACAGCTAACAAATGGTTCCAGTTCGTTCCGGGGCTGCGCCCCTCCACCCGACCGCCTTCGGCGGCGGCTGAACCAGGCGTTATGTTGCTAACTCAGTCTTCTACCTCATAGCTTTCAAGCTCTGGGTATCCGAATTTATCTGTACCATTACAGGTGGCTTTTTCTTTTAAATTAAGAAGGTATTCTCCAAGCTCCTTTCTATCCATCTTCTTAATGTTTTCAGCTTGCTGATCCGAGATTTCAATTTGATACTCAGAACAGGTTTTGTCACTAATATGAAAAGTTAATGTCTTCATTCTTCATTAAAATCCACGTTATTGATTAGCGCAATTGCATGTTCAAGTGCTTGAGTGTAGGACGGGAACACACCACAGTCTTCAGCGCCGATGTAGAGCGTGAACTTATCCTTAGCAACTCCTTTTTTATACAGGTCGTTAGGGGTAACTTCAACTTTTACTCCATCATCCCAGACTTCTTTCGCTACGCTCTCAGACAGATTGACTGAGATTTCATTGCCGATTTCATTTGTCATTTTCATTGTTACTTCTCCATTGAAGTTTCAGTTTTAATTTTCTTGTGTGTTTAGTGTTCAGCAAATAGTCCGCAACATAACAAATGCTTCCAGTTCGTTCGCTACGCTCACCCGACCGCCTTTCGGCAACGGCTGAAGCAGGCGTTATGTGCCTTAAGGTAGTTGGTCATTTCTGTCGTGTAGCCAAGTGCTGTTGTTGTTTGGGGTTTGAAAGTCTTTCCCAAGCTGGCGAAATAGATTCTACCCAGCAATAATCAGTGTCGTGCAATGCCAGCATAAAGTTCAGTTCTCTTTCCTGCTGCCAAGAGGTTTCTGTGCATGGTAGCGGCAGGGGGACACGCCAGCACAAAGCTTTGATTATTTTGCGAGTTCATTCAAGCTGGCCGCAGCTTCCGAGTGTTTACCGCTTGGAATGGCAGCTTATAGTTTGGTGCGCCTTGCAAGGGTTAGTTCAGTGCCATGCTGGCAATCAGGCTTGGGTGTTCGTGCCACGCCAGCCCAGAGTTTTTGGCTTTTGCGTTTTCAGCAACACCGAGTATAAGCGGGTAGCAGTCCGGAGTGAGTTCAAGGGTCTGCCCAGCAAAGAGTTCAAACAAAGCAACGGCACATAACAAATGGTTCCAGTTCGTTCCGGGGCTTCGCCCCTCCACCCGGCCGCCTTCGGCGGCGGCTGAACCAGGCGTTATGTGCTTGAAGTATATTTTGAGTAAAATGCTCTAAGTTGCTTAGATTCTTCTTCAGTTATACCAAAATCAGACCATTCTGATTCATACCAAGTGCCTTCCATCGCGCCGAAACATTCCAATAATTTTGCGGTTAATCTCTGTAGTCGCTCAATCTCATCTAAGGCTTCCCATAGTTCGGCTGGAGTATATTCGCCAACGGCAGATTCCATCCCCTGACCTTTCAATGCTCTAAGTTCTTCGATCTGTTTTTCGTTCATTTTCCAGCCTCGGCATCGCACATAACAAGTCGCTCCAATTCGTTCCGGGCTTCGCCCTCCACCCGACCGCTGCAAGCAGCGGCGGTTGAGCTTCAGCGTTATGTTGCCTTACAAAACTCCGCAATAGCATAGGTAGTGTTCGTAACGATTGACCGACAGTACAGTTTCCCTTTTTCGGTCAACACTACGCTGTGATCTTTGCGCTGGATTACATCTTGCCCGTTTTTCGCAAGCATAAACTTTACATTCTTAGCGACCATGTTTTTTGATACCCTTAGTTCACATGCTATGCCTGTATAATCCATTGGTCTGTTTTCCGTCATCAGCAACAGCATGATCCCTATCTGGATCGGCGTTAATGACGGTGCTAATTTTTCGCATTGCACCAGATAATTCAGTGCGTGTTTTAACGTTTCTTTTTCCATACTTCATACCAACCGGCAACATAACAAGTCGCTCCAATTCGTTCCGGGGCTTCGCCCCTCCACCCGACCGCCTTCGGCGGCGGTTGAGCTTCAGCGTTATGTGCTAGTTAAGCAGGTACAACTGTTTTCTATAAAGGTAGTAAGTTTTCTTTTTATTTGACGAACTAACCAGAGTAACCTGATCCCCAAAAAGCTGAATCCACCACTTTTTTTGTTTGCTTAACGTTAGTGCGTTGAGATTTGCAGCTAATATATCCAGCGGGGCTAATTCACCATGTATTATGAATTTCTTCCAGCCTACTTTTTTGTTCATCTACCCTACCTCTGACTCTATCGCACCTAACAAATGGTTCCAGTACGTTCGCTGCGCTCACCCGACCGCCTTACGGCGGCGGCTGAACCAGGCGTTAGGTGCCAAGAGTTCAGTGCAAAGGGTACACATCTTTAATCTCTGTCTTTGCTGAGAGTTTTTTGTGCAAACCGGTTAGTTTAATAAACGTCGATGGTTTGTCTGTCCGATTCTGGCGGTGAGTTCAGGTCAATTCGTGAGTTTGGTTCCGTTCCACGGTTGAGATTTTTCTGGCTCTCAACCTTTTGGTTGGTTGCCACTTTGCAAGTGTAGAGCCTCTCTCAAGGTTGGGGTTGGTTTGGAGTTTCTGGCGGGCAACCCTGATTTCCAATACGGTGAGTTCAGGTCAATGCGTAAGTTTGGTTCCGTTCCACGGTTGAGATTTTTCTGGCTCTCAACCTTTTGGTTGGTTGCCACCTTGCAAGTACAGAGCCTCTCTCAAGGTTGGGGCTGGTTTGGAGTTTCTGGCGAGCAGCTCTGATTTCCAATATCAAGTAATAAACAGCGCCAGTATTGGCTTGGTCACCTTCTCAGCAGGTGCTGGCGGGAGACTCAAACCCGTTTGATGGTTTTTGGTTCGGTTCCACGGTCAGGTTTCTACAAGCTCTCAACGGTGCAGAGTATAATCTTAACTTCTCTGCCTTTCTCAGCAGTGAATGGTGGAAAGCTCTGAGTAAACGGAGAGAGGAGTTATTTCAAGTACGTTGCTCAAAATTAACAACAGAGTTGCGAGGGCACCTAACAAATGGTTCCAGTTCGTTCCGGGGCTGCGCCCCTCCACCCGACCGCCTTCGGCGGCGGCTGAACCAGGCGTTAGGCTTCTATACAAAATCTAGACTTTAGAAAACGGTAAGATGATTAAGATTGTTTAAACACGATTTGTCCTTATTGATGTTTGCAGATCAGGGCTTACGCATAAAGAGAATCATTCCCATTAACAACCTATTCTGAACAGGTTTTGGTTATGAAATGTACTTTTCACACAGCACACATACAGGGCAAAAATCCTAAGATTTTGTCGTCTAAATGAGAATGATTATTCTCATGCGTAAATCCTAGCTTGCAGGTGAATCTGAAAATATCTATACGAATTCAGATGAGCTATTAAAAATAACCATTTGAAAATGAAAAATAAAAGACAAAGTAATTAATTATGAGAATAGAAGTTGATGATCTCTCAAGCCCTTTGATTGCAGAGTTTCTTGAACAGCATATAGAAGATATGAAATCAATTTCTCCACCTGAGAGCAAGCATGCCTTAGATTTGGATGCATTGAAATCTCCGGAAATTACATTTTGGTCAGTCTGGTATCAAAATAAATTAGCTGGGTGTGGAGCAATTAAAGAGTTGGATAACACACATGCTGAAATAAAATCTATGAGAACTGCATCTGGTTTTAGAAAGAAAGGTGTAGCTTCATCTCTTCTTAAACATATTATAAAGATTTCAGAAGAAAGAGGTTATAAAAGGCTAAGTCTTGAAACAGGTTCAATGCCTTTTTTTCTTGCTGCTCATAGATTATACGAAAAATTTGGGTTTGAATACTGCGAGCCTTTCGCAAACTACACAGAAGACCCATATAGCAAGTTCATGTGCAAAACTCTCGAGCACGAAGCCTAACAAATGGTTCCAGTTCGTTCCGGGGCTGCGCCCCTCCACCCGACCGCCTTCGGCGGCGGCTGAACCAGGCGTTAGGTGCCGTTAACTCAGTGCCAAAGGTGCATATCTTCAGGCTTTGTTTTCGCTGAGAGTTCTTTTGTTCAAACCGGTTAGTTTAATAAACGCCGATGGTTTATTTGTCCGATTCTGGCGGTGAGTTCAGGTCAATTTGTGAGTTTGGTTCCGTTCAACCGGTTAGTTTAATAAACGTCGATGGTTTATCTGTCCGATTCTGGCGGTGAGTTCAGGTCAATTCGTGAGTTTGGTTCCGTTCCACGGTTGAGATTTTTCTGGCTCTCAACCTTTTGGTTGGTTGCCACCTTGCAAGTACAGAGCCTCTCTCAACGTTGGGGCTGGTTTGGAGTTTCTGGCGAGTAGCTCTGATTTCCAATATCAAGTAATAAACAGCGCCATTATTGGCTTGGTCACCTTCTCAGCAGGTGCTGGCGGGAGACTCAAACCAGTTTGATGGCTTTTGTTCGGTTCCACGGTCAGGTTTCTACAAGCTCTCAACGGTGCAGAGTGTAATCTTATACCTCTCTGCCTTTCTCAGCAGTGAATGGTGGAAAGCTCTGAGTAAACGGAGAGAGGTGCTATTTCAAGTACGTTGCTCAAAATTAACAACAGAGTTGCGAGGGCACCTAACAAATGGTTCCAGTTCGTTCCGGGGCTGCGCCCCTCCACCCGACCGCCTTCGGCGGCGGCTGAACCAGGCGTTAGGTGCTTCCATAAATCGAGAGCTACACTCCTGAGGTACAAGAAAAATCAAAAGGAAAACTGAAATGCTAGAGCATGAAAAGTTAGATTATGTAGAGTTCCCTTCTTCAAATTTAAGTAAAACAAAAGATTTCTTTACCTCTGCTTTTGGCTGGGCATTTGAAGACTTTGGGCAAGAATATATAGCATTTATGAACCAAGGCTTAAATGGTGGTTTCTATAAGTCTGAACTAAAGGCTTCAACAGAAAACGGGTCTGCATTGCTAATTTTCTATAGTGATAACCTAGAAAAAACTCAAGAAAAAATAGAACGTAATAATGGTGTAATCGTTAAATCAATATTTTCATTTCCTGGTGGTCGTCGTTTTCATTTCACAGAACCATCAGGCAACGAGTTTGCAGTTTGGTCAGACAAATAAAGTGAAAGAAACTTATGATAGGTCAATGTTTATGTAATGAAGTGAGGTTCAAAGTTTCTGGGCAACTTCCAAACTTTTATCAATGTCACTGTAGTTTATGCCGAAAAGTTACAGGCTCATCAGCAAATGCAGGAACCATTGTAAACAAAGAAAGTTTTGAATGGCTCAACGGGCAAGAAAACGTCTCATCATTTATCAAAAAAACAGGGTATCGAGTAGATTTCTGTAAATCATGTGGTAGTCCAGTGCCAAATCCTTGAGACTGTAATTCAAATTGTGTAAACGCTTGTCGTTAAAACTCCAAAGAGGAGAATAACAATGAGCGTTGACATCGATCCGGAACTCGTCGAAAAACTTGCCAGTCAAATAAAGACTCAAGATGATCTTGCCGAACTCAGTCGTCAGCTGTTGAAAGTCTCTGTTGAGCGTGTCATGGCCGCTGAACTGGAAGATCATCTTGGCTATTCCAAGCATGCGCCTGAAGGTCAAAACTCCGGAAACAGTCGCAACGGTTATTCCAAAAAAACACTCAAGGGCGACTTCGGTGAAGTCGAGGTCAAAACCCCCAGAGACCGCAACGGTGAATTTTCACCTCAGCTTATTGCCAAAGGTAAAACCCGAATCAACAAGCTGGATCAGCAGATTCTGGCTCTGTACTCCCGTGGAATGACCACCCGCGATATAGCCGATGCCCTGGAGGAAATGTATGGCGCAGACGTGTCACACAACCTGATATCCAAGGTGACTGAAGCTGTTCAAGAGGAAGTACAGAACTGGCAGAACCGCCCTCTGGAAAGCCTTTACCCCATTGTCTACCTTGACGGCATCGTCGTTAAAGTCCATCAGGATAAGCGGGTTGTCCGTAAAACCGTTTATGTCGCTCTTGGTGTTGATATTGAAGGCCAAAAGGAACTTCTCGGTCTCTGGATTGCCGAAACAGAGGGAGCCAAATTCTGGCTCTCGGTTTTAACAGAGCTTCAGAGCCGTGGCCTTGAAGATATCTTCATTGCCTGTGTTGATGGACTGTCAGGCTTCCCTGAAGCCATCAACACGGTTTATCCAAAAGCCCAGATTCAGTTGTGTATCGTCCATCAGGTTCGTAACTCTCTGAAGTATGTGTCCTACAAGGATCGTAAGGCCGTATCAACGGACCTGAAGAAGATCTACCAGTCAGCTACTGTGGACGAGGCTGAACGTGAACTGAGCGCTTTTGAGGTGACCTGGGATGATAAGTTTCCATCGATAGGTAAATCCTGGCGCAACAACTGGGATAACCTGATAACCCTGTTTGACTATCCTGATGATATCAGGAAAGCGATTTACACGACGAACGCTATAGAATCGCTGAACAGCGTGATCAGAAAAGCTATCAAGCAACGGAAGATCTTCCCATCAGATAACTCTGTGATGAAGGTGATTTATCTGGCGATGGAAAGAGCTTCAGCGAAATGGACGATGCCCATCAGGAATTGGGTATCAGCTCTGAACCGGTTTGCAATTATGTTTCCAGACCGGTTCAGGCAGTAAAGTTGGTTGAGCGTTTACACAGAATTAATTACAGGCTCAAATCCTTTGGGAATCACTAAGTTTATGTGGATTCCGGTTGGCTTGCTTGAAAACCCTGACGGAGAGGTAGCTATTCACTTGCATGTTGCTTCCAAGGCGAGATGGGATCGAATTCCGACAGAAACATGTAAGCATGAAGAAATGCCAAGCTTGCAAGAGTTGCAACAAATCTTAAGCTCCAGCACCTAACAAATGGTTCCAGTTCGTTCCGGGGCTGCGCCCCTCCACCCGACCGCCTTCGGCGGCGGCTGAACCAGGCGTTATGTGCCTTTAGAAACTTGGTCATTTCTGTCGTGTAGCCAAGTGCTGTTGTTGTTTGGGGTTTGAAAGTCTTTCCCAAGCTGGCGAAATAGATTTTACCCAGTAATAATCAGTGCCGTGCAATGCCAGCATAAAGTTCAGTTCTCTTTCATGCTGCCAAGAGGTTTCTGTGCATGGTAGCGGCAGGGGGGCACGCCAGCACAAAGCTTTGATTATTTTGCCAGTTCATTCAAGCTGGCCGCAGCTTCGGAGTGTTTACCGCTTGGAATGGCAGCTTATAGTTTGGTGCGCCTTGCAAGGGTTAGTTCAGTGCCATGCTGGCAATCAGGCTTGGGTGTTCGTGCAACGCCAGCCCAGAGTTTTTGGCTTCTGCGTTTTCAGCAACACCGAGTTTAGCGGGTAGCAGTCCGGAGTGAGTTCAAGGGTCTGCCCAGCAAAGAGTTCAAACAAAGCAACGGCACATAACAAATGGTTCCAGTTCGTTCCGGGGCTGCGCCCCTCCACCCGACCGCCTTCGGCGGCGGCTGAACCAGGCGTTATGTGGCAAGCGCAACCGATAAGTAAAATACAATTACAGATTGAATTAAGATATTATGATATGAATAGTTTTAAAGAAGGTGAGACAGAATATTATTTAGTGAAATTTCAAGATGAAGACTTAAAAAATAAAGATATTAGATATATTGAATTTGATTCATGTTCTTTTATTAATTGTGACCTGAGTGAATCAACCTTTGAAAAATGTAAGTTTATTGACTGTTTATTTGATAAATGTAACCTCAGCCTTGTAAAAATTAATTACAGTCGTTTTCTTGATGTCTCGTTCACTAATAGTAAAGTTATTGGTGTTGATTGGGCAAAGGCTACATGGTCAAATATCTGCCCGTCATCACCAATAACTTTCAGAAAATGCATCATAAATGATTCATCTTTTTTTGGTTTGGAATTGCCAGAGATTATTATTGAAGAGTGCAAAGCACATGATGTGGATTTCAGAGAAGGAAGTTTTAGGAAAGGTCAATTTAATTATTCAGATTTAACCAGGAGTACTTTCAACAATACAAATCTTACTTCAGCTAGTTTCCTTGAAGCATCAAATTACGACATTGATATAAACTTCAATAATGTAAAAAAGGCAAGGTTTACACGATACGAAGCTACAAGACTTTTAGAAAATCTCGACATAGAGTTAGTGGATTGAATTTCTACTGCATTCTTGCAACATAGAGGGAAGCCACATAACAAATGGTTCCAGTTCGTTCCGGGCTTCGCCCTCCACCCGACCGCCTTCGGCGGCGGCTGAACCAGGCGTTAGCTGCCATGCCATACAACAGGCTATCTAATATACTGTGAGGTAGTGTCAGGCTGGAGAATCTCAACTAACTCTATTTCGAAAAGCAACGTAGAATTTGCAGGTATTCTACCTGGTATTCCAATTTCACCATAGGCCAATTCAGGAGGTATAGTAATAAGGCGCTTCTCACCAAGGCACATATCACTAAATCCATAAATAAACCCCTTGATAACTCTTTCTGAACCTAAGCGGAAATTGAATGTTTTTCCTCGTTCATATGATGAATCAATTTTTATCGTTGAGTCAGTTAACAGTAAGTACCCATTATAATGAGCTTTGATAATATCACCATCTTTCACCTTAACATTACAATCGACAGGAATTACCTGAGTTACCGAATTAAAACCTGATTTAATATTAGAATCTTCATTAGCAAAGCAGAGACAAACTGTCGCAGCAAGCCAAAGAAAAACCACAGCAGATGGAATTGTGTGATCTATTTTCATATATGCTTACTCCCAATTCTGTATATTTTAAAATCCTCGAGTATAGCAGCTAACAAATGGTTCCAGTTCGTTCCGGGGCTTCGCCCCTCCACCCGACGCCGCCGTCGGCGGCGCGGCTGAACCAGGCGTTATGTTTCTATACCAATCATTGAGAAAGAAAATAATAGAAAGGAGTATTTTATTTAATCAACAAAACCACGAAATATTCGAACTATTGAAACAATAAAACTAAGAAGTGAATTACCAATGAAAAACTATTTATACATTTTGCTTTTGTCTCTTTTCCTGACCGGATGTGCTGCCAAAATCAATAAGTCGCTTGTTGACAATAATGATGGAACTACACGAATAACGTCTGAGAGTAAAATACTATTAATTCAAACGTTGGCTTCTGAGCGAGTTAAAGAAAGTAGAAATATTTCTCAAAGTATCTCAGAACTAAATGATCTGGTTGTGCGTAATATTAACCAGCAAAAGCCTCAGACTGTAATTATATTAGATCAAAGCTTAGAAAGTAATATTGGTTTAAACTTATCCATCGAGCGATTTAGGTATGTCTCATCTATCGAAAGGTTTATGACAGGTGTTATTCTTGGAGATGCCGCAATAAAAATTAGGGCTGAAATAGTTGACAGTGAGACAGGGAAAATTATAAACCAGTCAATTTTTGATACTGAATCTGAAACAATACAGGGAGTATTTGGAGCAACAACACCTAGACAATTAGAAGCTATAGCAGAAGCAATAGCTGACTATTACATTACGTCAGTGTCAAGTAGTTAATAAGAACCCATATCTGAGAACGAAACATAACAAATGGTTCCAGTTCGTTCCGGGGCTGCGCCCCTCCACCCGACCGCCTTCGGCGGCGGCTGAACCAGGCGTTATGTGCTTCTACAAAGCATCAATTTAAGAGTAATGAAGATGTATACTTTTAAAGAGTATTTAATCTATGAAGTATTAAAACCAAAAGATAAATTTTCTTGGAAAAAAGTTTTAAAGAGAATACAGAATAGCAGAGAGGCCAATTATATATTTTGGTATCGTGCTGCATACGTTCTATACCGGAAAAATAATTTTTTAGCAGAAAAACTTTCTAAAAAAATCAATAAAAGAATAAGATTTAAGTATTGTTGTGATATTCATAGGGAAAGTAGCATAGATATTGGCTTTCGTATTGGACATTTATCAGGAATAGTTATTAATCCTAAAACAAAAATTGGTAAAAATTGTGAAATACGTCAAAACACAACAATTGGAACAATAGATGATGCCAATTCAGAAGGTGTTGTAATTGGCGATGATGTAAATATCGGAGCAAATACTTGTATAATTGGTGACGGTATTGAAATTGGTGATAATGTTACGCTAGGAGCAATGAGCTTCGTAAATAAAGATATAGAATCAAATACAGTTTTTATCACGAAAAAAGAATCAATTACGAAACAAAAAAATAGCACGCACATAACAAATGGTTCCAGTTCGTTCCGGGCTTCGCCCTCCACCCGACGCCGCCGTCGGCGGCGCGGCTGAACCAGGCGTTAGGTGCCAAGAGTTCAGTGCAAAGGGTACACATCTTCAATCTTTGTCTTTGCTGAGAGTTTTTTGTGCAACCCCGTTGGCTCTGTAGACGTCGATAGTTTATTGATTCAGTTTTATCGGAGAGTTCCACCAAATTTCTGGGTTTGGTTCCGTTCCACGGTTGAGATTTTTCTGGCTCTCAACCTTTTGGTTGGTTGCCACCTTGCAAGTGCAGAGCCTCTCTCAAGGTTGGGGTTGGTTTGGAGTTTCTGGCGGGTAACCCTGATTTCCAATACGGTTAGTTCAGGTCAATTCGTGAGTTTGGTTCCGTTCCACGGTTGAGATTTTTCTGGCTCTCAACCTTTTGGTTGGTTGCCACCTTGCAAGTACAGAGCCTCTCTCAAGGTTGGGGCTGGTTTGGAGTTTCTGGCGAGCAGCTCTGATTTCCAATATCAAGTAACAAACAACGCCAGTATTGGCTTGGTCACCTTCTCAGCAGGTGCTGGCAGGAGACTCAAACCAGTTTGATGGTTTTTGGTTCGGTTCCACGGTCAGGTTTCTACAAGCTCTCAACGGTGCGGAGTATAATCTTAACTTCTCTGCCTTTCTCAGCAGTGCACGGTGGAAAGCTTTGAGTAAACGGAGAGAGGAGCTATTTCAAGTACGTTGCTCAAAATTAACAACAGAGTTGCGAGGGCACCTAACAAATGGTTCCAGTTCGTTCCGGGGCTGCGCCCCTCCACCCGACCGCCTTCGGCGGCGGCTGAACCAGGCGTTATGTGCCTTAAGATAGTTGGTCATTACTGTCGTGTAGTTAAGAGCTGTTGTTGGTTGGGGTTTGTAAGTCTTTCCCAAGCTGGCGAAATAGATTATTACCCAGCAATAATCAGTGTCGTGCAATGCCAGCATAAAGTTCAGTTCTCTTTCCTACTGCCAAGAGGTTTCTGTGCAGGGTAGCGGCAGGGGGGCACGCCAGCACAAAGCTTTGATTATTTTGCCAGTTCATTCAAGCTGGCCGCAGCTTCGGAGTGTTTACCGCTTGGAATGGCAGCTTATGGTTCGTTGCGCCTTGCAAGGGTTAGTTCAGTGCCATGCTGGCAATCAGGCTTGGGTGTTCGTGCCACGCCAGCCCAGAGTTTTTGGCTTCTTCGTTTGCAGAAACACCGAGTTTCGCGGGTAGCAGTCTGGAGTGACTTTAAGAGTCTGCCCAGCAAAGAATTCAAACAAAGCAATGGCACATAACAAATGGTTCCAGTACGTTCGCTGCGCTCACCCGACCGCCTTACGGCGGCGGCTGAACCAGGCGTTAGGTGCCAAGAGTTCAGTGCAAAGGGTACACATCTTTAATCTTTGTCTTTGCTGAGAGTTTTTTGTGCAACCCCGTTGGCTCTGTAAACGTCGATAGTTTATTGATTCAGTTTTATCTGAGAGTTCCAGCAAATTTCTGGGTTTGGTTCCGTTCCACGGTTGAGATTTTTCTGGCTCTCAACCTTTTGGTTGGTTGCCACCTTGCAAGTGCAGAGCCTCTCTCAAGGTTGGGGTTGGTTTGGAGTTTCTGGCGGGCAACCCTGATTTCCAATACGGTGAGTTCAGGTCAATTCGTGAGTTTGGTTCCGTTCCACGGTTGAGATTTTTCTGGCTCTCAACCTTTTGGTTGGTTGCCACCTTGCAAGTACAGAGCCTCTCTCAAGGTTGGGGCTGGTTTGGAGTTTCTGGCGAGCAACTCTGATTTCCAATATCAAGTGATAAACAACGCCAGTATTGGCTTGGTAACCTTCTCAGCAGGTGCTGGCGGGAGATTCAAACCAGTTTGATGGTTTTTGGTTCGGTTCCACGGTCAGGTTTCTACAAGCTCTCAACGGTGCAGAGTATAATCTTAACTTCTCTGCCTTTCTCAGCAGTGAATGGTGGAAAGCTCTGAGTAAACGGAGAGAGGAGCTATTTCAAGTACGTTGCTCAAAATTAACAACAGAGTTGCGAGAGCACCTAACAAATGGTTCCAGTTCGTTCCGGGGCTGCGCCCCTCCACCCGACCGCCTTCGGCGGCGGCTGAACCAGGCGTTATGCGTTTATCCCATATTATGAACCCCGAATGTCGTTGATGCTGAAGTGTAACCTCTAGCATATTGCCGACCATGTAATTCAGCTTCATGCTCGTAGTGAAATTTCTGATCTCCTCCTTGGCTATATGTCAGAAATTTGCCATCTACCTTTACCTTATATTCGATACCTCCAAATTGATCTTTGGAAGGTACAACCTCAACTCTTTCGCTAATTCCTTTTTCGTAGTCAAAAATGCTCATAGCTATTTCCTCTTTAATATTTTTAGTGCGTACTTTAATTATAGCTCATATTTCAGGTTGTCAAGTTTTTAGTGCGTACTATAATTGAAAGTATGAAAACACAAAAACTCAAACGTGGCAGACCACGTAATCCAGATAAACTACAGGATCGGATACACCTTAGATGTTCATCCGATGATAAGGCTCGCTGGGAGAAAGCAGCTAAGGAACAAGGTCTTAGCCTGTCGGCTTGGCTAAAGTGCCTTGCTGATAGAAACGCATAACAAATGCTTCCAGTTCGTTCGCTTACGCTCACCGGATGCGCCTTGCGGCGCACCGCTGAAGCAGGCGTTAGGCTTCCACAAAAATTGACAGTATGGAAAATATATCAGGATTGAAAATCCCATTTGGTTTAAAAAATGGGAAACTTGTTAGTGTCAGCGAGGTTGACTCTGGACTTGCTTGTAATAGCATTTGTCCAGCATGCAAAGGAATACTGCAAGCCAAAAAAGGTTATAGCGGTAGAGTCCATCACTTCTCACATGACCCAAGCAATAAAGATGAGTGTATTTCAGGTTATGAAACTTCAATACACTTAATGGCAAAACAAATTCTCGAAGAAGAAGGTAAGGTAAATTTGCCAGAATATAAAGTGTCAGTGTCTGATACAGATATCGATGGTAATAGCCATAGTGAATCAGAAATACTTTATATCAAGGGTTCATTGAAAATGGACTCAGTGGTTCTTGAGAAAAACATAGATGAAATAAGACCTGACATTATAGGTTTCTTCGAAGGCGAGCAAATATTAATAGAAATAGCTGTAAGTCACTTTGTCAGTTTAGAGAAAAAAGATAAAATAAAAAAACTTGGCATTCAGGCAGTTGAAATTGATTTATCAAAAATCAATCCACTAATAACGAAAGAAGAGCTTAGAGAAATAATAATTTCTGAATACAAACATAAAAAGTGGATAAATCAACCAGAGCAAGAAGCTACAGAAAAAATGCTTCGATATCGGTTGAAATCAAAATTAGAAACAATAAATTCTCAAATTCGCCAAAGAAGAAAGCAAGCAAAGCAACAAGCAGCTCAGAAACAAGTTGTCATCACTAGAGAAAAGAAACCACAGAAACAAACCGAATCAGGCGTTTACAGTTCTTGTTGGCTCAGATGTGACATGTGTTCACATGTTTGGCTTTATGCACCAGAGCGTATAATTGTTTTTCGCTCTGAGGTTACATGTCCAAAGTGCAGCGAAACCGTCTCAACTAAACCAGCAATGTAGAGAGGAAGCCTAACAAATGGTTCCAGTTCGTTCCGGGGCTTCGCCCCTCCACCCGACCGCCTTCGGCGGCGGCTGAACCAGGCGTTATGTGCTTCTACAAAGCATCAATTTAAGAGTAATGAAGATGTATACTTTTAAAGAGTACTTAATCTATGAAGTATTAAAACCAAAAGATAAATTTTCTTGGAAAAAACTTTTAAAGAGAATACAGAATAGCAGAGAGGCCAATTATATATTTTGGTATCGTGCTGCATACGTTCTATACCGGAAAAATAATTTTTTAGCAGAAAAACTTTCTAAAAAAATCAATAAAAGAATAAAATTTAAGTATTGTTGTGATATTCATAGGGAAAGTAGCATAGATATTGGCTTTCGTATTGGACATTTATCAGGAATAGTTATTAATCCTAAAACAAAAATTGGTAAAAATTGTGAAATACGTCAAAACACAACAATTGGAACAATAGATGATGCCAATTCAGAAGGTGTTGTAATTGGCGATGATGTAAATATCGGAGCAAATACTTGTATAATTGGTGACGGTATTGAAATTGGTGATAATGTTACGCTAGGAGCAATGAGCTTCGTAAATAAAGATATAGAATCAAATACAGTTTTTATCACGAAAAAAGAATCAATTACGAAACAAAAAAATAGCACGCACATAACAAATGGTTCCAGTTCGTTCCGGGCTTCGCCCTCCACCCGACGCCGCCGTCGGCGGCGCGGCTGAACCAGGCGTTAGGTGCCAAGAGTTCAGTGCAAAGGGTACACACCTTCAATCTCTGTCTTTGCTGAGAGTTTTTTGTGCAACCCCTTTGGCTCTGTAGACATCGATAGTTTATTGATTCAGTTTTATCGGAGAGTCCCAGCAAATTTCTGGGTTTGGTTCCGTTCCACGGTTGAGATTTTTCTGGCTCTCAACCTTTTGGTTGGTTGCCACCTTGCAAGTACAGAGCCTCTCTCAAGGTTGGGGCTGGTTTGGAGTTTCTGGCGGGCAACTCTGATTTCCAATATCAAGTAATAAACAGCGCCAGTATTGGCTTGGTCACCTTCTCAGCAGGTGCTGGCGGGAGACTCAAACCAGTTTGATGGTTTTTGGTTCGGTTCCACGGTCAGGTTTCTACAAGCTCTCAACGGTGCAGAGTATAATCTTAACTTCTCTGCCTTTCTCAGCAGTGCACGGTGGAAAGCTCTGAGTAAACGGAGAGAGGTGCTATTTCAAGTACGTTGCTCAAAATTAACAACAGAGTTGCGAGGGCACCTAACAAATGGTTCCAGTTCGTTCCGGGGCTGCGCCCCTCCACCCGACCGCCTTCGGCGGCGGCTGAACCAGGCGTTATGTGCTTCTACAAAGCATCAATTTAAGAGTAATGAAGATGTATACTTTTAAAGAGTATTTAATCTATGAAGTATTAAAACCAAAAGATAAATTTTCTTGGAAAAAAGTTTTAAAGAGAATACAGAATAGCAGAGAGGCCAATTATATATTTTGGTATCGTGCTGCATACGTTCTATACCGGAAAAATAATTTTTTAGCAGAAAAACTTTCTAAAAAAATCAATAAAAGAATAAGATTTAAGTATTGTTGTGATATTCATAGGGAAAGTAGCATAGATATTGGCTTTCGTATTGGACATTTATCAGGAATAGTTATTAATCCTAAAACAAAAATTGGTAAAAATTGTGAAATACGTCAAAACACAACAATTGGAACAATAGATGATGCCAATTCAGAAGGTGTTGTAATTGGCGATGATGTAAATATCGGAGCAAATACTTGTATAATTGGTGACGGTATTGAAATTGGTGATAATGTTACGCTAGGAGCAATGAGCTTCGTAAATAAAGATATAGAATCAAATACAGTTTTTATCACGAAAAAAGAATCAATTACGAAACAAAAAAATAGCACGCACATAACAAATGGTTCCAGTTCGTTCCGGGCTTCGCCCTCCACCCGACGCCGCCGTCGGCGGCGCGGCTGAACCAGGCGTTAGGTGTTCACACCATGCCTTGTGCCAGTCTTATTAACCTCTTTGAAAATAACCTGTTTCGGTAACATTTTAGAAGTCAAATAGACCGAGCTAAAAGGCGGATTTAGTGAAGGCTTTTGTTCTGCATAATCTTCAAAATAGGAAATACGACGGTTTAAATACATAATCTCAAACCTGTTCTCTTTGAGCCTGTAATTAATTCTGTGTAAACGCTCAACCAACTTTACTGCCTGAACCGGTCTGGAAACATAATTGCAAACCGGTTCAGAGCTGATACCCAATTCCTGATGGGCATCGTCCATTTCGCTGAAGCTCTTTCCATCGCCAGATAAATCACCTTCATCACAGAGTTATCTGATGGGAAGATCTTCCGTTGCTTGATAGCTTTTCTGATCACACTGTTCAGCGATTCTATAGCGTTCGTCGTGTAAATCGCTTTCCTGATATCATCAGGATAGTCAAACAGGGTTATCAGGTTATCCCAGTTGTTGCGCCAGGATTTACCTATCGATGGAAACTTATCATCCCAGGTCGCCTCAAAAGCGCTCAGTTCACGTTCAGCCTCGTCCACAGTAGCTGACTGGTAGATCTTCTTCAGGTCCGTTGATACGGCCTTACGATCCTTGTAGGACACATACTTCAGAGAGTTACGAACCTGATGGACGATACACAACTGAATCTGGGCTTTTGGATAAACCGTGTTGATGGCTTCAGGGAAGCCTGACAGTCCATCAACACAGGCAATGAAGATATCTTCAAGGCCACGGCTCTGAAGCTCTGTTAAAACCGAGAGCCAGAATTTGGCTCCCTCTGTTTCGGCAATCCAGAGACCGAGAAGTTCCTTTTGGCCTTCAATATCAACACCAAGAGCGACATAAACGGTTTTCCGGACAACCCGCTTATCCTGATGGACTTTAACGACGATGCCGTCAAGGTAGACAATGGGGTAAAGGCTTTCCAGAGGGCGGTTCTGCCAGTTCTGTACTTCCTCTTGAACAGCTTCAGTCACTTTGGATATCAGGTTGTGTGACACGTCTGCGCCATACATTTCTTCCAGGGCATCGGCTATATCGCGGGTGGTCATTCCACGGGAGTACAGAGCCAGAATCTGCTGATCCAGCTTGTTGATTCGGGTTTTACCTTTGGCAATAAGCTGTGGTGAGAATTCACCGTTGCGGTCTCTGGGGGTTTTGACCTCGACTTCACCGAAGTCGCCCTTGAGTGTTTTTTTGGAATAACCGTTGCGACTGTTTCCGGAGTTTTGACCTTCAGGCGCATGCTTGGAATAGCCAAGATGATCTTCCAGTTCAGCGGCCATGACACGCTCAACAGAGACTTTCAACAGCTGACGACTGAGTTCGGCAAGATCATCTTGAGTCTTTATTTGACTGGCAAGTTTTTCGACGAGTTCCGGATCGATGTCAACGCTCATTGTTATTCTCCTCTTTGGAGTTTTAACGACAAGCGTTTACACAATTTGAATTACAGTCTCATCTTTGTCTTTGCTGAGAGTTTTTTGTGCAACCCCGTTGGCCCTGTAAACGTCGATGGTTTATTGATTCAGTTTTATCGGAGAGTCCCAGCAAATTTCTGGTTTTGGTTCCGTTCCACGGTTGAGATTTTTCTGGCTCTCAATCTTTTGGTTGGTTGCCAACTTGCAAGTACAGAGCTTCTCTCAAGGTTGGGGCTTGTCTGGAGTTTCTGGCGAGCAACTCTGATTGCTAATATCAAGTAATAAACAACGCCAGTATAGGCTTGGTCACCTTCTCAGCAGGTGCTGGCAGGAGATTTAAACCAGTTTGATGGTTTTTGGTTCGGTTCCACGGTCAGGTTTCTACAAGCTCTCAACGGTGCAGAGTATAATCTTAACTTCTCTGCCTTTCTCAGCACTGCACGGTGGAAAGCTCTGAGTAAACGGAGAGAGGAGCTATTTCAAGTACGTTGCTCAAAATTAACAACAGAGTTGCGAGGGCACCTAACAAATGGTTCCAGTTCGTTCCGGGGCTGCGCCCCTCCACCCGACCGCCTTCGGCGGCGGCTGAACCAGGCGTTAGGTGCCGTTAACTCAGTGCCAAAGGTGCATATCTTCAGGCTTTGTTTTCGCTGAGAGTTCTTTTGTTCAAACCGGTTAGTTTAATAAACGCCGATGGTTTATTTGTCCGATTCTGGCGGTGAGTTCAGGTCAATTTGTGAGTTTGGTTCCGTTCAACCGGTTAGTTTAATAAACGTCGATGGTTTATCTGTCCGATTCTGGCGGTAAGTTCAGGTCAATTCGTGAGTTTGGTTCCGTTCCACGGTTGAGATTTTTCTGGCTCTCAACCTTTTGGTTGGTTGCCACCTTGCAAGTACAGAGCCTCTCTCAACGTTGGGGCTGGTTTAGAGTTTCTGGCGAGTAGCTCTGATTTCCAATATCAAGTAATCAACAGCGCCAGCATTGGCTTGGTCACCTTCTCAGCAGGTGCTGGCGGAAGATTCAAACCAGTTTGATGGTTTTTGGTTCAGTTCCACGGTCAGGTTTCTACAAGCTCCCAACGGTGCAGAGTATAATCTTAACTTCTTTGCCTTTCTCAGCAATGTATAGTGGAAAGCTCTGAGTAAACGGAGAGAGGAGCCATTTCAAGTACGTTGCTCAAAATTAACAACAGAGTTGCGAGGGCACCTAACAAATGGTTCCAGTTCGTTCCGGGGCTGCGCCCCTCCACCCGACCGCCTTCGGCGGCGGCTGAACCAGGCGTTAAGTGCCTTACATAATTCTCAGCAAATTCAGTAGACACGTGTCTTAGGAAATTTTAAGCTTTCAACAAGTAATAAGTGTTACATTTGAAATGTTTGAACAAGCAATAGAAAAGCTCGAAAATTCAGGAAGATTTGTCGGAAAGGCTGAATCATTCCAGAAATACTTATCTTCAATTAATAACAACTCAAGAGGCACAGCTGAGCATATATCAATCAATAGCTTCAAAGATTTGAAAGCAGAGTTACGAAATTCAAATTGTATGGTCTTTAGGTTGGGTTCCCCACCAGGAAGCAGAAATACACATTTTGCACTTGCAAAAACGAACTCTGGCTGGTCAGATTATTTTTTTATGGATGAGGATCTATTTGGTCAAGTTGAGCCTGAGGTTTTTTTACCTAATTCATCTATTCGCAGTCTATTTGCATTTCAGCTACTTCCAACTTTAACTGAAAATTCACTTGTAAATCTAGCTATGGCATCTGGCTTATTGCCGCAAGCATTAGGCATTTCAAGTACAGAAAATCAAATAATACCTGCCACTGGTCAAAGTGTTTTTTCATTTGATTTCCAGCCTTCATCTAAAAGTAATGAAACTTTATCTCATCAACAGGGGCAAGTTGAAATTGATGCTATATTTGTTGGTCAAAGAGATGGAAAAGAATGCCTATTTGTTATAGAAGCAAAATCTAGTAAAAAGTTTGATTCACTCGCAAAGCATAAGCTTTTATACCCAATACTTTCAATAAAAAGCAATATTCCATCATATATGGAAATTGTTCCAGTTTATCTGCGAACTATTCGTAACGATGATCATATTGAATTCAATATTGCAGAGTGCTCTATTCCATATCAGGATTCCAGTTTTGGATCGCTGGATCAACTTCAACCTGTAAATATATCAAGGTATAGTTTGTACGGTTATTGAAAAACACCAATCGAGTCAACGGCACTTAACAAATGGTTCCAGTTCGTTCCGGGGCTCCGCCCCTCCACCCGACCGCCTTCGGCGGCGGCTGAACCAGGCGTTAGGCGCTAAACAAATTTCAAGAAAAGGAGATGAAATGAACCCTTTTAATCCTGGATATTATTCAGAGAATGATTTGAAAGATGCCGGATTCAAATCCATTGGAAAAAATGTACAAATAGCAAAAAATTGTACAATAGTTGGTCTTGAGAATATTGAGATTGGTGACAATGTACGCATTGATGGGTATTGCACAATCATCTCCGCAGGAGATGGGTGGTTAAAAATTGGTTCTTATATCCATATAGGGAGTTATTGCCTTTTGTCTGCTGGTGATGGTATTCATTTATCCGACTTCAGTGGATTATCACAAGGGGTACGCATCTACAGTCGAACAGATGACTACAGTGGAAAATACCTTACAAATCCAACTGTACCTGCTGAATATACAGGAATCAGTAAAGGAACAGTAAGACTTGGAAAGCATGTCATTGTTGGTTCAGGCTCAGTAATTCTGCCCAATGTTACCGTTGGAGAAGGTTCATCTATTGGTGCTCAGTCCCTCGTAACCAAAAACCTTGAAGAATGGGGGGTATTCTTTGGCAGCCCAGCTAAACGATTAAAACGTAGATCTAAACAGCTACTTGATCTTGAAAAAAAGCTACTGTCAGAACGCGCCTAACAAATGCTTCCAGTTCGTGGCTTCGCCACCCGACCGCCTTCGGCGGCGGCTGAAGCAGGCGTTATGTGCCTTTAGACACTTGGTCATTTCTGTCGTGTAGTTAATTGCTGTTGTTAGTTGGGGTCTGGAAGTCTTTCCCAAGCTGGCGAAATAGATTTTACCCAGCAATAATCAGTGTCGTGCAATGCCAGCATAAAGTTCAGTTCTCTTTCCTGCTGCCAAGTGGGCTTTGTGAATGGTAGCGGCAGGGGGGGCTCGCCAGCACAAAGCTTTGATTATTTTGCCAGTTCATTCAAGCTGGCTGCAGCTTCCGAGTGTTTACCGCTTGGAATGGCAGCTTATAGTTTGGTGCGCCTTGCAAGGGTTAGTTCAGTGCTATGCTGGCAATCAGGCTTGGGTGTTCGTGCAACGCCAGCCCAGAGTTTTTGGCTTCTGCGTTTTCAGCAACACCGAGTATAGCGGGTAGCAGTACGGAGTGACTTTAAGGGTCTGCCCAGCAAAGAGTTCAAACAAAGCAACGGCACATAACAAATGGTTCCAGTTCGTTCCGGGGCTTCGCCCCTCCACCCGACCGCCTTCGGCGGCGGCTGAACCAGGCGTTATGTGCCTTAAGGTAGTTGGTCATTTCTGTCGTGTAGTCAAGTGCTGTTGTTGTTTGGGGTTTGAAAGTCTTTCCCAAGCTGGCGAACCAGCTTTTCACCCACCAAAAATCAGTGTCGTGCAATGCCAGCATAAAGTTCAGTTCTCTTTCATGCTGCCAAGAGGTTTCTGTGCATGGTAGCGGCAGGGGGGCACGCCAGCACAAAGCTATGATTATTTTGCCAGTTCATTCAAGCTGGCCGCAGCTTCGGAGTGTTTACCGCTTGGAATGGCAGCTTATAGTTTGGTGCGCCTTGCAAGGGTTAGTTCAGTGCCATGCTGGCAATCAGGCTTGGGTGTTCGTGCCACGCCAGCCCAGAGTTTTTGGCTTTTGCGTTTTCAGCAACACCGAATTTAGCGGGTAGCAGTCCGGAGTGACTTTAAGGGGCTGCCCAGCAAAGAGTTCAAACAAAGCAACGGCACATAACAAATGGTTCCAGTTCGTTCCGGGGCTGCGCCCCTCCACCCGACCGCCTTCGGCGGCGGCTGAACCAGGCGTTAGCTGTTCCTAAACTTCGGTGCCTTTCTTCTCTCAAAGCGAGAGGCTGTTACCACTTCATTTTTCCCTCGAAATCACCACTCAAAATCAGTATTCTCTGACTTGCAAAGTTAGCGCATGGAAAAAGTCGTATATCTTTTATCCATGACTGTCACAGGTGCGCAAAGGAATGTACTGCAGGTTTTATCTTTGCCGGTAGGCGGTAGCGTTCATCAGTCAAAGACTTCTTTGGTTCTGTGCAATCTGGCGATCAGGTTTAGTGTCTTTTCCAGCGTGCAATGCCGCCCCATTGGGTTAGGAGTTTTTGGCTCATTCCATTCGCATCACCTTCTGAGTTTACGGGCGGCAAGTAAGTTCAGAGTTTCTTTCCTTCGTGCAACGCCAGAATAAGCAGCAGAGTTTGCCTCTGGGGCAAAAAAACTCAGGTTCTGAGCAACGTCGGGCATTTGGGCTCAGAGTATGTGGCAGAGGTTAGAGTGAATAATGTTGGGCAAAAATGCGCGAGTTAACAGTTTGGAAGGTACAGCTAACAAATGGTTCCAGTTCGTTCCGGGGCTGCGCCCCTCCACCCGACCGCCTTCGGCGGCGGCTGAACCAGGCGTTAGGTGCCTAAATAACATTCACATTCCAATAAGAAAAAATATATGATGCCTACTTTCTTTGCTGGTTTTAGCTTAGGACTCTCTCTAATAGTGGCTATAGGGTCACAGAATGCCTTTGTATTAAAGCAGGGTATTAAAAATCATAACCTATTTCTCGTCTGTTTAATTTGTGCTGTATCTGATGCTATTTTAATTTCATTAGGTGTAGCAGGTTTCGGAGTTATCGTAACTAGATTTCCTGAAATTGAGCAAATAGCTCGTTATGGGGGAGCAATATTCTTAACAGTGTATTCACTAATAAGTTTCAAGTCAGCTTTCAGTACAAATCACGCACTAAATCCAGAAGGTGACGATAATAGCTCGATTTTAAAAACCATGGGAATATGCCTAGCGTTTACATGGTTAAACCCGCATGTTTATCTTGATACTGTCGTTTTATTGGGTTCAATCTCAACTCAGTATCAGCCATATCACCATGTTTTTGGTGCTGGAGCAGTCACAAGTTCGTTTCTATTTTTCTTTGGGCTTGGTTATGGTGCAAAAAAGCTAGCTCCAATTTTTTCTCAACCTAAAGCTTGGAAGGTTCTGGAGTTTATTATTGGAATCATAATGCTTTCGATTGCAATTCATTTAATATACGACGTGCCAAGCACCTAACAAATGGTTCCAGTTCGTTCCGGGGCTGCGCCCCTCCACCCGACCGCCTTCGGCGGCGGCTGAACCAGGCGTTAGGTGCCGTTAACTCAGTGCCAAAGGTGCATATCTTCAGGCTTTGTTTTCGCTGAGAGTTCTTTTGTTCAAACCGGTTAGTTTAATAAACGCCGATGGTTTATTTGTCCGATTCTGGCGGTGAGTTCAGGTCAATTTGTGAGTTTGGTTCCGTTCAACCGGTTAGTTTAATAAACGTCGATGGTTTATCTGTCCGATTCTGGCGGTGAGTTCAGGTCAATTCGTGAGTTTGGTTCCGTTCCACGGTTGAGATTTTTCTGGCTCTCAACCTTTTGGTTGGTTGCCACCTTGCAAGTACAGAGCCTCTCTCAAGGTTGGGGCTGGTTTGGAGTTTCTGGCGATCAACTCTGATTTCCAATATCAAGTAATAAACAGCGCCAGTATTGGCTTGGTCACCTTCTCAGCAGGTGCTGGCGGGAGACTCAAACCAGTTTGATGGCTTTTGGTTCGGTTCCACGGTCAGGTTTCTACAAGCTCTCAACGGTGCAGAGTATAATCTTAACTTCTCTGCCTTTCTCAGCAGTGCACGGTGGAAAGCTCTGAGTAAACGGAGAGAGGAGCTATTTCAAGTACGTTGCTCAAAATTAACAACAGAGTTGCGAGGGCACCTAACAAATGGTTCCAGTTCGTTCCGGGGCTGCGCCCCTCCACCCGACCGCCTTCGGCGGCGGCTGAACCAGGCGTTATGTGCCTAAAGCGGCTTCTATACGCTTCATAAAATCCCTGTGATGCTCAGGTGGACTCATATCTACATCCATTTGATACGATTTGAACCGCATGTAGCATTCATGCAGCAGCTTTAGTAGCTTTTCTTCTTCTGGTCGTTTGTTCCAAGTATTGATTACTTGCTGCTTGCTGTAGGCAGTGACGTTACAGCCACATTGAAGACAGGCAACAACATGATCGTTTCGATCTTCCCAGTACTGGTATTGTGCTGCATATACATCACACAGCGGACAGTATTTTAATTCGTAGTCCATCTTGATAATCCTCTGCCAACCGGCACATAACAAGTCGCTCCAATCCGTTCCGGTGCTTCGCACCTCCACCCGACCAGCCTACGGCTGGCGGTTGAGCTTCAGCGTTAGGTGCCAAGAGTTCAGTGCAAAGGGTACACATCTTTAATCTCTGTCTTTGCTGAGAGTTTTTTGTGCAAACCGGTTAGTTTAATAAACGTCGATGGTTTGTCTGTCCGATTCTGGCGGTGAGTTCAGGTCAATTCGTGAGTTTGGTTCCGTTCCACGGTTGAGATTTTTCTGGCTCTCAACCTTTTGGTTGGTTGCCACTTTGCAAGTGTAGAGCCTCTCTCAAGGTTGGGGTTGGTTTGGAGTTTCTGGCGGGCAACCCTGATTTCCAATACGGTGAGTTCAGGTCAATGCGTAAGTTTGGTTCCGTTCCACGGTTGAGATTTTTCTGGCTCTCAACCTTTTGGTTGGTTGCCACCTTGCAAGTACAGAGCCTCTCTCAAGGTTGGGGCTGGTTTGGAGTTTCTGGCGAGCAGCTCTGATTTCCAATATCAAGTAATAAACAGCGCCAGTATTGGCTTGGTCACCTTCTCAGCAGGTGCTGGCGGGAGACTCAAACCCGTTTGATGGTTTTTGGTTCGGTTCCACGGTCAGGTTTCTACAAGCTCTCAACGGTGCAGAGTATAATCTTAACTTCTCTGCCTTTCTCAGCAGTGAATGGTGGAAAGCTCTGAGTAAACGGAGAGAGGAGTTATTTCAAGTACGTTGCTCAAAATTAACAACAGAGTTGCGAGGGCACCTAACAAATGGTTCCAGTTCGTTCCGGGGCTGCGCCCCTCCACCCGACCGCCTTCGGCGGCGGCTGAACCAGGCGTTATGTTTCTAGGAGAGAATGTTGAGAATAAAAAATTATATAATTGCAACTCTTTTATTAGTGACATCTGCAAATACTTTTGCAAAACATCCAAAAAGTATAAATTGGTTGATGGAACAGCCTGTCACTGCTTTTGATCTTGGTATGTATCGATTAAATCAAAGGATGGAAGAGCTAGCAGATAGATTTATACCGATAAAAAGCGCAAGTGCTAAATATATTGATGATGAAAAGTCTATTAGCATTTTTATTTACGTTGACGGGGAAAAGATTAAGGAAGATGAAATAACCGAAAATGTACTGAGAGACAAATGTAAAAGATCTATCCTAGAAGCAAAAAAACACATAGGAATATTTTTTTCAAAAAAAACTAGTGTCGCTGATTTATTCTTAGAGCAAGTTAAGAGTAAACCAAAAGATATCACTCATTTCAGGAATGAAATTGATAAGATTATAAAATTTCAAAGTGTAGTTGTTTACTATGGTGATGTAGTTGTTTGTAATTCAACTGTATCAAATGATGACATATATTATGGGAAGAGAAAATAATGAAAATATCTGAACTAAATATTTGTGAGAAATAAGCATGATTAAAGTAACTATCTGCTTATCATTATTGATAGGCTTGTTAAAACTCCAAACAAACAACTGGGAAAAAAGACTGAGCTATAAGATAAGGTTTTTATTGTGCGGCATTTTTACTTATCTTTCTTTTTCCATACTTAAACCTCTTGGGGAATTAATTCTTGGAAAAGAAGATGGATTAATTAACTTATGGTTTGAAAGTCCAAGCTATATTTTGATAACCGTAATTGTTCTTTTTTTAGGCTACTTTGGGTTGTACACATCAATTATTGCAGGAGCCCTCTACTCAAGCCTGTTGCCCAAAACATAACAAATGGTTCCAGTTCGTTCCGGGGCTTCGCCCCTCCACCCGACCGCCTTCGGCGGCGGCTGAACCAGGCGTTATGCTCTAATCAAAAATAGGAGATAAATGTGACAAAAAACAAGGATTGTGGCCTCATAATGCCAATTTCAAGCATTGATGGGTGCTCAAGTGAACACTGGATGGAAGTTAAAGAAATAATAACTGAAGCAGTAGAATCTATTGAAAAATATAATTTTAAAGTAAGTCTCGTTAGTGATGCTGACGATGTAGGCGTCATCCAAAAACGAATAGTACAGAATGTATACAATAGTGATATTGTTGTATGTGACGTTAGTGGAAAGAATCCTAATGTAATGTTTGAACTTGGAATGCGGTTGGCTTTTGATAAGCCTACTGTAATTATAAAAGATGATAAGACAAATTACTCATTTGATACTGGTATTATTGAACACATTACTTATCCCAGAGATCTTAGATTTTCAAATATCGTTACCTTTAAAGAAGGTTTAGCTGATAAGGTTATTGCAACACTTGAAAAATCAGAATCAGATCCAGATCATTCAACCTTTCTCAAAAACTTCGGTAAATTCCATGTTGCCAATTTATCTGAAGATGTTGTTTCTTCAGATAAGGTTGTGATTGAAATGCTCACAGAATTACAAAGCGAGGTTAGCAGCCTACGAAATAGAGTAATCAGAAATGATAAATTGGCAAAGAATTCTTCTGTAAATAGTATGAATCGGAAAATACGATCATCAATTAATCTCTGGCAGCGCAGAGAGAGTTGTGACACAAGCGATATGCTTGGTAATGAAGAATTCTACAATTATATTGAAAAAAGAGTAGGTGCACCAGAATATTACAATTCTCGAGAAGAGTTTGAGGATGCTGTTAACACAATATTATTAGACCCCGCAGCTTAGCATAACAAATGGTTCCAGTTCGTTCCGGGGCTTCGCCCCTCCACCCGACGCCGCCGTCGGCGGCGCGGCTGAACCAGGCGTTAGAAGACCAAACAAACATCGAGGAATTTTATGGAAATTGATAAGGGATTAGCAGCCTTAATCGCAGCAGGAATAGCTGCTCTATTTAGTCTTCTCTCTGTCTTGATTTCTACAAGATCAGCTAGAAAGCAGGTTTCAGATCAACATAAGCTTTCTCGAAAAAATACAATTGAAGAAGAAAAAAGAGAAAGAATAAACAAGCAACTATCTGAATTTTATAATCCAATTGTAACTCTTCTTTCCGTTAATAGAGATATTTTTGAAAGAATTGGTCCTCGCTCTGAAGCAAGAGCTAGTGGGGTTTTTAATGATGAAGAAACTGCTGAAGTATGGAAGAATTTATGCAAGACAGTAGTCATTCCAAACAACTTAAAAGTTTGCGATCTTATTGAAAAAAATATTCATCTTATAAATAATCATTCCTATGAAAAAGATTACTTTGACTTCCTTACTCATGCGTATGCATATCAAATATTTCAGGATTCTGCGTATGAGGCATACCGACTTTTCACATATCCAAGTGGGTTTTTGGAAAAAGTTGTAGATCAAAGGAATTTACTGGTTAAAGATTTTGATAAAACATATGGAAAAGAAAAAAGGAGTTGGTATCAGTGTCTGTTTTTAGTACGTTGATGAAGTATAAAGATGATGGACTAATTCGCTGGTTTGACCCTGTTGGTGATTGTAAGGCTAACATCAAGCTACCGAATGGCGACAATTATGTTGTTTTAGTAAATTCTCAATACATAATGGGTGACTCTGTAATTGACGAAGCCCTGTCAGGCTCTGAACAAGCCGATTATATAATTTACAACAAATGGGATACTGTTACCGGGTCAGCTCAAGAGTATGCAGATAATACAGGTATTGAAATAGTTAGCTTTGGAAGGTTCTTTCATCTTTTAAGAGAATTAAATGAAGAATGAAGCTGTCGATTGGTTAAAAATAAAGAGCAATCATGTTTTTCATAATTCACAGGCAAAGCTTTTTGTGTTTGGTTCAATTTTAACATCACCTGACAGTGCTAATGATTTTGATATTCTAATAATTGCTGGTAAAGAAGAAATCAAACAAATTACGTTACACTTCAAAAGTTTGAAATTGCAGTTCATTAGCAACTTCGGAATTCCACTTCATTATCAGATTTTGTCTTGCTCAGAAGCTGAGGAAGTGAGTGGATTTTTAGAAATGGTGTTTTCGAGACCGTGCCAACAGGTCTTCTAACAAATGGTTCCAGTTCGTTCCGGGGCTTCGCCCCTCCACCCGACCGCCTTCGGCGGCGGCTGAACCAGGCGTTAGCTGCCTGACTCAGCCTCTACACGTTTCACCATTTCATCGTGCATGATTTCAGCTTCGTCCCAAGTGCAGCAACGATCCATTTCACAGCCAGAGCCGTTACGGAAAACCATTGTCTCAAACAGTAAAGGTTCGCCTCCAAAGTGGTTGTGATCCAGCCCAAGGAATACAGTTGAAACATGAATACTGTCTGTAACGTCGGTCTTTTTTACGGATCGGTCAGCTTCTTCAAACCACTTTGCCCACTCAATGAAGCCTTCAGTGGTGCTGGTGTCTACAGGTACAACAGTGTGGTTATCCAGAATAAACTTATCTTGTATGTATTGCATGGTTTCCTTCTCTCAACATCGTGCATAACGGCAGCTAACAATACCATCAAACCGACTGCCTACGGCAGCGGCTTATGGTAAGCGTTAGCTGTTCCTAAACTTCGGTGCCTTTCATTTCTGAAAATAAGAAGCTGTTGCCACATCATTTACCCCTCGAAATCACCACTTAAAATCAGTATTCTCTGACTTGCAAAGTTAGCGCATGGTAAGTGTCGTATAATTTTTATCCAGACTGTCACATGTGCGCAAAGGAATGTACTGCAGGTTTTATCTTTGCTGGTAGGCGGTAGCGTTCATCAGTAAAAGACTTCTTTGGTCCTGTGCAATCTGGCGATCAGGTTTAGTGCCTTTTCCAGCGTGCAATGCCGCCCATTGGGTTAGGAGTTTTTGGCTCATTCCATTCGCATCACCTTCTGAGTTACGGGCGGCAAGCAGGTTCAGAGTTTCTTTCCTTCGTGCAACGCCAGAATAGGCAGCAGAGTCAGTCTCTGGGGCAAAAAAACTCAGGTTCTGAGCAACTTGAGACATTTGAGTTCAGAGTATGTGGCTGGTGTCAGAGTCAAAAATGTTGGGCAAAAATACGCGAGTTCACAGTTTGGAAGGAACAGCTAACAAATGGTTCCAGTTCGTTCGCTTCGCTCACCCGACCGCCTTCGGCGGCGGCTGAACCAGGCGTTATGTGGCAAATCTAACCTGGTACTATTGTAAAATAAAATTTAAAGGGTGCAGTTTGCACCCTCAATTACTAGACGTTTTTGATAATTTTTTGTATATATTACAGGTTCATTAGCGGCTGTATGACCCCAGCTTCTGTAGTCTCAGATTCTCTGCCCCAGCCAGAAGAGGTGACTTGGACCAACGCACTTTGCACAAGTGCACTATCCAATTTGCAATTAACTTCTCGCTTAGCCTTTGCAGCATGGAAAATAAGTATTTCCTTTTCTTTAGTCGTCAAACTATCTGATTTCCCTTTTGCAAGAGCATCTGCTATTTTCTTATGACCTGATTTATTTAGCAGATTAATTAAGTAATGGCGTGTAGGGGTCATAGAATCTCCAAAAAATGAAATAAACTCTAGTAGAGATATCCATTTCAATTTATCAATCCTTCTATATTTAGTATGCCATCTCCTATTTAATAATCGAAACCATTTTAGATATATTTTTTTTGCACATTAGTACATATCAATAGTGAATAGCATAAAACCATGGTACAACTTCACCTTATTCTTGAACATTCGTTTACTGATTGATGTTCATAGATATATTGAATACACAACCATAGATATTTAAAAATCATTCGTATGTGATAGAGATTCATAATCTAGAAAGAAGATTCAACCAACTAAAGCCACATAACAAATGGTTCCAGTTCGTTCCGGGGCTGCGCCCCTCCACCCGACCGCCTTCGGCGGCGGCTGAACCAGGCGTTAGCTGCCATGCCATACAACAGGCTATCTAATATACTGTGAGGTAGTGTCAGGCTGGAGAATCTCAACTAACTCTATTTCGAAAAGCAACGTAGAATTTGCAGGTATTCTACCTGGTATTCCAATTTCACCATAGGCCAATTCAGGAGGTATAGTAATAAGGCGCTTCTCACCAAGGCACATATCACTAAATCCATAAATAAACCCCTTGATAACTCTTTCTGAACCTAAGCGGAAATTGAATGTTTTTCCTCGTTCATATGATGAATCAATTTTTATCGTTGAGTCAGTTAACAGTAAGTACCCATTATAATGAGCTTTGATAATATCACCATCTTTCACCTTAACATTACAATCGACAGGAATTACCTGAGTTACCGAATTAAAACCTGATTTAATATTAGAATCTTCATTAGCAAAGCAGAGACAAACTGTCGCAGCAAGCCAAAGAAAAACCACAGCAGATGGAATTGTGTGATCTATTTTCATATATGCTTACTCCCAATTCTGTATATTTTAAAATCCTCGAGTATAGCAGCTAACAAATGGTTCCAGTTCGTTCCGGGGCTTCGCCCCTCCACCCGACGCCGCCGTCGGCGGCGCGGCTGAACCAGGCGTTAGATGCTACCCACTACAATAACTCCTGAGCGTAAACTGCCAGCTTCAGCAGAAAAATTGTCATAGTCCATTTGCGGGTATTCGATTGAAACTTTGTCTGCCAGATAGTCTTCATCGTATTCATCTTCTGGTTCAGGGTCTTTGCAGGGAATGTACTTATCATCACATTCATCCCAAACCTGACCATCAAAGAACCAGTATGAGCAATCTGTTGTTGAGCTATCTTCCCAAGGCCAAGGCCATCCGTGTTCAGGTAAAGTTACATCCTTACGAGTTTTAAAGAATGCTTTAACAGCATCAACAAACTGGGTTTCTGTTTCAGCTTTCAGAATCGAGTCATCAATTCCATCACGGTAGCCATCCCATGCAATGCTTCCGATCCATTTAGCATCTTTACCTTTACCGATATAAAAGTCTGCTCTTGTTCCCATGCTATTCTCTCCTTTAATCAAACAACGCATCTAACAAATGGTTCCAGTCCGTTCGCTACGCTCACCCGACCGCCTTACGGCGGCGGCTGAACCAGGCGTTATGTGGCTTCATCCAGCTTCTTTATTTCTGGCATCCAGTTCGCTTTCATCTCGTTATACGAATACCTGTTTGCCTCGAACAGTACGATACAAAGTCGTTTTTTCAGCGGATCACCTTTAACATTGGTCGCCCAGTGTCGATGTTTGATAGACATCAAGTACAGGCGAAAACATGCAGCTATATATTTTATTTTTTTCATGCGTCTTGCTCGCACCGCCCTTGAACTAATCCGCAAATCCTGCATGTGCGTCGCTGGTAGTTAAGGGGCATCCCATAGAATGAATCGGTGCTCTGCTTCCATGTTTCCCATTTTGACCAATCATGCCCCCAGATAATATGGAGTGCATTTCGTATCCATCGCATTTGTCTTGCTCCTTACCAGTCAGCGCACATAACAAATGGTTCCAGTTCGTTCCGGGGCTGCGCCCCTCCACCCGACCGCCTTCGGCGGCGGCTGAACCAGGCGTTAGCCGCTCTCCAAAAACGAAACTTATTCTAAAACTTATTGTCTAATAGCACTTTATCTTGAACTGATATAGACAGAGGTATGAGATGGATAATGGCTCAGAAAAATTAAAACTTATAAGCTTCGCCGATATTGATACTGAAAAACTAAGCAGCGGGTCAATTCTTCAACATGGTGAAAATAGATTTACATGTCTATACGGTTTTAAACCAGATGAAATAAAAGCTGCTGACTACGGGACAAAAAAGTTCAAAGCCTGTTTAAATCCACGTTTCAATTTATCAGGATTCAGAAGTAGTTCCTGCAGGTACTCCAAGCCTTGATGGAAAATGCTTTCTGCTGGCCATGATGCACCAAAGCGCGTTTTCGCAATTCTTGATGGAGAAATTGCTTGCCTCTTCAACCCTTCGGTGTAGCTCCAGCAGAATGCCAAAGCCAGCAAAGCCGTCAGCTTGTCCGTCCTCTCTGGTGCGGTCAGCCTGCAAGCTTCCATGTCAAACCCTCTGGTTTTAAGGCAACTGAACAGAGACTCGATTTCCCAGCGGCAATGGTAGTCGGGAATAATCGTATCAGGCTTATCCTGGCTGACAACAAAGCAGTAGCCTTTATGGGACAAACTCCCTGCAACATAAAGCTTCAAGCCCCAGATTTTGCAAGGCTTCGAGATTGCATCCCAAGTGCCAGTCTTCAATGAACGAAACTGCAACCGCACGGAGATGGCAGAGCTTCCGGGCTTAGCTACTTGTGTATTCTTCTTGATACGTATCCTGAACAGTATTCCTTGTTCCATGAGCCAGCTTAGCCAGCTGTGTCCATGAAACTCCCGGTCTGCGGTCAGGCAGGCAACTGGCTGATCCGGAAAAGTTGCCAAAAAGCGTTTCATGAGGGCAATTCTCTGATTCGACTCGGAGCAACCAGCTTTATCAAGGTTGCTCCAGAACAAAGGAATGGCAACACCCTGACAACAAACAGCCAGAACCAGATGGTTAATGTCCTGACTTCCGAGTTTCCAGTTGGTTCTGTCGAGACAGAGAGTCCACTTAGGCTCAAGAGGCACTAACGTGACAATCAAGCGAGCAATAGCGGAGTAGTCCAGTGAGTAGCTTCTGAAAAAACGTTGAATCCGTTTGTAGCTTGAGTCGGGGGAGGCCTCTCTGACAAAGGCGACACGGAGTCTGTATAGAGAGCTGGTTCTGAGTTTGATCAGACCAAGGATAAATTGAGCAATAAATTCACAACGAGCCTTGTTCCAATCGAGATGAACACTAAGCTTGTTCTGGAGTGCTGTGACAGGGTTCATTGGCATCAAAGAAAGTTTGTGTGAGAACTACTCTCTTAGCTCATGCTGCTGACCTTGCCAGCACTCTCCTCAAAAAATGTCCCGTAGTCAGTTTTATGGTATTAAAATAATGATAATTGTTATGAAAATTGACATTTAGATATAAAGACATTCATAAAACAATCACTTAAATGAGTTTGAACAAGGGTTGATATTTAAAAGCTATCAGAATAATGGTTTTCTAAAAATATTTAACATTCATATCAACAATTAATTGTTTTATTTATACGCACAAATACTATATCTCTCCCTGAGAAATAATTTCTAAATCACATGTTGAAAATTTAATGACTGAAGAAAACATTAGTACTTTCAAGTTTAATGTATCCATCAAAAAGACATCTATTATCACGATTTTGATGAGCACAATGATAGCAAAAGATATTTGAAAAAAATTAAAGAAGCAGATGTGATTGGTGAAATAACTCTATATATCAATAGTCGCATTATTTATAATCATGTTCATATTCATATTGACGAAATAATCAACAGCTTAGTTGAGGAGGGAGAGTATGAAATATTCACTCTGGACGGTCATCATAATTTTTCTCCTGTTGTCGTAAAACATCTCGATAGCAAAATATCCTGGCTAGCACCTGCTCCATTTGAGAACGAATATATATTCTTTAAAGCTGATATTTTTAAAGAATTAAACAAGCTTTTGAAATTCATGGTTTTAAATAACGCACAAATAGAGTTCAGTGGTTACGACAAGGACTATTATCACGAGCTATACCACGATCTTAAAGACCTTCAACCACGCAGCTAACAAATGGTTCCAGTTCGTTCCAGGCTTCGCCCTCCACCCGACCGCCTTCAGCGGCGGCTGAACCAGGCGTTATGTGCTCCCCAATTCCCAACAATCAAGAGGAAAGTAAAAATGCCTTACGTTAATATAAAAATAACAGATGAAGGTGTGACAAAAGAGCAAAAACATGAACTAATAAAGGGAGCAACACAACTTCTTGTAGATGTTCTCGGAAAGAACCCAGCAACAACAATTGTCGTGATAGAAGAAGTTAATACTGACAACTGGGGAATTGGCTTTGACCAGGTGACACAACTCCGTAAAAATAAATAAAGGTTCATTCTAATGCAGTGGCTATTTCTTCCTGTTTTAGCATTAATCGCAGGTTCACTCATTCCTGTGCAGGCAGCGGCAAATGCTGTTCTTAGCAAGTCGCTTAATGGAGTTATTTTCTCTGCACTAACTTTGTTTTTTGTAGGCTTCTGTTTCGTTGGTTGTTTTGCACTATTTAACAAAGCTCCATTTCCAACATTAGAAAGCTTTATGAAAACACCTCTTTTTAGTTACGGAGGAGGTATAATTGTAGCAACTTACGTTTTATCAATTACATTTCTTGCACCAAGAATGGGTGTAGGGAATGCAATTTGTTTTATTGTCACAGGTCAAATAATTGCTGCTGTAATCATTGATCATTTTGGTCTAATGGGATCAATACAGACATCAATTAATTATCAAAGAACTTTAGGTGTAGCCATAATGGTTGTTGGTTTGTTTTTAGCTCGTAGTTAAAATTAATACGCACATAACAAATGGTTCCAGTTCGTTCCGGGGCTTCGCCCCTCCACCCGACGCCGCCGTCGACGGCGCGGCTGAACCAGGCGTTATGTGCCTTTAGACACTTGGTCATTTCTGTCGTGTAGTTAATTGCTGTTGTTAGTTGGGGTCTGGAAGTCTTTCCCAAGCTGGCGAAATAGATTTTACCCAGCAATAATCAGTGTCGTGCAATGCCAGCATAAAGTTCAGTTCTCTTTCCTGCTGCCAAGTGGGCTTTGTGAATGGTAGCGGCAGGGGGGGCTCGCCAGCACAAAGCTTTGATTATTTTGCCAGTTCATTCAAGCTGGCTGCAGCTTCCGAGTGTTTACCGCTTGGAATGGCAGCTTATAGTTTGGTGCGCCTTGCAAGGGTTAGTTCAGTGCTATGCTGGCAATCAGGCTTGGGTGTTCGTGCAACGCCAGCCCAGAGTTTTTGGCTTCTGCGTTTTCAGCAACACCGAGTATAGCGGGTAGCAGTACGGAGTGACTTTAAGGGTCTGCCCAGCAAAGAGTTCAAACAAAGCAACGGCACATAACAAATGGTTCCAGTTCGTTCCGGGGCTTCGCCCCTCCACCCGACCGCCTTCGGCGGCGGCTGAACCAGGCGTTAGGTGCCGTTAACTCAGTGCCAAAGGTGCATATCTTCAGGCTTTGTTTTCGCTGAGAGTTCTTTTGTTCAAACCGGTTAGTTTAATAAACGTCGATGGTTTATCTGTCCGATTCTGGCGGTGAGTTCAGGTCAATTCGTGAGTTTGGTTCCGTTCCACGGTTGAGATTTTTCTGGCTCTCAACCTTTTGGTTGGTTGCCACCTTGCAAGTACAGAGCCTCTCTCAAGGTTGGGCTGGTTTGGAGTTTCTGGCGAGCAACTCTGATTTCCAATATCAAGTAACAAACAACGCCAGTATTGGCTTGGTCACCTTCTCAGCAGGTGCTAACGGGGTGGGGCAAACCAGTTTGATGGTTTTTGGTTCGGTTCCACGGTCAGGTTTCTACAAGCTCTCAACAGTGCAGAGTATAATCTTAACTTCTCTGCCTTTCTCAGCAGTGTACGGTGGAAAGCTCGGAGTAAACGGAGAGAGGAGCTATTTCAAGTACGTTGCTCAAATTAACAACAGAGTTGCGAGGACACCTAACAAATGGTTCCAGTTCGTTCCGGGGCTTCGCCCCTCCACCCGACTGCCTTCGGCAGCGGCTGGACCAGGCGTTATGTGCCTTTAGAAACTTGGTCATTTCTGTCGTGTAGTTAATTGCTGTTGTTGGTTGGGGTTTGAAAGTCTTTCCCAAGCTGGCGAGCCAGCTTTTCACCCACCAATAATCAGTGTCGTGCAATGCCAGCATAAAGTTCAGTTCTCTTTGCTGCTGCCAAGAGGTTTCTGTGCATGGTAGCGGCAGGGGGGTACGCCAGCACAAAGCCTTGATTATTTTGCCAGTTCATTCAAGCTGGCCGCAGCTTCTCAGTGTTTACCGCTTGGAATGGCAGCTTATAGTTTGGTGCGCCTTGCAAGGGTTAGTTCAGTGCCATGCTGGCAATCAGGCTTGGGTGTTCGTGCAACGCCAGCCCAGAGTTTTTGGCTTTTGCGTTTTCAGCAACACCGAGTTTAGCGGGTAGCAGTCCGGAGTGACTTTAAGGGTCTGCCCAGCAAAGAGTTCAAACAAAGCAACGGCACATAACAAATGGTTCCAGTTCGTTCCGGGGCTGCGCCCCTCCACCCGACCGCCTTCGGCGGCGGCTGAACCAGGCGTTATGTTCTCCTACAAAATTTACAACTCAAAAAAAGAGAATTTATGATGTCTTCTCCAAAATATGGAAAGGTAGGAATTGTTGATGTTGAATTTGGCGAAAATGTAAAAATCATTGAGCCATCTAACATTTATGGTTGCTATCTTTCAGACGATGTATTCATTGGTCCTTTTGTAGAAATCCAAAAAAATACCAGAATTGGAGCAGGCACAAAAATCCAATCTCATACATTCGTATGTGAATATGTAAACATTGGCGAAAGCTGCTTTATTGGTCACGGAGTTATGTTTGCAAACGATATGTTTAAAGAAGGTAAGCCAAACCCGAACCCTAATACTTGGGGCAGAATAAATATCGGAAACAATGTAACCATAGGATCAAATGCAACCATTCTTGATGTGAAAATTTGCAACAATGTCGTTGTTGGTGCTGGTTCGGTAGTAACCAGAGATATTACTGAAAGTGGAATATATGCAGGTAATCCTGCAAAGAAACTACGAGACTTATAAAACAGAATCAGAAATTTTCGTTCAAAAAAAAGGCGATTTTAAAGGGCTACAGAAGATTTTTAAAATTACTGATCGCAGACATTCTCGCTTTAGCTTTCAGCATAATATGGACTTTGACCAGACAATGTCTGATATTGAAGGGCTGTAGAATCCTCATTAGTTAGCTCAAAAAATATGCAACCAAACTGAGCGAAAATTACTAAAGCAGAATATCTTTGAATACTGCGAAAACGAACATAACAAATGGTTCCAGTTCGTTCCGGGCTTCGCCCTCCACCCGACGCCGCCGTCGGCGGCGCGGCTGAACCAGGCGTTAGCTGGCTACATCAAAATCATCATTAATTCGTTGTATAATTAACTTTTTTCAGTAAGCAGTTCATCACATGAAATCAGATAAACTCTTTCCAATCGAAGGTTTTAAGAATACGGTTTTACTAAAACCATTGATTGAAAAAAGCGAAGTAAGCAATGTTCTGGCAGGGGAATACAGCTATTACAGTAACTCCAACAATCCAGAAAATTTTCTTTCTGAAAATGTCTTATACAATTTTGGCTTATCAAATACTTATCTTCGCATAGGAAAATTCTGCGCTTTTGCTCACGGAGTAAAATTTTTAATGGCTGATGCAAACCACGCAACGTCAGGTGTTAGTACATTTCCATTTGCAGTGTTTGGCGGAAAGTGGGCAGAAGCTCTCCCTTTATCTGATTACCCATTCAAAGAGTACGATGATATCGTGATTGGTAATGATGTATGGCTTGCCTATGATGTAACAGTTATGCCAGGTGTCACTATTGGGCATGGGGCTATTATTGGGGCTAAATCAGTAGTTGCATCAGACATTCCACCATATAGCATTGCTGTTGGTAGTCCAGCAAAGGTTATAAAACAAAGATACAACGGTGAAGATCAGGCAATGTTGTTAGATTTATGTTGGTGGGACTGGAGCATAGATAAAATTGAGTTAGCAATTCCTCTATTGGTCAAAGGTCAAGTTTCTGATCTGGTAGCTTTTGCACAAGAGCACAATTTAGTATCAACACCGAATTAACCGCCAGCTAACAAATGGTTCCAGTTCGTTCCGGGGCTTCGCCCCTCCACCCGACCGCCTTCGGCGGCGGTTGAGCTTCAGCGTTATGTGCCTTTAGACACTTGGTCATTTCTGTCGTGTAGTTAATTGCTGTTGTTAGTTGGGGTCTGGAAGTTTTTCCCAAGCTGGCGAAATAGATTCTACCCAACAATAATCAGTGTCGTGCAATGCCAGCTTAAAGTTCAGTTCTCTTTCCTGCTGCCAAGATGTTTCTGTGTAAGCGGTAAATTAACCCCACATTCCAAAGAAAGCCACGCCCCTTAATACTTCAGGTTTCAAAACGGAGAAACTCATGAAACCTGAAGAGCGCAAACAAAACCAGGCACTCTGGCAAGAGCGGATGAACGACTGGCAGCAGTCCGGACTCTCGGCCTCAGGCTGGTGTAAAAAGCACGACATCAAGCAGCACCTGTTTTTTTACTGGAAGCACAAACTGCTCACCAGACCGGATAATAAATTGATCCCTCTGGGCGTTGTTCAGCCAGAACCTTCTGCGCCTTCCCTGGTGATCCTCTATATGGATTCCATACGAATCGAAGCGGCTCCTGAACAGGCAGCAGCCCTGATCAAAGCATTGCAGGCTGCCTCGTGATCCGCCCGGAAGATGAGGTGGCTGTCTATCTCTACGCTGAGTACGTTGATATGCGCAAATCCATCGACGGGCTGGCGGCTTTAGTCGAACAGCAAGCCGGACAATCACCGTTCAACCCCGTGGTCTACGTCTTCTGTAATCGCAAGCGGGACAAGATCAAACTGTTGTGTTGGGAGCGTAATGGCTTTGTGCTCTGGTATAAGCGACTGGAGAAATTCCGCTTTAAATGGCCGGGGAATGAAGCACCCGAAGCGATCGATGGAGGCCTGCTCAACCAGCTTCTGGATGGTTATGACATTCGCCCCAAAGCACCTCACCCAACACTGGAATATACGACTTTACTCTAACAAGGTGGCAATGACTGCGCCGCCGTCTATTCTGAATCGGCATGGAAGCCTGTCCTGTCCCTTTACCCGATAATAACCCCGAGCTGATTGCCTGGGTTCAGTCCATCCTTGCGAAAAATGCATTGCTGGAAGAACGCCTTCGCCTTCTTCTGCATAAACAGTTTGGTGCCTCCAGCGAAAAGACATCACCGGATCAGCAGGAACTGTTCAACGAAGCCGAGCAAGATCAACCGGAACAGCCTGAGCCAGACCCCGAAGAAAACGTCACGGTTGCAGAACATACTCGCCAGAAGAAAGGTCGAAAACCGCTACCCAAAGATCTGTCAAGAGCCCGGGAAGAGCACGACATCCGTGACGATGAAAAAAACTGCAGCGGCTGCGGTAGTCAACTTCATCGTATAGGCGAAGAAGTGACCGAGCAGCTGGATATCATTCCGGCCAAAATCCGGGTTATCCAGAATGTGCGATTCAAGTACGGCTGCAGATCCTGTGAAGAAGGTATTAAAACAGCCAAACTGCCCGCCCAGCCGATACCGGGCAGCATAGCTACTCCGGGGCTGTTAGCCTTCATTGCCACCAGTAAATACGTTGACGGGGTGCCTTTATACCGTCAGGAAAAATTTATCCTGGCTCGTCTGGGTGTTGATATTGCCCGTGCCACCACCTCACTGTGGATGGTGCGCTGTGGTGATCTGGTGCAACCGTTAATCAACCTGATGCGGGATAAGCTGCTGGAAGCGCCACTGATTCACTGTGACGAAACGGTCACCCAGGTGCTCAACGAGGAAGGCAAGGCTGCCCGAAGTCAGTCGTACATGTGGGTTCAGGTGGCTGAACCGGTGAAAAATCAAAAGATCATTCTGTTCGATTACGCGCCCAGCCGCAGCGGTTCAGTACCCATGAAACTGCTGGATGGCTTCCGGGGCTATCTGCAAACCGATGGTTACGAAGGCTATGCTGCCATAGGTCGCAAAAGCGGGGTAATCAGTCAAGGCTGTTGGGCTCACGCTCGTCGAAAGTTCGATGAAGCCATCAAGGGGCAGAAAGATAAAAACAAAACCGGCAAAAGCCATATGGGGCTGTCTTATATCCGTAAGCTCTACCAAATAGAGCATGGGATAAAAGAGAGCCCTCCGGATGAACGAAAAAGGGTACGGCAGGAGCAAAGTCTGCCGGTTCTGCAGAAGCTACGACAATGGCTGGATAAATCATTGCTCCAGGTGCCGCCAAAAACCTTGTTGGGCAAGGCACTTTATTACCTGAATAACCAGTGGGAAAAGCTCATCCGTTATTGCGACGAGGGTTACCTGCGTATGGACAATAATCTGGCCGAAAATGCAATTCGTCCGTTCGTGGTGGGTCGCAAGGCGTGGCTGTTCAGCAACAGTACTGACGGAGCTAAAGCCAGCGCCAATCTTTATAGCCTGGTAGAAACAGCGAAAGCCTGCGGACTGGAACCCTGCCATTATCTGAAGACCGTCTTCAACTACTTGCCAAGGGCAGAGTCAATTGCCGATATCGAGCAGTTGCTGCCCTGGAATCAGAAGCCAGTTTGAATCAAGGTGTGGTGGAATTACCGCTTACCAAGCACCAGCCCAAGCTCAACACTCCAGGCACTGACCAGAAGTACCGGTTTCTTACCTTGGGCTTTGGAACCCCTCATTGTCTTTCCATCAACAGCAAGGTGGTGACTGCCTGAAATTTCAGTCAATGTCTGTTTGATCCAGGCTGTAAAGCAGGCTTCAAAGGCCAATGGGTCAAGTAAACAAAAGACTCTGCGAAACGTATATTTGGACGGTATGCCAGCAGGTAGCTCCAGAAAAGTTCTGAACCAGTCCTCCTTGCAGTGGCCAAAATCTTCCATGTCTTGCCACTCATCAGCTCCACATATGACAGCACATACAGCAATGATGAGTATATCAAGCAGGTTGTGATCACACATGCCAGAGCAACGCGGGTCTGGGACTTTGGCTAGAAATTGGGATAGTGACTGGTGCTGCGTGAATTGCCCTGTAGTATTGGATACCCGCCAGGTCAGAACCCGGCGACTGTACCAGTCCATAATGGCTATCAGATACATAAAACCACGCTCCATCGGAATGTATGTCAAGTCAGTTGCCCAGATCTGATTCGGACGATCTATGACCAGCTCCTTCAGCAGATAGGGATAAATCTTGTGCCCTATCCCTGGCTGACTGGTTCTTGGTTTTGGATAGATTGCCTCCAGACCCATTTGCCGCATCAGGCGACGGACTCGTTTCCTGTTGATGCAATAGCCTAAGTTGCGCAGGAATGTGCACATCTTTCGTGACCCGTAAAACGGTGTTTTTAGATGCTGCTCATCTATCAGACGCATCATTTCAAGATCCTTTGTCAGACCCTTGCGCGACTGGTAATACGGCGATGATCGTGAAATACCCAGCAAACGAAACTGCCTGACGACTGAGACTTCTGGATGATGGTGCTCGACCATAGAAACGCGTACGCATTTTTTCAATGATCGAGCTTGCGTGCTAAGAAATCGCGCTCCACAGAGAGCTGGCCAATCTGCCGGTAAAGGTTATCAACTTCATCCTGATGACTTTTGGAATTCTTGTCGGCCTTGCTGCCAAATAGCTCGGCAGCACGTTCCAGCAACTCCCGCTTCCAGGCACTAACCATGGTGGGATGAATTTGAAAATGCGCCGCCAGCTCAGAAGTGGTCTGGTCTCCCTTGATGGCAGCCAGGGCGACTTTAGCTTTGAAGTTTGAACTATATTGTTTGCGTTTTCTGCTCATGATCGCATTACCCTTCTTGTTCTGGATCAGGGCTTACACCCTTGTATGATTTTTTGGGACCACTTCACACACGTCAAGCAACGTATAATTGCTTAAAATCAATAACTATGCTGCCAGTTTTATGAGGACAATCCAGCGCGGATCTCATCGTGGAGCTTCCCAGCGAAGACTCCGAATACATTAGCACAGACCAACCCCGTTATCACAAATTGTCATTGCAACAACGAGGCGGATCGTACATTGTCCTGTACATAGCGAACTCACGTTAAATAGATTTTAATTTGAAAATACAGATTACGTAATAAACTTGTTTAATTTGCAAAATAATTGGCTTTTAAATAAGTTTGCAAGGCATTGTTACAGTGTTTGATTAGATAGGTTAAATAGTTGCTTCAGGTCAAAGGAATGATTACGTTAGATTGTTGATTTGGTACTTAAGTGATAGTTTGCAGCTTTCTGTTATTTAATTGAAAATAATTGAGAGCACAATGCTTCCTTTATTAAAACGAGCCCTGCCTGCCGCTGCTGCCAGTTTCATGTTGGCAACGAGTCCTGCGGTATTAGCTGAACAAACTCAAGAAACTGAATCATTAAATTTTATCTGGATTGTTGCTGACGATCTGGGATACGGTGATACCGGTTTTAATGGTTCCACTGAAATTCCAACACCGAATATGGATCGAATTGCCGATGCCGGTGTTGCCATGACAACCGCTTATGTATCTGCGCCGGTCAGTGGCCCGTCCCGGGCTGGTTTTCATACCGGGCGCTATCAGCACCGCTGGGGTTATGAAGGCAATGTAGGCCCTCAGGATCCTGAACTGCGCGGCACTCCAACCGACATCATTATGATTCAGGAGTATCTGAAAACCCAGGGTTATCACACTGGTCTGGTGGGTAAGTTCCATGATGGTAAGGGTGAACATTTCCAGCCATATAACCGTGGTTTTGACGAGTACTTTGGATTTAACAACGGTGCTTCGGCTTACTGGATGGAAACCAACAGAAACAACCTGCTTTATCGTAATGATAAGCCGATTGATGGTGAACCTGAATATCTGACGGATGCCTTTGGTCGTGAAGCGGTTGATTTTATTAAACGCAATTCGGAAAAACCATTCTTCCTGGAAGTGTCGTTTAATGCGCCTCATGCGCCAATGACTGCCCCTGATGATTATATGGAAAAGTTCGATCATCTGGGTGAACGTCAGACACTGGCTGCCATGATTTCTAACATGGACGACAATATCGGTCGAATTCTGGATAAGCTGGAAACGAAAGGTATTGCCGATAAAACCATGGTCGTGTTGTTTTCTGACAACGGTGGTAAATGGCAGCATGGTGGTACCAACGGGCCACTGCGTGGAGAAAAAGGTGGTACGTTTGAAGGTGCCATTCGTGTGCCATTCGCTGCCAGCCTGCCGGGCATGATTCCTGCGGGAACCCGTTCCGATACCATGATCAGCGCCCTTGATCTGTTCCCAACCACCGTCAAACTGGCCGGTGGTGAGATTGATCCTGAGTGGAATCTTGACGGTAAGGATATTCTGCCAGTCTTAAGCGGTGAAACAGAAGAAAGCCCCCACGACAGACTGTTCTGGCGTTATGGCGACAGCTGGGCATTGCGTGAAGGTGAGTGGAAGCTGGTTCAGCACCGTCGTGAAGAAGCCGGGCTGTATAATCTGGCCGAGGATATTGGTGAAGAGAACAACCTGATCAATGAATATCCGGAAAAAACACGACAGATGCATCAAACCTGGCAGGAAATCAGTGACGAGGTAGGAGCTGCTGCCTGGGGACGTTTCCGTGGCAGAACGGATCGTCAGATGAGAGAAGGCTGATCAGTTCAGCCCTGATTAGTTTGCGGATTGCTGCCTGAAAAGGGAGCAATCCGCTGGCTTTTATCGGATTAACAACCAGAAGACAATGCGGCTGGCATTAGTCTTTTTCTTCTATGCGTTTCCACGCATCCTGCCAGTGGCTTCCTCGTCCGGGCTGGTAATGGGAAGCACTTTGACCACACCAGCCACTGAATGGGAAGGATCTGCATTCATAGTCAACACCATTGCAGGAGACTCTTGATCCTCCGTGATAAATGGTGCCTTCTTTCCAGGCTGGATAGCGGCCGTCCGATGGAACCACTGCTATGGTTTTTGATGCTCTGCCTCTGTTGCCGTTTTCATCCTTCACGACCAGGGAAATGATGACGTCGACCATGACGGTTGTGGCGGGTGCATTGAATGTGACAAAAGTCTTGTCTGGTGATGTCTCCAGAGAGACATGGCGTGATGAACTCCACTGATAGTCCAGAGTTTTACCCAGATCCGAATCATTGAGTATGGCTGTAACCTTCACGGTTTCCAGTGGAGCGACTGTATTCTCGCTTTCCAGTTCAATGCCAATGGGCTCCCCATGACTGTAGGGTGTTACCACAAGGCTCATAGTGTCCAGACCCTTGCCGCCTTTATCATCAGTAATTTCCAGCTGGAACTGATATTCCATAGGAGTTTCAGAGGTCATGGCCTGGACGTTAACAGTCGCTATGTCGCTGTTCTGGTTGGTGAGATCCAGTCTGTCGGCTGTGCCAATCTGTGACCATTCCCAGTGGGTGATTTTATTGTTGGCGTAGGCTTTGGACTCTCTGCCATCAAGGTTAACTGCACGGAACCCGCTTTCCGGTGCCATAACGGTAAGGTCTCCTCCGGCATAAGCTCTGGGTGGGATATTTCCGCCGTCGTCTTTAATAACAACATTAAACTTGTCGACCAGGCACTTAATGTAGTCGCCTTCGGTGAAAGCATTGTAAGCGGTTTGATAACTGACCAGTTTACAACGATAAGAGAGACCATTCGGGTTGTTTGGATTCCATGTGTAGTCCTGATCCCAGTAGATGTTGATGGCAGCTGAGCTGTTAGCGTCAAACTGTTTCATGTTAGCGCAGCCCAGTCTTTCGTCTTCTGGTATTTTAAATTCCAGATATTCAGCAAATTTTTTATAGTATTCGATCCGGTTTTTTGACTGTATGTTTTCAGTCGGACCACCGCATTCTACGCCGCCATTGATGATCATGGTGGTAACACCAAATCCGGGGGTGCGGTTGCCAGCCAGGTCGACACTATTGGGCTCCCATCTTCCATCCATCACGCTGAGCATATTAGGCTTTGGGGGAGCTGGAAAGGTGTAAAAAAAGGCGGCACTGGCCAGGTTTAGCCAGGTGTCAGCGACCCTTTCCGGTGAGTTTAACAGTGTGCGGACATTGTTGTAGATAGAAATAGAGAATGGCCCATAGTTATAGTTATAACTCAGCTGTTTGGCACCACGCCCAAAGTAGCTTTTGTACTGACCGTTGGGGAATTTCCCACAAGGGAAGGCTTTGCCCTGCCATGACGTGGGGTCACAAATGCCATAGCCATTCGCCGCTTCTTCTGTCCAGCCCACTTCTCGCAGATAAAACAGTCCCTGTCGCCATTGAGGGACTTCGCCGCCTGGGGTATGTGCGCCGGTCTCCTGAGTGAAATGCGCGAACATAGTGGCCAGGGCTCTGGTACAAATCGCGTTGGAATTTTTGCCGTCCGTGTAGGTCTGGCATAATGCGGGGTATTTGCCGATGCCTTTCAGAAAGTTAAGATATGTGTATTTTTTGTCTCTCTGGGGAAATATAAACTCCCACTTTTCGGGGGTAATGATGGCTTCAACGCGTTTTACATTATCAGGGTTGCTACTGCCTCCTGGTTCTATTGCTTCTACAGAATCATTATCAAGTGTTCGTTGGTCACGCCTTGCCTCGCCAAACATTTTGTTGGCAGCTTCAGCTGCCGTGATCATGGCGTCCCTTTGTTCCAGTACTTCCTTTTTATCCAATATAAAAGGTTTGTCAGCTCTGGCTTTAAGCATGCCAGTGAGATATCTCATTTTTATCTTCTTTTCTTTATGCCGGGTTTCCAGTTCCCTCATCAGTCTGGTTACAAAGTTGTGATGCAATCCTTCTCGTCGGTGTTCTTCTTCTATTAGCTGGGTCAGACTCATTCTATCTGGAGGCAGCACGAGTTTTTTCTGCTGCTGGCTGGTCGATTGTGTCTGTTCAGCCTGTTGCATAAAGAAGGCATTCAGCCCGTCCCACACCAGCGATGTAATGTAAGTATTCTTACGGAATTCGGCTTTTGAAAACTGGGTGGTGTCGCTTTGAGGTGAAAAGGTTTCAGTCACTGAAGGCTCGCTTAATCTTACCACTTCATTGTGTACGTAGTAGATAATAAAGTTGTAGGCTTGCCGGAATCGCTGCGCATCTGTAAGTAAATAGTCTTCTTTCGGGTTAGCGTTGGCGAAAGAGAGGCAGATAATGTACAGGCATAGTGCCGTCAGGGGCGCACGCAGGGCGCTGAGGTATTTACTCTTCATGGGAATACCTGAAAGAGGTCTGAACACCAATCAAAAGGTTGTTTGATAAGTCAGTCAGAGTTGGAAGAGACTGGGTGAATGGATGCAGTCAGTAAGGTTATTGTGAAACCTGCTTATATTTTAGCTCCCCATTTTTAGCCTGTTTTTTTTTCTGACGGATTGAATGTAACAATTTTTAATTACTTTTTTCCTTTTATAAATTAATGAATATAAAGGGGAAGAAAAGGGATATACACAACACAAACTGCAAATCCATGGACAGTTACAGGTTGCCCATGGATTTCAGTTTTCAAGTGTTATTCGTCACACAAACGAATAAAAGACAGTGGCAGTTGATTAAAAAATAAAGTGAGCAAACAGGGTAATTACCGGTAGTGTAATCAGGGTTCTGAGCAGGAAGATCACAATCAGTTCCAGCAGGTTAAGAGGAATCTTACTGCCCAGGATAACAGCGCCAGTTTCAGACATGAAAATCAGCTGGGTAACGGAGAGTGCGGCGATCACAAAACGCGTCATATCGCTGTCAATGGATGCCGCCAGGATGGATGGCACATACATGTCCGCAAATCCAACCAGAATGGTCTCAGAAGCGGCAGCCGCTTCTGGCAGTTGCAGCAGTTCCAGCAGAGGAATGAAAGGAGTACCCAGCAGGCTGAACAGTGGTGTCCCTTCAGCAATGATCAGACCGATGGTGCCGATGGTCATAACGGCAGGCAGTACGCCAAACACCATGTCCATGGCATTCTTTGCCCCCTGACGGGCTATGTCAGTCAGACTGTTGATTCTGGCTGCTCTGGCCAGAGCCAGTTTCAGACCATAGCTGAATGCAGTGTAACCCTCCGGAATCAGCTCGCTGTCTGCTTCACGACGGGTGCCGTCAATAAACTGGTCTTTTTTCTTGCTCAGGGGAGGGATTCTCTGAAGAACAATCGCTGCCAGTACGCCAGAAACACAGATAGAAAGATAGAACGGCACAAATAATTGTTGCAGGCCAACCTGAGTCAGAACCACCAGGGAGAAAGTAATACCTACCGTCGAGAACATGGTGGCAACGACTGTGGCTTCACGCTGGGTGTACTGTTTGTCTTCGTACTGCTTGTTGGTCAGCATGACGCCAACGGTTCCATCACCCAGCCAGGATGAAAGACAGTCAATTGCCGCCCGACCCGGGAGGCGGAAAACCGGACGCATGATTTTACTCAGCAGGGTGCCAAGCAGTTCCAGTAGACCAAAACTGAGCAACAGCGGCAACAGCAGGCCGGCAAAGATAAAGGTTACGAACAGGGAGGGCAGCAGGTCGTGCAATACCAGGCTGCCAGTATCCGCTCCCCAGATCATTTCCGGTCCCCACTGGTTGATGGTTGCCAGGGCAAAAACAGCCGCCAGAACCCGGACCAGCAACCATACCGGAGTGGTATTAAACAGGCTGTCAAATATAGGAGACTGTTTATTCAACTCTGGTTTGAACAGGGATGCCCACAGTGAAACCACAGCGGTAAGGGTAATCACACTGGTTACCAGTGGCAACATGGCATCACCCAGCAGGCTTTTGAGCGCTTTTGCCATCAGCGACAGAGGAAAACTCATTGCACCGTCAATAAAAACCGGTGCCATAAAAAATAAAATGCCAGCAAAAGAAGGGATCAGGAACATCAGCATGTTCCGGCCTTCTGAGGCAGGTACTACTTGATCACTCATTTATATGTCCGTGGAGTTGTGTATTTTAAAATTAAAATGAATAAATATGCAGAAAAACAACCTAAATATGTGTTTCGTGGTGATCATATCATTTGACATAAACGCTTTGCAATAAAGGGAATGGGCGTGTTTTTTAAGTGGTTAGTTATGGTTGGTTTCTGTTTAATTATGCTTTTTATTTGGTGGATCAGGGGCTCTCATGGAAACTTGAGCATTTTATTTAAAACACAAGTTTCCTGGAGAGCGCCTGACACAGCTCCGTTAATTGCTGCACACTGCTTGAAGGGGTTGAGAGGCATTCCGTGTAAAATTTTAAATATAGTGAATTATCATGATCATTCTGGCTACGCACTTTTGCCTTTGCGAATTCAGAACAGTGATCTTTATCGCAGTTAAAAAATTCTCTGAGACCTTTTTTTACCGGTTCAAGCTGGCTGTTCTTCGAAATTGCAATACCCAGCAAGTACAGAAAACGTGAAACTACAAGGTGGTTATCGGACTGGTTCCAGTCATCGGGGGCGTAGGGTAGTACTTCATGCTTCAGTAATAATTCAAAACCTTCCGGAGAAATAGTCTTATGCGTTATTTTTGCTACCTCAGGAAGGGGGGTATTTTGGATGCTGGGAAAACGACCATGCCAGTCTTTGTAAACGTCTATAGTCACCTTGTTCAGGTGTCGGACAGACTGCTCTAATGGTGTATCAGACAACACCGACTGTATGGCCTTATCCAGAGCAGGAAATTCCACAGTGATCAATCTGTGATAAAGCGTTGCGATGTCTTCGTCCTCATTCTCGTTTGCCACCACTGTAAAAGCAGACAGAAGCAGAATCAGGCTCAAAGATGAGGTTGTGGTAAAAATAGCGGCAAATGCCCTGCTGAATACTTTCATATTGTCGCCAAACCTTTTAAATTTATGTTCCGTTAAGCATATCCCCCTGTGACCATTTGACCAGCTGGGATATAATCGACCATTTGCCAGCCTGAACGAGAATAAACCGCCCAATGCAGTTGATCCGCGGATTGCACAACATCAGACCAGAGCACCGGGCCTGTGTCGCGACGATAGGGAATTTTGATGGTGTTCACCTTGGGCATCGCACCATTCTTGAAGCCCTGCGGCAGCAGGCTTTTGAGCTGGGTGTCAGGGTTTGTGTCATTACCTTTGAGCCTCAGCCAAGAGAGTTTTTTCAGGGACATAAAGCACCGGCCAGGCTGACCAGCCTGCGGGAAAAACTGTCACTGCTGGACGATTGCGGAGTGGATCAGGTCCTGTGCCTGCCTTTTGGCAGCAAACTGCAGAACATGACACCCGACGAGTTTGTCATGGATATTCTGGTTGAGGGGCTGGACGTTCGCTATCTGATTGTGGGGGATGATTTCCGTTACGGGCTGAATCGTGCCGGAGACTTTTTCCACCTTCGGAGCATGGGCGATCGGCATGGTTTTGAGGTGTGTGATACCCGTACGGTAACCCACGATCAGAACCGTATTAGTAGTACAAAGGTACGAGAACTATTAGCAGGTGCGGATCTGAAAGGTGCAGAGCATCTTCTGGGGCGTCCATTTGCTATGTTTGGGCGAGTGATTAAAGGACAGCAGCTGGGACGTACGTTGGGTTTTCCCACCGCGAATATCCGGGTTTGTCGTAATCGGCTGCCCGTACAGGGCGTGTTCGCTGTACGGGGCTGGCTGGAGAGTCATGGCTCGCTGAAAAGCTATGATGGTGTTGCTAATCTGGGAACACGCCCGACTATTGACGCGACCACTGCACTGCTGGAAGTTCACCTGCTGGACTTCAAAGGTGACCTGTATGGTCAGACATTGCGGGTTGAATTTGTAGAAAAAATCCGTGATGCCCAGAAATTTGAATCACTCGAAGCATTGCAGGCAGCCATCAATAATGATGTGACTACTGCCCGTGCTATTTTGACTGATTAACCGCTATAAGCGGAAAGCAGGTTGTTAGTACCCCTGGTGATGACAACCTGCTTTCATTGTAATATTTCAAGCTTTAAGAATTCCTCTTAACGCTGACCGATGTGATGGTGAGATTCCGGTAACAAGACTATGACCGACTACAAGCACACATTGAACTTGCCAGAGACTGATTTTCCGATGCGCGGAAATCTGGCCAAGCGCGAGCCGGAAATGCTCAAACGCTGGTACGACATGAATCTGTATGAAGAGATTCGGAATGTCAGTCAGGGTCGTGACAAGTTCATTTTGCATGATGGCCCCCCTTACGCCAATGGTGATATCCATATTGGTCACGCCGTTAACAAGATTCTCAAGGACATCATTATCAAGTCCAAAACCCTGAGTGGTTTTGATGCGCCTTATGTACCCGGCTGGGACTGCCACGGCCTGCCTATTGAACATAAAGTAGAAGGCATGCTGGGCAAGGCTGGCGACAAGGTGGACTTTAAAACCTTCCGCAGGAAATGCCGTGAGTACGCTGCCAAACAGGTAGATGGCCAGCGGGAAGACTTCAAACGCATGGGGATTCTGGGTGAGTGGGATAAGCCTTACCTGACCATGGACTTCCAGACCGAAGCCGATATTATCCGTGCGCTGGGTAAAATTGCCGACAATGGTCATCTGGTTAAAGGCTACAAGCCAGTTTACTGGAGTGTGGTCGGCGGTTCTGCGCTGGCAGAAGCGGAAGTGGAATATCAGGATAAAACGTCTACCCAGGTGGATGTACGTTATGCGGCTCTGAACGAAGCGGACCTGTTATCTGCCTTTGATTTTGATGGACCTGACAGTGAAGGCCAGCAGGGTGAAGGCGAGGTCGCAGTGGTTATCTGGACCACAACGCCCTGGACGTTACCTTCTTCCCAGGCCGTAACCCTGGGGGCAGAGCTGGGCTATGCACTGGTACAGTGCGAAGTCAACGGCGCACCAGCCCGACTGATTCTGGGTGAAGAGCTGCTGGAAAGCGCGATGGAGCGTTACGGCATCGAAGACTTCACCATTATCGCCCGTACTGTTGGTGCGAAGCTGGAAGGCAAAAAGGTGGCTCATCCGTTTTACGATCGTGAACTACCCCTGATTCTGGGTGATCATGTGACCACTGACGCCGGTACCGGCTGTGTTCACACGGCACCTGACCACGGTGTTGACGACTTTAATGTAGGCAAAAAATACGGCATTGCCACCCTGAACTATCTGGACGACGCTGGTGTGTTCCGCAGCAACGTTGAACGCTTTGCCGGTGAGCATGTTTACAAGGTTGACCCGCTGGTGGTTGAGGTTCTGGTTGAGAATGGTCGTGTACTGGCTCAGTCTACATTCCAGCACAGCTACCCGCACTGCTGGCGTACCAAAACGCCTCTGATTTTCCGTGCCACGCCACAGTGGTTTATCAGCATGGAAAAAGAAGGTCTGCTGAAAACAGCCCAGGCGTCCCTGAAGGATGTGAAGTTTACGCCGGACTGGGGACGTAACCGCATGGAATCCATGCTGTCCCAGAGCCCGGACTGGTGTGTATCCCGTCAGCGTACCTGGGGCGTTCCGATTGCGCTGTTTATTCATAAAGAAACAGAAGAGCTGCACCCGGATACTTCCGCATTGATTGAAAAGGTCGCTCAGAAGGTTGAGCAGGACGGTATGGATGCCTGGTTCGATCTGGATCCGGCTGAAATTTTGTCTGCAGAAGACGCGGACCAGTACGTTAAGGTGACCGATACTCTGGACGTATGGTTTGACTCCGGTGTTACTCACTATTCAGTACTGGATCGTCGTGAAGGATTACAGTCGCCTGCTGACGTTTATGTTGAAGGTTCTGACCAGCATCGCGGCTGGTTCCAGTCTTCCCTGAAAACCGGTATTGCCACCAAGGGTGTACCGCCTTACAAACAGCTGCTGACTCACGGATTTACGGTAGACGCCAATGGACGCAAGATGTCCAAGTCTCTGGGTAATGTGATTGCACCGCAGAAAGTCTTTAAGTCCCTGGGTGCTGATATTCTTCGCCTGTGGGTTTCTGCCACGGATTACACGGCAGAAATGACCGTTTCTGATGAGATCCTGAAGCGTACTGCAGACAGTTACCGTCGTATTCGTAATACCGCACGCTTTCTGTTGTCTAACCTGAGCGGCTTTAACCCGGAAACGGATATCGTTGAATGGGACGATATGCTGTCTCTGGATCGCTGGGCGGTTGACCGCGCCCTGACACTGCAGAAAGACGTGATTGAAGCCTACGACAGCTTTAACTTCCTGAACGTTTATCAGAAAGTCCATCACTTCTGCGCGCTGGATCTGGGTGGCTTCTATCTGGATATCATCAAGGATCGTCAGTACACCACCCAGGCAAACAGTCTGGCTCGTCGTAGCTGTCAGACCGCGATGTATCATATTGCCCAGGCCTTTGCTCTGTGGATTGCCCCGATCTGTACCTTTACGGCCAATGAAATCTGGCAGGCGATTCCGGGGCAGCGCAGCAAGCATGTTCTGCTGGACACCTGGTATGAAGGCTTGCAGGCGATGGGCAGTAGTGACGTTGACTGGGACTCAATTCTTGCCGTGAAGACCGCTGTTAACAAAGCGCTGGAAGATGCCCGTAAGGAAGGCGTGATTGGTGGCGGTCTGGAAGCTGAAGTGACTCTGTTTACCAGTGACGAACTGCTGCAGAAGCTGAACCAGCTGGGTGAGGAACTGCGCTTTGTTCTGATCACTTCCGAAGCTGAGTTGAAACCACTGGCAGAAGCAACTGATGCCATGGATACCGATGTGGATGGCCTGAAGGTGGTGGTTGCCAAGTCGGGTCATGAGAAGTGTGACCGTTGCTGGCACCGTCGTGAAGACGTTGGTCAGATTGAAGCACACCCAACCCTGTGTGGTCGTTGTGTTGAAAATGTTGATGGTCAGGGTGAAGTGCGTCGTTACGCCTGATCTCTGAGTATCGCTTGAAAAATGCCGGGCAGCTTTCTGCCCGGCATTTTTTTTACATTTCCCATCCTTTTTGCTGAGCGAAGATTCTTAGGAAATCTCAGGAGAGTAACCCGACCATATTCTGTTCAAAGGATTGTGTTTTTGTGTAAAGACACTTACATTGCTTGACATGAATAGGTTGGATTTTTCGGTTAATAACCATATCAGACAGGGAAAACTGACAATACTATAAAAAAATCATATATGTTGCACACACATGCACTGGCAGGACGAACACTTTATGAAAGAAAACTCGATGGGGATGATACACTGGTTATGGCTGAGCCTGATTGTGGTAGTGCTGGATCAGGTATCAAAGTACAGTGTGGTGGACAATTTTTACCTGTATGAGCAGGTCACTGTTATTCCCTCCTTCTTCTCTCTGACCCTGGCTTATAACACGGGTGCTGCTTTCAGTTTTCTCAGTAACCAGGGAGGGTGGCAGCGCTGGTTTCTGTCCTGTGTTGCAATGATTGTCAGTCTTTTTCTGGTCAGTTGGCTGCGTCGGATGGAAAAAGGGGAAGACTGGCAGGCCTGTTCCATGGCGCTGATTCTGGGAGGGGCTCTCGGAAATTTGTACGATCGTGTTGTTCATGGTTACGTCGTCGACTTCCTTCTGGTGTACTATAAAGACTGGTATTTTCCATCGTTCAATGTGGCCGATGTTGCTATCACCATTGGTGCGGCTATGTTGATTCTGGATATGTTCCGGGATCAGTCCCGTCTGGAACGGGAAAAGTCTGAAAGTCGCCATTAAACAGCCATGAGCAAATGAACAGCCATGAGCGAATGAAAAGGTTTCATGGTCAAACTAAGCGTTTAGTATCGAGCGGGTATCATAATAACAATGTCAGAAGTCTCTGCAGTAGCCATAGGAGCAGGTCGTCGGGTGACCCTGCATTTCTCTCTCCAACTGGATGACGGTCAGGTGGTCGACAGTAATTTTGGCGGGAAACCTGCCTCTTTCGTTGTTGGCGATGGCAATCTGCCCGCTGGCTTTGAACAGTCCATTCTGGGTATGAGTGCAGGGGATGAGGGCGTTTTCAGAATCCCTCCGGCAAAAGCCTTTGGTATGCCCCATCCGGATAATCAACAGAGCTTTCCAAGATCCCGCTTTGCAAACGATATCCAGTTCCAGGAAGGGCTGGTTATGTCCTTTGCTGACGCAGGAAACAGCGAGCTGGCTGGTGTGGTGACCGCTTTTGACGATGAACGTGTTTACGTAGATTTTAACCACCCCCTGGCAGGCAGGGAACTATTGTTCCAAGTAAGGGTGGTTCAGGTAGAGAATTCGTAATGAAAATCAGGTTGGCTAATCCCCGTGGCTTTTGTGCTGGTGTCGACAGGGCTATTGATATTGTAAACCGCGCGCTGGATGTTTTCGGGCCACCTATTTATGTACGCCATGAAGTTGTGCATAACAAGTATGTCGTGGAAAATCTGAAGCAGCGCGGTGCAATTTTTGTTGAAGAGCTGGATCAGGTACCGGATGACGTGATCGTTATTTTCAGCGCCCACGGTGTACCTCAGGCTGTTGAGGCTGAAGCCGAGCGTCGCGGGCTGAAGGTGTTTGATGCGTCCTGTCCCCTGGTCAAGAAAGTACACATGGAAGTGGTACGTTATTCCCGTGCCGGTAAAGAATGTGTGTTGATTGGTCATGACGGACACCCGGAAGTGCAGGGTACCATGGGGCAGTACGACGACTCCAAAGGCGGTAGAATGTATCTGGTGGAAACCGCTGATGATGTCGCCGGACTGGAGGTTCAGGACCCGGAACATCTGGCTTATGTGACCCAGACGACACTGTCCATGAACGATACGGCCGTAGTTATTGAAGCACTGCGGCAGAAATTCCCGAACATTCAGGGACCCCGCAAGGACGATATCTGCTATGCCACCCAGAACCGTCAGGATGCGGTGCGAGCACTGGCGGATGAATGTGATATTGTGCTGGTGGTAGGCTCGGTAAACAGCTCCAACTCAAACCGCCTGAGGGAACTGGCAGAGCGAACCGGAGCCTGTGCTTATCTGGTCGATGGGGCTGATGATATTGAGCCGCGCTGGTTGCAGGGCAAACAGGCTATAGGTATAACGGCAGGGGCTTCAGCACCAGAGGTTCTGGTTCAGGGCGTTATCAGGCGTCTGCAGGAACTCGGGGCCGAAATGCCGGAAGAACTGGAAGGTGAAGAAGAGAATATTGTTTTCACCATGCCGAAAGAGCTTCGTATGGTTGAAGTGAGCTGATATCCTTGACTGGTGTTATGCTCAGGCTAGGTGAGTAACACCCTGCACAGTGACCCGATTAAAGCTCCCGTGCAGGTGTCCTGTTTCATCGATTCATCCTGACCAGAAATCATTAGCCTTGTTGATAGTTTCTGGTCAATTGCTTATATCTCCGGATTCCATATAGTTACAGGTTCTTGCCCGGTTCCGGCAGATTGATCTTCCTTCCTTTCAGGCGTTGTCTTATCTTCAGGCGCAGGCTCACTGTCTGTAGGTGTTATTTTGATTTCCAGAAATATAATAATTATCTGCCTCCAGTAGTCGACAACTCTGTTCGCAACTGGTTCGGAGTTTTCTCCACTGTCCGCAACTGCTCCGGGAAGTGCTTCATCATCCTCATCCTGCGCCTGACTGGTCTCTTCAGGAGGGATTTTTTGCAGCTGTTGCAGATCCCCTGAATCACGTAACGTCTGAAGAATAGCTCCTATTGGCTCTCCGGAACCCAATCCGTTAAATATACTCCTAAGTGTATTTCGAACGGCCGAAACAGCCTCCACATTGGAGGCCATATCGAAGTAATCTTGAGAGGATGTTAAGAGTATCGCAATTTGATTGGCAGATTCGCCATTATCTGATTCTGTTTTCAAAAGCTCACCCTCAGGAAAGGCGCCTATCAGCTGTGTGAGCCGCTCGGTAATGACAATTCTTTGTTCCGGGGAGGCAGAATCAATCAACTTCTGCAGTTCTTTAATAAGCTGTTTTATATCAACCTCAATAGACAAAATCGTTACTATATCTGATTTTTTGGCAGTTTTGTCAGGGTCATCGCCATCGCCACCATCACCGCCGCGTGGTGGTTTGGATGGGGGTGTTTCTTCAGGGTTTTCATCATCTCCGGTGTCAGAGTGCTTGCCTGATTTTTTGCCTGACCAGTGACTCAGTGGCCCCGGACACTTCCTCATTCCCGAAAACGAATTTCCATCCGTCAGGGGCTGATATTCATTACTCTCCCCTATCACGCAGAGGTCAACAATGACTCTGTCGTTACCACTGTTGTCTTTCAGACGACGGATACCACTGATCGCGTAAGAACTGTTGCGTCCGGCGATGTCAAAGGGGCTATCAAACTGAATGGCTGCCGCTGCGGCCAGTATAGTGCTGTCAACGACAGGCCTTGCCTTATTGCCGGCCGCTTCTGCAATCAGAATTTTGCTTCCGGCTTCTTCCAACTGCATTTTCTGGTCAGGGGGAGGCAGTTGTATTGTGCTTTTTCTTTCTACTCCCCCCTGAAGACAGGTAATGGACATAGTCTGATAGCTGACCCACCCTGTTGCCTGATTCCCGTCACAGCGCGCCAGTGCCTGATCCAGCCCCGGGAGTGGGTTAAAAGAAGAGTAGAACTTGATATTTCGCCCCCTGATACCAGCGCGCAGTGAAATATTACCAAGCTCGATACTTGGAGCATGAAGATCAGCCTCCTGATAAGCAGCCTTATCCATCTGCCCGGAAAGATCAGGCGCACTTAAATACAGCGGATGATCTACCGTTGATTGGGCTTCAATATTAACAGACAGACCAGCCAGAAGGCCGGCCATGGCGCCGGGGATTACGTTCATTAAACACCTCGTACTCAATGCACGACTTGTAACCCTGAAAGTATTGTTTATATTTGGCATGCTGCCATAAAGGGATTCAACTTCTTCACAGTAAATTACCAAAGTAGGTGTTAATCCCTAGTTTCATCATCAGGCTGACCAAGTAAATTGATGCCGGTCAACTCTTAAAACATGAAAACTCTGAAACAGGAAAAAGAGGAGCTCCAGCAATGGAAGGAACGCAGATCACTCAGAGACTTATCAATAAAATAGCAGTACTGGATATTGAGAATGCTTTTGCTCGTGCAGTGGTTTCCCTCCATGGTGGCCAGGTACTGAGCTTTCAGCCGCATGGTGAAGAGAAAGTATTGTGGCTGAGTCCGGACGCTGTTTACGGTGAAGGCAAAGCCATTCGCGGTGGTATCCCGGTATGCTGGCCATGGTTCAGCAAGCGCGCAGAAGGTGGTCCTAACCACGGCTTTGCCCGTACCAGTCTCTGGCGTTTAAAAGAGCAGGGGACTCTGGAAGGGGGGGAAACACGTCTCCTGTTGTCTTTACCGGAAACGACACATGCCGCCTGGGACGGTTCTGCCAGTCTGGAAACTGAAATTATCATTGGCAAAGAGCTGAAAGTCAGCCTGACTATGCAGAACATTGGTGAAAAAACGGTGGCTATCAGCCAGGCGCTGCATACCTACTTTAATGTTTCAGATGTTGAAGCGATCAGCGTGGAAGGTCTGGCTGGCAGACGTTATCTGGATGAAGCGGATAATCAGAAAGCCTGGGTTCAGCAGGGCGATGTAACCCTGAAAGGTGAAGTGGACCGTGCTTATCTGAATACCAGCGATACCTGCACCATTATCGATCCGGGTCTGAAGCGCCGGATTGTGATTCGTAAATCCGGCAGTAACGGTACCATTGTCTGGAACCCGGGGGCCGAGTTGGCTCAGCAGATGGCTGACGTGCCTGACGAAGGCTACCGTAATATGGCTTGTGTCGAAACCGCGACCCTGCCTGCACTGGCCGTGCAGCTGGAGCCACAGGAAACGCATACCATTTCTACCTGCATCTCTGTTTTGCGCTGACCCTGTAAGGGCAGGAAACTGCTCTTTCGCCTAATCCCTGATAAACGGTACAGGCCGGTCGATAAACTGCTGTCAATTGCTTGTCACAGAAGATCTGCCCCTGTACTTTTTCCTCTCGTCCCGCTATCAGACCTCTGATACCTGTTACCGTTTAATCTGCAACGGGTCATGGCTAGATTGGAATTAATACACAAATGATTCCATCTATTCCACGGACAGGATTATGCAGTACATGTCTGGACAGTCGGGTCTGACCCTTCCCGAAGTGGTCATTACACTGTTGATTTCAGCCACACTGGTTTCAATGGCTGCCCCCGCCCTGAGAACCCTCGTCACCAGCCAGCGAATCTCTTCTGTTGCCCAGGAAATTTACACCAGTTTTGCACTGGCCCGCAGCGAAGCGGTTAAGCGTCGCAGTGCAGTCTCACTGTGTGCGTCTGCCGATGGTGTTATCTGCAACAGCAGTGGCGATGACTGGAGTTCAGGCTGGGTGATTTTTACAGACGCCGATGCCGATGGTGTGCTGGAGGCTGGCGACGAACGACTGAGGGTTTTTTCCGCACTGCCTGAAAGTCTTTCCCTGGAATGGAATCAGGGGGTTAATGCTGGCTTTAGCAGCAAAGGTTATGCGCGCAAGGCCGGGAGCTTCTCTTTATGTGAGCAGGGACTGACAGGGGAAGAGGTCAGGCAGGTGGTTGTCAGTCTGACTGGACGGGTCCGGGTAACTGAACCTGACAGTTGTCCGGAATAAGGATGAAGGGAGTATCTTATGCAGGGAAGTAAACGTTCAGCCGGTGTTGGCCTTATTGAAGTGCTGGCTGCACTGCTTGTTATTTCTATTGGGGTTCTGGGAATGGTGGGACTGCAAACCAGAAGCCTGCAGCACAACCATGTTGCTTACCTGCGTTCTCAGGCGGTGATTATTGGTAATGACATGATGGACCGGATCCGGGTTAATCGTAGCCTGTCGTCAGTCACTGATAACTATGTGGTTGGATCTGGACAGTTAACGGCGGAAGCGTGCAGTGCGGAAGCCTATCCCGACGACTGTGAGACAGGAACCTGCACACCGGCTGAGCTGGCTGAATACGACATAAGGCAGTGGAAGTTTCAGATGGCCTGCATACTGCCGGACAGCGTTGGCAGCATAACGTTCGAGGAATCTTCATCGGGTCGCATATATGTGATTTCCATGCAGTTTGATGAAAGCAGGGGGCAGCAACCTGTCAGGGAAGTGGTGGTAAGGAGTGCCTTGTGAGGAACTACAGGCAAGCCGGCGTCTCTTTAATTGAATTGTTAGTGGCAATGCTGCTTGGACTGTTTCTGATAGCAGGCATTGGTCATCTGTTTCTCAGTGCGAACCGTACTTATATGCTGCAGGATGAACTGTCACGGATTCAGGAAAATGCGCGTTTTGCCATGGATTTGCTGGCACGGGATATTCGTATGGCGGGCTATACCGGTTGCCCGGCAGAAACGTCTCTGGCTAATACGATTTATACCACTACCAATTCACGGGAGTGGATGACTCACTTTGATAAAGGCATTCTGGGCATCTCCACGGCAAACAAGAGCCGTATCGACAGCTCAGCTATTTCTGAGGCGATTGTTGTTCACAAGATGGATGCTGAGCAGGGGAGGCCGGTTAACAGTCATGCCTCGTCATCTGCCCTGTTGAACGTTACCAGTCATGGTGTTGATCAGGGTGATATTCTGGCACTGGTACCGCCGGGTTGTGATCAGGTGTCAGTGTTCAAAGCCGCTGATGGAACTGATGGGTCATCAATATCACACGCTGCAGGTTCGTCAGGAACCTTGTATAACTGTACTTCACAGCTGAAGGGCAATTTTAACTGTATGGACAGTGCCGCAGGCGCTGCACCTTACAGCCATAACCAATCATTACTGTTTCCTGTCACCTCGGTAGCGTATTACCTGCGAACCAATAATAGTCAGCCAAATCTCTACCGTAAATTCGCTGGTGAATATACGTCAGGTAATGCACGTTATGCAGAATCTTTGCTGGAGGGGATCGAAGGACTTTCGTTTTTATATGGTTATGACTCGGACGGAAACCGTACTCCGGATCAGTATCGAACGGCGGATTCTATTGGCCTGTTCAGTAATAACTGGACGAATGTGGTCAGTGTACGTCTGGAGTTATTAGTTCGCAGTTTGTCAGAAGTGGCCGAAGAGCCTCAGACGTATTTTTTTGCAGGGACGCAGATAACACCAGCGGATCACTATATACGACGTAACTTTGTTATGACCATTGAGTTAAGGAACAGGGTGCAGCCATGATTCGGTCAGGAAAAGAGCAGGGCAGTGTATTGCTGGTCAGCCTGGTGTTGCTGCTGATTCTGACCATAGCCGGAATGGCGTCTATTCGCGTCACCAGCCTTGAAGAAAAAATGACCGGTAATTACCGTAACGAACAGTTAGCCTTCCATTCGGCTGAGGTCGGCGTACTGGAGGCCGAGTCTTACGTGGTCAATACGTTGCTGAACAGTTCTGATTTTTCACCGGATTGTGATAATGGGCTGTGCTTTGATGGAGTTAATCACTCTGATCCCGGAACCTGCTCAGCCACATCCTCATCTCCCTGGCAGGAGCAGGCACTCTGGAGCGATGCCGGACGTTACCGAACCACCACAATAGCACTGGACGGGGTAGCGACACAGGCAAAATATATTGTTGAGTTCCGCTGTTACCTTCCCAGAGAAACCGGAGGACCTGAAGCTGATCCGACGGTTTATGATGACTGGGCTGAGTTTTACCGCATTACGGTATTGGCAACCGGAGGCTCCAGTGACGCAAGGGTAATGTTGCAGACTACTTACAAAAAGAACCGCTGAGGGAAAAGATTATCGTCAACGCAGAAAAAGGAGTCTTCAACGCAGAAAAGGAGTACTGCGATGATCAAGTTTCTGAAACGATACACGGCAATGTTTGCATTGGTAATGCTTGGATGCATAACGCTTTCGTCCGCACAGGCTGAACCAACATCGCAGCTGTATTCAGCTGTTCCACCACTATTGAGCAAAAGCTCTGAGCCATTGGTTATGCTGGTGATGTCTGTGGATCATGAGCTTTTCAAGAAGGCTTATCCTGATTACTCCGATCTGGATGCCGATGGTCAGCTGGATACCACCTATAACGACCGGTTTGATTATCTTGGGTATTTTTTAAGTAACTGGTGTTACAGCTACAACGCCTCTTCCCGTCGTTTTGAACCTGAACTTCAGGCAGCAGGAGACAATGAGCATTACTGCGAAGGGTCGGCTTCCTACTGGAGTGGCAATTTTCTTAACTGGGCTACCATGTCGAGGATAGATATCCTTCGTCGTGTGCTATTTGGTGGCAAACGCTCAACGGATACCAGTACGTCAACGGTTCTGGAACGGGCCTACCTGCCTCGCGATATTCATTCGTTTGTTAAGGTGTACAGCGGATCGGATATCGACAAACTGACACCTTATTCGAACACGGTCAGCCTGTGCAATCTGGCGACCTCTGAGAACGGTGAGCCCAGGGTGCGGATTGCCAGCGGTGCCTGGAATCGCTGGGCATCCACAGAGGTGAAGCAGTGCCAGTGGGGAGCCACAAACAGTCCGTCATCCGGCTATAAACTCGATGAACTGACCGTCAGGGTTCGCGCCTGTGTCAATGGTAAAGACAGTGTGTCGGGCCGTTGCAGGGAGTATGGTTCTAATCACTACAAGCCTACAGGATTGCTACAGCGTTACGGGGAAGACGGCAGTATACGTTTTGGCCTGATCAGTGGCAGCTATGACAGGAATATTTCGGGCGGTCTCCTGAGGCGAAATATTTCTAAAATTGGGGGGAACTCCAACGTCAGTGACAACGAGATCCATTTAACGGACGGGACGTTTAACCACTCTGTCAAAGGCATTATCCACCATATCAACACCTTCCGGATCGCTAAATACAGTTACAGCCAGAATAAATATACGGATTGCAGCACTTACGGAATCTCCATCAGTACCTTCAAGTCAGGGCGCTCAACCAGTTCCAACCGCCATTGCAGCAACTGGGGCAACCCGATAGCGGAAATGTATCTTGAGGCATTAAGGTATTTTGCCGGACGGTCGGCGCCCACTCCGGCATTTAACACCAGCTCGGATACCTCCTTTGTCAGCAACCTTGCCACTGAAACCTGGCTGAATCCCATTACTGCTGCGAATGCCTGCGCCAACTGTTCCATCATCCTGCTGTCTACCGGGCTGAACTCTTTTGATGCCGATGAACTCGGCAGCAGTGCGGAACTTCCGGGGTTGTCGGGTGTAGCGTCAGTTAACAGTAAAACCGATGAGGTTGGAAATTATGAGTATGGTGGCAGCTTTGCTGGCGAGTATCTGGTGGGCGGCACCGGTAGTACACGGCAGTGTACGGCGAAATATCTGAACGGTCTGTCAGAAGCGCGTGGGCTTTGTCCGGAGCTGCCACAACTGGAAGGCAGCTATCAGGTATCTGGTCTGGCATTTTATGGCAACCAGACGGATCTGCGCAGCGAACTTGAAGGTGTACAGAGCGTTAAGACCTATGCGATTCAGCTGGCAGAAAGTATGCCCGGTTTTACTCTGAATGCGGGGGGCAACCCGGTTACCTTTCAACCGGTTTGTCACACCAGCTCCAACTTTGGCTCCGGCACTAATTTTTCCGGCAGTGGCAGTGACTGTACGCTGACGGATGTGGTGGTTGAAAATACGGTTCTTGATGATCAGGGCAACCCGGTAGAAGGCAGCCTGCTGTTTACCTGGGAAGATTCACTCTGGGGCAATGATTTTGATTATGATGCGTCTTCCCGGATCAAGTATTGCGTTGGCAACCAGTGCAACCTGACCAGCGATTCAACCCTGAAAACCACAGGCTTTCTTGGCAATGAGCTGCGTATTGCGGTGCAGGTTGACGGGGTTTATGCCGGTCTGAACCTGCGATTCAGTTATACCGTGACCGGAACCTATGATGACGGGTTGCAGGATGATTTTGTTTACAAGGGGTCGTCCAGCTTTAAAACCAATAACTATGTCGCCAATAATGGTGCTGCGGGGGTATTGCCTAAACCTTTGTTTCTTGCGGCTAAATACGGTGGCTTTCTCGATATGGATGGTGATGGCAGTCCCGGAAACAGCTCCGGAGACAGCCGTGAGTGGGATACCCGCAATAATACGACAGGTTCGATAGGGGCTGACGGACTGCCAGACAACTATTTCTTTGCCCGAAACCCTGCTCTGCTGGAAGCACAGCTGGGACAGGTATTGCAGGATATTGCCAGCCGGGTGTCGTCGGCTACGAACACGGCGCTGCTATCAAACAGCAATACGGGTACAGGCGTATTGTACCAGGCGCTGTTTCAACCAACGCAGGAATACAATGGTCGTACGATCAGCTGGGGAGGGCTGCTGCATAGCCTGTTTGTTGACAGTAAAGGGTTGCTGCGCGAAGACAGTAACGGTAACAATCAGCTCGATGATTATGAGACGGATTATATTGTCGAACTCAAGTTTGACCCTAACGCCAACCAGACCATGCTGCAAAGGTATTCCACGGACGATGACGGAGAGACTCAAACCGTCTCGGGGTCTTTGCAGCCGTTGTCTTCTCTGAACAACAATCTGGGACGCAAGAGACCAGCTTGCCAAGGTGCAGGATGTTATTACTCAACGCAATTATGATTCAACAGCGGATAGCGGGCGCTATATTTTCACCTGGCTGGATGAAGACAGTGATGGGGTTGTGGATAGTGGTGAATCTTTACCATTTACAGCGTCCAGTTTTACCGACAGACAGGGCTATCTGGGTGTACCGGCCTCTGAAGTGACGACAGTGGTTAACTATGTCAGAGGGGAGGAGATAGAAGGTACCCGTTCACGAACCATTGATTACAACGGTGACGGAGTAGACGAAATATGGCGTCTGGGCGATATTGTTCATTCTACGCCCCGGCTGGTGGCTGCTCCCGACTCACGCTATGACGCTCTATACAACGATACAACCTATCAGGCTTTCCGTTCGCACTATCAGAATCGTCGTCATGTACTGTATGCCGGTGCTAATGATGGCATGCTTCACGCCTTTAATGGCGGGTTCTGGGATGAAAGCCAGTATGCCTATAACACCACTGGCAGCAACAGTGAAACCAGTCATCCTTTAGGCTCCGAACTTTGGGCCTATACGCCTATGAACCTGCTGCCGCACCTGAGATGGCTGCAGGAACAGGATTATCCTCATGTTTATTATATGGACGGTGAACCGCTGACATTTGATGCCAATATTTTCAATGCTGCGGATAGTAACTATCCCGGAGGCTGGGGAACAGTGTTGGTGGTGGGAATGCGGCTGGGTGGTGGTGCTATTGATACTGAAGTGAATGGAGCCAGCCGCACCATGCGTTCGGCTTATGTGGTGCTGGATGTCACTAATCCTGAACAACCTCCCAGGTTAATCGCTGAAATCAGCCACCCTGAGCTGGGTTTAACCACTTCTAAACCGGTAGTGGTTAAGCGTCGTATTCCGGATACAAACACTAGCGGCGAGACTGACTGGAGTAAAGGTGCGCTAACCAATGAATGGTATCTTGTCTTTGCTTCAGGCCCTCACGGTGAAGGGGAAACCGGGATCAGGGAAGCCATCAATGTCGGTAAGAGTGATCAGAACCTGCGGGTTTTTGCCTATGACCTGAAAATCCGGTCATTTGTTTCCGGTCTTGACCCTCTGGTTTCCGATTCTCCCTCAAGCTATGCCGGAGACCTGACGGCGGTGGACTGGAATAATGATTATCAGGACGATGTCATCTATTTCGGCAGTGTGGAAACCAGCGCGGCCGAATTAGGTGGAGAGCTGGGTGGAAAGCTGTTGAGATTGCAGCTCAGTGAACAAATGGCTCAGTCGCAACTTTCGATTCTTATGGATAATGGGCAACCCATTACGGCGGCTCCCTTTACGGTAAAGGATACCGAAAATCACTGGGTTTATGCGGGTACCGGACGGCTGCTCACTTACAGTGATAACAGCAATTCGGGGCAGCAATATTACTATGGCTTAAAAGAGCCGTTGAACAGCAGTCGGACCCTGAGCTACAGCGCTGTGAATTTGACTGACGTTATTGACACCTCCGATGTTGAAGTCCTGTCGAATGGAACCGTGGTAGAAAGTACGGTGAACGGTTACAGCGTGTTTAAGGTAGAGGATACTACGATCAGTAACTTTGACGTACTCCGGTCTGTTATGCAGTCTGAGTCCGGCTGGCGTATACGGCTGAATTACGATGGGCAAAACCCTGCGGGAAGAAATGTTTCCAGTGCCAGTCGTTTATTTTCAATGCTGTTCTTTACCGAGTATCAACCATCCCTGAACAGCTGTCGTGCAGATGGTCGCAGTTTTTTGCACGGTGTTCATTACCAGACCGGTACCGCTACACCCGGTAATGTTATTGACTACGTTGAATACAGTGAAGATGAGGATGTCTATCTTTCATTGAACAGGATTCTACTGGGGATAGGCTATGCTTCAGCACCGGTGATTCATCAGGGGGAGGGAGGACGACGGTCAGCGGTGACCCAGGGGGCGGGTGGCAGCATCGACCGGCGGGTTCTGAATTATGGTTTCTCATCGTCTGGTCGCATGTCCTGGCGACAGATATTCGATATTCCCTGGTTAAGTCAGTAATGAATGATTCAGATCTTGCCGTTATTGCCAGTAACCTGCCGGTGTTCTGTTCCCACGGCTATCAAGGGTAATGTTGCTGGTGGTTGCCTGTATCCCCTGAGGGGTCGCAGTGAGGTTGACGCATGTAGCAACCGTTGTCATGCCAGCACAGTTACCCGCAGAGAGCAGATAATGGCTGTTTTCCGAAGCGATATTTCCGGATGAATCAACCGTGTAGCCCAGCAGGCTCAGGTCCGTCGTATATTCGAGCTGTTCAGTAAAGTAGCGTTCCTGTTGCTGCATTACCTGTAATAAGAGCGCTAAAGCATCGCTGCGGCGGGCGCGGTTAACGTAGTCAGTATAAGAGGGAACCGCAATAGCGATTAACAGGCTGACGATGGTAATGGCAATTAGTATTTCTATAAGAGTGAAGCCCCTGTATTTTTTCACCGGTTTTCCCTCCAGAAATTCCTGTGCATGGGGATTGAACGAACACTTCTCAAAAGGTTCTGAAAGCACTGATTTCCCACACAGACTTCAGAACCCTGGTTGCCCCGGTTAACGATGGATGGCGCTGGCGCAATTGTGCCACTTAACAGTGTCTGGCTACGGTCGCTTTTGTTAAGGGCGGCAAGGCTGGTGTCCAGATTAAAAACAGAGCTGGCATTTTCAACATTCACGGCGTAAAAATTGTTGGCTCCGGCTCCTGGCGTGCAGTTGGTAGTGGTGCCTGATGCAGGAGTGAAACTGCTGAATAACAGAATGCCGTTAAATATACTGGCCCTGCTCAGAATTTTTTCACCACTACCCTCCATACGTATGTACCAGCCGTTACTGCTTTCCAGACTGGTTAATGCCGTCTGCTGCTGGGCATTGGTTCCCTGTTGTATCAGGTTACTGGTCGCATCATAAAGGTTTGACTCGTCAATATAACTGGGGCTGCCCCCGCGAACAGCGTAGTTATAGTTAGCAGGTGTATCGAATACATTTGGGTCGCGAATCACGTACATACGGTCATTAACCGTTGTACTCAGGGGGGTGTGTCTTAGCCCTGACCCAATAGCAATATTGAGGTACTCACTGTTTCTGCCTATGGACACTGCCGGAGTTTCAAAAAAACGTCGTGATTCTGCAGCGGTCTGCAGGGATAGTTGTGCGATCCTTCCACCCGTTGCAAAATTGCTGGCTCCGGTATTGGTCGGTTCGATATCGAACCGGAATAGCTGGCCACCAACATCTGCGGCGTAGAAAAAATCCAGAAGACCATCCTGATCGATATCCACTAATGCCAAATCGGCTGCAATGGCATAGTTCATACCGCTAACGCTAAGGTCTGCATAACCTCGTGAAGAACTCCTCCAGAGTTTAGCTCCGGTTTCTGCGTCGACCATGTATATGGCGCTGCCAATGTCACTGACAGACAAGGTGGTTGTCTGTGTGTCGGTGTCCACATCGTAACCAGCACCAAATAACAGTACCTGCCGTTCTGACCCGTTCCAGTTGACTCTTGTCAACAAGGGTGCAGACCAGGTTTGACCCAGTTCGTTAAAGTCCGGGTTGGTAGCACGACTGTCAAGCTGGTGGTTATTATCCAGATCACCGCGAATGACCCATTTCAGTTCGGGACGACTTCTGTTGGTGACATCCAGTGCATAAATATTATTCCCACCCCGCCGCATGGTGAGATAGGGATAGATATGTTCGTTGCTGTCAGCCGTACCATTATTGGACTGTAATATGTCCCCGTCACCATTATCATCGTTGTGCCAGACGGTCATTGGCCCATCCAGACCGTAGGCTTTCAGCGCGCCACCAGTGACAAATCCATCCCTGTAAGTTTTGAGGTTTGGCAGCAGATCCTCGGGAATAAAGGAAAATTCGGTGGTGCCATCGGCTGCGTTGACGGCATGAAGAAACCCGTCGTTGGTGGTGAAATATACGGTTTTGTCAACGGTAGTCCCGGTGGCGTTGGCGAAGTAAGTGATGTCTCTGGGTTGTGTGTGCAGCGCATCCCCCACGGATGTTCTGTTGTCGGTGGATGAACCATCACCGTCAGCGTCATCGACATCAACACCTCTGCCCCATTGTAAAAGCTGTTCCCTTTCCGTTGCATTGGCAGCGCCAAGCATGGCGGCAGTGATGGCGGCAGTATTTTCATGCAACTGGTTATCTGTTTCAGTGAGGTTAACGCCACTATTCCCGGTAGTGTTCGTATAAGCGGGACGACTTGAAGTGATTTGTTCAGCCATTCCCCCTTCCTCTACCTCAAGCCCGTCTGCACTGCTGCTCCAGAAGCTTTGTGCCGTATCGAGGAACAGGCCTGTTGCCGGGTCAATAGCAAGATTATTGTTGACGTCGTATATCTGGTTGTCATCACCCAGGCGGTAACGCTTTAAGTTGCCCGTCCAGTTGGGACCGGCAGCAGGCCGGAACATGACATAATAAACATCTTCGGAAGTTTCCAGTGTATTAAAGGAGCTGGTTGACGCAGCGGGGGCCGCAAAACTGTTCGCCGTGGCGTTTACCCTTAACAGAATATCATTAAGAACATCTGAAAGCTGGTTGGCATTGGCGGCAGTATAAAATTGCCCTCCTCCCATATTGGCGGTTCTGGGCAGTAGGGCAGGAGGCGTTCCGGTAAACCCGAACCCGATTGTAAAGGTAGTAATCTGCTGGTCGCCCCGAAAATTGGCATTGACATCATTGTTAAACATGAACCATGCCTGTTCATCCATACACTCGCCACTGTCAGCAACGCAGGAGTGGCTTAAGTGTCCGATACCGGCAGGAAAGGTCAGACCATTGGTAAGCGCATTAATCGCTGCGGCAGACTGTTCCCCCGTGTTAGGCCAGCCATCCGTAAAGACGATAATACTGTTCCTCTGGCAGGCATTAGATATCGGGGAACGGTAATTTGAACCAGTAATGGAAGCAGCAACGCTTCCTGTACCGAACCTGGGGGACAGACCTGCATAGTAGCGATAAGCTTCATAATAGGTATCCCCCAGGGGGGTTCCACAGTCCGCAAAATAGCCATTTATAACCCCGATTGCCCGGGCTCGTGCTGTAGCAATATTTTCTGATGCAAAATCAACATTGCCCCCGGGGTTGCAACCATTGAAGCTCATCAGGCTGATATTGATATCAGAGGCGTTATTGAGGAAATTGCGGGCTGCTGCCTGAGCCTGAGACATTGGAGTCGGTGAGCCCCAGCCCATACTGCCTGAGTCATCCATAATAAGCGTCACATTGGGTCGTGCGCTGTCCGGAAGGGTCGCAACAAATAACTCCGTGTCATCAGCCTGTGTGAAAACAACAGTCGACAGGGCTATTGTCACGAGCATTACTCTTGGTAGCAGCAATGTAATTCGTTCCTGGGGTGATTTCTTTTATAGTCGACCAGACTTACCAGGCCTTTATCGGCCAGACGTGTACAGCTTTATTGCGGTTATAGCCTGAAGAAACAATCACAGCGGCTCCGCCATCCAGTTGCCTGAGCCTGTGGACACTTTTCTCGTTGATGGAAGGCATGCCGGGAATGTCTACCTTCAGTAACCCATCAAACAAAAAGCGAATGGGGCGGCAGGTTTTGCAGAAATAAGCCCATATCAGGCCGGTATCTCTGGTATGGAATTCGACCTTGATCCGGGCATATTTCCTGCGCTCCCCGGACTGGCTCTCGGCAAAGCTGGCCGGGGACAGGACAATAAGAAAAAAGAGAATAATACAGCGTCCAAGCTGTCTGACAGGTTTCATTGGTTGCTCCTTGCTACCGGTATTAATTACGGACCCGCTGTTTTTATCACATAAGTAAATCCCAGCGTTTGATCGGAACGGGCAGACGTTTCATCGAGTGTGGCAACGCTGTTTATTTCAAAGGACAGGCCAATATAATTGCCGACACTGTAACCTGCTGGTGGCGGCGACTGACCAACAAAACTGAGCGTTGCGGTCTGACAAACCTGTCCTGGTGTTGTGCAACCGGCCGGGTTACTGATAATCGTTAAGGTCTGGTCGCTGGTTCTGGCGTTATTCAAAACGTCAGGGGTAGATTCCAGGGCTTGTAATTGTGCAACAAGTTCTCCGAAAGCCACTTTTTGCACCTGCAGGCTCCGCTGCTCATTGCTCACGGTTAATTCCTGCAGCATGGCCGTTTCCATTATGAACAAACCGCTGAAAACAAACATGGCCAGGATGATCATGGTCATCAGCAGCATGGAGCCTTTCTGCTGTTTTCCAGTGGCGGGTTTCGTTGCTTCAGACTGATCCATGTTAAAGACCTGCATTCACGATATTGGCGACCGTTCCTGCTGCTGCATAATCTGCAGCAGGAGTGTCAGAACGTCACTCCGGCGAGCGCGGTTAACATAATCGGTATAAGAGCGCACGGCAATGGCGATTAATGTACTGACAATGATGACTGCAATCAGTATTTCTATAAGCGTAAAGCCTCCGGGTTGTTTCATCGGTTTTCTCTCCAGAAGTTTCTGTGCATGGGGACGGATCTGACACTCCTGAGCAGGTTTTGAAAGCACTGGGTTCCGACACAGACTTCAGATCCCTGATTGCCCCGGTTAACAATTGAAGGGGTTGGTGCAATGGCGCTGTTGAGCGTTGCCACCCGGCGATCACTTTTATTGAGGGCAGCAACGCTGGTGTCCTGATTGAAAACCGAGCCGGCATTTTCAATGTTGACCGAGTAAAAATGGTTCGTGCCAGCCTGCGGTATACAGTTGCTTGAGAAGGTTGCTACTGGTGTGAAACTGTTGAATAACAGAATGCCGTTAAAAATAGTGGCCTGACCCAGTATTTTTTCACCACTGCTTTCCATGCGCAGATACCAGCCATTACTGCTATCCAGAGTGGTTAATGCTGTTTGCTGTTCTGCAGTGGTACCCTGCTGTATCAGGTTGCTGGTGGCATCATAGAGATTGGACTCATCAATAAAGGTGGAGCTGCCTCCGCGTGTGGCATAGTTATAGTTAGCAGGTGTTTCGAAAACATTCGGGTCCCGGATAACGTACATGCGGTCATTCACCGTTGTATCAAGCGGGGAGTGCCTCAGGCCAGTGCCTACAGCGATATTCAGGTACTCGCTGTTTCTGCCAATGGATACGACAGGTGCTTCAAAGAAGCGGCGGGTGTTTGCAGCTGTCGATGTGGAAATCTGGGCGATCTTGCCGCCGGTTGCAAAATTGCTTGCCCCGGAATTGGCCGGATCAATATCAAACCGGAACAACTGACCGCCGGTGTCTGCCGCGAAGAAAAAGTCGATAAGGCCATCCTGATCAATATCGACCAGTGTCAGGTCGGCGGCAATTCCAAAGTCCATCGTACTCAGGGTAAGATTCGAGTAGCTCTGGGATGAAGCTGACCAGAGCTTAGCTCCGGTTTCTGCATCGACCATGTAAATAGCATTACCAATGTCACTGTTCGATGCGATAGTGGTCTGTGCGTCTGTATCGGCATCGTAGCCTCCGCCAAACAACAGAACCTGCCGTTCTGCCCCGTTCCAGTTTACTCTTGCCAGCAGGGGGGCGGACCAGGTTTGCCCCAGCTCATTAAAGTTGGGGTTGGCCGTTCTGGTATCACGCTGATGATCGTTATCCAGATCGCCTTCAATAACCCACTTAAGCTCAGGATTGCTGCGGTCCGTGACATCCAGAGCATAAATATTATTACCACCCCGGCGCATGGTGAGATAGAGATAAATATGCTCGTTGGCATCAGCTGAACCATTGTCGGCCTGCAATACGTCGCCATCGTTGTTAGCATCGTTGTGCCAGACAGTCATGGGGCCGTCCATTCCATAGACTTTCAGTGTACCGCCAGAGACGAAACCATCCCGGTAAAATTTCAGGTTAGACAGAAGCTCTTCTGGAATAAAGGCAAATTCAGTAGTGCCATCATCGGCATCAATGGCATGTAAAAAACCGTCGTTGGTGGTAAAAAAGACGGTTTTATCGACGACGCTTCCGGTGCTGTCGGCATAATAAGTAATGTCTCTGGGTTGGGTATGCAGTGCATCTCCAACGGCAGTTCTGACATCGGTGGTTGAACCATCCCCGTCACTGTCATCAATATCAACGCCTCTGCCCCATTGTAAAAGCTGAGTTCTTTCCGTAGCGTCAGCGGCACCCAGCATGGCTGAAGTGATGGCGGTGGTATTTTCATGCAGGATGTTGTCACTGTCAGTCAGGTCGACATCGGTACTCCCGGTGGTATTCGTGTAAAGGGCGCGGGTTAAAGTAATTTCTTCAGCCACTCCTCCCGCTCCTACAATAAGTCCATCGGCACTGCTACTCCAGAAGCTTTGTGCGGTTGCCCTGAACTGCCCTGTTGTCGCATCAATAGCAAGGTTGCCGTTAACGTCGTATATCTGGTTGTCCTGACCCAGTCTGTAGCGTTTTAAATTACCAGTCCAGTTGGGGCCACGAGCAGGGCGGAACATGGTGTAGTAAACATCTTCGGATGTTTGTAGTGAGTTAAAAGCACTGGGTGAAGTGGCCGGAGCCGCAAAAATACTGGCGGTTGCATTCACTCTTTCGAGTATCCCGGTCAATGCCGCTGCCAGTTCATTGGAGTTAGCCACGGAGTAGTACTCTCCGCCGCTAACCCGGGCTGTGTTTCTCCAGACCGTTTCATCAGCATCGCCGTAGCAGGCAACTACAAAGGTAGATACATGCTGCGTGCCGTCTATGGTTGAACTCATATCGGTCGTATCCATGAAATATCCGAGTTCTTCCATACACCATTCATTGTCACTGGCATCGTCACTGGTGTCACAGTTATTAGTCAGACCTTCTCCCGTGGGAAACGTAACGCCGCTGATCAGGTTTCTGATCAGGTCAAGTCCGGTTCGGTATACAGAAGGCAAACCGTCGGTGATGAGTAGAATGATGTTTTCCTGACATCTGTGAGTAATTGGCGAGCGGTATTGACTGGTTGATCCGGCTACGCGCGTATTGGCTCCAAATGTGACAGCGAAGCGGGAATTCTCACCCCTGAAGTACCGGTAAGCTTCAAAATAGCTTTCATAGAGAGGAGTCCATGCGTCATATACATAATTCTGGATAGCTGTTACAGCATCAGTACGAATCTGGTTTATGTCCCGAACGGCTACGTCAAAATTCAGGTTTGTACTATTCCTGACAGGGGCAAAGCTCATCAGGCCAAAATTAATATTTTGGGCTGAATTGATAAAATTAATGGCAGCCTGACTGGCTCCGACACGTCTTTGCTGACCGGTGGATGCTTCTGTAATCAACATGGAACCGGAAGTGTCGTAGATCATCAAAATGTTAGGTCTTGCAGCGTCTGGTAAACTTCTGACAAAAAGAGTGGTGTCGTCGGCTTGGGCGGAAAAGTAAATGAATATAAACAGCCAGACTGTGATGTTCTTTTTCACGGCTTTTACCTTTGCTCAGGGCAATACTATTTGTATGGAATCGGCAGGCTCACCCCGGCTCTGAAAGTTATTGTCCAAATCAGAGGGTTCAGTCAGCACTCTTTCTTACGACATAAGTAAACCCAAGGGTCTGATCAGACCGTGAGGAGGTTTCATTGAGGATGGCAATGCTGTTTAGTTCGTAGGACAAGCCAATATAGTCACCAACGCTATAGCCCGCCGGAGGGGCTGACCAACAAAACTGAGTGTTACTGTCTGGCAAACCTGCCTTGCCGTGGTACATCCGGCAGGGTTGCTGATAGCTGTTAAGGTCTGGTCGCTGGTTCTGGCGTTATTCAAAATGTCAGGGGTAGATTCCAGGGCTTGTAATTATGCAATGAGTTTGCCAAAAGCCACTTTCTGCACCTGCAGGCTCCGCTGCTCATTGCTAACGGTCAGTTCCTTCAGCATGGAGCCCTGTTGTTGTTTTAGTTTTTTCGGGGGGCGTCCGGATGATGAGGGCTGGTCCATATCAAAGTCCTGCATTAACAATGGTGGCCACCGTGGTATAGACATACCGGGGGGTATTGTCATTGAATGACAGGGTGCCACTTTCCAGAATATCGAAGGTTCGGATTCGTGTCTCAAAGCCGGTTCCGGCAATACCGGAATTGACCAGCACCCCAAACCGGATATTGCGGACGTTAGCCCAGTTGGTCACACTACCCGCAGCCTGGTACTGATCCACGACTTCCGTACCTGTGCTGGATACGCCATAAACGACCTGCAGGTTTTCAATGCCCTGCACCAGGGCTTGCCGGGGGCCGCGAGAAGCGGCAGTAGCAGGATTAAAGCCCTGGCAAAACAGTGTTGATACATTATTGTTAGCCGGATCGTCTGCCACAAAGTAAACGTCAGCGGTCAGCTCCGGAATACGCACGGTGTTACCTGCACAGTCAACCCCATTACCGGTCGTACCAATGGGAACCGGCTCGTACTGAATAGCCACCTGGTCACTGTTAGTGCCACCGCCATCAAAAGTGCAGGGGCTGGCGCCGTTGCACGAACCCCGATACAGGGGAATAAGGGTACCCAGGTTAATTCTGCCCCGATAACCTCCCATCCGCGCTGTACGACTCAGAAGGTACAGACTGTGGCGGCCATTCTCCTGGGAGGCTGAAAGGTTTTCATGGAAAAGGGTTGACTGATTGTTGCCTACCAGCAGTTGCAGGAAACTGGTGCTGACCACCAGTGCCATAGCCACTACCAGCATCATTTCAATAAGAGAGAAACCCCGGTTCTTTTGCATAATGGCTATTGCCTCACGGTTATGGAGAGATTCCGCCGACCTGAAAATACGCCTCCGACATCTCCCCTGGCATCCCAGGAAACATCGATTGTCACCGCTCCGTCAATACAGGGGGTTGCTGCGCAGGTGAGTGCCAGTTGCGGGTTAACGATGCCGGGGTTGTTGCAGATCAGGTCGAAAATGTCGTATTCGACCATCTGGTTTGAGGTACAGGTTGAGCCAATGCAGGAAGTGGGCGGTGTGCCTGCACAGTACCCCGCTACGGCAGCAGAAGTCGCAGTCGTCTGGTAAAGGTTACCGGCTTCCAGTCCTTCAGGGTTGGCCCACATGCGCTCAGCAAGATCGTAAGCCAGCCAGACGGCCTGGGAACGCTGAAGGCTGTCCTGAGTCACCCTGAGAGCCTGCCCCTGCATGCCTGCGATGCCAAGAATCCCTAACGCAAAGATCAGCAGGCTGATCAGTACTTCAATCAGGCCGAAACCCTGTTGTCGAGTATTTTTCTGGGGTTCAATAAACTGTTTCATGTGCAGTCGCCTGTGGCAGAAGCTTTCCTGATCTGTCCGGACGCGGTCACAGTCACGGTTTGCTGGGCAGTGGCCGTGAGGCCATCAGTACACACCGTGAAGAAACCGTTTGTTGCAGCTGAGCCCCGGGGGATAAATGTCAGCCTGTTACCTGCGCTCCATGTGATACGAAGGGTGTCCATGGCATTGAACACCCGGATAACTTCTTCGCCAGTATCAACGGTATCGTTGTCATTTGGGTTAACAAAAACGATCCAGCCTGCAGACCAGTTGGTGTCAGAAACATCGCAATCGGTTCCATTGACCGACCGGCAGATACTCACCCTCTCTCCCCGTTTAATGGCTTCGCTTCGGGTCAGTTTGGCGCTGGCATAAAGTCTCTGGCTGTAGAAACCCAATCGGGAAGATTCCACCAGTGACCCCATTTGTGCCGTTATGGAAACCAGAATGCCCATCAGTAACACGGCGATCATTATTTCAAGAAGGGTAAAGCCCTTAGCCGGTGTGCAGCCCCGGGGTGATTTATAGGTGCGCTGAACAGACAAGTTGGCATTCCATGGTTTGACAGACCTGTCTATCAATCTAGCAGTCTGACTGGTCGTTCAGTCATCAGCCTGTATATTGTAAAACAGCTATTGAAAGGCTCTGCGCTGGTGAGAGGAAGTCATGGTTTTGACAGCAATATAGCTACCAGATAGCTACCAGCAGTCCGTTGAAGTATTGCCTAGATGGTCAAGGCTGGCTTTAACCCCAAGATGGTTGAGGGTAAATGTCTGGCAGTGGTTATCCTGTTGCTGGATGCTGTCAGTGGCTGGTGTGGCGGTAAGGGTAAATTGCCGGGGACTGGCCGGTGGCGGCGAGCTTTCCGGAGACGTGACCGCAAGAGTGTAATGCCCGCCGGGAGAGCGACTGCCGCCCAGATCGTCTATATCCATGGAGTAGGCGTTGTTATAAGTGAACAGACGTTCCTGCTCTGCTGCGGCAGAGGTCAGTGCTATGGCCGCATCGGAGCGTTGACTTTCAATAACATACTGTTGATAGGACGGCACAGCAATGGCCATGATGATGCCAATCAGTGCCACCGTAATAATCAGCTCAATAAAGCTGAAGGCATGTTGTTTATTTCGGACCGTCATTGAGCTGTTTATCGTCAGTTAATCAGCGGTCTGCATTTCCTCTTGCTATAAATTTAAAGAATACCCTCAAAATAATCAGACCGTCAGGACCCGTTTATCCATGGCGCAGGATAACAAAGACATCACCCGGCTTTTGATTGTTGATGCCCTTGCCGAAGAAGCTGAAGCCGTTCTCAATGTGTTCCGTGACGCAGGACACTCAACCCGCGCCCATCATATTGTCTCCATGGACAGTCTGGATGAAGCGTTATCGGGTCGCCAGAAGTGGGACCTGTTGCTGATTTCAGAACAGGATATGCCTGAGGGCATAACGGTCAATAGCGTTATTGAACGAATTGAGCACCAGGGACAAGATGTTCCGGTTGTGGTTCTCAGTGACCGTCTGGAAGATGAAGAAATACTGGAGCTGATAAAACAGGGGGTTCGCTGTGTGATTCCCCATCAGGGGGATGAGCTGCTGCTGATCACCGCAAAACGTGAAATTGCCGACCTTAACACCCGCCGCAATTACCGCCGCATGAGTGTGGCGTTGAATGAATCAGAGAAACAGCGCCGAAACCTTCTGAATGATCAGGTTGATGCCATTGTTTATGTTGGCGAAGGCACGATTCGCTATGCCAACCCGGCATTTAATGTATTGCTGGGACGGGATGAGAGTGAGTCGCTGAAGGGGAATGCGTTTAAAGAGCTGGTGGCCTCGTCAGACCAGAACGATGTTGATGAATTCCTGGCCAGCATTGAAGACAGCGGACAGGCACTGGCAGCGATTCAGTGCTCGCTGATGTCCGAAGAGGGCGAAGTACCGGTAAGGGCCATGGTCACGCCGACCTCTTTTGAAGGACGCTTCACTCTGAGCCTTCTGGTTCGCTTGCAGGAAGTACAACAGAACTCTATGGCGGACACTGAAGAAGCCAGGGTCTCAAAACCGGACAGCGACACCAGGCTGTACGACAAAAAACAGTTCCAGGAGCACCTGGATGTTGCCATTCAGCGGGTTATTTCAGGGAAGGAAAAGTTTTCCCTGCTTTGTGTCTCTCTGGACACATTGAAAGCGGTACACGCCAAAGGTGGGAAAAGGATCAGTCAGCCATTGCTGATGGAGGTTGCCAAAAGGCTTGGCCTGAGTCTTATCGAGCATAAGGCGTCGAGCTGGGGGGGAGGGCAGTTTATGGCGCTGGTCAAGGCTGCGGATAAAAATGTGGTGCAGGCTGTTGCTGACCAGCTTCTGGAAGAAGTGTCTGAAACTCCGGTAACGGTTGGCAAGAATGAACTGCCAGTTAAACTCAGTCTGGGTTCGATTCAGCTTACTGACGCCAACAGCGACGCTAAAACCCTTCTGGTCAGGGCGCGTCACGCCTGTGTAGAAGCGCGCCGGCAGGGTGGTGGCAAGCTGTGTTTTTACCAGAAACGCAAGATCAATGTGGTCAGTTCGGTTGAAAAGCACCTGGCGGGTATGGTCAGTCAGGCTATGCAGCATGACAACCTGAAATTGTTTTACCAGCCGGTGATTAGCCTGAAAGGTTCTGAATATGGGCATTATGAGGTCATGTTGCGCATGATGGATGCCCGTGGTCGTCAGCATGATGCCGTTAATTTTCGTTCCAAGCTTGATAAAAACAGCTTGTGGGGAAAGGTGGACCGCTGGCAGGTCATTCAGGCGGGTAAAGACCTGATGAGTAATGACACGGACAAGCTGAAAACCAGAATGTTTGTCCATCTTGGTGGTAACGTGATTAACGACAAGGAGTTTCTACCCTGGATGGGGGTGGCGTTAAAGGCGGCTGGAATTAAGCCACAGGCACTGGTCGTGGAGCTGAGTGAACAGAATGTGGTTCGTTTCAGTAAGCAGATGCCGGACTTTTTCAAGGCGGTCAGGGATATGGGCTGTGGCACATCGGTCAGTGAATTTGGCTGCAGCCTTAACCCGGTGGAAACCATTGCCTCTCTGGATCTCGATTTTGTCAAGGTGGATGTATCTTTTACCAAGGACCTGACCAACGAAAGTAAAGGGGAAGAGCTGAAGGCAATGGTTCAGCAGTTGTCCGACAGTGGCAGGCAGATCATTGTTCCCAATGTAGAAAGTGCTGTCGAGATGGCGCCTTTATGGCACAGTGGCGTTGACTTCATTCAGGGTGACTTCCTGCAGGGACCGGCAGAAACCATGAATTACAACTTTGAAGAGTGATTGTTCACCCGTTTATCTTCGATTTGCCGTTTTCTGCCCTGATCCTTAACTTCAGTTTTACAGAACCCTCATCTTCGTCGAGAATAGCGTCCCTGGATTAAAGATTACAGACGTTAGGCATTTCAATGTCCGCAGCTATGCTCAATATCGTGATGGCACAGATTAACCTGAAGGTTGGTGACATCGACGGCAATACCTCTATGGTGATTAACGCCGCTGAACAGGCACGGGATACCCATCAGGCGGATCTGGTGGTGTTTCCGGAACTAACCCTGTGCGGTTACCCCCCTGAAGACCTGCTTCTTCGTCCCAGCCTGATTCTGCGTACGGAACAGGCTTTACATCGACTGAACGCCGTTAAAGGCATTGATATTGTTATTGGTGTGCCGGGTATGGGCGCTCACGGTCTCGAAAACCAGGCGGTTGTTCTGCGCGACGGTCAGGTGATAGCCCGTTATGCCAAGCAGCATCTGCCGAATTATCAGGTGTTTGATGAGAAGCGTTATTTTGTTCCGGGTCATCAGATGGCCACCTTTGACTGTAAAGGAACCCGGCTGGCACTGACCATCTGTGAGGACCTCTGGTTCCAGGAACCGGCCATGCAGGCCAGAGAGGCCGGAGCTGACCTGATCCTGAGTCTGAATGCTTCGCCGTTCCACAAGGATAAGCAGAGTGTTCGCCGTGAAACCATTCGCCAGCGTTGTCAGGAAACCGGTCTGCCAGTGTTGTATGTCAACCTGTTCGGAGGTCAGGACGAGCTGGTATTTGACGGTGGCTCCTTTGCAATGAACGGCGATGGTCGGGTAATGACCTGTGGCGATTACTTTACCGAAACACTGACGCCGGTTCGTTTTGACTGTGGCACCAAGCTTTTTGTAGAAGGGCATTTTGTAGAAGAGCAATTTGTAGAAGAACAGGTCGCGCACCTCTGCCCGATCTGCACAGACGGGTATACAGCGCTCTGGTCACCGGTGTCCGTGACTATGTGAACAAGAACGGTTTTAAAGGTATTGTGCTGGGACTATCCGGAGGTATCGATTCCGCGCTGACTCTGGCTATTGCGGTTGATGCACTCGGGGCGGAGCGGGTGCAGGCAGTGATGATGCCATACCGCTACACCTCAGAAATGAGTCTTCAGGATGCAAAGGAAGAAGCGGACATTCTGGGTGTTGACTATAAAATCATGCCCATTGAGCCGATGTTCGATGCCTTTATGAACACTCTGAGCAGTGAGTTTGCCGACAGTGGTCGAGATACCACCGAGGAAAACCTTCAGTCCCGCTGCCGGGGTGTACTGCTGATGGCGATTTCCAACAAAAAAGGCTACATGGTGCTGACCACCGGTAACAAGAGTGAGATGGCAGTGGGTTATGCGACACTGTACGGTGATATGTGTGGTGGCTACAACGCTTTGAAAGATGTTCCAAAGACCCTGGTGTTTGAACTGTCTGAATACCGTAACTCACTGGGTTATGTTATTCCCCAGCGGGTAATTGACCGCCCGCCTTCAGCGGAGCTGGCTCCGGATCAGGTGGATGAAGACAGCCTGCCGCCCTACAGTGATCTGGATCGCATCATTGAAATGTATGTCGAGGAAGATTGCAGTGCTGAAACGATTATTGATGAAGGTTTTGACCGGGATACCGTCTACCGGGTGCTGCGCCTGATCGACATTAATGAATTTAAACGACGTCAGGCGGTAGTCGGTGTGCGTATAACCCCACGGGGGTTTGGCCGGGATCGTCGCTATCCGATTACCAATGGCTGGCGTCCCGGTGTCTGATTTATTTAAAGCTTAGCGAGCTTTAAATACTGCTGGTGCAGCTTATCCAGTTGCGGGTAAAGCTGTTCCAGCGACTGGCTGTTATCAACAATATCATCGGCTTTTTCTCTACGTTCTTCCCTTGTCGCCTGCTTAGCCAGAATGCTGCGGGTCTGTTCTTCCGTCATGTTGTCCCGGCTTATGGTACGGGCAATCTGTAGTTCAACCGGCACATCCACCACCAGAACCCGGTCTGTCAGAAGGTGCTGGTTCGTTTCTATCATCAATGGTGAAGCCAGAATTGAATAAGGCGACACAGACGCTTTGAGCTCGGTAATAATCTGTTCACGAATCAACGGGTGTAAGAGTTGTTCCAGCCAGACTCGTTCGCTGTCACTGGCAAAGATAATGTCCCGCAGTTTACGACGATCCAGGCTGCCATCTTCTGCCTGAAGGATACCCTGATGACGCTGTGCGATTTTTTCCAGTGCCGGCTGGCCCGGCTCTACCACAACCCGGGCGGCCAGATCCGCATCGACAACAGTAATACCCAGTGCGGCAAAGTAGTCGGTCACTGCCGTTTTGCCACTGCCTATTCCACCGGTAACACCTATAACCAGACTCATTACATCCCCATTATTTGCAGATAAGACTCAACCAGGGTGTTACCCCATAGCAACGCAATAAAACCCGCTGCGGCAAGATAAGGACCAAAAGGGATTGGCTGTTCACGTTTGTGCTGTTTGAACACCATCAGTCCAACCCCCACCAGTGTTCCCACCAGGGATGACAGCAGAATGATCAGGGGCAGCATCTGCCAGCCCAGCCAGGCACCGAGCGCAGCCAGCAGTTTAAAATCGCCATAGCCCATACCTTCCTTGCCGGTGGCCAGCTTGAAACCCTGATAAACCAGCCATAACGACAGGTAGCCTGCCATGGCACCAAACACCGCATCAGTCAGTGGGACAAACAGGTGCTGGGTGTTCACCAGCAGACCCAGCCAGAGCAGAGGCAGGGTAATGCTGTCGGGCAGCAGCTGGGTATCCAGGTCTATAACCGTCAGAGTCAGTAATGCCCACGCCAGAAGGCAGACAAATAAGGTGGTGATTGATGCACCAAAGGTTACTCCGGCCACCACCGCCAGAATGGCACTGATGATTTCAATCAATGGATATCGAATGGATATAGAGGTTTTGCAGTGTGAGCACTGACCTTTCAGTATCAGGTAGCTCAGTACCGGAATATTTTCCCAGGGACGAATCTTGTGTCCACACGCCATGCAGTTTGAACCCGGTATCATCAGGTTATATTTCATCGGGTTTTCCGGTACTTTGTCCGGATGCAGGGCTTCCAGGCATTCAAGCTTCCACTGTCGCTCCATCATGATCGGAAGACGGAGAATCACCACATTCAGAAAACTGCCAACAATCAGGCCGAGTACAGTTAAGGCGAATAAAAGATAACCGGGTGAAGCTTGCAGAAGTTCAAGGAGTAGCATCAGAAGGGGAGTCCCTTTTTATTAAACGAGTTATTAAACGAGTTATTGAGCGAGTTATCGAATGAGTTAATCCAGCGAGGCATATAGTCTGGTAATTGTTTGATCAGCAGTTTAATCGAAGCGTTTGTTTAATGGAAGGCAGCCAGTCACCGCTGGAGGCCCGGAGGTGGCGGGGCTGACCGCTCACATTTTCTTCCCTGTCAGCCATTCAGTAGCTGCCTCCAGAGGGTTAGCGGCTGTTTCCCATTTCACCTTTTCACCGGACTGTTTAATGACTCCCCACTGCCCTGGCTGAAAGAATGAGCGACAGATCACCAGCTTTTCATCGGCTGCCAGTCGCTTTGCCTGCACGGCGTCCTGACAGGCAATAAAAAGCTGGCTGGCCAGGTCGTAATCAACCGCCTGCTTTTCCACCCAGCCTTCGGGCGTTTCAGGAAAACCGTCCTGAAACAATACCGCGATATGTTCATCAATCAGGTAGTAATGCATGGCCCGGGAAGAGAAACCATGGCCTGATACCCCAAAGACGACCATGGAAGGACACTCGCCGGATAGCAGCTGGTTCAGATAGAACTGAAAATGGTAGGGGTCCGGCAGGGACGGCTCGGTGGTAAACAGTGCCGAATAGCGGGTCTGTTGGAGTTTGCCTGTAAATTTATGGTGAACCGGTGGGCAGGGTAGCCCCTCACTGATCAGCAGTGCGCAGGCTGACTGATAACAGTTGCGTGCCGGGTCGTGTTCAAACATAACTATAAACCTCTGCTCTTGCCTTGAACGGATAACAGATAACTGTCGGGTGCGTAGCGATGCTGAAATTTTGCAGCGTTCAATCGGGTTGCCGGGTCCTTCCACTGTTGCCAGTTCTCAATCACCCGGCCATTGTTTGCCAGCTGCCGGGCATGAAGCTGAAGCTGCTGCACACGACTGACTGTTGACTGTATTTCCAGCGGGGTTAGCAGCCCGTCCATCTGCTGATGAATCTGTGCCGGGGTGATCGACATCAGCTTCTGGTAAACCCTGGCGTCAATTACCGCAGGCAAACCTGCGGTACTACCACTGAATCGGCGAAATCCGCCGGGTCTGGAGGGAGTGCGAACTTCGCGCTGTCCCGGATAAAAGCCCATATCATTGTCGATCAGTGTGACCTTGCCAGAGCCGGGGTCCACAAACAGGTTGCCTGCATGTCGGTCCTGCTGGGCGCAGATGCCATCCAGCCATTCAGCACTGTTCAGCTGTTGTTGAATGCTTGCAGCCAGTTGAGGCTGGCGGTTGTCTTCCACAGGAATCCAGTTATAGGTATCAGGGTGCTGATTCCAGGGTTTAACGCCTTTGGCGACATCCATTAATACACCCAGCTGCCCGTCGTGAACCGTCAGTTCCATCGTTGGCATCAGCCCGGTACCCAGCAGGTTGTCAAACTTTGCCGCCGCAAAGTTACGGGCAGCAAATCGGGGCTTGTTTTTATCGAGGTAATTTTCAGATCCGGTGATGGAATCAAAGGGGCAGGGATCAACGGGATCTTCTCCCTTGAAAATTTTCTCTACCACGCCGGACTGAGTCTGGAACTTCAGTTTGGTCACAGAATGAATGGCTCCGGAGCCAAACTTCTGGTCAGACCCTCTGATCAGGTGCTGATCGCTAAAAGGACTGAAATGTTTTGCAATGGTCGGGTTCAGGTCATACCCCAGCCGTTTCAGTTCCATGGCCTGATGCAGATTCAGTGAGCCGGAAACGGATACCGCGCCGGGGTCATCCATCACCTGAAGCATTAATTTCTGCTCGTTGTGGAGGCTTTGCTTTATGCCTGAGAGATATTGGTGTTCTGAGGGATGCATCAAATGCCCCTGTTGTTGCATCAGCTGATCCATCTGGTTGATGCCTTTCTGCAGGTTATCAATCACCTGCCTTCCCTGCTGTTCTAGGCCTCCAGCCTGTCTGGACAATGGCTGTACCAGTGCCTGGTCATGGTAGTTGATACTGCTGCCGACCTGCCCAAGCTGACCGGCTTTTGCCAGCAGGGCATGGCTTTGTCCCCAGGTATTGTTCTTGCCCTGATGATGAAAAGACCAGGCCGCATCGATAATGTTTTTCGATACCTGTTGAGGATGCTCAAACTGTGCAGTGACCCGCTCTCTGGCAACCAGTGACCGATATTGCAGGTTGTTATAGATGGCTGCGCCTTCGCCCGATGGTCCGGGCTGAAAAGGCTGCTGTGGCCTGTTGTTTTTGGGAGGAAGTGCTGGAGGGGCGAGCTGGCGCTGTGGTGACGCCAGAGCTACTCCACGAAGATGGATTGGCTTGTTTGGACGCCCGGGACGTTGTCGCAGCTGGAGAAGCTTTTTCTGTATTTTGTGTGGGAAAACCTTACGATTAAATGCACTGCCAATTTTTTTGAAGGTTTTTTGGGCAGTAGTATCTGAGCGCAGGTGAACCCGCGCATGGGTGTTTGGCTGTATTCCCCCTAACTCCGACATGCCTTTTCCTCAGGAAATCCCTTTATTAACGATAGGAAAAGACGGAGAGGTATTATTTGGAAAGCAGGATGTTCTCGACGGTTGTCACGTCATCTTCAGTCAATGTCACCCTGATACAGGCAAGGTCTTCGTACATGTGTCCGGGGCTTGAAGTGCCGGTCAAAGGCAGTATCTTCATCCTCTTTGCAGACTGAAAAATAACCTGCGCGGGTGTCAGCCCTGTTTTTGCGACAATCGCCTGAAAGGCTGGTTGTTGACCAACGGCTGGATTAGCGGTCAGAAGCGAGAACCCCTGATAGCCAATTCCATGACGTTGACACACCTGCCTGACATCACGATCCCAGCCAGTGACGGCAAAACAGCGGTTCTGAACCCAGGCAGGCCGGGTGGCTGAGTGATGGTTAAGGTCTTCGAGCTGGCTGGCGGAAAAGTTACTGACACCAATCGCCTTAACTTTGCCTGAATGATAGATCGCCTCCATGGCTGACCAGGCTTCCAGATCATCGTTGCAGAGTCCTTCACTGAACATTGGGCCATGCAGAAGCAGGGCATCCAGATAATCGGTCCTCAGATGTTGCAGTGAGCTGGCAAAGGATTGTTCAACCTGCTCCCGGACGCTGGCATCAGGCTTATAGGGCAGGCGGTCATCCTGACCGGGAAGGAAAGTGAATTTGCTTTGCAGGAACAGGTCGCGTCGGTCAATACTGGCTGCCGTCAGGGCGTCGCCAACCGCTGCTTCGAAATAATGCTTGCGCTGGTTGGCGGTATCAATAGCCCTGAAGCCCGATTCCAGTGCTTTGAGTACCAGATCTTTAGTAGCCTGCTCTTTCCAGGCTGTGCCGTAGATCCACTTGGGTGTCGTTTTCATTGGATGTCCTGAGTCAGATAGCTGAAAGACTTTGAAACTCATCGACCACGAAGTGATCGGTCATACCGCTCACATAGTCGATTAACAAACGTGTACGGTAATACCACTCCAGATCCTGATGATCGACTTCACTTAAGTGTTGGGTTGCGAGCGTTTCTACTGCCCGGCAATAAGCGGCTTTATGTTTTCGCGACAGACGATGGTAAAGGCGCTGCTCTATAAAATGCTGGTGGTCATCCTGTTTGACAATACGCTGGAAATCATCAGGAGAAAGCGTTAACAGCGGTTTGAATTTGTCCAGCAGGCCAATCAATGCCGCGTAGCCCCTTAGCTCGGGGGTTTCCTTTTCCATGCTGGTGAACACATGACGTACCGCCACAGTTTTGAGTGTCTGCAGGGCAAGATGCTGATTCGAGCCCCCTTCAATCAGAGGCTCATCCAGACTTCCGGCAAAGACTTCGTCGTGTTTGCTGATATAGCGGTTAGCGGCATAGTCCACCAGATCCCTGACCAGACGGGTTCGCAGACGCACAATAAACTCATGTTCGTTGGTACCGGCTCGATGGGCTGCGGATTGCATGATGTCCGGTAAATAAGCGTTATCTGTCGTAAATTCGTTCCATACCTGGTTTAGCCAGAATTGCAGCTCTTTCAGCGACAGTATGCCTTTATCCAGGGCATCTTCCAGATCAGCAATGCAGTAGGCAATGTCGTCTGCCGCCTCCATGATGTAAACCAGTGGAAAACGACAGCCTTCGTTAATATGAAGATGCTGCTGCATCTGCCGGACCAGGGTAGCTTCCGAGTAATAGAAACCGGGCTTTTTCTTTCGGTAAAAACAAAGTTCCCCTGTGGCTGGAGCCGGCTCGTAAGGAGGACGGGTATATTTGATCAGTGCCGCCATCTGGGAGTAGGTCAGATTAAGGTTCTGCAAATGGTGGATAATGCGCAGCCCCTGGGCATTGCCTTCAAATACACACAGGTCGGGCAACAGGGTGGTCTGGAACAAAGAGTCCTTTTCTGATATCCGCTGCATGGACTGATCGTGACACTGCTCAGCATGATCTTCCATCCAGCGGCTGATGGCAGCTTCGCCAAAGTGACCGAAGGGCGGGTTGCCCACATCGTGCAACAGACAGGCCATTTCGACCAGGTTGGTGAAAGCCAGCTCCTGCCCCTCAAGTCCGAGTGTTGTTAATTCCCCGCTCTGCTGCCAGCGATCCAGAATGGTCAGGGCCAGAAAGCGGCCTGTCTGCTGAACCTCAAGGGAGTGAGTCAGGCGGCTGCGCACCGCCGCATTGGACTCCAGTGGATAAACCTGAGTTTTCTGCTGTAATCGACGAATGGCGGCAGACTGGATGATCCTGCCCCGGTTGCTTTCGGTTTCAGTTACCAGGTCGCGCTGCACATCGGCAGAGCTTAACCGTGGGCGCTGACAGGTGAGTTTACGAAGGTAGTTCATGCTGATTAATTCGGCAGGGTGGCTGATCTGTTAACACGGTCTGTTAACAGAGAGTAGATCAATATGAGATCATAGCCGCTCAAACGAACGATACGGACTTTATGCGACTGATTATTGCTGAAAAGCCCAGCCTTGGGCGGGCGATTGCCGATGTGTTGCCAAAGCCTCACAAGAAACACGAAGGGTATATAGAGACCGCACAGGGCGATTATGTGACCTGGTGCGTCGGGCATCTGCTCGAACAGGCGGAACCTGATCAGTATGACCCTGCCTTTAAGCAGTGGAAACTGGAACACCTGCCCATTGTTCCCCAACAGTGGCAACTCAAGCCCCGTAAAGGTGTCAGCAAACAGCTGTCGGTGATTCGTAAACTGTTGAAAACCGCTGATACTATAGTCCACGCAGGCGACCCCGACCGTGAAGGGCAATTGCTGGTGGATGAGGTGCTGGATTACCTGAAGCTGTCTGCAACCCGCAAAAAACAGGTGCGGCGTCTGCTGGTGAATGACCTGAATGGTTCGGCGGTTAAGAAAGCCCTGCAGCGTTTGCAGGATAACAGCAACTTTGTGCCTCTGTCCGTGTCGGCGCTGGCTCGCTCCCGCGCCGACTGGCTTTACGGGATTAATCTGACCCGTGCCTATACGGTATTGGGCAGAAAATCCGGTTATAACGGTTTGCTGTCCATCGGACGGGTGCAGACCCCGGTACTGGGGCTGGTGGTTCAGCGGGACGAAGAACGGGAAAACTTTGTTGCCAAACCCTTTTACGATGTGTTTGCCGTACTGAACTCAGAAGACAATGTTCAGTTTCGTGCCAAGTGGCAGCCCAGTGAAGCCTGTCAGCGGTGGATGGATGAAGACGGTCGGGTTCTGGACCGGCGACTGGCTGAAAATGTTGCCGGACGTATAAAAGGCAAGTCCGGTGAAATCAGTAAAGCCATGAATAAACAGGGTAAAGAGTCGCCCCCTTTGCCTTATTCCTTGTCGTCTTTGCAGATTGACGCGGCTAAACAGCTGAAGATGAATGCGAAGGAAACCCTTGATGTCTGTCAGAAGCTGTATGAAAAAAAGCTGGTGACCTATCCCCGTTCCGATTGCCGCTATCTGCCGGTTGAGCACTGGCAGGAATCGCCGGAAGTGCTGGCAGCGATTCGCAGCAATGATGAATCACTCAGCAAAGCTGTGGATCAGGCGCTGCCTGAACGAAAAAGCAAAGCCTGGAATGACAAAAAAGTGGGCGCTCATCACGCCATTATTCCCACCTCGCGAAGAACGGACCTGTTTAAGCTGGATGCACGACAGCGGCAGCTTTACAGTCTGATCGCCCGGCAATACGTTGCCCAGTTTTACGACGACCATCGTTTTACTTCCCGAAGGCTTGAAATCCTGATTGAAGGTGGACTGTTTGTGGCGAAAAGCCGACAGACGATTCAGGATGGCTGGAAGGTGCTTTTTGCCAGAAAGGGTAAAGAGCAGGCTCCTGACCATTCGGGCGATGAACGCGAGGCAGCCAATGAATTTTTGCCGGACCTGAGCAAAGGCGATTCGGTGCAGTGCATTGATGCTGAGATTAAAGACAAAATGACTCAGCCACCCAAAGCGTTTACGGATGCCACCTTATTGTCCGCCATGACGGGCATCGCGCGCTTTGTAAAAGACCCGGAGATTCGCAAGATTCTCAAGGAAACCGATGGTCTGGGGACCGAGGCGACGCGGGCGGGTATTATTGAGCTGCTTTTCAATCGGCAGTTCCTTACAAGGCAGGGTAAAGAGATTCATGCAACGGCAACCGGCAAGGCATTAATCAGGGCATTGCCCGATGCGGTTGGTCAACCGGATATGACGGCACAATGGGAATCAGCACTCAATGATATTGTTGAACGGAAAGGATCCTATGCCGGATTTATGGACAGTCTGGACGGTAAACTGCGCAGTTTGCTGACGCTGGCGCTGAGTGAAGGAGGAGCTGATTTCAGCCAGCTTCCCCGGGGTGAAGCTTCTTACCGGAAGAAGTCATATTCGCGTAAAAACGTCTCACGCCGTAGAAATTATAAAAAAAAAGTAAGTGCGTGACTTTTTTCGCCTTTATTCCAGGCTTTTTGAAAGCCTGTTGACTACCGGGAACACTATCAATTCTTTTGAACCCTCACCGGATTTGTATTACAGGAGGACGTCAGAATAACTAACTTCTTTGTTATGCCTTTTATTGATCTTTTTCTATACATTGCTGTGTCAATGCAGGGCAAAGGTTAAACGGGCCATGGAGGTAATTATGATATCAAGTGCAATCAATGCAGCTGGTTTCGTCTATGCGGGTAACGATGTCAGAGATGACAACAACAATACAGGTTTATGGAATTCGATGGCGGTTTCCAAAACCGACACTGTTACCACAGCTTGTAGTGTTGCGCTTGTAGCACTGGGTGCCTACGGTTGTACTTTGGCAGCACGTAAAATAAATAGTGCCTGTAATGATTTGTTCTGGAAGCTAGGGTGGACAAGGGTTCCGTCACTTTTCAATGCGTGTAGTGAAGGAAATCTTGAAGCTGTAAGGTTTAATCTTGACCGGGGAGTGAATATTAACGGTGCCCCCCACGAGTCAGGACTGTTTACCCCCATTGGTGTAGCCTCTTTTGCTGGAAATGCCGAGGTTGTCAGGCTCCTTTTAGAACGAGGTGCCGATGTGACCGGTAATCACTATGGCCTGGATATGGGGAAAGAATATGCTCCTATTGCCATAGCGGCGAACCGCGGCCACCAGGCAGTCGTCAAGCTTCTTCTGGATCACGGTATAGAGACGGGTGATAGTACTGCCCTCTGCAAAGCAGCCGCAAAGGGAGACGTTGAAGCGGTTGCCGATTTATTGAGTCACGGTATGGATGCGAATGGTACCAGCACCAGTACGGGATTTGAGACCCCCATCTGGCAAGCCGCAATCTATGGGCATCTCGATGTTGTCAGACTTCTTCTGGATCGGGGGGCGGATGTGAACGCCAGGGCTCACGGAGGGCTGACCCCCATCTGCCAGGCAGCAGCCGGTGGCTATTTTGATGTTGTCAAACTCCTTCTGGATAAGGGGGCGGATGTAAACGGTAATGCCCACATCAACACTTCAGTCGAAAAATCATACTCCCCTATTCGGGCTGCGGTTAGCAATGGGGAGCTTGGGGTAGCCAGGCTTTTACTCGATGCCGGTGCTCTGGTCGATTCGGAGACCCGTTCCAAAGCCCCGAATTGGTTTCTTCTTCATGAAAAAGAAATGCCTCTTCAGGAAGCGACCAAAAAACAAATTAACAAGTTGGTAAAACGAAACAAGATAGATGACTTGCCTTTACCAGAGCCTTTAAAAGAGTGCCTGAGAGAAGACTGAGATATTTCTGTTGTCAGGCAGGTTGAAAGGAAGATATCAATACTCGTACAAATACAGCAGTCGGGGGAGCCGCCTCAGACCCAGCCCAGGGGCAGGGGAGGAATTACATGTCGACTGCTGGTACTCCACCCGCAGGGACATTCATTGCCGATAGGCACACCACCATACCTGCCAACAGCGGGGGTGACGAACCCAGCTATGGTAGCACTCCGGAAACTGCGAGCAGACTGCTGCCCATCAGTGGCACTGAGGAGCCTCCTGTAAGGTCTTCCGGTTGGACGCTTGAGCTGTTAACAGCCTACCTGCGTTTCTTAAAGGTAAAATATCAAAAAGATGTTTTTTCTGATGACTTTTACTGGGCTTGCTTTGGCCCATACTTTAATTTGTCTGACATTCACTTTGACTGGCTCAAGCATGCTTATTGCGCAGATTATAGAAATTATCAGAACGCAGGGTTTACCGACATTCATAAATTTTTGACATCAAAACAACTTCAAAAAGATCATGAAGACGATGGAATGGCGGGTTATATAAGTAACCTTTTGGCAATAAATCCAATACCCCCGGAAAAGCTGGCCGATCTTGAGAGAACGTTTGAAGGGTTCGGTAGGGGAATGGAAGTTGATGTTGAAAAAAACTTTCAACAGTTTACCGAAGAGAGGAAGGAGTTTTAGTATAGTCACACTGCAACAAAGAGAGAGATATTAGGCCGGAATATCATTCTGTATTTAAAAAAGAATCCACATGTACTCCAACGTAATCCGATCCTGAATGAAGTGATCAGAAGTTATGAATCACATGGCGGCGGTGATAGTTTTTACGACTTTCTGTCGAAAAAGAGAACAGAGAGGGACGGTGGTCCTTTAGGCAAAGAGTATCAAAAATTACATTTCTATATTGAAAAAGCCCTGATTGCCAATTACTGGTTATCTACGAATGTTTGTTTTTTTTACAGCATAAGCAAAAAGATGTATGAGAACCCTCAGAGGCAGTGAGGGCTTTGAATCGAAAACAACAGGCAAGTACTCGCCAGCTAAAAGGTAGTTAGAGCTATGGCGCATGTAAGTCAATGAATTTGCGGTCTGTACTATGGTACATTACACCTGCATTTTTATAAGGTTGACTGAATGAAACACGCTGCTACTGCTCTTGCTATTGGTTTAAGCTGTTACTCTGCACTGGCCACTGCCGGAGACAGCTACTCCTACACCTGCCTTCACGGTGGTGATACCCGTATCATTGACGTGATTTATCTGCAAAGGGAGTCTCCTGTTCCCTGTGAGGTTCGTTACACCAAAAAAGGCAGTGTCGAGAGTGAAGAGCCCCTCTGGAATGCGAGCTATACCATTGGCTTCTGTGAAGAAAAAGCAGAGAACTTTATGAAGCAGCAGGAAGAATGGGGTTGGGCCTGCCAGAAAAATGAGCCGGCAGAACCTGTACAGCTGCCAGAAGATTCAGAAATACCTGAGCCTGTGCAGTTGCCGGAACTCTGAGCCAGAGTTGGGAAACCTGTTAACAGGTTTCCCGTAAAAAGTTAATTCTGGCTTGATGCTGTGGGAAATGAGTCTTAAGCTTCATTGGCTAATGAGCTGGCTTATTCCCTGTTCAATAACGTTAGATTCTCCAATGCTTCCGCCCGTTCCACATCAAATCTTTAAAAACTGTGTTCACAACTCCATCATTGCGATACTGATCGAGCTGCGAATGAATTGGAGGCATGACAATATTACAAACGAATTGATCAAAAAATATCGACGCTTCATCAGCCTTTCCTGCACTATGAACTCAGTAATTCCGGAAGCAGGTGCTGACTGTATTTTTGTCAGCCCTGTGGGTAATTCCTTAATCGGGCAATTAATTACGCTGCAAGTCGAGCTGGCTATAGCGACAGAATATGCAACTCATCATGCTTACCCTATTAAGCGAGATCGTCACAAGGAAAATAGTTTTTTGGCAATCAATCAGTTCGGAACTCAGTTTGCAAAGCCCGTTTATACTCCACTGTTTGATGCGGCTGAAGTTGATTTTTATCATGTCATACCAAAAAAGGGTCATCTTACCGAAGAGGATGAAGCTGAGATAGCACGGTTGTTGCAGGAGTACGTAGTTGTATGATTCCAACCCGCTCTCCTGCATCAGGGTTTTATTAAAACGCTGTTTTTATCGAGAGAACGCCAAAGCTTTTCTTTCCAGCAAACGTACACATAAAGTCATAATGCCGGTCAGTACCAGATAGATAATACCTGCCATCGTAAATACAGTCAGTGTGTCGTAAGTTCGTGCATTCAGTCGCGAGGCATACCCCATCAGATCCATCAGGGTGATGGTACTGGCCAGTGAAGATCCTTTCATAATCAGAATCATCTCATTGCCATAAGCCGGCAGCGCACGACGAACCGCATGGGGCAGAATCACTTTGCCCAGCGCCTGCCCTTTGGTCATGCCCAGGGCATAGCAGGCCTCCCACTCACCCGGAGCAACGTTATCAATGGCTCCTTTAAATAACTGGGTAGAGTAGGCGGCACTGTTCAGTGCCAGAGCCAACATGGCGCAAAACCACGGTTCGCTCAGCAATGGCCAGAGGCGGCTCTCTTTAAACAGGTCGAACTGTGCTGGGCCGTAGTAGATTAAAAAAATCTGTACCAGCAGTGGCGTACCGGTAAATAACAGTATTTGCAGTCTGACCAGTGAGTTCAGCACTTTGATTCGCAGCGACAGCACCAGAGTAAACAGCAGTGCCAGTGTGCAGCCGAGCAGCAGACTGGCAAAGGTCAGCTCCAGAGTGGTTCCCAACCCTTTCAGCAGCTCAGGCAGATAAGAGAGCGCGGTGTCCATACTCATGCTTTTACCTCCCGGACATAGCGGCTGGAGTGTTGTTTCATGCGATTTAACAGGTTCTGGCTGAGCAGAGTGATGACCAGGTAAATCAGTGCGGCAATGCAGTACCAGGTAAAGGGCTCATAAGTCTGAACCGATATCAGCTGTGCCTGTCGCAGGATATCGTTAATACCAATCAAAGCGACCAGTGCCGTATCCTTCAGCAGCACCAGCCACTGGTTGCCCAGTCCGGGCAGGGCATGGCGCCATGCCTGGGGGAGTACAATGCGAAAGAAAGCCCGGCGAGGGTTAATCCCCAGAGCCCTGGCGGCTTCCTTCTGTCCTCTCACGACGGACAGCAAGGCCCCCCTTAGAATCTGGCTGGCATAGGCTGAGTAGATTAACGACAGGGCAATGGTGCCTGCGGTGAACGGACTCAGCTCAATGAACTGATCGGTCAGTAGAAAGAACGCGTGTGTGAAACCAAAATAGACAAAGAAAATAATTAGCAGTTCTGGCAGACCCCGCAGAATGGTAACGACAGATGTCGTTAGCCAGGCCAGGGGGCGAAAACGGGACAGTTCTCCCAGGGCAAACACCATAGCCAGAATCAGGCCGACCCCCAGGGCTGACAGAGCCAGCCCCAGAGTCATCAGTGTTGCATCAAGAAACAGCCCGGAGTAGCGCGTAAACGCGTCGGTGAGGGGAGATGCATCCATGAGTTTTGTCCGTAAAAATAGTCGTTACCCGGTTTATCTGGCTTCTGGAAAGTACTTGTCATGAATCGCCTGCCAGGTGCCGTTTTTCTTCAGCGTGGTCAGGGCGTTGTCAATCCGCTCTTTCAGAGGATCATTCTGACGTACAGCAATACCATAGCCGACACCGAAATATTCTGCGTCCCTGATGGTTTCACCAAGATGGCCGTAATCACCTTCACCCCGTTCCAGCAGCCAGTCGTTGGCAACGGCTGTATCAGAGAACACGGCATCCACGCGACCGTTGGTCATGTCCAGAAAAGCATTCTGAATGGTTTCATAGGGGCGAATGGTCACACCCTGCTTTTCGAATTTGTCGATCATGTAAGTCTGGAAGGTTGAGCCGTTCTGCACACCTACGGCTTTGCCTTTCAGGTCATCTGCGGACTTGAATGGTTTGGTTTTGGCCGCCACAAAAGAAGCTGAGTTCTCAAAGTAAGGCATGCTGAAATCCACCTGCTTCTGACGCGCCGGGGTAATATCCATACCGGCTATCACCGCGTCAAAACGACGGTATCTCAGACTTGGAATCAGGCTGTCAAAAGGCTGGTTGTTAAACGTACACTCTGCTTTTATTTCTGTACAGATGGCCTTTGCAAGATCAATGTCAAAGCCGGTCAGCTCATTATTTTCGTCCAGAAACTCAAAAGGCGGGTAAGTGGCTTCGGTGCCAAAACGGATGGTTTCAGCGGCCTGAACCTGTAAACTTCCCAGAGCTAATGCGCCAGTGGTTACGGCGATGGCATATAACTTTTTCATTCGATACCCCTGTTCCTGGTATGACTCGTGTTATCGGTATGACTTATCCTGAAGCCGGTCAGGCTTCTGGTTTAATGTTCCAGAAATGCCTTGAATGCAGCAGTTTCCGGTTGGGAGAAGTGACTGGCGGGACCGTCTTCAACAATGTGTCCGTCTTCCAGATAGATCACACGGCTGGCGACTTTTTTGGCAAATTCAACTTCGTGGGTTACAACAACAATTGTTATGCCGGAGTCGCTTAATTCTTTAATGATATCCACTACCTGGTTGGTGATGGCCGGGTCCAGTGCTGCTGTGGGTTCATCAAACAGCAGGATCTCCGGTGACAGCATCAGAGCCCGGGCGATAGCAACCCGCTGCTGCTGGCCTCCGGACAGGGATGAAGGCCAGGCTTCAGTCTTGTCCCCCAGCCCCATGCGCTGCAGAAGTTCATGGGCCTGCTTAACTGCCTGCTCTTTTGGAACACCCTGGACGACAGGGGCTTCTATCAGGTTCTGCAGTACGGTCATGTGTGGCCAGAGATTGTATTGCTGGAATACCATGCCGACTTTTTTTCTCAGGCTGCACGCCTGTTGCTTCAGTTGTTTATCGGCCCTGTCGTGGAACTGAAACGACATACCGGCAATTTCCATAGAGCCGGTGTCCGGGGTTTCCAGCAGATTCAGCATACGTAGCAAAGTGCTTTTTCCTGCTCCACTGGCGCCCAGAAGAATCGTTGTCTCTCCTTTGGGAATGGAAAAGCTGATCTCTTTCAGAACTTCAGAAGAACCGAATGATTTACTGAGGCTTTGTACTTCAATGCCCATTGCCTGTAAGTTTCTTTGATTATGAATGTTGGTAGATTCTCTTATACTACGGTGCTTGAAATCAAGTTTCATTTGAATAACTATTCAATTACTGCGGTTTTTTATACAGAAAGCAGTATTTGGAATAGTTTTTGGAATAGTTTTTAGGAAAAGTTTTCAGGAATAGTATGGCCAGTCAAAAACAGGAAGACCTTGTAAAAGCTTTCCGACAGTTGCTGAAGGACGAGAGCTGTGGTTCCCAGAGCCAGATAGTCAGTGTGCTTCAGGAACAGGGCTTTGATAATATCAGCCAGTCAAAAGTATCAAGGATGCTGAGCCGTCACGGAGCAGTCAGGGCTCGCAATGCCCGTAACGACCTGGTGTACTGTCTGCCACCGGAAATGGGTAAGCTGGATGCTAATATTTCCGTTCGTGACCTGGTCGAGGAAGTAGCCAACAATGGTTCCCTTATTGTTATCAAGACCAGTCCGGGTGCTGCGCAAATGGTGGCCCGGTTGTTGGACTCCATCAGCCGGGCCGAAGGTATTCTGGGGTGTGTGGCCGGTGATGATACCATCTTTGTTGCGCCTGCCAATGTGAAGGAAATCATCGCCATACAGGACAGTATTGAAGAGTTGTTTAACTAGACGTATACATTAGTAAGACGGGACTGCATTGCAGTCCCGTAACTTCCGCTGAAGCACATCCGTTCGCTACAGCAAAACCCATTAATTAAAATTGCCACAGATCAAAAGTCTTTTAAAAACAGTATCTTCCGTATTGCCTTTTCGTTGTTGGGCGAGATAGATTGCGCTTACATCCTATTTCGGGGTGTAAAGCTGCTTATCAAGTTGCCCGAACAAAAATAGATAAAGGAAGAATAAAGATGAGAAAGCTCAAGGTAGCTATTGCCTCATGTGCGGCAATGCTGTTGGCTGCCTGCAGTAGCCCTCAGGATACCGCAGGGGTAAGAGACACGGTTATTGTTGCCCAGAGGTCAGACGCTAAAACGCTGGACCCTCATGCCACCAATGATCAGCCCTCTTCACGTGTGGCTGTTCAGATATACAGCCAGCTGGTTGAAACCGATTCTGATATGAATATTGTTCCCGGGTTGGCAGAGTCCTGGGAGCAGCTGGACGATACGACAGTACTCTTTAATTTACGAAAAGGTGTTAAGTTTCACAACGGTGAAGAGCTGAAAGCTACCGATGTGAAATTCACCCTTGATCGTATGATTGCATCGCCGACAGTGGCCCATATTGTGGGTGCTATCGAATCGATCGCAGTGGTGGATGATTACCGTGTAAAAGTCACCACCAGTGAACCTTTCGGTCCGTTGCTGTATCACCTGACCCATACCGCATCTTCCATTCTTAATGAAAAAGCCGTTACTGAGGCAGGCGACAACTACGGGCAGAACCCTGTAGGTACTGGCCCTTATGAGTTTGTCAGCTGGTCTGTAGGCGACAGTGTTACGCTGAAGGCTTTTGATGATTACTACGGCGGCAGGCAGGAAGTGCCTAATGCCATCTTCCGCAACATTGCCGAAGGGACTAACCGTGCCATCGCCCTGGAAACGGGAGAGGTTCATATTGCTTACGATATCGAACCGATCGATAAGGATACGGTTAACAACCACAAAAACCTCAAGCTGATTGAGGGTGAATCCCTGTCGATTACCTACTTTGGCTTTAATGTTAACAAGGCGCCATACGACAATGTCAAAGTGCGTCAGGCCATTGCCTATGCCATTAATACGCCGGATATTATCGATGCTGTCATCATGGGCGGTGGACTGCCTGCAAATTCCCCGATCAGTACCCGTGTATTCGGTCACAGTCCTGAAGCGAAACAGTACGAGCAAAACTACGACAAGGCCCGTCAGCTGCTGAAAGAAGCAGGCTATGAAGACGGATTCAGCACCACCCTGTGGGTCAGCGACAACCCGGTTCGTATTCAGATTGCCCAGGTGATTCAGGCGCAGTTGCGTGAACTGAACATCCATATGGCGATTGACGTCGTTGAATGGGGCGCTTTCCTCGATGGCACCTCCCGTGGCGACCATGAGACCTTTATGATGGGCTGGGTGACAGTGACCGGTGACGCTGATTATGGTCTGTATGCCCTGTTCAATTCCAACACCCAGGGCGGTGCGGGTAACCGGTCTTTCTACAGCAACCCGCAGATTGACGCCAGACTGGAAGCGGCAAGGGTATCCAGCGATATGGAGGAGCGCAGGAAGCTGTATGGTGATATTCAGATGACCCTGCAGGAAGAGCTGCCAACGATCTCTATTTTCAATGAGTTCCAGAATGCGGGCATGCAGGAAAATGTGAAAGGCTTTGAGCTGGCACCTGCCGGCCACCACAAACTTCGCGGCGTTCGCTTTGAAGGCTGATCTGTTCAGATGTCCGGCAGGCTTTGTGCCTGTCGGCGCTATTACCTGAAACTAACCACTGCCTGAAACTGATAACTGTCAGAAACTAACAATAAATCAACACCTATATCGGTTTAAGCGACAGGCTCCTGATGTCGTTCAAGCCGTTGCTGTCTGGTGATTCATGCATAATTTTATTCTGAAAAGGCTGTTCCAGCTGATACCGGTACTGCTCGGTGTATCCCTGCTGGTCTTTGCCATCATGTCGTTTACTCCGGGGGACCCGGCACAGCTCATTCTGGGCGAAAATGCACCGCAGCATGCGGTAGAGTCACTCCGGGAAGAAATGGGGCTAAATGATCCTTTTGTCATGCGTTATGCCCGTTATGTAGGGAATGCCGCAACGGGCGACCTTGGTCGTTCCTATTCTTCTGGCCGCGATGTATTCAATGAAATATTTTCACGCTTCCCTAACACCCTCATTCTCGCAACCCTTGGGACATTGATTGCCATATTGATTGGTATCCCGGTGGGGATTCTATCGGCAACACGTCAGTACTCGTTTATCGACAGTGGCTCGATGCTGATGGCATTGCTGGGTGTGTCGATGCCCAACTTCTGGCTGGGCCTTATGATGATACTGGTCTTTTCCGTTAATCTGGGCTGGCTGCCGTCTGGAGGGTATTCAGACTGGAGTTCACTGATTCTGCCCGCCATTACTCTGGGAACCGGATCGGCAGCCATTATTACCCGCATGACCCGTTCTTCCATGCTGGAAGTGATTCGTCAGGACTACATTCGTACTGCCCGGGCAAAGGGCGTTGCCGAGAATGTGGTGATTAACAAACACGCCCTGAAGAATGCGTTGATTCCGGTCATTACTGTCATTGGCCTGCAGTTTGGCAACCTGATTGGCGGTGCTGTGCTGACGGAAACGGTTTTTTCATGGCCGGGCGTTGGCAGGATGATGGTCGATGCCATTCGCCAGAAAGACACGCCAATGGTGATGGGAGCTGTGATGTTTCTGGCCGCCGCCTTTACTCTGGTTAACCTGCTGGTTGATGTCCTTTACGGTTATGTCGATCCACGCATCAAGTCTCAATACGCTTAAGGTCTACAGGGAGAGCTGATTATGTCGAAGGAAATGACTCTGGAAACTTGTGAAGAGCCTTCCAGAGCTGCACCAAAAAAACGCAGTCCCTGGCTGGAAGTCTGGCAACGCCTGAAGCGTAACAAAATGGCTATGCTGGGGCTGTTTATTCTGTCCATCGTCGTTTTTGTGGCGGTGTTTGCCGGTGTGATTGCCGACTATGAAACGGTGGTGGTTGCCCAGAACCTGGGAGACCGGCTTCAGGGTCCCAGCGCCGAGTACTGGTTGGGAACCGACGAATTTGGCCGGGATATTTTTGCCCGCCTGATTCATGGCGCAAGAGTGTCGTTGCTGGTGGGGGTTCTGTCGGTTGGCATCTCCATCGTTATTGGTGGTGCGCTGGGGGCGGTTGCCGGGTATTACGGTGGCAGACTGGACGACATTATCATGCGAATCATGGATGTCTTTCTGGCGGTTCCCAGTATTCTGCTGGCGATCGCTATTGTCTCTGCACTGGGAGCCAACCTGACGAACCTGATGTTGGCAATAGCCATTTCCAATATTCCGACCTTTGCCCGTGTTGTCCGGGCCTCGGTGCTGTCAATCCGGGACCAGGAGTTTATAGAGGCGGCACATGCCATTGGTGCCAGTGACGCGCGCATTATTTTTCGCCATATCATTCCTAATTCACTGGCTCCGGTTATTGTGCAGGGGGCGCTGGGGGTGGCGCTGGCTATTCTGTCAACCGCTGGCCTGAGCTTTATAGGTCTGGGCATCCAGCCCCCCGAGCCTGAGTGGGGGTCAATGCTTGCCGGTGGTCGTCAGTATCTGCGTCATGCCTGGCATGTGACCACGTTCCCCGGACTGGCCATTATGATTACGATTTTGGCATTGAACCTGCTGGGTGATGGTTTGCGCGATGCGCTGGATCCCCGCCTGAAGCACTAGTGCATGAATTCAATGACATTGACGTGTTGTGTAGGTTGGGTCGAGCGAATGCGTTTATGCCCTTGGGTAATACCCAACACGGCAGTCCAATGTCGTAAAGAATGACAAGGACAAGAATGTAGTATGTCTGGAAATAATAATGGACAGCCTTTGCTGTCAGTTGAAGACCTGAGCATCGTCTATGAAGTCGATGGGGAAGTTACCCGTGCCGTCAGTCACCTTAACCTGACGCTGCAAAAGGGAGAGACCCTTGGGCTGATCGGTGAAACCGGTGCGGGAAAAACCACAACGGCATTGGGACTGATGAGGCTGGTACCCAACCCGCCAGGTCGCATTACCAGTGGCAAGGTCGTGTACGATGGACAGAACCTGCTGGACCTGCCAGAAGAACAGATGCGAACCATCCGTGGCAACAATATTTCCATGATCTTTCAGGACCCCATGACCTCCCTGAATCCGGTCATGAGTGTGGGTGATCAGATTGCTGAAGTGATATTGATTCATCAGGATGTCGATAAAGCCCGGTCCGTTGACAAGGCGAAAGAGATGCTGGAAATGGTGGGTATCCCTGCCGGGCGTTACAGTGAATTTCCCCATCAGTTTTCCGGTGGCATGAAGCAGCGTGTGGTCATTGCGATTGCCCTGGCGTGCAACCCCGACCTGCTGATTGCTGACGAGCCGACAACGGCACTGGACGTAACGATTCAGGCGCAGGTTCTGGATCTTATGAAAGAGCTGAAGCAGAAATACAACACGGCCATGGTAATGATTACCCATGACCTTGGTGTGGTTGCGCAGGTATGCGATAAAGTCGCCATTATGTACGCAGGTGAAATCGTTGAAAGCGGGCCAATTCGTGACGTTTATAAAAATACCCAGCACCCTTATACGAGGGGACTGTTCGGCTCCATACCCGATTTGAATAAAAACGCCGATCGTCTTATACCTATAAAAGGACTGATGCCTGACCCAACCCACCTGCCCGAAGGCTGTAAGTTTCATCCACGCTGTCCGGATGCGACAGCACTCTGTGGCAAGGTTTCACCGAAACCGGTTAATGCGACCAGTGGAAGTGATCACTTTGTCAGTTGTCATCTGTGCCAGCCAGCGTTCGAACAGGCGGGATAAGGAAATTACTATGTCTGAAGCTATGTCTGAAATCATGCTTGAAGTCAGAGGACTGAAAAAACACTTTGATACGCCAAAAGGTAAACTGCATGCCGTTGATGGTGTGTCATTTTCCATTGAAAAAGGCAAAACGCTGGGGATTGTTGGAGAGTCAGGTTGTGGCAAGTCCACTACCGGCCGTGTGATCCTGCGTTTGCTTGAGGCGACCGAAGGAGAAATTCTGTTTGAAGGGCAGGATATCCGGAGCCTGGATAAAAAGCAGATGCGGCTGCTGCGGGAAGATATGCAAATTATCTTTCAGGATCCCTTTGCTTCCCTGAACCCCCGTATGACCGCCAGTGAGATTATTGGTGAACCACTGATTATCCACAAACTGGTGAAAAACAAGGCTGAACTCGCCGAACGGGTTGAGGAACTGATGGATCTGGTGGGGTTGAGCAGGCGTCTGGTCAACACATACCCTCACGAACTGGACGGAGGAAGACGACAGCGTATTGGTATAGCCCGGGCGCTGGCACTGAACCCGAGATTTATTATTTGTGACGAGCCTGTGTCGGCGCTGGATGTTTCTATTCAGGCTCAGGTGTTAAACCTGATGCAGGATCTTCAGGACAAGCTGGGACTGACTTATATTTTTATTACCCATGACCTCTCTGTCGTTAAACACTTCTCTGATGATATTGCGGTGATGTATCTGGGGCAGATGGTTGAAAAAGCAACGGCAAAGGAACTGTTTGAGCGACCATCCCACCCTTATACCAGAGCGCTTTTATCAGCCATTCCAACGACGGACCTGGATCAGATGATGGAGCGTGAAGTGTTGCAGGGAGAAATAACCTCACCCATTGATCCGGCTCCGGGTTGTCGCTTTGCCGGGCGCTGTAAATATGCGACTGATGATTGCTCAGCCGGTGATCTGCCACTGCGTGATATTGGCAATAATCATTTTGTTGCATGTAGCCAGCTGGATCGTTTTACCCATTAGTGATTCAAAGGGTTTACACCAATGTAAACATAGGTCAGTGCGGTTTACCGCACTGACAATAGTCTATATTCTTCGTTCAGTTCTTTCCGTTGGCATTACTGAGCTGAATGATTTCCCCGACCTTCTTTCCAGACGACAGTCATCAGACTCTGAAGTCAGATAACGATCGCCGTTTGTCTTCCTGTTTTGAGCTGAGTGGCGACTGGACCCACGCACCTGTTCAGCCATTTAAGCAACAATTATCTGATGTTTTGCAGCAGGAAGAAATCGAGGTTATCTACTTTGCCGAAGGTAAAGGCTTTCGCTGGGACTCCGGCACTATGGCATTTATCCTTTACTGCCAACGGCTTTGCCAGAGTCACAACTGCACACTGGATGTTCGCCAACTGCCTGATGATATCCAGTCGCTGCTAAAGTTGGCTACCAGTGTTCCTCCTAATCAGGAAGACAATAAAAAGTACATTGATTACTTTCAGGTCTTTCGTCAGAGCCTGGGATGGATTAAGGACTGGTTGCGTTTTTTCGGGGAAGTCGGGCTCAGTCTTCAGAACATGATTCGGGGGCGCAGCGATGCACGCTGGTCTGATGGTATTAATTTTCTGCATCAGGCAGGGCCGTCAGCCGTTCCTATCGTTACCCTGCTCAGCTTTCTGGTAGGAATGATCCTTGCCTATCTGGGGACAGTGCAATTGCGGCAGTTTGGCGCAGAGGTATATGTGGCTAACCTGGTGGGGCTGGGCATGGTGCGGGAAATGGGCGCTCTGATGACTGCTATTATTATGGCCGGACGCACTGGCGCATCCTATGCTGCACAACTGGGTACCATGCAGGTTAATGAGGAAATTGATGCACTGACAACGCTGGGCATCAAACCTGTCGATTATCTGGTTTTGCCCAGAATGCTCGCCCTGATAGTTGCCATGCCTCTGCTGGTGATTTACAGCAATATTCTGGGGATGCTCGGGGGCGCTATGGTGGCTGTCAGTATGGATATTACGCCACGAATGTATTACTACCAGTTATCCCAGGCGTTTTCGATGATGGATGTGATGACCGGCGTCGTCAAAAGTGTTGTCTTTGGTGGCCTGATCGGTTTTGCCGGCTGTTATGCCGGCCTTAGATGTGGGCGGTCATCGGCAGCGGTGGGACAGGCGACGATGGCTGCGGTGGTGACCGCGATTGTTTATCTGGTTATCGCTGATGCGGGGCTGAACATCCTGTACTTCCATCTGGGCATTTAAACGACATGAACCCTATCAATTCAAATCGTGACAATTTTATTCGTGACAATGCCATTGAAGTACGAAACCTCAGGTTACAATACGGCGACAAACTGATTCAGAAAGACCTGAATTTCAATGTCCATAAAGGCGACGTATTTGTCATAATGGGCGGCAGTGGCTGTGGTAAAAGTACACTGCTAAAGCACATGATTGGCCTTTATTCTCCTGCCCGGGGACAGATTCTTTATCATGGTCAGGACTATTTTTCTGCCTGTGAAGATGAACAGTTATCAATGCGCATGCGCTGGGGTGTGACCTATCAGGGCGGCGCTCTGTTCAGCGCCATGACCCTGGCTGAAAATATCGCCTTGCCGATGCAGCAGTACACAGACTGGAACAAGGCTGAAATCAGCGACCGCGTGGCCTATAAACTGGCCCTGGTAGGTCTGGCAGGCTATGAGAACTATTACCCATCAGAAATCAGTGGCGGCATGAACAAGCGGGCAGGGCTTGCGAGGGCGCTGGCACTGGACCCTGAGATTCTGTTCTTCGATGAGCCTTCCGCTGGACTTGACCCTCTCAGTGCCGGACGTCTTGATGACCTGATACTGGAACTGAGCCAGTCGTCCGGAGCGACAGTGGTGATTGTTACCCATGAGCTGGCGAGTATATTTGCGATTGGCAATAATGGTGTTTTTCTGGATGCCCAATCCAGAACCCAGCTTGATACCGGGGCGCCGTCTTATATGCTCAGGCACAGTGAGCAGCCCCTGGTGCGTGAATTTTTATCCCGTGGTGAAGTACCTTCGAATCCTGTATGACTTTCACCAAAATGACCTAAGGAGTAAGGACAGGCTGTAATGAGTCGCACAGCTAATAAACTATCCCGCCCGATTATGGTTGGCATTTTCATGCTGGCTATGGCTGCCCTGATTACAGCACTTATCGTGTTTGTAAACCAGGGCAAGCTCTCAGGCAGAAACAGGGAACGCATGGTCGTTATATACGACACAAGCATTATGGGTCTGAATGTCGGGGCGCCAGTGACCCTGCGAGGCGTCAAGATTGGTGAGGTGGCTGATATCAAGGCCAAGCTCTATGATGACTCTCACCTGGTGTTGAATACGGTCTATGTTGATATCTACCCTGATACGATTGTTTCTTCAGATGAAGCTAAACCTGAGTTGAGTCTGGAGGAGCTGTATCATCGTGGGCTGGGCATTAAGCTTAAATCACAAAGCCTGTTGACCGGGCTTCTGTATATGGAAGTTGACTTCTATCAAGATGCTCACCCCCGGAAAGTGGATGTTGAAACCCGGTATCCACAGATTCCGACGGTACCCAGTGATTTCGAAAGTTTTGCGCAGGAATTTCAGAATATGAATCTGCCGGAGTTGATGACTGACCTGGGTGTACTGGCAAAGAACCTTAAAGAGGTGACCAGTACCGAGGCCTTCAAAAACCTGCCCGCAGAGTTTAACGAAGCCATGCGCTCATTTGAGACGATGGCAGGCGAGATGGGAACCAGCATGACGGATATGCGCAATGAGTTTGTTGGCATGGCGCAGGGGATGGAAGAAATGTCCAGAACCATTGCAGATGGCTTCCCGCAGACAAACGACAACATTAACAGAATGCTGGAGACTCTGACTCAGACGCTGGACTCTATGGATGAAACCATTGAACTGCTGTCCGATACCGTGGCTCCGGATTCGCCACTGATGTATCAGCTGGAACGCAGTGCCACTGATCTGGGGCGCTCGGCAAGGGCTGTTCAGGGGTTGGCTGAAATGCTGGAAGAGCAGCCTAATGCTCTGGTATCAGGGAAAAACCGGGGAAAACAATGAAAGCTGTGTTGTATCGCCCATCTGCTGTATTGCTGGCTGCGCTCATAATGATGCTGTTGGCAGGTTGTGCCAGTTCGGTACCCTATCGTTATTACACCCTGCAGCCAATGGCAGAGCGGCAGGAAAGCGGGCTGACAGGTTCGGTTGGGGTTATGCCGGTTGCCATTCCTGCCTGGCTGGATCGCAGTCATATGGCTTACACCGATGATGCATTTCAGTTGCATCAGCTCAGCCTGGATCGCTGGGGTGAACCTCTGGCAGAGGCAATGACCCGGGTGCTGACCCAGAATCTGCAACGTAAAAACCCTCAGGCTGATGTATTTCATGGTCCCTGGTTGCGGAGTCAGAGGCCGGATACCGATATTCAGGCAGAGGTACAGAACCTGATGTTGAAAGGTCAGCAGCTGGAACTGGAAGTCAGCTGGCGCATAAATGGCGAGCGTCGTGTGAATCGTTATAAGGCGACCATCAATGAACAGCCTTCTGCTGTTGAACTGGCAAGAGCCATTAGCGAGCAGTTACAGCAATTTTCAGATGACCTGCAACAGAGCCTTAAGTCAGAAAGCCTGAAGTCAGGTTCCTGAGCGGAAAAACGACAGCGATAAAAAAAGGGTTTTCAACCGAAGTTGAAAACCCTTTTGGTATTACTGGCTATTATTCGCCAATCTTGATCAGCTCGACATCAAATACCAGAACAGAGCCAGGAGGAATGGAGCCCGCCGGACGGTCACCATAGGCCAGTTCAGCCGGAATCGTCAGCTTGTATTTAGAACCTTCAGGCATCAGCTGAAGACCTTCCTGCCAGCCTTCGATCACGCCACTGAGAGGGAAGGTCGCTGGCTGTCCACGCTCAACACTGCTGTCGAAGGTGGTGCCGTCGATCAGCTTGCCGGTGTAGTGAACAGTCACGGTGTCTTCCATTGTTGGCTTCTTGCCATCTTCCTTGCCAGCTTCAATGATTTCATACTGCAGGCCGGATTCGGTGACCTTAACGCCTTCTTTTTCAGCGTTTTCTTTCAGGTAGTCTTCTGCTTTCTGGCGGCTTTCTTCCATCATTTCCTGCTGACGCTTTTCGATCAGAGGACGCAGAGCCTGATCGTGTTCCTGCAGGGCGGAGATAATAGCTTCTTCATCCAGCTGGCTCTTGCCGTTAACGGCATCGGCGAAACCTTTGATGACCAGCTCGCGATCCATTTTCAGACCCAGTTCATCCTGGCTGTCCAGAGTCTGCTGGGCGTAGCTGCCCATGGAGGCTCCCATAGCGTAAGCAGAAGTCTGCTCAGGTGTATCCAGTTTAGCTTCAGCGTCAGTTGCGCTTTGCTGGTTACAACCTGCCAGAACAACGGCAGCCGCCAGTGCTGAAATCTTGAGAATCTGTTTCACTCTTTATCTCCAAAGTGTCCTGCAGAGGGAGCAGGAATCACAAGCCCGATGTTAAACACGTGAGGAAAAACACCGGTTACCAAAATCAATAAGATGCGAATAATCGCACATAGGTGTCTATTGTTGAACCGTTTATCTGCAGTTTTATTGATGTTGACACGTTTTTGACATGGAACAGACAGTGTGTAAGGAGAGGAAAACTCTCCTTACTGTCGGCTATATCGCAGAGGAATGTGGCTGGTCATGATCCTCTGGCAGAGCCAGGGAAATAATAACGGTAAGGGCTATAAACAGGCTGGAAATCCACAGACAGATGGCTAAACCACCGATGCCAAACATCAGGCCGGATAACACTGTTCCGATCAGCCGGCCCATGGCATTAGCCATATAGTAAAAGCCAACATCCATAGAAGCACCGTCTTCCCGGGCATAACTGACGATCAGATAAGAATGCAGCGATGAATTAATGGCAAACACTGCGCCAAACACCAGCAGACCTGCGACGATGGTAAACTGGGGATGCCATTGCCATTGAATGCCCATCGCGACCAGAACAGACACTGCCAGCAGCAAAGCCGCCCAGACAATAGCAGACAGTCGGCCAGCCTGATTCCCCGTGATTTTAGGGGCAATACCCTGCACCAGACCGTAACCTATGACCCAGGTTGCCATAAAGCCACCGGTTTCTGAGTGACTCCAGTCGAAGACACTGGACAGGTATAAGGGCAGCGCCACGACAAACCAGACATCCCTTGAGCCAAACAGAAACATTCTGGCTGCAGAGAGAATGTTAATGCTGCGCTGGCCTGAGAAAATATGGCTGAACTTCGCCTTGCTTTTTGCTTTGCCCATGTCCTTGTCCAGCCACAGCAGGCTGAGGCAGAGAACGGCAGCCAGTACGGACGCCATTGCCAGAACTGCAAAGCGAAAGCCTGCCAGACTCAGTAACGCACCACCAATAAAAAAGCCTGCACCTTTCAGGGCATTCTTGGAGCCTGTCAGAATGGCTACCCATTTATAGAGCCTGCCCTGCTGTCCGCCACTGACCAGTTTTTTGATGGAAGTTTTCGCGCTCATCTTGTTCAGGTCTTTGGCGATGCCCGACAATGCCTGGGCAAACATCACCAGTGGCACCGACAGCCATTGTGAGGGGACTGCCAACAGGCACAGTGAGAGAATCTGCATGGCAAGACCGACATTCATGGTTCGGTTCAAACCGATCCGGGCTCCAATCCAGCCACCGACCAGGTTGGTGACCACACCAAAGAATTCGTAGAACAGAAACAGCATGGCAATTTCCAGCGACTGGTAACCCAGGGCATGGAAATGCAATACAACCAGCATTCGCAGGGCGCCATCCGTGATGGTGAAGTTCCAGTAATTAAACGTCACCAGCAGGTATTGGCGCATATCGCGACTCAGCGACGACAGCAGGCGATTCATCTCAGGCAGACCCTACTTTTTTCACCAGTTCCGCAGTACGAACGGAGTAACCCATTTCGTTGTCATACCAGGCGTAGATTTTCACCATACGACCATCAACCACCATGGTGCTGAGGGCGTCGACAATCGTAGAACGCTGGTCGCCTTTGTAGTCGATGGAGACGAGAGGCTTTTCTTCGTAACCGAGAATGCCTTTCAGTTCATTTTCGGAGGCTTCCCTGAGCAGCTGGTTGACTTCTTCAGCGGTGGTATTGCGGGCTACGTCGAACACCATGTCGGTGATGGAAGCATTGGCCAGAGGCACTCGTACAGCGTGACCATTCAGGCGGCCTTTCAGCTCCGGGAAAATTTCCGTGATGGCAGTAGCAGAACCGGTGGTGGTTGGAATCAGGGACATGCCGCAGGCACGGGCGCGACGCAGGTCCTTGTGCGGTGCGTCCAGAATGGTCTGGGTATTGGTCAGGTCGTGAATGGTGGTCATGGAACCGCGCTCAATGCCCAGTTTTTCCTGAATCACCTTAACAATCGGTGCCAGACAGTTGGTGGTGCAGGACGCAGCCGTTACAATACGGTGCTGTTCAGCATCGTACAGGTGATCATTAACACCCATCACAACATTAAGAACACCTTCTTCTTTCACTGGCGCTGTTACAACAACACGTTTTACACCCTGGTCCAGGTACTGTTGCAGCAGGGCTTTTTTGCGATGAACACCGGTGCCTTCGATGACAACGTCACAGCCGGACCAGTCAACCGCGCTGATCTCACGTTCCTGTGTACAGCGGATCGTTTTGTCATTGATGATGATGTTGTTGCCATCGGCACGGGTCTGGTGGTGCCAGCGACCCTGTACAGAATCAAATTCCAGCAGGTGCGCCAGGGTGGTGGCATCGCCAGCGACATCGTTGATCTGTACGAATTCCAGCTCCGGCCAGTCGAATGCAGCGCGCAGTGCCAGACGTCCAATACGACCAAAGCCGTTTATACCTACTTTAATAGTCATGCCTATACTCCAGTGAACTCTTTATTGAGCTCTTTACTGAGCTGTTTACTGAACGAGTCAGTGAACGTTGGTTGAAAATTTGTTTTATGGAGATTCAAATGCTGATCAGCAGCAGGGAACCTCTGCAATGGAAGACAGCCGTTTAATATCTTCCTGATATTCCTGCTTGAGACAGTTGGACTGACCCAGATTATCAATAACCTTTGTCATCCAGCCTGATAGTTCTTTAGACACTGAATAATAGACCCACTGACCTTCTCTGCGGGTTGACAGAATACCCATGGTTCTCATCTGTGCCAGGTGTCTTGAAACCTTTGGCTGGGATTCATCCAGCGCCGAAACCAGTTGCTGAACGCATAGTGTGTCGTTGCGACTTAACAGGAGCAGGCAGCGCAAGCGGGTTTCGTCTGCCATCATTTTGAAGAATTCGTGGGGTAACATATTATAAGCTCGTGTATCGCTATATATGCATAATCATATATATTATTTCTGATCTGTCAATAAGTAGCTTTAAGCGAACCCGGCTCCTATGGAGCCGGGTTGGGGTATTGCTGATGAATGTGCTCTATGGCCTCCAGCACATCCGACGACAAGCTCAGTTCACTGGAACGGAGATTGCTGTTCAACTGTTCAGGATGAGTGGCCCCTATGATGACACTGGTGACAAAAAAGCGTGAGGTCACATAGGCAATAGCCATCTGGGCAGGGTCAAGGCCTGAGTCTCGTGCCAGGTTTACATACGCTTCGGTAGCCTTTAGTGACTGAGGCGATGAAGTGTAACGAGTGAATTTTTTGAAACGTGTCAGGCGGGCATTAGCCGGGTTCTGCCCGTTAAGATACTTACCCGTTAACGTTCCAAAGGCCAGAGGTGAATACGCCAGTAAACCAAGCTGCTCCCTGTGACTGATTTCTGCAAGACCGACTTCAAAGCTGCGATTCAGCAGATTGTAGGGATTCTGGATGCTGACCGGACGGGTTTGCTGCTTTTCCCTGCTGGTGTTGAGGTGTTTCATAGCGCCCCAGGGAGTTTCATTGGACAGGCCGTAGTGGCGGATTTTGCCTGCCTGTACCAGATCGTTCAGTGCCTCCAGCGTGATTTCTATAGGAGTGCCGTCTGTTTCAGGAGGGGTGCTATAGCCCAGTTGCCCAAAGAAATTGGTGTTGCGGTCTGGCCAGTGAAGCTGGAACAGGTCGATACAGTCAACTCCCAGACGTTTAAGGCTGCCTTCAACCGCGTGATGAATATGTTGCGGTGTCATCAGACGACCGCCGTTCATATAGTCATAGCCAGGACCACAGATTTTCGAGGCGATGACCAGACCCCGGTGATGTCCTCTGCGCTTCAGCCAGTTGCCAATGATGGTTTCTGTGGCGGTATAGGTTGCCTCTCTGGCAGGGGTTGGATATAGCTCTGCGGTGTCAATAAAGTTGACGCCATAATCAACCGCGCAGTCCAGCTGCTGAAAGGCTTCCTGTTCAGTATTCTGTTCACCCCAGGTCATGGTCCCGAGGCACAGTGTGCTTACCTTGATATCGGTCTGGCCCAGTTGACGAAACTCCATGATGCAACTCCGCTAAATTTGTTGAACATTCTACGCTTAGCTCACAGCAATATTGAACTTTTTCCTGTAATGATTAGTCAAATGCATTTCAAAATAACTATTTAAAAAGAGATGTTTATGAAGAATGCATTATTGTTTATCTGGGCATTATTGCTGCTGCCTTGCGCCTATGCTGCCGATTGCCTTGATCAGGATTGTGATGAAGGTAGCATTTCTCTTGATGAATGCCTGGATGATCGCTTCCGAATTCCATCTGGCCCTTATATAAAGCAGCGATGCGGGGATGACGCAGACTGCATTCACAGAACCTTCTCTTATGACGCTGAGCTGGATGAGTTGAGTTTTTTTTCAAGCGATTCCTATTACCGCGTTAATACACACTCTGTGAGCAATATATGCAAATTAAAGAAACAGGGATTTCAATTCAATATGAAGCCCGAATATGGTTACCTTGGAACGACTCATCCCCATGCAACCATCAGGTATATTGGTACAAATGACAAGGAAACAAGAATTCTATCCGGAAATGGGGCCGTCGCTGAAAATGAAAGGACACTGATAGAGCGCTGGATCATGGAGCCAGAGAATCATTTCCAGAAGGGCTGTATCAATATTCGTTATTATCCTTCTGAAGATATGTTGACAGCGGATTGTTTTGGGTATGAGAGGGAAGCAATGCGGAGCAATCAACATATCAGCACTCCGAAAGTAACTACTAATACGGCTATACCGTATATAAGTCTGTACAACGATAATAACCATGTGTTGGTCAATGATGATGGAATGCTCAGGGCGAACCTTCTCGATAAAAGCAACTTTCTTGCTACAGCTCAAAAGCACAGTAAAATCAGCAATTTATGCCAGAGCTGGAATGCGGAGCATAAACATTTTGATGGTTATGAAGTCTGTGATTCCAATGTGAATATACCTGTTCATAACTGCAATGCAGAAGAGACAGTCTATGATGAAATTCACGATACACTTTTTGTAAGGTGTACCAACCATAAAGGCGTGTATCATTTACAAAATGCAAAAACCTGTCAGGATCAAAACTACGACATTCATCTCGAAGAAGAATACAGAGTGGAGATACTGAAATGGTATTCGCAAACAACTCGTGTAGTGGTGGTGGGTTGGAAAGGCTTGTCATGCAGAGTCAATAAAACGAAGTTTTTTGAAAGATATGGCTTATAACAAAAATAAATAAAATTGGACGGAAGTGCTGAGAAGCTTAGCATTTTCGCTGTAAGCCCCCTGCCTTTTAGAGGGTGTCGTAAAACCCACCACAAGCCGGTAATCTGGATATAAAGTAGCTTTACCGGCTTCAGCATGACAACAAGACCGCAAATAAAAATTAATACAGCTCCACAGCTCGATATTTTTTCAGGTGTAGACAGTAGTCCTGATCACAAAAAACAGGATAAATCCAAAAGATCAGGTAACAAAACAGACAAGCGACGTTTTGTTGCTCCTGACCCCAGCGCCATCACACTTGGCAACACTAACCTGAAAGAACACCTTGAACTAACAGGTCAAAAAACACCTTTTACCGTTGCATCCCTTCTTGATGAGCAGGACTGGTCTGATTTTGAGCACAGGTATGCCTCAGAAGGACGCCCTCCTTATTCACCCCGTAATATGATGGGTTTGATTCTCTATGGCATTATGCAGGGCATTACCTCACTAAGAACTCTGGAACGATTAGCCCGTGTTGACCTTGGCTGCATGTGGGTTACCGGAGGGATTTTCCCAGACCATGCCATTATTGGTCGCTTCATCAATATGCATAGCGAGTCCATGACTGGTCCATTTTTTGAAAGTCTGACACGAACCGTTCTTAAAAAAACAGACTCCGATGGAAGTTGTCTGGCTGGTGATGGAACGGTCATAGAAGCCGCTTGCTCAAGCTACAACCTGATGAAGCAGGAAGCTGCGCAACAGGCTCATGAAGCAGCACAAAATCAAGCTGATAACCATCCAGATTGCCCTGAAAGCAAAAAGAATCTGGAGATGACCAGCAGTGCTCTCGAGGCAGTAGTTGAACGCAATGCGAAGCGAAAGAAGAACGGCAAATCAGGAAATGCTGTCGTAAGCCCTACAGAGCCTGAAGCTGTTGTTCAAAAGATGAAACGGGGGCGAGGTTACACAACGGGTTACAAGCCATCCGTATTAGCCAATAGCAAGCGGGTGGTACTGGCTCAAGCTGTTGACCCAACCAATGAAACCACTGTCGTAAGCCCAATGCTTGACCAGTCAATGCAAGTCACGGATAAACCCGTTGATGAAATGCTACTGGACGCGGGTTATTTCAATGATGAAGTCATTGCAACCAGTCTGGAGCGCGATATCAGTTTGCTATGTCCTGAGGGCAAAGAGCCAGGAAAGCCCAAAGAGTCAGCAAAGTTCCAGAAGGGGCATTTTTATTATGATGAAACCAATGACGTTTATCGTTGCCCTGTAGGAAAAGAGCTGGTTCTCATCGGCCAGGTAAAGGGAAGCACTCGCACAAAAGAGCAAAAGATATATGGCAATGGGCCGTGTGAAGGTTGCCTCCTCAAAGATCAGTGTACGAGCAATAAGAAAGGCCGCCGCATAAAACGCTATGCGATGGATGATACCAAGGATGCACTGAGGCAGGTTATGCAGCACCCGAAAGCTAAAAAGTCTTTCAGCAAAAGAAAGGCAATGGTTGAGCCTGTCTTTGCCTATTTACGGGATATACAGGGGTTAAACCGTTTTCGTCGCAGGGGGCTGGAGAAAGTTAAACTGGAGTTTGGCTTACACCTGCTGGCCTATAACCTGAGACGGGCTGTAAAAGCCAGTCTTTACGCTATTTTAAGATACAACAGGATGATTCTCTGGTTGCACTTTGAGCGGTATCGGCCATTTGAGAGAAAATGGGGCAGCTGGGAAAGAGATCCAGTGAAGCGTCATTCTTTGCAGAGAAAAGTGCTTCACTGGGTTTGAATTTTGGCTTTTAAGACACCCTCTTTAGTTGGGGGAGCAGTCACGAGCCTGAAGTAAATCGGATTCCGTTCTTTTCACAGAGACTGTCCTTTTGTGAATGAACATTCAGTCTGCTTCTTATGCTCCAGCGACAGTTGGCAGAGAACTGGCTGCTCAGGTATTCCACCTGTTCAGGCAGGATTCTGCGACTGTTCACCATGGCAAGGTATTCGGCAGCATTTGGACGATAGGGGAGGGCCAGCAGCGGCATCTCCAGTTCTTCAAGCAGGTAGTTACTTTTGTGCTGGTTACAGCGTTTACAGGCAGCAACGACATTCATCCAGTCGTCTTTTCCGCCTCGCGAGGTTGGAATAATATGATCGCGGGTCAGCATGGTTCGGCGGAAGTATTTACCACAATAAAGGCATTGGTAATTATCGCGTTCAAACAGGGAAGAATTGGTTAATGCCGGGTTGTTACGGAAAGGAAATAAACGACGACCGCCGCAGGCGACAATACTGGGAACTTCAATCACCGTGGTGGCATCGTGACATCGGTTGCGTCCGCCCCTGACCCGATAAATGATATCGCCCAGACTCCAGACGACCAGTTCCCTTGAATACAGACACACTGTCTGTTGCCAGGTCAGCCATTGAACCGGCTGGCCTGCAGCGTTAAGGCGCAGAATATACACAAACAGAACCCCCGCTTATCAGTCCCTGATAAAGGTCAACCTCTTTATGTTCACCGAATAAGCGGGCTATCGGCAAGTGTTTATTTCAATACAGCGTTTTTTGGCAGGTGCTGACACTGTTTTGCCATTTGCAGTTGTGCCTGAATTTGCAGCTGACTGGCCGACAGAGTCTTGTTATCACTGAAGGTCTGCAACTGCTGGACGCCATTGGCTGAACACTCGTTTAACAGGTTGCTGATCAGCTGATTCAGCATCGGTGACGACCGTTCAGGCTGGTTGTTCAGCAGGGCAGTAAAGATACTCTGTCGCAGTGCGGGAACCAGGGAGTATTGCGAGGCAGGAAACAGCACACGACTGATGGCTTCAGCTTCCAGCCAGGGCAGGCTCTCGAGCCGGTTAAGCCACTGGCTTTTTACCAGTGTGTCGGGCCGGCTGGCATCAGCCATCTGATACATTCTGGTCGTCGCGGGAGAACGATGTTTCTGGTACTCACGGCGTGCCAGATCCCAGCTGTTTTTGGCGGTTTTTCCCGGGAACGTGTTCAGGCGAATAATAATCTGCCACCGCCTGGTCGGGGTCAGTTGCAAATCGCTGATTTCCCAGCGCCCTTCGAGCAGGCGCTTCAACTGCATGGCACTGTCGTCGGTATGGGCAATATGCAGGAAAAAATCAAACCAGAGATTCTGTAGTGGACTGTCTGGTTCTGCGATATTCAGCTGTTGCCATGCCAGTTCTTCCAGAGTCAGCAACCAGTGGCTGCTGACGGTTTGTACCGCAGGATTAGCAGACTTCAGCCGAAACAGCTGGTCACTCAGCTGTTTCAGTCCGGTCAGCTGGCTTTTCAGTCGCCAGACATTTGTTTCATCCGGTAGTCTGGCAGTCGCGTAGGTCATGGCGGACCGGACACTGACAGGGGATTGATAGAGGTGGCTGTCGATCAACGTCTGCATTAAAGGCTCACTGAATGCCCATTTAAGAATCGTTTTCAGAGACTGTTCATCAAGCTGTACCCGCACATAGCCTTTATCATCAACATTGGGGTAAACAAAGTCCGGGCAGGGTTGTTGCCCGGGAATGTCAACCTTAGTGGATTTGCCATCAATAACAACAGGTAGTGTCCGGTAGCGCTGGAGTGTGGATTGCCTGTTTTTAAACAATCCTACATGAACGACTTGTGAGCGTTTTCCGGGGGCAGGCTGGTCAACCTGAAGGCTGCTCAGGCTGCCTTTTTTGCATTGATAAGAGGCAGAAACCGTCTGCACACCCGATGTATCAAGCCACTGTTTTTCCCAGTTTTTTAATGGTTGACCCGATGTGTTGTGAATCAGCTCAAAGAACGTCTGAGCCCGGGTACTGCTGTCTGCGTATTGTTGCAGCAGCTGCTGTAAAGCTTGCCGAAATGCATCGTCTCCAAGGTTGTGGTGAAGCAGCTGTAGAACGGCAGCGGCTTTGCTGGCTTTGATATCGCTGTTCAGGGTCGCCAAAATGTTGATTTCAGCATTGTGACGCAGAGGTTCTGCCGCTGGCAGCTGATCATAAAAATACGCTGACTGCTTCACCTGGTTGTGGAACATGGACCAGCTTTCGTCATTACTTTCTTTAGAGCGAGTATCCGTTTCGGAACGAGCCAGGGCCATATAAGAAAGGTACCTGGCCAGACCGTCCATCAGCCACTGGTCACTCCACCAGTCCATACTGATGCTGCCACCAAACCAGCTGTGAGCCAGATGTTCGAGCAGTTGCTGCCGGGTTTCTGGCTGATCGGCAGAGTGTTCTGGTAACAGGTATTTTTCATTCAGTACAACATTGGCTGAAGTCATTTCAGCGTTCAGGACATCGACGGGCAGTGCAACCATATCGTATTTAAAGAATGGATAGGGCTGCTCAAGGTACTGTTGATAAAAGACTCTGGCGTTATCGACCATTGCAAACAGTTCCCGGGGATTCGGTTCATCATGAAATGACTGACGTAACAGCAGGCGTATAGGCAGTTTACCCTGTTCATAGCGGCTGACTTTGAAAGGTCCGGCCTGCAGAGAGAATGAATGGGGGCTGACAGGCCGGGTTTCCGGAAAATACCACCAGCGTTCAGGTCCGCCACCAACCGCCTGCCGTTCCTGAGTCTGGGTGATGACCTGCCATTGTGGGGGCGCTTTGACCGTCAGCCTGAAGCTGGCTTTGATATCAGGCTGGTCAAACAGTGGCAGTATCTGGCTGGTGGCATACACGCCGGGCTGGCTGTAGAGATAGTGGTTATTGTCTTCCGGGTCGGTGAATTTTGTCAGCCCGGTATCGCTGTTGCTGCTGTCGCTGTAGGTGTGGGTGAATTCAATTTCAATGGTGTTTTCACCGGTTTTCAGACTCTTGCGCGGCAAGGTGAGCAACTGGCCATTATAATCCGGTGTCAGGCTGTTACTATTAACCAACAGCCGGTGAATCTGCCCCTGCTGGAAATCCACGGTCAGTGGGTTGTCCGCTTTATGCAGATCCAGGTGGATGGTTATTCGGCCGGAGTATTCTGAAGCTTCACCGTCAGTAATATCCAGATAGACATCATAACTGGCCTGTCTGATCATGGCTTTGCGCTGCTGAGCCTGTGCCAGCGTCAGTGAAGGCTCTGAGACAGTCACCTGAACCTTACGGGCGTTTTGCTCAGGGGGGGCGGAAGACTGGCAGCTTGTCAGACCGGTCAGCAGTGCAATACTGATGACAGCTCTGATCAAAACAGTGCTGAGAAGGGTTAAACAGTACCTGAGCATTCATCCCACCTGTAACATCATGGCGACCCGGAAGCCTTTAAAAGCACAAAATAAAAGAGATAAAGATAGACCAGCTTATACGTAGTTCAACTGTTGCTTTCTTTTTAGCTGCCAGCGGGCAGTCTTTGTCATTGGTGGCAAGGTGCAGGGTGTTGATTTAAAACTTGCCAATTATCCAGTTGGTACGATTCACACTTAATATCCATACATCTTGTCTAATTGACACTTCGTTGTTTGATGATCGCGTCTATGCTAAAACGCTTTCCAAAGCTGGAAATGGTAGAAGAAAGTCACGCTTTGGGTACACATAATATTCAAACGACAGGAAGGCCATTTAATGACGTGTTGTGTTTTATTGAATTATGACATTAAGCGCATGCTGTCTAACACGCTATCTGGTTTTTTGTTGATGATGACTATGTTGGGTAATGGTTATGCGGCACCACCAACAAAGGAGGTAACATTATCAACAATAGCTGAACTGGAGCAATATGGACTCATTGTAAATGGAAACTCAGGCCTGCGCTTAACCAGAGAAGGCACAAACATGGTTCAAATTCGTCTATACCAGAGGTTTTTACCCAACGCTACTCCTAGGCCTTACCAGGTCATTATAAATAATGAAGTTGTTACTATAGATTCAAGTAGTGAAGCACACGAAACTGTGGAATGGATGGAAAATGAATTACACGGTCAATTTATTACCGAATATAATGGGATATTAACCCAATTAACAGTTTATCCTAACCCAGAAACCATCAATTATCTGCTGCATTTACTGTTGAATCACTTTACGGAAATGATGGTTCCAAGATTTGGTCCACAGAATACGCTACATGAACCAATAGAAACTGCCGAGGCAGAAACTCAAATTGGCACCTCAGAAACCAGCGAGTCAGGAACTCAAACCGGTATTTCAGAAACCGCCGAGGCAGGAACACAAATCGGTACTTCAGAAACCACCGAGGCAGGAACACAAATCGGTACCTCAGAAACCACCGAGGCAGGAACACAAGTCGGTACCTCAGATACCACCGAGGCAGGAACACAAGTCGGTACCTCAGATACCACCGAGGCAGGAACACAAATCGGTACCTCAGATACCACCGAGGCAGAAACACATATCGGTACCTCAGATACCACCGAGGCAGAAACTCAAATTGGCACCTTAGAAACCGCCGAGGCGGGAACACAAACCGATGAATCAGCAATACAAGCCGATGCAGAGCCTCCCGCAACAGTGCAAGCTGCCACTGAAACTGAAATGGTAACCATAGATCCAGAAGACGTTGTTGCTACTGAAAATCCGGTAGTACCGGCACTTTTGGCAGTGGCTGCACAATGCGGCGGGGAGGACAATGAAAATAATGCACCCGGTATTTTTTCACAACTCAGGCAACAGATAGCTTTGACTTCAGGGACTATTGCCAACGGTATGGCCTATATACCCAAACGCCTGGTCAATGGCGCAATCAGCACTACCAGGTCTCTGGGGGACGGTGTGGTGAGTGTCAAAAAATACTTAGGGTACGGAGGAACTAAGGCTGTAAGCTATTTATACAATCGGGTCAGTAGTGCAATTAGTGCTGCCCGGTCTCTGGGTAACGGTGTGGTGAGTGCCACAAAATACTTAGGACACGAAGGAGCTAAGGTTGTAAGCTATTTATACAATCGGGCCAGTGGCATTGTGAAGCCTGTTTTATCAGCACATAACAAAAGCAAAAAACAAACAAACCGTCGTTTAGGCAGAAACCGCAGGGTGACAGCTGCCCCCCTTCTTACAACTTTCCATTATGTCGTTTTCTCAGCTATTGGTGGGCTTATTAGTGTGGCTGGTTATTATTATTGGGATGTGAAGAATAATCTTCAAAAAGCAAACCAGCGATCTGACATCACCAGTCTGTACCTTCTGGAAAAAGCCAGATTTTTTAAAAAAGCTATTGAAGAACCATATGTAAAAAAACAAAAACAAATAGCTCAATTAATTGATCGGTTCTCCCAAAGTCATTGGGAAAAACACCATTTTCCCATCACAGCCGTTTATGAAAAAGATTCCCATACAAGCTATATAGATGATCCTCTTCATGGATGGCAGAACTGCAAGTCTATGAGATTTGGTATGATCGGTTATAATCCGGCACCGGAAGCGATCATTGAACCTTTAGATCATTCCGGTCCCAATTTTCCGGTCAGTCACAAACAATTTTCCAGGCGGGTGACAAAAACTATCACCCATCTTTTTGACAGGATTCCCAACTTACTGAATCCTGAAAACCCGGCAGTTATCGAGACAATCGCTCAAACGCTGATGTTGTGCGGTATCCCTATAGGCAAGCCCGGGCAGGCATTGCACAAAGAGTGCGTGACAACTGTTGCAGACATAATTGGTAAAAATGGCCTTGACTGGTACCAAAAAGGCATGCACATGCATTCCATGCATAATACTCAACGTCATGAATTAACGGGACATCCGACGAGCCTGACTTTTGTGCCTAATTTTTCTCTGAACCAGCAATGCACACACCTCGATAAACTGTCTTATGCACCAAGAATCAGACAAAGCGCTGACGCTCCATTTCCGTCCCTGAACAAACCTTTTTTTGCAGACTCTGGCCAAATCTTTATGTGGTCACCCGAGTATCTGCCAAAACAATTTAACCTTCTGTATTATCCTCGTGAAGGAGACTGGAGGCTGGCTCAGGCGTACAACGATACAGCATCCATGATTGAACTCAACATGGCTGCGATCTATGGTATACAGGCAGCAGGAGAGGATGATCCGAGCCGGATTCTGGCGTTTAATAACCGGCAAATGATTGAGTCACACCCGGCAGGCACCGAAACAAAAACACAGGATGTTTCCGTAATCAATTCGGCCTCTTCAGCACCCGGGAGTGATCGTTATTGGCTTTATCAACAAAATGATATGGAAAAAATCAGGTCGCAGCGAGTAAGGCAGGACACAATATCTTATCTAAACAGCGTGCGGCAAACTCAATTTGGGACTGGAGTGAAGCTAGCGTCGATAGCTGCACATATACCCCTTATTATAAAAGCTGCCCCTAATTACCCAATCCCTAACTCTCCCTTACTATTATCAGGATTAGGCCTTACACTCGGTGTTTCTGTGGCCGCTTATCATGAATTACTCGCTACTCTTCTTAGCAGCCTTGTGTACAGTCCACCTTATGCTGACCCGGAACAAGAAGCTGCCGAGCGGTACCGCAGGCTGAAACAACTACGCAGTTATTATCTGAATGATCAAAATAACTACCCGCATCACAATCTTTTAACCGCTTTGCTCTCTGATACGGAAGCGCCTTTGGGTGTTATTCACTACTCGACCGACAAAGAGAGTGGATCAAAGAATATGCTGATCGCTAATTATTATGAACCTTTATCCTATGTAAGCTTTAAACAACAGAAAAAGTTTTTTGATCGGGCTGTAGAACGCTGCGCCAGATATTTTAGCAACACGTCATGCGACTCACAAAATCCTGAGCATCTTGATTTTATACAGTTTTACCTGACTATGTGTTCAACCACGAAGATTCGATCCTGCGAAGCTATGTGGAAACAAAATCAGTCAAAAAATGTATGGAAAATCATTGTAAACCAATATGACTGGACTGAGACCCGCTACCCGCTTGGTATTCTTAATTCTCAATTTAATACGCATAGTATTGTCCCTATGATCATAGCCAATGAAAGGCGACCTGAATTAGACCTCTATTTCAATAATCCATGGCAGGGATACCTCCGGAACTTATTAGAAACCCCCCGGGTTGAACCGCCTGCTCCGGTGTTGTCTTTAAAGGGCGAAAAATACAGCGTTATTCCCCAAATAAGCGGCATATCGGCCTATGATAACGAGACCCAATCGCTCTGGGTGCTTCCATGGCATAAAACAGCCGTATTTCAAATAGCAGACATGGATAATGCTCATTCAATACATCCGGTCATTCTTGATAAGAATGAATTATTACCTCCAACCTCTAACCGCATGATTAAATGGTATGAAGACAACGATGTTCGAGTAAAGGAGTGCCATGAAATAGACGCGGACTACTCTAATCTATTTCATCTCTGTAAAAAAGTTTCAGATAATAACCAAAAGAAATTCCTGATATTTTTACTAAACTCAAGGATCAGGAAGTCACCGTGGATAGCAGTTTACAGACCGGAGCTAGAGCATGGTGGTAACAAGGAAAAACTGTATTTTCGTTTTAGTGGTCGAATTCATTTTAAAGACCTTTCCGTTGAACGGTTAGAAAAACATATCGATGCAATCGATTCTTTTTATGGTAAAGACCGTTCAGGAATGGTGAAGCTGATCGACTCAACAATTATAACCGAATCACTGGCTGAAGTTGGCTTAGTAATACTCCCTGGTACTCAAGGTGAAGTAATAAAGCATTTCTATAAAGAAAGCTACCAGCTGGTCTTCGAAAAAAATGATAAGCCACATAACCTGTTTTCTGAATGCATTATGCACAAATTACAAAAAGATCAATTATGTGCAGAGTCCACGGAATGTGTATTAATGATGCAAGCCTGGAAACTTGAAAACAGTAAAAATTTTTACAGTCACCCCCTGCCAGTATGGGTACAAGGCGACGAAATTACTAAATACATGCCCGTTGATAATCCTGACAGCACAGTAGTCACTCCTGGCATTACATCGGACAACGAAGCAATGAATACTTATACATACGATGATGGGTGGCAAGAGATAAAAAAAGTGCCACTAACACCAGGCAGCGACTCAGTGACCCATTACAATCAAAACCTTCTTCATATAAGTAGCCCTGAGCCAGTTGAACAGGGTTTGCGCCACTTTGATCTGACCATCTACAGAGATGGGCAGAAATATACGGACTCTTGTCCGGGTACAGTGAAGCCTTAAGGCATGGCGGATGGTCTGGTGCAAAAGGTTGCATCTTTCCATCCGTTACTGAATCACTGGCAGAGGGTCAGGGTTTTTCTGGTATTATTGGCTAAATGCCTGCAAATCAAGTAAATTAGGTCGGTTCAGATCAACGAAAACATGTGGGTTTGGCTGTTTCAGCGCCTGATGTCTCTGTTGATAACGTTTTTTTCAATTGATGTAGATGGTGGTTATTCATGCTTTATACCGATGGCAACCGACTGATGAATCAGGCTGACAAGTTCAATCGTGGTTTTGAGCGCAAGAAAGCCGCCAAACTGGGTACGGAAAAGAACCCGGCCTGTGTAGTGGTTCAGACTGAAGAGCGTTTTAAGGAAATTGAGGCTGTTTTTAGCGAAAATGGCTGGTTTGTGGATATTGAACTGAACGAAGAGAAGGAAGAGAACCTCGTCGATCTGGATGTTTTAATGAACACTCCTAAAACCACAGTTGTTGAAAAAACACCTGGCCGTAATGACCCATGCCTCTGTGGCAGTGGTAAAAAATTCAAGAAGTGCTGCGGCTAATAAAGCTCAGTGGTTGATCGTCGGGGGATATCCTTTATCCCCCGGTCTGGTCAGGGTCAGGAAAAATTGACCTTTGCCGACCTGAGCCATGGATAGCGGCTGTCGCCAAAATCCACCACGTCTTTTGATACTGCCACAATATTCCTGAGAATGGTGGCCATGTTGCCTGATATCATGGTTTCAGTCAGTGGAAACTGTATTTGTCCGTCTTTGATGTAGTAGCTGTTTTTGGCAACGCCTGAAAAATCCCCTTTGTCAGCAGGTGCGCCGCCTGACAGACGACCCAGAATGACACCTTCCTGAGTACTGGAAATGATATCGGCCAGTGTCTGTTCACCGGGCTCGAGCACCATACAACCACCTTCGTTAACGGCTTTTTTCAGACCGGTTTTTCGGGCGCCGTAATCCGTCAACAGAAAACTTTCCAGCACACCGTTACTCAACAGGGTCAGGTTTTCGGCTTTAAAACCGTCGCTGGTGAATGGATAACCATTGGGCATGGTACTGTCCAGAGGCAGGCTTTTAAGGGTCAGGCAGGGGCTTGTCACCGCTTCGTGCAGTTTGTCTTTATACAACGAACTATTGGCAATCAGGGGGGCATCTGTCACAGAACCCACCAGAAAACCAATGAAATCATCCATGGCATCCGGAGTGATAATCAGGTCGCCGGTAAACTTTGCTGGCAGGGGTTGCGCCCGGAACTCTGCTTCCGAACTTCGCAGCAGTTGCTCAATGGAGCCAAACTGGTGGAAGGGTTTGTCGAGGGTGAAGGTTGTGAACCCGGTATAGTTCAGGGAGGTGATGTCATTGTCGTTTTTCGCGTTAAACATCAGAGAGCCATTATAGTTGCCCCGGGTTTCAGTAAAGTCGATGCCGTTGCTGTTAACCATTCTGGAATGGATACGGGTGTAATCCAGTGAACATTCGGTCATAACGATACTGGGATGATTTTGCTTCAGGTACGTCAGGAATGTTTTAAGGCTGCCGTACATGGCTTCAAGGTCAGCCTGTTGTGGACCGGCGGAAAAAAACGCCTGTGGGTTGTGCCGGTGCAATCGTGTAGGCGTCGTCTGCTTCAGAGCCTTTTGCCATCAGCAGGAGTTCGGCAACGGCTGAGTCAATGCTGTCATGGCTCAGGTCATTAATGGACAGTGAGGCTTTCTTCTGGTCAATAATGCCACTCAGGTACAGTTCCCTGTCGCTACCGCTGCGCAGCAGAGTTATGGCTCCTTTTTCAACATTGAGTTCCTGCCTGTAGTCGCTGGACAGGGAACACTGGGTTTTCTCAAAGCCAGCCAGACGCAGTTGCTCCATCGTATAGTTCAGGGTGCTGCCCTGAGTGTAGTCCGGGTGATTGGAAGGCTGACTCATGGGCACCTCAGGTATAAGGCCAACAGGTTGTTAACAGTCATCCGGATTATTCTCCGCCAATATGGACTTTGCACTTAATCGCCGGACCACCGCAGGCGACAGGAATGTCCTGTTTTTTGCCACAATAGCCAGAGCATTCCCAGTGCAGGTCATCGGACACCATAGTGACGGTTTTTAAGACGTCGAACGCCATGCCGGAAATGGTGGTATCCTGAATGGCGCGCCCCAGTTTACCGTTTTTGATTTCGTAGCCAAGGGTGATACCAAACATAAACTCGGCAGTAGCGTCTGCCTCGCCGTTGTTGCTTTTTATCAGGTAGTAACCGTCGTCAATTGAGGCGATCATTGCTTCCAGCTTATCGTGGCCGGGTAAAATAGCCGTGTTGCGCATACGAATCAGCGGTTCATCAAAGTACTTGAAGGCCCGGGCGTTGCCCGACGATGGTTGTTCAAGCTGTGCAGCACTGTAGCGATTGTGCATAAAGCCTGTCAGCCTGCCCTGGTCAATCAGTACCGCATCTTCCGCTTTACTGCCTTCATCATCAATAAAAACCGGTACCGGCAGAGTTTCGCCGTTGCAGGAGTGGGCAAAGTCCACCATGCTGACAATAGGGCTGGCCACCATTTCTCCCTGCAGTTCCGCTGCCACCGATCCGGCCAGAACCAGATCGGCTTCGACAGGATGACCAACCGCCTCGTGAGCCAGCAGTCCGGACAGTTCCGAATCCAGAATGACTTCTTTATATCCGGCGCTGGCGGGAACGGCCTCTTTTTTATCCAGAAGCTGCTGATACAGCTTGTCAATGTCAGCGTACAGGCTGGATGGTTCAGTAAGAACATCCTGATACTCTCCACGATCACTGACAATATGCAGCAACTCTACCGGCTCCTGCTGGTCATTACTGGCCACCAGACAGACCGTCAGGATGGTTCTGGGAATACGGGTAAAGCCCTGCGACCCTGTACTGGTGTGAACCCGTTTGCTGATGGTTTCCAGATGCAGGCGGATAATACGGCTTTCAAGACTTGGACAGTTGTCCTGAACATAACGGTCAATCGCTTTTAGAAAAGCCAGCTTCTGTTCCTGCGTGGCGGCTGGCTGCTGACTGGAAAAATCTTTGCTGACAGAGAATGAGTCGTCTGGTAAGCGGGCGCTCTGGCTCCCCTGCTGACCTGCCAGAAAGGCGGCATTATTGCCAGCTTCCTGCAACACCTGCCTGATTGAGTGATCGTTGATTTCTGGCAGTGAAGCAAACCCCCACTGTCCCTGGTCACATACTCTGGCTGATACGCCGCTGACTGTTTCGACAGAGTTGCTGGTGACATCGCCGTTCATCAGTTGCAACGTTTGTCGGGAGTTTTCCTGAAGGCGCAGTTCGGTATACAGCGAATGGTTTGTCAGATCTGGAATAGGGTGGTCTTTGACGGTCATTGTCCCGTAATCCTGAGGGCAGATTCCATGTAACGATTTATCCATTATAACGCCAATTGTGGTGTCATGACGGATTAACGTTCAGCCTGACGATCTCAGGTTACCAATCGCACTTTCTATCTGTAACGCGTCATTGCGGGTCGGGTAATGTCCTTGCAAGCTGTTCTTGAAAAACATCGAAAGATTCGCTGTGACTGATCGTTCCACTACTTTGCGTTACAACGGTTGTCTTTATTGCTCCGACAGATTGAGTAACCACCTGAACAGGGGGCTGTTGTTTAGTGTTTGGTGACTGAATATAGCTTACGCTGGTTGTACCAGAGGCTGTGCTAATAGTGTGTGTTGTTGTTGTGACCGTTCCGGCAGGTTCTTGATGTGTTACTGTCGTCACTTCAGTTGTCGGGGTTGGGTGAGCGTTTAGTTTGTGCCGTTGAAGGGAGCTGTTTCGTGTAAAAGTACGTTTACAGGTTGGGCAAACATGTGCATTTTCACTTTTATGGGTTTGCATGTGATTGGTGAGGGTACCCTGCTGTGCAAACGCTTTTTCACAGACCGGGCAACTGTATGGCTTGGCACCTGTATGGGTTCGCATGTGATCGGTGAGGTGGTGATTCTGTGAAAATTTTTGTCCACAGATTTTGCAAGTGAATGACTTTGGACCTTCATGGCTCCGCATATGCCTGGTGAGTTCGCCCTTGTACGGAAAAGCCTTGTTGCACACTTCGCATGTATGAATCTTTGGCATGGCAGAACCTCTTTTTGTGTCACACTAACAATCAGAACTATTTCAAATCATAAGCCTGTTTCAATAAATCGCTGAATAAACTCTAACTGTTTGCTGTCTTCTTATGTTGTCTTATAAGGCATAAATTCTTCGACTATCCTTATCATGGCTTGCCATCTTTTTATACCTCTGTCGTCTGCTACTGCCGGGAATGTCTCATGTACAAGAAGTGGAAAGAGTTATCACTGACCACCAAAGTGATGGTGGGGATGATCTCTGGACTGTTGGTCGGCATTCTTTCCCGAACGCTACTTCCAGGTAATGCCTTTGTTGAAAGTTACATTACTAATGGCTTCTTTTATGTTGTTGGCCAGATTTTTATCACCTCTCTGAAAATGCTGGTTGTTCCCCTGATCTTCACTTCGATTATCTGTGGAACCTGTTCGCTGTCTGACGCTTCGACACTGGGCAGACTGGGCTGTAAGACGCTGGGTCTGTATATGCTGACGACGGCTGTTGCTATTACCCTGGCCATTATCGCTGCGCTTCTGTTTAAGCCGGGAGAAGGTGCCAATCTGGAAGCAACGGCCAGCTTTTCCCCCGGTGAGGCACCGTCGCTGGCGGAAGTGATTATCCGGCTGTTTCCCAGCAACCCGATAGAGGCGCTGGCATCGGGTAATACGCTGCAGATTATAGTGTTTTCAGTGCTGTTTGGCATTTCCATCTCGGCAGCAGGTGAACCCGGTGAGAGGATTGCCAGAATTTTTGAGTCTATGAACGAAGTGATGATGAAGCTGGTGGCGCTGATGATGAACTTGGCACCCTACGGTGTGTTCTGTCTGATGGCGAGGCTGTTTACCACCATTGAAGTCAGTGCAATTTTCAGTCTTCTGCAATACGTCATGGTGTTGATAGGGGTTCTGCTGTTGCATGTTCTGGTGACCTATTGTCTGCTATTTAATCTTTTTACCCGACTAAACCCTGTCGTCTTTCTGAAGAAGATGGAAGACGCGATTATGTTTGCGTTCAGTACCGCCTCCAGTAATGCCACGATTCCTGTCACGATGGAGACAGTGACGCACCGGATGGGTGTTGCCAACCGGGTAGCATCGTTCACTGTGCCGCTGGGCAGCACCATTAACATGGATGGCACTGCCATTATGCAGGGTGTGGCTACCGTGTTTATTGCCCAGGCATTCAGCATTGACCTTGGGTTGTCCGATTATGTGACCGTCATCATGACGGCTACTCTGGCTTCCATTGGCACCGCCGGAGTACCGGGAGTGGGACTGATCATGCTGGCTATGGTGTTACAGCAGGTGGGGCTGCCGGTAGAAGGAATTGCTCTGATAATGGGCGTTGATCGTCTACTGGATATGATTCGCAGTGCGGTTAACGTGACCGGCGACAGTGCTGTTACCTGTATTGTGGCAAAGAGTGAAGGTGCGCTGGACACTGCTATATTTACTAACCCTGAAGCTGGCCTCAAAGAAGAGGAAATTGATTTTTATCATATCCGATGAATCGTTAACTTTTGAGGCTGCCTTACAAATCTGTGTAATTGTTTCTGGAGGCGATCAATGCAGTGGCTCTTTAAGAGTGGTCTGTTCGTGCTATTAGTTCAGGCAGTCAATGCCTTTTCAGCTCCGGCCGCTTGCTGGCAATCTTCAACGACTGAGGCACCACCAGATGGACGACTTTGTGTTGCATTCACTCACGCTGTGCCAGATTCGACAGAACGTGTTTTCTATGGTCGTTCGGCACTGGATCTTGGATCTGTCAGTAACGGCAGTATAAAACACTTTTGTGCTATCGAAGCGGGAGGGGAGGTTCGCCGGGAGAAGACATATTTCTGGTTACATGGCAAAGAAGAGAAGGTCAGGGCGGCAGTACAGAAAGAACCAATAGTTATAAATGCCGCTGATAGTCCTGATCAATCTGAAAAACGGAAGCTGGAACTGGGAAAATTTATTAAGCGGTTTGAATATTGTGATGCTAGAGACAAACCAACTGATCAGCAGCAAGCAGAAATGAATACTGCTGAAACAAAACTCTGCATCAAGTCAACAGACAACAAAACCCTGGACTTTGGTACGTTCAGTCGCAGTGGAAAATGTAAGGTATTTGATGCCACGTTATCCGACAAAAAACCATCGTTGCCACTGTATGAGCTGGCTGAAAAAGCCAGACGGCTGAAAGAGTTGTCACATCCCTTCGTTCATGCAGCCTGGGCTGGACGTCAGGGAGAACCCTTTGCTTCTCATTCTCCTTATGGGGTGGGCTACGACGTTGATTATTGCATTCTTCAGGCATTCATTCGTGGCCACCAATACTGTTCTGTTGACTACAAAGGACGTTATCAGACAGGTAAATATATAAATTATGAAGACCAGTATGATGGCAAAAACTATGCCTATGAAGTGCTATATATAGATCTGCAGCCTGACAGCAAGGCTGAAACTACCTCCCGGGTGGTTGATGAAATTGTTGTTGATGAAGTTACTGTTGATGAAGTTACTGTTGATGAAGTTACTGTTGATAAAGTTACTGTTGATAAAGTTACTGTTGATAAAGTTACTGTTGATAAAGTCACTGTTGATGAAGTTACTGTTGATGAAGTTGTTGATGGTACTCAGGAGCATCAGGACTTATAACCCCTTCAAAGATTGGCCACCCGCTAACCGCTGCGGGAGTGAGAAGTGGGGTGGCTCATTATCTGCAATATTTGTTATGATCCGTTGAGCATCCGAAGCCTTTAGCTGGCTTTTTGAGGGTATAACAATAATAAATCGATTTACGGACAATCATCATGGCAAGCAGTAACGCACGTCGCCAGTTGTTTATCTCTCTGGCTGTTCTGGCACTATGCAGTGGCATCGGCTTTGGTCTGACCAGGCTGGTTAACCCCCCTGAAGAAGAGAAAAAAACAGCCACCATTCCTCTGGTTGAATCTCGTTTACTCACTACTGAATCTGTCCGGTTTTCAATTAACAGTCAGGGCGTTGTTCACCCGTCTGTTGAAACAATATTAGTGGCCCAGATATCCGGACTGATTACTGAAGTCGCCCCGGTATTTGTCAGTGGTGGTGTTTTTCAGAAAGGTGATCTGCTGGTCAGAATTGACGACAGCGATTATCGGGTAGCGGTTCGTCAGGCTGAAGCAACCCTGGCAGCCAGTGAAGCCCGTCTGGCTGAAGAAGTAGCCCGGTCAAAGGCTGAAAAACAGAGCTGGCTACGCAGTGGTCGTAAGCTGGATGATGCTCCTGAACTGCTACTGAGGGAGCCTTATGTGGCTGAAGTCCGGGCGCAGGTCAAGGCCGCAGGCGCACAGCTCGACAAAGCCAGAAGGGATCTGGAACGAACCGTTATTCGTGCGCCTTATGACGGCATGGTTCGGGAACGCACTGTCAATATTGGTCAGTTTCTGGGTACTGGTTCACCACTCGGCATGGTGTTCTCGGTCGAATTTTCAGAGGTGCGGCTGCCACTGAAGCCCGCTGATCTTGCCTTTATCGAACTGCCTGCCGCCGGACGTCAGGTGTCTTCTGATATCCGGGTCACCCTGAGCCAGTCACTGGGAGGGCGATTAATCAGTTGGGAAGCCGAGCTGGCAAGGGTGGAAGGAACCGTTGATGAGAAGAGCCGTATGCACTATGTGGTGGTCAGGGTGGCTGACCCTTATGCATTAAATCGTGAGACAAACGTTATCTCCGGTAACAGGTTTACCGGCAAAAGTTCTGAGCCCTTGAAAGCAGGCAGTTTTGTTACTGCCCGTTTGCAGGGCGGCGAGATAGAAGGACTGTTTCGAATTCCCCGGCGTGCGGTTTACGGCGATGGAAAAATCCTGGTGGTTGATGAGAACAACAGTTTGCGTTACCGGCAGATACGGCCGGTTTATGCGGACAAAAACACGGTTTATGTGGCTGAAGGACTGGTTGAAGGTGAACGCTTATGCCTGACTCCGCTGACCAACCCTGTTGAGGGTATGAAAGTTCGACTGGCTGACGACGATGTCCCTTCCGGATTTTCCACCACATCAAGTGACCCCCTGAACAACAACAGCTAAGGCAGGTGGCATGATGTCCCAGAACAATGATAACAGTGTCAACAGGAAAGGGGTGATTGCCTGGTTTGCCAACAATCCTGTGGCGGCTAACCTGCTGATGGTCAGTATTATTGCTGCTGGCCTGCTGAGCGTATTTACGATCAAGAAAACGATATTCCCGGATTTTGAGGCAGATACCATTCAGGTTTCCATCAGCTACCCCGGTGCTGGGGCTGATGATATTGAACAGAGTGTTGTCCTGAAAGTTGAGGAAGCGGTTCGGACTCTGTCCGGTATCAAGAAAGTGGTCAGTACCGCCCGGGAAGGTCTCGGGCGTGTCCGTATTGAAGTGGAAACCGGGTTTGACCTTGATACACTCTATAACGATGTCAAAGTCTCGGTAGAAGGTTTAACCACTTTGCCGGTAGAGACAGAGACGCCGGTTATTACCAAAATTGAACCAGAAAGACGTGTGTTGCTGGTGACCGTGTTCGGTGACATAGATCGGCTGTCACTGCAACGAACAGCACAGTCTTTACAGGAAGCATTACTGACACTGCCCACTGTCACCAAAACCCGGCTGCTGGGTGAAGATGATCTGGAAATTTCTATCCAGCTGTCTGAGTCTGCGCTTCGAAAATACGGTTTGACGTTTGATGAGGTCTCAAGGGCTTTGCAGAGTGCCTCCATTGATGTGGCGGGTGGTTCTATTAAAACCCGCGACGGCGATATTTCCGTAAAAACCCGGGGACAGGCGTATACCGGATTTGATTTTGCAGACTTTGTCGTGCGAACCAATGCAGACGGTAGTCGCCTTTATCTGCGGGATATTGCTGAAATACACGACGGATTTGTTGAGGACGAAGGCATAGTCCGTTTCAATGGCCGGGAAGCCATTACCATCAGTATTATCTCTGAAGGGGATATCAGTGCCTTGCAAACGTCCAGGGATGTACGTCAGTTTCTAACCCAATATCAGAGTCAATTACCTGTTGGGGTAGAAGCGCAGCCCTGGGGGGACGGTGCCTATTATCTGAAAAGCCGCCTGAGCATGATGATGGAAAATATGCTGAGCGGCGGGATTCTGGTGTTCCTGTTATTAACCCTGTTTCTGCGTATGCGGGTAGCTTTCTGGGTCGTAGTGGGAATTCCCGTCTGCTTTCTGGGGGCAATCTGGCTGATGCCCAATGCCTTTATGCCGGTTTCCATCAATATGCTGAGCCTGTTCGGGTTTATCCTGGTGCTTGGTGTAGTGGTGGATGATGCCATCATTATGGGCGAGAGCGTCTATACCAGCATTTCACGGTATGGTCATACCACTGACAATGTGGTGGCCGGTGTCCGGCGGGTCGTGGTGCCTGCCACCTTTGGTGTATTGACGACGATTGCAGCCTTTCTGCCGGTGTTGTTTGTCACCGGAAAGGCATCGCCTTTCTTTCATGCGATTGGGCTGGTGGATGATACTTTGTCTTTTCTTTTCACTGGTGGAATCAAAACTTATCCTACCTGCACACCTTGCCCATATGCGCAAAGTCGAGGCTGGCAAGCTTCCTGCTAACCGGCTGGCAAAACTACAGGATCGGGTTGACCGTGGGCTGCAATCGTTTGTGAGTAAGGTTTACCAGCCTTTGATGGAAAAGGCGCTGCGTAATCGTTATGTCACCCTCAGTGTGTTTGCCGGGGTTATGATCATAACCGTGAGTGTGCTGGTCAGCCCGCTCATCCGGTTTGTCTTCTTCCCGAAAATTCCCAGCGACATGATTGAAGTGACGCTCGATATGCATGCGGGTGTTTCTATTGCGGACAGGAATGCCGCCCTGATACGTATTGAACAGGCAGCGATGCGTGTAGACGAACGCTATCGGCAGGAAAACGAGGGTGAAAACCTCGTCGAAAGCATTATGCTCTGGTCAAGAGGTGACGATGAGGGCGTGATTATTGCCGAGTTGAGCAAGGCTGAGAAACGTTCCATTGAAGTAGATGACGTAGCCAGTTTATGGCGCAATGAAACCGGCTCAATCGTCGGCCTACAGAAACTGGACTTTTCTACAGAGCGTCATGCCGGTGGTTCCAAGCCGGTTTATTTTCGCCTGAGCAGCAATGATAACAGACAACTGCAGCAGGCGGCTGCAGAACTGGAAGCGAAGTTGCAATCATACGACGGTGTTTATGATGTTGAAAACACGACAGAGTCTGCCATTGATGAAGTCATTCTGGATATTCTTCCGGGCGCCCAGGCGCTGGGGCTGAACCTTGCCAGCCTGGGTAACCAGGTGCGTCAGGGCTTTTATGGTCAGGAAGTCCAGAAGATTCAGCGTGGACGTGAAGAGGTGAAGGTTATTCTGCGCTACCCGAGGGAAGACCGGGATGATCTAACCGATCTGGACCGGGTGCGTATCCGGACAGCGGATGGCAGCGAGGTACCCTTCTATCAGGTAGCGACTATTACGCCGGGACAGGGTACCAGTTATATCCGGCGAACCAATGGTAAACGGGCATTGGCGGTATCTGCCAATGTTGATGTAAAACGTATTGAACCTGATGCGGTCATTAAGGATGTCAGGGATAATTTTCTGCCGGATCTTTATGCCCGCTACCCTGATGTGACCAGTGGTCTGGATGGTGCCAGCCTGGAGCAGAAACAGACTGTGGAGCAGCTGGCGGTTCTGGGTTCCATGGCGCTGTTGATGATCTATGCTCTGATCGCCATTCCTCTGCGTTCTTATGTGCAACCGGTCATTATTATGGCCATTATTCCGTTTGGGCTGGTGGGGGCGCTGGTGGGTCATTTGTTGATGGGTAAATCGTTCAGCCTGATGTCAACCTTCGGCCTGATCGCCCTGGCAGGTGTGCTGGTGAATGACAGCCTGATCCTTGTGGATTTTATCAACAAGGCAAAAGCAGCGGGCAAAGGGCTTTATGAGGCGGCTATCTTTGCGGGGCGTGAACGTTTCAGGGCGATTATCCTGACATCGCTGACGACCTTTCTTGGGCTGGTGCCGATTACCATGGAAAAGAGCCTTCAGGCTCAGGCTGTGTCTCCTATGGCGATTTCCCTTGGGTTCGGGATACTGTTTGCCACAGCCATTACTTTGATCCTGACTCCAACCCTGTATGTCGTTATTGCCGAGCTGGGGCAGGGCTGCCGGCGGCTCTGGTATGGGGAGAAGGTATCAAAGCCCCTGGGGGAGTAAGCTTTCAGCTGGTCAGGGTCAGCAAAGGTAAAGGCAGAGCATAAAGATAAGCCCCGGGGCAAAGAAGCCGACCAGGGCTCCGGATTCCCGGTCTCCCCACTTTCTTTCAGAGAATTCTCCGACGATATAAGTGGCAAACGTCCAGAGGCCAAGGCAGATAATGACGATTATCCAACTAGTGAGCGTCATGTTTTCCAGCATTTGATGAAGATTAAACATTACAACCTCATACATGTTTTATTGTTAGGACTGGTTCCTGGGTTCAGGATAGTCGCAGATCTGAAAATTGCCTGATTGTTCTTTAGAGAGTTTGGGGTGGGGTTAGTTCCGGTGAACGGCTGGATTGGTGTCAGGATTGCTGACCATATTGTTATGAACCTACCTTATCTGGCTGGCTCAAATAGGTTAGCCAGAAAGGGAGGGTTTGTATGAATGTGTCCAACGCAGTCAGTTTTCCAATGACTTTCAGAGAGGCCCTCAATCAACCCACTGAGTGCAGCTCGTGTGAAGAGAGTTTACGTACGTCATCGGATTCAACCAGCGGTGGAGATAGCAGCGCCGATACTAAAAGTGATACGTCAGTATCAAAAATAAATGCAACCAGAACAACCGGGTTGACTAAAACCTGTGAGAACAAAGCTTCTGATACATCGCAGGCCTGTTTAAACAAGACTCCGGGGTTCTCTGGAGAGTCGCCGTTCACCAAGTCGTTTTCCCAGTTTGATTCACAGGATGTTTCCAAAATGTTTTTGTCGATGGACTCGGATGAACCACTCAATCTAGCAGGGAACATACAGCCTGCCCCTTTAGCGGCGGAAACCCCCGGGAAAATGCATTTATTACCACTGAAGCGCGGAGGAAAACTCGATGAGATAAGCCCTGGAGTGCCTGACAGGCTGGTGGGGCTTCCATGTCTTGGAAAAGGAAGCTACGGCTATGTCTATCTGGTGGATAAGGACATCAAAGGTGTGGACAGGGGAGCGCTTAAACGGTTTATTACACATGAAAACGGGGTTTCAGAACGACAACATCGGCAAGCGGCAAGAGAAGTTTATACCCATATTGAATGTGATCATCAAAATGTCGTCAGAACTCTGGCTTACCATGTACAAGGTCATTCTGTAATGCTCCTGATGGAGCCAATGTCCTGTGATCTGGAGAAATTCCTGAAGGAGCCAAATGAAAAAATCACCCTGGACAGTTTACTTAATATTCTGGAAGGTATTTTTCGTGGTGTTGAGTACCTTCACAAAGAGTTAAGGGTGTTACATGGTGATATAAAGCTCAAGAATGTTCTACTGAATGGGCAATTAGAAGCCAAAATTACCGACTTTGGTTTTGCCTCCAGCATTGATCAGCCAAGAACGCTATCCAGTGAACCACCCTGCTTTTATATGGCACCGGAGTTAACGTGTCAGCAGCGTGAATATATGAGCGAAAAAACTGAGGTTTTTTGTCTGGGATTTATTGCTTTGCAGTTATTAACAGGGAAACCGATTTATCATGCCTGGGTGAATAATCCCAATCATTGCAGGAAAAATTTTTCATACAGTCCGAAGCTTTATGAGGCCTATCGGCAGTATTTTGTAAACACAGATTTAGTTGAGCAGGAGAAGGTAAACGGTAAACCTGTCATAACCAGTGTTCTCGATGCGAAGAAGATAGCCAAAGAATTGCATAATGAGAAGGACGTGAAGGAAAAAGATCTGGCAGATTTTTTACAAAAAATGGTTTGGCTGTGTATGAATCATTCGCCGGAGAGTCGGTTAACGTTAACAGAAGCTAAAGGTTTTCTGATTGATTTCATTGAGCAAACAAAGATACCGAAAGCGCATAAAAGATCCTGTACTGTAGCCAATCAACCTACAGCCGCTAAGAAGAAGTTATTTTGACTGTTGGCGTCTGTACACAAAGGCAGCTCAGCAAAGCTGCCTTTGTGATTTCAACATTTACATAATCGGGTAGGTATAAGTTCCCTGGATACCCAGGGGAAGCCCCATTGCCCAGTACAGCAGCAGGAAGATTGTCCAGATGAGGGTCAGGGACAGAGAGTATGGCATCATCAGGGACGCCAGGGTACCAATGCCGGCACTCTTGATATAACGCTGGCAGTAAACCACGATCAGCGGGAAAAATACCATCAGCGGAGAGATGATATTCGATACCGAATCGCCCAGACGATAGGCAGCCTGTGCCAGTTCCGGCGAGATACCCACGGCCATCAGCATTGGGATCAGGATCGGTCCCATCAACGCCCACTTGGCTGAAGCAGAGCCAATCACCAGGTTAACGACAGCTGTCAGAAGAATCATACCGACGATGGTCACCTGTCCTGGCAGGTTCATTGCCTGTAGCACTTCGGCACCACTTAAAGCCAGTACGGTTCCCAGATTCGACTGGCCAAAAGCCGCCAGGAACTGAGCGCAGAAGAATGCCATCACCATGTAGGAACCCATGGTGGACATGGTTTTTCCCATGGCGTCGATGATGTCCTTGGCTTTTTTGAACACGCCGGAAGCCAAACCATAAACGATGCCCGGCAGAACAAAGATCAGGAAGATCAGAGGCACGATGGACTGCATTAGTGGCGAGGCCAGGGAAGTCAGCTCGCCGTCAGCAGAACGCATTGGGGAAGACTCCGGAAGCACAAAGGCGCATAGCAGGCCGAGTCCTGCCAGCATGGCCAGACTGGCCATGCGGAAAGCACGGCTTTCTACATCGCTGACGGAACCCATGTCTTCTGCGGCTTCAACATCGTCATCGATGGGCATGTGGGCATTCAGGCGAGGTTCAACAATACGCTCGGTCACGAACCAGATCACAATGGTCACGATGATGCTTGAAGCGGCTGCAAAGAACCAGTTGCTCAGCGGGTTGACCAGGTACTCCGGATCAAACAGCTGGGCAGCGGACTGGGTAAAGCCCTGCAGCAGAGGATCGGTTGGTGTCGGAACAAAGCTGGCAGCAAAACCGCCGGATACACCGGCAAATGCGGCAACAACTCCTGCCAGAGGGTGACGGCCAGCGGCATGGAAAATAATACCACCCAATGGAATAACCAGTACGTAGCCTGCGTCAGCAGCCAGATGTGACAGAATGGCTACCACCACCAGGGCAGGTGTCAACAGGGACTTTGGAGTCACCGCCAGCATCTTCTTCAGGCCGGTGTTAATAAAGCCGGACTGCTCCGACACACCAACCCCCAGCATAGCAACCAGTACAATCCCCAGAGGGGCAAAACCGGTGAAGTTGCCTACCATCGACGACAGAAATGCTGCAAAAGCGTCGCCGGTTAACAGGTTGTTGACCACAATGGCTTCGCCTGTGGTCGGATGAATCATATCAAAGCTGACTGTGGAGAGCAGGGCGGACAGAATCCATACCAGAATGGTTCCGTACAGGAACATCAGGGATGGGTCAGGCAGCTTGTTGCCAGCCCGTTCAACACCATTGAGGAAACGATCCATCAATGTCGGACTGCCTTGAGCTGTAGATAAAGGGGAGGCCTGTTGACTCATAATACCTCAGAAAATTTATACGGGTTTACGGCGGCTAACTTTAGCGGCAGCAAAGCTGAACACGAAATGACCTGTATCAACAAAGCTGGAGTTTGTGTTTTAAAAATGAACAGTCTAAATGTTTCCCGGAGGGCCTTCAGGAATCAGAGTGAATCATTTGTGAGTCTGGGATGTTGTGGCCAGAACCGGGCGAAACTATACGCTTATTGCACCAATAGTTTAGCTGCTTTGCGACGATTTGCATGGAGGCCAGGGGACGAACTTTAGTGGTTAAAAACTTTGATTTATATGCCTACTGACGTATTTTTCAGTAGGGGCATTGAGCGGTACGGATGGCTCACTGAAGACGGGAAAAATAAAGCCGACATCGGACTGTCAGCTTTAGAAATAATAGAGAGATTTAAGAGGTTGCTCTCTTATTCTTCGCGATCGGTATTATGACCTTGTATTTCACGTCGTTTTTTTATGAATTCAGGCTCATCAGGTGTTACCTGAGATGGCTGGCTCTGCTCGGCTTTGCGCTTCAGGTTTCCTCTGGCTTTGGTCAGCATTTCCTGGTTAAGGATCAGCCCGCCAGAAGAAGTCGTTGTCTGTTCTGGTGACTTTTGCTCAGGGCGGCTGCCAGCTTTTTTGAGCTTAACGGCTTTCAGTTCCTGCGCCAGTGAGGACGGTCTGGGTGCTTCAGCAGACGATGCTGTTACGGTTTCATTGAGCTGCTTAACCAGTTCTTTCTGTTGTGGTGTGGCTATCTGCTGAGTAATATCTCTTTGCAGGCGTTTTTCAGTTTCTTTTATCTCCAGAAGTGTTTCAGCGGCACTAGCTATGCTTGCTATTTTTTGCTTGCGTTCCTTTAATTCTTTTTTCAGTTCTGTGCGCTCTTGAGAGTCTGCACCTTCGTCTTCTTTCAGTTGTGCCAGTCGATCAACTTTGTTGTTCCATTCGCTCAGTTCTTGATCAAGACTGCTAAACAGAGATGGCTTTTCAGTTGTCGCATTTTTCTCATCGAGTAATGCTGCAGTAGCTTTCACATCATTGAGTAAGGTCTGAGGGAGCTTTTCAAAGTTTGTACCAGTGATAAATCTTTTCAGTTCTCCAAAAATATGTGCAATTTTCTTTGCGATACCGCCTCTCTTACTTGTTTTCCGGTTTGTTTCAGCACTGGTATTTTCGTCAACAGAGTCGGAAACCTCTGCCTTTTGTTGAGCATCAGGGATGCTGTCTGAAGGCGCTGCAGTGTCGTCCATCGGTGCAGGTGTTGCTATCTGTGAAGAAGCCTTATTTCTCAAAGGAGGAGGCGGAGGAGGAGCCGGTACTGAACTGCTCTGATCAGTGGTGTTTGAATCGCCAACGTTTCTTTTACTGAGAGGGGTTTCTTTTTGAGAAGGATTGTCAGATTGTTGCTTTTTCAGAAGAAGCGTTGGGTCAACTTCGTTGGGTGTGACACTATTGTTTTTCATAGTGCCAGCGCGCGGAGGTTTGGGTATTGGATTTACGCCTTCTGGTATGCGTGTATTTTGTGGGCTATTAGAACCGCTGACTCCCTGTGGCATAGCTAAAGTCCTGATTTACGTCTTGTTGCTAAACACTATAGCAGTAGGAAATACAGCTATAGTGTGCTGTGCGAGTCAGCTATGTTGTGTCAAATCCATAACGGGTTGAAAAGGTTTCAGGGGGATAGCCATTCATCCAGATTAATTTGACACTGTGGGTTAATTTGAAACTCAGGTTAATTTAAAACAATGGTGTTTGATGGCTTTGCGATGGCAATAAACCGGTGGCAAACTGTTGGCTGTTTTCTGATGAGCTTGTTTGCTGATGTCTTACTCCCAGCCCGAGGTTCGGGAACTGTCTTCAGGTTATAAATTTGAACACCCGCAGAGTGAAATAACGATAAGGCTGGATCGTCAGGGACGGTGGTTAAGTTATCGCTGTGGAGCCAGTTTTTACAGGCGCTGCATGGGCGGCGATGTGGTTTGCGGAAAGGGTGAGATACCACTGCACCGCTCGGATAAGGTTCTGCTGGTCGGGAAAATCGCTACTACACTGGATCAGTGGAGCCAGAGCTGGAAAGGGTGCAAACGGGTAAAGTCGGTTTTACAGACTGCCTCCGGGTTGGACTTTAACTATTACAACCATCAGGCTGCGCTTTACAGGGCGGTCTATCCCGAAGGCGTTCCTATTCTTCCTCCTGATCGCTATGGCGACCTGGTGGTTCAGCCGGTCACAGGTTGTCCGAATCGTGCCTGCACGTTTTGTGCGTTTTATAAGGACAAACCCTATAAAATGTTGCCGTCTGATCGGTTTGCACAACACTTGCTGGGCGTACAGACGTTGCTTGGAGGTCAATGTTTGATAAAAGACGGACTGTTTATTGGTTCTGCCAATGCCATGGCTTTATCGCAGCGTCGGTTGATGGCTTACCTTCAGCAAATTCACTCCTGCTTTGATCCATTTAAACGGGGGATCGCAGCCTTTGCCGATCCGGACTTTTCAGCACCGAGAAACACAGCGCAATGGCAGGAGTTGGCGAATGCTGGCGTTACCCGTCTGGTGATTGGTCTGGAAACCGGATGGGGGGCTTTAAGAGGAAGGCTGGGAAAATCTGCTGATCTGACCAGAGTCTGTCGCGCGGTTCATGATTACAAACGGGCAGGCATCAGTGTGGGGATAACGGTTCTTGCCGGAGCCAGCGAACCCGGATACCAGCAGGAAAATGTTCAACGTACCGCTGCATTTATTAAAGCATTGGGACTTGAAAGGAAGGATATTGTCTATCTGTCACCACTGGAATCCGCGAATGTAGACCGAAGTCTGCGTGTACAAGAGTTACGCCTGATGAAAAAGCACTTATCCATTTGCAGTGATGCACAGATCGTTCCCTATCAAATGCAGAGATTTCGCTATTATTGTTAAATGCAACTGTTCAGCATACTTCGTTTGAGGTTGCGATCGGCAGGCGTTTCACCCAGCCAGATTTTTAACAGTGTACGACCCAAATTGTCTCCTTTAACAGAGCCTAAAACGCCTGAGATGCCCCTTCACCGCCATAGCCGCCACCGTAACCACGGAACTGTAATTTACCATCCCCGCAGTCGGGGGTTGGAGGCTTCAGTAAGCTGTCTGACAAAACGGGCATCACCAGGGCGATCACGGCTGCCTCTACAATACCGAGGAGTGAAGAGTCGCTTAACCAGGAAACATTGGTTTTTGGGTGTATAGCGCTGTTATTCCATGGACTTAATACGTAATGCCCCAGGATATAGCTGGCGGTATCGGGGCTGACTTTTTTGTTTTGATCAAAAATCACTATAACACTATCGATACTCAGTCTTTTTTTCCGGCCAATATCGACTCTGGAATAACGGGTTATATTGCGACTATTGAACTCGCTACAAGGAATATCAGTTTGTTCTCCCTCATTAATATCCGGACTATTGTTCCTTTCTATATATATCAGAATTCGTCGGGATTATACGCTGTGTGTAAGGGCGCTATAAAGCATCAGCCTTTAAGTTCACGCAGGACGATTCAGATGCCATACCCCCATTTTCAAGCCAATTTCCTGAGTCAGAGGGGAACTCTTATTTAAAACCAAAGTCATAACTTATAACTCTTCAATAAAATCCCGATGGCCTCCAGTGAAATCGTGAGCTGTTCCATTTCCGTACAAAAGGACTTGAAATGAATGCTTTACCCAATGCTGCAGTTGGCTCAATAACGTTACCCATTGAACCTGTTGACCGAATCAGGTCCGATAACAATTCCACTACACCCTATATTCCGGAAAAAGTGTCCCATACGCTTCAAAAAGAACTATCGGACTACAGGGTCACTGACGCAACAACGCAACAAAAGGCTCTGCAACCGGTTCATTCAGTCACCCTGAAAGATGGCTCACTTGTACCTGATTTTACTACGGATGAGCATTTTTCAGCCCGCCTTATTAGCATGGGGCCAACAAAAGTAAATGAGTTGAGGAGGCTGATAAACAAGCACCCCAATGAGTTCCCAATGCCTTGCATGGCCATTACTGCCGATTTGATCAGGACTGATTTAGAAAAAGCCAGAAATAATTACTCCCTGCTGCCGGGAGAGGACGACATTCTACGGAACCTCAGGCGAGAGTTAGAGGCTTTGTCACCAGAATACCCTTATCAACCCTCTTTAATTGTTACTTATAAATACCTGCACTATCGATCTTTACTTTATTTCAGGGAAAGATTATCCATTTCAGACCAAACCATTGACCATGATATTCGAATTCGTTCCAGTCGATTTGATGTATATGAATTTTTTGAGTCTAAGGGCGCCAAACTACTTTCGTTATATAAGAAAAACTGCTCTCTGAAAGATCTCGAACGCCTGCCCTGGTCGATGCTTTTTGAAGATACAGATCAGTTTATGACGCTTTTGAAAAAGGTGCATTACAGTCGGGTGTTAAATGTAGGCGCTGAGTCCGGTTTAGGCCGAAATATTCCTATCATCCCTTACCCCCGGGAACTTGGCATCGAAGATCTCAACCGCTTATGGCCACTGCACCTGTGGCTGACTGGTTTCAGCCTGTCAGAGTTTACCCAGGCTGATGGCTTTGACTTGTATCCAGCTACTTTTTTTGAACATGACCTGTATCATCTAAGCGCGAAGTACGAAAAAAAAGTAGCCACTGAAAATAGCTATGAAACCCTGTTTCACTGGATAAGACAACTTTATGAGAACAAGAACCAAATAAAGAGCGTCAATTTTAAAGCGATAGAGCTGGCTCTTTTTTATACCCTCCATGAGGAGGCTTATTTTAATGAAGAGAATTACTCCCCCGATGGCGCATTTTTTAAAGCAATCCATGAGCACACCCATGAAATGTTTTTTGAAGGCTTACCAAAACAGTACTGGGATGTGACTCATACTGAGGCTGAACAGGCCTGTCTATGGTTGCAGAAGCTACCATTGAAAACGTTTACTGATGACGAGTTTGCAGATCACATCGCTGGTATTGAAGGGACATTTACGCAGGGCGATAGTATTAAATCCACTGAAAACCTGCACGAGAGTAGAACAACACTTCCCTATCTGCACGATCTTATTCTGGAGGTCGGTCGACACAGAGAGGTCGTTGCCAAACACGGTTTAGACGATCGTGACATTGTATCCTCACTCCTGAACTTCCAACAAAAAGCTTCTCCTGAAGAGCTTGAAAAACCACTCGATAAGGAAACGTGGTTAAAATACAACCCTAAATTCTCCAGGCACGGTGACTGGGTGATCAGCTTTCTGAAAAACTCCCGCCTGCAAGGGGTGTGGCGATGCCTGGCAGCCTGTAAAGCCTTGAAAAAATAGAATTTATTGATCTGGGTTAGAAAAAATTGATCAACCTGATGATACAGTAATCGTGTATTGCGACTATTGAACTCGCTAAAAGGAATATCAGTTTGTTCTCCCTCATTAATATCCGGATTACTATTTCGGAGCGTGTCCTGTGCGGCACCGCCTGCCAATCTGCGTCTCTGACTAAATCTATGGTTTGGAGTTCCACCGAACCTGCCCAAAAACCGAACCTGCCCAAAAAATATACCGGTTGAGTTGAACGACTACGAATGAATTCATAGTAAGACTCATCGACACCTTTTGGTTAACGCCTGAATAAATAAAGAGTCCTGGCTTTTCTTTCGCTCTGGACATTTGGGTGGGGAATCGCTGTATCTGCCAATAACAGAAGCCATTGAGGGAATATCAGAAAAGCAATGT